>NZ_RBKY01000001.1:4953943-6192429 GCF_003634495.1 Nocardiopsis sp. Huas11 | reverse complement strand
GAACTCGCCACCCCGGAACTGCTGGCGTTCATGATCCGCTACACGTCCGGTGTGGTGTGCGTTCCGCTGGAGGGCCACGACCTGGACCGCCTCGACCTGCCGCTGATGACCGCACGCAACGAGGAGAGCCTGCGCACCGCCTACACGGTCACCGTCGACGCGCGTGAGGGGGTCACCACCGGCATCTCCGCCGCCGACCGCGCGCACACCATCCGCCTGCTGGCCGCCGCCGACAGCCGCCCCGTCGACTTCGTCCGCCCCGGCCACATCCTGCCCCTGCGCGCCCGCCCGGGCGGTGTCCTGGCCCGCCGCGGCCACACCGAGGCCTCGGTCGACTTCGCCCGGCTGGCCGGGCTGCGCCCCGCCGGCGTCCTGGCCGAGGTCGTCAACGACGACGGCACCATGGCCCGCCTGCCGCGCCTGCGCGAGTTCGCCGACGAGCACGGCCTCAAGCTGGTCTCGGTCGAGCAGCTCGCCGCCCACCGGGTCGCCCTGGGCGACACGCTGACCGCGGAGCAGGCCACCCCGTCCCTGGTCACGCGTCAGGTCGAGACCCGCCTGCCCAACCGCTACGGCGAGTGGCGCGCGATCGGCTTCACGGGGACCGCCGACGGCGCCGAGCACGTCGCCCTCGTTCTCGGCGACCTCACCGACGGCGCCGACGTCCTGGCCCGCCTGCACTCGGAGTGCCTCACCGGCGACGCCTTCGGCTCCCAGCGCTGCGACTGCGGCGAGCAGCTCGACGCCGCCATGGCCGACATCGCCGAGGAGGGGCGCGGCGTCATCGTCTACCTCGGCGGCCACGAGGGCCGGGGGATCGGCCTGCTGCACAAGCTGCGCGCCTACAGCCTCCAGGACCAGGGCGTGGACACGGTCGACGCCAACCTGAGACTGGGCCTGCCCGCCGACGCCCGCGAGTTCGGGGCCGGCGCCCAGATCCTCACCGACCTGGGGGTGTCCTCGGTCCGGCTGCTGTCCAACAACCCGGCCAAGGCCGAGGGGCTGGAGCGGCACGGCGTGCGCGTCAGCGAGCGGGTGGCCATGCCGTCCTTCGTCACCGACGACAACATCGCCTACCTGCGCACCAAGCGCGACCGCATGGGCCACGTGCTCTCCGGCATCGCGCGCTAGCGCGGCCGCGCCCCGCCGCCGTCACCCGTTCCCCGCCGACCCGCTACGCCCATCGCGGCCCGCCCCGCCGCACCGCACGAAGGAGACCCGCACATGAGTGGTGAAGGACGCCCCGAGACCGGTGAGATCGACGCCACCGGGCTGTCCGTCGGTATCGTCGTCACCCGCTGGAACGCGCCGATCGTCGAGCCGATGCTCGCCAACGCCCTGGCCGCGGTCAAGGCCTCCGGCGCCTCCGAACCCGTCGTGGTCCGGGTCGCCGGAGCGGTGGAGATCCCCGTCGTGGCCCAGGAGCTCGCGCGTCAGCACGACGCCGTGATCGCGCTGGGCGCGGTGATCCGCGGGGGCACGCCCCACTTCGACTACGTGTGCCAGTCCGTCACCCACGGGCTCACCGAGGTCGCCCTGCGCCAGTCCACCCCCGTCGGCAACGGTGTGCTCACATGTGACACCCTTGAACAGGCGCGTGACCGCGCCGGCCTGCCGGGCAGTGTCGAGGACAAGGGCGCGGAGGCGGCGATGGCCGCGCTGGACACCGCGGTGGCCCTGCGCGGGCTGCGCCGCTGAGTCCGTGCCCGTGAACGGGCCGGCCACGGGCGGACCCGCGGCCGGCGGACCGGTCGGGGCCATGACGGACAAGGCGGAACCATCTCCGCCGGCGGACGCCGGCGGGGCTCGGAGCGGAGCAGTTGGTGCGGACTGAGGAACAAACGGTGGACGAGGTCTCCAAGCAGCCGACGCTGCCCATGACGTGGCGCCCGCGCGCGATGCGCTGGGTCGCCTACGGCCTGGCCCTGTTGATCCTGGCGACCATGGGCGTGCTCTCCGCGACCCTGCCGGTGGACTGGCGGATCCAGGACCGGGTGATGCTGTTCGGACTCGGCCTGGCCATCGCCGCGGTCCTGCACCTGCTGGGGCGCCCGCGCCTGGTGGCCACCCAGCGCAACGTCACCATCGTCAACAGCATCCGCACGCACGTGCTGGCCTGGCCCGAGATCATCGACGCGCAGATGCGCGAGGGGGAGCCCTGGCCGTCGGTGGACCTGTCCGACGGCAGCACGCTCGCGGTGATGGGCATCCAGAGCGCGGACGGCGAGCTCGCCCGCCGCCAGCTCGGCGAGTTCCAGGCCCTGCTGCACGAGCGCGGCGAGACCCAGGAGCCCGACCGCGACGGTTCGTAGGTACGTACAAGGGGAGTCGCCGTTTCTTGAGGGAACGGCGACTCCCCTTCTGTTGTGCGGGGCACATACCGTGGAAGGCGAGGCCCGCGCTCCACCTCCGCGAGCGCCGGGGGAGGCGGGACGAAGTGGAAGAAGGGGTGTCGCGTGAGGGATATCCGAGCGGCCGTGTCACGGCTGTACGCCTCGGGTGAGACGTTCGCGCTGGCCACGGTCATCGACACGGACAAGAGCGCACCCCGCGGGCCGGGGGCGGCCATGCTGGTCAGCGCGTCCGGCGAGGTCACCGGGAGCGTGTCGGGCGGGTGCGTCGAGGGCGCCGTCTACGAGGAGGCACTGGAGGCGATCCGTACGGGCGAGCCGGTACGGCGCACCTACGGCTACAGCGACGACGAGGCGTTCAGCGTCGGCCTGACCTGCGGTGGAACCCTCCACATGTTCGTCGAGCCCATCAGCCGGGACACCTTTCCCCAGCTCGGTTCGGTCATCGGCGCCGTCGACGAGCACCAGCCGGTGGCCGTGGCCACCGTCGTGGCCGACCCCTCCGGAGCCGACCGGGTCGGCGAGCGCCGCGTGGTGTGGCCGACCCGCGCCGAGGGCGACCTGGGGGCCGCCGGCGGACGACTGGCCGACGCGATCGACGACGACGTGCGCGGCATGCTGGCCCAGGGCAGTACCGGCGTCCTCCGGTACGGGGCCGACGGCCAGCGGCGCGGCGACGAACTGGAGGTGTTCGTCCAGTCCTTCACCCCCGCCCCGCGCATGCTGGTGTTCGGCGCCATCGACTTCGCCGCGGCCGTCGCCGACCTGGGCACCTACCTGGGCTACCGGGTGACGGTGTGCGACGCCCGCCCCGTCTTCGCGACCCGCAAGCGCTTCCCCACCGCCGAGGAGGTGGTGGTCAAGTGGCCGCACGTGTTCCTCGACGAGATCGCCGACCAGGTGGACGAGCGGACCGTGGTGTGCGTGCTCACCCACGACCCCAAGTTCGACGTCCCGGTCATCAAGGCCGCCCTGGCCACCCGCGCCGGCTACATCGGGGCGATGGGGTCACGGCGCACCCACGAGGACCGGCTGGCGCGCCTGCGCGAGGCGGGCGTGGACGAGGCGGAGCTGGAGCGCCTGCACTCGCCGATCGGGCTGGACCTGGGGGCGCGCACCCCGGAGGAGACGGCGGTGTCCATCGCCGCCGAGCTGGTCCAGGTGCGCTGGGGCGGCAGCGGGCGGGCCCTGCGGGAGACCTCGGGGCGCATCCACCGGGACACACCGGCGGCGGCTCCCATTCCGGCCGGATTCGGTCACGTCCAGAGGTGAACCGAAAAGCGACGCTTCGCGAAGGCGCTGGTCACGGCCGAGTGTGAAAGTCGGTCGCGGAATTTCACCGGTCGAGTGACCGAGGTCCCCAACCCGGTCGGCGACCGCGTGACATCATCTCGTCATGGGCAGTGGGGACGTGGAAGGAACGAACAGGGGACGGCCGGCCCGCGTGGCGGGCCTGCTGTTGGCGGCGGGGTCGGGGAGCCGGCTCGGCCGCCCCAAGGCGCTGGTCGAGGTCGGCGGAGAACGCCTGGTCGACCGGGGGATCCGTACGCTGACACAGGGCGGATGCGACCCCGTCATGGTGGTGCTGGGGGCGGCGGAGACGGCCGTCTCGGGCGCGTACACGGTGCACAACCCGGACTGGGCGAGCGGCATGGGTTCGTCGGTGCGCGCGGGGATCGACGCGCTGCCCGACACCGTCGACGCGGTGCTGGTCGCGCTGGCCGACCAGCCGCTCGTGACGCCCCTGGCGGTACGGCGGCTGATCGACGAGTACGCCCAGGGCGCACGCGCCGCGGTCGCCACCTACGCCGGGAACCCCCGCAACCCGGTCGTGCTCGGCCGTGAGCACTGGTCGACCGTGCACGCGATGGCCGAGCAGGACGTGGGAGCGCGCCCGTTCCTGCGCGCGTACTCCCACCTGGTGACCACCGTGGCCTGCGACGACATCGCCAGTCCGGACGACATCGACACCGCGGAGGACCTGGCACGCCTCAACGGCATGCTCGACCGGGCCTGAGACCTCCGCCGCCCGGACACGGGCCGCGGCACGGCGGAGGTCACGCAGGCGGTCAGGTCGTGTTCTTCTGCGGTCCTGGCGGACGCGAGCCCGGAATGCCGCGAAAACACGGCCTAGCCGCGGGCGGACGTGGTGATGCCGTACGTGTGCTCCGTGGACTGACCGGGCTCCAGGACGATCAGGTCCTGCCCGGTGGCCAGGGCGTTGGGCGGGCACGTCATCGGCTCCGCGGCCAGGTTGGCTCGGCGGGCCGGCCCGGTGAGGTGGTCGGAGCTGAACACCTGGAACCAGGTGAACGAGGCGTCGCACCACATCGCGACCTCGCGCTCGGGACCGATCAGCCGCACCCACGCGCGCCCGTCCTCGTCCCGGGAGAGGTCGGTGAACGCGTGGTCCAGCGCGGTCTCGCCCAGCGCCCGGCCGGGGGCGCGGAAGTCCTTCTCGTTGCCCTCCACCGGCTCCGGAGGGCCGGTCGGCAGCTTGTTGGCGTCGACGGGCAGGTAGGAGTCCGCGTTGATCTCCAGGTCGACCTGCCCGCGCGCGGCCAGCTCCGACAGGGGCTCCCCGAGGGTGAGGAAGGGGTGGAAGCCCAGCCCGAACGGGGCGGGGCCGGACCCGCTGTTGGTCGCGCTCGTGGTGACGGTCAGTCCGGCGTCGGAGAGCGTGTAGGTGAGGCTCAGGTCGAGCGGGAACGGGAAGGCCGGCGTGCCCTCGAAGGCCAGCCGCAGGGTCACCTCGGCGTCGGTGACCGAGACCGGCGACCACTCCCGGTCGTAGACGAGGCCGTGGATCGCGGTCCCCGTGGCCTCGTTGTTGACCTCCAACCGGTAGTCGTGGCCGGCGAACGAGTACCGCCCCTCGCCGACCCGGTTCGGCCACGGTGCGAGCACCTGGCCCTGGAACGCGATCGGTCCGCTGTCCCTGGTGTAGGGCCACACGATGTCGCGCCCCGCGCAGGTCAGGGACTGCAGTCCCGCCCCGGTCAGGTCGATGCGCGCACGGTACTCGCCCGCGCGCAACTCGATCACCTCAGCCACGCGTCTCTCTTTTCGTCTCTGGGTCTGGCGGTCTGCCGAACCGGGAAAGCATAGCCCACGGGATGTTTGCGCTCACAAGGCAGAGGTGGCGGAGCGCGACCCGCTGTCAGGACGCGACAGGGCCGGTCGCGCGCTGTGCGCGACCGGCCCTACGGCCCCTCCCGGTGCGGTCTCACCCGCCCTGGCCGGTCAGCCCCCGGTGCAGGCGGGCGGCGGTGAAGGACAGCCACAGCATCGCGGTGATCGCGCCGACCGCCAGCGTCAGCGACCCGAGGGCGCCGCCGGTCATCGCCCAGCCGTTGCCGAGCAGCAGCGCGGTCCCGGCGATCCGCGAGGCGAGGGCCGCGGCGGGTGCGCCGGCGCGCGCGAAGTGGTGCCCCAGGACATAGCACGCGGCGATCAGGGCGGTGAAGGCGACCGCCCCCGCGGCCATGTGCCCGACGCTGTGCCAGGCGAGCGTCTCGGGCATCCCCTCCGGCGTGCCGAGGAACCCGTCCGAGGGCTCCATCACGAACACCCCCGCGGCGATCATGCCGAACCCGTGGACGCCCACGAGCCGCGGCGCCCACGTGCCGCCCGGTGCGCCCCGCAGGGCCCCGCGCAGGCCGACGGCCCCCAGGACCGCCAGGGTCCCGGCGAGCACGAAGGCGGTGATCTGCAGCCACCCCAGGTCGCCGTTGGCGAGCATGCTCAGCGGGTGCCGCGTCAGGTCGAACCCCTCGCGGGTCGCCGCCTGGGCGAGGGAGACGGCGATCCACGACGGTGCGCCGACGACGGCGCAGGCGAGCAGGGCCCGGGTGGTGGTCGCGGTACGGGCGGCGGGGGAGGGGGAGGTGGCGGTGCTCTGGTCGGCGCTCATGTTCGGTGCCTCTCTGGTGTGCGGTCCTTGCCGACGCGTCGATCCATCGATGTGACAGGGAATGACACCGTTCCCTGTCACATCACCGCATTCGACGTAGAGGCAGGAACACCCGAGACCACCCCAATACACAGAGGAGCACCGCATGCGCTACCTGATGACGACGAAGCCGACCGACACCGCCCCCGACGAGAACCTGTACGTCGAGATGGGGAAGTTCGTCGAAGAGCTCACGGCGGCGGGCGTCCTGCTCGCCACCGGCGGCCTCGAACCCGGAGGCACCAGGGTCTCCTCCTCCGGTGAGGAGGTCACCGTGACCGACGGGCCCTTCACCGAGTCGAAGGAGGCCGTGGCCGGCTTCGCGCTGATCGAGGTCGGATCCAAGGAGGAGGCCATCGAACTCGCCCGGCGCTTCCGCCTCATCGTCGGCGACGGCGACAGCCTGGTCCAGCAGGTCTTCGGTCCCTGACCTACCCGCCCCGCAGGGCCCGCACGGGCCCCGCACACCGCCACCGCGCCGGTCCACGGCACCGCCCCGGGTTGCGTCCGACCCGGGTCGGTGCTGTCATCGTCTCCGTGACCGATGTCCACCGCACCGTCGACGCCGTCTGGAAGCTGGAGTCGGCCAGGATCATCGCCGCGCTCACCCGTGTGGTGCGCGACGTCGGCACCGCCGAGGAACTGGCCCAGGACGCCCTGGTGGCGGCGCTCCAGCAGTGGCCGGCCACCGGTGTCCCCGACAACCCCGGCGCCTGGCTGACGACCACCGCCAAGCGCCGGGCCGTCGACCACATCCGCCGCGCCCGGTCGCTGGAGCGCAAGCACGAGCAGATCGCCCACGAGCTCGAACGGACGCCCGAATCCGGCCTGGAGGCCGACCCGGGGGCCGGGGCCGAGGCCGAGTCCGACCGGCACGACGTCCTGCGCCTGCTGTTCGTCACGTGCCACCCGGTGCTCTCGCCCGCCGAACGCGTCGCCCTCACCCTTCGCCTGGTCGCCGGTCTGAGCACCAGGGAGATCGCCCGCGCCTTCCTCACCGGCGAGCAGCGCGTCGCCCAGCGCGTGGCCGACGCCAAACGCACCCTCGCCGCCCGCGGCGTGGCCTTCGACCTGCCCGACGCCGCGGACCTCGCCGAACGCCTCACCTCCGTGCTCGGTGTCGTCTACCTGGTCTTCAACGAGGGCTACTCGGCCACGGCCGGCGATGACCTCATGCGGCCCAGCCTGTGCCTGGACGCCCTGCGCCTGGGACGGACGCTGGCCGTGCAGCTGCCGGACCAGGCCGAGGTGCACGGACTCGTGGCCCTCATGGAGCTCCAGCAGTCCCGGGCCGCCGCCCGCACCGGCCCCTCCGGAGAGCTCCTCCAGCTGCACGAGCAGAACCGCGGCCGTTGGGACCTCCTGCTGGTCCGGCGCGGGTTCGCCGCGATGCTGCGCGCCCGGGACCTCGGCGGCCCGCCCGGCCCCTACGTCCTCCAGGCGGCGATCGCGGTCTGCCACGCGCAGGCGCGGACGGCGAAGGACACCGACTGGGACCGGATCGCCACCCTGTACGACCGGCTGGTGGAGCGGCTGCCGACCCCCGTGGTCCGGCTCAACCGGGCGGTCGCCGTCGGTCGGGCACGCGGACCGCGGGAGGGGCTGGACCTGACCGACGAGCTCGTGGCCGATCCCGCGCTGCGCGACTACCACCTGCTGCCGGGGGTCCGGGGCGACCTGCTGCTCCGACTGGGCCGGTCGTCGGAGGCCGCCCGCGAGTTCGAGCGCGCCGCCGCCCTGACCGACAACGCGGCCGAGCGCGCGTTCCTGCTCCGCCGCGCGGACGAGGCGACCGCCGGAGCGGCCGTGCCCGGTCCCACGCTCGCGGGGGCGGCCCGGGAGTTCCTGGAGCGGGACGGACTGGGCGCCGCCACCGCCCGTTCCTACGGCCAGACCCTGCGGCGGCTGTGCCGCGCCCTGGGGGAGCGCCTGCCGCTGGAGGAGCTGGACGCCGCGGCCGTGGCCCGGGTGTTCGCCGCGACGTGGCCCACGGCGGCCGCCCGCACGTGGAACCGGCACCGCGCGGCCGTGCGCTCCTTCGGCGCGTGGGCGGGTCTGGACGACCTGGCGGCCGGGCTGGAGCGGCGGGCCGAGCCGACCGCGCCCCCGCGGGCGGTCGAACCCGACCACTGGGCGCCGCTGTGGTCCGACGGGGGAGCGCCGCTGCGGGAGCGGACCCTGTGGCGGCTCCTGCACGAATCGGGGGCGCCGGTGACCACGGTGCTGGCGCTCGACGTGCAGGACCTGGACCTGGAGGAGCGGCGCGCCCTGGTCCGCGGCACCTGGGTGAGCTGGCGTGCGGGCACGGCGCGCCTGCTGCCGCACGTGGTAGCCGGGCGCGACCGGGGCCCGCTCTTCCTCGCCGACCGCCGCCCCGGCCCGGGGCGCAGGCCCGCCGAGGCCGACCTGTGCCCGTCGACGGGGCGCTCCCGCCTGTCCTATCCACGCGCCGAGTACCTCTTCAAGCAGGCCACGAGGCGCCTGGACCCGGCCGGCCGGGGGTACACACTGAGCCGGTTGAGACCGCGGCGCCCCGCTGGCCGGGTCAGCCGAGGAGACCGTCCAACGGGATGAGCACGCCCGAGCCCAGGGCGACCAGACCGGTCGAGAGCAGGACCACCACCATCAGCAGCGACCCCGCCAGGGCCAGCCTGAACGCCGCCAGGCGGCGCCGGGCGCGGGTGGCGGGCCGCTTGCTCGCCGCCGTGCGCCCCAGGACCGCCAGCGCCACCGACAGCAGCACCGGCAGCCACCAGGACGAGCCCATGGACCCCGGCAGCAGGTCCGTCACCGCGCCGGTCACCTCCGAGAGCCAGCCGAGGACCGCTCCGTCGCTCGCGTCGAGCAGCCCGGTGTAGGTCGAGGTGACGAACTCGCTCTCCGGGTAGAAGCCGTCGGAGGGGCGCAGCGACCGGCCGAGCCCGTCCACCAGGCCGAGCAGTGCCGCGGGGTAGGCGAAGCGGCGGCACTTGCCCGCCGACATCGCCCGCTGGATCTGGTTCATGGTCCGGTCGACCCGGCGCTGGGCCCGCTCCTGCTCACGGCGCGTACGGGTCGTGTCGGGCGCCTGCTGGTCCCCGTGCTCGCCGTAGGCGCCGGGCACCACCGGAACGTCCGGCCTGGTGGGCGCCGTCGCGGCCTGCGCACGGCGCTGCCTGGCGGTCGCCACCCGCTCCTTGGCGCCGGCCCACCGCTCCCGCGCCGAACCGGCGAGCGAGGCCCACCGGTCCTGGCGCCGGGCCCGGCCGTCCGCGCGCTCGCGTTCGCTGACCACGGCGCCGACCCGCACCGCCTCGGGCAGCAGCAGGAGCGCGGTCAGCAACGCGCTCCGCGTCGCCAGGGCGTCGCCTCCCGCGCCGTCGCGCAGCGCGGACCGCCGCTGCTCGGCCCACCACGGGGCGTGCGGGGCGGCGCTGCGCTGGGTGGGGTGCCACGACTGGCGGCGCAGCAGGGAACGGTGCTCCGAGGCGGTCTCGGGCACCAGGACCAGTTCCACGGCCCGCGCCCACACCGCGTCGGTCTCGTGCGCGGCCGGCCGCCGCGGCGCGTCCGGGCCCGAACCGACCAACCGGTCGACGGTCTCACCGACGCGGCGCATCAGCAGCGGCACCTCGTGCTGGACGCGTTCGAGCAGGGCGCAGCGCCCGGAGCCGCCGGAACGGCAGCCGGGATGGGGGCACCAGTGCTGCGCGCCCAGTCCCACCGCGCCCGACTCCACGGCCTCGCGCACCAGCGCGTGGCGGCTGGCCTGACCGGTGGCCAGGGCCAATAGTCCGTCGGCACTGATCTCGTGCCCCCGGTAGCGCGGCGGCATCCCGGGCACGTAGCGCGCGGCCAGGGCGCTGATCGCCACGTGCGCCAGCTCCGGGTGGTGCTCCAACCCGGTCAGGTAGGCGCGGTCGAACGTGTAGTCGTTGACCTCCCGGTCCAGCCAGGTGCGCAACTGGGGCCAGTGGCTGCGCAGCCACAGGGCGCCGGTGTCGGAGCGGTCGAGCAGGTCGAAGGCCAGGCTCGGCGGGTCGTCGTGGCTGGTGCCCGCGAACTCGATCGGGCGCAGCCGCCGCACGGTCCGGATCTGGGGCCGCTCGCCGTTCAACCACTGCGTGACCTCGTCATGGCCCCAGCGGGCCGACGGGGTGGGCGCGAGCAGGCCGCGGACCAGCAGGCGCCAGCGCTCGTCGGTGATGGCGGAGATGTCCACCTCGGTGTTGCGGGCGGTGAGCCAGTTGCCGCCGCGCTCGGGGCGGCGGCCGGTCACCAGCTCGTGCGCCATGACCCCCAGGGACCACCACGCGGCGGGCGCCTCGCGCCGGCCCTCGACGACCTCGGGGGCAGCGTAGTCCTCGGTGATCGCGAACCCGCCGTAGACGCGGCTCATCGTGGCGCGCACGGCGCCGCCGAAGTCGGTGAGCGCGACCACCGGCGGGTCGAGCGAGCGCACGAGCAGGTTCTCGGGCTTGACGTCGGTGTGGTTGTGCTGGAGCTCGTCCTGCCAGTGGTGCAGGCACTCGGCGACGGCCGCGACGACCGCCTTCGCGCGCTCCTCCTCCAGCGGCGCCTCGTCGATCACCGCGCGCAGGGAGCCCAGGGCGAAGTACTCCTGGGCCTCCCAGGCCAGGTCGTCGCCCCAGGAGCTGGCCGCGGTGCCGTACCCCTGGATGGCGGGGGTGTGCGCGGACGCGGTGCCGCGTGCGCGCAGGCGGTCGAGCAGCTCGCGGTTGATGTCGTGCCCGGGCCGGTACACCTTCAGGGCCAGTTCGCGTTCGGGCTCGCCCGTGGGATGGGCGCGGTAGACGACGGCCTCGCCGCCCGCGCCGAGGTGGCCGAGCACCTGGTAGCGGCGGCGCAGCTCGGCCGGGACCGCGTAGTCCAGGTCCCCGGCCGGACCGACGACCACACGGGTCAGCAGCCGGCTCAGCCAGTCCACGAGCGGGCCGAACAGGGTCCGCCACCAGGGTGTCGAGCCGCTCGCTTCGGACCCGTCCAGTGTGCGCCGGGGCGCCTTGGCGGTCGCGGGGGCGGCCGAGCCGCCGGGCGGGACGCCGGTGGGGTCCGCGCCCGGGCCCGCCACGCGTGTGGCGTCGGCCCCGGGCTCGACCACGCGTGTGGCGTCGACGCCGTCCCGCCGGCCGCCGCCGGGCCGGAACACGCGGGTGACCCACCGCGTGGTGCCGGACCCCGGGCCGGTCCGGACGGTGGGCCCGGTCCTGCTCGCGGGCGCGGGCGCCGCTGGGTCGATCCGTCGGGTCGGAGCGTTGTCGTCACCGGGTTCGGGCGTGACCATGATGGTCGGAGCCACCCTTCGGAAGAGGCGTTCGTGTCGTGGGCGTACGGGGGGATGACGGATGGTTCCAGACTATGGCGCGCCGTCGCCTCGGCGCGGCGCTCATGGCCCGGACCGTGTCCGTGCTGTTTCCCCCGTGCACCATAGGACTCCCGGCGACGCCTCGGAGTTCCATCGCGACCCCCGTGGGTCGTGTGGTGTTCGCGATGCGTGCGGTGGCCGGCCCGGGGTCAGTGCTCGCCGCGCGTGGCCAGGCCCAGCCGGGCGCATCCCTCCTGGTACATGCGCACGACCTCGGCACGGATCTGCGCCCGCTCGGTCAGGGGCGCGGACCAGGGGATGCGGATGGCCTGCTCGGCGCCGCCGACCGTGACCGCGTAGTCGCCGCCCTCACCGTCCAGGCCGGTCATCCGGGCCGCGGTGGCCTCGGGCCGGCCGCCCAGGGAGCGGCAGATGATGAGGGTGTCCTCGGGGTGGTCGCCGTTCATGTGCCCGGTGACGGCGGCGACGACCTCGGGGGAGAAGGGGCTGGACGGCAACGGAGTCCTCCTGGCGGGAGAGTGGGCGCACGGCAGTGGGGGAGGGCTCGTGGCCCTCCCCCACTGACGATATCCGAGACACGTCACGGGAGATGACGGTGTGTCGTCAACCCGTGGAGTGTCGCCCACGGACCAGGATCAGGCCTGGTGGGTGAACTCGGCGTCGATGTCGATGGTGATCTTGTCGCCGACGACCACGCCGCCGCCGTCCATCGGCATCTCGATGTCCACGCCGAACTCCTTGCGGCTGATGGTCGTCGAGGCGGTGAAGCCCGCGCGGTCCAGCCCGTAGGGGTCCAGGGTGGAGCCGTTGAACTCCAGGTCGATCTCGACCGGGCGGGTGGTGCCCTTGATGCTCAGCTCGCCCTTGAGTACGAAGTCCTCGCCCTTGGCGGCGATGCCGGTGGAGCGGAAGGTGAACTCCGGGAAGTTCTCGGTGTCGAAGAAGTCCTTGGAGCGGACGTGGCCGTCGCGGTCGGCGTTGTCGGTGTTGATCGACCCGGCGTCGATGACCGCCTCGACCGAGGCCTGCGTCGGGTCGGCGGGGACGGTGAGCGTGGCGTCGAACTTCTCGAAGCGGCCACGGACCTTGCTGACCATCATGTGGCGGACGGAGAAGCCGACCACCGAGTGGGCGGCGTCGATCTTCCAGGTGCCGGTCTTGAGTTCCTGCGCTGCCATGGGGTCTCCTGTGGGTCGCGGCCCCACGATCGGGACCTTCCGTATCTTCTGCTTGGCCAGTAACAAAGTTCTGGAGAAGTATCTTCCTTGGAAGTAGATTATGTGTCCGCGCGGGCTCACGCAACCCCTGCGCGCCCCTGTCCGGGTGGCGCCGGACACACCACCGGACATCCCGCGGGTGAGCGGTCGCGCCCGCCGTTCCGGGCCCCCGCCCGGGCCCGGCGACCTAGGATGAACCCCATGGAGCAAGCCGTGTGGCTCGACGCCGCGGAACAGCATGTCTGGCGTGGGTTCCTCCGCATGAACACGCGGATCTACGACGAACTCGAACGGGATCTGCGCGAGCGGAGCGGGGTGTCCCTCATCGAGTACGGCATCCTCGCCCACCTGTCGGAGGCGCCCGAACGGCGGATGCGGATGCGCGCCCTGGCCGACAGCGTCATCGTGTCCAAGAGCCGCCTGTCCCACCAGGTCGCCCGCCTCGAACGCGGCGGCCACGTGCGGCGCGAGCACTGCGACGACGACCGCCGCGGGCTGTGGGCGGTCCTCACCGACGACGGCGCGGACCTGCTGCGCCGGTCCGCGCCGGGGCACGCCCAGCGGGTGCGCTCCCTGATGTTCGACCGGCTCTCCACCGAACAGATCGACCAGCTCGCCGCCATCGTCGCGGCCCTGGACCCCGACCGGGCCGGAGCGGGGACCGAAGCGAGCCGCCCGGAGCACCGACCGCCCTCCCCCGACCACAGATAGAGTCAGAGCCTGTGAGCAGACCATCGATCATCGGCGCCCAGAACTTCCGAGACGACGACGGCAGCGCCGACCCGGACGTCGAGGCCCGGTTGCGCGAGCACGCCGCGGGCAGGACCGGGGACCGGCAGGTCCTGGACGCGCTCAGCCGTTCCCGGCTCCTCATCCCCGTGGTCGCGGTGGCCACCGAGACCGGCAAGGGCGTCGGCGGGCTCACCAAGGACAAGCACAGCGAGGTGGCCGTCCCCGTCATGACGGGTAAGGACGGGCGGCGCGGGGTGCTCGCCTTCACCAGCGTCGACGCGGTCCGCCGTTGGCGCGCCGACGCCCGGCCGGTGCCGTTCACCACCAAGGACGCCTGCCAGGCCGCGGTGGAGGAAGGCGCCGACGCGCTCGTCCTGGACGTGTCCGGGCCGATGCCGTACACGATCCAGGGCAGGTTCCTCACCCTGCTGGCCGAGGAGGGTGCGGTCCCCGAGCCCAAGGACGACCCGCAGGTCCTCGCCCTCATCTACCGGGTCACGCACGCCGAGTTCGGCATCGAGCGCGTGCGCGTGCACTCCTCCGAGCGCGCCGACATCGGCATCCGCCTCGAACTGGAGGAACGCGACGACGAGTCGCTGCGCCGGGTCGCCGACCGGCTGGCCGCCGAGCTCCGGCACGTGCTCCCGGGCGGGGTCGAACTGAGCGCCGTGGTGCGCGCCCGCCGCGATCAGGGCTGAACCGCCCCACCCGGTCGTCCACAGGCCGCGCGTGCACCTGTCCTCCAGCGCCCGGGGCCGGTATTTTTCGGTCATGACCACCCCCTCGACGCTCGGGCTGGACCCGACACTGTGGACGGTCACCGCGACCGCCTCCCTGGCCCTGATCGGGCTGGGCGTCGGCCATGTCGCCGGCCGCCTCGTGTACCTCTTCGGATCCGCGGAACCGGCCGGCGACCCGCGGCCGGGAGGGGCGTCGAGAACACTCGCCGCGCCCGCCGGCCGCGGTGACGCCGCGGAGCCGGCGCCCGGGGGCGCGAGCGCGCCCGGAGCCCCGCTCGCCCACACCGAGGGGGAGGACGACGAGGGGCCGCCGCCACCGCGCTGTCCGTTCTGCCGCGCCGAGCTGTCCTTCGTCCCCTGGACCCCGACCGTCGCCTCCCGCGCCTTCCGCAGGCGCGGCGCCTGCCCGCACTGCGAGCAGGTCGTGCGCCCCCACCTGGCGGTCGTCATCGCCACCGGTGCGCTGTTCGCCGTCGTGGGGGTCGTGGCGGTGACCGATCCGCGCTGGTCGCCCGTCGAGCTGCTCGCGGTGCTCTGGCTGGCGGCGCTCACCGCGGTGCTGTCCGTCATCGACCTGCGGGTGCTGCGCCTGCCCGACCCGCTGGTGGGCCCGGGGTACGCCGTCGCCTTCCTCCTGTTCGCCGCCGCGGTGTTCCTGCCGCCCACCGAACACGGGCTCGACCGCGCGGGGGCCGCGCTGGTCAGCATGGTGCTGGTCACGGTCCTGTACTGGCTGCTGTGGCGGGTCTCCCCGCGCGGGTTCGGGTTCGGCGACGTCAAGCTGTCCGGCCTGACCGGGCTGTACGCGGGCTGGGCGGCGGGCCCGATGGGCGCCCTCGTCGCGGTGTTCTGGGCCTTCGCCGCCTTCTCCGTGCTGGGCCTGGTGCTGCTGGCACTGCGGCGGATCAGACCGATGCAGCCCTTCCCCCTGGGCCCCTTCATGCTCGGCGCCACCCTCGTCACGGTGCTCGTCGGGGCACCCCTGGTCGTCCATCCCTGAACCCGGGTGCGACGTCGTGCCGCGGTTCATGGGAAGATCATCACCATGTTGCGTTGGCTGACCGCAGGGGAGTCCCACGGCCCGGCACTCGTCGCGATTCTGGAGGGCCTCCCGGCCGGTGTGTCCGTCACTTCTGACGACATCGCCGCCGCGCTGCTCCGACGCCGCGCCGGGTACGGACGAGGCGCCCGGATGAAGTTCGAGCAGGACCAGGTCTCCGTCATCGGGGGTATCCGGCACGGCCTGACCCAGGGGGGTCCGGTCGCGATCGAAGTCGGGAACACCGAGTGGCCCAAGTGGGAGAAGGTGATGTCTCCCGATCCCGTACCCGCCGAGGAACTGGACGGCGTGGCGCGCAACGCGCCGCTGACCCGGCCCCGGCCGGGGCACGCCGACCTCGTCGGCATGCAGAAGTACGGGCACGTGGAGTCCCGGCCGATCCTGGAGCGCGCCAGCGCCCGCGAGACCGCCGCGCGCGTGGCCGTGGGCGAGGTGGCCCGCCAGTTCCTGCGCCAGGCGCTCGGCGTGGAGATCCTGAGCCACGTGGTGTCCATGGGTCCGGTCGCCGTGCCCGAGGGCTCGGCCGAACCGCGCCCGGAGGACCTGGCCGCGATCGACGCCGACCCGCTGCGCTGCTTCGACCCCGAGACCAGCGCCCGCATGGTCGAGGAGGTCGACGACACCAAGAAGTCCGGCGACACCCTCGGCGGCGTGGTCGAGGTCCTGGCCTACGGGCTCCCGCCCGGCCTGGGCAGCCACGTGCACTGGGACCGGCGTTTGGACTCCCGCCTGGCGGGCGCCCTCATGGGCATCCAGGCCATCAAGGGCGTCGAGGTCGGCGACGGGTTCCGCACCGCGGCCCGCCGCGGGTCGGCCGCCCACGACGAGATCGAGCCCGGCCCGGACGGCGTGCGCCGACGGACCAACCGCGCGGGCGGTGTCGAGGGCGGGATGAGCACCGGAGACGCGCTGCGCGTGCGCGCGGCGATGAAGCCCATCGCCACCGTCCCCAAGGCGCTCGACACCATCGACATCACCACGGGCGAGGCCACCCGCGCCGACCACCAGCGCAGTGACGTGACCGCCGTCCCGGCGGCCGGCGTGGTCGCCGAGGCCATGGTCGCCCTGGTGCTGGCCGAGGCCGCCGTGGAGAAGTTCGGCGGCGACTCGGTCACCGAGACCGGCCGCAACGTGCGCGGCTACCTGGACTCCCTGGAGATCCGCTAGGACCCCCGGTTCGGACAGCACTGCGGCCCGCCCCGTTCACGAACGGGGCGGGCCGTCGTCGTCCCCTGACGAAGCCCCCGAGGCCTGCGCTGGACGCTGCGCGCTAACTCGCCAACCTGGCGTGGTTGGCGTGGCATCATGGAGGACATGCGCTGATACGAGCGACCCGCAGGAGCTGTCCGTGACGGAGGCCCGCGACCACTTCTCCGAACGCGTCAACCGCGCCGTCTACGGCGGTGAGGTCACCTTCGTCACCCGTGGCCGTTGTCATCAGCGGGCCGCCGCGATCGTTCCGGCCGACATGGTCGACCACTACGAGGAGCTGCTGGACGAGCGCGACGCTCGCATCGCCGCCGAGCGCCTGGCCGACATCAAGTCCGGCCGCTCTACGACGGTGCCCTTCGACGAGGCGATGCGCCAGATCGGGCTGAGCGAAGACGAGCTGGGCAGGTGAACGGGCCGTACTCCGTCACCTTCGAGGACCAGGCGCTCAGGCAACTCGGGAAGCTGGACAAACCGGTCCGGCTCCGCATCGCCCGCAAGGTCCGGGAACTGGCGGCCGAGCCGCGTCCGGCAGGGAGCATCCCGCGCAAGGGGGACACGGACTCCTGGCGCGTCCGGGTGGGCGACTATCGGATCGTGTACACGATCTGCGACGGGGTGGTGGTGCTCGTGCTGAGCGTGGCGCACCGCCGCGAGGTCTGCCGGGACCTGTGATCCGATCACCGCCCGCGCGCACGCCGGGGCGGTGGTTCTGCTAGACAGAGAAGCACACATTCCCAGCAGGCTCCCCGCGCTCGCGGGGATGGACCCTACGAGGCAGGCTAAGCGTGGCTAGAGCGATCGCGGTGCTCATCGGTTCTCCCGGATCGGGGAAGTCGACCGTCGGTCGGGCACTGGCCGACCGGCTGGGCGTCGACCTGCTGTGCACCGACACCGAGGTGGAAAGGCGCGCCGGGCGTTCCATCGGCGACATCTTCGTCGAGGACGGCGAGGAGGCCTTCCGCGCCCTGGAGCGCGAGGTCGTGGCCCAGGGGCTGCGCGAGTGGGAGGGCGTGATCGCCGTCGGCGGCGGCGCCGTCCTGGACGAGGACACCCGGGCCGATCTCGCCGACCACCACGTGGTCTACCTCCAGGTCGAGTTCGGCGAACTGGCCAAGCGCGTGGGCATGGACGTGGCCCGTCCCCTCCTGGCGGGCAACCCCCGGACCCGGCTGCGCAAACTGCTCAACGAGCGCCTGCCCGTCTACGAGGGCCTGGCCACCGTCACCGTGCCCACGACGGACTTCCACCCCGAAGAGGTCGTCGACGCCATCCTGCCCACCCTCGACGACGCCGGAAAGGTCGACCAGTGAGCGTGACCCGCATCAGGGTGGGCGAACCCGCCTCCCGCTACGACGTCGTGGTCGGCAGCGGAGTCCTGTCTGAACTTCCCTCGCTGGTCGGTGACGCCGCGCAGGTCGCGGTCATCCACCCCGAGGGCCTGGGGGCCGTGGCCCGTCCCGTCGTGGGCGTCCTGGAAGCCGCCGGGTACACCGTCCGGCCCATGCCCGTGCCCGACGGGGAGGCCGCCAAGACCGCCGCCGTGGCCACCGACCTGTGGTCGCGGCTGGGTGGGCACGCGTTCACCCGCAGCGACGCCGTCGTCGGCGTCGGCGGCGGGGCCGCGACCGACCTGGCCGGGTTCGTCGCCGCCACCTGGCTGCGCGGCGTGCGCTCGGTCCTGGTGCCCACCACGCTGCTCGGCATGGTCGACGCCGCCGTGGGCGGCAAGACCGGGATCAACACCCCCGAGGGCAAGAACCTCGTGGGCGCCTTCCACCCCCCGGCCGGCGTCCTGTGCGACCTCGCCACCCTGCCGAGCCTGCCCACGGCCGACTACATCGGCGGCCTCGCCGAGATCATCAAGGCCGGATTCATCGACGACCCCGCGATCTGCGACCTCGTCGAGGACGACCCCCAGGGCGCCACCACCCCCGAGGGCAAGCACACCCGCGAACTCGTCGAACGGGCCATCCGGGTCAAGGCCGACGTCGTCTCCGGCGACCTCAAGGAGAGCGGCCGCCGCGAGATCCTCAACTACGGGCACACCCTGGGCCACGCCATCGAGCGGGCGGAGAACTACACCTTCCGGCACGGCTACGCCGTCGCCATCGGTATGGTCTTCGCCGCCGAGCTCGCCCGGATCAGCGGCCGCATCGACGCCGGCCTCGTGGAACGGCACCGCGCCATCCTGTCGTCGGTGGGACTTCCCACCTCCTACGCCCCCGAGGCCTGGCCCCGGCTGCGCGACGCGATGAGCGTGGACAAGAAGGCCCGCGGGGCCACACTGCGCTTCGTGGTCCTGGAGGGCCTGGCCGAGCCCGCCATCCTCAGCGGGCCCACCGACGAACAGCTGACCGAGGCCTACCGCGCGGTCACGGGCGACGCCTGAGTACCGCGAAGCCACTAGACTGCAGTCGGGCGACATTCGCACTGGTGCACCGGGGGACACCCCCGAGGTGCCCGCACTCCGCCCCACTCATCACCGACCGGACCTCGCGAGTCCGGTGACCGACGTGTCAGACCCCTTGGAGAGACGACCGAAGTGGCCACGACGAACGACATCAAGAACGGCACGACCCTGCGGCTCGACGGCGGCGTCCTCTGGAATGTCCTGGAGTTCCAGCACGTCAAGCCGGGCAAGGGCGGCGCGTTCGTCCGCACGAAGCTGAAGAACGTCCTCACGGGCAAGATCGTCGACAAGACCTTCAACGCCGGTTCCAAGGTCGAGTTCGCCAGTGTCGACCGCCGTGAGATGGAGTACCTGTACCACGACGGCGACTCGTTCATCTTCATGGACACCGAGACCTTCGACCAGATCCCGGTCGGCGAGGCCGTCGTCGGCGGCGACAAGGACTTCCTCCTGGAGAACACCCGGGTCACGGTCGCCACCAACGAGAGCAACCCGCTCTACATCGAGCTGCCCGCGGCCGTCGAGCTGGAGATCACCCAGACCGACCCCGGCGTCCAGGGCGACCGCTCCACCGGCGGCACCAAGCCCGCCACCGTCCAGACCGGCGCCGTCATCCAGGTGCCGCTCTTCATCACCGAGGGCGAGCGCATCAAGGTCGACACCCGCACGGGCGACTACCTCGGGCGAGTCAACTGATGAGTGGAGCACGGCGCAAGGCGCGGCGACGCGCGGTCGAGGTCCTCTACGAGGCCGAGGTCCGCGGCATCTCCGTCGAGGAGGTCATCAAGCGTCGGCGCGCCCAGCCCGAACCGCCCATCAACGAGTTCACCGAGAACCTGGCGCGCTCCGTGGACGGTCGGCGCGCCCGCATCGACGAGCTCCTGGGCACCTACGCCATCGGCTGGACCCTGGAGCGCATGCCGGTCGTCGACCGCAACATCCTGCGCATGGGCGCCTTCGAGCTGCTCTGGGACGACGAGATCCCCGACGGCGTGGCCATCGCCGAGGCCGTCGGTGTCGCCAAGGAACTGTCCACCGACGAGTCGCCCAACTTCGTCAGCGGGCTTCTGTCACGCTTGATGGAGAACAAGGCGACGCTCGCGCTCTGACTTCGGCGAACGAGGGGCCGGGCACAGTGATGGAGGGGACGTCAGGTGACTGACAGGAGCACTGCGACCGCGACCGCCGCCGGCGGTACGGCCGGACTGGTACGGGCCGCCAACGCGGCGCGGACCGCGGTCGTGTGGGACGCCCTGGAGGGACTGCTGGCCCGGCTCGGCGGCGGCCCTCTGGAGATCGTCGACGCGGGTGGGGGTACCGGCGGCGCCGCCGTCCCGCTGGCCGAACTCGGCCACCGGGTCACGGTCGTCGAGCCCAGCCCCGACTCGCTCGCCGCGCTGGAGCGCCGAGCCGCCGAGCGCGGCGTCACCGTGCGCGGTGTCCAGGGCGAGACGCGTGACCTGTCCGCCCTGTTCGCGCCCGGCAGCACCGACCTGGTGCTCGTGCACAACGTCCTGGAGTACGTCGAGGACCCGGCCGCCGCGCTGCACGACGTCGTCGGCATCACCCGCCCGGGCGGTGCGGTCAGCCTGCTGGTCACCAACGCGGTGGCCGGCGCCCTGCACCGGGCCCTGGCCGGGCACATCGAGGACGCCCACCGGCTGCTCGAGGACCCCGACGGCCGCTGGGGCGAGAACGACCCCATGCCGCGCCGGTTCACCCGCCGGCAGCTGCTGGAACTGATCGGCGGAGCCGGTCTGACGCAGGAGAGCATCCGCGGCGTCCGCGCCTTCGCCGACGTCCTTCCCGGGCACGCCTGGGAGGGTGACGCGCAGGCCGGGCAGCGCCTGGTGGAGCTGGAGCGGGCCGCCGCCCAGCACCCCGAGCTCATCGGCATCGCCACCCAGCTTCACGCCGTCGCCCACCGCGCCTGACCCCGGGCCCGCCGGCCCCCGCTCCGCGGGCGTCGGCGGGGACGGGCGGGCGAGCCCGACCGCGGAGAGGACGTAACCTGGCCGTATGAGTCGACGGCAACTGGAACGCGGCGCGGCGCTGCGGGGGATGGTCTCCTCCGAGGGCATCGTGCCGCTGGGTGCCGACTTCCCCACGGACGGATCGGGCCCCGACGCCGACTGCCACATCCTGCACCTGGACATGGACGCGTTCTTCGCGAGCGTGGAACAGCTGCGCCACCCCGAGGCGCGCGGCCGTCCGGTCATCGTGGGCGGGACCGGCCCGCGCGGTGTCGTCTCCTCCGCCGACTACATGGCCCGCGCGCGCGGTGTGCACTCGGCCATGCCGATGGTGCGGGCGACGCGCCTGTGCCCGGACGCCGTCGTCTTCCCGCCCGACGGGCG
The DNA here is from genome assembly GCF_003634495.1 of Nocardiopsis sp. Huas11. Lineage (GTDB taxonomy): Bacteria > Actinomycetota > Actinomycetes > Streptosporangiales > Streptosporangiaceae > Nocardiopsis. Next base: position 6,171,072 of record NZ_RBKY01000001.1, on the reverse strand, counting down.
CGCCTACCGGCAGGCCTCCGAGGCGGTCATGGACATCCTGAGATCCGTGACGCCGCTGGTGCAGCCCCTGTCCCTGGACGAGGCCTTCCTGGACGTGTCCGGGGCCCGACGCCGGCTCGGCGGCCCCGTGCGCATCGCCGCGATGATCCGCGAGCGCGTCCGCACCGAGCAGCGGCTCACCTGCTCCGTGGGGGTGGCCGCCACCCGTTTCACCGCCAAGCTCGGCTCCACGCACTGCAAGCCCGACGGCCTGCTGCTCGTCCCCACCGACCAGGTGCGCGGCTTCCTGGACCCCCTGCCCGTCGGCGCCCTGCCCGGCGTGGGCGACAAGACCGAGCAGACCCTCGTCAAGCTCGGTCTGCGCACCGTCGGCGCGCTGGCCCGCGTCGAACCCGACCTGCTGCGGATGGAGCTCGGCGCCAAGGCCGGCACCCGGTTGTCCGAACTGGCCCGGGGCGTCGACGCCAGCGCGGTCGTCCCCGAGACGCCGGACAAGAGCATCGGCGCCGAGGAGACCTTCGATGTCGACGTCGGCGACCCGGACGTGATCAACCGGGAGCTGCTCCGCCTCTCGGAGAAGGTGGCGCGGCGGCTGAGGGCGACCGAGCAGGTGGGCCGCACGGTGAGCGTGAAGCTGCGGCGCGCCGACTTCTCCACGATCACGCGGTCGCGCACCCTGCCCGAGAGCACGGACGTGGCGCGGGAGATCAACGCCGTCGCGCGCGAGCTGTACGCCGCCGCGGGGATGGAGCGTGTACGTCTCAGGCTGGTGGGCGTGCGGGTCGAGGGGGTCACCCCCGCGGACCAGGCGCACCGCCAGTTGGCACTGGGGGAGGAGGACACCGGGTGGAGGGATGTGGAGCGCGTGATGGACCGCGTTACGGCACGTTTCGGGCACGGCGCGATACAGTCGGCAGTGCTGGCCAAACGTGACGAAAACGACGTATGATGCGGCAACTTCCGGTCACCGTGAAGCGTTCCAACAGTAGGATCGCAGTCAGGGGTAGCAGAGAGGCATGGAAGCTGGTGTTTCCGATACAGGGCGCGGGTATCGTGGCCGTAGTGGGCCAGGTACACACGCAGCTTTTCTTTCCAGTAGGCGCTAGTGCACCGTATTCTGGGCATACCACTGACCAAGAGACTGTTCATCAGTACCCGTCACCCCAACCGGGGACTGTCGTAGGGAGGCGCCGTGCCGCTCTCTGAACACGAGCAGCGCATGCTCGACCAGATCGAGCGGGCGCTGTATGCCGAGGACCCGAAGTTCGCGAACACCGTTCGGCAAACGAACCCCGCGGTCCATTACAAGCGCTGGATCATCAAGGCCGGTCTCGGATTCGTCATCGGCGTTGTCCTGCTGCTGGCCGGGCTCCTGATCGGCAATCCGGTCATGCAGGTGCTCATCAGCGTCCTCGGTTTCATCGTCATGCTGGCGTGCTTCCTCTGGGGAGCCAATGCCTGGCGCAAGGCCGCCGGCGGTGGCGGCGAGGCCGCGACCGCGGCCGCGGAGCCACGGCAGCGCCGCAAGGGCGGCAATCGTCCGGGCATGATGAACCGCTTCGAGGAGCGCTGGCGTCGCCGCCAGGAGGGCAACGACTGACTCGGGTTCGGTTCTCCGCGGACCGGCGAGGAGGGCCGTGCCCCAGGGTGCGGCGCGGGGAACGGGCGTAGCGGGACCGCAGGGTCGCGCACAGAACTCACGTGGTGGGGCCGCACGGTGACCGTGCGGCCCCACCACGTTCGTGTCCACGGCCACGACCCGGGCCTGCTTCGCACGCCCGTTCCCGGCCCGCGGGGTTCGGACTCACGCCGTGGACGCGCCACCCGCCGCGCGGCGCAGCCTCGCCGCGAGGCGATCGAAGGCCGCCGCGAGCTCGTCTCCGTCGACCACCTCCATGTCGACGTCGAGCTGGGTCAGCCACAGCGCGAGCCGGTCCGGGTCGTGGGAACCCAGCTCGACCCGGCACGTGGACGCGTCGACCGCCTCGATATCGATCGGGATGGGGAACTTCGCGGCGACCTGGGCGGCGGGAGCACGCACGAGCACGCGGGCGCGGTACGTCCAGCCCGCCCTGCTGACGCGTCGGACGACGTAGTCGACGACACCGTCCTTCGACATCGCGCGCGGCCGGAACCGCACACCCGTCGGTGCGTGCGCGACCATGCGGTCGACACGGAAGACCCGCCAGTCGTCACGGTCCAGGTCCCACGCGAACAGGTACCAGAGCGGCCCCCAGCTCACCAGCCCCTGCGGTTCGGTGTGGCGGGCCCCTTCGTCGCCCCCGGGCTTGGTGTATCCGAACCGGAGCCGTTCACGGCCGCGGACCGCGGCGGCGACCGCGCCGAGAACCGACAGGTCGAGCGGCGGTTCGGCCCCTGGAACCACGCTCGTCGCCTCGCGTACCGCCTCGACGCGCCGACGCAGGCGCGAGGGCAGCACCTGCTCTAGCTTCGCGAGCGCGGTGAGCGAGGTCTCCTCGACGCCGAGCCGCTGGGTCGCGACCGCACCCAGTCCGACCGCGACGGCGACGGCCTCGTCGTCGTCGAGCAGGAGCGGGGGCATCGCCGTCCCGGCGGCCAGCCGGTAGCCGCCCGCGACGCCGGGGCGCGCGTCCACGGGATAGCCGAGCGACCGCAGCCTGCCGATGTCGGCGCGCACGGTCCTCGTGCTCACCTGGAGCCGGACGGCGAGTTCGGAGCCCGTCCAGTCGCGCTTGAACTGGAGCAGGGACAGCAGTTCGAGCAGGCGGGCCGAGGTCTGCAACATGTGCGCCATCGTCTCAGCCATCGCGGAAGCTCCTGTGCCGCATTGCCTGCGAACGTCGGTGCCATGCACGAGAACAAGGCACTCACACCGTTTCGCATCGACATCCCCCAGACCGACCTCGACGACCTGCGCGACCGGCTGGCGCGCACGCGCTGGCCGCTCCCCGTGCCGGGCCGAAACGATCGCACCGACTTCAGCCGCGGCATCCCGCCGGCGTACCTGGAGGAGCTCGCCGAGTACTGGCGCGACGGGTTCGACTGGCGAGCGCAGGAGGAGAAGCTCAACGAGTTCGACCAGTTCACCACGGTCGTCGACGGTCAGAAATTCCACGTGGTCCACGTGCGGTCGACGAACCCGGAGGCCGTCCCGCTGCTCCTGAACCACGGCTGGCCGGGCTCGTTCATCGAGTACCAGCGCCTCATTCCGCTGCTGACCGACGCGTTCCACGTGGTCGTCCTGTCGCTGCCCGGCTTCGGGTTCTCCACCCCGCTGGCGGGGACCGGCTGGGAGCTGGCGCGGACGACGGAGGCCTACGCCGAGATCATGACGCGTCTGGGCTACGAGCGGTTCGCGGCCCACGGCACCGACATCGGTGCGGGCACCACCGGCCGCCTGGCGGCGCTGCACCCGGAGCGCGTCATCGGCGCGCACATCGGCGGCGACCCCCGGTGGCTCGGGCTGGTCGGCGACAAGTTCCCCTACCCCGACGGTCTGTCCGAGGACGAGACCGCCCAGATCGAGGCGGTGCGCGCCGAGGCCGCGGCCGAGCGCGGCTATCTCGCGATGCAGGAGCACCGTCCCGACACGATCGGCGCGGCGCTCACCGACTCACCGGCCGGTCAGCTCGCGTGGATCGCCGAGAAGTTCAAGACCCGGGCCGAGGGCGCCGACCGGACGCCGGACGAGTCGGTCGACCGCGACCAGCTCCTGGCGAACATCAGCCTGTACTGGTTCACCCGCAGCGGTGCGTCGAGCGCGCAGTTCTACTACGAGTCCGCGCACTCCGGGATCGACCTGGTCATGGCCTCCGAGGTGCCGTCCGGATGGGCCGTGTTCGACACCCACCCGCTCATGCGCTGCGTCCTGGACCCGGGCAAGGCGATCGGCCACTGGAGCGAGTTCACCGAGGGCGGTCACTTCCCCGCGATGGAGGCCACGGAGCTGCTCGCGGGCGACATCCGCACCTTCTTCCGCGGTCTTTCCTGACGCCGGGGCCCGCAGGTCACGATGACCCGCGGGCCGGGGCGCTCCCCGCCCCGCGTCCTACGCCGGTCTCGGGGCGGGGCGGGGTACCGCCCAGGGCACCAGTGAGCGGGGCAGGAACAGGGCGCGCAGCCGCGCTCCCCGGGACGCCGCCGACAGCAGGCCGAGGCGCGCGGTGCGCAGGTCCTCCCGCAGGTCCGCGCCGTCCGCGGGCGCCGGAGCGTAGCGCGCCGACTCCTCGGCTAGGGCCAGCCGCCACAGCGCCGCCCGGGTCCGCGCGTCGTCCCCGGCCAGACGCTCGGCCGTCGCGCGCGGACTCTCCGCCAGGTTCCACTCCCCGCCCAGGTCCAGCCAGGTGTCGCGCAGTTCGCGCCAGGCGGTGTGGGCACCCGCGGCGGGGGCGGCGCCCGGCAGCCCGGACAGTCGCGTCCAGCGCACGAGCGCCCGCACCAGAGCGGGCAGCGACAGCAGGAGCAGGGCCCCGGCCACCGCCCCCGCGATCGGCGGCCACGACGCTTCGGCGTTCGCGGTGTCCGCGTCCCCGCCGTCGGCCATCGGCGCGGAGGCCTCGTCCTGCGGCGACTCGCTCTCCTGCGGCGACTCCGAGGGCTCGTCGTCGGGTGTGCTGGGCTCCGGCGGTGCGGGCTCCTCGGCGCCCGGTTCGCGCGGCTCGGCCGGATCGGTGCCCGGTGCGCGGCCGCCGGAGGAGTACTCGGGTACCGTCGCCGAGCCCTGGCCGGCGCCGGCGGAGGCCGGGGTCGGCTCGAAGCGGACCCAGCCCACGTCCTCGAAGTACAGCTCCGGCCACGCGTGGGCGTCGCCCACGGTCACCGACCAGCGGTCGCCGTCGATGTTCTCGCCCGCGGTGTAGCCCACGGCCACCCGCGAGGGCACGCCCGCCTGGCGCGCCATCACGGCCATGGCCCCCGCGAACTGCTGGCAGTAGCCCACCTGGTCGGTCAGGAGGAAGTGCGCGAGCGGGTCGACCCCCTCGGGCACGGCCGGCGGGGTCAGGTCGTAGGTGAACGCCCCGTCGGTGAAGTACTCCTGGATCGCGACGGCGCGCTCGTAGGGCGTCTGCGCGTCCGCGGTCACCTGCTCGGTCAGCTGCCCGATCGCCGGGTCCAGGTCCCGGGGCAGGTCCAGGTGGCCGCCGCCCAGCGACCGAGGGGACCCGGTCGCGGCCAGCTCGTCCCCGGAGGGGCGGCTATCGATGGACTCCACCGTGAAGTTCAGGCCGGTGGTCGGACTGTTCGTGGTGAAGACCATGTGGGTCTCGGGGTCGATGTACCACTCGCCCGGGACCTCGACCGAACTCACCCAGTACGGCAGCGGGAGGAAGTTCATCCGGGGTGTGTCGGAGTCGATGGAGATCCGGGTGGTCACCGTCTCCTCCGGTGCGGGTTCGGACCATCCGGAGGGCAGCGGCAGCTCCCCGGAGGCCTCGTTGTCCCCCGAGGCGTTGACCGGCGTCATGGTCCAGTTCACGCCGTCGAACTCGTCGAGGGCGAACGTGCGCAGGTAGTCGGGGTCCTCGCTGGTGGAGCGGTAGGTGAGCACCGTGCGGTCGGAGGCCGACGCCAGTTCCCGCTGCAGCGACACCAGCGGGTGCGTGGTGGTGATGTTCTCCCCGCCCGTGCGGACGTAGGTGCCCTCCACGAGGTCGTAGAAGACGTCGCTGCGCAGGGACGGCACCGCCGCGGGCAGGGCCAGCGCCAACAGGATCGCGGTGGTCGCGGCGACCGCCGTCATCGCGAGCCGGCGCAGCCCGCCCAGGACGCGTGCCTCGCGTGCGTCGTCGGGTACGAACAGGCCCCACTCACGGCCGCGCCCCCACATGTCCGCGGCCAGCAGGCCCAGGAACCCCGCCGCGGCGGCGGCCATCGCTCCCCAGCCGACGGGCTCGCCGTCCACGACCAGCGGTACGGCCAGCAGCGCCAGCAGCAGGCCCCCCACCATGCCCGGGCAGCGGGCGGTCACCGCCAGGAAGTCCGCGGTGATCGTGAACACCACGAACACGAGGGCGACGATCAGGGTCATCCCGGCGGAGGCGGCCACCGGGGGCGCGTTCGTGTCGATGGTGTTCAGACCCTGCTGGAGCGTCTGTCCCAGGCGCGCGATGCTCGCGGGCGTGGGGAGAACGCCCGCCAGGGCGTCCCCCGCGGCGAACATCGGGGTGATGAGCGCGGCGGCCGCCAGCAGTTGCAGGAGAGGGACGGGCAGCACGTTCCACCGGGTGTGCCGGTACAGCGCCGACACCGCGGTCACCACCGTCATGAGCACGACCGCGGGGACCCACCAGGGGCCGAGGATCAGTGAGCCCAGGAGCGGCATCGCCGACAGCAGGCACGCCAGGGTGGCCAGGGGCATCAGAGTTCTCAACGCCGGCCCTCCCGGGGCGGGTACGGGGCGGCCGCGGTGAACGCGGCGCCCTCGGCGGTGGTCGCCCGGTGCCACAGCCCGGCCAGTTCGGTGGCCGAGGAGACGACGAGGACGCGCCAACCGCCGGAGGTGAGGATGTCGCGCACTCCGCGGAGCGCGTCGGGGGAGGGCGCGGCGGCGCCGGAGGCCGCGGGCGGGGACGCCTGGCGGGCGGGCCAGGCGCCGTGCGCGCACAGGACGGCGACCCGGGTGGCCGCGCCCCTGACCGTCGACAGAGCGGCGGCCTCCTCGGCCGAGACCGCGCCCAGGACCGCCACGAGCAGGCTGGAGGTGGCGCCGCGGGAGCCGGCGAGCTGGTCGATCCCGCCCAGCAGTCCGGGGGAGTCCGAGGCCCGGGTGACGGCCAGACCGTCCAGCACACCGGCGGCGTCGGCCGTGTGCATCCGGCCCCGCTCGGTGAGGAAGCGCAGTTCGTGCCCGCCGTCGATCAGGTGCACCGCCACCGACGCGGCCGCGCTCACCGCGGTCTCCAGGGAACCGCTCGGCCCCTCGCCCCGGTGGGCGCTGCGGCGGGTGTCCAACAGGATGGAGCTGTTCTCCCGCCAGTGCTGTTCGTCCCGGCGGACCATCAGCTCGCCCTGCTTGGCGGTGGAGCGCCAGTGCACCCGGCGCAGTTCGTCGCCGTGCTGGTACTCGCGCGGCACCGGGTCCTGCTCGCCCACACCGCTGACCGAGCGGCGCGGGGACTGCTCGCCCTGGGAGCCGTCGGCCCCGCCCAGGGCGTCCAGGGGCACGACCGGCGGGGTCACGAGCAGGGTGGAGGGGGCGCCGACCTCGCGGGTGACGCGTACGCAGCCGAGCGGATCGGCGACACCGATGCGCAGCGGACCCACGGGGTAGCTGCCCCGCACCGCGGGGCGGACGAGGTAGGTGACGTCGCGGACCGCGCGCGGGCCCAGGTGGCCGAGGGTGTAGCGGGGGCCGGTGCCCAGCGGCGTGGGCAGGCTGTCCTCGACGAACAGCGAGGAGACCGGCCACGTCCGCGAGGAGTTGCCGACCCGCACCAGGATCCGGGCGTCGTGCCCGGCGGCGACCCGGACCGGGACCACCGACCGGCTGTGCGCGACCCGGGCGGTGGCGCCCACGACCGTGAGCGCGGCCAGCGGCGGGACGGCCAGGAGCAGCACGCCCACTCCCACGAGCTCACGCTGGCCCAGGACGGCGCCGGCCACGAGGCAGACCAGGCCGAGGACGAGCATGCAGACGCCGCGGCCGGTGAGCCGGCGGCGCAGACGGGGCCGTGCCGCGGGTGTGCCCGAGGGCTGAGAGGCGGGCTGGGACGAGGGCAAGGGGGACTGTGCCGCAGGCGTCCGTTGAGGGTGGTGGTGGGAGACGGGCAAGGGGGACTGTGCCGCAGGCGTCCGTTGAGGGTGGTGGTGGGAGACGGGCGGGAGCATGTGCCCTCTCTCGGGCGTCGTGGGAGTCAGGGGGCGCGGTCGGTCAGTTCGGGCCGGGGACGGGCAGGCGCGCCACCAGTTTGGCGACGATCTGCTCGGGGGTGAGCCGCTCCATCTGGGCCTCCGGCGCGGCCAGCAGCCGGTGCGCGAGCACGGGCACGGCCAGGGCCTGCACGTCGTCGGGGACGACGTAGTGGCGCCCGTCCAGGGCGGCGTAGGCGCGGGCGGCGCGCACCAGGTGCAGGGTCGCCCGGGGAGAGGCGCCCAGGCGTAGTTCCGGGCTGGTCCGGGTGGAGTTGACCAGGTCCACGACGTAGCGGCGCATGCCGGGGGCGACGTGCACCGAGCGCACGTGGTCGGCGAGGTCGCGGACCTGTTCGGCGTTGGTGACGGCGGCCAGGGCCTCCAGCGGGGAGCGCGAGCCGTGCGAGTCGATCATGTCCAGCTCGGACTGGGGCGAGGGGTAGCCGACCGAGACGCGCGCCATGAACCGGTCGCGCTGGGCCTCGGGCAGGGCGTAGGTCCCCTCCATGTCGGCCGGGTTCTGGGTGGCCACGACCATGAACGGCCGTTCCAGGGCACGGGTCTGGCCGTCGACGCTGACCTGGCGCTCCTCCATGCACTCGAGCAGGGCCGCCTGGGTCTTGGGGGAGGCGCGGTTGATCTCGTCGCCCAGGACGATGTTGGCGAAGACCGGGCCCGGGTTGAACTCGAACTCGTGGCGGTCCTGGTGGAAGACGCTGACGCCGGTGATGTCGCTGGGCAGCAGGTCGGGGGTGAACTGGACGCGCTGGACCGAGCAGTCCACCGCGCGGCCCAGGGCCTTGGCGAGCATGGTCTTGCCGACGCCGGGGACGTCCTCGATGAGCAGGTGGCCCTCGGCGAGGAGCACCGTCAGAGCGATCCTGAGGACCTCGGGCTTGCCCTCGATGACGGTCTCGATGGCGGTACTGATCCGGTCGGCGACGGCGACGACCTCACCGACGCCGTCGTGCACACCGCCCCCGCGGCCGCCCGGATGTGTGTTGAGTGACACGAGAACCTCCGCTCCGTCTGGTCTTCGTGTGTCGTTGGTCGAACCGAGGCTACCGGCTCGGTCAGCGGCGTGCGGCGATACTTCGCACTCGCTGGAAATGTGACGCTTCGTCCGGCGCCGTGGTTCGGGCCCGCCCCCTTTCCCCCACCGGTGCCGGGCGGTCCGCGAGGGGCGGCGATCGACCAAAGAGGCCGAAGGGCCCGAATCGCCCGCCGCTCATTCGGAGCCGTCGCGCGCGAGGCGACCGCGCAATCCAGGAAACCGGTGTTCCGGCCCGCCCGGAATCGGTCGTCGCTCGCGCGCGGGCGCGCCCGCGCGGGGCGGCGGCGTCGCACCACGTCAGCGGGCTCGTCGCGCGGCACTGGGGCGCCGTGGGGGGCGCGCCAGCGCCCCCCACTCCGCTCCACCTCTCTGACCTGCGTATTCGTCGATTCTTTGGGCCGCGAATCGGGATTGAAGCTGTTGACGGTGGGGCGGAGTGGAGTAAGGTGGAGCAGCGTGGAGCCGGTGAATTCTCCACTTCGGGGTGAGGGGGTGCCACTGTGTTCCTCGGCACTCATACGCCTCGCCTCGATCAGAAGGGACGGTTGTTCCTTCCGGCGAAGTACCGCGACGAACTGTCGGGGGGGTTGGTGATCACGAAAGGCCAGGAGCACTGTCTCTACGTCTTTCCGACGGCAGAGTTCCGGCGTGTCACCGACGCGCTCAGCTCCGCCCCGGTCACCGCCAAGGCGGTTCGCGACTACAGCAGGATCCTTTTCGCCAGTGCGTCCGACGAGTCCTGCGACAAGCAGGGCCGGATCACCATCCCGCCGAAGCTGCGCGCCTACGCGGGGCTCGATCGCGACTGTGTCGTGATCGGGGCCAACACCCGTCTGGAGATCTGGGCGGACAAGGCGTGGTCGGACTACGAGGCCGAGCAGGAGCAGGCTTTCGCGCGACTGTCGGAGGAGGTGCTGCCCGGGGTGCTGTGAAACCGGCGACGCCATCGCCGGGACCACCAGCACACAAGTCCACACCCTTGCAAGTCGGAGTCCGGCAACGGCCTCCGGAGACGGCACACACGAGCTGGCGCGACTTCCCCGGTGCCAGGTGGTGAACGCGGGTCCGCCGGAAGGTGGACAATAGCGGCCGTGTCCGGATGGCCTTGCCGGAACCCGGCCGGGCCACGCGAAGGACACCGCGGAGCGCACGAACGGCGCTACCGCGGCGACTCAGGGGGAGACGGCGACAGCGTGGAGGATCGGCGGCGCATGGGGGACAACGGGCGGCGACACCCCGAGGGGGACGGCGAGCCACACCGCGAGCACGGCTCCGGTGACATCGAGGACCGCATCCGGGCCGCGCGCGAGGGGCTCGACCCCCTCCACGTGCCCGTCATGCTCAACCGCATCGTGGAACTGCTCGCGCCCGCGCTCAGCGCGCCCGGCGCCGTCCTGGTCGACGGCACCCTGGGACTGGGCGGGCACTCCGAGGCCCTGCTCAAGGCCTGCCCCACCCTGCGGCTCGTCGGCGTGGACCGCGACACCACCGCCCTGGAGCGCAGCGCGGCCCGGCTCGCGCCCTACGCCGACCGCACCCGCTTCGTGCACGCGGTCTACTCCGAGATCCCGAGCGCCCTGGACGAGGCGGGCTTCGCCGAGGCCGACGCGATCCTGCTCGACCTCGGGGTCTCCTCGCCCCAGCTGGACGAGACCGACCGCGGTTTCGCCTACGCCCACGACGCGCCCCTGGACATGCGGATGGACCGCACCCAGGAGCTCACCGCGGGACAGATCGTCAACACCTACCCCGTCTCCGAACTCACCCGCGTCCTGCGCGCCTACGGCGAGGAGCGCTTCGCCTCCCGCGTGGCCCGGGCGATCGAGCGGCGGCGCGCCCAGGCGCCCATCACCTCCACGCGCGAACTCGCCGAGCTCGTCCGTGACGCCATTCCCGCGGCCACCCGCCGCACCGGCGGCCACCCCGCCAAGCGCACCTTCCAGGGGCTGCGCATCGAGGTCAACGCGGAACTGTCCATCCTCGAGCGCACCCTGCCCGCGGCCCTGTCGCGGCTGCCCGTCGGCGGACGCCTCGCCGTGCTGTCCTACCACTCCCTGGAGGACCGCATCACCAAGAGGGCGTTCGCCGCACTGGCCAAGGACACCACCCCCGCCGACCTGCCCGTCCCGCTCCCGGACCGGCAGCCCGAACTCCGGCTCCTGACCCGGGGAGCCGAGCTCCCCACGGACGAAGAGAACGAACGCAACCCGCGTGCGCAGTCCGCCCGGCTCCGGGCGGTCGAACGCGTGCGCAGGCCGTCGCGGCAGTAGGGAGACCACATGAGCACCAGGACGGACACCCGCCGTGCCTCCTCGCGCGGCACCGGCGGCACCAGGACGCGTCCGGCGACCAAGCCCGCGCCGGGGCGCGCCGCCCCGGCACGGGCGGCCGCCGCCGGGGCGCCGCGCGAGAACGGAGGGACCGCGCGCGCACCGCGTATCCCCTTCGTCCTGCTCGTGCTGTGCCTGCTCGGCGGGGCGCTCGTCGGCCTGCTCGTCCTGCGCAGCGTCGTGGCCGAGGAGGCCTTCGCCATCACCAGCCTGCAGGCGCAGAACCGCGAGCTCTCCTACGAGGAGCAGCAGCTGCGGGAGTCGGTCGCCCACCTGGAGACCTCCGAGCGGATCGCCTCGGAGGCCGAGGAGATGGGCATGGAGCCCGGCGAGGGCCCGCTCTTCCTCGACCTCGACGAGGGCCGGGTGTCCGGGAGCGATGGGAGCGATGATTGAGCGCCCCCAGGGACCGACGCCCCCGCGACCCCCGCAGACCCGGAGCGTCCGGGCGCTCGGGCTCCAGGCCCAGTAAGCGCCCCCAGCGCGAACCGCGCCGTCCCGACGGCGCCGCGCGGGCGTCCGCCGCGGCGCGGGCCGCCCAGGCCGGCTCCGCGGGGCACCGGGTCCGCCGGAGCGGGGAGGGCGGCGCGCCGCGTCGCCGCACCGCGCCACCGCCTCCGCCGCCGCCCCTGCTGCGGCGCACCTTCCGCAGGGGCGACCCGGGCAAGCGGCTCAAGCTCGGCGGGGTGCTGATCGCGGTCGTCATCCTGCTGTTCGCCGGCCGCCTGGTCCAGATCCAGGGGTTGGACGCCGAGTCCTACGCCGAGGCCGCCTCCAACCTGCGCCTGCAGACCATCGACATCCCCACGCTGCGCGGCCAGATCACCGACGCCGAAGGCAACCCCTTCGCCCTGTCGGTGGAGGTGCGCACCGTCTTCGTCGACCCCGCGGAGGTGGAGGAGGACGAACGCGACCAGCTCGTGGACGAACTCGTCACGCGCTTCGACCTGGAGGAGGACGAGGTCGCGGCCAAGGTCGACGCCACGCCCAGCCGCTACCAGGTGGTGGCGACCGAGATCACGCCCGAGGCGTGGGGCGAGCTGCGCGACCTGGGCCTGTCCGGGGTCGGCGCCGAGGTCGACTACAACCGCGTCTACCCCGAGGAGACCGGCGCCGCGGACCTGGTGGGCTTCGTCGGCTCCGAGGGCCACGGCCTGGAGGGTTTGGAGGGCTACCTCGACTCCACCCTGGCGGGCGAGGCGGGCAAGCGGCAGGTCGAGGTGGGCGCCGACGGCACCCAGATCCCCATGGCCGGCGGCCTGGTCCGCGATCCGGTCCCCGGCCAGGACGTGCGCCTGACCCTGGACCGCGACCTGCAGTTCCACATGGCCCAGGTGCTCGCCGACCGCGTGGAGGAACTCGACGCCGAGGGCGGCAGCGCCATCGCCATGCTGCCGACCGGCGAGATCATCGGCATGGCCGACTACCCGACCTACGACCAGAGCGACATCCAGTCGACCGGGGCCGAGGAGTGGTCCAATGGGGCCGTCCACGAGACCTTCGAACCGGGCAGCACCAACAAGGTCATCACCATCGGGTCTGCGCTGCAGGAGGGCCTGACCACACCCGACACGGTCTACACCGTGCCCTACGCCCAGCAGTACTACGACCAGACCTTCAAGGACTCCAGCTACCACGAGACCCAGCGCCTGACCGTCAACGGCATCATGGCCCACTCCAGCAACGTGGGCACGATCAAGATCGCCGACCAGGTCGGCGCCGGTGTCCTGCACACCTACATGGAGGACTTCGGTCTGGGCCAGCCGACCGGGCTGCACCTGCCGGGCGAGGAGGCGGGCGTGCTCACCGACCCCGACGACTGGTGGGGCACGCAGCTGCCGTCGGTGTCGATCGGCCACAGCGTGTCGGTCAACGCCACGCAGATGGCGTCGGTGTACGCGACCATCGCCAACGGCGGGGTGCGGGTCGACCCGACCGTCGTAGCCGGAACCGTCGACGCGGAGGGGGAGTTCACCCCCTCCGACGACCCCGAGCAGCGCCGCGTGGTCAGCCAGGAGACCGCCGACCAGCTCGCCCTGATGCTGGAGGCCGTCACCAGTGACGAGGGCACCGCGCCCGAGGCCCGCATCGACGGCTACCGGGTGGCGGGCAAGACCGGTACCGCCAACCGCATCAACCCCGAGACCGGCGGTTACGAGGACGGCGGCTACACCGCCACCTTCGCCGGGTTCGCCCCGGCCGACGCGCCCGAGGTCGTCGTCCAGGTGGTCCTGCACAATCCGCAGGGGACCTACTACGGCGGCGAGGCCGCGGGACCGGTGTTCAACGACATCATGTCCTTCGCCCTGCAGTCGCTCAAGGTGCCGCCGACGGAGACCGAGCCGCCCGCGATCCGCCTGGAGGAGTAGGGGATCGGCCTCCCGAGGGCAGGGAGGCGGACACGGAATCGGACACGGAATCGGACACGGAGGCGGGCGGCGCGGTCGGCGCCGCCCGCCTCCCCCGTCACGGGGAGCCGGGGGACAGGTGCTCGCGCACCGACCGGATGTGCTCGGGGCCGGTCCGGCAGCACCCCCCGATCAGCTCGGCCCCGGCGTCGCGCCAGACCCGCGCCGCCGCCCCGAACTCCTCCGGCTCGCTGGTGCCCCTCCAGCACTGCGCCGCCGCGTCCCACACCTCGCCGGAGTTGGGGTAGGCGACCGCCGGGACGCCGGCCGCGGCGACCGTCCGCACCAGGGACGGCACGAACCGGGGCGAGGTGCAGTTGACGCCGACCGCCACCAGCCGCCCCTCGGTGTACAGAGGAGCCAGCTCGGCCACGGCCTCCCGCATCGGGGTGCCGTCGCTGATGCGCTCGCCGTCGCGGCAGGAGAAGCTCATCCACGCCCGCGCGCCCGGGGTCTCCCGGAGCAGCCGCGCCAGCGCCCGCGCCTCGGGCAGGGAGGGGAGGGTCTCGCAGGCGACCAGGTCGGCGCCCGCGCCGACCAGCAGGCGCCAGCGGTCCCGGTGCCACCGGTACAGGCCGTCCTCGTCCAGGTCGTAGTCACCGGTGTACTCCGAGCCGTCGGCCAGGGCCGCGCCGTAGGGCCCCACCCCCGCGGCGACCAGGCCGGACCCGAACGCGTCCCGCTCGGCCAGCGCCAGCTCCACCGACCGCACCACCAGGCGCTCCGCCTCGGCCCGGCCGTACCCCCGGGCGGTGAACGCGGGAACGCTCGCCTGGTACCCGGCGGCGATCGCCACGTCGGCGCCCGCCTCGAAGTAGTCCCGGTGCACCCGGCGGATCACCTCGGGCTCCTCCGCCAGCAGCCGCGCCGACCACAGCCCGCCGCCCAGGTCGCGGCCGTAGGCCTCCAGGCGCGTGGCCAGGCCGCCGTCCAGGACCAGCGGTGTTCTCCGGCGCCCGCGCGAGATCCCCTGCGGATCGGTCGGCGGTCCGTCCCCATGCGATTCCATGGGGCCGAGGCTAGCCGAGGGCGCTCCCGGGGCCTCGGGAGTAGCCTGGATGACATGCCGCTTCGGAGATTCCGCCCTCATCACAGCGTGGAAATTACCGAGCGGTCCTCCACAGCCGTTAACCTCCACTCGTGCCACCGGTAATGCGACCAGAACACACTCAACTCCGTCCGCTGTCCGCCCTCGCGACGCTGCTCGGGCCGGACGCCACCCTGCTGCGCCCCGAACCGGGCGTGCGTGAGACCGCCGAGGTGCCCGGCGAGGAGGTGCACGTCCGCGGCATCACCCACGACTCGCGCAAGGTCCGCCCCGGCGACCTCTACGCCGCCCTGCCCGGCACGCGCGCGCACGGTGCGGACTTCGCCGCGCAGGTGGCCGAGGCGGGAGCCGCCGCCGTCCTCACCGACGAGGCCGGGGCCGAGCGTGCCGCCGCCACCGGCCTGCCCGTCCTGGTGGTCCCCGACGCACGCGCCGCGCTCGGCACGGCCGCGTCCTGGGTCTTCGACGACCCCGCCCAGGACCTGCTCCTGGTCGGTACCACCGGTACCAGCGGCAAGACCACCATCACCTACCTGGTGGAGTCGGGTCTGCGCGCGGCCGGCATGAGCACCGGCCTCATCGGCACCGTCGAGATGCGCGTGGGCGACGAACGCGTCGCCTCCTCCCTCACCACGCCCGAGGCCACCGACCTGCACGGCCTCTTCGCCGTCATGCGCGAACGCGGCGTCACCGCCGCGGCCATGGAGGTCTCCAGCCACGCCCTGGCGCTGGGCCGGGTCGGCGGGACGCGCTACGACGTCGCGATCTTCACCAACCTCTCCCAGGACCACCTGGACTTCCACTCGGACCTGCGCGACTACTTCGAGACCAAGGCGCGCCTGTTCTCCGCGGAGTACTGCGACATCGCCGTGGTCAACACCGACGACCGCTTCGGGCGGGCGCTGGTGGACATGGTGCGCGGCGACGGCGCGGTCCCCGTCACCACGTTCGCCGTGGAGGGCCAGACCGACGCCGGTCCGGAGAACGGGATGGGGGCCGACTGGCAGGCCGTGGACGTCGACCTGGGCGCCGCCGGCAGCACCTTCCGCATCGTCGGACCCGGTGGGATGGAGGCCGACGCCTCCGTCGCCCTGCCCGGCCCGTTCAACGTGTCCAACGCGATGGCCGCCATCGTCGGGCTGGTCGAGGCGGGCCTGCCCCTGGAGACCGCCATCGCGGGTGTGGCCGCCGCTCCCGGGGTGCCCGGCCGCATGGAGCAGGTCGTGGTCGGCTCGGTGCCCAGCGCCGTGCAGGACTTCACCGCGCTCGTGGACTACTCCCACAAGCCCGGGGCCATCGAGGCCGTGCTCACCGCGCTGCGCGCCACCACCGAGGGCCGGGTCACGATGGTCGTGGGCTGCGGCGGAGACCGCGACCGCGCCAAACGCCCGCTCATGGGCGAGGCGGCCGCACGCCTGTCCGACCAGCTCATCGTCACCAACGACAACCCGCGCACCGAGGACCCCATCGCCATCGCCGCCGCCATGCTCGAAGGCGTCGCGAAGGTGCCGGAGGACCAGCGCGCGCGGGTCACGGTCGAACTCGACCGTGCCGAGGCGATCGGGCTGGCCGTGGACCGGGCCGGCCCCGGTGACGTGGTCGTCGTGGCCGGTAAGGGCCACGAGACCGGCCAGTACGTCAAGGGCGAGATCCTGCCCTTCGACGACCGCGAGGTGCTGCGCGAGGCCATCGAGGGGCACCTGAGCGTCAGCGCACGCGAACGGCTGGGGGTCGCCCTCCAGGACATCCACCGCGCGCCCGACCTGGGTTGACGCGGCACCCGCCCGAGCCGGGCGGCCACACGCACCGCGGGCGCGGGGACGCCTCGCGCGCACGGTGCGTGTGGCCGCCGATGGACTCGCGGGCCGTGACCTCCCAGCGCACGGACGGTCACGAACTGGCGCATATTGCTCCACACCGGCCCCGTGAGGACCCCAGGGACCCCAACATGTTCTAAGGTAGGTCCGGCAATCGCAGCCTGACACGTGCCGCCCACGGTGGCGCCCGCGGGCTCGGCTCCGGCCGGCCCCGTGGTGATGCCCGTACGGCACAGCGCGCACGGCACCCGCGGTGCCATCCCCTGACCTGACTCCGGCCGGGTGGCCTACAGCCCAGCGGCGCCGTGGGACCGGCCTGACATGAGGAGTGGATTTGATCGCGCTCACGCTCGATCGGATCGCTGAGATCACCCAAGCCGCCATCGGCGGATCAGCGCGCCCCGACGCCGTCGTCGACGGCCCCGTCGTCATCGACTCGCGGCAGTCCGCTCCGGGGGCGCTCTTCGTCGCCCTGAGCGGCGAACGCGTCGACGGACACGACTTCGCCCACCGGGCCGTCGAGGCCGGGGCGACGGCCGTCCTGGCCTCCCGTCCCGTCGACGTTCCGCACCTGCTGGTGGACGGCGGGGACGACGCGGTCGTGGCGGCGCTGGCCCGGCTCGCCCGCCACGTGGCCCTGGAACTCGGCGACCCCCGGCGCGGAGCGGAGGCCACCGAGGTCATCGGCGTGACCGGCTCCTCCGGCAAGACCACCACCAAGGACCTGATCGCCCAGGTCGTGGGCCGACTCGGCCCCACCGTGGCCCCGGCGGGCTCGTTCAACAACGAGATCGGCCACCCCCTGACCGTGCTGCGGGCCGACACCGGCACCCGCCAGCTCGTCCTCGAGGTGGCCGCGCGCGGCATCGGGCACATCGCCCACCTGTGCCGCGTCGCCCCGCCCCGGATCGGCGTGGTCCTCAACGTCGGCAGCGCCCACATGGGCGAGTTCGGCGGCCGCGACGCCATCGCCAAGGCCAAGGGCGAGCTCGTGGAGTCCCTGCCCCCCGGCGAGGGCCGGGGCAGCGGCGGTGTGGCCGTCCTCAACGCCGACGACCCCCGGGTGAACGCCATGGCCTCGCGCACCAGTGCGCGCGTGGTCACCTACGGCCTGGCCGAGGACGCGCAGGTGCGCGCCACCGACGTCGTCCTGGGCGACGACGGCGCGCCCTCCTTCACACTTCACCTGGGCGGTCGCACGGCCCAGGTGCGGTTGGCGCTCGTGGGCGCCCACCAGGTGCACAACGCGTTGGCGGCGGCCGCCGTGGCAGACGAGCTCGGCATGGACGCCGACGCCGTCGCCGAGGCGCTCGGTGCCGCCACACCGGCCAGCCGGTGGCGGATGGAGGTCACCGAACACGACGGTGCCACGTTCGTCAACGACGCCTACAACGCCAACCCCGAGTCCATGCGGGCGGCGCTCACCACACTGGGAGCGCTCGCCCGCGAGCGCCGCTCCATCGCCGTGCTGGCCCACATGGCCGAGCTCGGCGGGGACGGCCGAGCCGAACACGAGAAGGTCGGCGAACTGGCCGCCCGCACGGGCGTGTCCCACCTGATCGTGGTGGGCGCGGAGGCCGAGGGCATCGCCGTCGGAGCCGAACGCGCCGCCCGAGCGGGGCAGTGGGACGGGGAGACCGTCCGGGTGGCCGACGCGGAGTCGGCGGCCTCGGCACTGCGCGAACGGATACGCACAGGAGACGTCGTCATTGTGAAGGGATCTCGGGTGGCAGCGCTCGAAAGGGTTATCGACCACATCACCAAGGGTGATGTCCAGTGATCGGCATCTCCATCGCGGCGGCGCTGTCGCTGATCCTGTCCATGGCGCTGATGCCGCCGCTGATCAAGCTCCTCTACCGCTTCAAGTTCGGCCAGGAGGTCCGCGACGACGGCCCCGAGGGCCACAAGACCAAGCAGGGCACGCCCACCATGGGCGGCATCGTCCTGATCCTCGGCGCGGTGATCGGCTACTTCGGCTCGCACCTGGTGCTCTGGATCGTCCAGCCGTCCTCCACCGGGCCGACGGCCTCCGGCCTGCTGGTGATGTTCCTGTTCGTCGGCATGGGCTGTGTCGGCTTCCTGGACGACTTCATCAAGATCTACAAGCGCCGCAGC
Source organism: Nocardiopsis sp. Huas11 (assembly GCF_003634495.1). Taxonomy (GTDB): domain Bacteria; phylum Actinomycetota; class Actinomycetes; order Streptosporangiales; family Streptosporangiaceae; genus Nocardiopsis. Next base: position 6,152,467 of record NZ_RBKY01000001.1, on the reverse strand, counting down.
CTGGGCCTGCGCAGCGGCGCGAAGATGGTCGGCCAGGCCGTCATCGGCGTCGGGTTCGCCTACGGCGTCACCATGTTCCCCAACGGCTACGGCTACACCCCCGCCGCGCCGAGCCTGTCCTTCCTGCGCGACTTCGGCCCGCCCCTGATGGTCGTCGTCTTCATCGCCTGGGCCCTGTTCCTCATCGTCGGCTTCTCCAACGCGGTGAACCTGACCGACGGCCTCGACGGCCTGGCCACCGGCGCCACCATCCTGTCGCTGGTCGCCTACGTCATCATCGGCAACTGGCAGCTGCGCCAGTCCTGCGTGTCCTACCTGGCCAACAACTGCTACACGGTCCGCGACCCCCTGGACCTGGCCGTGGTGGCCGCCGCCGCGCTCGGCGCGTGCATCGGCTTCCTGTGGTTCAACGCCCCGCCCGCCAAGATCTTCATGGGCGACACCGGCTCGCTCGCCCTGGGCGGCCTCATCGTGGGCCTGGCCATCACCACCCGCACCCAGCTGCTGCTCCTGCTCATCGGCGGCCTGTTCGTCATCATCACCATGTCGGTGATGATCCAGATCACCTCGTTCCGCCTCACCGGCAAACGCGTGTTCAGGATGGCGCCGCTGCAGCACCACTTCGAGCTCAGGGGCTGGGCCGAGACCACCATCGTGATCCGCTTCTGGATCATCCAGGGCCTGTTCGTGGCCACCGCGATCGGCCTGTTCTACCTGGAATGGATGCCGAGGTAGGACCATGCCGCACGAGAACTCCGCCGATTTCGCCACACGCCTGAAGGACCTGCGGGTGTGCGTGGCCGGCCTGGGCGTGTCCGGGCCCCCGGTCGCCCGCGCCCTGCTGGCCAGGCAGGCCGACGTCGTGGTCGTGGACGGCCGCGACGACGAGGCCACCCGGTCGGTCGCCGCCGACCTCACCGCGGAGGGGGCCGAGGTCGTCCTCGGCGACACCCCGCTGCCCCGGGACTGCGACCTCGTCGTCACCTCGCCCGGCTGGCGGCCCGACTCGCCGCTGCTGCTCCGGGCGGCCGAGGCCGGGATCGAGGTCATCGGCGACGTCGAACTCGCCTGGCGGCTCAAGCCCGCCGACCAGGTGTGGCTGGCCATCACCGGCACCAACGGCAAGACCACCACCGTGCGGATGCTGGAGGCCGTGCTGCGGGCCGACGGCCGCGACGCGATCGCGGTCGGCAACGTCGGCACGCCCATCATCGACGCGGTCCTGCCCGACGCCGACGGCCGCTACCACGACGTCCTCGCCGTGGAGCTCTCCAGCTTCCAGCTGCACTGGTCCAGCAGCCTGCGGCCGCACGCCGCCGTCGTCCTCAACGTGGCGGCCGACCACCTGGACTGGCACGGGGGACTGGACCCCTACGCCCGGGCCAAGGGCCGCGTCTTCGCGCGCGGCACCATGCGGGTCGTCAACACCGCCGACGCCTGGTCGGTCCGCCTGGCCGAGGAGGACGGCGACCCGCACACGCCGCTCGTCGGCTTCCGGCTGGACACGCCCCGGGCGGGGGAGCTGGGAGTGGTCGAGGACCTGCTGGTGGACCGCGCCTTCGTCGCCGACCCCGTCGCCAGCGCCGAGGAACTCGCCACGCTCGCCGACGTCCGTCCGCCGGCGCCGCACAACGTGGCCAACGCGCTCGCCGCCGCCGCCCTGGCCCGGTCGGTGGGCGTCGCGCCCGCCGCGGTGCGGGCCGGCCTGGCCGCGTTCGAGCCCGAACCGCACCGCATCGCCCACGTGGCCACGGTCGGCGGGGTCGACTATGTGGACGACTCCAAGGCGACCAACCCGCACGCGGCGGCCGCCTCCCTGAACTCCTACGCCTCCGTGGTGTGGGTGGCCGGCGGCCTGCTCAAGGGCGCCGAGGTCGACGAACTCGTCGCCGCGTCCGCGAACCGGCTGCGCGGCGCCGTCCTCATCGGCCGCGACCGCGACCGCATCCGGGAGGCGCTGGAGCGGCACGCGCCCGACGTCCCCGTGGTCGAGGTGGAGGGGCCCGCCGTGGCCGAGCCCGGGCACCCCACGGTCATGGACACGGTGGTCGCCGAGGCCGCCGCCCTGGCGGAGGAGGGGGACACGGTGCTGCTGGCACCGGCCGCCGCCTCCATGGACATGTTCACCAACTACCCCGAGCGGGGCCGTTTCTTCGCCGACGCCGTCCGCCGCCTGCGCTGAGTAGTCAACCGCCGCCCGTGCGTGATCGAATCGCGCGCGGGCGGTGAGTCGTGTGTCCACCACCACGCCCCGGCGCGCCGAACATGGCCAACACGCGGGAAATGTCCACGGTTCCCGACCCGCCGGTACGCCAGTATTGAGGCGCGAATCGTGCGGAGGGTGTGGATGGCGACGACGACGGTCCCCCGGGTGACCCAGGGGCGTGCGGTGACCGGTGGCCGCGACAGGCCCGTGTGGCGCGAGTGGGTACGGTCGCTGGACCGCCCCCTCACCTCCTACTACCTCGTCCTGGGCAGCGGAGTGATGCTCATCGCCCTGGGACTGGTCATGGTGCTGTCCTCGACCATGGTCAACTCGATCACCGAGACGGGCTCCGCCTTCTCCATGTTCCAGAAGCAGGCGGTCTCGGCCGCGATCGGCCTGCCGCTCATGCTGGTCGCCTCGCAGCTGCCCCCGTGGGCCTTCCGCCTGGTCGGCTACCCCGCGATGATCATCTCCGTCGCCCTGCTGCTCATCACCGCGTTCCAGGGGACCGAGATCAACGGCGCCGTGCGCTGGCTCGACATCGGGGGAGTGGTGATGCAGCCCTCCGAGCCGGCCAAGCTGGCCTTCGCCCTGTGGGGCGCCAACATCCTGGCGCGCAAGGACGAGCTGCGCGAACTCACCGAGTGGCGCCACCTGCTCTTCCCGCTGCTGCCCGGCTGCGGCCTGCTGGCGCTGCTCGTGCTGATCGGCTCCGACCTGTCCACCACCCTGGTCCTGCTGCTCACCTTCCTCGGCCTGCTGTGGGTCGTGGGCGCGCCCGGCCGGCTCTTCGTCGCCATGATCGGGCTCGTCCTGACCCTGGCCGTCATCGTCATCGCGATCGAGCCCTACCGGCTCCGGCGCGTGACCCACTTCCTCGACCCGAGCGCCGACCCGACCGGAGCGAACTTCCAGTCCCTGCACGGGCTCTACGCCCTGGGCACGGGCGGCATCCTGGGCGTGGGCATCGGAGGCAGCCGGGAGAAGTGGGGCTTTCTGCCCTTCGCCGAGACCGACTTCATCTTCGCCATCATCGGTGAGGAGTTCGGCCTCATCGGCACCCTGCTCGTGCTGGGCCTGTTCGGCGTCCTGGGCTACGCCGGGCTGCGCGTGGCGACCCGCGTCAGCGAACCGTTCCCGCGTATGGCCGCCGCCGCCATCGTGACCTGGATCATCGGTCAGGCCATGATCAACATCGCGGCCGTCGTCGGCCTGCTGCCCGTGACCGGCATCCCGCTGCCCCTGGTGTCCTACGGCGGATCCTCGCTCATCCCCACCATGATCGGGCTCGGCGTGCTGCTCTCCCTGGCCCGGACGGAGCCCCAGGCGCAGAAAGCCCTGGCGGCCCGGGGTCCCGGCTGGGCACAAAGGGCTCTAAGCTGGCTGGGCCTGGACAGGTTCGCGTCCCCCCTCAGGGAACGGGCCGCGAACACCACCTCCAGGCGCCCCACCACGGCGCGCGGCCCGCGGACGCCGGGCCCCCGCGGTGGGACGACCACGGCCAAGCACAGGAACGGACCGGTCCCGGCAGGTGACCGACCAAGGAGGAATAAGCGACGATGAGGGTAGCCCTCGCCGGAGGCGGCACGGCCGGGCATATCGAGCCCGCACTCTCCCTTGCGGACGCGTTGCGGCGGCTCGAACCGAGCACGGAGATCCTGTGCCTGGGTACCGAACGGGGCCTGGAGACCAGGCTGGTGCCCATGCGCGGTTACGAACTGGGCCTGATCCCCGCGGTCCCCCTTCCGCGCAGACTCACCCCCAAACTGCTCACCGTGCCGGGCAAGCTCGCGGGAGCGCTCAGCGCCGCGGGCGACCAGCTCGACCGGCTCCAGGCCGACATCCTCGTCGGCTTCGGCGGCTACGTCGCCACCCCCGGTTACCTGGCCGCGCGCCGGCGCCGCATCCCCACGGTCGTGCACGAGGCCAACCCGCTGCCCGGTCTGGCCAACCGGCTCGGCGCCCGCCTCACCCCGCACGTGTACACCGGTCACCCCCACGCGCAGATCCGGGGCGGCCGGTTCATCGGCATCCCCTTGCGCCGGCAGATCTCCACGCTGGACCGCCTCGCCATGGGCGACAAGGCCCGTGCGTTCTTCGGCCTGCGCCACGACCTGCCCACGCTGCTGATCTTCGGCGGCTCCCAGGGGGCGCAGCGGCTCAACGAGACCGCCTTCGCCGCCCGGCCCTACTTCCGGAACCAGGGCGTGCAGGTCCTGCACGTCGTCGGTCCCAAGAACGCCGACGAGCCCCAGGACCTGACCGAGGACGGCATCCCCTACGTCGCGGTCCCCTACGTCGACCGCATGGACATGGCCTACGCGGCCGCGGACGTGGCGATGTGCCGCTCCGGGGCGATGACCTGCGCCGAGCTGACCGCCGTCGGCCTGCCCGGCGCGTTCGTGCCGCTGGCAATCGGCAACGGCGAGCAGGCCAAGAACGCGGAACCGATCGTCGCCGCCGGCGGCGGGCTCATGGTGAACAACTCCAACATCTCCGTGGAGTGGATCGCGGGCGAACTCATCCCGCTGCTCACCGACACCGACCGCGTCGTGACCATGTCCGAGGCGGCCGCACGGATGGGCCGCAGAGACGCCGACGAGGCACTGGCGCGCGAGGTGCTGGCCATCGCCAGGGGCGACAACCCCACGCCGGAGATTCCGATCCAGGACGAGGACGCCGAGGACGAGGCGTTCTACGACGACGGGAAGGACGCACGATGAGCCTGGTCCAGGCGACCGACCCGGTCCCCGTCGACAAGCTCGGCCGCACCCACTTCATCGGGATCGGCGGTGCGGGCATGTCCGGCATCGCCCGGGTCCTGCTGCAGTCCGGGGTGGAGGTCTCGGGCAGCGACGCCCGCGACAGCGACGTCCTGCGCGAGCTGGAGGCGATGGGCGCGACCGTCCACGTGGGCCACCGCGCCGAGCACCTCGGCCCGGCCGAGACCCTCGTGGTCTCGTCCGCGATCCGTGAGGACAACCCCGAACTGGTCGAGGCCCACCGCCGCGGCCTGCGGGTGCTGCCCAGGGCCGCCGCCCTGGGGGCCCTGCTGCTGGGCCGCGAGGGCATCGCGATCTCGGGCACCCACGGCAAGACCACCACCACCTCGATGGTCGCCGTGGTGCTCCAGCACCTGGGCGCCGACCCCGGCTACGTGATCGGCGGCAAGCTGGTCACCACCGGCCTGGGCGCCGACGCCGGGACGGGCGAGGCCATCGTGGCCGAGGCCGACGAGAGCGACGGTTCCTTCCTCATGCTCTCCCCGAGGATCGCCGTGGTCACCAACGTCGAGGCCGACCACCTCGACAACTACAGCGGCATCGATGAGATCCACGCCAACTTCGCCTCCTTCGTGGACCGCGTCGAGCGCACGCTGATCGTCGGGATCGACGACCCCGGCGCCCGCCGGGTCGCCGACCTCGCCCGCGAGCGCGGCAAGCGGGTGCGGACCTACGGGGAGGCCGCCGAGGCCGACTACCGGATCACCCGGATCAGCGCGCGGGGCTTCGCCACCGAGTTCACCCTGGAGACCGCCGGCGGCGAGGACCCGATCGAGGGCGTGGTCGCCGTCCCCGGGCTGCACAACGTGCTCAACGCCGCCGCGGCCGTGGCCGTGGCCGACGAGCTCGGCCACGACCTCCAGGTCGCGGTGGAGGGCATCGCCGACTTCGTCGGGGCGGCGCGCCGCTTCGAGCCCAAGGGCGAGGCCGGGGGTGTGGCCGTCTACGACAGCTACGCCCACCACCCCACGGAGATCGAGGCCGACCTGCGCGCCACCCGCGCCGCGCTGGCCTCCCTGGCCGACGAGGCGGCCGCGCAGGGCCGTCCCGAAGGCCGTGTCGTGGCCCTCTTCCAGCCGCACCTGTACAGCCGCACCCGCTTCTTCGCCGAGGAGTTCGCCGCGGCGCTCAGCCTCGCCGACGAGGTCGTGGTGATGGAGGTCTACGCGGCCCGCGAGGACCCCGAGCCCGGAGTCACCGGCGAACTCATCACCTCGCGCGTCACCCACGACCACGTGTACTACGTGCCGGGCCGCGAGGAGGTCGTGCGCGCGGTCGCCGACCTCACCCGTCCCGGAGACATCGTGCTCACCATGGGAGCCGGCGACGTCACCGAGCTGGGCCCGCAGATCGTCGAGGCCCTCGGATAGCACCGGGAACACGGTGCCCGGAAGCTTGAAGGATCGGGGCGCCACCGGTACTCCTGGGGTCGCGGAAGACCCACCGGCCCCAGGAGGTCGCGGGTGCACACGTGGGCCCGCACGAGCGCGCCTTGCGTGTGCGCGGTGGGAAGAGGCCGCGCCGCAGGCGTCAGGGTGGTGGCGGGCGAGGGCGTGGGCTCACGAGGGCGCCAGAAACAGGGGGATCGGATGAGCACCGACCAGGACGAGGCCACCGCGCCCGCGTCCGCGCCGACACCGGCCGCGCGGACCAAGTCCGACCCGTGGAAGGTCGCCTTCGTGGCGCTGCTCGTGGTCTCCCTGGTCTGCGTGGTCGGCTGGGTGCTGCTCGGCTCCCGGCTGCTCGTCGTCCGCGGGATCGAGGTCACCGGCCTGGACCGGGTCTCCTCCGAGGAGGTCGTGGCCGCCGTCGGCGTGCCGACGGGCACGCCCCTGATCCGCGTGGACCTGGACCGCAGCGCGGCCCGGGCGGAGTCCCTCGACCTGGTCGAGTCCGCGACGGTCAGGCGCGGCTGGCCGGCGACCCTGCGGGTGGAGGTCGTGGAGCGCCGTCCGCTGCTCGCCCTGCGCGTGGGCGACGAATACCGGCTGGTGGACGGGGACGGCGTGCGCATCGAGGACTCCTCGACACGGCCCGGGACCCACCCGCTGGTCCGGGTCACGGGTGAGATCGAGGGCAACGACGCGGTCCGGGCCGCCGCCGACATCGTCGAGCAGGCGCCGGACTCGCTGCTGGCCCAGATCCAGCTCATCGACGCCACCGACACCGGCGCGATCACCGTCGAACTCGGCAACGGGGCGCTCGTGGAGTGGGGCGACCCCGAGCGCACCGAGGACAAGAGCGAGATCCTCCGTGTCCTCATGCGCGAGCACCCGCCCGCCGAGGAACGCGTCTACGACGTCGGCACCCCCGATCTGGCCATCGTCCGGTGAAGGGCGATTCCGGGACAAGCCAAGACCTCGTGTCCGGTCCGCGCGGGCTGCTGGGCTCCCTCACGGTCACCGGTCGACCGCCCTGCGGGGTCACCGGGCACCCGACGAGGACATTCCAGACGCGACGCGCCGGGTGCGCACTTCGCTTCCTTGCGTTATACGACGTTAGGCTGACCTCGTCATCGGTTGCCCGTAGTCGGCGGTCCGCTTACTGTCGGGAAGCACAACCAACGTCAACAAAGCAACAAAACACGCTTTAGGGGTACGCGAGACCGTGGTGTCCGTCGAGAGGACGGGCCCCGCCGGTAGGCAGAACCGGCGCGGGAACGGACCTGGTGGCCCCGGGGGCCCGAGCCGAGGCGCCACCGGCGCACGCGGCGGAGGGTTCACCCGAAACGCACACTGTAGAACCGGATGCCGAACCAGAGGCGTCGCCGGTGGCCCACCGCCACCGGGGCGATGACGGAACGGCGTATGCGAGCGGAAAGGCCCCTCGTCGTGGCAGCACCGCAGAACTACCTCGCGGTCATCAAAGTCGTCGGCATCGGCGGCGGCGGTGTCAACGCCGTCAACCGAATGATCGAAGAGGGGCTCAAGGGCGTCGAGTTCATCGCCATCAATACCGACGCCCAGGCGCTGCTGATGAGTGACGCCGACGTCAAGCTCGACGTCGGCCGAGAACTCACGCGCGGCCTGGGAGCCGGAGCCAACCCCGACGTCGGCTGCCAGGCGGCCGAGGACCACAGGGAGGAGATCGAGGAGGTCCTGAAGGGGGCCGACATGGTCTTCGTCACCGCGGGCGAGGGGGGCGGCACCGGCACCGGCGGCGCCCCGGTCGTCGCGAACATCGCGCGGTCCCTGGGCGCCCTCACGATCGGTGTGGTCACGCGGCCCTTCGGCTTCGAGGGCAAGCGCAGGGCCACACAGGCCGAGTCGGGGATAGCGATGCTCCGCGAGGAGGTCGACACACTCATCGTGATTCCCAACGACCGGCTGCTGTCCATCTCTGACCGACAGGTCAGCGTTCTGGACGCGTTCAAGGCCGCCGACCAGGTCCTGCTCTCCGGTGTGCAGGGCATAACCGACCTGATCACCACACCGGGCCTGATCAACCTGGACTTCGCCGACGTCAAGTCGGTCATGTCCGGCGCGGGGTCGGCACTCATGGGCATCGGCTCCGCACGCGGGGACGACCGTGCGGTCGCGGCGGCGGAGATGGCGATCTCGTCACCTCTGCTGGAAGCGAGCATCGACGGAGCCCACGGGGTGCTGCTGTCCATTCAGGGCGGTTCCGACCTGGGATTGTTCGAGATCAACGAGGCCGCCCAACTGGTGGCGAACTCGGCCGCGCCCGAGGCCAACATCATCTTCGGCGCCGTCATCGACGACGCCCTGGGCGACGAGGTCCGCGTGACCGTGATCGCCGCAGGCTTCGACGAACCCGAGGTCAACGGAGGGGTGGCCCGGGAGCACCGGCCGGTGGACCCTCCTGAGGCCGCCGCCCCCAGCGGGGGCGTCGCGTCCGGCCGGGAGGGATCGTCCGCCCGGGCGGCGTCCGCCGCCGCGGGCGCGAGCGGGGCGTCGGCCACCAGCGTGCCGTGGATCGCGCCGTCGCGTCCGGCCGAGCCCGCCCCTGCGCCCGCACCGGCGCAGGAGCCCGCGCGGCCCGCTGCGCCGGTGAGCCGTCCGGCGGAGCCCGCACCGGCCTACCAGGCGCCGCCCGCGCAGGCCGAGCCGGAGCCGGCCCCGGCCGAGCCGGCGGCACCGGACCACGGCACCGCCGAGGCCCAGCCGGTGGAGTCCTACACCTACGGGGGCCCCGCTCCGGAGCCCGCGCAGCCGGAGGTGCGCGAGACCGAGCCGCAGGAGCAGTACGAGGAGCGGCAGGACGGCCAGTCCAGCCACATCCACGCCGTCTCCGACGCGTCGGCCGACCGTCGCGGCGAGGTGACCACGCCTCGGCGCCGGGTGATCTTCGACGACCCCGACGACCTGGACGTGCCCGAGTTCCTGAAGTAGGCGCTCCCGAACGGAGCGAGAAACGGGGTTCCGCCCGCCGGGCGGAGCCCCGTTCGCATGCTCCGAGCGGGTCGGCCGCCCCTGACGGCCACCGGTAGCATCGACCTGTCAACGGCCCCGACGCACAGCACCCGGAACCGTCGGCTCCCCTTTGAGGCGGCCGTGCTCCCTGCCTGGCGGATCGAGGACGATGGTGGGAAACGAGGGGGGCTTGGTCACACGCATGGGCAGCGTCATCGATCTGGGGCACGGAGTCCGTGCCGCCGTCACCGAGCGGAGCGGCGGAGTGTCCGCTCCGCCGTTCGCGTCGCTCAACCTCGGCCTGGGCTCGGGGGACGAGCGGGAGCCCGTCCTGGAGAACCGCAGGCGCATCGCCGCCGAACTGGGCTTCGAGGCCGAGCGGGTGGTGTGGATGAACCAGGTGCACAGCACCGACGTCCTCGTGGCGACCGAGCCCGGCGGGGTGGGGACCTGCGACGGCGTGGTGACCACGCGTCCGGACCTGGTCCTGGCGTCACTGGCCGCCGACTGCCTGCCCGTCATGGCCGCCGACGGCGCGGCCGGGGTCCTGGGCGCGGCCCACTCGGGGCGTCTGGGCACCGCGGGGGGCGTGGCCGCCCGCCTGGTCGAGGCCATGGTCGGGCAGGGCGCCCGCGCGGACCGCATCCGCGTCCACCTGGGGCCGACCATCTGCGGCAAGTGCTACGAGGTCCCGCCCGAGATGCAGGCCGAGACCGCGCGGGACACGCCCGAGGCGGCGTGCTCCACGCGCCAGGGCACCACCGGCGTCGACATGCTCGCCGCGGTCACCGCCCAGCTGCGCCGCGCGGGCGTCGCCGACATCTCCAGCGACGGCCGCTGCACCCTGGAGACCCCCGAACTCTTCTCCCACCGCCGGGACGCGCCGACGGGCCGGTTCGCATCCTTCGTCTGGCGTACCTGACGATCGTCCGGCCATATCCGGCCACGCCGGGGCCACACCCGGCCACCCCCGCGGTCTTGCCAGGACGGTCGGGGACGGCACGGCGCCGATCTCGGGTAGAACGGTCCCGTGAGCTTCATGACTCACACATTTCACATCAGCAACCTCCTACACCAGGGAGTGCTCCGCCCCGGGGCATGAGAAGGGACACCGTGTCACACGCCGACCCCGCACGCGTCGAACAGGTCAGGGCGAACCTCCAGGCGGCACGGGCCAGGATCGAGGCCGCCTGCCTCAAGGCCGACCGGGACCCCTCCGAGGTGTCACTGATCGCGGTCACCAAGACCCATCCCGCCGACGACGTGCGGATCCTGGCCTCCCTCGGCGTCACCGACGTGGGGGAGAACCGCGACCAGGAGGCGGCGCCCAAGGCCGCCGAGACCGCCGACCTCGACCTGACCTGGCATTTCGTGGGCCAGCTCCAGACCAACAAGGCCCGCTCGGTGGCCTCCTACGCCGATGTCGTCCACTCGGTGGACCGCGCCAAGCTGGCCCGCGCCCTGGGCGATCGGGCCGAGGCGGCCGGCAGGCGGCTGACCTGCCTGATCCAGGTCAATCTGGACGAGGACTCGCGGGCGGGCGTGATCGGCCCGCGCGGCGGAGTCGACCCCGACGACGCGCTGGAGCTGGCCGCCCGCGTGGAGGAACACGACGCGCTGACACTCGGCGGCGTGATGGCCGTGGCCCCGCTGGGCGGGGACGCCTCGCAGGCCTTCGCCCGGCTCAAAGGAGTCGCGGAGCGGATCCGCGATCGCTACGCTCGGGCCACTATGGTGTCCGCGGGGATGAGCGCGGACCTCGAATCGGCGGTCGAGCGGGGAGCGACACACGTGCGGCTCGGCACGGCGTTGCTCGGCGACCGCGGGCCGATCGTGGGGTAATGTCCCCACATAGACCTTGGAGCCCGTCTGTGGAGTTCGCCCGAAAGGGCGTCCATCCCGCTCACACGGGCCGGACGGGTGATGTTGAACAGTCGGCTGCGGTGTGAGGGCCGCGGGGACGACGGAGGACATGAGATGGCCGGCGCGATGCGCAAGATGGCGGTCTACCTCGGCCTCGTGGAGGACGACCGTTACGATCACCGTTATGCGGACGAATATGATGAGTTCGATGATTTCGACGAGGGCGTGGAGGTGCAGCAGCGTGACCGCGACGCCGAGCCTCCTCGTGGCGAGGAAGTACGGGGCGAGGACGTGACGGACGCCGGCGACTACCTGGGTTCAGGTGACCGACGCGGTGGCACCACCATGACGGCCTCGACCGCCGACCTGGCGCGAATCACTACGCTCCACCCACGCACCTACAACGAGGCGCGTACTATCGGAGAGCATTTCCGGGAAGGCACGCCGGTGATCATGAACCTGACCGAGATGGTCGACAGCGACGCCAAGCGTCTCGTCGACTTCGCGGCTGGTCTGATCTTCGGTCTGCATGGCAGTATCGAACGCGTGACCAACAAGGTGTTCCTGCTGTCCCCGGCCAACGTCGAGGTGACCGCCGAAGACAAGGCGCGGATCGCCGAGCGAGGGTTCTTCAACCAGAGCTAGACCGTCACATCCGTCCAGAGATTGGGTCGAGGAACGACCGTGATTTACGTCCTGTCCGCGCTGCTCTTCGCGCTACAGCTCTTCCTGTTCGTGCTGATCGCGAGGGTGGTTCTGGAGATGGTGCAGTCCTTCTCCAGGGACTGGCGTCCTCGGGGGTTCGTTCTCGTGCTCGCCGAGATCGTGTACTCGATCACCGACCCACCCCTGAAGTTCCTGCGCCGGTTCATCAGGCCTGTACGCCTGGGGAGCATCGCACTCGACCTGAGTGTGCTGGTCCTCTTCTTCGGCATCTACATTCTGATGTTCCTCATTCGGGCCTTCATCTAGTCAGGTGGGACCAGAGGCGACTGTTGTGCCTCGGGTTCCGATATGTGGTCTTGGTCATGATCTGGATTGCCGTAAGGTCACGATCAGGTAGCGTCCCTACGGACAGACTCCAAGCGCGCCAAGGAGACGAACATGCCGCTGACACCCGCCGATGTGCGGAACAAGCAGTTCAGTACAACCCGGCTTCGACCGGGGTATGACGAGGAAGAGGTCGACGCCTTCCTCGACGAGGTCGAGTCAGAGCTCGACCGCCTGATCCAGGAGAACGAGGAACTGCGCGGCAAGCTGGCCGAGTGCCTGCGGGGCAAGGTCCCCAACGCCGGCATGCAGGACTTCCAGCAGCCCCAGGAGCAGGCCGCTCCGGAGCCGCAGATGGAGCAGATGCGCCCCGAGCCGGTCCAGGCTCCCCAGGCCGTCGAGCCCCAGCCGGCGCCGCAGCAGCAGATGCAGATGACCGGCGCCAACATGTCGATGGGCGGCGAGGAGAACATGGACACGGCCGCACGTGTCCTGGCTCTCGCCCAGCAGACCGCCGACCAGGCGATCTCCGACGCCCGCCGCGAGGCCGACGAGACCCTGGGCCGCGCCCGGCACGAGTCCGAGGACATCCTCGGCAAGGCTCGCCGCCAGGCCGACCAGATCATCGGTGAGGCCCGCGCGCGTTCGGAGAACCTGGACCGCGACGCCCAGGAGCGCCACCGCCAGGTCATGGGCAGCCTCGTGCAGCAGCGCGAGGAGCTGGAGCACAAGGTCAACGTGCTCAAGGACTTCGAGCGTGAGTACCGCAGCCGCCTGAAGGACTACTTCGAGCGCCAGCTGCGTGAGCTCAACGAGGAGGGCAAGCCCGCTGAGGCCAACCCGAACACCACGGGCGGCTTCCAGACGATGGCTCCCCCGACCGGTGGCACGCCCGCGCTGCAGCAGCACGGCCCCGGCGGTAACCCGTTCGGCCAGCCCGAGCCCGCGCAGCACGGTGGATTCCACCCGGGTGAGGCTCCCCACGAGCGTCGCTGATCATCGGCGGCATGCGTTTCCGAACAACTGAAGACTCCGGCTCCACATGTGTAAAGGCCCTGGTCGACCCGTGATCCTGAGCATCCTCGCCACCGTGGCGGTGCTGGCGGCCATCGCCACCATCGCGGCTGCCCTCTTCCTGGCCGAGATCACCCTGGTGTACATCGCACTCGGGCTCGGCGGAATCAGCGTCCTGCTTCTGGCGGCGGCGCTGATACAAGGCGGGCTGCGGAAGGCAGGACAGGACCGGACGCGTACCGGGACGGACGGTTTGGGGAAGTCGTCCGTCCCCGCCGTGGCCACCACGGCGGCGACGCCACCGGGAACGCACAGCGTGCCGGAGGATTCTGGGCGCGTACCCGCACCGGCTTCCGGGCCGGTGCGGGACAGTGTTGTGTCGGAGCACGGCAGCACAGGATTCACACCGGCCGCGGGGGAGTGGCCGGAAGCGGCCACCGGGTCGCCTGACCCCGACCCGGCCCGCCCGTACGGACACGCCGCGGACGCCCCGCCCGCCGCGGAACCGGAGACCTTCGACTACCGGATCCCGCACCAGGGCCGTTTCGATGAGCGCTCCTGGGCGGCGACGCCCTCCGGGCACGACGCGGTGCCGGATCCGGCGCCCGAGGAGTCGGAGGCCTTCGCCGACCGGGCCCCGTCCCGCGCGGACGAGCCGGAGGCCGGCGAGAACGAGGAGCACGTGCTCCCGGCCCCGAGCGGTGTCACCCCAGACGAGGAGCCGAACGCCTTCGACGCGTTCGACTCGTCAGGGCACGCCCCGGGCAACGCCGCTGAGGCGGAGGTCGAGGAGACGGCCGTCGGCGAGACCGCCAGGAGCAGCGCCTGGGCCGAGTCCCAGGACCAGGGGTCGGTGGACGACGCCGATGCCGACGAGGACCCGGGGTTCCACTACCGGGTCCCGACCGCGGACGCCCGCGACGAGGTCGATCCGGTCGCGCACGAGACCTACGACGAACCCGACGACGCGCGCGTGACCTCCGCCGCGGACGAGGCCGCCGAGTCGGACGCGGACACCGTGGAGGGGGCGTTCAGCTACCGGGTCCCCACCGCCGCCGTCGAGCCCGCCGGCTCCGGCGCGGACGAGTTCTCGGACTTCTCCGGCCAGGTGCCGGACGCGGTCGACCACGGGCCCACGGGGTTCGATGACGCCTCTGACGCGGACGCGCCCGTGGTGACCGACACGGACTCCGAGGAGACGGCGGGTTTCTCCTACCGGGTGCCGAGCCCGGACGATCACGCGTCCGCTGAGCCGTCTGCGGTGGACGAGGGCGGGGAGAACCAGGCGATCTTCGACCCCTCTGACGTGGACGAGGCTGAGGAGCCCGCTGAGCCCTCTGGTGTGAACGAGGACGCCTGGGTCGAGCCTTCTGAGCGAAACGAGGACGCCGGGGCCGACGCGTTCGCTGAGTCTTCTGCGGTGGACGAGACCGCTGAGCCCGCTGAGCCCTCTGATCTGAACGATGACGCTGGAGCCGACGAGTCGGCCGGGTCTTCCGGCGAGAGCGCCGAGGACGGCGGGGACGCCGACGAGACGGCGACCTTCTCCTACCGTGTGCCGAGCACCGACACCGACCAGGCGCCGGATCCGCACGCAGGAGAGGCGTCGGCGTTCACCTACCGGGCCCCGGCGGCGGAGACCGAGGAGGACTCCGACGTGGCCTACGCGGCCATCCTGGACGCCGAGGACGAGCCTTCGTCCGGCGACGGTCCGTCCCGCAGGGACCCCGACCAGGTCTCCTGACTCCCGAACATACGACGGGCGCCGCTCCCCAGGGAGCGGCGCCCGTTCGCGTCGGGTCAGGCCCGGCGGAACCCGAAGGCCACACCGAACTCCTCGGAGGAGGCGGTGTGCAGGTCCCCGGCGATCTCACCGGCGACGAACGCGTCCGCCAGCACCTCCCCGGCGATGCTCTCGGAGTGCTCCAGGAGCGCCCGCTCGGTGCTCGCGTCCGTGGCCGACCACCACACGTGGATCCGGTCCGAGACGTCCAGCCCGCTGTTCTTGCGCGCCTCCTGCAGCATCCGGACCATCTCGCGCGCCAGACCGGCGCGGCGCAGCTCCGGCGTCAGCTCCAGGTCCAGGGCGACGGTCTCACCGGACTCCGAGGCGACCGCCCAGCCCTCGCGCGGCTGTTCGGTGACCAGCAGCTCGTCGGCGCTGACCTCGACCGGTTCGTCCTCGACCTGCACCCGGGCCCAGCCGCTGGCGCGCACCTGCTCCACCAGCGCGGCCGGGTCGGCGGACTGGACGGCCTTGGCCACCAGCGGCGTGCGCTTGGCGAACCGCTTGCCCAGCGACCGGAAGTTCGGCTTCACGATGTAGTCCACCAGGTCGCCGCCCACGGAGGACAGCGAGTCCAGCCCGGCCACGTTGAGCTCGTCGGAGATCTGCGCCCGCAGCTGCTCGGGCAGCTCGGCGAACCCCGGAGCGCCCACCAGGGCGCGGGCCAGCGGCTGCCGGGTGCGCATGGCCGAGTCGACGCGCGCGGAGCGCCCCAGCTCGACCAGGCGGCGCGTGAGCGCCATGTGGCCCGACAGCTCGGTGTCGATGAGGTCCTCGCGGACCTGGGGCCAGGACGCCAGGTGCACCGAGTCCGCCGCGCCCGGACGGCGGATCGCCGACCACACGTGGTCGGTCAGGAACGGCACGACCGGCGCCATCAGCAGTGTGACGGTCTCCAGCGCCTCGAACAGGGTCGCGAACGCCGAAGCGCCCTCCGGGGTGCTCGCCCCGCCCCAGAACCGGCGGCGGGAGCGGCGCACGTACCAGTTGGACACGTCGTCGACGAACGCCGTCAGCCGGCGCCCGGCCGTGGTGGTGTCGAAGGCGTCCATGGCCTGCGTGACGTCGCGGACCACCTCGTGGAGCTCGGAGAGCAGCCACCGGTCCAGCAGCGGCCGGTCCTGCGGCGCCGGGGCCTTCTCCAGCATGGAGTGGTCCCAGCCCTCGCCGGCGTTGGCGTACAGGGTGAAGAACGACACGGTGCTGTAGTAGGTGAGCAGCACCTTGCGGACGATCTCCTCCAGGGCGGCGTGGCCCACCCGGCGGGCGGTCCACGGCGAGCCGCTGGCCAGCATGAACCACCGCAGCGCGTCGGCGCCGTGCCGGTCCATCACCGCGATGGGCTCCATGACGTTGCCCAGGTGCTTGCTCATCTTGCGGCCGTCCTCGGCGAGGATGTGGCCGAGCACGACCACGTTCTCGAACGAGTTGCGGCCGAACACCAGGGTGCTGACCGCCAGCAGCGAGTAGAACCAGCCGCGGGTCTGGTCGATGGCCTCGGAGATGTACTGCGCCGGGAAGTTCTCCTGGAACGTCTCGTGGTTCTGGTGCGGCGCGCCCCACTGGGCGAACGGCATGGAACCGGAGTCGAACCAGGCGTCGATGACCTCGGGCACGCGCCGGGCGACCCGCTGCTCCTCCGGCAGGGAGGGATCGGCGTCCGGGTCGGGGATGACGATGTCGTCCACGTACGGGCGGTGCGGGTCCAGGTTCGACAGGTCCTGCCCGCTCAGGCGGCCCAGCTCCTCCAGGGAGCCCACGCAGATCTGCCGGCCGTCGGGGAACTCCCAGATCGGCAGCGGCGTGCCCCAGTAGCGGTTGCGGGAGAGCGCCCAGTCGACGTTGCCGCGCAGCCACTCGCCGAAGCGGCCCTCCTTGACGTTCTCCGGCACCCAGTGGGTGACGTCGTTCTGCGCGATCAGCTCGTCCTTGACCGCGGTGGTGCGGATGTACCAGGACGGGAGCGCGTAGTACAGCAGCGCCGTGTGGCAGCGCCAGCAGTGCGGGTAGGAGTGCTCGTAGCTCTGGTGCCGGTAGAGCAGGCCGCGGTCCTTGAGGTCGCGTACCAGCGTCTTGTCGGCCGTCTTGAAGAAGACGCCGCCCACTAGGCCCAGGTCGGCCTCGAAGGTGCCGTCGGGACGGACCGGGTTGACCACGGGCAGTCCGTAGGCGCGGCACACCGTCATGTCGTCGGCACCGAAGGCGGGCGCCTGGTGGACGAGGCCGGTGCCGTCCTCGACGGTGACGTAGTCGGCCAGGACGATGAAGTGCGCGGTCTCGTCGAAGTCCACCAGGTCGAAGGGCCGCTGGTAGGTCCAGCGCTCCATCTCGTCGCCCTCGAAGCTCTCGCCGGTGAGCTCCCAGCCCTCGCCGAGGACCTTCTCGAACAGCGGGCGGGCGACCAGCAGCCGCTCGTCGCCGTTGGTGGCCACCACGTACTCCACGTCGGGGTGCACCGCGACCGCGGTGTTGGACACCAGCGTCCACGGGGTCGTGGTCCACACCAGCAGGGACGTGGGGTGCTCGGGCGAGGCCAGCGGACCGGAGGTCACCGGGAAGCGGACGTACACCGACGGGTCGGTGACGGTCTCGTACCCCTGCGCGAGCTCGTGGTCGGACAGCGTGGTGCCGCATCGCGGGCAGTACGGGCTGATCCGGTAGTCGCGGACCAGCAGGCCCTTGTCCCAGATCTGCTTGAGCGCCCACCACACGGACTCCACGTACTGCGGGTCCATGGTGCGGTAGGCGTCGTCCATGTTGACCCAGTAGCCCATGCGCTCGGTCATGGAGGTGAACGCGTCGACGTTGCGCAGCACGGACTCGCGGCAGCGGTCGTTGAACTCGGCGATGCCGAAGGCCTCGATGTCCTTCTTGCCGGACAGGCCCAGTTCCTTCTCCACGGCGACCTCGACGGGCAGGCCGTGGCAGTCCCAGCCGGCCTTGCGGTCGACGTGGTAGCCGCGCATGGTGCGAAAGCGCGGGAAGACGTCCTTGAAGGCGCGGGCCTCGACGTGGTGGACGCCGGGTTGGCCGTTGGCCGTGGGCGGGCCCTCGTAGAAGACCCAGTTGGGGCCGCCGCGGGTCTGGTCGAGCGAGCGCTCGAAGACGTTCTCCTTCGACCAGCGGCCGAGGATCTCGCGCTCCGTCGCGGGCAGGTCGATCTGCGCGGGCAGCTGGGGCAGCGCGCGGGATGCGGGCCGGGGGTCGTTGGCCACCGTCGTACCTTTCCATCAGGGGTTTTCCTGACGAAGGGACGAGGCCGGAGCCCCGCGGTACCACCCTCCTTGGAGCCGCGCGCGAGCCGCCGGGCGGTGCGTCGCGGATCCCACTTCGTTGCTCGGGTGCCGGTTCTACTGGGGCGCGCGCACGGCGGCCCGTTCCTCCGGCGGCTCCGGGGTGATCTTCGCGCTGGTCGTACCCCCGGGCTCACACCGTCCCCGGGTCGCTGGGCCGGACCCGGCCCTTTAGGCTGTGGTCCGTCCGGTCGGGGCCAGCACTACTCGTCCCCATCGACACCATCTGGGAGTCAGGATAACGCAGCGCGGTGCAGCCCACCGCGCCATTTCGGAGAGGGGCCGTCATGGCGGAGGGTTCGCGGGGTGCGGTCCTGGTGACACTGCCCGACCGCGAGGACGCGGTCGAGCTGGCCGAGCAGCTCCAGGAGCAGGGCTACGAGCCGTGCCGGGTGCACCGCGACATGCTCGCGGGCGAGGACGACGCCGAGGACGCGGACTGGGTGATCGAGGTGCTGACCGGCCCGCACGGTGGCCCGGCGGTGTTCGACGAACCGCACCTGGGCACACTGGCCGACAACTACGGGGGCTTCGCCGTCGCCGAGTAGCGCGCCCGGTGCCGGCGCCCGGGCGGGCCCGGGCCGGTCGGCCCTTGTCGGCGGTCGGCCGGGGGGACAGGATGGCGCCATGACGATTCGCCGAGCAGGGGTCGAGGACGCCGAGGCCGTCGCCGGCGTGCAGGTCCGTTCCTGGCGGGCCGCCTACCGCGGCATCATGCCGCAGAGCTACCTGGACGCCCTGACGACCGGGCGCCGGGCGGACCGGTGGGCACGGTGGATCGGGGACGCGGACTGGCCGAGGGAGGCGATGCTGGTCGCCGAGGAGGGTGGCAGCGTGGTGGCCTTCGCCACCTTCGGGCCGCTGGAGGGGAGCCCCAACGTGCCGGAGGTGGCGGCGTTCTACTCCGTGCCCGAGGTGTGGGGCACCGGCGTCAACCAGCGCCTGATGGGCGCGGTCACCGACGCGCTCGCCGCGGGCGGCTACGCCGAGGCGGTGCTGTGGGTGCTCTCGGCCAACGACCGGGCGCGCCGCTTCTACACCGCCCAGGGCTGGCGGGCCGACGACGCCGTCGAACGGTCGGGGCCCATCAACGGCGTGTACGTGCACAGGGTCCGTTTCCACCGCGTCCTGGACGGCGCGGCGGCCGGTGGCGCACCGTCGGGATGATTGCGATGCGGCGACGGATTGCCTAAGCTTCCGGCACCATGCGCGGCACCGCCCGAGGGGGAGCCCTCGCAGCTCAGCGGGGGCACGGGTGGGTGGCGCCCCGGAGGGAAAGGGGGAGTGCGATGAAGGCCACGAAGATCGCCGGACTGCCTGTCGGACCGGGGGAGGACCCCTGGACGTCGGATGAGATCGCCGAGGTGCGCGATCGTCTGGAGGCCGACGTCACCACGGCGAGGGAGGAGATCCGCGAAGTCGAGAAGGCCCTCGCCGAGCGGCTCGACGACCCCGTGGATGGTGCTGGAGACGACCCCGCCGACACCGGAGCCAAGGCCTTCCAGCGCGAGCACGATCTGGCGTTGGCCTACAATACACGTGACCTGCTCGCCAAGAGCGAGCTGGCGATCGAACGGATGGACGCGGGAACCTACGGGGTCTGTGAGTCATGCGGCCGGGCCATCGGAAAGGCGCGCCTGCAGGCCTTTCCACGAGCCACCCTGTGCGTGACCTGCAAACAGCGCGAGGAGCGTCGCTGACTGAGGTAGAGCCCTCTGGGGACCAGAACATGACCACGAACGACGACACGGGTGCGCGTCCGCGCAGGTTCGTGCTCCTGCTGCTCGTCGCTCTCACCGCGATCCTCGTCGACCTCGCCACCAAGCAGTGGGTCCTGGCGACCTTCGGCGTGGGCGAGAGCGTCGACGTGATCGGCAGCCTCCTCCAGTTCACCCTGGTGTTCAACACCGGTGCGGCGTTCTCGCTCGGTACCGACTACACCTGGGTGTTCACCACCATCGCCACGTGCGTGGTCCTCGCCATCGCCTACATCGGCCGACGGGTGCGCAGTGTGTGGTGGGGCGTGACGCTCGGGCTGATGATGGGCGGCGCCGCGGGCAACCTCGTCGACCGCTACTTCCGCGACCCCGCTCCGTTCCACGGGGCGGTCGTGGACTTCATCCGCGTGCCGAACTTCCCCGTGTTCAACATCGCCGACTCCTGCGTGGTGGTCGGAGCGATCCTCGTGGTGGCCCTGACCTTCAAGGGCCTGGGCATGGACGGCGCGATCGTCGAGGACACGCGGGCCGAGAAGAAGACCGGGAAGGACCAGGGCGGCAGCGCCCCGTCCGACGACTCCACCGAAGGGAAGGGCACATGAGCGACACGCGTAGCCTGCCCGTGCCCGACGGGCTGGAGGGCGACCGGCTCGACGCCGCGATCGCCCGATTGTTCGGGCTCTCGCGGACCCGTGCCGCCGAACTGATCGTGGACGGCAGCGTCCTGGTCGACGGCTCCGAGGCGGGCAAGTCCGACCGCGTGCAGGCGGGCGCCTGGCTGGAGATCACCCTCCCCCCGCCGCCCACCGCGCCGGTGCCCCGGGCCGAGGCGGTCCCGGGCATGAAGATCGTGCACGAGGACGCCGACATCATCGTCGTGGACAAGCCGGTCGGGGTGGTCGCCCACCCCACGGTCGGCTGGACCGGCCCGAGCGTCCTGGAGGGGCTGCTGGCCTCCGGCGTGCAGCTGGCCACCAGCGGGGCCGCCGAACGCCAGGGGATCGTGCACCGGCTGGACGCCAACACCACCGGCCTGATGGTCGTGGCCAAGAGCGAGACCGCCTACAGCGTGCTCAAGCGGGCGTTCAAGGAGCGCACGGTCGACAAGCGCTACCACACGCTCGTCCAGGGCCACCCGGACCCGCTCCGCGGGACCGTGGACGCGCCGATCGACCGGCACCCGGCCGGTGACGGGCGCTGGGCCGTGGTCGCGGGCGGACGCCCCTCGGTGACGCACTACGACACCCAGGAGGCCTTCCGGGCCGCCAGCCTGCTGGAGATCAAGCTGGAGACCGGGCGCACCCACCAGATCCGCGTGCACATGGCGGCGCTGCGGCACCCGTGCGTGGGCGACATCCTCTACGGGGCCGACCCGTCGCTGGCCGAGCGCCTGGGTGTGCGGCGCCAGTGGCTGCACGCGGTGCGGCTGGGCTTCGACCACCCCACCGAGCACCGCCCGGTGGAGTTCTCCAGCACCTACCCCGAGGACCTCGCCACGGCGGTCGAAGGACTGCGCGAGGACTGACCGACGACGTCGCCGCCGGGGCGTTCGGGGTCGCCCCGCACGCCCCGACGTGTAAGTGGCCGCCCCACCCGGACGGGGTCGGCCGGGTGGAGCAGAGATGACCGACGAGGTCCCCGGCGCGCGAGCAGGGACGACGGAGCCGCTGGAGGGCGACGGCGTCACCGCCGGGATCGTGCGCGTGGGCGACACCGTGCGCCGACCGGTCCGCCCGTTCAGCGCGACCGTGCGCGCCTACCTCGCCCACCTGCACGACGCGGGCTTCGCCGCGGCCCCGGTTCCGCTCGGTGTGGACGGTCAGGGCCGCGAAGTGCTCTCGTACGTCCCCGGGGACGTCCCCAGGGAACCGCTGCCCGCCGAGGCCACGGGCGAGGCGGTCCTGGTCGCGCTGGCCGGCCTCATCCGTCGGCTGCACGACGCCGCGCAGGGCTGGGAACCCCCGCCCGACGCGGTGTGGGGCGGCCTTCCCGGAGCGCACACCGTCGACCTGCCGCCGGTGGACGAGCCCGCCGAACTGGTCGGCCACCGCGACTACTGCCCCGGCAACGTGGTCTTCAGGGACGGGCTGCCCAGCGCCCTGATCGACTTCGACCTGGCCAGGCCCACCACCCGCCTGTACGACGTGGTCAACGCCCTGTACTGGTGGGCGCCGCTGCTCGATCCCCGTGACCGTCCGCCCGCCCTGGCCGAGGCCCACATTCCGCGCCGGGTCGCGGTCTTCGCCGACGCCTACGGGCTGACCGGCGGGCAGCGCGCGGAACTCGTGCCGCTGGCGGCGAGGGTGATCCATCGCTTCCACCTCGGTGCGCGGGCCGCGGCCCGGCACGATCCGGTGTTCCGGCGGATGTGGGAGCGGGGCGTGCGGGACCGGATGCCGCGAGCGCAGGCATGGATCGCCGTGCGGGGGCCCTCGATCGCGGCGCGGATCAGCGGTCGGACCGTGCTCTGAGGGGCCGCACCCTCAGCAGGCCCTGGCACAGGGCGGCGCCCACGATGATCACGACGGCGCCCACCGGCTGGTTCCAGGCCAGGGTCTCGCCCAGGAGGACGATCCCGGCGATGACGGCGACCAGGGGCACCACGTAGGTGACGGTCGTGGCCACGGTCGCCCCGGCGGCGCGCACGATCGCGTACTGCAGGATGTAGGCGGCCCCCGTGCCCAGGGAACCGAGCAGGACCACCGAGACCACCACCTGCCACGTCACCCCCGTGGGCACACCGTGCAGCGCGGGCGCCAGCAGCACCAGCGGCGCCGCCCCCAACAGGAGCTGGAGCGTGCTCAGTTCCAGTGCGCCGTGCGGGCTGCCCGCCACGAAGCGGCGCAGGTAGGGCGTCCCGATCCCGTAGCAGGCGGTCGCGCCGACGACGAACAGCATGCCCAGTCGGGCGTCGCCGTCGCTCACGGCGACCTCGCCCAGGGAGTTCCACACACCGAGCACGGTCAGCACGCCCAGGAAGCCGATGCCCAGGCCCAGGACCCTGTTCAGGTCGGGGCGCTCGTCGCTGAGCAGCAGCATCGAGAACACCACGGCGAACAGCGGGGTCGAGGCGTTGACGATCCCCATCAGCGCGGACGGGATGAGCTGGGCGGCGTAGCCGAACAGGGTGAAGGGGATCGTGTTGAGCAGCAGCGCCGTCACGAACAGGTGCCCCCACAGGCGGGGCGAGCGCGGCAGTCGCCCTCCGCGCAGGTGCAGCACGGCCAGCAGCGGGAGGCCGCCGGCGAGCATGCGGCCCAGGGACAGCTGCAGCGGCGTCAGGGCCTGCGCGCCGACCTTGATGAACACGAAGCTCAGACCCCAGATCAGGGCCAGCAGGACGAACTTGGCGCGCCAGTCGGTCAGGATCCGGGAGACGGTGGCGGGTGAGGCCTCGGACGGGGCGAGAACGGACATGGTCTGGTTCTACCGTGGTCCATGTATTAGGTCTACTTCGCTTTTCTTAAGCTGGACGTTAGTATCCCTTACATGCTCAGTGTCGACCGACTCCGTGTCCTCCACGCCATCGCCGCGCACGGATCCCTCAGCGCCGCCGCCCAGGCGCTCCACGTCACCAACTCGGCCGTCTCCCAACAGCTCACCAAGCTCGAACGCGAGGTCGCCCAGCCCCTCGTCGAACGCAACGGCCGGGGCGTGCGGCTCACCGACGCCGCCGAACTCCTGGTCGAGCACACCTCCCGCATCCTGTCGATGGTCCAGCGCGCCGAGGCCGACCTCGAAGCCCACCGCGACGACGTCATCGGCCACCTGCGCATGTCAGGCACCCCCACCGCCGTGCGCGGCCTGCTGCCGCACGCACTGAACTCCCTGCGCGAGGCCCACCCCGGGCTCCGGCTGGAACTCAACGAGGAGGAACCGCATGAGAGCGTCCCCGCCGTGGTGCGCGGCGACGCGGACCTGGCGATGATCATCGACTGGGTGGGTGCGCCCTTGGAACTGCCCGCGTCCATGAGCCGGGCCCCGCTCATGGACGACATCGGCGATATCGCCCTGCCCGCCGACCACCCCCTGGCCCACCGCGAGCTGCTGGAGGTGGACGAAATCCTCTCGCTGCCGTGGATCAGTTGGTCCAGGGGGTCGATCTGCAACGACTGGCTCCACGACATGATCCGCAGCCGCGGCGCGGAACCCGTGATCGTGCACAACGTCGAGGAGCACCAGACCAAGCTCGCCCTCATCGCCGCCGGGATCGGCGCCGCGGTCATGCCCAGGCTCGGCCGCGGCCCAGTGCCCGAGGGCGTGCGGATCGTCCCCGTCCAGCCCGCCCTGGTCCGCCAGGTGTACGTATTCTGGCGCACCGACGCCTCGCGCCGCCCCGCCATCCGCGCCACCGTCCGCGCGCTGCGCGAGGCCGCCGCCGCGTACGCCGAATGAGGGATCCCCGCGCGCCTCCCGCGAGCGGGCGGTGCGGGGGGACCGATGGTGCCCGCGTGCACTGACCTGTGTCCAGACCCGTGCCTAGCCCGACAACAGGCCCGTCAGGGTGGCGGACGGACTGATGACGTCCGGGTCGGTGCGCACGTCCACCAGGGTCGGCAGGTCGGCGTCCACCGCCTCGACCAGTGCCTTCTCCAGCTCCGCGCGTGTGTGCGCCGTCGCGCCCCGGGCGCCCAGCGACCGCGCGAACCCGGCCAGGTCCAGCGGGCCGCTGATCCGCGTACCGGCGATCCGGCCCATCTCCCGGGCCTGGTGCATCGCGATCGTGCCGTAGAGGCCGTTCTGGAACACGACCACGGTGATCGGCGCGCCCACGCGCACCGCCGTCTCCAACTCCTGGCCGGTCATCATCGTGCCGCCGTCACCGGCCACCGCGACCACCGTGCGCTCCGGTGCGGCGATCTTGGCCGCCACCGCCGCGGGCACGGCGTAGCCCATGGCCCCGCTGGTGGGGGCCAGTTGCGTGCGGGGATGGCGGAACCACCATCCCCGGTGCAGGAAGCTCGCGAAGTTGCCCGCGTCGTTGGTGATGAGGGCGTCCTCGGGCAGGGCCTCGCGCATGCCCGCGACCACCGACCACGGGTGCAGGCCCGGTCCGGGGTGTTCGAGGGCCCCGGGCGGCACCGTGGCCGTGTCCACCCACGCCCGCCGGGCGGTGCTCCAGTCGCGGTGGGGCGCTCGGACCGGTGATCCGGCCAGGGCGCGCAGGGCATGGCCCGCGTCGGCGACGGCGCCGAACCACAGGTCGGTGGTCGCGCCCACCTGCCCCGGGTCGATGTCGATCTGCGCCACCTTCGCGCCGGTCCCGCGCTGGGGCAGTGTGAAGTCCTGCGTGGTGGTCTCGCTCAACCGGCAGCCGACCACCAGCACGGCGTCGGCGTCGCGCAAGGCGTCCAGGGTCGTGGGCGGAGCGCCCAGCCCCAGGTGGCCGAGGTAGAGCGGATGGTCGTTGGGGAAGACGTCCTGGCGCCGCCAGGCCGCGTACACCCCGGTGCCGAACCGCTCGGCGACGGCGACCAGGTCCTCCCGGGCCGCGCGGGCGCCGCCGCCCGCGATGAGCACGGGGCGCTCCGCCCCCGCGAGCAGGTCGGCCAGCCGGTCGCGATCGCCGTCGGAGAGCGGCGGTCGGGGCACCTGGAAGGGGACCGGCGGGGCCTGGGGTCCCACCCGCTGCCCGAACAGGTCGCCGGGCACCGCGATCGCCACCGGTCCCGGCCGTCCGGTCGTCGCGATCCGGATCGCCTTCGCGGTGACCTCCGCCAGCCGGTCGGCCCGGTGCACGGTCGTGGACCACTTGGTGATCGGCGCGTAGAACGCGGTGAGGTCCACCTCCTGGAAGGCCTCGCGGCCGAGCCGCTCGGTCTCGGCCTGGCCCAGGAAGGCGATCATCGGCGTGGAGTCCTGCATCGCCGTGTGCACGCCCACGGCGAGGTTGGCCGCCCCGGGGCCCCGGGTGGCGGCGGCCACCGCCGGCACACCGGTGAGCTTGGCATCGGCCTCGGCCATGAACCCGGCGCCGTTCTCGTGGCGGGTGGAGACCAGGGACATCCCCGGGTGGAGGTCGATGGCGTCGGCGAGTTCGAGGAAGCTCTCGCCGGGAACGGTGTAGCACCGGCGGATCCCGGCGGCGGCCAGGACCTCCACGGCCGCGTGCGCGGCGGTGTCGGCGGGGGGTAGGCGGCGGGCAGGGGTCATGGGGCGGGGTCCTTCCGTCGTTGCAAGGTCCACAGTGCGCGCCGGAGCGCGTGCGGCCGACTCTGGCACCCGCCCCGGTGCCGGTCAAGGACGAGGAGGCCGGTTCGGGATCAGGTCGCGCCCAGGGCCCGCAGGCCCGCGGTGGTGGCCGCCGCGGCGACGATCACCACCAGGAAGGGCGCGCGCAGCACCAGGGCCAGCACGGCCGCGCCGAGCCCGGCCATTCGCGCGGTGTCCCAGGACAGGGCCTGGCCGTCGCCGCGCAGGGCCTCCACCGTGATGAGCGCGGCGAGCAGCGCGAGCGGGACGGCGGTGGCGAACCGCTGGAGCCAGGGGTTGTCGAGCAGGCGGCGCGGGGCGGCCAGGCCCGCGAGCTTCAGCAGGTAGCAGCCCCCCGCGGTGGCGATCAGCGCGATCCACAGGGTCATGTGCGGGCCTCCTCGGCGGGTTCGGCGGGATCGGCGGCGGCCGCGGGTGCGGCGCCGACCGGGCGGATGAGGGCGATCAGGGCGGCGGAGGCCGCGAGCAGCACCGGTACGCCGGGCGGGAGCAGCGGCGTGGCGGCCAGGGCGATGCCGGCGCCCACGGCGGCGATCAGCCACGCACGGCCGCCGCCCTCGCGCAGCCGGGGCCAGAGCAGGCCGAGGAAGATCGCCGGTCCGACGGCGTCCAGGCCGAAGGCGTCCATGTCACTGACGCGCTCGGTGGCCAGCGCGCCCGCCAGCGTCGTCAGGACCCAGGACCCCCCGAGCACCGCGTAGGTGGTCACGAAGGCCGTCCGGGCCGAGGCCCGGTCGGGCTGGGCCAGCGTGATCGCGGCGGTCTCGTCGATGACGCCGTGCGCGGCGACCACGCGCTTCGTGCCGCGCCAGTCGAGGAGGTCGGCCAGGCGCAGCCCGTAGAGGGTGTTGCGGGCACCGAGTAGGAGCGCGCCCAGGACACCGGCGACCAGGCTGCCCCCGCCGGCGATGACGCCGACGAGCGCGAACTGGGAGGCGCCGGTGAACGCGAACAGGCTGAGGAACAGGGCCTGTGCGGGGGACAGGCCCGCGGCCACCGCGGCCGTGCCGAAGGCCAGGCCGGCGGCGCCGACGGCGACACCGATCCCCAGGCTGTCGCGCACGGCGGGCGACTTGAGCAGAGCGAAGGTTCTCACCCGACGCACCGTAGGCGGGGCGCGCCCTCGGCGTCTTGAACGTTCTTGCGGGCGCCGGTGGCCGTCAGGAGGCCAGCAGGGCTCGCTGGTAGGCGCCGGGCGGCACCCCGAGGTGGCGTTTGAAGTGGCGGGTCAGGTGGGGCTGGTCGGCGAACCCGACCAGCGCGGCGACCTCGCCCGGCGGGCGGCCGGCGCGCAGCAGGGCGCGGGCCCGGTCCACGCGCACCTGGTTGACGTAGGCGTGCGGGGGCAGGCCGTGGACGCCGCGGAAGGCCCTGGTGAGCGCGAACGGTCCGAGCCCGACCTCGGCGGACAGCTCCTCCAGGGTGGGCGGATCCAGAAGCCGGGCCTCGAGGATCCGGCGGGCGCGCTCCACCTCGGGGCGGGCGGCGTGCGGGGCCGGGTCGGCCGCCGGTTCGCGTCCGTGGGTGCGCAGCAGCAGGCCCAGCCCCTGGCGCGTCAGGGCGGAGGCGGTCAGCGGGTCGCCGTGGTCGGCCGCCAGGTGGGCGTCGACCAGGATGCGGGCGACCTCGGGGGCGTGGATGCCGGACTCGGTGAACGCGGGGGTCCCACGGATGCCCCGTTCGCGCGCGATGCCCTCGACGACCTCGCGGGAGGGGTAGAAGACCCGGTAGCCCCATCCTTCGGGGATGCCGGCGTGCCCGGTGTGCACCTCACCCGGGCCGACCACGGCCAGACCCCCCGGACCCACGCGCGCCCGGCCTCCCGGGTGCGTGTACTCCTCGATGCCGTCGGTGATGACGCCGATGGTGTACGTGGGATGCGTGTGGCGGACGAACGAGGTGGTGACGAAACGGGCGGTGAGGAGTTCGGTGCCGGGCAGGCCGGGGAAGCGCCAGTAGCGCGCGTGCTCCACGCGCGGATCCTCGACGGTCGGGTGTACGTCACTGGGCAGGCCCATACGCCCAGATTAGGTCCCCGTGCCAGGAGTGCCCGCACGGAGTGGTCGGAACCGGGCGCCGGTCCGGCGCCCGCCGGCGCACCCGCTAGCCTGCGGGGATGAGCACGAATGAACTTCAGATCCGGCTGGCCCAGGACCCCCGCGACCTCGCCGCGGTGTTCGTCATCCGCGGTGCCGTGTTCGTCGCCGAGCAGGAGGTCCCCATCGAGGAGGAGTGGGACGACCGCGACCCGGCCGCGGACCAGTTCGTGGCGCTGCTGGACGGCGTGCCGGTGGGCACGGTGCGGCTGGTGGAGCAGGCTCCGGCCGACGGCACGGGGCAGGCGTCGGGGCTGCTGGGACGCCTGGCGGTCCTGCCGAAGGGGCGGGGCTCGGGCACGGGCGCCGCGCTGGTCAGGGCGGTGGAGGAACGGGCCCGCGAGCGCGGGTTCTCCTCGGTGGAGCTGCACGCCCAGACGCACGCCCTCGGCTTCTACGAGCGGCTCGGCTACACCGCGCACGGCGAGGAGTTCCTCGACGCCGGCATCCCGCACCTGCACATGGTGCGGCGGCTCGGCTGAGCGGAGGGGGCGGGTGCGCTCCCCGGTGTGACAGGGAGCGCACGGCCCGCAGACCTCTTCCTCGGATACTACCGAGTAAGATTCGGTTCGGTGTGGGTGACTCCACGCCCCAGCACCACCGATCCGACGAGGAACACATGACGGTCCACTCGCAGCCGGTCGCCGAGGCCCCCGACCCCCGGTCCTACGGCCTCCCCGTGGTCGAGGACGGCTCCATCCCCGCCGAACTGCGCTCCCTGGTCTCCCGCGTGCACGACCTCATCGACGTCGTCGCCAACACCGGAGCCGACAGGGAGACGCTGGCGGAGGCCGCCGCCGTGGTCGAGGACCTCACGGGCCGGCTCGACGTCGACCGCCGCCAGATCGGCACCATGGTCGAGCGCACGATGGCCGACGGCACGACCGAGTACGGCACCATCACCAACATCGTCTCGGGCGACACCAACCCCGTCGCCCCGCCGCTGTTCCTCGAACGCGTTCCCGGCGGACTGCGCGGCGAGGTCACGCTCAACACCCTCTACCAGGGCCCGCCCGGACTCGCGCACGGCGGCTGGGTCGCCGCGCTCCTGGACCAGGCCGTGGGCAGCGCATCGGCGATCCACACCAGCCCCGGCCTGACCGCGAAGCTGGAAGTCAACTACCGCAGACCCACGCCGCTGTTCACCCCGTTGGAGGTCGTCGGCCGGGTGGACCGGACGGAGGGCCGCAAGGTCTTCGTCTCCGGCGAGATCCGCGCCCACGGCGAGATCACCGCCGAGGCGACCGCCCTGATGATCCGCATCCAGATCCCGTAGCGGGCACTGGGGCCTGGGGACGTGCCGCTCCGGCGGCGCGCCGCTCCGCGGTCCCGCGTGGGCCGGAACACGGGCACCGAACTCCACGTGCGGTGTCCGGACACGGTACAGTCGTCCCCATGACCCACCGCACCTCTGTGTTTAGCCGGCCGACGCGCCCGTCGGCCGCTTTCACGTAGGCGGAACAGGGAACGTCGGCAACAGAGCACTCGGGCCTTCCGGCCCCGGTGCTCTTTCGTTTTCCAGGCGGCCGACGCTCCCCACGCACCCAGTCCGGCGGGACGGACGGCCGCACCGCGACCGGTTCACACCCGTTGGAGGCCACCGTGCAGATCCCGACCGCCACCCCCGCGCCCGACGAGCGCATCCGCGAGCTCCGCGGCCGCATCGACCGGATGGACGCCGAACTCGCCGCGCTCCTGGAGCGCCGCGCGCTCGTCGCCGCCCAGGTGCAGCGGCTCAAGCCCGTCGGGTACTTCGCCGGCCGCGACCCGCGCCGCGAGCGCGAACTCGTCGAGCGCATGGCCGAGCACGCGCCCCGTCTGGGGGCCGAGCGGCTCGCCGACATCATGGACAGCGTGATCAGCGCCGGCCTGTCCGCCGCCCAGGAGGAGTCCGAGCGCTAGGACGTCTCGCGCCGCGGGCCGGGTTCACCCGCACGCCACGTCCACCCACACCAGGCGGTGGTCGGAGCTCGGGAACGGGTAGTCCCCGGTGAGCCGGAAGAGCGGGTCGTCCGCCGCGGGCCAGAACACGCCCGCGCCCCGCACACCCAGGTCGGCCGACGGCAGCACGTAGTCCGCACGCAGGTGGGCGGGCGCCGGCGGCGCCGCCGGGTCCACGGCCGCCGCGCCCAGCCCGCCGCGGCTGCGCGGCCGGGGATCGGTGACCCTCGGATGCTCCAGGAGCCGCCGGATCGCCTCGGGATGCCCGTCGCCCGCGTCGGGGTCGGCGTTGAGGTCGCCCGCGACCACGAAGGGAGCGCCCGGGGCCAGGCCGCCGCGGCGCCCGGCGTCGTCGTACAGATAGGGGGCGTCGCCGGAGACGTAGTCGGCCCAGAACCGGATCTCGTCGTGGTTGCGCAGGACGTTGCGGCGTTCGGGGCCGTCGAAGGCCGGGGGCGTGGGATGGCTCGCCAGCAGGTGGACGGGACGCCGGCCGCCGACGTCCACCGGCACGTCCCAATGGCTCTTGGACGACAATCGCAGCACGTCCAGGGCCTCGGGGGAGTGGAACGGCTCCCCGGTGTCAGGGCGCACGGGCAGCAGGGCGCCCGGCAGGTCCGCCCACCGGAACTCGCGGAAGGTGCGGACCCGGTCGGTCAGCAGCGGGTACCGCGAGAACAGGGCCATCCCGTACTGGCCGGGGAAGAGCCCGAACCCGAACGCGTCCCCGGCGTAGGCGGTGCTGCCCGGTGTCGTGACCACCCGCCCGTCGCCGTCCAGGTCCGCCCCGGACGGCACCCCGGTGTTCACCGGCGCGGTGTACACGTACGGGAAGTCCATTCCCGCCGCGCCGCCCCGGCCCACCGCCAGGTAGGAGTCCAGGAACAACCGGGGGCCCAGGCCGTGGTGGTCGTGGTCGAACTCGGTGACCAGCAGGACGTCGGGGCGCACCCACTGGACGATCTCGGCGACGTTGGCGATCTGGGGGTGCCCCGGCGCGGACAGGTCCTTCAGCAGCCTCCCCGGGGTCGGGCGCGACAGGGCGGCGTTGAAGGTCGCGAAGCGCACCACGCCCTCGGCCGGAGGCGGCGGTACCGACGAAGAGGCCTCCGAGGCGGGAGGGACGGGGTCCACCCCGGACGAGGCCAGCACGAGGGTGGCGGTCGAGCCGTGGTGATGCATGGTCGCATCCTCTCGCGGGGCGGGGGAGTGGGGGAACGGTACCGCCGGACGGGAGAGCGTGCGTCCACAGGCGTCGAAAAGGCCTTGGACCGACTCCCCGGCCTTGCTTGAATGGGCACCTATGGAACCGATCGAACCCGTTCGTCCGTTCCGGTGGGACCTCGCCCGTGGGGACCGCCTGGGCTCCCTCGTCGACGGGCACGACACCGCCCCGTTCCAGCTGGAGGGGCTCACCGACTGCGCCGCCCGGGTGCTCGCCCGCAGCGCCGACGGCGACATGTACTTCGTGGGCCGTTCACCCGACAGCCTGTTCGACCTGCTCAGCGGCGTCCTGGCCGACTCGCCCCACCAGGAGCGCCTGCACCGGCTGCCCCTGTCGCTCTTCGGCGAGGACGGCCGCGGACTCACCCCGGACGAAAGAGAGCGCCTGCGTGCCCTTCTGACCGCCGCCGGCGTGACACCCCGGCGGTTGGCGGGCGGTGTCAGGCCGGTGGTGTTCGTCGACCTGGTCCATCGGGGGTCGACCTTCGCCAACCTGCACGCCGAACTGCGCGACTGGATCGACGACGAGCGCGCCCCGTGGAACACCATCCGCGGCCGCCTGGGCTACCTCGGCATCAC
This sequence comes from Nocardiopsis sp. Huas11, assembly GCF_003634495.1. Lineage (GTDB taxonomy): Bacteria > Actinomycetota > Actinomycetes > Streptosporangiales > Streptosporangiaceae > Nocardiopsis. Next base: position 6,120,388 of record NZ_RBKY01000001.1, on the reverse strand, counting down.
TGTCCGGGAGAAGACCAGTCCGAACACCTGGCGTTGGCAGCAGCACGCAGACTGGGTGCGGGAGTTGCCCGCGCGCGCCGTGCGCAACGTCTCCATCGAGGGCCACCTCTGGCGGTACATGGGCGACCGGCAGGACAAGACCGAGCCGTCCTTCCGGCGCACCCGCTGGGCCGACCCGGACATGACCCTGCCGCGCCACGACGACGCGGCCCGTGCCGCCCTGGCCGAGGCGGTGCGGTTCTACCGCGGCGGCCGCACCCGCGCGGTCCGCTCCCGCGTGCACAGAGTGCTCACCGGAGAACCGGCCTTCCGCGACCCCTGGCTGCGCGACCTCGCCCGCACCCTCCGGTAGCACCGCACGTCACTCCTTCGGCTCGGGATCCACCCAGGCGAGATGGAGGGGGACGCCTGGTGCCCGGCACACCCGCAGGGCGGACCGCACGGAGGCGAAGGAGCCCTGGACCGGCATGGCGTCACCGATGAGCGTCACGCGGCCGTCACGGAACGCCTGGCCCCAGGCGAGGACGACCGCGTCGGACTCGTCGTAGTCCATGGCGCACACGGCGAACCGTCGGGGTGCCTCCTCGGCGGCCAGGAGGTCGGCCTCGGCGCGCAAAGCCGCGGGTGTGAGGGACAGGGACAACATCGGTGCAGCGGCGTTGTTGTGCATGCTCCGAGCCTGGTGGAGGGCCATCACTCCATGCCACGGATACGCGCTCACCGAATGACCTGTGGATTTCCGTCCGAAATGCCGGAGAGCCCTGTGGACCGCTGTGGTCCGCACCTGGATCGTTGTGCCCACGTTCCGGGCAACCGTGGGCGCGGTGGCCGAGCCGGACCTGTGGAAAACCCCAACCGAACGTGAGTGCGGAACTACGCTGAGAGGGCCGGTCGATTGCGGTCGGTACCGACCATTACCCCCTCGCCCCTGTCGGAGCGTTCGCCATGACCGACCTGCACCTCGTCCACGATGAGGAACCCGACGCCGAGCCGCGTACGGTCTCGTTGGCGTTGAGGTACTACGCCAGCGAACTCAAGCGCCACCGCGAGGCCGCCGGTTTGACGCAGGCCCAGCTCGCCGAACTCATCCCGTACTCGAAGTCCATGGTCTCGATGGTCGAGACCGCCAAGCGCTCGCCGGTGGAGAGCCGCGAGGGCGACAAGGTCACGTCCAGGTTCACCGAGTGCTGCGACGAGATGCTGAACACCGGAGGGGCCCTGGGCCGGATACTGCCATTGCTGGAGGACACCAGCGACCCATATCCCCCGTGGTTCAAGCCTTACGCGAACCTGGAAGCCGAGGCCACCGCCATCTACACCTTCCAGTCGCAGACAGTGCCAGGGCTCCTTCAGACGGAAGCATATGCACGAGCCGTCCTCGGTAGTGGTCGCCCGTACATGGGAGACGATGAGCTTGAACGACAGACGGCGGCCAGGATTCAGCGCCAGCAGATCCTTCAGCGCGAATCGCCGCCGACGCTACTCGCAGTGATAGACGAACTGGTCGTCCGACGACCCATCGGTGGGACGACCGTGCTGAGACAGCAGGTCGAGAGGCTCATAGAGCTGGCTGAGAGCCGAGTTGTAAGCCTGGGGATCGTACCGATCGGTGCGACAGAGCATGCAGGGTTGGATGGGTCGTGGAATCTCTTGGACTTCATCGGAGAGGAATCACTCCTGTACATCGAAGCCGGTGGGACTGCCACAATGTCCAATCAGGCGAAGGATGTCCTACCGGTGCGTCAGGCGTTCGGTGCACTGTGCATGCAGGCGTTGGCGCCCCGTGCCACTGTTGAGCTGATGATGGGAATTGCGAGAGACCTATGACCAATGAGCGAGAGCTTCCCGGACTCAGGTGGTGGAAGTCCAGCTACAGCGGGAGCAAGGGCGGCGACTGCGTGGAAGTAGCAGAGGGTACGTGCCACATGTATCTTCGCGATTCCAAGTATCCCGAACTGGGTCACTTCACCTTCGGTACGGGCGAGTGGTGTGCCTTCCTCGTGGCCTCTGAGCACGGCTAACCTGAACCGTCGGTGGCTGGACTTCGTCTGGCCAGTGAGAGGGGTGGGCCCGTGTTCCTCCAGAGACGCACGTTGGGGAGCGGGGCACGTGGTCCAAGAACCGTGGATCGTGGTCACAACCCGACTGTGAGCAGGCGCCCGGGATGTCCGTAGTCCCTGTGGCCTTCTGTGGGCGTGGGACACCCACTGTGAGCGGAGTTCCGGTGTCCGGGGTGCCGTGCCAGGGCATCGCTACGGCAGGCCGAACCGGACTGCGGTTCGGAGCACTGAGGAGGGGCCGTGGACGACCTGTACAAGATCGACCTCCGCGGAGTCGCGTGGGCGAAGCCCTGCGGGGGCAACAGCGATGAGAACGGCGACGAGGAGTCGTGCGTCCTCGTGGCCGACACCCCTGAAGTAGTCGCCGTCCGTGACTCCAAGAACCCGGCCATGGCGGCGCTGCGGTTCACGAAGTCGGAGATGGACGCCTTCGTTCGCCACTACGCCCGTGAGAACGACATCATGATCTAGGACCGCCTCTCGTGGCTGGGCTCGCATCCTGGTGGTGCGGGCCCTGTTCGTTGTCCACAGGGGGCCGCGAGAGTCGTGGGAAAGTCGTAGGCTCAGGAGTACCTACCTGTCCGTCCACCCTCCTGGGGGCCCATCAGCCATGGCCGACTCGTTCACCCATCTGCACGTCCACACCGAGTACTCGATGCTGGACGGCGCCGCGAAACTCAAGCCCCTGTTCAAGGAGGCCGCGCGGTTGGAGATGCCGGCGGTCGCCATGACCGACCACGGCAACATGTTCGGGGCCTACGAGTTCTACCAGCAGTCCAAGGGCACGGGCGTCAAGCCCATCATCGGCATCGAGGCCTACGTCGCCCCGGAGTCGCGCTTCCACAAGAAGCGGGTGTTCTGGGGTCGGGCGAGTGGTTCCGACGACGCGTCGGGCGAAGGTGGCAAGGACATCTCCGGCGGCGGTCGTTTTCTGCACATGACGATGCTGGCGCAGAACGCGAAGGGGCTGCGCAACCTCTTCAAGATGTCCTCGCTGGCGTCCATGGAGGGCTACTACATGAAGCCCCGCATGGACCTGGACCTCATGGCGGAGAACAGCGAGGGCATCATCGTCTCGACGGGGTGCCCGTCCGGCGGTGTGCAGACACGCCTGAGGCTCGGGCAGGAGAAGGAGGCGATCGCCTACGCCGCCAAGCTCCAGGACATCTTCGGCAAGGAGAACGTCTTCCTGGAGCTGATGGACCACGGCGTGCCCATCGAGAAGCAGGTCCGTGACGGCCTGCTCAAGGTCGGCCGCGAGCTGGACATCCCGCCGCTGGTGACCAACGACTCCCACTACGTCTACGAGTCCCAGGCCTCCGCGCACGACGCCCTGCTGGCCGTGGGTGTGGGCAAGAACCTGGACGACCCCACCCGGTTCCGGTTCAACGGCTCGGGCTACTACCTCAAGACCCCCGACGAGATGCGGGGCCTGCTCAACTTCGACGAATGGGCCCAGGGCTGCAAGAACACCCTGCTCGTCGCCGAGCGGATCGAGCCCGACGCCTACGACTCGGTGTTCGCCCACCGGGACCTCATGCCCGCCTTCCCCATCCCCGAGGGCGAGACCGAGTCCTCCTGGCTGCGGAAGGAGGTCGAGCGCTGCCTGCCCAACCGCTACCCCGACGGGGTCAGCGAGGAGTACCGGCGGCGCGTCGACTACGAACTCGGCATCATCAACGAGATGGGCTTCCCGGCCTACTTCCTCGTCGTGGCCGACATCTGCCAGTACGCGCGCCGCGAGGGCATCGCCCTGGGGCCGGGCCGTGGTTCGGCCGCCGGCTCGATGATCGCCTACGTCCTGGGCATCACGGACCTGGACCCGATGGCCCACGGCCTGCTGTTCGAACGGTTCCTCAACCCCGAACGCGTGAGCATGCCCGATGTCGACCTCGACTTCGACGAGCGTCGGCGCACCGAGATGATCGACTACGTCACCCGCCTGTACGGCGAGGAGCGCGTCGCGCAGATCCTCACCTTCGGCACCATCAAGGCCAAGGCCGCGGTGAAGGACTCCACCCGCATCCTCGGCATGCCCTACTCCGTGGGCGACCAGATCACCAAGGCCTTCCCGGCCGCCGTGGGCGGGGCCGAGATCCCGTTGGACGCGGTGTTCAACACCGAGCACGAGCGGTACCCGGAGACCACGGAGCTGCGCAACCTGGTCGACAACGACCCCCAGGTCGCCAAGGTCATGGAGACCGCGCGCGGTATCGAGGGCCTGACCCGCGGAACGGGCGTCCACGCCGCGGGCGTGATCCTGTCCCGCGACCCGCTGCTCGACGTCATCCCGCTGCACAAGCGCGACAACGACGGCGCCATCATCACCGGCTTTCCCTACCCTCAGTGCGAGGACATGGGTCTGCTCAAGATGGACTTCCTGGGCCTGCGCAACCTGACGATCATCGACGACGCGGTCAAGAGCATCAAGGAGTCCGAGGGGATCGACCTGGACATGTCCAAGGTCCCCCTCGACGACAAGAAGGCCTACAAGCTCCTCGCCAGGGGGGACACGCTCGGTGTGTTCCAGCTGGACGGCGGCGCGATGCGCAACCTGCTCAAGCGGATGGAACCGAAGAACTTCGGTGACATCACGGCCGTGATCTCCCTGTACCGGCCCGGTCCGATGGCCGCCAACGCGCACAACGACTACGCGGACCGGTCGAACGGGCGCCAGGACGTCACCCCGATCCACCCTGAACTGAAGGACGCGCTGGACCCGATCCTCGGCGAGACGTACCACCTGATCGTCTACCAGGAGCAGATCATGGCCATCGCCCAGCAGATGGCCGGGTACAGCCTGGGCGGCGCCGACCTGATGCGCCGGGCGATGGGCAAGAAGAAGAAGGAGGCCCTGGAGAAGGAGTTCGAGAAGTTCTCCGCCGGGATGATCGAGAAGGGCTTCTCCCGGGAGTCCATGCAGGCGATCTGGGACGTCATGCTCCCCTTCGCCGGGTACGCGTTCAACAAGTCGCACGCGGCCGGATACGCCCTCGTCGCGTACTGGACCGCCTACCTGAAGGCCAACTACCCCGCCGCGTACATGGCCGCGCTGTTGACCTCGGTCAGCGACGACAAGGACAAGATGGCGGTCTACCTGGCCGAGTGCCGCGCGCAGGGCATCAAGGTGCTGCCGCCGGACGTCAACGAGTCGGGTCTGCGCTTCACGCCGGTCGGCCGGGACATCCGCTTCGGCATGGGCGCGGTGCGCAACGTCGGCGCGAACGTGGTCAACTCGATCATCAAGACCCGCACGGAGAAGGGCAAGTTCTCCTCCTTCACCGACTTCCTGTCCAAGATCGAGCTCGCCGCCTGCAACAAGAGGGTCATCGAGTCGCTGGTCAAGGCAGGCGGGTTCGACTCCCTGGGCCAGCCGCGGCGCGAGCTGTACCGCCACCACGAGACCGCGGTCGACGGCATGATCAGCTCCAAGAAGCAGGAGGCGCACGGCCAGTTCGACCTGTTCGGCGGCGGCGAGGGCGAGGAGGACTCCACTCCCATCGGCCTCAACATCAACTGGGGCGACGAGGAGTGGGACCGCAAGACCAAGCTCGCCTTCGAGCGGGAGATGCTGGGCCTGTACGTGTCCAGCCACCCGCTGGCCGGGGCCGAGCGGGTGCTGGCGCGCTCCCGCGACACATCGATCGCGCAGGTCGTGGCCGGGGAGATGGCACGCGAACGCGGTGAGGTGCGGATCGCGGGGCTGATCTCCAAGGTGGACAAGCGCACCAACAAGGCGGGCAACCAGTGGGCGATCGCCACGGTGGAGGACCTGGACGCCAGCATGGAGGTCCTGTTCTTCCCCAAGACGTATCCGCTCTACGTCGACGCCCTGCTGGAGGACACCGCGGTCACCGTCAAGGGCCGGCTCAACGACCGTGACGGCACGTACTCGATGTTCGCCTCGGAGATGTCCATCCTGGACATCTCCCACGTCACCGAGGGCGAGCCGCCGGTCCTGCTGACCGTGGACGAGAAACGGCTCACCCCGGAGCTGGTCGCCGACCTGCGGCAGGTGCTCGACACCCACAAGGGCGAGACCCCGGTGCGCATCCGGGTGGACAACCCGGTCCGCTCGCGGATCTACGCCGTGGACCGGTACACGGTGCGGATCTCCCCGGAGTTCAACGGTGAGGTCAAGAGCCTGCTGGGGGCGTACGCGGTCGACTACTGACCGCCGGACCCGCCCCGACGTCCCCGCGTGCCCTGAGGCGCGCGGGGACTTTTTCGTGCCCGCGCTTGCCGCGTCAGAGTTAAAGATATATCTTTGAGCTATCGCGACACGCTAAGACAGTCGCGCTGTATCGATCTAAGGAGAACACCATGAGTGCCATGGCACTTCCCGGCCCCTGGTCCTGGGACGCGCGCGGCGGACGTTTCGGCCGCGGCGGACGTTCGCGCGGCTTCTGGGGCTGGGCACCGGACGGCGACCCCCGCAGCCGTAGGCGCGGCCCTCGTGGGGGACCCCACGCGGGCGGACCCGACGAGCACCGGGCCCGGTTCGGGCCGCCGCCGACCCCGCCCCAGCCACCGATGCCTCCCGGCGTGCCCCCGTGGGGAGGCGGCCACTTCGGCCCGGGCCACCCCTTCGGCGGCTTCGGCCCCGGAGGCGGCTTCGGCCCCGGCCGGGGCGGGCGCGGCGGGCGCGGCGGACACCGCGCCAAGCGCGGCGACGTGCGCACCGGCATCCTGTTGCTGCTCGCCGAGGAGTCGCGCAGCGGCTACGAGATCATCCGCGAGGGCCGCGAGCGCAGCGGCGGGATGTGGCGGCCCAGCCCCGGCTCGGTCTACCCGATGCTCCAGCAGTTGGAGGACGAGGGCCTGGTGGTCCAGGAGGAGGGTGAGGGGCGCCGACGCCCCTACCGCCTCACAGAGGAGGGCGTGGACTACCTGGAGGAGAACGCCGCCGCACTCACCCCGCCCTGGGAGGCGGTGGCCGACGCCTACGCCGACAGCCGGTCACGCTACGAGGAGATCAGCACGCTCGCCTACCAGCTGAGCGCGGCGGCCGCGCAGGTCGTGCAGGCGGGCACCGACGAGCAGGTGGAGCGGGCCAAGCGGCTCCTGGGCGACTCCACCAGGAGCCTGTACCGGATCCTCGCCGAGGAGGCGCCCGAGCCCACCGCCGCGTCGGCGGACACCGAGGAGGACGAGGACTGACCCGTGCACCGGGTGCCCAGGCACCCGCTCACGCGACGGCGCCGGGGGACGTGGTCACCGGCGCCGATCGCGCGCGTGCGGGGCTACCGGTTCGTGGTGCCGTCGGCGAGTTCGCGGAGCAGGTCCAGGTGCCCGTTGTGGCGGGCGGTCTCCTCGACCATGTGCACCAGGACCCACCGCAGGGTCGTGGGGTCCTCGTCCTTGCGTGCGCGCAGCGCCGACGTGTCCAGGTCGAGTCGAGCGGTGATCTCCCGGGAGCGCTCGCACTGGGCCTCGTACTCGTCGAGCAGCTGGGGGAGTGGGACCTCAGTGCCCCGGCGCCACTCGGCGTCGGGGTCGTCGGGAGTGGCGTAGCCCTGGTCGGGCAGGTCCAGGAGCAGGATCTCGAACCAGGCGTGCTCCACCCAGCGCAGGTGGGAGACGATGCCGCCGATGCTCATCATCGGCGAGCTCGGCAGCGGGGCCGCCACGGCGTGTTCGGCGCTCAGCCCGGCGCACGTGCGGTGGACGGCGGCCCGGTGCGCGTCCAGCCAGGCGGTGAGCATGGTGGTCTCGTCGGCCGCCACGGGCGGTTCGACGTGGGCGGACGCGGACGCGGACGGGGCCGGGGAGGCGGGGGAGGGTTCGTTGGTCATGGTGGAGAACCTATTCGCCGGTGGTGCCGTCCGCGAGTTCGCGGAGCAGGTCCAGATGTCCGTTGTGGCGGGCGGTCTCCTCGAGCATGTGCACCAGGACCCACCGCAGGGTCGTGCGCCCCCGATGGTCGGTGACGGCCCGGGCGGAGCTGCCGAGTTCGAGCCGGGCGGTGATCTCCCGGGAGCGCTCGCACTGGGCGTCGTACTCGTCCAGGAGCTCGTTGAGCGGGCGGTGCAGCCCGACCCGGAACTCCCCGTCGGGATCCGCGGCGGAATAGGGCGCCACGTCCGGCTGGTTGAGGAGCACCACCTCGAACCAGTACGCCTCCACCCAGCGCAGGTGGGAGACGATGCCGCCGATGCTCATCATCGGTGACTCGGGCAGCGGCGTCGCCGAGGAGAGCTCGGGGGCCAGACCCGCACACTTGGTGCGCACGGTCGCCCGGTGCCAGTCCAACCACGACAGCAGCATCGTGCGTTCGTCCGCGGCCATCGGTGGGTCGACACGCTGTGTCGTGGACAGGGTGATGGGGTGGTTCATGTCGCTCATGCCGGTATTCTCCTTCCGGCCATGCCCCGTAGCCAGTGGTTTTCGGGGCGACGGGGACGGGGAGGACCGGATGACCGAGTACAGGCGGCTCGCGGGGGCACGACGCCGAGTGATCGTGGGGGCCTGCCTGTTCGGAGGAGTGGCGCTGATGGGCGCACTCCTGGGCCCGCTGTGGTGGGAGTTGGTCCCGGTGCGGGCCGAGGGCACCGCGCTCGGCGACGGCGAGGTCTTCACCGGTGCCAGCGAAGACGTGTTCGCCGGCGAGGGCTACTTCGTCGTCATGACCGCGATCGCCGGGCTCGTCACCGGCTACATCGCCTACATGGCGCAGTTCCCGCTCGCGCGGCGACAGGAGCAGGACCTGCGGATGGTGTGCCTCATCGCGGGGCTCGCGGGGTCGGTCGCGGCCACGCTGCTCACCTGGCGGATCGGTACGGCCCTGGACGCACCCCTGCACGCCGCCCTGGCGGCGGCCGAACCGGGGGAGACCGTCGAGATCGGCCTGCGCCTGCGTGCCACCGCCTTCCTGGTGGCCTGGCCCTTCGTGTTCGTCCTGCAGTACGCGCTGCTGGACCTGATCAGCGCGATCCGCCGCGACCAGCCCGGTGTCACGGAGCCCGCTCCCGCTCCCGTTCCTGCTCCCGCTCATGCGCCGGCCGCCGACTCCGACTCCGACTTCGGCGCCGACTCCGGCACGGACGCCCAGGGCGGCCCCGGACCCGGGCAGGTCGCGGGCACCGATGAGGAGACCCTCCACGGCGCCGACGCCGGCGGGGCCGCAGACACGCCGCGGACCCCGGCGCGGGGCGGACCCGAGTCGGGGCCGCCCGCCCACCGGAATTACTCCGAGGGCGAGCCGGGGTCCGACGAGCGCTGACCCGCCGCCTCAGATGGTCTGGACCGAGTCCTCGTACATGGCGTCGAGCAGGTCCCGGTACCGGTCCTCGACCGCCCGCCGCCGCATCTTCAGGCTCGGCGTGATCTCGCCCTCGTCCACCGACAGCTCGCGGGGCAGGATCGTGAACTTCTTGATGGTCTCGTGCCGCGGCAGGTCCCGGTTGAGCACGTCGATGGCCTCCTGCACCATCTGGCGCACCTTCGGCTCCTTGACCAGCCCGGAGTAGTTCAGGGCGCCCAGACCGTGGGCCTCCGCCCACACGTCGATCGCCTCGGGGTCCAGCGCCACCAGCGCAACGCAGTAGGCGCGCCGGTCGCCGTGCACGATGAAGTTGCTGATGTAGGGGCACACCGACTTGAACCGGCTCTCGATCACCTGCGGAGCCACGTACTTGCCGCCCGAGGTCTTGATCAGCTCCTTCTTGCGGTCGGTGATGCGCAGCCGCCCGTCCTCCAGGACACCGATGTCGCCGGTGGCGAACCAGCCGTCCTCGGTGAGCACCTCCTCGGTGGCGCCGGAGAGGTTGTGGTACCCGCGCATCACGCCGCCGCCGCGCAGGAGCACCTCGCCGTCCTCGGCGATCCGGACCTCCGTGCCCGGCATTGGGAGCCCGACGGTGCCGAAGCGCACGTCGCCCGGCCGGTTGACGAAGGAGCCCGCGCTGGTCTCGGTGAGCCCGTAGCCCTCCAGGATGGTCACGCCCGCGCCGTAGAAGAACCGGCCGATCTCCGGGGCCAGCGGCGCGCTGCCCGACACGAAGAACTTGAGCCGTCCGCCGAACCGGGCCCGCAGCTTGCCGAACACCAGTCGGTCCGCCACCGCGTGCTGCAGGGCGAGCACGCCCGTGGGCTCCTTGCCCTGCTCCCTGGCCCGGGCGACCCGGTCGGCCACGCCCGCGGCCCAGGTGAAGATGCGGAACTTGGCGGCTCCGCCCTCCTTGGCCTGCATGACCACGCGGTTGTACACCTTCTCGAAGATGCGCGGCGCCGCCGCCATGAACGTGGGCCGAACGATGGCCAGGTTGTCGACGATCTTGTCGACGCGCCCGTCCACCGCCGTCCTGAACCCCATCCGCAACTGGCTGACCTGCATGTACTTGCCGAAGACATGGGACAGCGGCAGCCACAGGTACTGCACGTCGTCGCCGGTCATCAGGTCGTGGCCCTGCGCCCGCACCTCCTCCCCGAGGTCGTGGACCGCCTGCGCCTCGTACAGCCAGTTGGCGTGGTCCAGCCGGACGCCCTTGGGCCGCCCGGTGGTGCCGGAGGTGTAGATCAGCGTGGCCAGGTGGTCGGGCCGGACCGCGTCCACGAGCTCGTCGAACAGGTCGGGCTTCTCCGCGGCCAGTTCGGCGCCCCTGGCCTCCAGTTCGGCCAGCGTCATGACCCAGTCGCCGTCGCCCTCGCCGTCGAAGACCACGACCTTGGACAGCCCGGGCATCCGGGAGCGCTGGTCGACGAGCTTGGCCACCTGCTCGGCGTCCTCGGCGAAGGCGACCATGCTGCCGGAGTCGGAGACGATGTAGGCGCAGTCGGGCGGCGTCGAGGAGGGGTAGATGGTGGTGACGGCACCGCCGGCGCACAGCACGCCGAGGTCGGCCAGGATCCACTCGATCCTGGTGCTCGCGTCGATGGCGCACCTGGCCTGGGAGGTCACACCGAGCGCGTGCAGGCCGAGCGCGATGTGGCGTACCCGGTCCAGCGTCTGCGACCAGGTGAGGGTCCTCCACTCCTCCGGAGTACCGGTCGTGTTGGGGACGGGGTGGCTGAACGCCTCGTGGTCACCCGATTCCCGCACGCGGGAGAGGAACATGTCGGGGACGGATCGAGCGGGGGATTCACTGTTGCCCATCTCACAAAGCTACCCCTGGGTAGGGGTAGCGGCAACAGTCGGTGCACACGTCCCGGCCCCGGACGCGTCCGGGGCCGACCGGGTCAGGGCGCGCCGATCGGCGCGGTGACCGCCTCGGTCAGCGAGATGAGGTCCCGCGGCGCCAGCTCCATCTGCAACCCGCGCCGCCCCGCGGACACGTACACCGACGGCAGGCCCGTGACCGAGGAGTCCACCACCGTCCGCAGCCGCTTGCGCTGCCCCAGCGGGCTGATGCCGCCGCGCACATACCCCGTGATCTTCTCCGCGCGGGCCGGATCGGCCATCGTGGCCTTCTTCCCCCCGACCGCGGCCGCCAGCGCCTTGAGGTTGAGCGTCGTGCTCACCGGGACGACCCCCACGGTGAAGACCCCGTCCACTTCCGCGATCAGTGTCTTGAAGACCTGGGCGTGCGGGACGCCGAGCGCGTCGGCGGCGTCGGCCCCGTAGGAGTGCCCGTCTCCATCGGCCGAGTACGGGTGCAGGGTGAAGGTCGTCTTGGTCCGCCCGGCGGCCACGGTCGCGGGCGTGGCTTGTGCACTCATGGATCCCCTGGTGTGTCGGCGCGCCGGAGCGCGGGTCTGTGTCCCGGCACGAGAACGCGTCACAGCCGATCCGGACGCACTCCCAGCCCGCCCAGCAATCTAGGGCATGTTCCGCGAATACCTGCCCTGCTACACGGCGTTCCAGCGGCACTCTCGCCGCGTTCTCATCAGTCGACGGCCGAACCAGGACGGCTCCTTCTTCGGCCTTGCGAGAGCACCGCCGGCTCGCGGCTCGCCACGGGCGGCGTCCACGGAACACGCCCTAGTTGAACGAGACCCCGTTGTTGAGGAAGGGGCCCGCGGGGAGGTTGGGCAGAGTGGGAGTCGCCACGATCCGGTTCTCCCTGCGCAGGAAGCGCGCGGCCACCGCCAGCCGTGTCGCGGCGTCCTCCGCCTCCAGCAGCCGCTGCTTCTCCGCCTGGTCCAGCACCGTGGAGGCGGCCACCGAGTAGGACAGGGCGATGGGGTCCTTGGGCAGCTCGGGCGAGGTCTCGGGCGCCATACCGATCGCGGCCAGCCGCTCGCAGTAGACCTCGTACAGGTCCCGGACCCGCTCGGCGTGTTCCTCCACGTCCGGCCCCATGGGCTCGGGCAGGAACGCCACCGAGGCCTGGGCGTACTCGTCGGGGGAGGAGGGGTCGACCTCGGACAGGTCGGTGACCGAGAACCGGGCGCCGCCCTCCACCACCAGGTCGTAGCGCCCGTCGCCGTAGGGGCGCACGTCGCGGACCACGGCCGTGCAGCCGACCGCGCTGATCCGGGGCAGCGACGTGTGCGGGCCGCCGGTCGTGGGCACGCCGGTCTCCGCACCGCCCGCGGCCTGTCCGGACTCACCGGCCACCTCGTGGCCCAGTTCGATCCACACCACCCCGAAGCGCCGCGGTCCGGGCGCGTCGTCCCGGCCGCCGGGGGAGTCGGAACCGGTGTCGAGCAGTTCCGACACCAGGCGGCGGTAGCGCCTCTCGAAGATGTGCAAGGGGACGCTCATACCGGGGAACAACACGGTGTTCAGCGGGAAGATCGGCAGTGCCACGGGCATGATCCCAGTATGCCGGTCGCGACGTCCCGTGGGGGTCGCCGTCGTGGGGCGAGCGCGCCGGTGGCCCGGGACGGAGCGCGCCGTGGAGCGACGCTCCGCCCCGGGACCGCGTCGGCGCCCCGGGGCGGGACGGCCGGTCCTCCCCTCAAAGACCGGTCGTGCCGGCGCCCCGGGGCGCGGGGACGGGCCGCCCGTGGGCGGCCGTGGATCGGGCCGCGGTCAGGAGACCGAGGGGCCTGCGGTGCCGGGAGCGCCCTGGCTGCCGGCGTCCTCGCTGGGCATGTCGCGGGCGACGAAGGTCTCCACGTCGAACAGGTTGCCGTTGGAGCGGTCCACCACGTTGAGCAGCGTGGACATCTTGGCGACCTCCTCGGTCTGCTCCTGGATGAACCACTGGAGGAACTGCTCGCCGGTGTAGTCGTCCTCGTCGCGCGCCACCTTGGCCATACGCAGGAACTGGTCGGTCACCTCCCGCTCCTGGCGCAGGGCCAGCGCCACGAGGTCGCGGGGAGAGGTGAAATGCGTCTCGATCTCGTCCACGCCGGGCATGGCGAAGTCGATGTCGCTGTCGAGGAGGAAACGCACGATCATCATCGCGTGGTCGCGCTCCTCGAGCGCCTGCTCGTAGAAGACCCGGGCCAGCTGCGGCAGGTCCTGGTTGTCGAACCAGGTCGCGATCGCCACGTACTGGTGCGAAGCGGTGAACTCGTGCCGCACCTGGTCAACCAGGAGGCGATGGAACTTGGAAAGGCCGATTTCTGAACCCTTAACTGAAGTCATGGCCCCATGATAACGCAAAGAAAAGCATTATGCGAAACGGGTCGGTGTGTCCGGCAATTAGTTAGGCAAGCCTTTCGAAATATGACTGAGGTAAGGTATTCCAAAGTAAGGCGACACTTATTGGCCCGTATGCGGGGGACTGTCGGCCGATGTCGTCCCGGCGGTGTTCGCCCCGGTCGTCCCGGTCGCGCGCGGATGTGGTGTCCATCATCCGGACACCGCCACCCATCAGACGGGCGGAGCACCCTAGACTGGGGCCGTGATCAGTCGAATCGACCTCCGAGGCACCCAAGGCGACCCCCGTGAAGCCCTTCCGCGGGCGGAACTCGACGTGGCGGCCGCCGCCGAACGCGTACGACCCCTGTGCGAGGACGTACGCCATCGCGGCACCGAGGCACTGATCGACCTCACAGAACGCTTCGACGGGGTCCGGCTCACCGACATCCGCGTCCCCAAGGACGCGATCGACACCGCCCTGGCCGAACTGGACCCGGCCGTGCGCGCCGCGCTGGAGGAGTCGATCCGCCGCGCCCGCATGGTCCACCGCGACCAGCGCCGCAGCGACCACACCACCCAGGTCGTGCCCGGCGGCTCCGTCAAGGAGAAGTGGATTCCCGTCGACCGCGTCGGCCTCTACGTACCGGGCGGGCGCGCGGTCTACCCGTCCAGCGTCATCATGAACGTCGTCCCCGCCCAGGAGGCGGGCGTGCGCTCCCTGGCCGTGAGCTCGCCGCCCCAGAGCGACTTCGGCGGGCTGCCGCACCCGACCATCCTGGCCGCCTGCGCCCTGCTGGGCGTGGACGAGGTCTACGCCGTGGGCGGCGCCCAGGCCGTGGCTATGTTCGCCTACGGCGCGGGCGAGTGCCGCCGCGTCGACATGGTCACCGGGCCGGGCAACATCTGGGTGGCCGCCGCCAAACGCCTGCTCAAGGGGGTCATCGGCATCGACGCCGAGGCCGGCCCCACCGAGATCGCGATCCTGGCCGACGCCACCGCGGACCCCGACTACGTCGCCGCCGACCTCATCAGCCAGGCCGAGCACGACGTCGTCGCCGCCTCCGTCCTGGTGACCCCGGACGAGGCCCTGGCCGAGGCGGTCACCGCACGCCTGGCCGTCCGCGTCGCCGCCACCAAGCACGGCGACCGCGTCCGTGAGGCCCTCGCGGGGCCGCAGTCCGGCATCGTCCTGGTCGAGGACCTCGACCACGGGCTCGCCGTCGTGGACGCCTACGCGGCCGAACACCTGGAGATCATGACCGGGGACGCCGCCGCCGTCGCCGACCGCGTGCGCAACGCGGGCGCGATCTTCGTCGGCGACCACTCACCGGTCTCCCTGGGGGACTACGCCGCCGGATCCAACCACGTCCTGCCCACCGGAGGCTGCGCCTGCCACTCCGGCGGCCTGAGCGTGCAGACCTTCCTGCGGGGGGTGCACATCGTCGACTACACCCGTGACGCGCTGGCCGACGTCGCCCATCACGTCATCGCCCTGGCCGAGGCCGAGGACCTGCCCGCCCACGGCGAGGCCGTGGCCGCGCGGACGGACCCGAAGCGGGACTGAGTCCCACGGTCCCCGTCGCCCGGAGCCGGCGCCGTGACCACCGCGCGCACCGGCTGCCGTGCGGCGCCCGTGCGCGGGCCGGGGGGCAGCGGCCGCCCGGCGCCGTTCGCGGCGCGCGGGCCCGCTCGCCCCGGTCCGAGGGCGTGGGCACGGCCCCGGCGCCGCACCGCCGGCCCCGCGGGCGGCCTGACCGCCCCGGGCCCGCCCGCCAGGGCGGACCCACGGCCACCGGGTCGCTCCATCGGACGGCCCGGCCACAGAATCTACCGGCCCACAACCGAGCACGAGCGTGACACACGTGAGCTTCAGCCTGAACGACCTGCCCCTGCGCGATGACCTCAAGGGCCAGTCGCCCTACGGCGCGCCGCAGATGGACGTGCCGGTGGTCCTCAACACCAACGAGAACCCGCACCCGCCCTCCGCGCGCCTGGCCAAGGCCCTGGCCGAAGCGGTCGCCGAGGCCGCCCTGGACCTGAACCGCTACCCCGACCGCGACGCCGTCAGGCTGCGCGAGGGCCTGGCCGCCTACCTCGGCCACGGGCTGACCGCCGCCCAGGTCTGGGCCGCCAACGGCTCCAACGAGGTCCTGCAGCAGATCCTCCAGGCCTTCGGCGGGCCCGGCCGCACCGCGATGGGCTTCGAGCCCTCCTACTCGATGCACCCGATCATCTCGCGCGGCACCGGTACCGCGTGGGTGTCCGTCCCGCGCGACGCCGAGTTCCGTGTCGACGTCGAGGCCGCCCTGGCCGCCATCGACGAGCACCGGCCCAGCGTCGTCTTCCTCACCTCGCCCAACAACCCCACCGGCACCGCCGTGGACATCGCCGACATCCGGCGCCTGGCCGAGGCGGTTCCCGGGGTCCTGGTGGTGGACGAGGCCTACGCCGAGTTCCGGCGCCAGGACACGCCCAGCGCCGTGACCCTCCTGGACGAGTACCCGCGGCTCATCGTCTCGCGCACCATGTCCAAGGCCTTCGCCCTGGCCGGCGCGCGCGTGGGCTACCTCGCCGCCCACCCGGCCGTGGTCGACGCCCTCCAGCTGGTGCGCCTGCCCTACCACCTGTCGGCGGTCACCCAGGTGGTCGCGCGCACCGCGCTCGACCACGCCGACGAACTCCTCGGCGCCGTCGCCGACCTGCGTGCCGAACGCGACGCCCTGGTCGCCTGGCTGCGCGAGCACGGCTTCACCGTCGCCGACTCCGACGCCAACTTCGTCCAGTTCGGCGAGTTCGAGGACCGCACGAGCGTGTGGCGGGCGATGCTCGACCACCAGGTGCTGATCCGCGAGGTCGGCCCGCCCGGCTGGCTGCGCGTCACCGTCGGCACCCCACAGGAGATGGCCGCCTTCCGCGCCGCCCTCCTCGCGGCCACCGGCCGCTGAGCCCACCCGTCGTCCACCACCACCTCGCAGGAGGGACCACCATGAGCCGCATCGGACGCGTCGAACGCGCCACCAAGGAGACCAAGGTCACGGTCGAGATCGACCTCGACGGCACCGGAGTCGCCGACGTCTCCACCGGCGTCGGCTTCTTCGACCACATGCTCGACCAGCTCGCCAAGCACGGCCTGTTCGACATCACCGTGCGCACCGAGGGCGACCTGCACATCGACTCGCACCACACGATGGAGGACACCGCCCTGGCCCTGGGCGCCGCCTTCCGCGAGGCGCTCGGCGACAAGCGCGGGATCCGCCGCTTCGCCGACGCCAAGGTGCCCCTGGACGAGGCCCTGGCCGAGGTGACGGTCGACGTCTCGGGCCGCCCCTACCTCGTGCACAGCGAGCCGGAGGGCATGGCCCCGATCATCGGCCGCGACTACGACACCACCATGACCCGCCACATCCTGGAGTCGTTCGTCGCCCAGGCGCGCGTGGCCCTGCACGTCCACGTGCCCTACGGCCGCAACGCCCACCACATCGTCGAGTGCCAGTTCAAGGCCCTGGCCCGCGCCCTGCGCACGGCCACCGAGAACGACCCGCGCGTGAGCGGCATCCCGTCCACCAAGGGCGCCCTGTAGATGGTCGGCGACCTGTGGGGCCTGTTCTTCATCGTGCTGGCCGGGTTCCTGGCCGGAGGCACCTACACCCTGTGGAAGTCCAACCGGATCGTGGCCGTCGCCCTGGGCGGATGCACGGCGCTGGCCGTGGCCGCCGGGGTGCTCCGGCTCGGCTACCTCTAGAGAAGGAAGCACACCCATGCCCGCACACGTGGTCGTGTTCGACTACGGCTCCGGCAACCTGCGCTCGGCCCAGCGCGCCATGGAGCGCACCGGAGCCGAGGTGACCGTCTCCTCCGACCCGCGCGTGGCGATGGAGTCCGACGGACTCGTCGTCCCCGGCGTGGGCGCCTTCAGCGCCTGCATGTCCAGCCTGCGCGCCGCCGGCGGCGACCGCGTCATCGGCAGGCGCGTGGCCGGGGGACGCCCCGTCCTGGCCATCTGCGTGGGCCTGCAGGTCCTCTTCGACCGCGGCGTCGAGCAGGCCGGCGTGGGCGCCGAGGAGGAGGCGACCGAGGGCTGCGGCGAGTGGCCCGGCACCGTCGAGCGCCTGCGCGCGCCCATCCTGCCCCACATGGGCTGGAACACCGTCCGCGCGCCCGAGGACTCGGTGCTCTTCGACGGCGTCGACCCCGACGCCCGGTTCTACTTCGTGCACTCCTACGCCGTGCGCACCTGGGAGCTCACCTCCCACAACCCGCGCGTCCACGCGCCCAGGGTCACCTGGTCCGAGCACGGCGAACCGTTCGTGGCCGCCGTCGAGAACGGGCCGCTGAGCGCGACCCAGTTCCACCCGGAGAAGTCCGGCGACGCCGGCGCCCGCCTGCTGGCCAACTGGGCCGCCACCCTCTAGCACGCCCGATCCCACCGAGTACGAGAAGGCAAGATGACCGGCGAGACCACCCCGACCACCCCCGCCCTCGAACTGCTGCCCGCCGTGGACGTGGCGGGCGGCCAGGCCGTCCAGCTCGTCCAGGGCAAGGCCGGTTCCGGCGGCCAGTACGGCGACCCCTTCGAAGCGGCCACGGCCTGGCAGAACGCCGGGGCCGAGTGGATCCACCTCGTGGACCTGGACGCCGCCTTCGGTCGCGGACACAACCGCGATCTGCTGCGCGACATCGTCGGCCGCCTGGACATCAAGGTCGAGATGTCCGGCGGCATCCGCGACGACGAGTCGCTGGCCGCCGCCCTGTCCACCGGCTGCCGGCGCGTCAACATCGGCACCGCCGCGCTGGAGAACCCCGAGTGGTGCGCCAAGATCATCGCCGAGCACGGCGACAAGATCGCCATCGGCCTGGACGTGCGCGGCACCACCCTGGCCGCCCGCGGCTGGACGCGCGACGGCGGCGACCTGTTCGCCACCCTGGAGCGCCTGGAGTCCGAGGGCTGCGCCCGCTACGTCGTCACCGACGTCAACAAGGACGGCACCCTCAAGGGCCCCAACCTGGACCTGCTGCGCACCGTGTGCGAGCGCACCGACCGGCCGGTCGTGGCCAGCGGCGGCGTGTCCAGCCTCGACGACCTCCGGGCGATCGCCACGCTCGTGCCCGAGGGCGTGGAGGGCGCGATCATGGGCACCGCGCTCTACGAGGGCGCGTTCACCCTGGAGGACGCCCTGGCGACCGTGAAGGACGTGCACCGGTGACCCTGGCCATCCGAGTCATCCCCTGTCTGGACGTGGACGCGGGCCGCGTGGTCAAGGGCGTCAACTTCGAGAACCTGCGCGACGCGGGCGACCCCGTCGAACTCGCCGGGACCTACGACCGCGGCGGCGCGGACGAGCTCACGTTCCTGGACGTCACCGCCTCCAGCGGCAACCGGGAGACCACCTACGACGTGGTGCGCCGCACCGCGGACCAGGTGTTCATCCCCCTGACCGTGGGCGGCGGCGTGCGCAGTGCCGACGACGTCGACCAGCTGCTGCGCGCGGGCGCCGACAAGGTCGGGGTGAACACCGCCGCGATCGCCCGCCCCGAGCTCATCTCGGAGATCGCCGAGCGCTTCGGCCGCCAGGTCCTGGTGCTCTCCGCCGACGTGCGCCGTGTCCGCGAGGGCGGTGAGCCCACCCCCAGCGGGTTCGAGGTCACCACCCACGGCGGCCGGCGCGGCACCGGCATCGACGCCCTGGAGTGGTGCGAGCGCGCCGCGGACCTGGGCGCGGGGGAGATCCTGCTCAACTCGATGGACGCCGACGGCACCAAGGAGGGCTTCGACCTGGAGCTCATCCGGGCCGTGCGCGCCCGCGTCGGCGTGCCGCTGATCGCCTCCGGCGGGGCCGGGGCCGTGGAGCACTTCGTCCCCGCGGTCGAGGCGGGGGCCGACGCGGTCCTGGCCGCGACCGTCTTCCACTTCGGGGAGTTCACCATCGACGACGTCAAGGGCAGCCTGCGCGAGGCCGGATACCCGGTGCGCTGAGGGACACCACGCACGAACCGGCCTCTCGGTTCACACCGGAAAGACAAAATGTCGGTCGAGGGCAGTAAGGTGTGTCCTTTTGGTGGTATTAGGGGCGACTTTGTGAACGATCTGTCCTAGGTGCCCATCCCACAGGGTGAAAGAGGACACACCACGGGGGAAGGAACACCTCTCATGTCCACGCTCACCCGAACCGGACTCCTCGGCCGCCTGACGGCCCTGATCACCGCCGGACTGCTCGCGATGACCGTGTGCGTGGCGTTCACGTCGCCGGCCTCCGCCGACGACCTGAACGCCACCTCCGACGACACGCTCGCCGAGATCGAGGGCGCGCCCTGGCCCGAGTACGGCCTCGGCGACGCCGACGTCGACATCGCCGCGGCCAAGCTCCTGCTCATCCACCACGGCTACGACCCGCACATGGACGCCGACCGGCCCATCGACTTCGACGCCAAGATGGAGGCGTCGGTCAACGCCTACCAGGTCGCGGGCGACCTCGCCGAGACCGGGCGACTCGACGCCGAGACCTGGCTGCTGCTGCGCGAGCAGACCTTCGGCGAGTTCGGCCCCGGCACCAGCGGACCCGTGGTCGAGGCGGTCCAGCGCCTGCTCAACGCCAAGTTCGCCCACCACCTGGCCACCGACGGGGTGTACGGCCCCGCGACCGAGGCCGCCGTCCGCGACGCCCAGGAGCACTTCGGGATCGGCGTCGACGGCATCACGGGCAGCTACACCTTCCGGGCGCTGATCACCTACCAGGACTACGACCGGTAGCCACCCGCGCGCCCGGAGCGGGCCCCCGGCGATCGCCGCCGGGGGCCCGCTCGCTGCCGTCCCACGCCGCCCCCGCCCGGCCCTCCCGAGGACGCCGCGTCTGGCTCCCGCCCGTCCCGGGTACCGGGGTGGGTGTGACCGCAGCCGAGTCCAGGAGGGTGGCACCGCCGGAGATGATCCCTACGCAGGAGTACGAACTGCGCCGCGCCCGCGTCCGGGAGTCGATGGAGGGCATGGGGCTGTCCGCCGCGATCATCACCGCCCCGGAGGACGTGTACTACCTCAGCGGCCTCAACAACCAGGGACACTTCGTCTTCACCGCGCTCGTGCTGGACACGCGGTCGCCGGCGGCCACCCTGGTGGCACGGGAGATGGAGGCCCCGACGGCGGCGGTCCAGGCCCCGGGCTGCGCGTTCGCGGCCTACGCCGACGGCGAGGATCCCGGCCGCGTGCTGTGCGACCTCGTCCGCCCCCTCATCGACGGCGAGCGCCGCGTCGGCCACCAGCCCGAGTCCCTGTCCCTCCCCGTCGCCGTATGGCGGGACACCGACCGGCGCCTCGGCTCCCCGCGATGGGTCGACTGCGCCCAGGCGCTCACCGAGGTGCAGGCGGTCCGCACCGACCGCGAGATCGCCTGTCTGCGCGAGGCCGGGCGGCTCGCCGACATCGGGCTGCGGGCCGGTCTGGCCGCCGCCGCGGGCCGCCGCCGCGGCGGGGAGATCGTCGGCGAGATCCTGGCGGCCATGCTGTCGGCCGGAAGCGGCTACCCCGGGTTCGTGCCCCTCGTGCGCGCCGTCCGCCAGATCGGACAGGAGCACGTCGCCTGGACCGGTGACCCGCTCACGGCCCAGGACCCGCTCTTCTTCGAACTCTCCGCCTCGATCGCGCGCTACCACGCCCCGCTCGGCCGGACCGCGCGCCCGCACGGCGTGGAGGGGGCCGGCGCCGCGGCCGACATCGCCCACGCCGGGCTCGACGCGATCACGGCCGGGCTGCGCCCCGGCCGCACGGCACAGGACGTCTACGGGGACTGGAAGGCCACCATCGAAGCCGGGCTGGGACGCGGCTACCAGCGGCACCACTGCGGGTACTCCGTGGGCCTCGGCTTTCCCCCGAGCTGGATGGCCGGCCGGGTCGACGGCCTGCGGCCTGGCAACGACACGCCCCTGCGCGCGGGCATGACCTTCCACGTCCAGTCCTGGGTCGACGACCCCCGGGCCGGCACGTACGCGATCTCCGACACCGCGCTCGTCACCGACGGCGGGGGCGAACTCCTCACCGGATCGCCCCGCGCACCCGAGCGCCCCGGGTGACGCGTCGGCGCTCCACGCCCCGGCTCCGACCTGGACGGAATAGCCCCGGGACGGCCGACGCTGAAACAAACCGGTGGAACCTGTCGTGATCGCTGGATAGGTTGTCTCGGCACGTGCACGGCCTCCTTCGGCATGCCCGGAGAACGCCGCGCGCGGGCCGCTGCCCGGTCGGCCGGACACGGCCGACCGCACGACGAGAACGGGGGGCGCATGGCGCAGGGGACGACGACGCGGGGCCGAAGCGAGGGAGAGGACGGCGCGCCACCCGACAAGGGCACCGACGACACCTCCCCGGACCAGGCACCCGCACCCGGACCGGAGCGCCACACCCGGGTCTTCACCCGCGGCCTGAGAGTCCTGTGGGTCGCCGCCCGGACCGAGCCGCTGGTCTTCCTCACCGCCGTGGCCGGCGCCATGCTGCACGCCTTCGTCACGGTCGGGTCCGCCTCCGTCATGGGCCACCTCACCGACGCCACCATCCTGCCCGCCTTCGAGGACGGGCGGACCACCGCCGCCGCGATGCTCGCCGCGGCGGCACTGCTCATGGGGGTGGGCCTGGGCAAGGCCGTCGGACTCGCCCTGCGCCGCCTCTTCGCCGGACTCCACCAGTTCCGCATGCAGGCCCGCTACCGCCGCGCCGTCGCCCGCAAGTACCTCGAACTCCCGCTGTCCTGGCACCACCGCCACCCCACCGGACAGCTGCTGTCCAACGCCAACGCCGACGTCGAGGCCTCCTGGTCGCCCCTGGCGCCCCTGCCCATGGCGGTCGGCAGCGTCTTCATGCTCCTCACCGCGGGCATCGCCATGATCGTCACCGATCCCGTCCTGGCCAGCGTCGGCTTCGTCGTCTTCCCCGTCCTGGCCGTCGCCAACGTCGTCTACCAGCGCCGCGTCTCGCCCATGGCCTCCCGCGCCCAGGCCCTGCGCGCCGAGGTCAGCGGCGTGGCCCACGAGTCCTTCGACGGCGCCCTCGTCGTCAAGAGCCTGGGCCGCGAGGACACCGAGACCGAACGCTTCACCCACGCCGCCCACCGCCTGCGCGACGCCCTCATCCAGGTCGGGCGGATGCGCTCACTGTTCGACCCCTTCATGGAGGCCCTGCCCAACTTCGGCGTCCTGGCCGTCCTGCTCCTGGGCATGTGGCGGCTGTCCACCGGCGCCATCGACCCCGGCGACCTCGTCCAGATCGCCTACCTCTTCACCCTCATGGCGCTGTTCATCCGCGCCTTCGGCTGGATCCTGGGCGAACTGCCCCGCAGCGTCGTCGGCTGGGACCGCGTCCAGTCCGTCCTGCGCGCCGAGGGCACCATGGAGCACGGCGACCGCACCCTGGACGACACCACCGCCGGCATCGCCCTGAGCGCCCGCGACGTCACCTTCTCCTACGCCGACGCCTACACCGAGGACGGCGCCGCCCGCGACCTCATGGACGACTCCGTCACCGGCGTGCGCACCACCGTCCTCAACGGCGTCGACCTCGACATCGCCCCCGGACGCACCGTCGCCCTGGTCGGACCCACCGGATCGGGCAAGTCGACCCTGACCACCGTCCTGATGCGCCTGGTCGACCCCGACGGCGGCTCCGTCGCCCTCGACGGCGTCGACGTACGCGACCTGGCCCGCGACCAGATCCCCACGCACGCCGCGCTCGTGCCCCAGGGGACCTTCGTCTTCGAGGACTCGGTCCGCGACAACATCACCCTGGGCCGGCCCGTCGACGACGAACAGGTGTGGGCGGCCCTGCGCCTGGCCCGCGCCGACGGCTTCGTCCGCGAACTCGACGGCGGCCTCGACGCCCGCCTGGGGGAGAAGGGCACCACCCTCTCCGGCGGCCAGCGCCAGCGCCTGGCCCTGGCCCGCGCCATCGTGCGCCGCCCGCGCCTGCTCATCATGGACGACGCCACCTCCGCCGTGGACCCGCAGATCGAGGCCCAGATCCTGGCCGGACTGCGCGAACGCGACGACTCCGCCACCGTGGTCGTGGTCGCCTACCGCCGCGCCACCATCGAGCTCGCCGACGAGGTCGTCTACCTGGAGGGCGGCCGCGTCCTGGCACGAGGCACCCACGACGAACTCCTGCACACCTCGCCCGGCTACACCAAGCTCGTCACCGCCTACGAGCGCGCCTCCGCCGAAGCCGCGCAGGACCCCGTCCCCGAGGAGCCGGGCCCCCTGGACCCCCGGCCCGTCGACACCTCCCTCACCGACCCGACCGCACGCGCCGGAGCGAACGGCAGCGCGACCACGGAGGAGACCCGCCGATGAGCGCACCAGCCCGCTCCGACGAGCGCACCGACACCGACACCGACGCCGGCCGAGGCGACTCCGTCCTGTCCCTGCACCGCTCCACCGACACCGCCACGGGCACCCTGCGCCGCGGCCTGCAACTCTCACCGGAGTTCGCCAAGGGCCTGTGGCTGACCCTGGCCCTGGCCGTGGTCGCCACCGCGGGCAAGATCATCGTGCCCGTGGCCGTCCAACAGATCATCGACAACGGCCTGACCGGCCCCGACGGGCCCGACCTGGCCTTCGTCACCCGCATGGTCGCCACCTGCGCCGGGCTGCTCGTGGTCACCATGGCCTGCTCCTACCTGATGAACCTGCGCCTGTACCGGGCGACGGAGTCCGGACTGGCCACCCTGCGGCGCAAGGCCTTCCGGCACGTGCACGACCTGTCCGTCCTCACCCAGAACAGCGAGCGCAAGGGCGCCCTGGTCTCCCGCGTCACCAGCGACGTCGACCAGATCAGCACGTTCATGCAGTGGGGCGGCCTGCTCCTGATCGTCAGCTCGGGACAGCTGCTGGTGGCCACCATCCTCATGGCCGTCTACTCCTGGCAGCTGACCATCGTCGTCTGGGTCTGCTTCCTGCCGCTGCTCTTCGGCGTGCGCTGGCTGCAGAAGCTGCTCTCCAAGGCCTACCTCAAGGTCCGCGAGCGCACCGGCGACATGCTCGGCGCGATCGGCGAGACCGTCATGGGCGCCGCCGTCATCCGCGCGCACGGCACCGAGGAGCGCACCGCCGCACGCATCGACACCTCCGTGCTGGCCACCCGCACCGCCCAGGTCAAGGCCCAGCGCCTGTCCATGGCCGTCTCGCCCTTCGCCGAGATCGTGGCCGCCGTCGGCAACGTCGCCGTGGTCCTGGTGGGCGTGTGGATCGGCCTGGACGGCGGGCTCACCGCCGGCCAGCTCATCGCCTTCCTGTTCCTGATGACGCTGTTCGTCCAGCCGATGATGATGGCCACCGAGATCTTCAACGAGGCCCAGAACGCCATCGCCGGATGGCGTCGCGTCCTCGGCGTCCTGGACACGGTCCCCGACATCGCCGACCCGGGCGAGGCCGGCCACGTGCTCCCGCGCGGCCCCGTCGAGGTGCGCTTCGACCACGTGACCTACTCCTACCCGGAGGGCCCCGTCGTGCTGGACGACGTGGACGTCACCATCACTCCCGGCACCCGCCTCGCGGTCGTGGGGGAGACCGGCTCGGGCAAGACCACCTTCGTCAAGCTCCTGACCCGGCTCATGGACCCCGCCCAGGGCACCGTCCGCCTCGACGGCGTCGACCTGCGGGAGGTCGCCTTCACCTCACTGCGCGGCCGCGTGGTCATGGTGCCGCAGGAGGGCTTCCTCTTCGACAGCTCGCTGGGCGACAACATCCGCTTCGCCCGACCCGAGAGCACCGACGCCGAACTGGAGGCCGCCGTCACCGAACTCGGCCTGGCCGACTGGCTCGGCAGCCTCGCCCACGGACTGAACACACCCGTGGGCCAGCGCGGGGAGTCGCTCTCGGCCGGTGAACGCCAGCTCGTCGCCCTGGTGCGCGCCTACGTCGCCGACCCCGACCTGCTGGTCCTGGACGAGGCCACCTCCGCGGTCGACCCGCACACCGAGGTGCGCATCCAGCGCGCCCTGGACCGGCTCACCCGGGGCCGCACGTCCGTGGCCATCGCCCACCGGCTCTCCACGGCCGAGGCGGCCGACCGGGTGCTCGTCTTCGACGACGGGCGCATCGTGCAGAGCGGCGCGCACAGCGAACTCGTGGACCGGCCGGGGGTCTACGCCGACCTGTACGCCTCCTGGGTGCGCTCCTCCGCCTGAGGGCCGCCGCCCCGGTCAGCGCGGCGAGGCGTGCCACCAGTGGGCGGCCACCAGCTCGGCCACGAGCGGCTCGACCAGCAGGCTCACGTCCTCGTCGCCGTCGCCCGGATAGCGCACGGTCAGCTCCGCCCCCGGCACGCGCTCGTGCCCGGGGGTGGGGCCCACCGCCACGAACGACCCCCGCAGCTGCCCCAGGTGCTCGGCGAAGCGCTCGTCGTAGTCGGACCCCGCGAACAGCAGGGCGCGGTAGTCCGTCACGGCCGCCAGGTACCGGTCGGTGTGCGACCACTCACCGGTCTCGCACACGTGCGCCACCCGCACCGGCCCCCGCCGCACGGTCTGCATCCCCTGCCAGGCCGATGCCATCCGCTCGGACGGCGCCACCATGTGCACGCCGTCCGGGGAGTCCAGGACCCTGGCCGCCTCGGGCACCCACTCGGGCGCGCTCTTGAGCAGCGACCCCGCCGCGTTGGCGGCGCGCAGCAGCAGCCCCGGCAGGTTCTGCGCGCTCCCCGCCGCCGGCGCCCCCAAACGGTGCCCCAGCAGCAACAACAGGGCCATCGCGTGCTGGTAGGCGCGACAGCCGAGCCCACTGGCCTCCTCACCGGCGTGCAGCGGCACCAGCAGGTCCGCGTAGCGGGCCACCACGGCGTCCGGGTCGGGCGTCAGCACGATCACCGGGGAGCGGGCCACGTACCGGTCCAGCACCGTGCACAGTTCGCGCTGGCCACCGCCCAGGGACACCCCCACCACCAGCGTCTCCGGGCCGGCCGGGGGCTCCTCCGCGGACGAGGAGAAGTCGGCGCCGGCGCCCACCCCCGCGCGGCGCAGCCGGGCGGCGGCCGTCTCGCACAGCTGGCGGGCCGGCCCCAGCCCCAGCAGGCGCACGGACGCCGGCTCGTCGTCCAGCAGGGCGGGCAGCGCCGCGAAGGGATCCCAGCGCGGGAAGCGCCTGGACAGCGCGGTCAGGGCCGCGGGCATGCCGGAGAGGTCGGCGGACAGGGACTCGGCGGTCAAGGAACTCCCCACTCCAGAGTGCGGTGCCCTCGCGGGCGGCGAGGCTGTGGACGCACGAACTGTAACCGGTCACGGTGGGACCCACCGACAGCGCCGGCGCCAACGCCGACCCGGTGCCGGGCGCTCGCGCGACGGCCATAATCTGGGTGCATGAGCCTCACCAGCCTCGACCCGGACATCGCCGCACGGCTGAAGCGCAACCCCGAGGGACTCGTCCCCGCCATCGTGCAACAGCACGACAGCGGCGAGGTCCTGATGCTCGCGTGGATGGACGACGAGGCCCTGCATCGCACCCTGACCACCGGCGCGGCCACGTACTGGTCACGCAGCCGCGGCGAGTACTGGGTCAAGGGGGCCACCTCCGGGAACACCCAACGTGTGGTGTCGGTCGCACTCGACTGCGACGGCGACACCCTGCTGGTCCGCGTCGACCAGCACGGAGCCGCCTGCCACACCGGCGACCACACGTGCTTCGACGCGGGGTCGCTGCTGTGAGTTCCGCCCCCGCCCGAAGCCGACGCGAGTACGGAGCCGCCACCCTGGCCATGGCCGCCGGGGCCGCGCTCCTGCTGGCCGCCGCCGGGCGCCTCTGGGTCACCGGCGAACTGGACGTTCCCGGCCCCGTCGCGCCGTCGCCGATCCACCTCACCGGCGCGGACCTGACCGGAACGCCCACCGGCGTGGGCTGGGCCGGACTGGCCGCGATCGCCGGGCTGTACGCCGCCCGCGGCTGGGTCCGCCGTGTCATCGGCCTGCTCACCGCGGCGGGCGGCGCGCTCGTGCTGACCTCGGTGTGGTCGGCCACACGCTCAGGGGCGCTCGCCGACGCCGTCGCCGCGCACGCCGCCGCTGCCGGCGGCACCGCTCAGGTCGCCACGGAACCGGAACTGGGCGCGCTCGGGCCCGCCATGGCCGCGGCCGGCGCCGTGGCCCTGCTCCTGAGCGGGCTGCTGGCGACCGTGCGCTCCCCCGCCTGGCCGGGGATGGGCACCAGGTACGATCGGGACGCCGCACCGCGACAGCACCAGGCGGAGACACCCTCCGACCTGTGGAGATCACTGGACGCCGGTGACGATCCCACGCTCGACGCCCCCGGGCGCACCGACGGACGTGCCCAGGGCGCGGATGGATCCGCACCCGAGGGTGGCACCGCTACCGCTCCGCTGGCACGACGGCCAGCCGAACCGAAGGAGAACAGCTGATGGCCGACGAACACCACGAAGACCACGGCAACACCCCGTCCGCCTGGTTCCTCACCGTGTCCTGGCTGGTCGTGTGGACCGTTGGCGGCGTGGCCATCATCATGGGCGGCGACTTCCTGCTGTGGACCGGCATCACGCTCGGCGTGAGCGTGGTGTCCGCGGTGATCGCCGGAGTCATGAAGAAGGCCGGCCTGGGCCGCAAGGAGCCGCGTCCGGTGCCGCCCACGCGCGAGGAGTGGGAGGCGGGCCGCGAGTCCGCCGTCACCGCGGGCCAGGCCTGACGATTTCCGGCCGTGTGACGTTTGCCCAGCTCACAACGAGTGGGTAACGGAAAATGGACGAAGGTCGCATGGGGCAGGTAGATTCTCTCCACCGGTCCTGTCCGCCGCGTATGTTTCAGCGGATGGATGTCTCGCCGATCTGGCATCATTCATTACTGCTCGCGGCTCTTGTCCGGGAACCCGACCCTGCCCCATGTTGGGCCGGTGTGCATCCAGCACGCCGCGCGCGAAACCCCTTGTCCCTTTCAGGAAAGTTGTTCCGATCATGAGCTATGGTCCCCCGCCCCCCGGCAACCCCGGCCCGCCCCACGGTGGCGGTTACGGTGGCCCGCCCTCCGGTGGCTACGGTGCCCCCATGGGCGGCGGAACCCCGCCCGACAATGGCCTGACCTGGGCCATCGTCGCCATCTTCTGCTGCTGGCCCTTCGCCATCCCGGCCATCATCAACGCCACCAAGGTGAACGACCTGTGGAACCGGGGCGACCAGGCCGGCGCGCACGAGGCCGTGGCGCAGGCGAAGAAGTTCACGAAGCTCGCCTTCATCCTGGGCAGCATCGCGTACGTGCTGAGCATCGGCTTCTACGTCTTCATCGCGATCATCGCCGCCGCCAGCACCCCGACGTACTACTAAACGCAGGCGGATGCCGGGCGTGTACGCGTCCCCCTCTGCCCCCGTACGCCCTCGGCGTCCGGGGGCAGAACTCTCTCCCACACCGTAGGCTGGTCGACGTGCACCCACCCCACACCCACCAGAGCGAGTCGCAGCCCCCGGAGCGGCCCCCCGCCCCGTCGCGGACCGACCGGCTCCGGCAGCGGATCGCGGCACTGCCCCCCGTCGTGTGGCCCGCCGGACTCGGTGCGCTCGGACTCCTGGGCGCGACCCTCCTGCACTTCGTGGACCCCAACGAGCCCGGCAACTACCCCACGTGCCCCTGGCTGCTCTTCACCGGCACCTACTGCCCCGGGTGCGGCACCATGCGCGCCATCGCGCTCACCACGCACCTGGACATCACCGGCGCCCTCAGCATGAACCCTCTGCTGTTCCTGCTGGCGCCCTACATCCTGTGGGCCTACGTGCGCTGGTTCTCCTGGACGATCCGGCCCCCCAAGGTGCCGCCGAAGCTCACGCCCGGCTGGTTCCTGTGGGGGATGACGATCGTCATCACCGCGCACTGGATCCTGCGCAACCTGCCCTGGTTCTCGTTCCTGGCACCCGGCGTTCCGCTCCTGCCCGGGTGGTGACGAGATCACGGTCGCGCCCGGTTTCTGGCACGCTGAACCGTGACGCCCCCGCGCGCGTCCCAGTGACGGGACGACCATTCTTCAGGAAGGCACGAGCATGAGCTACGGACACCAGGGCCCGACCGGTGGTTACGGCACCGGCGGCTACGGACCGCCCTCCGGCGGCTACGGCCAGGGCCCCGGCTACGGGCAGGTCCCGCCGGCCGGTGGGCCGCCGAAGAACTACATGGTGCACAACATCCTCGGCATCCTCAGCTGCACCGTCATCGGCATCATCGGCCTGGTCTTCTCCCTCCAGGTCAACTCCAAGTGGGAGATGGGCGACTACGTGGGCGCCGAGTCCGCGGCCAAGACCGCCAAGATCCTGGGGATCATCGGCCTGGTCAGCTTCATTCTGATGATCGTCTTCGTCGTGTTCTACGTCCTCGTGATCTTCATCGGTGTGGGCCTCGCGGTCAGCAACGGCTACTGAGCGGGCGGGGCCGACGCCCCCGCGGGCCACGAGGGTGGATACGATGGCCACACACGGTGCGTCGTCGGATCCCGGTCACGCGGCGCGCGGACCCCGCCCACGCGGGGTCCACCACCGTGACCGGCCAATTCACGTAGGGAGCGGTAACTGGTGAGCGTGCTCGACGAGATCCTCGACGGGGTACGCACCGACCTGGCGGAGCGGGAGGCCGAACTCCCGTTGGAGCGCCTCAAGGCCCTGGCCGAGTCGGTGCCCACCCCCAAGGACGCCGAAGCCGCGCTGCGCCGCCCCGGAGTCCACGTGATCGCCGAGGTCAAGCGCGCCAGCCCCTCCAAGGGGCCCCTGGCCTCGATCGGTGACCCGGCCGCGCTCGCCCGCGACTACGAGGCCGGCGGAGCGACCTGGATCAGCGTCCTGACCGAACAGCGGCGCTTCCAGGGCAGCCTCGCCGACCTCGAAGCGGTCCACAAGGCGGTCGACACGCCGCTGCTGCGCAAGGACTTCGTGGTCAGCTCCTACCAGCTGTGGGAGGCCCGCGTCTTCGGAGCCTCCGCGATCCTGCTCATCGTCGCGGCCCTGCCCCAGGAGGCGCTGGTCTCCCTCGTGGAGCGTGCCCGCTCCCTGGGCCTGACCCCGCTCGTGGAGGTCCACGACGAGGACGAGGTCGACCGCGCACTGGACGCCGGTGCCACCGTCGTGGGAGTCAACGCCCGCAACCTCAAGACCCTGGAAGTCGACCGGGAGACCTTCGCCCGGCTCGCCCCCCGCATCCCCGCCGACTGTGTCAAGATCGCAGAATCGGGGATTCGCGGGCCGCACGACCTGCTGGCCTACGCCGGAGCCGGAGCCGGCGCCGTCCTCGTCGGTGAGAGCCTGGTCCGCGGACGGAACCCGCGCGAGGCCGTGGCCGACCTGGTGACCGCGGGCGCCCACCCCGCGCTGCGCGACAGGAACTGAAGGACCGGACCGATGGGAACGACGACGGCGGTGGAGGCACCGGCACACCTGTGCCACCGCCGGCGATGGCTCTAGGGAACCCGCACGTGCGAGCCGCGGGTTCCCGACGCCGCGTCGACCCCAGGGCCCGTCTCGCGTAGACCCCGTCCTGCCGCGACGCTTCAGCAGCACTCCCGCCGCGCACCCACCGGGCCGCGGCGGACAGCATCCACGGCACACGCCACGCCCCAGCCCGACCGCGCCGCCGGAGCCCGGCGGCGCGCGGACGGCCGGACCGCGGACCCTCGCGCACACGCCCGGGACCCACGAGGCCGGCCCCGTCTGTAGGAGACCTTCGCATGAGCAACACCCAGCCGGTGCCGGACGCGCACGGGCACTACGGCCGCTTCGGGGGCCGGTTCGCCCCCGAGGCCCTCATCGCCGCCCTCGACGAGGTCGAGGCCGAGTGGGACAAGGCCCGCCAGGACCCCGCCTACCAGGCCGAACTCGACGACCTGCTGCGCACCTACACCGGGCGCCCCAGCGCTCTCACCGACGCCCGCAACTTCTCCGAGCACTGCGGAGGAGCGCGCGTCCTCCTCAAACGCGAGGACCTCAACCACACCGGCTCGCACAAGATCAACAACGTCCTCGGCCAGGCCCTGCTCACCAAGCGCATGGGCAAGACCCGCGTCATCGCCGAGACCGGGGCCGGACAGCACGGCGTGGCCACCGCCACCGCCTGCGCCCTCATGGGCCTGGACTGCGTGATCTACATGGGCGAGGAGGACACCCGCCGCCAGTCGCTCAACGTCGCCCGCATGCGCATGCTCGGCGCCGAGGTCGTCCCCGTCACCATCGGCAGCCGCACCCTCAAGGACGCCATCAACGAGGCGTTCCGCGACTGGGTCGCCAACGTCGACCACACGCACTACCTCTTCGGCACCGTCGCGGGCCCGCACCCCTTCCCCAAGCTGGTGCGCGACCTGCACTACGTGGTCGGGGCCGAGGCCCGCGACCAGGTCCAGGCCCTCACCGGCCGCCTGCCCGACGCCGTCGCCGCGTGCGTGGGCGGCGGCTCCAACGCCATCGCGATCTTCGCCGCCTTCATCCCCGACGAGAGCGTCGCCCTGTACGGCTTCGAGGCCGGGGGAGAGGGGCCCTCGCGCACCGCCGCCTCCATCACCGCGGGCAGCCCCGGTGTGTTCCACGGCGCCCGCACCTACCTGCTCCAGGACGAGTACGGGCAGACCCTGCCCAGCCACTCGATCTCCGCCGGACTCGACTACCCGGCGGTGGGTCCCGAGCACGCCCACCTCGCCGACACCGGCCGAGCCCACTACGAGCCCATCACCGACGCCGAGGCCATGGAGGCCTTCCGGCTGCTGTGCCGCACCGAGGGCATCATCCCGGCCATCGAGAGCGCCCACGCCCTGGCCGGAGCCCGCAAGCTCGGCGAGCGCCTGGGCCCCGACGCCGTCATCCTCGTGAACCTCTCCGGGCGCGGAGACAAGGACGTCGACACCGCGGCCACCTACTTCGGCCTCGTCGACTCGGACCCGGAAGGACAGGCGCGATGACCACCACCACGCTGCAGACCAAGCTGGCGCAGACGCGGGCGGCCGGCCGCGCCGCCCTCATCGGCTACCTGCCCGCAGGGTTCCCCGACGTGGACTCCTCCGTCAAGGTCGTGGAGGCCATGGTCGAGGGCGGCTGCGACGTCGTCGAGGTCGGCCTGCCCTACTCCGACCCCATGATGGACGGGCCCACCATCCAGCGCGCCGCCGACCGCGCGCTGGAGGCCGGCACCACCACCGACGACGTGTTCCGCGTGGTCGAGGCGACCGCCGCCACCGGCGCCGCCGCGGTCGTGATGTCCTACTGGAACCCGATCGAGCGCTACGGGGTGGGCCGCTTCGCCGACCGTCTGGCCAAGGCGGGCGGGGCCGGGGTGATCACCCCCGACCTCATCCCGGAGGAGTCCGCGGAGTGGGTCGAGGCCTCCGCCGCGGCCGGCCTGGACCGGATCTTCCTCGTCGCGCCCTCCTCCACCGACCGCCGGCTCGCGCTGACCACCGACGCCTGCTCGGGCTTCGTCTACGCGGCCTCCCTCATGGGGGTCACCGGCACCCGAGCGCAGGTCGCCGACACCGCCGAGACCCTCGTCCGGCGCACCCGCGAGGTGACCACGGACTCCGGCCTGCCGATCTGCGTGGGCCTGGGCATCTCCACCGCAGCCCAGGCCGCCGAGGTCGCCGCCTACGCCGACGGCGTCATCGTCGGCGCGGGCTTCTGCCAGCGGGTCCTGGACGCCCCCGACCTGGAGACCGCGCTCACCGCGGTCCGCTCCTTCGCCCAGGAGCTCGCCGCGGGCGTGCGCTCCGGCCGGTAGCCGCACACCCGATCCACACCACGGTGGCCGTCCCCTCGGGGCGGCCACCGTTCGTCGTGTCCGGGCCGGGGCGCCCGCCCGGGACCGGGGCTCGGAGCGGGCGGGCGGGCCCGGGGCTCGGGCAAGAGGGCGGTTAAGAAGGTGAGAATCGCGTGAGATCCCTCCCGCCCGGGTCCGAAACGAGGGCCTCGCGGGCGCAACGGTGGTGGGATGGACACCGCACGCGGCGCGGGCCCGCCGGACGAGTCCCGGGCCCGCAGACCGAGTGCCACCAGGGTGTCATGACGAGTAGTATCTGAGGCACTACCCTGAGCGACTCGACCGGTCACCTCAGCGTCACCCCCGAACCGCCCCACTTCGCGAAGGCCCCACGATGGACACCGCAGACGACACCCCCGCGCCGCCCGCGCCACCCGCGCGCCCCACACGCTGGGCGGCCGTCCAGCCCTGGATCACGCTCGCCTGCCGCCTCGGGCTCGCCGGCGTCCTGTTCTACGCGGCCGTCTCCAAGTACCCGCCCGCCCTGTCGATCCAGGCGGTGGAGGCCTACGACCTCTTCCCGGTCGAGATCGCCGAACTCATCGGCTACACCCTCCCCCTCTTCGAGATCGCCCTGGCCGTCCTCCTCCTGATCGGATTGGCCACCCGCTACGCCGGCGCCATCAGCGCCCTGCTCATGATCGCGTTCATCGCCGGCATCGTCTCGGCCATGGCCCGCGGCCTGACCATCGACTGCGGCTGCTTCGGCGGCGGGGGACAGGTCGAGGCCGGAGAGACCACCTACGGGCTGTCCATCGCCCGCGACATCGGCTTCGCCGCACTGGGCGCCGTCATCGCGATCTGGCCCCGCTCACCCTTCGCCGTCGACCGCGCCCTCGGCTTGTTCCGCTGACGCCCCGACCACGGCGACCGACCGACACCGCACGTCCAGAAACAGAGGAAACCATGGGGAGTGAAGCGCGCAAGCGCTCGCGCGAACGGCTCAAGGAGCAGAGGGCGAAGGAGAAGCGCGCCGCACAGCGCAACAAGACCCTCCTCGTCATCGGCGTCGCCGCCGTCGTCGTGGTGCTGATCGTCGGCGTCGGATACGCCATCCTGACCGCCGACCGGCGCGACAGCGGCTTCGAGGGCGCCCTGGCGCCGCAGGTCCTGCAGGAGGACGGCAGCGTCGTCATGGCCCAGGACGGCGCCGAGGCCCCGGTCGTGGAGGTCTACGCCGACTACCAGTGCCCCGCCTGCCGCCAGTTCGAGCTGGTCAACGGGGACACCCTCAAGCGGACCGCCGCCGAGGGCGAGGCCATCGTCCACTTCCGCCCGGTCAGCATCTTCGCGCAGCAGTCGGCCCCCATCAGCACCAACTCCCTGCGGGGCGGAGCCGCCGCCCGCGCCGCCGCCGACGCCGGACTGTTCGTCGAGTACAACGACCTGCTCTTCGAGAACCAGCCCGCCGAGGGCCAGGAGGGCTTCTCCGTCGCCGAACTCCAGGAGTGGTTCGTCGAGGCGGGCGGCACCGGGGAGCAGGCCGAGGAGTTCGACGCCCGTGTCGAGGAGGAGGCCGAGGTCGTCGACGAGTTCGTCGAGGACTACCTGCCCGCCCTGACCGAGAGCGCCATGGAGGAGATCGGCGAGGACACCCTGGGCACCATGGTCCTGGCCGACCTCATCTCCTGGGGCGCCGACCACGGGCACGACCCCTCGTTCCTGGAGGGCACCTACACGGGCGGGATCATCGATGCCACGGGAACGATCTACACTCGCTACAGCGGAGACAACATGTTCCGCGGCACACCTGCCGTCTACATCAATGGCGAGCTGCTCTCCAATGACACCGCCATGACGGTCAGGGGCCTTGACCAGGCGATCGCCGACGCGGACGCCGGCGAGGTCCAGACCGAGCCGATGGGCGACGGGGGTGAAGCGGACACACCCCAGTAGCCACCCCCGCACGCGGGGCGAACCCGAGAGCAGAGCAGTGACTGTGTCGTCGACAGCTACCGAGGGCGCGGCCGAGTACGGCCGTGCCCTCGCGGCCATTCCCAGCCCCGAGATCAACGCGATCCCCCTGGGGCCCTTCCAGATCCACTTCTACGCTCTGTGCATCCTCGCCGGGGTCATCGTGGCGGTGTTCTGGAGCGAACGCCGCTGGACCCGGATGGGCGGTGAGAGCGGCACCATCATGGACATGGCCGTGTGGGCCGTGATCCTCGGACTGATCGGTGCCCGCCTCTACCACGTCATCAGTGACGCCCAGCTCTACTTCGGGCCCGGCCGCGAACCCATTCGCGCCCTCTACGTGTGGGAGGGCGGCCTGGGCATCTGGGGCGCCATCCCGCTGGGCGCCGTGGGCGTGTGGTACGCCGCGAAGAAGCGCGGGCTGTCGCTGTCCAAGCTCTCCTTCGCGATCGCGCCCACCATCCCCCTGGCCCAGGGCATCGGCCGCTGGGGCAACTACTTCAACCAGGAGCTCTTCGGCGCCCCCACCGACCTGCCCTGGGCCCTGCGCATCAACCCCTACCCCGAGGGCGGCCTGCGCCAGGGCATGATCCCCGGTGAGACCCTCTACCACCCCACGTTCCTCTACGAGTTCCTGTGGTGCCTGGGCCTGACCGCCCTGCTGGTCTACCTCGGCCGCCGCTACGAGGACCGGCTCGCCGGCGGGCGGCTGTTCGCCGTCTACGTCATGGGCTACTGCGCGGGCCGGTTCTGGATCGAGTACCTGCGGATCGACCCGGCCAACGACTTCTTCGGCCTGCGCCTGAACAACTGGACCTCCATCGTGGTCTTCCTCGGCGCCCTCGCCTACTTCGTGTGGGCCGGCCGCCGACTGGACCGGTTCTCCTCCGCGGTCGTCCCGCACGGGCACGACGCCGGAACCCAGGTGTTCGGCGCCACACCCGAGAGTGATGTCGCCGACGACAGCACCGTCTACAGTGCCGTGGACACCGAGGATTCCGAGATCGGAACGCGCAACGGCAGCTCAGAGGGGGCGGGAACGGAATACCACCCGAGCCCTGAGCGATCTAGTACCGAGAGCTCGTCAGAGAACGAGTCCGAGGACACGGGCACCGACTCCGGGACCAAGCCCGAGTAGCGCAGAGGAATCACCTGGACCTGCGGCCGTGTCCGGCCACACCCAGCGGTGCTCCCCGCACCTTCGAGCAGACCACGGGTTGACGATTGAGAAAGACCGTGAGCAGAGCCGAGTCCCGGTCCGGGCGCAGAGGTCGGCGCGGCGGCACACGCCGCGCCGGCCAGGCCTATGACCGCCCCGACGACCTCGGGCCCGACACGGGCACCGACGGCTACGACCCCGAGGAGGACTTCTCCGCGGAGTACGGGCACACCACCGACCGCGCAGGTGAGTACCAGCGCGATGACACCTATGACGCGGGCCCCGGCGACGAGGCCCACGAGGACGGTCCCGGCGACGAACCCCGCCGTGCGGGCTCGCGGCGCGCCTCCCGGCGGCGCCGCGGCCGATCGGACGCAGGGCGCGGCGGCGTGGGCAAGGTCTCGGCCTTCTCCGCCTCCGCGATCAAGAAGGTCTCCGTCCTGGGCGACCGGCCCAACCAGATCGTGTACACACTGGCCGAGCAGAGCAAGCGCAAGCGCGGCACCGCCGCCCTGGGCGTGCTCCTGGGCGCCTTCGGCATCGCGCTGGTCGCGCTGCTCGGACTGCTGGTCTTCCAGTTGACGACCACCTCCGACGGTGTCGTCGAGGGCGGCGACCAGGCCGTGGTGATCCCGCCCGACGGGCACGGCACCCTCACCCCGGAGCTGTACCTGTCCGAGGAGAACCGGGACGACGTCTTCGGCGCCATCGACCAGCGCCCCGAGGGGCGTGAACCGATGACCGAGGAGGCCGTGTTCGGCCCGGTCCAGGAGATCGAGCTGGACGGGATGTCCCTCGAACTCCAGGACAGCTCGGTGACCGACTCCTGCACCTCCATGGTGTGGGGCGAGGACCTCGGCCAGAGCCTGGTCGACGCCAACTGCGTCAACGGCGCCACCGGCGTCTACACCGACTCCGACGGGGAGTACGTCGCCCAGGTCTCGCTGTTCGACCTGGCCAACAGCGACGGGGCCACGGACGTGTCCGCCGCACTGGACCCGACCAACCCCGAGCACGGCGCCGGGTTCGTGCTCTCGCAGACCGGTGACGTGGAGGGCCTGGAGGACGGCTACAGCCAGGCCAACAGCCAGGTCATGGGTCACTACCTGGCCGTGTTCTGGGTCGCCCGCACCGACGGGTCCGACCCCGGGGACGACTCCGACATGGCGACGCTGAGCGTGGCGTCCATGAACGCCGTGCGCTACGTCTACGACGAGGTCGTGGAGGTCGGGCGGGCCCAAGAGTAACCCGACCCCGCTCTTCCCCGTTCCTCACGCTCCTGCGCCACCCGCCGCCCGCCACCGCCCATCAGGGGGGTGGCGGGCGGCGGGCTGTTCGGGCGCCTCGGGGGCCCCGATAGGATCTCGGACAGATCGACCCGCCCGCCAGGGTCGTGCGGAGGCCGGGCCAGACCCGTCTCCCGCCCGAGCGAACACGGGCCGCACCGCCACGACGCGGCCGGCCCGACCGAGGAAAGGTCCATGGTGTCCCCTTCCGAACCGCCGGCGTCCGGCTCCGTGGGACGTCGCAGGAGAAGCAGCGAGCCCGACGACGCGTCGGCCGGCCGGTCGAACCGGGCCGCGGCCCACGCGACGGCCTCCGCCGAGGGCGAGGGCCCGTCCCCGCGATCGGGAGGTCGCCGCCGGGCCGGAGGCCGCCGCAAGCAGGAGGCGCGGCGCGGCCGGCCCCTGCTGTTCGCCCTCGTGGGCGTGCTGGTCGTCGCGCTGATCGGCGTCGGAGTCGTGTTCTACCTGCGCTCCGGTTCCGAGGAGGGCGGATCCTCGCCCGTCCAGGCGCGCCCCGCCGCCTACCAGGTCGTCGACAGCGGCAACATGAACACCATCCTGGCCTCCCGCGAGGACGACGCACGGGTGCTCAACCAGGGCGAGCTGTTCGACCGCCAGAACGCCGAGATCTCCAGCCAGGACCTGGAGTTCACGCTGCGCGACTCCGACCTGACCGAGGACTGCGACCAGGCGGTGTGGGGCCAGGACGTCCGCGACGCCCTGGCCGAGGCCGACTGCGTCCAGGCCGGCCGCGCCACCTACGTCTCCGACACCTACTTCGGTGTGGCCACCGTGTTCAACCTCGCCGACGTCGAGGCCAGCCGTGCCGTCGCCGCCGCG
Organism: Nocardiopsis sp. Huas11; assembly: GCF_003634495.1. Lineage (GTDB taxonomy): Bacteria > Actinomycetota > Actinomycetes > Streptosporangiales > Streptosporangiaceae > Nocardiopsis. Next base: position 6,081,914 of record NZ_RBKY01000001.1, on the reverse strand, counting down.
ATGGCCGAACCCGAGGACACCGCCGGCGCCGAGGACGAGGACGCGACCCCGAAGGGCTTCGTCGTACCGCCCTCGGGCGAGGAGCCCTTCAACCGGCTCGGTGAGGGCTACAGCGCCGCCGACGCCATCATCAGCGGCCACTACCTCGTCATCGTGTGGGTGCAGCCGACCGGCTCGGAGTCGGTCGAGGACCGGGTCAGCCTGTCCAGTCCGCTGGTCGCGCTCGCCAACTTCCGCGATCCGCTCTACCGGCGCATGGTGGAGCTGCGCGGGGACGAGTCCGCCGAGGGCACCGACGGGACCACCGAAGGCACCACGGACGGCACGACCGACGGGACGGGGACCACGGAGGGCACGACCGAGGGCGCCGTCCCCGACGGCACCACGGACGGCACCGGCACCACGGACGGCACCGTTCCCGACGCCGGAGGCACCGGCACCGAGTAGCACCGCCGCACGACTCCGGCCGCCGCCCCGCACGGGACGGCGGCCGGAGTCGTGCAGGGCCCACGCGAAACACGCCCTAGGCGTCCTCGAGCCCCGCCACCAGGTCCTCGACCACTCCGCGCAGCTGCGCGAACCGGTGCTCGGGCAGGTCCAGCAGCGAGTGCCCCGCCAGCCATCCCGGCGCCGACGCCACCGCGTGCCGTGCCGTGCGCTTGTTGACCGGCCGCTCCGACCCCGCCGACACCTCGACCAGGCCGCCGCGCAGCGTGGACGTGAGCGTCCCGTGAGTCCGCGCCTGCACGTACAGGAGGAGCCGGTCGACCACCGACCCGGTGCCGCCCTCCGGAGCCCGCAGCAGCCGGATCGCGGTCAGGTCCGACCGGCCGAACCGGCGCAGGAACCGCACCCCGAAGCGCGGCTCCACCATCGCGCGCAGCGTCCGCTGGCCCGCCTCGTCACGCACGCACGCGGCCGAGGACGGCACCAGCACGTACACCGTGTCGGTGGTGGCGGCCAGCGCCGCGCGCGCCGCCAGCCGCTCCCAACCGCCGGTGAGGTTGACCACGGCGTACCCCGACGCGGGAGCGGGGGAGTCCATCCAGGTCGAGAGCCGGACCCGTCCGCCCTTCGTCACCTCGGCGGGCCACTCGCCGACCAGCGTCGGTTCCACCGGTTCGGCGGCAGCGCCCTGGTCCCGCACCGCCTGGGCGATCACGCCCAGCGCGGCCTCGGCGTCCAGGCCGCCCCTGGCCTCCTTGGCGTTGACGCCCTGGCTGTAGACCCGGGCGACCTCGTCCGTGCCGGCGGGCGGCGTACGCGAGAGCGGGCGCAGCACGTACAGGTCCGAGGCGGCGCCGATCGACTCGGCCGCCAGGTACCGGTTGAAGTCCGGCCACACCGACTCCATCAGCAGGTCCATGCGCATCATCCGGGCCTGCGTGGCCGCGGCCAGGCGGGGCGTGGCCTCGCTCGCGCCGTAGGCCACCAGGACCCGCCCCTTGCGGAGGTCGGCCATGCCCTCCAGGCCGCGCCGCACGAACAGCTCCACCCCGTCGGGGGTGTAGGGCGGATCGGTGAACACCAGGTCGGCGGTGCCGCGGACCGTCGAGGGCAGCCCCAGCCGCAGGTCGGCGGCGTGCGTGCGCACCGACAATCCCAGCGAGGCCGCCAGCGCGTCGATATGGGCGAGCACGCGCTCGTCCACGTCCACGACCTCCGTGCGGGTGCTGGGGGAGACCAGGGCCAGCGCCACCGAGGTCAGGTCGTGGTCGCCCACGCACAGCACAGTGCGGTCCCGCAGGTCGAAGCGGGTGGTCAGGAACAGCGCGCGGCGCAGCGCCGTCTCGGCGGTCGCGGTGACGTGGTCCAGGTCCAGGTCCGACTCGGGTCCCTCGGCGACCGCGCGCGCCAGCTCGGCCGCGGCGCGGGCGTGCCGCGGCAGCAGGTGGGCCACCGGGTCGGCCAGCTCGTCGGGGGCGGCGCCGCGGTAGTCCGCGGGCCGGGCCAGCCGGACGCGCCGTCGGCCCTCATCGGCCTCGGCGACCAGCTCGCCGGCCTCGTCCAGCCCGCGCAGCAGCCCCGCCACGACCGAGTGGGCGACACCGCTGGCGCGCACGAGGTCGTTGGCGCTCCACCAGCGCCCGTCGCACAGGAGCGCCAGCACCCGGCGCGGGCGCGGGGCGTCCACGCCGTGGGCGTACAGCAGCCGGTAGGCCGCCTCGGGCAGCGGCGGCGCCGGCGCGCCCGGTCCGAGGTCGTCGAGGCGCGCGGTACCGGGGTCGTCCGCGCCGGGGGAAGTCGGGTGTCCTGCCATGCGACGATCGTCCCACGTTCGTGCCGCCGCGCCGGCGCCCTGGTCAGAGGGCCGGCCAGTGATGAGGGAGATATCACCCCCACGCAGTCTTCCTCCCCACTTGGGCGCGGCGTTAACAGCGGGGTAATGTGGGATCGCGGTACACGCCGTTCGCGTGGCCAGGCTGAGATCACCGTCCCCGGTCGGTGTTTTTATCCACTTTGGGAGGTTTACCGGGGTTCCCTCGTGGAAAAACCGGCAAAGCCAGCCCTCATCGGACCCAACGTCCGAGAGGGACCGTGCCACCTGCCCAGGGCGGCACACCGCGCGACCAACGACGTAGCGCGACCGCGTCTGGTCTAGACCTGCGATTCGCATCGCGGCTGGACCAGCATGTATAAGAGAACCTGCCCGAACGAGGGCGACCAAGCCGACACCGGCGCCACGAGGACGTGGACGCAACGCAGGTGACGGCCAGGCGCCCACCACCGGGCCACCGCCCTCACAGGCGGCACAACTCGATCACGCAGCAGGGCCAATGTCGTCCCGGATGCGCTTTTCACGAAGCCGACGAAAGACGACAGGAGGGTAGATGCCTGCTGCTCAGGTGCGGCGTTCGTCCGTCCGAACGAACGCGGAAACCACTTCCCAGGGCCTGTACGACCCCGCCTTTGAGCACGACGCCTGCGGTGTGGGCTTCGTAGCCGACCTCACTGGACGTCGCAGCCACGACATCGTCGAGAAGGCGCTCACGGTCCTTCGCAACCTCGACCACCGCGGAGCCTCCGGAGCCGACCCCGACGACGGCGACGGCGCGGGCATCCTCACGCAGATCCCGCACGAGCTCTACACCGAGGTCTGCGACTTCCCGCTCCCCGAATCCGGCGCCTACGCCACCGGGATCGCCTTCCTGCCCGCCGACGCCGCCGAGCGCGCCGCCGCCGTCGAGGCCATCAACGCCATCGCCGCCGACGAGGGCCTGACCGTCCTCGGCTGGCGCGACCTGCCCTTCGAGCCCCAGTACAGCGGCCCCGCCGCCCGCCAGGCCATGCCCTACTTCGGGCAGCTCTTCATCGCCGGCACCGAGGGCACGGCCACCGAAGGCCTCACCGGCATCGCCCTGGAGCGCTACGCCTACTGCGTCCGCAAGCGCGCCGAGCACGAGACCGACGTCTACTTCCCGAGCCTGTCCCCGCGCACCATCGCCTACAAGGGCATGCTCACCACCCCGCAGCTGGAGCCGTTCTTCCCCGACCTGTCCGACCGGCGCTACGCCTCCGGCCTGGCCCTGGTCCACTCCCGCTTCTCCACCAACACGTTCCCGTCCTGGCCCCTGGCCCACCCGTTCCGCTACGTCGCGCACAACGGTGAGATCAACACGGTCAAGGGCAACCGGAACATGATGCGGGCCCGCGAGGCCAAGCTCGCCACCGACCACATCCCCGGCGACCTCGACCGGATCTTCCCGATCGTCGACCCCGACGACTCCGACACCGCCTCCTTCGACGACGCCCTGGAACTGCTGCACCTGGGCGGCCGCTCGCTCCCGCACGCGGTGCTCATGATGATCCCCGAGCCGTGGGAGAACCACACGGAGATGGACCCGGCCGTCCGGGCCTTCTACGAGTTCCACTCCACCCTCATGGAGCCCTGGGACGGACCCGCCTCGGTGTCCTTCACCGACGGCTCCGTCGTCGGCGCCGTCCTGGACCGCAACGGCCTGCGCCCCGGCCGCTACTGGGTCACCGAGGACGGCCTCGTCGTCCTGGCCAGCGAAGCCGGCGTTCTGGACATCGAGCCCTCCGCCATCGTGCGCAAGGGACGGCTCCAGCCCGGCCGCATCTTCGTCGTCGACACCGCCCAGGGGCGGATCATCGAAGACGAGGAGATCAAGGCCGAACTCGCCGCCGAGCACCCCTACCAGGAGTGGATCGACGCCGGCCTCGTCCGCCTCGGCGACCTGCCCGAGGCCGAACCCGCCCCGGTCACCGAACTCAACCTCGCCCAGCAGGTGTTCGGCTACACCGAGGAGGAACTGCGGATCCTCCTCACCCCGATGGCCCGCACCGGCGCCGAACCCATCGGATCCATGGGCACCGACACACCCGTCGCCGCCCTGTCCGACCGTTCCCGCCAGCTCTTCGACTACTTCTCGCAGAACTTCGCGCAGGTCACCAACCCGCCGCTGGACGCCATCCGCGAGGAGATGGTCACCAGCCTGTCCACCCTGCTCGGCGCGGAGGGCAACCTCCTCATGGCCGAGGCCGGCGACACCCGGCGCCTCGTCCTGCCCACCCCGGTCGTGGACCAGGCCGAACTCGCCTCCATCGTCGCCGCCGGCCGCACCAACCCGGCCCTGAAGACCTTCACCGTCGACGGCACCTACCCCGTCGACGGCGGCGGCGACGCGCTCTCGGCCCGCCTGGACCAGATCAACGAGGAGGTCACCGCGGCCATCGCCGACGGCGCCCACATCCTCGTATTGTCCGACCGCGCCGCCGACTCCGAGCGCGCGCCCATCCCGTCGCTGCTGCTCACCGGGTCCGTCCACCACCACCTCGTCCGCGAGAAGACCCGCACCGAGGTCGGCCTGCTCGTCGAGGCCGCCGACGTACGCGAATGCCACCACGTGGCGCTCCTCATCGGCTACGGCGCCTCCGCGGTCAACCCGTACCTGGCCCTGGCCACCGTCCGGGACCTGGTCGAACGCGGCACCATCGGCGGCATCGACGCCGACACCGCCGTCCGCAACACCGTCAAGGCCTACGGCAAGAGCGTCCTGAAGATCATGTCGAAGATCGGCGTGTCCACGGTCAGCTCCTACACCGGAGCCCAGATCTTCGAAGCCCTCGGACTGGGCCAGGAGGTCATCGACCGCTGCTTCACCGGCACCACCTCCCGCCTGGGAGGCGTCGGCTTCGACGTCCTCGCCGAAGAGGTCGCCATCCGCCACCGCCGCGCCCACACCGCCAACCCCAACGCGCACCGGCGCCTGGAGGTCGGCGGCGAGTACCAGTGGCGCCGCGAGGGCGAACCGCACCTGTTCAGCCCCGAGACCGTCTTCAAGCTCCAGCACTCCACCCGCACCCGCGCCTACGAGATCTTCAAGGAGTACACCTCCCAGGTCGACGACCAGGCCGAGAAACTCATGACCCTGCGCGGGCTCTTCCGGCTCAAGGAGGGCGTGCGCGAACCGATCTCCGTCGACGAGGTCGAACCCGTCTCCGAGATCGTCAAGCGCTTCTCCACCGGCGCCATGTCCTACGGCTCCATCTCCGCCGAGGCACACGAGACCCTCGCCATCGCGATGAACCGCCTCGGCGGCAAGTCCAACACCGGCGAGGGCGGCGAGGACCCCGCCCGCTTCACCCCCGACGCCAACGGGGACCTGCGGCGCAGCGCCATCAAGCAGGTCGCCTCCGGCCGCTTCGGCGTCACCTCGCACTACCTCACCAACGCCGACGACATCCAGATCAAGATGGCCCAGGGCGCCAAGCCCGGCGAGGGCGGCCAGCTGCCCGGCCACAAGGTCTACCCGTGGGTCGCCCGGACCCGCCACTCCACCCCCGGCGTCGGGCTCATCTCCCCGCCGCCGCACCACGACATCTACTCCATCGAAGACCTCGCCCAGCTCATCCACGACCTCAAGAACGCCAACCCGTCCGCGCGGATCCACGTCAAGCTGGTCTCCGAAGCGGGCGTGGGCACCGTCGCCACCGGCGTGTCCAAGGCCCACGCCGACGTCGTCCTCATCTCCGGCCACGACGGCGGCACCGGCGCCTCGCCGCTGAACTCGCTCAAGCACGCGGGCACCCCCTGGGAACTCGGCCTCGCCGAGACCCAGCAGACCCTGCTGCTCAACGGACTGCGCGACCGCATCGTCGTCCAGACCGACGGCCAGATGAAGACCGGCCGCGACGTCGTCATCGCCGCCCTGCTGGGCGCCGAGGAGTTCGGTTTCGCCACCGCGCCCCTCGTCGTCTCCGGCTGCGTCATGATGCGCGTGTGCCACCTGGACACCTGCCCGGTCGGCGTCGCCACCCAGAACCCCGCCCTGCGCGAGCGGTTCTCCGGCAAGGCCGAGTACGTCGTGAACTTCTTCGAGTTCATCGCCCAGGAGGTCCGCGAGTACCTCGCCCAGCTCGGTTTCCGCAGCATCGACGAGGCCATCGGCGCCGTCGACCTGCTCGACACCACCGACGCCGTCCAGCACTGGAAGGCCCAGGGCCTGGACCTGAGCCCCATCCTGCACGAGGTCGAGCCCTGGGGCGGCGACCACCGCTCCCACACGCGGGCACAGGACCACGGCCTGGAGAAGGCCCTGGACAACACCCTCATCCAGCTCAGCGAGGGCGCCCTGGACTTCGGCCAGCCCGTCCGGCTCGAACTGCCCGTCCGCAACGTGAACCGCACCGTCGGCACCATGCTCGGACACGAGGTCACCAAGCGCTACGGCGCCGAGGGCCTGCCCGACGACACCATCGACGTGAGCTTCACCGGCTCCGCCGGACAGTCCTTCGGAGCCTTCGTCCCCAAGGGCGTCACCCTCCGGCTGACCGGCGACGCCAACGACTACGTCGGCAAGGGCCTGTCCGGCGGACGACTGGTCGTACGGCCCCACGCCGACTCACGACTGGTCGCCGAGGACCACATCATCGCCGGCAACGTCATCGGCTACGGCGCCACCTCCGGAGAGATCCACCTCCGCGGCATCGTCGGCGAACGCTTCTGCGTCCGTAACTCCGGAGCGCTCGCCGTCGTCGAGGGCATCGGCGACCACGGCTGCGAGTACATGACCGGCGGCCGCGCCGTCATCCTCGGACGCACCGGACGCAACTTCGCGGCCGGCATGTCCGGCGGCGTCGCCTACGTCCTGGACCTGGACGGCCGCCGCGTCAACGGCGAGATGGTCGAGATCGAGCCCCTCACCGACGAGGACCGCACGTTCCTGACCGACGTCCTGACCCGCCACCACGCCGAGACCGGCTCCACCGTCGCCGAACGCCTCCTGGCCGAGGGCGAGACCGGACTCGACCGGATCAGCCGGGTCATGCCCCGCGACTACAAGCGGGTCCTGCTCGCCCAGGCCGAGGCCGAGCGCGAGGGCCGGGACGTCAACGAGGCCGTCATGGCCTCCGCGCAGTCCTGAGCGTCAGCGAACACGAGAGGAGGAAGAACACATGGCTGACCCCAAGGGTTTCCTGAAGATCACGGAGCGCGAGCTCCCCGCACACCGCCCCGTCGACGTGCGCATCCAGGACTGGCGCGAGGTCCACGAGGACTTCGACCGAGGAACCGTCACCAAGCAGGCCTCACGCTGCATGGACTGCGGCATCCCCTTCTGCCACAACGGATGCCCGCTCGGCAACCTCATCCCCGAGTGGAACAACCTCGTCTACACCCACGACTGGGCCGAGGCGATCGAACGCCTGCACGCGACCAACAACTTCCCGGAGTTCACCGGACGGCTCTGCCCCGCCCCGTGCGAGTCCGCGTGTGTGCTCGGCATCAACCAGCCCGCCGTCACCATCAAGAACGTCGAGGTCTCCATCATCGACCGCGCGTGGGAGGAAGGCTGGGTCAAGCCCTTGCCGCCCACCACCCGCACCGGCAAGACCGTCGCCGTCGTCGGCTCCGGCCCCGCCGGACTCGCCGCCGCCCAACAGCTCACCCGAGCCGGGCACGACGTCACCGTCTACGAGCGCGCCGACCGCATCGGCGGCCTGCTCCGCTACGGCATCCCCGAGTTCAAGATGGAGAAGCGGCACATCGACCGCCGCCTCGCCCAGATGAGCGCCGAGGGCACCACCTTCCGCACCGGCGTCGACGTGGGCGTCGACATCACCGTCGAGCGGCTGCGCGCCGACCACGACGCCGTCGTCCTCACCGGCGGAGCCACCGCCTGGCGCGACCTGCCCGCCACCGGCCGCGAACTCACCGGCATCTACCAGGCCATGGAGTACCTGCCCCTGGCCAACAAGGTGCAGGAGGGCGACATCGAACGCGCCCCCATCCACGCCGAGGGCAAGCACGTCGTCGTCATCGGCGGCGGTGACACCGGAGCCGACTGCGTGGGCACCGCCCACCGCCAGGGCGCCGCGTCCGTCACCCAGCTCGAGATCATGCCCAAGCCCCCCAAGGAGCGCCCCGACCACCAGCCATGGCCCACCATGCCCATGCTGTACAAGGTCACCAGCGCGCACGAAGAGGGCGGCAAGCGGATCTACTCCGTCAACACCCTGGAGTTCCTCGGCGACGAGGACGGCAACGTCCGCGCCCTCAAGCTCGTCGAGGTCAAGCGCACCGACAAGGGCTTCGAACCCGTCGAGGGCACCGAACGCGAGATCCCGGCCGACCTCGTCACCCTCGCCATGGGCTTCGTCGGCCCCCAGAAGGAAGGCCTCATCGAGGAGCTCGGCGTCGACCTCGACGGCCGCGGCAACGTCCAGCGCGACGCGGACTACCACACCAGCGTCGACGGCGTCTTCTGCGCCGGCGACATGGGCCGCGGCCAGTCGCTGATCGTGTGGGCCATCGCCGAGGGCCGCTCCGCCGCCGCCGGCGTGGACCGCTACCTCACCGACGACACCACCCTGCCCGTGGCCATCCCGCCCACCGAGCGACCGCTCGTCTAGGCAGGACCGCAGGAGAAGCAGGACAGGCAGGAACGCTCACCGGGCGCGGGGGAGGAACCCCCGCGCCCGGCGGCGTCCCGCCACCCGCACACCCGATGTTGCCGACCCGTGACCCCGCCGCGACGGTCCCCCGACGTCCGACGGACATCATCGATACCAACGACGACGAGCCGCGAAACGGGGCGGCTCGCCCGCCACCACACCCTCCCCCCGCCCCTGGGCCCCGCCACCCCCGACCCCAGGACAGGCGCATGATCTACCGCATCATCGGCGACGCCGCCATGCTCGTCCACGCGGCCTTCATCCTCTACATGGCCATCGGCGGCTTCCTCGCCTGGCGATGGCCCCGCACCTTCTGGATCCACCTCGGCTGCGCCCTCTACGGACTCAGCATCAGCGTCGTCGGCTGGATCTGCCCCCTCACCTACGTCGAGAACTGGGGCCGCGAGAGAGCCGGCCAGGCCGGACTCCCCGACGAGGGCTTCATCGACCACTACCTCACCGGCGTCATCTACCCCGCCGACCACCTCGTCACCGTCCAGGCCGGCGTCGGCGTGGTCGTCGTCCTGTCCTGGATCGGCCTGGCCCTGCTCACCCTGCGCCGCCGCCGCGGCACCAGAGAGCACACCCCCGCCTGAGGCGCCCCCGGCCCGCGCCGGGCCGACCCCCACGGCCCGGCGCGCCCCGCCCCCGCACCACCCCGCCGACCACGCCTATCCTGGTCACATGGCCTACCGAGCCATCGGCGAGGCCGCGATGCTGCTCCACTTCGCCTTCCTCGTCTACGTCACGCTCGGCGGATTCCTCGCCTGGCGATGGCCCCGCGCCCTGTGGCCCCACGCCGCCCTCGCCCTCTACGCCCTCGGCATCACCCTCATCGGCTGGCAGTGCCCCCTCACCCACCTGGAGACCTGGGGCCGCGAGAGAGCCGGCCAGGCGGGCCTGCCCCACTCGGGCTTCATCGACCACTACCTCACCGGCGTCGTCTACCCCGCCGAGCACCTCCGCACCCTCCAGCTCGCCGTCGCCGCCACCGTCCTGACCTCCTGGGCCGCAGCCGCCCTCCACCACCGCCGACGCGCCCGCCACCCCACCCCCGGGTAAAGCCGAATATTGCCCCGAGGACTATTCACCCCGCGAGCACCCCCACGTACGGTCGAAGCATGACCGTCGTGACCTGGGACTCCTTCCGTGCCGCGGAACACTTCACCATGCGCAACGCGCGCCTCATCGACCGCCAGCGCTTCGCCCACCTGTTCCAGAACGGCCCCACCGCGCCCATCCGCTCGGCCCTGGCCGCCTACCGCAACCTCGACGGCGGCTACGGCAACGGACTCGACCCCGACCTGCGCGGCCACGCCAGCCAACCCGCCGCGACCGTCATCGCCCTGCACTACCTCGACGAACTCGGCCCCGTCCCCCCACACGTGGGCCACGGCATCTGCCGGTTCCTCACCTCCGCCTCCGACGCCGAGGGCGGGGTCCCGCCCGTCCTGCCCAGCGTCCGCCACAGCGAAGCCGCCCCCTGGTACCTGCACACCACCGACTTCGGCTCGCGACTCGACATCACCGCGCTCATCACCGGCTACCTGCACAAGAGCCACATCAGCCACCCCTGGCGCGACGCCGCCACCGCCTACTGCTGGAAGCACATCGACACCCTCGCCTGGACCAACCCCCAGGAAGCCGTCGGCGTGTGCACCTTCCTCCAGTACGTCGACGACCGCCAGCGCGCCATCCAGGCCATCAACCGGCTCTCCTCCATGATCCGCGCCGTCATCGACGTCCACCCGCGCACCACCGGCCGCGTCCACACACCGCTCGACCTGGCCACCAACCCCCAGCACATCGCCCGCCCCCTGTTCACCGACGACGAGATCCAACACAGCCTCGACGTCCTCGAACGGCAACAGCGCCCCGACGGGGGCTGGGACGCCCTCTGGGACTACTGGGACGCCACCGCCGGCACCGAACACGAAGGCATGCGCACCATCCAGCGCCTGCGCATCCTGCGCGCCTACGGACGCGTCGCCGGCTACCTGCCCCAGCCCCGCCGCGACACCTGACCGCGGCTCCCACACCCGGCAGGGGAGAGGGACGCGGGCACGGGGGAGCGCGGGGCGCCTACCCCAGCGCCAGGAACCGCACCCCCGCCGACTCGAGCGCCGCCACGGACGCCCCACCGGCCTCATCGCCCGCGCGCCCCGTCACCGCGCGCACCGCCGCCTCGGCGGCCGCACCACCGGCCCACACCCCCGGGAACACCCGCTCCACCGCGTCCCGGTCCGCGCCCTCGAACACCAGGCGCACCACCAGACCCAACGCCGGCGCCGACGTCCAGGGCCGCCGCCCCAACGCGTCCGCCAGATCCCACCCGTGCACCACCAGCTCCACCACACGCGTCACCAGGAAGTCCCACAGCAGCATGGGATCCCCATGGCGTGTGAACACCCGGCGGCCACCCTCCTCGGCCGTCAGACGAGCGCCCAGCGCCTCCCAGTGGGTACGCAGCACCCGCCCCGGCTCCGCCGCGTCCGCCCTGCGCGCCGCCACCTCCACCGCCGAGCGCACCCGGTCCCCGTTCACCTCCGGCGAGAACCGCACGTCCGGCGCGTAGTACCCCGCCGCCGACACCAGCACCACCCCCGCGCCCTCCGGCGCCGGACCCTCCAACGCGTCCCCCACCCGCGTCAGCGCCCCCACCGTGTGCACCGCCAACGCCGCCACGTCCCACGGCTCACACCGCGTCGGCACCACCGCCTCCGCCTCCGACAGACGCGACAGCACCCCCTCCAGGGCACCCGCCTCCGCCGTCAACGCGGCCAGGACCTCATCGCGTTCAAACACCACAAACCACCCATATCCGGAACACACGCCAACGACATCGACAACAGGTCCGCCCCACGCCACGCCAGCCGAAACCCCTACGACACAGGCCCTCGTTCGCCCCACCGCAGCCAGAGGTACGTCCAAACGCAACCTGGTTTAGACCACTCCATCCCCCACACGCTCTAAAGTGATAGACGTGACACGTCGAGCAAAAATCGTCGCGACCCTCGGTCCCGCCACGTCGAGCCCGGAAGTACTCCGCAAACTCGTCGCCGCAGGACTGGACGTCGCCCGAGTCAACCTCAGCCACGGAACCCACGACGACCACCGCATCGGCCTCGCGAACCTGCGAGCCGCCGCAGAGGCCGCCCAACGCCCCGTCGGAGTCCTCGCCGACCTCCAAGGACCCAAGATCCGGGTCGGCACCTTCCCCGACGGACCCGTCGAACTCGTCAACGGCAACGAATTCACCATCACCACCGAGGACGTCCCCGGCGACGCCACCCGCGTCTCCACCACCTACAAGGGACTCCCCGTCGACGTCCGCCCCGGCGACCGCGTCCTCATCGACGACGGCCGCATCGCGCTGGAATGCATCAAGACCACCAGCACGGACGTCCAGACCCGCGTCATCGTCGGCGGCACCATCTCCAACCACAAGGGACTGAACCTCCCCGGCGTCGCCGTCAGCGTCCCCGCACTCACCGAAAAGGACGAGAAGGACCTGCGCTGGGCCCTCCACCAGGGCGTCGACATGGTCGCCCTGTCCTTCGTGCGCAGCCCCGCCGACGCCGAAGAGTGCCACCGCATCATGGACGAGGAGGGCATCACCGTCCCCCTCATCGCCAAGATCGAGAAGCCCCAGGCCGTCGAGCGCCTCCAGGACATCATCGAGGTCTTCGACGGCGTCATGGTCGCCCGCGGCGACCTCGGCGTCGAACTGCCGCTCGAGAACGTCCCCATGGTGCAAAAGCGCGCCGTCGAACGCTGCCGCGACAAGGCCAAACCCGTCATCGTCGCCACGCAGATGCTCGAATCGATGATCGGATCACCCCGGCCCACCCGCGCCGAGGCCTCCGACGTCGCCAACGCCGTCCTCGACGGCGCCGACGCCGTCATGCTCTCCGGCGAGACCAGCGTCGGCAAGTACCCCATCGAGACCGTCGAGACCATGGCGCGCATCGTCAGCGCCGCCGAGCAGGAATCCCTGCGCGCCTCGCACATCCTCAACCGGGTACCCGAGACCACGGGCGGCGCCATCGCCCGGGCCGCCGCCGAGATCGGCGCCACCGTCGGCGCCAAGGCCCTCGTCGCCTTCACCATGTCCGGCGAGACCGCCCGCCGCCTCGCGCGCTACCGGTCCCCGATCCCGCTCATGGCCTTCACCACGGAGAACCACACGGTCGGGCAGCTGTCCCTGACCTGGGGCGTGGAGACGCAGAAGGTCCCCTGGGTCGACAACACCGACGACATGGTCCGCCAGGTCGAGAGCGAACTCCTCGCACTCGGCGACTACCACAAGGGCGACAAGATCGTCATCGTGGCCGGCAGCCCGCCCGGAACCACCGGTTCCACCAACGCGCTGCGCGTCCACCGCCTCGGCGACGCCGTCGCCCTGGGCAACCAGTAACACCGACGGGGCCCACGAGCCCCGCGCCTGACGAGCCGCATCAGGTCCTGTCCGGTCAGGGACGGCGTATGAGCCGCGCCGCCCGCCGGGACAGGACCAGGTGCGGCCGAGCCGTTTCCGGGCCCGGTCGCCTCAGGGCCGTGTCCCACGGGTGCGCACGAGGGGCGCAGAGGAGAAGCGGCCAGGGCCTCGCGCGGCAGAGCGGGCCTGCGCGGAACATGTCCTAGTGCTCCTGCTGCGAGGGCGCACCGCTCTCGGTGATCACGCGCTCCAGCGGCATGTCCCACGGCAACAGGTTCCACGGACTCTGCGGATCCTCGGTCAACAGGCCCAGGGCCGTCCACACACCGTCCGCGTCGCCCTGGTCGGCCCCCTCGCCCCGCTCGGGCCACAACAGGTACCCCGCGTGGAACGCCGTCGACAGCTGCTGCCACGACGAGTACCGGCGCTGCAGGTCCGAGGCCACCCGGCGCAACAGGGTCTGCGTCTCCACCGGACTCAGCCAGTCCAGCGTCGCCCCGCCCGACACCAGCCGGATGACGTGCACCGACTTCCACCACTGGAAGGCGCCGATGATGACCGTCTCGTCGGCCTCGGTCACCCCGGTGACCACGCGCAACCGCGCCACCTGCTCGTCGGAGAGGCGGACCCGCTCACCGGTGGCCGTGCCGCCCTGGTCCTGTGGCAGCCGCGACCAGGCCGAGCCCGCGTTCAGGTCCACCACCAGGTCCAGCGAGGGACCGGTGTGCAGCTCCTCCAGCAGCGAGTTCACCGCCGCGAGCAGCGACTCCCGGTCGGTGACGGCCCACTGGCGCTCCAACAGGCGGCGGTAGCGCCGCCGCAGGGTGGGCCGGGCCACCACGTCCCAGGGCTCGGCGAGCGCCACCCGGAACGGCGCGGCCACCGCGGCCGCCCACCGCTCGGTGCTCAGGGGGGCGTCGGGATCCTTGGTCCGCACGGCGGGGGACTCACGGGACCCGATCACCAGCTCGGCGAAGGATCCGGCCACGAGCAGGGCGACGGGGATGAACGACCAGCCGGGCAGGTCGATCGCCACGAGCACGACGATGAGCAGCGCCAACGGTGAAAGCAGCCACGGCTGACGCCGTCGCGAGCCCCAGGCCACCACGACCCAGGAACCGATCACCAGTGCGCCGATCACGCCGGCCACCGCGGTCAGCACCCGCTGCTCCTCTCGTGGGGGATTCGCCGTCTACACACCCAGGATCGGTGACACCGGGGCGGCGGAGCGACCGAACCCACGGGTTGTACTCAGGTTGTGGCCGTGATGTGACCGGTTTCGCGGTGCCGGGAGCGCGCAAAGTGACAAAAGGCCCATTTGGTGTCGAACTGGCCGGGTAGTTACGCACGTTCCGGCCCGTACCCCGGCGGCACGGGCGATGCGTGGGGGAGTGTCAGTACTTCGGCCCCACGAAGGAGTCCATCCGCGCCACCGCGTCCCTGCGGGAGACCGACACGACCGTCTGGTCGCTCGATCCGGACGTGCGTTTGACGTGGCTTCGCCAGGCGACGCCGAGGCCGTCCAGTGTCGAAGTCAGGAGTCCGGCGATGTCCTGGGACGCGTTGGTGAACTGGTACCGGGGATACTCGTATGTCCGTTCCCCGCCGCCAGGGAGCTTCCTGCGGATTCGGTTGACCAGACGGCACCCGTCGGAGTGGACCAGGCCACGAATGAAGGCCTCGGGCCGCTCGTCGACGATCTCCTGTTGCCAGGGCTCCAACACGATGAGCCGATCGTGCTTCTTGCCTGGGCCGTGCTGAGGGAACAGGCAGGGCCAGTGCTTCCAGTCGTTGTGGATCTCGGTGCACCCGGTGCACTGGACCCGGCCGATCCGACGATCGGGGCGAAGCGCGCTCATGGCGGAGGCGCACTCTTCGATCAGGCCCGGCCAACTGTCGGAGCAGAACACCCGCAGTCGCCAGACCCCCTTGTCGCCCCTGGCTGTCGGAGAGATGGATCCATCGCCCAGGTAGAGCCCGAGGAGGTAGCCGTAGGGCTCGGACCGCGTGGGAGGCCGGGGTATCGGTTCGCACCGAGGGCAGGCGTCGTCCCGGTACTTCTCTACGAGGGAGCGGTTCGTCCGCCAGTCACGCAGGGTGGATCGGTCTATGCCGAGGCGTCGACTGACCTCGCTGTAGGAGATGCCGGAGTCCAGGAGTGAGACCGCCGACCGTCGGATGTGCGTTGAGTACATAGGGTCAACGCTTGCTCACACCTAGGACATTCTCCGGCTTTGGGTGGGCTGCGGGCCTCTGGACCGCAAAAAAGCCACCCTTGGAGGGTGGCTCCTGGTGCCCCGAGTGGGATTCGAACCCACACTGTATCGCTTTTGAGACGATCTTCTCTACCGTTGGAATATCGGGGCAAGATTCGTAAATCGGACATCCGAGGTTGTGCGGCGATGTCATCAGGTCGGCGACGCTCCGTCAACAGTGGCATCACGATTGACGTGCTTTGCCGGTCCCGACGTCCTGCATCCTAGCGGATCTCTGTAACCTCGTGTACGTGACGAGGACGCAGAGCCGTGTGGTGATCGCGGAAGACGAGGCCCTGATTCGCCTGGACCTCAAGGAGATGCTGGAAGAGGACGGTTACGCCGTCGTCGGCGAGGCCGGGGACGGGGAGACCGCTATCCGGCTTGCCCAGGAGCTCAAACCGGACCTGGTGATCACCGACATCAAGATGCCGGTGCTCGACGGCCTGTCGGCCGCCGAGCGGATCGCCGGGGAGCGTATCGCCCCGGTCGTGATCCTCACCGCCTTCTCCCAGCGCGAGCTCGTGGAGCGGGCGCGGGAGGCCGGGGCCATGGCCTACCTGGTCAAGCCGTTCAACAAGTCGGACCTGGTGCCGGCGATCGAAATGGCCACTTCCCGCTACGCCGAGCTCTCGGCGCTGGAGTCGGAGGTCAGCAGTCTCACGGAGCGTCTGGAGACCCGCAAGCTGGTCGAACAGGCCAAGGGTCTGCTGCAGAGCCGCCACGGGATGAGTGAGCCCGAGGCGTTCAGGTGGATCCAGAAGAACTCCATGGACCGGCGCCTGACCATGCGCAAGGTGGCGGAGACCGTGGTCGAGACCCTCGGTGGCGGGCAGGACTGAGGCCGAGGGGCACGAAGGAACCTGGGGTCGCATCCGAGGGATGCGACCCCCTTCCTCATGTCCAGGATCGGCTTCCTCATGTCCAGGCTCGGGTAGAGGAAACGTGCAGACTGCTACCCGGTGAGGTCGAAAACGCGACATCTGTCCAGCGTCAACGGGCCTCCGGTCCCGTTTTGGTCTCGTTTCCGAACAATGGGGTGACGGTTGGGTCACGTGGCTTAAGGGATGCTGAATGACCTGCCTAAACCGGGCTAAACTCACCGCACCGACCAGTAAGGACAACGGTGTCGAATGCGCGCATACGGCACCGCGGACCTCAGATGCGCAAGGAGCGCGCGTGCGCACACGCCTCGCGACCGTGCTGCTGGCCCTGATCACGGCAATCCTCGTGATCCCGGGGCCCGCGGCGACGGCAGACGAACAGGGCGGTGAGTCGCTGTACGGTCAGATCCTCGATCCACGGGATCGTGATCAGGGTGTCGAAGACATCGTGATCACCATCTACTCGGGCGAGGACGAGATCGCGGCGACCGAGACCGACTCTGATGGAAATTGGGAAGCGGAGCTGCCCGAACCGGGTGACTACCGTGTCGTGGTGGACCAGGAGTCCATCCCCAACGAGTTCGCGCTACGGGAGAGCGCCATCGTCGTCGACGGTGAGTCCGAGGTGGAGGTCGCCGCGGGCGACCAGCGCCCGCTCATCCTGGCGTTGGAGGAAGCCGGAGCGAGCGAGGGCACCGACAGCACGGCCACTCCCGCTGACGAGACCGAAGAGGCACAGGACGGGGCCGACGCCCCGGCCGACGACGAGTCGATCGCGGCGCCCGCGACCTCCGGGTCGTTCGGCGAACGCTTCGCTCAGCTCACCGCGAGCGGTCTGCTCTACGGCCTGGTCATCGCCATCTCCGCGATCGGGCTGTCGCTGATCTTCGGTACGACGAAGATGATCAACTTCGCCCACGGTGACATGGTCACCTTCGGCGCGATGATCGCCCTGCTGTTCAGCACGGGCGCGGCGGGCCTGGGCAACTCCCTCCTGGCGATCTTCCTGGGGCTGGCGGGTGCCGTGTTCCTGGGCGTCTTCCTCGACGGCAAGATCTCGCGGACGCCGCTGGCGATCGGCCAGTGGGCGGCGGTCATGCTCGGTATCGCGCTGGCCACTCTGTTGGGCGTGCTCGGCGACGCCGTGGCGTGGCAGATTCCGCTGTGGGCCGCGGCCGTGATCGCGGTGGCGATGGGCGCGATCCTGGGCGCCGGCATGGAGCAGTACGTGTGGCGTCCCCTGAGGCACCGCAACGTGGCCCTGATCCAGATGTTCATCGTGTCGATCGGTGTCGCGCTGGTGCTGCGGCACCTGATCCTGGTGGTGTTCGGCGCGGGCCGCAGCCAGTACGCCGGTTTCCAGATCCAGGAGAGGATCAGTCTGGGTCCGATCTCGATGCCCCCGCGCGACCTGGTGATCATGGGCGTGGCGGTCGTGGTGCTGGTGGCGGTGGCCTGCCTGTTGCAGTTCACCCGGATCGGCAAGGCGATGCGCGCGGTGTCGGACAACCGGGACCTGGCGGAGTCGTCGGGTATCAACGTGGACCGGGTGACCCTGTACGTGTGGGGTCTGGGCGGCGGTCTGGCGTCGCTGGGCGGTGTGCTCTACGGGTTGAACCAGATCGTGGAGTACGAGATGGGTTTCCGTCTGCTGCTGCTGATGTTCGCCGCGGTGATTCTGGGCGGTCTCGGTACGGCTTACGGTGCGATGGTCGGCGGTCTGGCGGTGGGTCTGGTCGCGATGCTGTCGACCCTGTGGTTCCCGACGCAGATGATGCAGGCGTGGGCGTTGGCACTCATGATCCTGATGCTGCTGGTCAGGCCCCAGGGCCTGCTCGGTCGGCGCGAGCGGGTCGGCTAGGGGAGGCAGACGATGGATTTGGTTTCTATCCTCGCGGAGTCGACACGGTCGGCCTTCGGTCCGATCGCGGCGATCTACGCGTTGGCCGCGATCGGTTTGAACCTGCACTTCGGGTACACGGGTCTGCTGAACTTCGGTCAGGTGGGCTTCATGCTGGTGGGCGCCTATGGCGTCGGTATCAGTGTGGAGTTGTTCGATCTGCCGCTGCTGGCGGGTTTCGGTGTGGGGTTGGCGTGCGCGTTCGTGCTCGCGCTGCTCCTGGGTATTCCGACGCTGCGTTTGCGGGCGGACTATCTGGCGATCACGACGATCGCGGCGGCGGAGGTGATCCGCCTGGTGTATCGGGCGGGGTTCGCCGAGCCGCTGACCGGTGGCGTGTACGGGTTGCAGAACCTGTCGGACGGTTTCCGCGAGATCAACCCGTTCGACGCGGGTGAGCGCTATGGCTGGGGTGTTCTGGCCTACAACGGCAACCACATGTGGGTGCTCGTGGTGACCTGGAGCATGGTGGCCGTGATGAGCGGTCTGGTGTGGATGTTGATGCACAGTCCGTGGGGCCGTGTCATCAAGGGCATCCGTGAGGACGAGGAGGCTGTGCGCAGCCTGGGCAAGAACGTCTTCGCGTACAAGATGCAGATCCTGGTGCTGGGCGGTCTGGTGGGTGCGTTGGCCGGCTGCATGCTGGCGGTGTACCAGGCGTCGATCCAGCCGGACCAGTTCAAGCCGCAGGTGACGTTCTTCCTGTGGGTGATCCTGCTGCTGGGCGGTGCGGGCCGGGTGTTCGGTCCGGTGCTGGGCGCGATGGTGTTCTGGTTCCTGATGAACCTGACCGACGGTGTGCTGCGGGGTCTGGGTTCGATGGGTCTGCTGCCGTTCCTGAGCGGCCCGGACTACGGTGCGATCCGGCTGGCCCTGGTGGGGCTGTTGCTGGTGGTCTTGATCGTCTTCCGGCCGCAGGGTCTGATCGGCGACCGCAAGGAGATGTTGATCAATGTCAAGTGACGAGATGGGCTCCTCCGCGGGCGTCGGTGCGGACCGGATGGCGGGCGCCGTGCCGGAGCCGGGTTCGGTGAAGTCGGATCCGATCCTGGTGGCGGACCGTGTGCGTCGTTCGTTCGGTGGTCTGACGGCCGTGGACGTGCGTCGGTTGGAGGTGCAGCGGGGGACGATCACGGCGTTGATCGGTCCGAACGGTGCCGGTAAGTCGACGCTGTTCAACCTGCTGACCGGGTTCGACCGGGTGGATCAGGGCGACTGGACGTTCCAGGGCGCGAAGATCAACGGCAAGCCGGGGCACAAGGTGGCGCGGTCCGGGATGGTGCGGACGTTCCAGTTGACCAAGGCGCTGACGCGTATGACGGTCCTGGACAACATGTTGCTGGGTGCGCAGGGCCAGTTCGGTGAGCGGATGGCCGGGGCGTTCCTGCGCAACGTGTGGGGCCGGCAGGAGCGGGCGAACACGGCGCGGGCGCTGGAGCTGTTGGAGCGCTTCAAGCTGATCGACAAGCGCGAGGACATGGCGGGTTCGCTCTCGGGTGGTCAGCGCAAGCTGTTGGAGATGGCGCGTGCGCTGATGACGGATCCGGCGATGATCATGCTGGATGAGCCGATGGCGGGCGTGAACCCGGCGCTGGTGCAGTCGTTGCTGGGTCACATCACGTCGTTGCGCGACGAGGGCAAGACGGTGCTCTTCGTGGAGCACGACATGGACGTGATCATGGGGATCAGCGACTGGATCGTGGTGTTGGCGCAGGGTCAGGTGATCGCGGAGGGTGCTCCGTCGGACATCCGGTCCAACCAGCAGGTGATCGACGCCTATCTGGGTGCCCAGGACGTGGACGTGGACGAGGCCCGGGGGAGTGCCGATGAGTGAGAACGGCGAGCGGCGTCCGGACGTGGACGAGGTCCCGGCCGGGGCCGGTGATGCGGCGGTCGTGCAGGAGCACCGTGAAGAGGTGCTGGAGCAGGCCGCGGCGGAGACGGTGGTGGGTGGTCCGGAGGACTACCTGTTGCTGGCCAAGGACATGGTCGCGGGTTACGTGCCGGGGGTGAACATCCTCAACGGGTGCACGTTGACGCTGACCAAGGGCGAGGTCGTGGCGATCATCGGCCCGAACGGCGCGGGCAAGTCGACGTTGATCAAGACGATCTTCGGTCTGATCCCGGTGCGTGAGGGCGAGTTGACGCTGCGGGGGTCCTCGATCGCGGGTCTGGCGGCGCACAGTCTGGTGGAGCGGGGCGTGGGGTACGTGCCGCAGACGCAGAACGTGTTCCCGACGTTGACGATCGAGGAGAACCTCCAGATGGGGGCCTTCCTGCGGCCGAAGATGTTCGCTGAGCGGTTCGCGGTGGTGGCGGGGTTGTTCCCGTTGCTGGGTGAGCGTCGTAAGGCGAAGGCGGGGTCGTTGTCGGGCGGTGAGCGCCAGATGGTGGCGATGGGTCGTGCGTTGATGATGGATCCGTCGGTGCTGTTGTTGGACGAGCCGACGGCGGGGTTGTCGCCGATCTACCAGGAGGAGGTCTTCCAGCGGGTCAAGGAGGTCAACTCCACGGGTGTGTCGGTGGTGATGGTGGAGCAGAACGCTCGCCGGTGCCTGCAGATCTGTGACCGCGGGTATGTGTTGGACCAGGGTCGTAACGCGTACACGGGGTCGGGTCGGGATCTGTTGAACGACCCGAACGTGATCGAGTTGTACTTGGGCACGCTCGCGAAGGGCTGAGTGTGTGTCGGTGTGGGGCGGGGCCTTCGGGTCCCGCCCTTCGTCGTGGGCGGGAAAGGGGCGGCCGGGGTGTCGGTGGCGGTGGAGTCGTGGGGTGCGGAGTTGTACGGGGATCCGTGTGAGGGGTGTGGTTTCGAGTGGTCGGTGGGTCCGTGGGAGGCGGTGCGGGTCGTTGAGGGGTTGCCTGCGCGGTTCGCTCAGTTGTTGGAGGGGTGTTCGGGGCGGGAGCGGTGCGCGGGGCTGGAGTGGGGGCCGGCGGGCTATGTCGCTCATGTGGGGGACAACCTGCGGATCTGGGCCGAGCGGTTGGCGGGGGCGTGGGCATCGGGGGAGGTGGAGGTGGGCGGCTATGACCCGGACTTGTTGGCGCGGGCGCGTGGTTATGAGGGGTTGGCCCTGGCCGGGGCGCTGTGGTCGTTGGAGCGGGCGGTGGCGGACTGGCGGGTATCGGTGACGTCGGCGCTGCGGACGGGTGTGGTGTTGCGTCATGGGGCTCGCGGGGTGCAGCGGGCGGAGGATGTGGCGCGGAACAACGCCCATGACGGCCATCATCATGTGTGGGATGTGGGGCGGGTGGTGGGTCGTGCGGTTCCGCCTGGTCTGCCGGACGGTGTTCGGCGCGGTGGTCCTGTGGGCCGCTGAGGCGCGGCACGCGAAGAGCGCCCCGGGACGGTGGTCCCGGGGCGCTCTCTCGTGTCCGGTCGTGGCGTGTGCCGCCCGGCTCGGGGTGTCGCTAGTCGTTCAGCGAGTGCTCCTCGTAGGCGAGGATCTCGTGGCCGTCGTCTCCGAAGGCGAAGATCTCGAAGGTGGCCGCGGTCGGGTCGCCGTTGTCATCGAAGTCGATGTTGCCGCTGACGCCCTGGTAGTTGATCTCCTCGCCGTCGGCGAGCAGCTCGCTGCACTCGGCGAAGGTGCCGCACTCGGTGCCCTCGGGACGGGTGACGTTGGGCAGTTCGGCCACGTACTCGGCCGGGTCGACGCTGCCGGCGGCCTCGGCGGCCAGCGCGATGCTGGTCACGCAGTCGAAGACCTGCGGCGCGAACTGGGTGACCTCGAGGTCCGGGTTGAACTCGGACAGGCCCTCGGAGAACTCGGGGTTGTCGGCGGACGGGGCGACGCCGGTGACGCCGTTGATGGCGTCGGGGTCGCTCTCGTTGACGGTTTCGCCGAGCTCGGGGTCGTTGAGGCCGTCGGTGATGAAGAGCTGGTCGCCCTCCACGCCGCCTTCCAGCATCTGCGCGATGACCTGCGCGCCCTCTTCGAAGGCGATGAGCGCGACGGCGTCGGGCTCCTCGTCGGTCACTCCGCTGACGACGGAGTCGAAGGTGGTGGCCTCGGGGTCGTAGGTCTCGTTGGCCACGACCGAGGCGCCCAGGGACTCGAGTTCGGTCTGCAGGTTCTCGGCGTAGCCGCCGCCGTAGTCGTCGCCGCGGGCGACGAGGCCGACGCTCTGGTGCCCGGCCTCGACGATCTTGCGGGCCATGACGACGGCGGAGAGGCTGTCGCTGGGCGCCGTGCGGAAGTAGTAGCCGTTGTCGTCGATGTCGCTCAGGGCGGCCGAGGTGTTGGACCCGGAGCACTGGACGATGTTGGCGCCGGTGATGGTGTCGTAGGTCGCCTGGGTCATGCCGGAGGCGGCGGCGCCGATGACGGCGTTGACCTCGTCGGCGACCAGGTTGTTGGCGGCCTCGTTGGCCTGGGCGTTGTCGCCGGCCTCGTCGCCTTCCACGATGGTGGGCACCTCGGTGCCCAGGATGCCGCCGGCGTTGTTGATCTCGTCGATCGCGTACTCGGCGGCGGTGATCTGGGGCGGGCCGAGGAAGGCGAGGGTACCGCTCTGCGGGTAGAGGATGCCGAAGGTGAACTCCTCACCGCCTCCCTCGCTGCCGCCGCCTTCATCTCCGCCGCCGCTGCCACACGCCGTGAGTCCGAGTACCAGGGCCGCGGTGGCGGCAGTGAGGCCTAGGACCTTCTTGCTTGCCATGATGGTGGTCACTCCGTTCAACCGGCGACGCACGTGGTGCCGTCGCGCAGGGGCCATGGTCTTATGCGTCCTGATGCCCGAGTTGTGTGGCATGACTTAATCAGGAGCGTTAGCGGAGCTTAATCACGGATCGTGCGAGCTCGGAAGCGTTGTCGGGTCGTTGGTGCCGACTCGCCGTCATGCTGTTATGGCTCTGTAGTCATCTGGAGGATGAGGGGCGTTCTCCCTGGACGGATGGGAACGGGGTGCACACGTCACAGTGCGAAGTGTCGCGAAGTGCGGGCACGGCGAAGCCCGGCCGTCCACGTGCGTCGGGGGGCGGGGTGCGGTGCCGGCCGGGTGCGCGGGCGGGTGGTCGCGGGTCAGCTCTGGGGCAGTTCGCGCAGCATGCAGGTGAGCCGTGAGGTGCACACCTTGCGGCCCTGGTCGTCGCTGATGGTGATGTCCCATGTGGACAGGGTGCGGCCCTGGTGGACGGGGACGGCGACTCCGGTGACGTGGCCCTCGGTGGCGGAGCGGTGGTGGGTGGCGTTGATCTCGATGCCCACGGCGACGCGCTCGAACTGCTGGGCGTGCAGGGTGGCGCCGACCGAGCCCAGGGACTCGGCCAGGACGCAGGAGGCGCCTCCGTGCAGGAGCCCGAAGGGCTGGGTGTTGCCCTCCACGGGCATGCGTCCCACGACGCGTTCGGCGGAGGCCTCGGAGATCTCGATCCCCATCCGCTGTCCGAGTCCCCCGGCGAGGGCTCCCGTGTCCAGGAGCGAGCGCATCTCGGATTCTGTGGTCATGGGGGCCCTTCCTGTGGGTGGTGTGCCCGGATACGGCGGTCTCGCCGTCCGCGGCACGCGCGGTGTTCTCGTGCGGATGTCCGCGGAGTGTCTGCTTCGCATCCTAGGATTCGGTGTGTGGTGACCAAGCGAGAGACCCCCGATCAGACATCCCAGGCCAGTGCCGAGGGCACGGCCGCGCCCTCCCCCGGTGGTGGGGGGCGGCGCCCCCGCCTGCTGCTGCTGGACGGCCACTCGATGGCCTTCCGCGCGTTCTTCGCGCTGCCGGTGGACAAGTTCGGCACGAGCACCGGGCAGGCGACGAACGCCGTCTACGGTTTCGCGTCGATGCTGGTGAAGCTGCTGCGCGACGAGGAGCCCACGCACGTGGCGGTGGCGTGGGACCTGTCGGGGCCCACGTTCCGGCACGAGGAGTACGCGGAGTACAAGGACGGGCGCTCGGACACCCCGCAGGAGTTCCCCTCCCAGGTGCCGCTCACCCAGGACCTGATGCGGTTGGTGGGTGTGGCCAACCTGTCGGCTCCGGGGTTCGAGGCCGACGACGTCATCGCGACGCTGGCGCACCTGGGCGGGGAGGCCGGCATGGAGGTGCTGATCGCCTCCGGCGACCGGGACGCCTTCCAGCTGGTGACGGAGGCGTGCACGGTCCTGTACCCGGGCAAGAGCCTGTCGGACCTGCGGCGGATGACGCCGGAGGCGGTGCGGGAGAAGTACGGGGTGAGCCCGCGGCGCTACCGGGACCTGGCGGCGCTGGTGGGGGAGAAGGCCGACAACCTGCCGGGCGTGCCGGGGGTGGGGCCCAAGACGGCGGCCAAGTGGATCGACAAGTACGGGTCGCTGGAAGAGCTGATCGCGCACGCCGACGAGCTCAAGGGCAAGGCGGGGCAGAGCCTGCGCGACCACCTGGACGACGTGCTGCGCAACCAGCGGCTGAACCGGCTGGCCACCGACGTCGAGCTGGGGGTGACCGCCGAGGACCTGGTCATCGGCGAGGCCGACCGGGCGGGGATCGACGCCCTGTTCGACAACCTGGAGTTCGCCTCCAACCTGCGTGAGCGCCTGTACGCGGTGCTGCGCACGGGTGAGGAGGAGGCCGACGAGGGCGAGGCGGGGGCCGAGGAGGGCTTCGAGGTCGATCTCACGGTGGCCGGCACGGGCGAGCTGGCGGCGTGGCTGGAGCGGCACGCCTCGGCCGAGGGTGTGACGGAGGCGGCGCCGGCCGGTCTGGCGATCGAGGGCGTGTGGGGCCAGGGGACCGGCCGTGTGGACGGGCTCGCGATCTGTGTGCCCGGCGGCGCGGCGGTGTACGTGGATCCCGCGGCCGTGGACGCGGCCGACACCGAGGCCCTGGCGGCGTTCCTGGGCGACGCGGAGCGGCCCAAGTCGGTGCACGAGTACAAGGGCGCCCTGCTGGCCCTGGGCGAGCACGGGTGGGCGCTGCGGGGGGTGGTCAGTGACACCGCTCTGGCCGCGTACCTGGTCCAGCCCGGGCAGCGCCGGTTCGATCTGGTGGACCTGGCGCGCAAGTACCTGGGGCGTGAGATCCAGGAGGGCGGCGACGGCGCCCAGATGGCGCTGGACCTGGGTTCGGAGTCGGAGCCGTCGGGGCGCGCGCACGAGCTGGCGGTGCGCGCGGCGGCCACCCGCGACCTGGCGGGGGTGCTCTCGGCGGAGCTGGACAAGCGGGGCGGGACGCACCTGCTGCGCGGTGTGGAGCTGCCGCTGGTGGACGTGCTGGCGCGGATGGAGCGCGTGGGCATCGCGGCCGACCGCGCCTACCTGGAGGAGCTGCAGGGCGAGTTCGCCGCGGAGGCGCGCCGGGCGGTGGAGGAGGCGCACCGGGTGGTGGGCCGCGAGTTCAACCTGGGCTCGCCCAAGCAGCTTCAGCAGGTGCTCTTCGAGGAGCTGGAGCTGCCCAAGACCAAGAAGATCAAGACCGGGTACACCACGGACGCGGACGCGCTGGCGTGGTTGGAGCAGGAGACCGGTCACGAGCTGCCCAAGCAGTTGTTGCGGCACCGCGACCAGACGAAGCTGCGCACGACCGTGGAGGGCCTGCTCAAGACGGTCGGCGACGACGGCCGGATCCACACGACGTTCAACCAGACGGTGGCGGCGACGGGGCGGCTGAGCTCCACCGACCCCAACCTGCAGAACATCCCGGTGCGCACCGACGTGGGCCGGCGGATCCGTCGGGCGTTCGTGGTCGGTGCGGGCTTCGAGGAGCTGCTGACGGCCGACTACAGCCAGATCGAGCTGCGGATCATGGCGCACCTGTCGCAGGAGCCGGCGCTGATCGAGGCGTTCAACAGCGGGTACGACTTCCACGCGCAGATGGCGGCGCGGGTGTTCGGCGTCGCGGTGGAGGACGTGGACGGCGAGGCGCGTTCGAAGATCAAGGCCATGAGCTACGGGCTGGCGTACGGGTTGAGCGCCTACGGGCTCTCGCAGCAGCTGGGGATCGCGCCCGACGAGGCCAAGAAGCTAATGGAGGACTACTTCGCCGAGTTCGGCGGGGTGCGCGACTATCTGCGTTCGGTGGTCGACGAGGCGCGCAAGGTGGGTTACACCGAGACGATCCTGGGGCGGCGCCGCTATCTGCCGGATCTGACCAGTGACAACCGCCAGCGCCGGGAGATGGCGGAGCGCATGGCGCTCAACGCGCCGATCCAGGGGTCGGCGGCCGACATCATCAAGGTGGCGATGCTGCAGGTGGACGCGGCGCTGACCGAGGGCGGGTACGTGTCGCGGGTCCTGTTGCAGGTGCACGACGAGCTCGTGGTGGAGGTCGCCCCCGGTGAGCGCGAGGCGGTCGAAAACCTCGTGGCGCACGAGATGGGCTCGGCCTATGATCTGCGTGTCCCGATGGGTGTGTCGGTCGGTCGGGGCCAGAACTGGCACGACGCCGCGCACTGAGCGGGTGTCGACGAGGCTCCGGCAGGGGCGGAAGTGAGGTGGGGACGGTGACCGTCGGAGAAGGCCTGACGATCGGTTCGGTGACCGTCCCCGCGGACGCCCTGGTGTGGCGCTTCTCTCGTTCCTCGGGTCCGGGCGGGCAGCACGTGAACACCTCCGACACCCGGGTGTCGCTGTCGTTGGACGTGGCGGCGTGCGCGGCGCTGGGGTCCACGCGGCGCGAGCGGGCGCTGGAGCGGCTGTCCGGGAGGCTGGTGGACGGGGTGCTGACGGTGTCGGTGCAGACCCACCGCTCGCAGGTGCGCAACCGGGCCGAGGCCAGGGAGCGGATGGCGGCCCTGTTGGCCGAGGCGATGGCGCCGCCGGCGCGGGAACGCCGTGCCACACGGCCCAGCCGTGGCGCCAAGCGGCGGCGGCTGGACGCCAAGCGCCGCCGCGGTGACATCAAGCGGGCGCGTTCGCGGCCCCCGTTGGAGTGAGCCGACCGGCCCTCGGGGCTGGTCGGCCACGACTTTTTCCGATATTTTTCCGGCAGTCTCCCGGCGGGGCCGGCCGGGGGTCGGGGACCCGTGCGGACGTGGGCGTGTGCACGGTTGAACTCGACCACCATGCTCGGGTAAATTGCGGCCATTGAGGCCTACGCCGGGTTGGCGGTCCTGGGTTCCGATTGACCAGGACGCCCTTGTCTCATATTCTGGCGGCAGCGTTGTGGGTTCGTGCGGGCGTCTGCCGTCTCCTTGGGTGATGGTGAGGTCGCACCGCTTCGGTCAACACTCTGGACCCGGCGGCCGGTGGTCATGGGAGGTTCGTCCTCTCGCGGCCCTGCTCTCTCTTCTGGACGACGGATCGACGGGCTCGAACCCTAGACGTGCCCATTTTCTGAACCTGTCCGTATCCGGAGTCCACCCACAAATGACGAGCAGCACCGAGGCCACCTCGACACCCCAGGTAGCGGTCAACGACATCGGGTCCGAGGAAGCCTTCCTCGCGGCGATCGACGAGACCATCAAGTACTTCAACGACGGTGACATTGTCGAGGGCACCATCGTGAAGGTCGATCGAGACGAGGTCTTGCTCGACATCGGCTACAAGACCGAGGGTGTGATCCCCTCTCGGGAATTGTCGATCAAGCACGACGTCGACCCCGGTGAGGTCGTTGCCGTCGGCGATCAGGTCGAAGCCCTCGTCCTCCAGAAGGAGGACAAGGAAGGTCGTCTGATCCTGTCCAAGAAGCGCGCGCAGTACGAGCGCGCCTGGGGCACGATCGAGAAGATCAAGGAAGAGGACGGCGTCGTCACCGGCACGGTCATCGAGGTCGTCAAGGGCGGCCTCATCCTCGACATCGGTCTGCGCGGCTTCCTGCCCGCGTCCCTGGTCGAGATGCGCCGTGTCCGCGACCTGCAGCCCTACGTCGGCCGCGAGCTCGAGGCGAAGATCATCGAGCTGGACAAGAACCGCAACAACGTGGTCCTGTCCCGTCGCGCCTGGCTGGAGCAGACCCAGTCCGAGGTCCGCCAGACCTTCCTCAACACCCTGCAGAAGGGCCAGATCCGCAAGGGCGTCGTGTCCTCGATCGTCAACTTCGGTGCCTTCGTGGACCTGGGTGGCGTCGACGGCCTGGTGCACGTGTCGGAGCTGTCCTGGAAGCACATCGACCACCCGAGCGAGGTCGTCGAGGTGGGCCAGGAGGTCACGGTCGAGGTCCTGGACGTGGACATGGAGCGCGAGCGCGTCTCCCTGTCGCTGAAGGCGACCCAGGAGGACCCGTGGCAGCAGTTCGCCCGGACCCACCAGATCGGTCAGGTCGTCCCGGGTAAGGTCACCAAGCTCGTTCCCTTCGGTGCGTTCGTTCGCGTCGAGGAGGGCATCGAGGGCCTGGTCCACATCTCCGAGCTGGCCGAGCGTCACGTCGAGGTGCCCGAGCAGGTCGTGCAGGTCGGTACCGAGATCTTCGTCAAGATCATCGACATCGACCTCGACCGCCGTCGGATCAGCCTCTCGCTGAAGCAGGCCAACGAGAGCGTTTCGCCCGACCAGGTGGACTTCGACCCGACTCTGTACGGCATGGCTGCCGACTACGACGAGCAGGGCAACTACAAGTACCCCGAGGGCTTCGACTCCGAGAGCGGCGAGTGGCTCGAGGGCTTCGAGGCTCAGCGGGACGAGTGGGAGCGCAGCTACGCCGAGGCGCAGGCTCGTTTCGAGGCGCACCGCAAGCAGGTCGAGGAGGCCCTCGCGGCCGAGGCCGACGCTGCGAACGCCCCGGCTCCGGAGGAGGAAGAGGAGTACACGGGTGGCGGCCAGGCGGCCGGCACGCCGAGTACCGAGTCCGCTTCCAGTGGCGCCCTGGCCTCTGACGAGGCCCTGGCCGCGCTCCGCGAGAAGCTCGCGGGCGGCGAGGCCTGAGTATGACGGGTCCGTGAGGATCCGCTGATCGCAGGCGAAGGGCCGTCCCCGGTCGGGGGCGGCCCTTCGTCGTGTCCGGGGCCTCCTCGGGGCGCCGGTGCCGTCCGGCGTGAGCCGTACGCCCTAGGATCGCGGTGTGCCCCAGGGCGGGGCGTGTGAGGAGACGACGTGTTCGACATCCACCAGGCCGTCCCCGCCGACGCGGGGGAGATCCTCACGTTGCAGCGGGCCGCGTTCGTCGACGAGGCGCAGGCCTACGGCGACCCGTTCATCCTGCCGTTGACCGAGGGGCTGTCCGGGATCGAGAGGCTGTTGGGGCGCGAGGACGCCCTGGTGTTGAAGGCCGTGGTCGGCCACCGCATCGTGGGGGCGGGACGGGCGTCGGTCAGCGGGACCACGGGTGTGGTCGGTCGTCTGGCGGTGGCCCCGGACCAGCGCCGGCGCGGGATCGCCCGGGCTCTGCTCGTGGGCCTGGAGGAGGAGCTGCGGCGGCGCCGCCCGGATCTGGGCGCGCTGACCCTGTTCACGGGGGCGCAGAGCGCCGAGAACCAGCGCCTGTACCGGGCGCAGGGCTACGCCGAGACGCACCGCGAGCGCCTGGCGGACCACCTGGTGATGGTGCACATGCGCAAGGACCTGGGCGCCGCCGTGGCCGGTGGCTCCGAGGCGGCGGCGGGCACCGCTCGCCCCTGAGGGTCCCCGATCCGGCCGGTGCCCGGACTTCGGCCTGGCCGCGACCGGGCCGGGGCGGCGTGGAGCGGCCGCGGGCCGCCGTCTAGGGTCGTGTGCATGCTGAAGGTGGGACTGACCGGAGGAATCGGCTCCGGCAAGAGCGCGGTGTCGGCTGGACTGGCCGAGCACGGCGCGGTGATCGTGGACGCCGACGCCATCGCGCGCGAGGTGGTGGAGCCGGGTACGCCGGGGCTGGCCGCGGTCGTCGCGGAGTTCGGCGAGGAGGTCCTGACCTCCGACGGCCGGTTGGACCGTGCCCGTCTGGGGGAGATCGTCTTCGCCGACGAGGCCAAGCTGGCGCGGCTCAACGCCATCGTGCACCCGTTGGTGGGCGAGCGCAGCGCGGAGCTGATGGAGCGGGCGACGGAGTCGGGGGCCGACGTGGTGGTCTACGACGTTCCGCTGCTCGTGGAGAACGACCTCGGCGCGTTCTACGACGTGGTCGTGGTGGTCGACGCGCCGGACGAGACCAGGGTGGAGCGGGTGGCCTCCGACCGCGGTATGCCCCGCGATCAGGTGTGGGCCCGTATCCGCAACCAGGCCGACCGGGACACGCGGCTGGCCGCGGCGGACCTGGTGGTGGACAACTCGGGCTCGCGCGAGGAGCTGCGGGACCGTGTCGCGGACCTGTGGCGGGCGCTGGTGGCCCGGGCGTCCTGACCGAGCGCCGGGGCGGCCCTCAGCCGCCCCCGGCGCGGGGGGCGTCGTCGGTGTCGGCGGGGGCGGCGCATCAGGCGGGAGCGGTCGGGTCATGTGTGCGCGGCGGTCTCGGGTGCAGGCCGCCGGCGCCGGTGGCGGCGAGGACCCAGCAGGTCAGGGCGGCCAGACCGTAGAGCCCTGCGGTGAGGGCCTGCGCGGTGCCCGGGCCGGTCAGATGGTCGAGGGCGTCGTGGGCCGGGAACGACAGTGCGCTGCC
Organism: Nocardiopsis sp. Huas11; assembly: GCF_003634495.1. GTDB lineage: Bacteria > Actinomycetota > Actinomycetes > Streptosporangiales > Streptosporangiaceae > Nocardiopsis. Next base: position 6,051,098 of record NZ_RBKY01000001.1, on the reverse strand, counting down.
GGCGAAGAGGCCGACCAGGCCTCCGCCGACCAGGAAGAGGCGTGAGGTCCGCAGGTCGTACCTCAGGTTGCTCCACACGATCAGGGCACTCGTGGCGGTCGCGAACAGCACCTCCAGGTGCGCGGGGGAGTACAGCGAGGTCAGGGCGGACAGTCCGCCGACCGCCAGGACCAGGCCCACCAGGGCGGTGACCAGGCGGGACAGGGGCCGGGCCCGTGCGCGGCGCCCGAACCGGGCCGTCAGCTCCCCGACCTCCCGCAGTTGCTCGTCGACGTCCCGCAGCTGTTCCTCGGTCAGCCGCGCCTCCTGGAGCAGTTCCTCTTCGGCCTGGGCCGCGATCGCCTCCGCCGTCCGGTACTCCCCGCGCAGCTCCCGCACCCGGGCGAGGTAGGCGCCGGCGTACCGGTCGGGCTCCTGGGCGGTCCGCCCGGCCAGTGCCCCCAGACGGACGAGTTCGTCGATCTCGCGGAGCCACTCCTCGTCCTCGATGGGTGCCTCGTCCGGGGAGGAGGGCGCCGTCCTCAGGTAGTGGACCGCGCAGACGTGCGTCCATTCCGTGCGCCGCATCATCTCGACCACCCAGGCGGCGTCCTCGGAGGGGGCGAGGGCGTGTGCGGCCTCGACGGCGTTGTCGGTGGCCCCCTGGAGGAGGAGCAGGTAGGGGGTCTCGGGCCAGGTCTCGGGCTCCCGCCCGTCCCGTGCCCCGGGGTGCGGATACAGCCGGGGGAGGGCCGTGAACGCGGACAGGGGGTGCTCCCGCGCCTCGGGCGACAGGTCCTCGGGGTCGGGGTCGTGGTCGGGGTTGGGTGTGGGTCTGGCACGCATGGGGCCGCCTCGGCGTCGAGGGCGTCGGGGGAACGGGGTGCCGGAGCGGGAGGCCTCAGGAGGGGTGTCGTGGTGATGTCCGGCGGCGCGGCCCGGGAAACGGGGGTGGCCGCTACCGGCCGCACGGCGGCGGCCCCGGTGGTGCGGGACGTGCGCGGCCGGCCGGTCAGGCGCGGCCGTGGTCCGGGGGGTCGCGGTGGTGCAGGGTGCGGCTCAGGGACGTGCCCGCGTCGATGGCCTTGCGCACCAGCTCCTCGCGGACGGTGCGGGCGGCCCGGACGCTGAGCAGGCCGTCGTCGAGGTCCTCGGTGGGCAGGGAGTCGCGGGTGGAGGTCAGGGCGAGGTCGGCGTAGTCCCCGGCCCGGTCGGCGATGGCCTGGCACTGCTCCCACTCCCGGTGGGCGGTGACCGCCTCGTGGACCCGTTCGCCGTAGCCGGCCAGGACCTCCACGCGCTCGGTGAGCGCGTCGTGGGCGCGGGCGACGGCCTCCTCCTGCGGGGCCAGGGCCTTGGTGACCTGGGTGGAGACCGCCTCGCGTCTGCGCTGGGCCAGCTCCCGGCGCAGGGTGCGCAGCCGCAGCAGCTCCTGGGACAGCGTCCACTCCTCCTCGCGGAGCAGCGGCAGGGTGTGTCCGGGGTCGAAGGAGTCGCCGAGGATCCGCATGCCCTCCTCGACGCGGTCGGTGGCCTGCTGCAGCTGGGCGAACAGGTGGGCCTCCGGCTCCTCCTGCCGGGTGACGTAGCTGTGGGGGCGGCCGAAGTCCTCGGGCAGGACGTACTGGTCGTAGTGTTCGGCGGCCAGACGGGGGATCATGCCCGGGCGCATGATCGCGCCGGCGCCGCTCGCACCGGCGGCCAGGTACAGGGCGGCCAGGGCGGGGTCGCCGGGGACGAGGGCGTGGAGGGGGCCGACCACCTGGTCCAGGAGCAGGCTGAGGCCGACGACGCCGCCGATGGAGGCGGGCAGCGCCCAGGTGGCGTGCATGAACAGGTCGCCCCAGTCGTCGGTGGGGGAACCCTTGCGTGAGACCAGGCCCAGGAGGAAGGCCGTGGTCATCAGGCACAGCAGGACGCCGAGGAGCAGTCCGGCGGGCTGCCACAGCAGGGCGAGCAGGGCCGCGCCGGCGCAACCGCCGGCGGTGGCCGCGGCGGCGCGGCGCCACGCCCGCCGGCGGGGCGGCCCCTTGGCGGCGGGGACGAGCCGGTCGGCGTGGCGGCGCAGGCGTTCGGCGGTCCCGGGGGGCAGGTCCGGTGAGAATGTCGGTCTGGAGGGGTGGGTCACGAGGGACACCTCATTCCGGGCGCTCGGCGCTGCTTCGATGGTAACCGCGCGGGCCCCGTCCGGTCAGGTGTGTTCGGGCCCTCCTTCGTCGGGTCGCGGGCCCCGTGGCCGCGGACCCCCGGGATGTCCGCGGCGGTCTGTAGCGTTGGGGGAGAGGGACACGTGGGCACGGGGCGGCCCACCGTTCGATGCGAGAAGAGGGCGACGACGTGCGACCGGTCAGCGACATCAAGCGCAGCGAGAGGCCTTTCGAGGTCGTCTCCGACATGACTCCGGCGGGGGACCAGCCGGCCGCGATCGCGGAGATCACCCGGCGGGTGCGTGCGGGGGACCGGCACACGGTGCTGCTGGGGGCCACCGGTACGGGTAAGACCGCGTCGGTGGCGTGGACGGTGGAGCAGTTGCAGCGCCCCACCCTGGTGATGCAGCCCAACAAGACGCTGGCCGCCCAGTTCGCCAACGAGCTGCGGCAGATGCTGCCGAACAACGCGATCGAGTACTTCGTGTCGTACTACGACTACTACCAGCCCGAGGCCTACGTCCCCCAGAGCGACACCTACATCGAGAAGGACTCGTCGATCAACGACGAGGTGGAGCGCCTGCGGCACTCGGCGACCAACTCGCTGCTGACGCGGCGGGACACGATCGTGGTCGCGTCGGTCTCGTGCATCTACGGCCTGGGCACCCCGCAGGAGTACGTCGACCGGATGGCGCAGCTGTCGGTGGGCATGGAGGTGGACCGGGACGACCTGCTGCGCCGGCTGGTGGAGATGCAGTACTCCCGCAACGACGTGGCCTTCACCCGCGGCACCTTCCGCGTGCGCGGCGACACCATCGAGATCATCCCGGTCTACGAGGAGCTGGCGATCCGCATCGAGATGTTCGGTGACGAGGTCGAGCGGCTGCTGACCCTGCACCCGTTGACCGGCGAGGTGCTGGGCGAGAGCGAGGAGATGTTCATCTTCCCCGCCTCGCACTACGTGGCCGGCGAGGAGCGCACGGAGCGGGCGGTGGCCACGATCGAGGCCGAGCTCGGTGAGCGCCTGGCGGAGCTGGAGGGCCAGGGCAAGCTGCTGGAGGCGCAGCGCCTGCGGATGCGCACCACCCACGACCTGGAGATGATGCGCCAGCTGGGCTCGTGCTCGGGCATCGAGAACTACTCGCGGCACTTCGACGGCCGGGAGCCGGGCAGCCCGCCCAACACGCTGCTGGACTACTTCCCCGAGGACTTCCTGCTGGTGCTGGACGAGTCGCACGTGACGGTCCCGCAGATCGGTGCGATGTACGAGGGCGACGCGGCGCGCAAGCGCACGCTCGTCGACCACGGGTTCCGGCTGCCCTCGGCGATGGACAACCGGCCGCTGCGGTGGGAGGAGTTCACCGAGCGGATCGGGCAGGCGGTGTACCTGTCGGCGACGCCGGGCCGCTACGAGCTGCGCCAGAGCGGTGGCGACGTCGTGGAGCAGGTCATCCGTCCCACCGGTCTGATCGACCCCGAGGTGCTGGTCAAGCCCACCGACGGGCAGATCGACGACCTGGTGCACGAGATCCGGGAGCGGGCCGAGCGCCAGGAGCGGGTGCTGGTGACCACGCTGACCAAGAAGATGGCCGAGGACCTCACGGACTACTTCGCGGAGATGGGCATCCGGGTGCGGTACCTGCACAGCGAGGTGGACACGCTGCGCCGGGTGGAGCTGCTGCGGGAGCTGCGGGTGGGTGAGTACGACGTGCTGGTGGGCATCAACCTGCTGCGTGAGGGCCTGGACCTGCCCGAGGTGTCGCTGGTGGCGATCCTGGACGCGGACAAGGAGGGCTTCCTGCGCTCGGAGACCTCGCTGATCCAGACGATCGGTCGCGCGGCCCGTAACGTGTCCGGCCAGGTGCACATGTACGCGGATCGCGTGACCGACTCCATGCGTGCGGCGATCGAGGAGACCAACCGCCGCCGGGACAAGCAGATCGCGTACAACACCGAGCACGGGATCGATCCGACGCCGCTGCGCAAGCAGATCGCCGATATCCTGGACTCGCTCAACCGCGAGGACGTGGACACCGAGCAGCTCATGGCCACCGGGTACCGGCAGGCGGGCGCCAAGGGCGAGCGCGCCCCGGTGCCGGCGCTGGGCGAGCGCACGGACGTCGCGTCCATGCCGCGGGCCGAACTGGCGGGTCTCATCGACCAGTTGAGCGCGCAGATGCACCAGGCCGCCACGGACCTGCAGTTCGAGCTGGCGGCTCGGTTGCGGGACGAGATCAAGGAGTTGAAGCGCGAACTCCGCGGGATGGACGCCGCCGGGATCAAGTGACCCGAGGCCCTGCGGCGCCGGGCTTGCGGCTCCGCGGGGCCCTCATGAGCTGCGGCTTTCCATCACGTAACGGGAACGTTTCAGGATCGATCGGGTCGCGCAGTTACCTCCGCGTGACATACCCTTGGGGCAGTTCAGGGTGTATGTCGTTTTTGCCGGTGTCCGGTAGTGGGGGAACGCATGAGGGTTCGACTTCTGGCGGTCACGGGCGGGGTCTTCGTGCTCGGATCCCTGCTCAGCGGCTGCGGTCTGGCCATCGGCGAAGCCGACGGGGCCGAGGGGGCCACGCAGGGGCCCAGCGTCGCCGAGCGCGGTGAGCAGGAGCCTGAGCGCGCCGTGGACGACGAGCACGAGCTCGTCATCGTGGACAACGGGGTCCAGGTGCACGAGGACTGCGCGAACCGCGAGGTCGTGGTGACCGCCGACGACGCCCACGTCGTCCTGGACGGCGCGTGCGGCCTGGTGAAGGCGACCGGCCGCGGGACCACGGTCAACGTGGGCTCGGCCGACAAGATCGTGCTGGTCGGGGTCGACAACGAGGTGGCCTTCGCCTCGGGCGACCCCGAGGTCATCAACCACGGGCGCAACACCACGGTCGTCGAGGGCGGCTCCGCCGGCGCGTGAGCCCTGTCCGCGCCGGGAACCCCCTGCCCGGCGGGCGGACCGTGTCGCACTAGTGCCCGCCCCTCCACCGGAGAGTGACCTTCGATCGGCTACGGTGGTGCGCGTCTGCTTTTCGCATTCGAGTGACTTGACACGGTACGGACAGGTACGCCTACGCTGAGTGAATTCTTGGTGTTCAGTGACGATTTCGCGCGCCCGGCCCCTGCGGAAGCGGTACGGTCGATCCGTTCCGTATGCGTTGGTCCGGCCCGGACGCGTCGTCGCGACGGCGACGGGCCCCGAACGCGACGCCCCGGTGACGGCCGGGCGAACGAGCGCGTGAGGTGGAGGACCCGCCAGGGGAGGGGTGGATGAGCGGATATGTCGCGCGGGTGCGACATGATGAGTCGCCCGGGGGCGACGTCGGCCTGGACCCGCTGGTGCGGTCGGCCGCTCTGCGCTGGGCCGAAGCCGACCCTCTGCTGCCCGCGCCGGTCAACATCGCGCGTGACTCCTACCCCCTCCTGACCGTCAGCGACGAGGAGGGGCGTGCCGTCGCCGCGGGGACGATGCACTACACCTGGTACCAGCCCGGCGAGGTCGGGCGGATCTGGGGCGTGCCCGACCAGCACTGGCTCACCCCCATCGTCGGCGGCCCCGACCCCAGCCGCGCCCTGGACTCCCTGCTCACCAGCTGGCGCGACCAGCTGGAGGACCTGCCGACCGGCACCGGCTCGGAGTCGGCCGCCCTGGTCAGCTGGCCCGCCCGTGACGTGTGCGGGATCATCCCGCTCCAGCGCCACGGCCTGCAGCCCTACACTGTGCTCGCGGCCCGGCAGCGCCGACGCGGCGTGCCCCCGTCGCTGCCGCCGCGCGACGTGACCATACGGCTCGCCGATCGCAGCGACCTGACCCAGGTCGTGGCGCTGTTGATGGAGGAGCACCGCTACGAGCAGCACTTCGGCGGGGTGTTCCTGCAGCCCGACACCGCCGAGCAGACGCGCAAGGTCGCGGCGCGGGCCCTGGAGCGCTCCCGGTCCTGGATCTGGTTGGCCGAACGGCGCGGCCGCGCCGTGGGACTGCTGTGGGTCTCCCCGCCCGAGCGCTCCCGCTGGGCCAAGTCCCTGGTCAACGCGCGCCCGATCGCGCACATCGGCTACGGGGTCGTGATCGCCGACGAGCGCGGCAACGGCATCGGCACCGCGCTGGTGGGCCAGGCCCACCAGGCGCTGGACAGCCACGGCGTGGGCGCCTCGGTGCTCAACTACGCGGCGATGAACCCGCTGTCGGGGCCCTTCTGGCACCGGATGGGCTACCGGCCGGTCTGGACGACCTGGGAGGTCCGCCCCGCCCTGGCCCTGCGCTGACGGTGCGCCCGAACGGCTGACGGCGCGCCCGAACGCCTCCCCGTTCACGGACGCGCCGACGGACGTGGCTAGCCTGTGCGCAGGACGCGACGAGGCGTGCGGGAGAGGCGAACCGATGAGTACGAACGACCATGGCCCCCGGGGTGCGGACCACGTGGAGATCGTCGAGGTGGGGCCGCGCGACGGCCTGCAGAACGAGTCCACGGTGCTGTCCGTCGACGACCGGATCCGGTTGATCGACCGGGCGGTGGCGGCCGGGGTCCGCCGGATCGAGGCGGTCAGCTTCGTCAATCCCAAGCGGGTCCCGCAGATGGCGGGCGCCGAGGAGATCATGGCGGGCGTCGAACGCGCGCCCGGCGTCTCGCACATCGGCCTGGTGCTCAACCGGCGCGGGCTGGAGCGCGCGGTGGCCGCGGGGGTCTCGGAGGTCAACGTGGCCGTGCCCGCCACGGACGGGTTCTGCACCCGCAACCAGGGGTGCACGGTCGACGAGATGCTCGACGCGCTGGTCGACATCGACGCCGAGCTCCAGGGGACGGGCATCCCGCTCAGCGTGACGGTCTCGACCGCGTTCGGATGCCCCTTCGACGGCGAGGTGCCCGCCGGGCAGGTGGTGGAGGTCGTCAACCGGATCACCGGCACCTCGGCGGTGGAGATCGCCCTGGCCGACACGATCGGCGTCGCGGTGCCCCGTGAGGTCTCCGAACTGCTGCGCGCGGTGGCGCCCGCGGTCGGCGACCGTACGCTGCGCTGCCACTTCCACAACACGCGCAACACCGGTTACGCGAACGCGATGGCGGCGGTGGAGTCGGGCGTGCGGGTCCTGGACGCCAGCCTGGGCGGGTTCGGCGGCTGCCCGTTCGCTCCGGCGGCGACCGGCAACATCGCCACGGAGGATCTGCTGTACATGCTGCACCGCAGCGGGATGAACACGGGCGTGAGCCTGTCCGAAGCCTGCGAGCTGGGCGCGTGGATGGGCGAGCGCCTGGGCAAGCAGCCCCCCGCCTACCTGGGCCGCGCGGGCGGTTTCCCCGGCTGAGCCGGACGATGACGCGCCCGCCCGGGTCCGGCCGTCCCGGGCGGGCGTATGGCGTCGGGTTCGTTCAGCCGGACGTGTGGCCGGTGAGCAGGCGCAGGGCCCGGTCGGCGGGTCCGCCGGGACGGGGACGGCGGGAGGGGTCCACGCCCACGCGCAGGCGGGCGCCGGCCGCGTCGTGGTACACGCGCAGGTCCAGGAACGAGCAGCACTCCCGTTCGGCGGCCACGAGCGCGGAGAGTTCGTCGGTGTGCTCGGCGGGCAGGCTCCACACGAACGCCGGGCCGTCGGGGCGGCCCCGGGCGTGGCCCAGGAGTTCCTCCCAGCGGCCGAGCCGCGGCCGGAGTTCGTCGGCGTCGTGCGAGCAGGTGCCCGCCGTCTCCATCAGGGGCAGCAGGCGGGGGTTCTGGTCCGTCACATCGATCACACTCCCTGGGTGCACACTACGCCGCGGCCCCGCCCGGTTCCAGCCGCCGCCGGGCCCGCGGAGCGCCGCCCTGAGCCGCTCAGAGCGCGCCTGCCGGGGTGCGGGCCCCTCGGCCGTGTCCGACGCCGGGAGTGGAGCCGCGGTCCGTACGGTGGTGCTGTGGCGGACGTGACACCGGTGGCGCCGAAGCGGTGCGGATCCCGTTCCAGAGGGCGACGCCGCTGGTCGCGGCGGGGAACAGCACCGGGCGTCTCGGCGTTCGCTGGTGTAGAGGCACGGGTGGCCTGTTATCCTGGTGCCCCGTGGAGTCCGGCGCCGTCTCGGCGCATCCCAGACCGCCCCGCACCGGACCGCCGCACGGCCGCTCAGTTCATCCCGAGCCCGCCGTAGCCACTCAACCCACGGGAGCAACACTTTGGCATCCGCCGCGAGTACCAAGCACCTTTTCGTTACTGGCGGCGTCGCCTCCAGTCTTGGCAAGGGCCTCACCGCCTCCAGCCTGGGACGACTCCTGAAGTCGCGCGGCCTGCGGGTCACCATGCAAAAGCTCGACCCCTACCTCAACGTCGACCCGGGGACCATGAACCCCTTCCAGCACGGCGAGGTCTTCGTCACCGACGACGGGGCCGAGACCGACCTGGACGTCGGCCACTACGAGCGCTTCCTGGACACCGAGCTGTCCGCCTCGGCCAACGTCACCACCGGCCAGGTCTACTCCAGCGTCATCGCCAAGGAGCGCCAGGGCGCCTACCTCGGTGACACGGTGCAGGTCATCCCGCACATCACCAACGAGATCAAGTCGCGCATCTACGCGATGGACGCTCCCGACGTCGACATCGTCATCACCGAGATCGGCGGGACCGTCGGCGACATCGAGTCGCAGCCCTTCCTGGAGGCGGTCCGCCAGATCCGGCACGAGATCGGCCGGGACAACTGCTTCTTCCTGCACGTGTCCCTGATCCCGTTCCTCGGCCCGTCCGGCGAGATGAAGACCAAGCCCACCCAGCACTCCGTGGCGGCCCTGCGCAGCATCGGCATCCAGCCCGACGCCATCGTGTGCCGCTCGGACCGGCCCATCACGTCGAGCATCAAGGCCAAGATCAGCCTGATGTGCGACGTGGACGAGGCCGGCGTGGTCTCCACGCCCGACGCCCCCTCGATCTACGACATCCCCAAGGTGCTGCACCGCGAGGGGCTGGACGCCTACGTCGTGCGCCGCCTGGGCATGCCGTTCCGCGACGTGGACTGGACCGAGTGGGACGAGCTGCTGCGCCGGGTCCACCAGCCCGACCACGAGGTCACCGTCGCCCTGGTCGGCAAGTACATCGACCTGCCCGACGCCTACCTGTCGGTGAGCGAGGCCCTGCGCGCGGGCGGGTTCGCCACCAACACGCGCGTCAACATCCGCTGGGTGGCCAGCGACAACTGCGCCAGCCCCTCGGGTGCGGCCGCCGAGCTGGCCGACGCCGACGGCGTCCTGATCCCCGGCGGCTTCGGCATCCGCGGGATCGAGGGCAAGCTGGGCGCCATCCGCTACGCCCGCGAGAACCGCATCCCGATGCTGGGCATCTGCCTGGGCCTGCAGGCCATGGTGATCGAGAGCGCCCGCAACGTCCTGGGCATGGACGGCGCCAACAGCACCGAGTTCGACGACAAGGCCGTGGAGCCGGTCATCGCCACCATGGCCGATCAGGAGGACGTGGTCGCCGGTGAGCGCGACATGGGCGGCACGATGCGCCTGGGGCTGTACCCGGCCGACCTGGGCGAGGGCACCCTGGCCCGTGAGGTCTACGACGGCCGGGCCCAGGTCTCCGAGCGCCACCGCCACCGCTTCGAGGTCAACAACGCCTATCGCGCCAAGCTGGAGGGGGCAGGTCTGGTGTTCTCCGGGCTTTCCCCTGATGGCAAGCTGGTGGAGTACGTCGAACTGCCCCGGGACGTCCACCCGTTCTTCATCGCGACGCAGGCGCACCCGGAGCTGCGCTCCCGCCCGACCAAGGCCAACCCGCTCTTCCGCGGTCTGGTCTCCGCCGCACTGGAGCACAGGAACTCCTGAGCCGGTTCCGGGTGGGGGACACGAGCCTGAGAGGCGATTCGCATGGCCAGTGACACCCACCCGGACGGCCGCGACCCGGGGACGGACGCGAAGATCGCGGACGTCCACGTCGCGTGGCCGGTCGAGCGCTCCGAGGAGCGCTTCCAGGGCAGCAAGTGCGGGATGCGCACGGACTGGGTCGTGATGCCCGGCGCCAACGGGGAGGGCACGTCCCTGGCCGAACGCGACTACATGGTGCACCCCGGGGCCGCCGCCGCGCTGGCCATGGACGAGGACGGCCGGATCCTGCTGCTGCGCCAGTACCGGCACGCCGTCCGGCACACCATGTGGGAGCTGCCCGCCGGGCTGATCGACGTGCAGGGTGAGGACCCGCTGCTCACCGCGCAGCGCGAGCTGGTGGAGGAGGCGGGGCTGCGCGCGCGGCGCTGGCACGAACTCGCCGACTTCTTCCCCACCGTGGGCTTCTCCGACGAGCGCATCCACGTCTACCTCGCCCGTGACCTGTCCCAGGTGCCCGCCGAGGAGATCGACTTCGTCCGCGAGCACGAGGAGACCGACCTGGCGGCCGAGTGGGTGCCCCTGGACGAGGCCGTCGGCCTGGTCATGGCCGGCCGGCTGCACAACGCGTCGACGATCATCGGAGTCCTGGCCGCCCAGAACGCCGCCGCGACCGGTTTCGCGTCCCTGCGCGACCCGGCCGACGGCTGAGCCGTGGGCGAGGACGTCGAGGTCGCCGGCCCGCTGGCGCAGGTGAGCACAGCCTTCCTGGACCATCTCGGAGCCGAGCGGGCGCTGGCGACCAACACCCTGCTCGCCTACCGGCGGGACCTGCGCCGCTACACCCGCCACCTGACCGGTCGGGGGGTGGTCTACCTGGCCGATGTGGACCGGGCCCAGGTCGGCGGGTTCCTCCAGGTGCTGCGCGAGGGCGACGAGGACCACGTGCCGCTGAGCGCCGCCTCGGCCGGGCGCGCCCTGGCCGCCGTGCGCGGCCTGCACCGGTTCGCCGTGCGCGAGGGGTGGGCCGACCACGACCCGGCGGCGGAGGTGACCCCGCCCTCCCCTCCGATGCGCCTGCCCAAGGCGGTGCCGCTGGAGGACGTGGAGCGCCTCCTGGACGCGGCGGGGCCGATGGCCGACGCCGCCTCGGAGGCGGCCGGCGCGTCCGGTACGGGCGCGGGTGAGCGCGCGGCCCTGCTGGCGTTGCGCGACCGCGCCCTGTTGGAGGTCCTCTACGGCACCGGCGCCCGGATCTCCGAGGCGGTGGGCCTGGACGTCGACGACGTCTCCGACGCGGTCGGCGCCGAGCGGGCCGTAGGCCTGGTGCGCTTCCGGGGCAAGGGGGGCCGTGAACGCCTGGTGCCGCTCGGCTCCTACGCCCGGCGTGCACTGTCCGCCTACCTGGTGCGGGCCCGTCCCGTGCTGGCGGCCTCGGCGACCGGGGGACGGGGCGGACCGGGGCTGTTCCTCAACGCGCGCGGCGGCCGACTGACCCGCCAGGGCGGGTGGGCCGTCCTGGGGGCGGTCGCCGAGCGGGCCGGGGTCGAGGGGGTCTCGCCGCACACCCTGCGGCACTCCTTCGCCACGCACCTGCTCGACGGGGGCGCGGACATCCGGGTGGTGCAGGAACTGCTGGGGCACAGCTCGGTCACCACCACGCAGATCTACACGCTGGTCACGGTCGACCACCTGCGCGAGGTCTACGCCACCAGCCATCCCCGGGCACGCCGTTGAACCGGCCGAACAGGGCGCTCGCGCCTCGTGTGCGGGGTGAGGCGGTGCACGGTGCCGCGCACCCGAGCCGGAGCGGCCGCGCCGCGGCGGTACCGGCCGCGGGCAGGGCGGTCCTCGGGCGCGCTCGCCGCGTCAGGCCCGTCATCGTAAGGTAGGGGGCGATCCCCTCGGATCCGTCCGGGGGAGCACGTCAACCAGAGGTTTACGTTGAAGTGCGCCGTGTCGGCGTCCTAGAGTCGCCGCACGGCGGTACGTTGCTGTCGACATATTGAGTTTCCGACGGCGGCCAGGCGCAGGGGCACGGCATCCCTTCGGGCCGTGGCCGGTCCGTAGGGGAGGTCCAGGGTTGTGAACTGGTCGGAGGACGACGTGGCTGCGAAGACCGCACCCGTCGGCGAGGAGGACCTCGTCGACCCGGTGACCAATCCCTGGGGCACGACACGCAACACGGGGGCGGATCTGCACACGAAGAGACCGGAACGGACCTATCCGGAGCCCGAGCCGCTCGACGAACACGGCCCGGCACGAATTGTAGCACTGTGTAATCAGAAGGGTGGCGTCGGTAAGACGACCACCACCATCAACCTCGGCGCGGCCATCGCCGAGTGCGGCAGGCGCGTGCTGCTGGTCGACTTCGACCCGCAGGGAGCGCTCTCGGTCGGCCTGGGCCGGCTGGATCCGCGTGAACTGGACCTGACCGTCTACAACCTGCTCATGCAGCGGGACGTGACGGTCGAGGACGTGCTGCTCAAGACCGACATCGAGGGCCTCGACCTCATCCCGAGCAACATCGACCTGTCGGCCGCCGAGGTGCAGCTGGTCGGCGAGGTGGCCCGCGAGCAGATGCTCGGCCGCGCCCTGCGACCGGTCATCGACGACTACGACGTCGTCCTGATCGACTGCCAGCCGTCGCTGGGCCTGCTGACCGTCAACGCGCTCACCGCGGCCGACGGCGTCATCGTGCCGTTGGAGTGCGAGTTCTTCGCGCTGCGCGGTGTGGCGCTGCTGATGGACACCATCCAGAAGGTCCAGGAGCGCCTCAACGAGGACCTGGTCATCGACGGTTTCCTGGGCACGATGTACGACCCGCGCACGCTCCACGCGCGCGAGGTGCTGTCCACGATCATCGACGGGTTCGGTGACAAGGTGTACGGGACGGTCATCAACCGCACCGTGCGGTTCCCGGACGCGACCGTGGCGGGCGAACCCATCACCCGGTTCGACTCGTCGTCGGCCGGGGCCAACGCCTATCGGGATCTGGCCAAGGAGGTGCTGGCGAGGTGGCCTCTCAGCGGTCACGGCGCGTGACCCTACCGGGGGCGGACGAGCTGTTCTTCCGCCCCTCAGGCGGTGCGGAGGAAGTGCCGCCCGTGGAGACCGAACGCCAGTACACGGCACCGGAGCAGAAGAGTTCGTCCGACACGGCGGCGCGCCGCAGGCGCCGGGTCATCGCCCGGCCGGACGGTGCGCCCAAACCGAGCGGGCGCCAGCGTCACGACGAGAAGATCACCGTCTACATCTCCGGGCCCGAACTGCTGGCCCTGGAACAGACCCGGCTGTCGCTGCGCGCGGAGCACGGGCTGTCGGCCGACCGGGGCCGCCTCGTCCGCGAGGCCGTCGCGGTCCTGCTGGCCGACTTCGAGGAGAACGGCCAGACCAGCATGCTGGTCAGGCGACTGAGCGAGGACTAGAGGTACCCGCACCGGCATCGGAGGGGGTGTCGGTCCGGGAACGAAGGGACACGGGTGTCACCGGCCGGATTCGACCGGTGACACCCTTGACGTATGAACGACACGACGCGGGTCAGTGGCCATGGCGGCTGAGGGACCCCACGCGGACGGCGACGCCGACGCTGTGGACGAGCACGCCTTCCAGGTGCACCTGGACAACTTCGAGGGGCCCTTCGACCTCCTCCTCGGGCTGATCTCGAAGCACAAGCTGGACATCACCGAGGTGTCGCTGTCGAAGGTCACCGACGAGTTCATCGCGCACATCCGGGCGCACGGGGACGCCTGGGACCTGGACCAGGCGAGCAACTTCCTGCTGGTCGCGGCCACGCTGCTGGACCTGAAGGCGGCACGGCTGCTGCCGCGCGGCGACGTGGAGGACGAAGCCGACCTGGCGCTGCTGGAGGCCCGCGACCTGCTGTTCGCGCGGCTGCTGCAGTACCGCGCCTACAAGGAGGTCGCGGCCCTGATGCGCGACCGGCTGGCGGCGCAGGGGCGCAGGTACGCGCGGGCGGTGCCGCTGGAGGAGCAGTTCGCGGCGATGCGGCCGGACGTGCTGTTCAAGCTCGGGCCGCAGGAGTTCGCCGCGCTCGCGGGCCTGGTGTTCACTCCCAGGGAACCGCCGAGCGTCCCGGTCACGCACATCCACCAGACCAAGACCTCCGTCAAGGAGCAGGGCGAGCTCGTGGTGGCGGCGCTGCGCGAGCACGGACGGCTGACGTTCCTCGAACTGACCGACGGCTGCACCGGCACCTTCGAGGTCGTGGCCCGTTTCCTGTCCCTGCTGGAGCTGTACCGGGCGAGCAACGTGGCCTTCGAGCAGCCCGAACCGCTGGGGGAGCTCATCGTGACCTGGACCGGCGGCGACGCCGAGGTCGAGGTCGACACCGAGTACGACGACACAGTGGAGGCCGAATGAGCGCCGACGACACCATGACCGGTGTGGGTGATCTCTCCGCACCGCCCACTCTGCGCCGCGACCTGGAGGCGGTGCTGATGGTGGTGGACCAGCCGGTGTCGGAATACGAGCTGGCCCGCGCCCTGGACGTCTCCCTGGAGGTGGTGAACCGGACGCTGGAGGACCTGTCGAGGGAATACACCGAGCAGGGGCGCGGTTTCGACCTGAGGGCGGTGGCCGAAGGGTGGCGCGTGTACACGCGGCCCGAATGCGCCGACGTCGTCGAGCACTTCCTCAAAGAGGGGCAGGAGGTGCGGCTGACCCAGGCCGCGCTCGAGACGATGGCGGTGGTGGCCTACCGACAGCCGGTCTCCCGGGGCAGGGTCTCCGCCGTACGCGGTGTCAACTGCGACGGGGTTATGCGTACCCTCGTACTGAGGGGCCTGATCGAAGAGGCCGGGCACGATTCCGAATCCGGTGCGCTGCTGTATCGGACCACCTCCTATTTCCTGGAACGGTTGGGCCTGCGAGGCCTCGACGAGCTGCCTGAACTGGCGCCGTTCCTCCCCGACGACATCGAAGGTCTAGACGACACCGGTGAGCACACCTAACGACAGTTCCCGCGGTGCGCGGGACGACGCCCCGCGCGGTGAGCGCGGCGACTACGACAAGCGCGGCGGCCAGGGCGGCCGCGGCGAGAGGGGCGACGACCGGTCGCGCGGCGGTTTCCGCGACGACCGTGGCCCCCGCAACCGAGACGACCGCCGTTCCTTCGGCGGAGACCGTGACCGCGGCCGTGGCGGGTACCAGGGTTCACGTGACCAGGGCGGCGACCGCGGCCGTGGCGGTTACCAGGGTCGCGATGACCGTGGTGGCTACAAGGGTGCGCGCGACCAGGGCGGTGACCGTCGTTCCTTCGGCGGTGACCGCGACCGCGGCGGATACCAGGGTCGTGACGACCGTGGCGGTAGCCGGGGTCCGCGCGAGCAGCGCGATGACCGGAGCCGTGGTGGGTACCAGGGCCGTGACGACCGGAGCCGTGGCGGCTACCAGGGGTCGCGTGACCAGGGTGGCGACCGTCGTTCCTTCGGCGGTGACCGCGACCGTGGCGGGTACCAGGGTCGTGACGACCGTGGTGGTAGCCGGGGTCCGCGCGAGCAGCGCGATGACCGTGGTGGCTACAAGGGCGCGCGCGACCAGGGCGGCGACCGCGGCCGCGGCGGGTACCAGGGTCGTGACGACCGTGGCGGTTACCGGGGTCCGCGCGAGCAGCGCGACGACCGGAGCCGTGGTGGTTACCAGGGTCGTGATGACCGTGGTGGCTACAAGGGTGCGCGTGACCAGCGCGATGACCGGAGCCGTGGTGGTTACCAGGGGTCGCGTGACCAGGGTGGCGACCGCCGTTCCTTCGGGGGCGACCGCGACCGGCGCGACGACCGCGGCGGTAGCCGGGGTCCGCGTGAGCAGCGTGACGACCGGAGCCGTGGTGGTTACCAGGGTCGTGATGACCGTGGTGGCTACAAGGGTGCGCGCGACCAGGGCGGCGACCGCCGTTCTTCCGGCGGCGACCGTGACCGCGGCGGGTACCAGGGTCGTGACGACCGTGGCGGTAGCCGGGGTCCGCGCGAGCAGCGTGACGACCGCGGCCGTGGCGGTTACCAGGGTCGCGATGACCGTGGTGGCTACAAGGGTGCGCGCGACCAGGGCGGCGACCGCCGTTCTTCCGGCGGCGACCGCGACCGGCGCGACGACCGTCGTGCGGACGAGCGGCCGCACAAGCGCACCGCGGCTCCCACGGCCGGTGTCACGAAGGAGAGCCAGCTGTCCAAGGCGGCCCGCGAGCGCCTCAGCGCGCTGCGCGCCGACTACAACCCCAAGGACGAGGACCACCTGGGCGAGGACCGGGACTCCTACACCGACGTCCAGGGCGGTGTCCGCCTCCAGAAGGCCCTCGCCGCCGCCGGCGTGGCCAGCCGCCGCGCCAGCGAGGAGATGATCGCCGCCGGCCGCGTCTCCGTGGACGGTGAGGTCGTCCGCCGCTTCGGCGCGCGGGTGGACCCCGAGGCCTCGGAGATCCGTGTCGACGGCATGCGCGTCGTCACCGCTCCGGACAAGCTCTACTTCGCGCTCAACAAGCCGCGCGGCGTGGTCAGCACCATGTGGGACCCGGAGGGCCGTCCGACCCTGGCCGACTACACCGGCCAGACCGCGGAGCGCATCTTCCACGTCGGTCGTCTGGACACCGAGACCGAGGGTCTGATCCTGCTGACCAACGACGGTGAGCTGGCCAACCGCCTGACCCACCCGCGCTACAAGGTCGTCAAGACCTACGTGGCCATGGTGCCGGGCCCGGTTCCCCAGCGCGTGGTCCGTGAGGTCAACAAGGGCGTCGAGCTCGACGACGGTCCGGTCCAGGTCGACTCGTTCCGCATCGTCGACAACGACGCGCCCAAGGCCATGGTGGAGATCCGCCTGCACGAGGGGCGCAAGCACATCGTGCGCCGCCTGATGGAGGCCGTCGGCCACCCGGTCGCCGACCTCGCCCGCACCCAGGTCGGTCCCATCGACCTGAACGCCCTCCAGCAGGGCACCATGCGGGCGCTGACCTCGCGTGAGGTGGGCGAACTCTACGCGGCCGCGGGCCTGTAGATACAGTTGACGGCGGTCACCGCGCGGACTCCCTCCGTGGTGGTGGCCGCCGTTCCCTTTTTCCGGGCACGGCCGGACAGAGCAAGGATGAGGCGGGATCGAACGTGGCTGTACGGGCCATCCGCGGTGCGGTGCAGGTCGACGCGGACGAACGCGAGCAGGTGCTGGAGGCCACGGCCGAACTGGTCTCCGAGGTGATGCTCCGCAACCAGTTGGTCACCGACGACGTGATCAGCGTGCTGTTCACGGCCACCCCCGATCTGACCTCGGAGTTTCCGGCCCTGGCCGCCCGCAAGCTCGGCTTCTCCGACGTGCCGCTCATGTGCGCGAGCGAGATCGACGTGCCGCACGCCCTGCCCCGCGTGGTGCGCCTGATGGCCCACGTGGAGACCGACCGGCCGCGGTCGGAGGTCCAGCACGTCTACCTGCGCGGCGCGCAGGCGCTGCGGTTGGACATCGCGCAGTAGCGCGCGGGTCGTCCTCCCGGTCGAGGCCATACGCTGGGGGGACACACGCACGTCGGAGAGCGGGAGAGCAGTGGGTAACAGCATGGGCACCGACGAGACCGCGGACCACCGGCCGTCGCTGGGGCGGGTCGCGGTGGTCGGGACCGGGCTCATCGGCACGTCGATCGCGCTCGCCCTGCGCGCCCGCGGGGTCGAGGTGCTGCTGTCGGACCCGGACGCCGCGTCCGTGCGCCTGGCCCGCGACCTCGGCGCCGGGCAGGTCCTGGACGAGTCGGCCCAGGACCGCCCCGTCGACATCGCGGTCATCGCCGCGCCGCCCGCGGTCATCCCCGCGGTCCTGCGCGGCGCCCAGGACCGGGGCCTCGCGCACGTGTACACCGACGTGGCCAGTGTGAAGGCGAGTGTGCTCGCCGAGGCCGAGCGGCTCGGCTGCGACATGGCCACGTTCGTCCCCGGCCACCCCATGGGCGGCCGGGAGAAGCACGGGCCCGGGGCGGCCCGGGCGGACCTGTTCCTCGGGCGCTCGTGGGCGCTGTGCCCCACGGGCAAGGCGGGCCCGGAGACCGTCGCCGCCGTCGCCGAGCTGGCGAGGCTGTGCGGTGCGGACCCGCTGGTGCTGGAGGCCGAGGCGCACGACCGCGCGGTCGCGCTGGTCTCGCACGCGCCGCACGTGGCCTCCTCCGCGGTGGCCGCCCGGCTGCTGTCGGGGGACGACACCGCGCTGACCCTCGCCGGGCAGGGCGTGCGCGACGTGACGCGTGTCGCCGGCGGGGACCCGGCCATGTGGACCGAGATCCTCACGCACAACGCCGTCCCGGTCGCCGACGTCCTGCACGGGATGGCCGCCGACCTGGTCGCGACGGCCGACGCGCTGCACGCCCTGGCGCAAGCCGGCGAGGGTGGCGCGGACCGCGCCCTGGAACCGGTGCGCGACCTGCTCGCCCGTGGCCGCTCCGGCCAGGAGCGCCTGCCCGGCAAGCACGGCGGCGTCAAGCTGCCCGACTACACCGTCGTGCCCGTGGTCATCCCCGACGAGCCCGGCGTCCTGGGGCGCATGTTCGCCGTGGCGGCCGAGGCGGGGGTCAACATCGAGGACGTGCGCATCGAGCACACACCCGGCCTGCCGCTGGGCGTGGCCCAGTTGTTCGTGCTGCCCGCCGCCGTGGACCCGCTGGTGCGGGCGCTGTCGGACGACGGCTGGTCGGTGCACGCCGGGGCCTGAGGGTTCGGGGTTCGGGGCGTGCGCGGCCACGGGTAGGCTGGTGCGTCGGTAGGCGGTAACGGTAGCGGGGAGACATCGGCAGTGAGCGTGCAGGACGGCAACCAGGGCATCGTCATCGCGATCGACGGTCCCTCCGGGTCGGGCAAGTCGAGCACGGCCAAGGGCGTCGCCCGGGCGCGCGACCTGCGCTACCTGGACACCGGGGCCATGTACCGGGCCCTGACCTGGTGGATGCTGGACCAGGGGGTGGACGTCGATGACGCCGCCGCCGTGGCGGCCAACGTCGAGCGGCCCGTGATCGAGATGGGCACCGACCCCTCCGCGCCGACCGTGACCGTCGACGGCCGCGACGTGGCCGCCGAGATCCGCGGCAAGGACGTGACCGGCAGGGTCAGCGCCGTCTCGGCCGTGCCGGAGGCGCGTGCCCTGCTGGTGCGCACTCAGCGCGAGGTCATCGACGCGGCTCGGCGCGAGAGCGCCGGCATCGTGGTCGAGGGCCGTGACATCACGACCGTGGTCGCGCCGGAGGCGCCGGTCAAGCTGTTCCTGACCGCCAGCGCCGAGGCCCGTGCGATGCGGCGCAGCAAGGAGGTCCGCACCAGCGACGTCGCCGCCACGCAGGCCGACCTGGCCCGCCGTGACCGGCTGGACTCCAGCCGGGCGCACTCGCCGCTGACCCAGACCGCCGACGCCACCGAGCTCGACACGACGGGGCTGAGCCTGGACGAGGTCATCGGCCTGGTCGTCAAGCTGGCCGACGAGGCCCGCGGAGCCTAGCGGGCCCCGGGCCGGGACCACGTCCCGGAACGGGCAGCCGGGGGCGGGCGTGGTGGCCCGATCCAGATCCGGCGCCGGTCTTTCCGGTGTCGGCACCGGTAAGACCGGTCACATCACCCGTCCTGCCCCCTCTCGGGGGAACAGACGAACATCCGCGGGGGTTCCTTCCCCCGTGGCCAGTACACGGACGCCGACGGCGTCCGTGCGGTCCCTCCGCGCCGTTCGAGCGCGGACACCGACCATTCACGTTCTCGCGGCACGCATCCTGGGCGCGCGGGAACCTACGTACCGGGAGAGCAGTACATGAGTGACTTCGACATTTCCGACGTGGGCTTCGACGAGGAGGCGGACGGCGCGGGGCCGCCCGTGCCCGTCGTGGCCGTGGTCGGACGCCCCAACGTGGGCAAGTCCAGCCTCGTCAACCGCATCATCGGCCGTCGTGAGGCCGTGGTCGAGGACGTGCCGGGCGTGACCCGCGACCGGGTCGCCTACGACGCCGAGTGGCAGAACGCGAAGTTCACCCTCGTGGACACCGGCGGCTGGGAGACCAGCGTGACCGGACTGGCCGCCATGGTCGCGCGTCAGGCCGAGTACGCGGCGCAGACCGCCGACGTGATCCTGTTCGTGGTCGACGCGACCGTGGGCATCACCGATGCCGACGCGGCCGTGACGCGCGTCCTGCGCGCCACCAAGCGCCCGGTCGTGCTCGCCGCCAACAAGGTCGACGGGCAGATGCAGGAGTCCGACGCCCTCGACCTGTGGAACCTCGGGGTGGGCCAGCCCTTCGCCATCAGCGCCCTGCACGGGCGCGGCACGGGCGACATGCTCGACGCCGTCGTGGCCTCCTTCCCCGAGACCCCCGAGGGCTCGACCGATGACGACGACGAGGGCGGCCCGTCCCGGATCGCCCTGGTGGGACGCCCCAACGTGGGCAAGTCCAGCCTGCTGAACCGGCTCGCCGGTGAGGACCGGGTCGTCGTGGACTCGGTGGCCGGGACCACGCGCGACGCCGTCGACGAGCTGATCGAGCTCGGCGGCAAGACCTGGAAGTTCATCGACACCGCCGGTATCCGCCGCCGGTTCCGTGCCCTGCAGGGTGCCGACTACTACGCGACCATGCGTACCGGCACCGCCCTGGAGCGGGCCGAGGTGGCCGTGGTCCTGATCGACGTCAGCGAGCCGCTGGCGGAGCAGGACATCCGCGTGGTGGAGCAGGTCGTGGAGGCCGGGCGCGGCCTGGTGCTGGCGTTCAACAAGTGGGACATCCTCGACGAGGAACGCCGGATCTACCTGGAGAAGGAGATCGACCGCCAGCTGGCGCGGGTCGCCTGGGCTCCGCGGGTGAACATCTCCGCGCAGACCGGACGCCACATGGAGAAGCTCGTCCCGGCGATCGAGACGAGCCTGGCCGGGTGGCAGCAGCGCATCCCGACGGGCCAGCTCAACAACTGGCTCAAGGAGCTGGTGGCGGCCACCCCGCCGCCGGTGCGCGGTGGCAAGCAGCCCAAGATCCTGTTCGCGACGCAGGCGGGTGCGCGTCCGCCGCACTTCATCCTGTTCACGACGGGCTTCCTCGAGGAGAACTACCGCCGCTTCATCGAGCGCCGGCTGCGTGAGGACTTCGGGTTCGAGGGTTCGCCGCTGCACATCAGCATGCGCATCCGTGAGAAGAAGGGCGCGACCCCGGGGCGCGCCTCCAAGGGAAGCGTGCGTCCGGACCGCAAGCAGCGCGGCCGCCGCTGAACCGGATCGACGGCATGAAGTGGGGGCGTCTCCCGAGGGGAGGCGCCCCCGTCGTGTGTCCGGTGCCCGGCGGGTGGTCCGGCCGGTGCGGTCCGTGCCGCCGGGTTCCGCGGGCGGCCCCGGACCCGGCCCCGGACCCGGCCCTGGCCCCGGACCCGGCCCTGGCCCCGGACCCGGGCCTCGCCCCGGACCCGGGCCTCGGCGGTCAGCCGTCCGAAGGCAGGCGGCGGACGTTGCTCGGCCGGACGAAGGGCGCCCCGTCCCCGTCCCTGCGCGGGTAGGGGAGCCGGGTGGCGAGCCCGGGGTGGCGGTCGGGGACCGGGATGTGCGGTGCGCCCGGCAGCGGCTGCCCCGCGCTCTCCTTCATCCACCACACCACCACGAGGCCGACCGCGCCGGCGATCATGACCAGCCACGCCGGTGAGTACAGGTTGCCGGTCGACTGGACGAGCGACTCGGCGATCAGCGGTGTCGTGCCACCGAACAGCGCCACGGAGACGTTGAACCCGATCGCCAGGGCGCCGTAGCGGACCTTGGTGGGGAACAGCGCCGGGAGCGCGGCGGGCGCGCTGCCGGAGAAGTGCACGAGCGTGACGGCCATGACCAGCACACCGAGGGCGACCGCGACCAGGCTGCCGCGCTGGAGGAGCCAGAAGGCCGGCAGGGAGAGCGCGATGGAGAACAGGCACCCGGAGAGCAGGACGGGTCTGCGTCCCACGCGGTCGCTCAGCCGGCCGAAGAACGTGACCGCGACGAGCATGAACGCCATGGCGGTCAGCGTCATGACCAGCCCCAGGGCGCTGCTGTAGCCGAGTTCGGCGTTGAGGTAGGTGGGCAGGTAGGCCGTCACCATGTAGTTGTTCACGTTGAAGACCATGACCAGCCCGACGCACAGCAGCAGCGCGTGCCACTGGCCCACCACGGTCTCCCTGAACTGCCCCTCGCGCCGGCGCCCCGCGGTGTCCTTGCCGAACCCCTCCGTGTCCTGGGCGAAGACCGGGGTCTCCTCCAGCTTCAGCCGCAGGTACAGCCCGACCGCGCCCAGGGGCAGGGCGAGCAGGAAGGGCACGCGCCATCCCCACGCCGTCATGGCGTCCGGGCCCAGGAGCAGGGTCATGACGGTGACGATCGAGGCGCCCCCGACGTAGCCGCTGACCGTTCCGAACTCCAGCCAGGACGCGAGGAAGCCGCGACGGCGGTCGGGCGCGTACTCGGCGATGAAGGTCGTGGCCCCGCCGTACTCGCCGCCCGTGGAGAAGCCCTGGACCATGCGGGCGACGAGCAGCAGGATCGGCGCGGCGATGCCGATGGTGGCGGCCGAGGGGATGAGGCCGATGGAGAAGGTGCCGACCGCCATCAGGAGCATGGTGAAGGCCAGGACCTTCTTGCGGCCGACGCGGTCGCCGAGCGGGCCGAAGAACAGCCCGCCCAGGGGGCGCACGAGGAAGGCGGCGGCGAAGGTGGTGAAGGTCGCGATGAGCTGGACGCCCTGGGACTGCGACGGGTAGAACACCAGGCCGATGGTGACGGCGAGGTAGCTGTAGACGCCGAAGTCGTACCACTCGGTGGCGTTGCCGATGGCGGCCGCGGTGACCGCCTTGCGCGTGGTCCCGTGCTCGGTCACCAGCGTCGATGGCCGATGGTTCTGGTCGTCGCTCACGTCTCCCCCTCGCGATGTCACTCAGGGGAGATAGTTAATCACCATAAGTAAGAATATCGCGGACATCGTTCGTGTCGCGACGGAGGTAGCGTGACGGCACGTCGGAAGGGGAGAACGCATGCTCAAGGTGCTGGTGAGCGCCTGTCTGATGGGTCGGCGGGTCCGTTACGACGGGCAGGCCAAGACGGTCGAGGACAACGCCCTCGACCGCTGGAGGGCCGAGGGGCGGCTCGTGGTGCACTGCCCGGAGATCGCGGGCGGGCTGCCGGTGCCGCGTCCCCCGGCCGAGATCGAACCGGGCGCCGATGCCGACGCGGTCCTCGCCGGTCGGGCGCGCATCCTCACCCCGGACCGGGAGGACGTGAGCGACCACTTCGTCGCCGGAGCCCGCGCCGCGTCGGCGACCGCCCGGGCGCACGGTGTGGCCGTGGCGATCCTGAAGGAGTCCAGTCCCTCGTGCGGGTCGCTGGAGGTCTACGACGGTACGTTCGGGGGCCGCAAGGTGCCCGGGGCCGGGGTCACGGCGCGACTGCTCGCCGAGCAGGGGGTCGCCGTGTTCAACGAGAACCAGATCGCCGAAGCCGTCGCGCACCTGGAAGGCCTGGAGCGCCGGGAGGACTCGGAGTCCGGGGCGCGCGAGGACGCCGAGGGGCGTCGGGAGCGCTGAGGCGCCGCCGGCGGTGGCCCCGGGCGGGCGTGGTGGCACGCGTGGCGCCTGTCGCGGCGCCGGGCGGGTCCGTGGACGAATGTGGGGCGACGCGGGCGCACGGGGCGTCTGAGGCGGTCGGGGGCGCACCGGGCGGTCGGGCCGGCGGGACCGGTCGGCGGGCGCCGGATGCGGTGCCGGGGGCGCGTCGCCAGGGCGCCTGGCGCGGGTCGAAACTGGTGTGAGCGCCCTGGAATGTGCGGTAGAGTTTCACCTGTTGGCGGGGCCGGAGTCGGCACTCGCCCAGCGGCCGGGACGTAGCGCAGTTTGGTAGCGCACTTGACTGGGGGTCAAGGGGTCGTGGGTTCAAATCCCGCCGTCCCGACAGAGAAGCATCAGGTCAGCGAGGGGTTCGCCGTGAGGCGGGCCCCTTTCTGCGTCTCCGGTGGGGTGGTCGCGGCGAAGCCGGCTCCGCGGCGCGGCGCGGAGCCGTCGGGGGCCGGAACGGCCGGCCCGCCCCTGGGCGCCGATCGGCGAACACCTGGTGGCGGTGGGGTCCGTGCCCGGCATTAGGTATATGACGGCAAGATCTCGTATTGTCTCCTGTGCACCCGCCGACCCGATGGCACCACCACCCTGGTGCCGTGAGCAGCGTGAGCCGGCGCCGGGCCCCCTCCGCCCCGCCCCCTGTGGCTCCTCGCGTCTCGGCTCGCTCGCGGTACGACCCCTGGAGCTCGTATGAACCGGACCCCCGCCCTGCCCCCCGCCGATGCCTCGCGCCGCCGAGGAAGGCGTGCGGGCGCCCGAGTCCTGGCACTGGCGCTGGCCGCCGTGCTCGTCGCGCCCTCGGCGGTCCACGCCGAACCCGACCTGGACGACCTCGACCTCGACGAGCTCACCGAGCGGGCGGAGGACCTGGAGGAGTCCTACGACGGTGAGCTCCTGCAGTTCACCGAGATCAAGGAGCGCGCCGAACAGGCCGAGGAGGACTTGGAGGCGGCCGAGGAGGAACTCGACCGATCGCGGTCCAGCGTGGTCCACATCGCCGCCAGCCAGTACAAGAGCTCCGGCCTGAACCCCGCACTGGAGATGTTCTTCAGCTCCTCCCCGGAGCAGCTGTTCCAGGACGCGGCCGCGGTGGACCAGCTCGGCCGCACCCAGTCCGGCCAGATCTCCGAGCTGGTGGACCTGCAGGCGGAGCGGGAGGAGGCCGCGGAGACGGCCGCCGAGGACCTCGCCGAAGCCGAGGAGCTCATCGAGACGCTGGAGGAGCAGCGCGAGGAGGTCGAGGAGGCCATCGAGCGCTACAAGGACGAAGAGGTTCCCCCGGAGCCGGAGACCGGGTCCTCGGCCACCTCGGGCACCATCCCCGCCAGCGTCAAGGGGTGGGGATTCGACGGTGCGACGCCGCGCATGGCCGCGATCCGCGACGAGGTCATCCTCAACGTGGGCGTCCCCTACGAGGTCGGCTGCGCGCGCAGCAGTGCCGACGACCATGGCACGGGCCAGGCCTGCGACTTCATGGTGGCGGTGATCGGCTCCTACCCCAGCGAGGGGAACCGCGCCACCGGCAACGCCATCTCCCAGTACGCGATCGACAACGCCGGCCGTCTCGGCGTGAAGTACATCATCTGGGAGCAGCGGATCTGGCAGCCGACCACGGGGCAGTGGAAGCCGATGGGCGACCGTGGCAGCGCCACGGAGAACCACTACGACCACGTGCACATCTCGTCCTACTGACGCATCCGGGTCGCACGGTTCGCTGTGCCGTCGGCGCCGGCGATGGGAGAAGCGTATGGGCAGGGCGGCGGAACCGGGGCCGGGACGCCTGAGGGGTGCGATCGCGTGGACCGGGGCGGGGCTGCTCGTCGGCGCCCTGCTCCTGGTGGTCGGCACGGTGCTCCTGAACTGGGGCGCTCACGAGGGCGGATTGGTCTCGGAGGCCGGTTCCCGGTGGATCCTCTCGACTGTGATCGCGGGCCTGGCCCTCACCTTCGGCATCCGCTGGTACCGGAGACATCCCCGGGTCATCCAGGACGACCCCGGCGGTCCGGCGTACGCGGTCTGGATGTCCATCTTCACTCTGGCCGGGGCGGCGATCGCCTGGGCCGGATTCCCCACACAGGCCTTCGAGGCGACCGCGACGGACGGAGTGGCGTTCGACCCCTCGCCCGCGGCCGTCAACATGTGGATCGTGGCCGTGGCGGTCGCGTCGGGATGCCTGTGCATGCTGGTGTCCGTCCACTCGCCGAAACTCCGCCCCCGGAGACGCTCACTGCCCTTCGCCGCCGCGGGCGCCCTCACGGTGGTCCTGATCGCCGGTCTCACGGCGGTGGTCGTCTTCCCCCGGGAACCGCACACCGTCGCCACCGACCCGGGTGAGCCCGAGCCCGTCCCCGCCCGCGTCAGCCGCATCGGGTGGAGCTGGGAACCCCCGCTGGGCACGGAGATCCACGGAGTCCGTGCGGGCGCCCACGGCCCGATCGTCCTGATCACCGACGGGGCGGTCGCCCTGGACGGGACGACGGGCGAGGAGCTGTGGTCCTACCGGCGCCCCCTCGACCACGCGCGCAGGGTGGGAGCGGACGGCCGGGGCGTGTACGTGCGCTATGCCCCGGGGCCCGACACCGGGGAACGCGTCACGGTGACACTCGACGCCGTGACGGGGGAGATCCGTGACAGGGACCCGGATGTCGTCCCTCTGGCGGTCGAGGACCTCCTGCCGGCGGCCCCCGGGCGCGCCGACCGGTTGACGGACGCTCTGGGAGTCGGTCCGGACTGCTTCCCCTCCGAGGTCGAACGGTACGGCGACCACCTGGTGGGCCTACTCGGATGCGCCGAGGAGGACCGGGGGAGGGAGGAGAGGTTCGATGACCCCTTCACCTGGTCCGACACGGAGGTGCGGGTCGTGCTCGGAGCCATGGACCTGACCACCGGGGAGGAGGCGTGGCGGCAGGAGTGGACGGTGCGATCGCCCGGGGACTCCACACCCCACCTGGTCGATGTCAGGGCCGGACGGGAGGAACCGGTGGCCGTTCTGAGCCATGGACCCGACCAGGTCCTGTCTCTGCTCGACCCCGCCACCGGCGAGGAGGCGGTGGAGCTTCCGAGCGGGTTGTCCGACCAGTTGAGCACCAACGATCTGCACCGGTCCCTCGTCCAGGTCGACAGTGGGGGAGTGGTGTTCGTCGAGGAGGGTGAGGATGCTCTGAGCTTCCACCGGGCGAACGCCGCCGGGGAGACCACGGACACCGCGGTCGTGGACGGGATGCACGTCATCGTCCCTAGCAGGGCCGTCGTGCTCGACGACACGCTGCTCGTTCCGAAGGCTCAGTACGAGTCGAACGAGGACGCGGGTGTGGAGTCGACACGGGACGCCCTGTTCACGGCGTCCTTCGGCGAGACCGTTGACCGGGATTCGGCGCAGTGGATCACTCCGGGCGGCCCTCTGGTCGTGGACGTCGTCCCGGTCCCGGGCGCCGTCGTCGTGCTCACGGGCGGGGAACTCACGGGCTGGGAACGGGCCGACCGGCTCGACGGGCTGGTCCCCTGAAGCGTGAGCGGACCGGCGAAGAGGGGCGGGCCCTCGGCGGCGGGCGGTTCGGGCCACTCCGCGAATGCGATAAGGTTTTACCCGTTGGCGGGGCCGGAGACGGCACTCGCCCAGCGGCCGGGACGTAGCGCAGTTTGGTAGCGCACTTGACTGGGGGTCAAGGGGTCGTGGGTTCAAATCCCGCCGTCCCGACAGAGGAATAGTAGGTCACGAAGGGGCTCGCCGGATGGCGGGCCCCTTTCTGCGTCTCCGATGGGGTGCAGGTGGGGTCGACCCGGGGCCGGGTGGGACTGCTCGGGGGCGTGCCGGGATCGTGGCGTACGCGGGGCGTGAGCGAAGAGCAGCGAGCCCTGCCGCTGGTGAGCGGCGGGGCTCAGAGACGCTTCAGGGTCAGGGCTTCCAGTTCACGGCGCGTTCCACGACGTAGGGCTCCAGCTTGCTCACGGTCGCTCCGCACGTGTGGTGGCGCTGGATCTCGACCAGGGCCGAAGCGATCAGGATCGCGCTGCGGCGGGCATCGGCCTCGGTGTCTCCGGTGGGGATGACCCGGCGCACGTGGTGGCACTGGGCGCCGCCCACGTCGTGGACGAGTCCGACCACGTAGGTGCGTGCCAGACGCCGAAGCGCGACCACACGGGGGATGGGCTGCCGGAACCGGCAGCGGACCCGCGTGCCCTCGGAGTCTGTGGCTTCGGCCTGGAAGGTGATGGACCTCCAGTCCTCGGCGATTTGGGTCACCTTGGCGTCCATGGATCGTGCCCATGATTCGAGCACCGCGCGGTTCTTGGCGGTGAACGTGGTGGTGTCGCTCATCGCTCCTCCCGCATCGCCAGGTAGTAGCGGGTGAGAGCGGCGAGTTCGTCGAACTCACCGGGCTGGTGCTGCGTACGCGAGACGCGAGTCAGCGCATCCACACTATGACGCTGATGGGTTGAGTGGGGCGTTCGGCGGGCGAGGGGCGGAGGCGTTCCGCGACGGTGGTGTCGTCCCTGCGGACCGGGCAATGGTCGTGTCAGCATCGCCCAGAAACGGGCGATAGTGTGCGTCATGTCAGCGCTCCTGGTAAGCGTTGGCCGTGCCCCCGGACGCCTCATCCGCGTCGCGGGGGTCGATTCGTTGCCTGACGCTAGGCCGCCGGACATGACTCAGGGGGCACAAAGTGTGCCCCCTGCCGTCGATTGGTGGCTACGCGAGAATGCCGATTTTGTCAGCCAGTGTGTTCGCTTGCTCTCGCCGTTCTCGTTGCCGGGAATCCATCTCTTCGAGAATTATGCGACGTGCGTACCCGTTGTACCTGATCGTTTCCGGCGCTGCCTCGTGTGCCTCAGCCAGAACGCGAAGGGCTTCGTCCGGTTGGGAGTCCAGGTAGAAAGCACGTGCCCTTTCGATCTGGTGCCGTGCCCGTCGGGGGCGCGACGGGATGACGTCCGACGCCGTTCGTCCGGCCTGGCGTACGCTCTCGCCGCCATTGCGTAGTTCGACCGCCACGGTGACAGCGTGGGCACCCATGATCGCCTGGGAGAACGATGTCACCGGGTGGTAGTAGGAGCCGGGGAGCCGGTCAGCGACCTGTTGCGCGGTGTCCCAGTGCCGCCATGCGTTTCCGGTCTCGCCGCGCCGTGCGGCGGTGTACCCGGCTTCGAACTGCAAGGCACCCCAGATAGCGAGAACGTCATCTGTGCCGTCCGCGAGGTTGCCGCTCAACTGCCGTGTGGTGTTCGTGGTGACCACGTCGGCCGCATCCCAGTCGCCGGCGTCTCGGTGAGCTTGGGCCATCAGCCAGGCGGAGACGCCCAACGCATGAGGGTCGCCCGATTCCTGGGCAGCGACCACACTGCGCTCGCACACACGCCATAGGAGGCTCTGTGCGGGCTGGTAGGCGATGAAGAACTGTGCGAGCGCGTACACCTCGGAGAGCACCGCCTGGGCCGCACGCCGTGTCGGTCCGTCATCCGCTTGATGCACGGCGAGCTGTGCGTCCTCGATCAGCCCGGGAAGCAGTCCGCCCAACACCTCACGGTGGTTGGGCGCGGAGTGTCGTGCGCTCCATGCCCGCGACAAACGGGCCTTGAGGTGGGCGACCGGAGGAGCGGGACGCGAGGTGACCATGGGGAACGCGTTGATCGCCGTTCGCACGGCCGGAAGGTGAGCGTGCCCGGGGCCGGTGAACAGCTCGACAGGGACGGACTGCTCACCTGTCAGTTCCGAGAGGTCGCGTATACGCAGGGCCTCCGCAAGCCTGAGCAGGATGGGTAGCTTGGGGGTCCCCAACCGTCCGTTCTCCAGCGCCTTCACCCACGACGCGGACCGTCCGACCAGGCCACCCAGGACCTCGCGGGTCATGCCCCGTCTGGTGCGGTTGAGCTTGAGCCGTGTACCGAAAGGGACCTCGATCTCGTGCGGGTCCGGAGTGCCGTCGAGGGGCATGGCGCCGTCCTTCCCTGGTCAAGTCGCGATTCCAGGCTACGGCTCAGACCCCAGATGGGACAGGGCTTCCCTGGAGATCCCCCAGAGGGAAGCCTCCTTGTCTCGGGTAGCCAGAAGTCGAGGCACAGCCCGGTCTGTCGGGTGGTCGGGACTCACTCACTGGGGTGGTCCGTATGACTGGCCGGGGTCTGCGCATGCCTTCGACCAGGTCAGGTGAGGTGCCAGCCTGGCCAGTACTTCACCCGACATGTGGCGGGGTCCCTGTAGAAAATTGTCGGTTGGTCGAGTGAAAGTTCTGCCATCATGGCACCTCAAGGAAAGTTCTAAGTATTCTCATGCATTAGGGTTGTTAAAGAAGGAGCGCCTTGACTCCAATGGTCATTGAATTGCTTAAATTGCTTCTTGATTATGCGCATCATATTTAATAGTGCTTGAATAGGTTGATCGAGGGGATTATGGGTGACTCCTGGAAGAATAATAGGTTGGTTCTAGATATCCAGGAAATGATTGCGCTTCATCGCAAAGGAGGCATTCCACAGTTGAATGAGCGTATTTTTATCACTTCCACCACTGCTCGAGAATTGTTCTTCCTGAAAGATAGGGGGAGCGCTAAATATAATTATTGGATACCGGAACCGCATATTTCCGAATCGCTCTTGGGGGAGGGTGGTATGGTGGCTCTTCGATACTTCAGGGAGGCCTACGCCCGGAGGTCTAGGCAAGATCGGGATCGAGTTCACTTCTATTTCGGGACGGACTACCCTCCCGTTATCGAATCGGGTCATCGTTCTGTGGCGTTCCTTGTTAATGCTAATGCCTCCCGCGTCATTAAAGAGTGCGCTAAGCCCCTTGGCCGCGAGAGGCGGAGAATTGTCAAGAGTCGGATTGATTTTCTCTCCGCAGCGTCCGTGGAGTGCATACCTTTGGTTGATAGGTCCGCTGGGTTGGCGCTTCCGTTATTTCATGAGTTTGCAAAAAGGTATACCCTAAAGGCGGACTTTCAAAATTCCTTGAATGATATCCTGGTGTTGGCTTTGTCACAGTATCACTCACTTCCAATGAAGACCAGGGACAAGGTCTTGGCTGATTTTGCCCAGGAGGTTCTTGGTGCTGCTATTGAATTAAATTCTTCCGCTTTGAAGATATCTCCAAGGAATCTGGGTGGGGATCGAAGTCGTTTTTTTGAATCAAAGGGATATATTAATAAGGGTTGGAGAGTCTCTAGGTCTTGGCGTTAGGGTTTGTGAACCTGTGATTCCTCTGACAGTGGAGGTGTAGGAAAGGTCAAGGAGGGATGCCCTCCTAGACCTTTCCTATCCACTGGCGGCCGGGGCTCGCATCTTGGCCTGGGGGTTCGTGTTATTCAGCGACCGCCTCCGACCGCTGGCTGTCATGTCGTGCGTGACTGTGTGTCATAGGACCGTGGGGGCGCTCACCTCTGTGAGTGTCCTGCTCACATGCTCGGAAGGCAGGATTGGAGGGGGTGCCCGCCTACGGTCGAGCTTCATCTCGCCATCTTGCGTTCGCCTTCGAAGCGCGCGGTGTGGATGTCGTTCTGGCTGATCAGGGTCTTCTGTCGTACTGGGTCTCTAAGCTCCCCTCATGACCAAAAAACGGAAGAAACTCGGCAAGCGTCCCGTGCGTTCGGCCCAGAAGTCCATCCTTTTGTTCCATGATATGAGGGTGGAAGAAGATTTCGAGCTATGTGCTCAGCGGATGTTCGAAGTTGTTCGAGGGGCTGCGCGCAGATTTCCTGGTCGGCCCAGGCGCATGATATTGACTGTTCAAGGGCATCGCAACGATCTTGGTGCTTTCGACCATGACGCCTTTGAAATCATGCAGGAGTTCGGTTCTGGATTCCTGCTGTGCTACCTGACCGAGTTCACGCACCCGTATTTCACCTTGAAGAATAATCGGAAGCAGCGGGAGGACATTCCGGATGTGTTGGAAATAACGCCGCCGGAGGATGGCAGCGGGAGTTCATTTGACTATTGGGGTTTTGCGCGCAGGCAGAGAGAATTCATCTCCGATCCGCGATCCTCGCGTCCCACTCTTAGGGCGATCGCTGACTACTTGGGTAGGGATACCTCTTGTCAGATCTGTTGGAGGAAGCCCGTAGAGAGGGCGCATGCCGTTCCCGAATCCCTAGGGGGATCCAATGATGTGCGTAACTTTGCTTTGCTCTGCACTTACCACCATCGGGAGGCGCCAGATATAGCTGACGCTGAAGCTTTCTGGAGGTGGATCGACTACGTATACGACAGGGATGCGCATATGCGACCTGAGGTCGGGATTCCTGGATTCGTCTTCGAGGCCTCACCATGGAACGAGCTTATAGGAGTGGATGATGAGGGCAAACCTGGCACAGAAACGGACGAAAATCTGTTCCGCCGAAAACTGAGAATCGAATTGACGCACCTGTACGGTTGGGGTCCGGAGGAATTCTCCCGGCTGGAGTCGATCGGGATCGATCAGGAGTTCCATCGGGTGCGGCGTGGAGCCACAGGGCGGCATCGAGGGGTCGGCCGAAAGGTGTCCACCTATGCCTGGGCATATAACACGGCCTTGGTTCGATTTAGGGAAATCGAGAAGATTAAAGAGGAGCGCGCATCTGAGAAATAGTCATGTGGGTTGGGTGGAAATGCTCGGTTTCGCGTGATCTCTGCCTGCCTGTGGGGCAGGTCGTTCCTTGTCTGACCATGCTGACGGGTGAGCGGAGCCGTCTTGGTATGTGCTGCGATGGGAGAGAGCTGGAGTGCCTTTGGTGGGGTGAAGGTGGGGTTGGGGGAGGGGCGCCCGTGGGCGCCCCTCGGTGACCGTTCCCGTCGTCTGGTGGCCTGGACTGGCGTCCTGGCCTACGGGTTTGTGTCGTCTGGTGACCTCCGATGACCCCTGGTGGCCACGGTGAGCGTGACTGGGGGTCAAGGGGTCGTGGGTTCAAATCCCGCCGTCCCGACAGAGAATTAGCAGGTCATAGAGGGGTCCGCCGGATGGCGGGCCCTTTTCTGCGTGCTCGTAGCGGGGAACGGCGCTCGGGCCGCGGGGGCGTAAAGCCCTCCCGCGGCCCGAGGCGTTGCGGTCGTGGTGGTCAGCTGCGGCCGAGGACGGCCTCGTCGAGGATGGTCCCTCCCAGGCTCCAACCGCCGTCGGCGACCTCTTCGAGGATCACGAGCGTGGTCGACCGCGCCCGTTCGCCGTACACGTCGGCGAACGCGTCGGTGACGGCGTCCTGGAGCTTCTTCTTCGATTCCGGTGTGAGGGTGTCGGCGGGCACTTTGAGGTTGGCGAACGGCATGGTGGTCCCTTTCGGGGAAGGTGGGCAGTACGGGTGGGTGCCCGGGTCAGACGAGGCCGCCGTTGACGCGGACCGTCTGTCCGTTGACCCAGTGGCCCGCGGGGCTCGCGAGGAAGGCGACGAGCTCGGCGACGTCCGCCGGCTGGCCCAGGCGTTCGAGGGGTGAGGCCTTGGCCAGGCGCTCCAGCAGTACGTCGTCCTTGCCCTCGAGGAACAGTTCGGTGACGGTGGGTCCGGGCGCGACGGTGTTGACGGTGACGTCGCGGCCGCGCAGCTCGCGCGCCAGGATGAGCGTGAGCGCCTCGACGGCGCCCTTGGCCGCCGCGTACGCGCCGTAGCGCTCGAACGAGGTCCCGAGCACGGACGTCGAGAAGGTCAGCAGCGCACCGCCCGGCCGCAGCCGGCGCGCCGCCTCGCGGGCGACGACGAACGTGCCCCGGATGTTCGTGCGGTGCAGGTCGTCGAGGTCGTCCAGGTCCAGGTCGGCGATGGTCGACAGGGTCATCTTCCCCGCCGCGTGCACGATCACGTCGATGCCGCCGAACGCCCGCTCCGCGGCATCGAACATCGCGGCCACCTGCTGTTCGTCCGCGATGTCGGCCTGCGCCAGGACGGCGCGGGCCCCGGCGGCCTCGGCGGCGGCGAGCGATTCCTCGGCGGCCTCGCGGTTGCCGCCGAACCCGATGACGATCGCGTATCCGTCCCTCGCGAGCCGGGCCACGACCGCGCGGCCGATGCCGCGCGACCCGCCGGTCACGATCGCCGTCCGGGGCCGCGCCGTCTCGTCGGTGTGGTCCGGGCTCGTGGCGGAAGCGCCGGCAGGAGTAGGAGTGTTGTCTGTCATGGCCCCAAGTCTGCGCGCCGGCGGGCCGCGGTGGCAGACGGCGATCACCCAGGGGATGCCGTCCCCTGGCTAACCATCCGCACAGGGAGAAGACTGGACGCATGGACCTCACCGAACTCGGCGCGTTCCTCAGCTCGCGCCGCGCCCGCATCCGGCCCGGCGACGTCGGCCTGCCCCTCGGTCCCCGCCGACGGGTGCCGGGCCTGCGGCGCGACGAGGTCGCCCAGCTCGCGGGGGCGTCGGTCGAGTACTACATCGAGCTCGAACGCGGTGCGGGATCGCAGCCGTCCGAGCAGATGATCGCCGCGCTCGCCCGCGCACTGCGGCTCTCCCGCGACGAGCGCGACCACCTGTACCACCTGGCGGGCCGGCCGCTGCCGCGCGAGGGCGGGCCCGCGTCGCACGTCCATCCCGGCATGCGGGACCTCCTCGACCGGCTCGACGGCACACCGGCGCGGGTGATCACCGACATCCACGTCCCGCTGGTGCAGAACACCATGGCCCGCGCCCTCCTCGGAGACTTCGCGCCCCGGACCGGAATGGCGGCGAGCTTCGTCCACCGCTGGTTCACCGACCCCTCGGCCCGCGACATCTATCCCGAGGAGGACCACCCGCGGCACTCACGGTCCTTCGCCGCGGATCTGCGCGCGGCCGTGGCCCGCCGGGACGCGAAGGACCGCGAGGCCGCCGACCTGGTGGCCGACCTGCTCGACCGCAGCGGCGAGTTCGCCGAACTCTGGGCCCGGCACGACGTGGCCGTGCGCCGCGACGACCGCAAGCGCATCCGCCACCCCCGCGTCGGCGAGATCGAGCTCAACTGCCTGCACCTGCTCAGCGAGGACGGCCGGCAGCGGCTGCTCTGGTTCTCTCCCGTTCCGGACACCGACTCGGCCGAGAAGCTCGAACTGCTCCGGGTGATCGGCACGCAGGAGCTCCTGCCGGGTTGAGCAGGTCGTTGCCCGGGGAAGCGGCGGAGTGCTCGATAGCATGGCCGGGCGAACACCGATCGCCGACGCGCGGGCACCGAGCGTCGGCCGTACGGGAGGAGCCAGGGATGAGGGCCAACAAGATCCCCACCGAGGAGATCACCAGGGACCCGGCGGCGTTCGCCGACAGGGTCACCGCGGACGGACGGTTCGAGCGGACCGCCGAACCGGGGCGCTACCGGCTGGTCATCAACCGGGCCTGTCCGTGGGCGCACCGGGTCGTCATCACCCGTCGCCTCATGGGTTTGGAGGAGGCGGTCTCGCTGGCCGTCACCGACCCCCGCCAGGAGATCATCGACGGCGACCCCCACTGGGTGTTCACCGAGGAGACCGGCAGCCCCGGCGACCGGGACCCGGTCCTGGGCATCCACGCCCTGCGGGAGGCCTACCTGGCGCGTGATCCCGAGTACACCGGCGGTGTCAGTGTGCCGGGGCTGGTCGACATCCCCAGCGGGCACCTGGTCTCCAACGACTACGACCGGCTCTCCCTCGACATGGCCACGGAATGGGACGGCCTGGTGAGGGACGGCGCCCCGGACCTGTACCCCTCCGCGCGGCGCGATGAGATCGAGGAGCTGGGCAAGCAGATCTACCGGGACCTCAACAACGGTGTCTACCGCTCCGGGTTCGCACCCGACCAGAAGCGCTACGACCGGGCCGTGGCCGGGGTGTTCCGTCGGCTCGACGCCCTGGAGGAGCACCTCACCTCACGCCGGTACCTCGTCGGTGACTCCATCACCATGGCCGACATCAGGCTCTTCACCACCCTGGTGCGCTTCGACGCCGTCTACCACGGCCACTTCAAGTGCAACGTCCGCAAGCTCGCGGAGTACCCGGCGCTGTGGGCCTACGCCCGCGACCTGTTCCAGACGCCCGGGTTCGGCGATACGACGCACTTCGACCACATCCGTGTGCACTACTACTTCGTCCACACGGCCATCAACCCCACGCGGGTGGTCGCGGTCGGCCCGGACCCCCGCCTGTGGCTGACCGCCCACCGGCGCGAGGAGCTGGGCGGCGCCCCCTTCGGGCAGGGTGTCGCGCCGGGGCCGGTCCCGCAGGACGAGCGCGTCCCCGACCCCGCCTGACGAGCCGCCCCCGCCGGTCGGAGCCGTCGGCTCTCCTGCCGTCGGCGCGCCCGTCCCCTCCTGTCGGCGAGGCCTTCTCCGTCGCGTCCCGGCGCCCCTTCGCCCGGCCCCGCGGGGCGTCCGCGTGCACGCGGACGCCCCGCGGGGCCGTCTTTCCTCTGGTGCGGGGGACCGAAAACCCCTTGATCGAAACACAGGGGAATTGACGCGTGCCTCTTCGTGAGCAAACGATGACATCGCCCCCCACCTCCGTGCTGACGGCACCAGGTGATCCGGGGTGCAGGCAAAGTGCACGAAAAGCCACCAGGAGGGTCATATGAAGCTTTTGCACGCCATCGGGAGCACGGTCACGGTAGCCGCCGCGACAGTGCTCATCGGTACCGGGCCGGCCCAGGCCGCCACCGGTGAGGTCATCGTGTTCACCACGGAGCTCGAGGAGCTCACCACCTACCAGGACCCCGCCTCCGGCAGCTGCATGGCGTTGCCGGCGACCGCCCATGTCGTCATCAACCGGACCGACGCCGACGTGTACATCCACCCCGGTCGGACCTGTTTCCTCCCCGGAGTCCAGGTCGCACCGGACCACGGCTGGCACGCGCCGCCCAGTGGGATGTTCAGCATCTCAGTGGACTGACCGGCATGTCCGGATTCGCGGGTATAACGGCAATTCGCCACGAATGAAGAGAAAGGCTTTATTTGCAGTGAATTGCAGAAGTCTTATCCGCGGACCCCTTTACCGGTTTTCGGTCCCATGGCCGGGTTCGATCTTTTGACGTCCCCGGTTCTCGGGCCGGATTCTGGGTTCGGTTCGCGAGGGGCCGGTGGAGATCCCGACCTTTTCCGGTCGCCCCCACCGGTTTCCCCATCGGTTCTGCGGGGCTCGACCGCCTCCGCGGAAAGAGGAACACGCGCAATCGACCGGGAAAGGCGTTGGCCAGTATGCTGCACAGCTTCGTGGTCGGTCTGGGCAGGTCCGGGCAGGGACTGCACCTGCCGTCACTGGCCAAGGCACGCGAAGCGGCTCCGGACCTCGTCGCTCCGGGACCCGTGACCGCCTTCGACCCCTTCCGCGGGGCGGAACCGGTCCCGGGAGCGGTCATGGTCGGCTCCCTGGAGGAGGCCGTGCGCCGCGCCCCGCCCCACCGGTCCGTCGTCCACCTGTGCACCCCGCCGCACCTGCGCTCGGGGATGCTGGACCGCCTGGGCCGGCTCGGGTACCGCATGGTCATCGTGGAGAAGCCGTTGGCCCTGGACCTGGCGGGACTGGCGGCCGTGGCACGTGTACGCCGGCGCTGGGACCTGGACCTCACGGTGAGCACCCAGTGGCTGGACAGCGCCCTCACCCGGCGCCTGCGCGCCGCGGTCGAGGGCCGCGACCACGGACGGCTGCGCCGCATCGGCGTCGTGCAGAACAAGCCCCGCTTCACACACAGCGCCCAGACCCCTGGCCACCCGACCGCCTTCGACGTGGAGGTGCCCCACTCCCTCGCGGTGGCCCTCTCCCTGGCCGGGAGCGCCAGGCTCGTCACCGCCGCCTGGGAGGAGATGGCCACCGACCGCATGCGCCTGCCCCGCCTGGGCCGCGCCCGGCTCCGGCTGGACCACCACTGCGGCGTGCGCACCGAGATCGACTCGGACCTGACCTCGCCGGTGCGCGAGCGCCGCATCACCCTGGAGTTCGAGGAAGCCACGCTCATCGGCCACTACCCGTGCGGAGAAGCCGACCACACCGCCCAGCTGCGTGTGGCCGTCGCGGGGGTGGAGACCTCCCGGGAGGTCTTCGCCGACGACGCGCTGCCCGCGTTCTTCCTCGGCGCCTACGCCCGCTACCGGAGGTCCCCCTTCGGGCCGGGAACACTGCCGGTCCAGGTCGACACCGTGCGCCTGCTCACCGAGGCCAAGGACCTGTGCGCCGCGCAGGAGTCCCCGACCCCCCTGAACGAGGAGGCGCACAGTGTCCACAGCATCGGCTGAGTCTCCCGCCGGGCTCGCCGCCGAGCAGCCCGTCCGCGCGGCCAGACCCTTCCGCCCCGCCCTGGCCGGGATCGGCGACGAAGCCGCCCCGGACCTCGGCGGCCAGCTGGCCGCCCTGGCGCGGCTGCGGTGGAACCTCCTGGAGCTGCGCACGGTCGAAGGGATCCCCCTGGCGCACATGGACGACACCGCCTTCGCCCGGACGGCGGAGCGGATCGGTGAGGCGGGCGTGGGCGTGGTCTGCGTCGCGTCCAAGATCGGCGACTGGTCCCGGCCGGCCACCGGCGACTTCGCCGTCGACGTCCACGAACTCGACGTCCTGGCCCGGCGCTGCGCCCTCCTGGGCACCCGCCTCGTACGGGTGATGTCCTACCCCTCGGGCGGCCTGCCCGGGGCCGAGTGGGGAGCGCGGGTCCGCACCCGGCTGCGCGAGCTCGCCCTGCGCGCCGAGGACGCCGGACTGGTGCTGGCGCACGAGAACTGCGCGGGGTGGGCGGGTGAGGACGCCGAACGCATGCTGGACCTGGTCACCGGCATCGACAGCCCGGCGCTGAGGCTGCTGTTCGACACCGGCAACGGGGTCGCGCACGGCTACGCCGCGCCGCCGATGCTGCGTGCCCTCATCGACCATGTGGTGCACGTGCACGTCAAGGACGCGGTGACCGCACCCGACGGGACGGTGGGCTACGTGCCGGCGGGCACCGGCCAGGCCGGGGTCGTCGAGGTCCTGCGGACGCTGGCCGAGCACGGCTACGACGGGGCGCTGTCCATCGAACCCCACGTGCACCTGCGCCCGCACGAGGGCTCCGCCGCCGGCCAGGGCGACGGCGCCGACTTCGTGGCCCACGGGCACGCGCTCGAACGCCTGGTGGCACGGGTCGCCGAACTGACGGACGCGCCGGGCCCGCGCGGGGGAGCCGCCGGATGAGCGCCGCCCTCACCCCGGCCGACCGCGACCTGCTGCTGCGCCTGCTGCGGCTGCCCACCGCCGGTCCCCTGGAGACCGGCCCGGGCGGGCCCGCGCCGCGCCTGCGCGAGGCGCAGTCCGAGTACGCCCGCGCCGCCGGTGAGACGGGCTTTCGCACGGTGCTGCACGCCTGCGCCGACCCCGCCGACCTGGAGCGCCCGGACGTGCCCGCCCCCGTGCGCGAGGCACGGGGGACCCCCGGGTTCCTCGCCGACCAGCCCAGCCTCGTCCTGCGCCTGGGCCCCGATCTGCCGACCGCGCGCACCGTCATGTTCAACGTGCACCTGGACACCGTCGCGGGGGAGCAGCCGGTCCACTTCGACGGCCGGTGCTTCCACGGGCGCGGCGCCATCGACGCCAAGGGACCCGCCGTGGCGCTGCTGGCCGGAGTGCGTGCCGCCCGCGCGCTGCGCCCCGCCCTCGGGCGCGACGTCGGCGTGCTGATCCAGGCCGTGGCGGGGGAGGAGGGCGGCGCCATGGGCGTCCTCGGCACCCGGCCGCTGGTCGAGCGCGGCCACACCGGGCGGCTCAACGTCTTCTGCGAGCCCACCGGGCTGCGGTTCCTGCCGCGGAGTACGGCGGCGATGACCGCCCGCGTGGCCGTCGAGGGCGCCGACGCCATCGACGACCGGCCCGCGGACGGGCACAACGCCAGCGTGCTCCTCGGCTTCCTGGCCCAGCACCTGGGTCGGGCGCTCGACCACCACGCGGCCAGGGGCGCCGTGTGCGTGGCGGGAGTGCGCACCGGGGACCTGCACAACAGGGTCTACGGCACCGGATCGCTGCTGCTGAACCTCTCCTACGCATCGGCCACGGCCGGCCGCCTGCTGGAGGCGGCCGTGCACGAGGCCCTGGACGAGGGGCTGGACCTGTTCGCCAAGGACTTCGGGGACTCCGCGCTGTTCGGACGCACTGCCGCCGACGCACGCAACATCACCCGGTTGGAGTGGCTCAAGCGCGGCCTGCCGGTCCTGGACGACCGCGACCCCTGGGGGCACGCGCTCCTGCGCGGCGCCGGGATCCGACCGTGGCCGAGCGAGGAGCCGGCCTTCACCTGCGACGCCATCTGGATGGCGCGGGTCGCCGACGCCTGCACCGTGGTGCTCGGACCCGGCGACCTGTCGGCCAACAACGCCCACGCCCAGGGCGAGTTCGCGCGCGCGGACGAACTCGACGCCTTCGCCGCCGCGGTGACCCGCCTGTTGCTCGCCTTCACCGACGACGCGGTCGGGAGCCCCTGACCCCGACCGCCCCCGACCGCCTTCGACTGTCCCCGGCTGACCTCGACCGCCTCCGACCGACCCGATCGACCTCGACTGCTCCCGGCCGACCCCGACCGGCCATGACCGACCTGACCGCCTCCGACCGACCCCGATCGATCTCGACCGCCCCTGACCGCCTTCGACCGGTCGCGACTGGCCCCGTGACCGCCCCCGGCGGCGAACCCCGGTGCCCAGCCGAAGGGAGGCGCCCGCATCCGACCACGACCGCCCCCACGACCGCCCTGTGCCCAGGCCCCGAGCCTGCCCGCCCCCGCCGCACCCCTGAACGGAGGCCCGTGAACCCGACCGCTCCCGCTGCCCCCACAGCAGCACCGCACTCTCCGCCCACGGCCGAACAGCCGCCGACCGTCCGCGTACGCCACGACGACCTGCTCGCCTTCACCGCGGCGGTGTTCGCCGACCGCGGCCTGGCACCCGACCGGGCGCGCGAGGCCGCGCGGGCCCTGTGCCACGGCGACCTGACCGGGATGCGTTCCCACGGACTGGCCAACCTGACCCGCCTGTACCTCCCCCTGTTCGACGAGGGACGGACCGATCCCGCGGCCCGGCCCCGCACGCTGCGCGACCGCGGCGCCGGCCTGCTCATGGACGCCGACCGGGCCCTGGGGCTGTGGGTCGCGGGCGCGGCCATGGACCTGGCCACCGAGCGCGCCGCCGTGTACGGCGTGGGCGTCGTCGCCGTCCGCGGCGCCACGCACCTGGGCTGCGCCGGCCACCACGCGCTGCGCGCCGTCGAACACGGCATGATCGGACTCGTCGCCAGCAACTGCGGCGGCCAGCGCATAGCCCGGCCCCCCGGAGGGGCCGTGGCGATGCTGGGCACCAACCCCCTCAGCGTCGCGGCCCCGGCCGGATCCCACCCGCCCTTCCTGCTCGACATGAGCACCACGGCCGCCCCCACCGGCCGCGTCCGCCAGGCGGCCCGTGAGGGACGCGTCCTGCCCGAGGGCCTGCTGCGCGATGACCTGGGCGCCCCGGTCACCGACCCCGGCGCCTTCGACGCCGGGCGGGCCCACCTGATGTGGCTGGGCGGTGAGGCCGGGCAGTACAAGGGGTTCGGACTCGGCCTGGTGGTGGAGATCCTGGCCGCTCTCGTGCCCGGTGCGGGCACGGGCCCCAGCGCCGAGGCGCTCTCCGGCGACGGAGGGCCGAGCGGGCGCGACGACGACATCGGCTTCCTCGTGGCGGCCGTGGCCCCGGACGCACTGCGCGACGGGGCCGCGGCCGACGCCCAGGGGCTCTTCGGCGCGCTCCTGGCCTGTCCTGCGACCGACCCCGCCGCGCCGGTGCGCTACCCGGGGTGGCACGAGCACGAGCGGACCCGGGAGTGCCTGCGCTCGGGGGTCCCGCTCGACACCGCCCTGTACGACGAACTGGCCGGGGTCGCCGCGCGTGCCGGCCTGGCCCTGCCCGAGCCCGTGGAGGAGCGATGAGGTCCCCGTTGAGGGTCGGGGTCGTGGGCCTCGGCGTGATCTCGCGGTTCTACCTCCGAGCGCTGGAGGAGTCGGCGTCGATGCGGTTGGCGGCGGTGTGCGACCGCGATCCGGCGGTGCTGGCCGCCCACTCCGGCCGGGCGCCCGGGTACACCGACCACCGGCGGCTGCTGGAGGAGGGCGGAGTGGACGCCGTGGTGGTGACCGCGCCCAACGACGTGCACGCCCGGGTCTGCGCCGACGCCCTGGAGCGCGGGGCGGCCGTGTGCGTGGAGAAGCCCCTCGCCCTGAACGTCGCGGAGGGGCGGGCGCTGACGGCGCTGGCCCAGGACCGCGGGGCCGTCCTGTTCACGGCCTTCCACCGCCGCTACAACTCGGCCGTCGCGCGGTTGCGCGCGGCCCTGGCGCACGCGCGGGTCGAGGAGTTGACAGTGCGCTACCTGGAGCGGATTGAGGAGCACGCCGGCACCGACACCTGGTACCTGGACGCACGCAGGTGCGGCGGTGGATGCGTCGCCGACAACGGCCCCAACGCCTTCGATCTGGTCGACCTGCTGCTCGGCCCCGCCGACGTCGTCTCGGCCCGGATCGCGCGCGACGGGGCGGGCACCGACCGGCAGGCCGACATCGCGCTGCGCGCGGGCGGTACGCGGGCCCGGGTCCTGCTCGACTGGTCCTATGAGGGCGAGCGCAAGGACGTGCGGGCGCGGCTGGCCGACGGCCGGACGCTGAGCGCCGACATGCTGGCCGGCCACCCGGGCTTCAAGGACTCCCTGTGGCACGAGTACGCCGGGATCCTCGACGCGTTCGAGCGGCGCGTCCGCGGCGGCTCGCAGGAGGGGACCGGCGGCCTGGCCGCCCTGGCGCTCGTGGAGGAGGCCTATCGGCTGGAGGAACCGGTCGCCGAGGAGGTGGCCGGATGAACCCGCACGAGGACGGGGCCAAGCGGGCGGTCACCGCGACCCTGGTCAAGGTGCTCGTGCACCGGCGCACCGAGCGGGGCATGCGGCTCGAACCGTTCGCGAGCCGTTGCGTGCGCGCGGGCGAGGTGCACGAACTGGTCCTCACCGACCACACCGGGACCCGGGAGGGGACACGGATCGACCGGGTCGGCTTCCTGGGCTTCGCCGAGATCACCGGCGCGGGCGTGCTGGACCGGGGCGACGAGCTCTGGATCGGGTCGCGCCGGGTCGGGGTGCTGCTGGGGTTCGACGCCTGCCACTTTCCCAACCACTACAACGTGCTCGTCCACGCCGATCCGCTGTCGACGGGGCGGGACCTGGGTCTGACCCCGGGAGAGCCGCTGCTGTTCCTCCAGGGCCGGCCCGCGCCCGAGCCCGCGGCCGACTGAGGCGCCCGTGGTCGCACGGCGCCGGCGCGACCCTTTGTCCGAATATTTCTTAATTGTTTATCAGTGTGAATTGATCTGCCCTGTCGCAAGCGGGAAAGATCAAAAAGAATGAGCACCACGGTGTTTTATGGAGCTCGTCAGAGGTAGTATCTCTCTTGCAGGATCCATCGGGTTCCCGGTGGTCCCCCATATAATTCTGCATTTGTGTCAGGTGCCTTTAAAAAGGCTGCCTGAATTCTATCGAAGGGAATGTGTCATGGCAGTTGGCGTCAAGGAGAACAGCCGTCTCGAAGAGCG
The DNA here is from genome assembly GCF_003634495.1 of Nocardiopsis sp. Huas11. Lineage (GTDB taxonomy): Bacteria > Actinomycetota > Actinomycetes > Streptosporangiales > Streptosporangiaceae > Nocardiopsis. The sequence continues at coordinate 6,008,175 of NZ_RBKY01000001.1, read as the reverse complement.
CTTCCGCCTCTGGGACGCGGACGGCAACGGCGTCATCGAGCGCTCGGACTTCGAGACCGAGGCCGACGGCATCATCACCGCCCTGGGTGCGCAGGGCACCCCCGCCGGCACCGAGCTCAAGCGGGCCTACCTGGCGATGTTCGACCACCTGGCCAACGCGGCCGGGACCGAGCGCATGGACAAGCCGGAGTTCCTCCGGGTCGCCGAGCAGGAGATCATCAGCAAGGGCGACGCCGGTTTCTCCACGGTCGTGGCCCCGACCATCCAGGCGATCGTCAAGGTCCTGGACACCGACGGCGACGGTGAGGTCAGCCCCGCCGAGATGGCCAAGTGGTTCGACGCCATCGGCCTCGACCAGGGCGCCGCCGACGAGGCGTTCCGTCAGCTGGACGCCGACGGCAGCGGCCAGCTGTCCGTGAACGAGCTGGTCGACGCCGTCCGCGACTACCACCTCGGTCGCAACGACATCCCCCTGCTCGGCGCCTGATCCGACGAGCCCACGCGGCGGGGGCCGGCCGGCCCCCGCCGCGGTCCGCGCGCCCCCGGGCGCGCGAATTCCGTTGCTCGACCGGTACAGGAATGGAAAGCGTGGAGACAACACTCCCACCCTCAGAAAAAACCGGCCCCCGGAATGGGGGCGGGGCTCCGGCCGTCCCCTTCTTCTCCCAGGCGGACACGTTTAGAGAACTCTGGCCCGAGATTCGCTCGCACTGCGTCAGAGTTCTGGACCGGGGCAAGTTCTCGCACGGATCGGGCGTCGCCGCATTCGAACACGCGCTCGCCCGCTGGACGGGCGCCGAGCACGTGGTCGGCGTCAACTCCGGTACCGACGCCCTGGTCCTGCTCCTGCGAGCGGCCGGTCTGCGACCCGGTGACGAGGTCGTCGTGCCCGCCTACACCTTCGTCGCCACGGCCACCTCCGTCGTGCTCGCCGGAGGGGTGCCCGTCTTCGCCGACATCGAGGAGCGCGGCTACGGGATCGACCCGCGCTCGGTCGACGCCGTGGCCACGTCCCGCTCCCGCATGGTCATGCCCGTGCACCTGTTCGACCGGTTGGCCGACATCAGGGGCGTGCACGAGGTCGCGCGACGGCGCGGACTGACCGTCGTGGAGGACAGCGCGGAGGCCATCGGCATGCGCCAGGACGGCAGGCACGCCGGACTGCTCGGTGCCGGCGGGGTGCTCTCCTTCTTCCCGGCCAAGACCCTGGGCGCCATCGGCGACGCCGGGGCGCTGCTCACCGACGACGACACCGTGGCCGAGACCGCGCGGGCCCTGCGCCACCACGGCCGCGGCGGCCGCACACTGGACCACTTCCCCGGCATCTCCAACCCCACGGTGCTCGCCGGCTACAACAGCAAGATGGACGACGTCCAGGCGGCCGTCCTGCTCGCCAAACTCGGCCGCCTCGACGCCGACATCGCCCGCCGGGCCGCGCTGTCGGCGCGCTACGACGAGCGGCTGCGCCAGATCCCCGGCGTGCTCGCGGTGCCGGGCGACGTCGCGCCCCACCCCGGCGGGAACCGCGTCTGCTACGTCCACCTCATCGAGGTCGAGCGGCGCGACGCCCTCGCCGCGCACCTGGCCGCCCGGGGCATCGCGACCGAGGTCTACTACCCCACCCCCCTGCACCTGCAACCGTGCTTCGCCCACCTCGGCCACCGGCCCGGGGACTTCCCGCGCGCCGAGGCGGCGTGCGCGGCGGCCCTGGCCCTGCCCCTGTACGCCGACCTGTCCGAGACCGACGTGGACCGGGTGTGCGACGGCATCGAGGACTTCTACACCGGGAGGCGACGATGACCACGGCGACCGCCGAGAGAATCCCCTTCTTCCCCTCCGACCTGTTCGAGGGCGACCGCGAGGCGCTGCTGGACACGGTGCATGCGATCGGCACCGGCGCCGACCAGAAGTTCATCCTCGGAGAGCGCACCGCGGGCCTGGAACGCGCACTGCGCGAGGGCCTGGGCGCGGACGACGTCGTCGCCTGCTCCAGCGGGACCTCCGCCCTCACCCTGGTCCTGACCGCCATGGACGTGGGGCCGGGCGACGAGGTGGTGGTGCCGGCCTTCGGCTGCGCGCCCCTGGCCGCCACCGCCGCCAACCGCGGCGCCCGGCCGGTCTTCGCCGACATCGACCCGCTCGCCCTGACCGCGGACCCCGCCGCGGCCGAGGCGCTCATCACCGAGCGGACCAAGGCGCTGATGCCCGCGCACATGTTCTCCGTCATGGCGGACATGCCCGGCTTCCGCGCGCTGGCCGACCGGTACGGGCTGCGCCTGGTCGAGGACTCCGCGGTCGCCCAGGGCGGGACGCTGCGCGGGCGGCCCGCGGGGCGCTGGGGCGACGCGGGCGTGTACTCGTTCGTCCAGGTCAAGACGTTCGGGATGCCGGGCGAGGGCGGCGCGGTGGTCACCGACGACCGCGCGCTGGCCGCGGACGTGCGCATGCTGCGCAACCACGGGCAGGACGGCGTGCACCGCTTCCGGCACCACCGCGTCGGCTACAACAGCCGCTTCGACGAGGTCATGGCCGCCTTCCAGCTGCACCGCCTGGCCGGCCTGCCCGGCCGCCTGGCCAGGCGCGCCGAGATCGGCGCCTACTACTCCGAGCGCTTCGCGTCCCTGGCCGACCAGGGGATCGTGGCGCCGCCTGTGGGCGGCGACGGACGCTGCCACTACGTGTACGCGGTGCTGGCCGAGCGGCGCGAGGCCCTCGTGGACCACCTGGCCGCCCACGGCGTCGACTCGCACGTGTACTACCCCCGCACCCTGCCCGAGCAGCCCGCGTTCGCCCACTACGCCGCCGACGGCGTCCGCCCGCTCCACGCGGAGTCGGCCGCCCGGCGCAACCTCGCCCTACCGCTGTACCCGCATCTGAGCGACGCCCAGGTGGAGCACATCGCCGACACCGTCTGCGCGTTCGCCCGCTCCCAGGACAGGGACCGGTAACGGGAGCCCGGCCTCCAGGGCACACCGGCCACGCCCCCACCAGCAGGAAGGAGAAGGGCGTTTCCCCCCGGCCCCGAGGGACCGGGTGCACACGCCCCACACCTCGATGACCGACCAGATCACCCACAGGCCGGAAGGGCCCGCCCCGGCTCCCGCGCGGGGCACCGCGGCGGCCTACGCGCGCCTGGCCAAGCTCGACATCTACGACTACTACATCGGCCTGCCGCTGGTGTGGGCCATGCTGGTGCCCGCCGCGCGCTGGGAGCCGGGCGCCCTCGGCCTGCTCGTGCTGATCCTCCTGGCGGAGATCGCCGTGGTCGCGGCCATGGTCGCCTTCGACGACGTCACCGGGTACCGGGACGGCAGCGACGCCGCCAACTACGGGTCCGACGCCGCCCGGCGCCGACTGGCCCGCAAACCGCTGGTCGCGGGGACCCTCACCGAGCCGCAGGCCCTGCGCTTCGCCCGGTGGGCGACCGTGGCGAGCGTCGCGCTGTGGGCGCTCGTCGTGGCCGTGGCGCCGCACCGCCCGCTGTGGGCCCTGATCCTGGCGGCGGTGTGCGTGGTCGCCTCCGTCCAGTACTCCTGGGGACTCAAGATCAGCTACCGGGGGTTCCAGGAGGTCTTCCTGATCGGCCTGGGCATCGGCTGGGTGCTGGTGCCCTACGGCCTGCTCACCGGAGAGGTGACCGGCTTCGTCCTGGTGCAGGCCCTGCTGTTCGGGTTCGGTCCGATGCTCTTCGGGCTCTACTCCAACACCAACGACATCGAGGGCGACCGCGGGGCCGGACGCGTCACCGTCGCCGCGATCGTGCCCCCGCGCATGAACACGGCGTTCATCATCGGCATGACCGCCGTCGAGAGCATGCTCATCCACGGCTCCACCGTGCTGGGCATCGCGCCCTGGTGGTTCCCGATCGCCCTGGTGCCCATCCTGGCCATGCGCGTGACCCAGTTGTGGATCGGCTTCGTTCGCGGGGACATCCTGCGGGCCCGCCGCATCGCGATCCACACCCACCGGGTCACGGTGGTCCTGCTGATCACCGCGAACCTGGCCGCCCCGCTCCTGGCCGGGACCGCGGGGTGAGCGCCGCACCGGACGTGGCGGTGGTCGGGGCGGGGGTGGCCGGGCTGGCGGCGGCCCACCGGCTGGCCCGCGCCGGATGCTCGGTGCGCGTGCTGGAGTCCTCCGACGCGGTCGGCGGGCGGATGCGCACGCTTCGCGCCGACGGCTGCCTCATCGACACCGGGGCGGAGATGCTGCCCTCGGCCCGGGGCTATCCGGCCACCTGGCGGCTGATCCGCGAACTCGGACTCGACGGCACGTGGGGAGCCGTGCCCCGGGTGCGGGGCGCGCTCGCCATCTGGCACGCGGGACGTTCCCGGCCGAACGCGGGCCGCCCCCTGGGCCTGCTCACCGGCGCCGGCCTGTCGCCCCGGGCACGGATGGACCTGCTGCGCCTGCTCACCGCCCTGGGGCGCGCCGGACTGGACCCGGACCGCCCCGAACTCTCGCCCCTGGGCACGGCCACCGTCGCCGACCTGGTCCGCGCCTACCACCCGCAGGTGCGCGACCGGCTCATCCGGCCGCTGGCGGCGGGCTTCTTCGGCTGGGACGCCGAACGCTCGGCCGCCGCTCCGTTCGCCGCGCACCTGGCGGCCTCGGGCAGCACAGGGGACTGGCACACCTACCGCGACGGCATGGACACCCTCGCCCGCGCCCTGGCCGACCGGCTCGACGTGAGCACCGGGCACACCGTGACCGCGGTGACGGCCGGTCAGGACGGGGTCCGACTGGCCTCGCCCCAGGGGACCGTCACCGCCCGCGCGGCGGTCCTGGCGGTGCCCGCCCCGGTGGCGGCCGAGCTCTACGCCGACGCGCCCCCGGCCGAGCGCGACTACCTGCGGGCGTGCGGATACGCGCCCATGCTGCGCCTGAGCCTGGTCCTGGACCGGCCCGTCGCACCCCGGGGCGTGCGCCGCGGCTTCGCCACGCTCGTCCCCGCCGACGAGGACGCCCTGGTCAACGTGATCACGGTGGACCACAACAAGCACCCGGGCCGCGCCCCCGTCGGCCGCGGACTGCTCTCGGTCGTGGCCTCGCCCCGGGGGACCGCGGAGCTCCTCGACGCCCCCGACGCGCGGGTGGTGGACCGCCTGCTCGCCCGTGCCGAGCGCTTCGTCCCCGGCCTGTCCGCCCGGGTCCAGACCGTGCACGTGCACCGGTTCCGGTACGGGCTGCCCGAAGCGACGCCCCGCGCGCTCGAGGCGCGCGCGGCGTTCGCGCGACGCCCGTCCGCGCCGGTGGAGTACGCGGGGGACTGGGTCGCGCTGCGCCCGTGCAGTGAGGGAGCGGTCTCCTCCGCCGCCCTGGCCGCCGACCGCGTGCTCGACCACCTGTCCGCGGCCCCGGCCGCCTCCGGCCGCGCGTTCGCCCGTCCGACCTCCAGTGAGGAACCATGACACCCTTCACCAAGCCCATCCACCTGGGCACACTCTTCGACGACCTGGCCGACCGCGGCACCGCCACGGCCGTCCACCTGAGCCGGCCCATGGACATCGCGCCGGAGCTGGGCAGCGCCCTGGACGTTCCGCGCCTGGCCGAGCTCGTGGCCGAGGTGGCCGGCTGGCTGTCCGCGGCCGGGGTCGGATTGGGCGACCGCGTGGCGATCGCCAAGCGCAACCACTGGGACTACGTGGTGCTCTCCTGCGCCGTCGCGCGCCTGGGCGCGGTGCCCGCGTCGCTGTCCGCGCACCTGGACCCCTCCGTCCTGGAGACCCTCCTCAAACGGCTCGAACCCGCGCTCCTGGTCACCGACACCGCGCTGCTGGCGGCGTGCCGGGAGGGCGGAACCGACCTGGCCTCCCTGGCCGCCCGGACCCTGGTCGTCGACGGCACGGCGGAGGGGGCGCTGTCCACCGACGACGTGCGCGGCGCCGCCGCTCCGCCGCCGCGACGCCCGCCGCTGGACGCGCCGCTGGCCGTCATGCACACCTCCGGCACGACCGGCGTGCCGAAGCTGGTCGTGCACTCCACCCGGACGATCATGCGGCGCCTGGCCGGATTCGAGGCGCACCGCTGGCCGCTGCTGGGCAGCCGCCCCGACGACACCGTGGCCAGTGCCATCTCCTTCGCCCACGGGCGCGCGCTCGCCTGGACCGCCAGCGTGCTCTGGCTGGCCCCCGCCCGCCTGCTCGCGGTCTCGTCCTCGGACTGGGCGGAGGCCGGACCGTTCCTGCGGCGGCACCGGCCCACCACGCTGGAGACCCAGCCCGCGACCTACGTGCGCTGGCAGGACCGGACCGGAGGCCCGCACGGCCCCTTCGAGCGGGTGCGCCTCTTCATCAGCACCTTCGACGCCATGCACCCGCCCACCGTGCGCGCCTTCCTCAACGCCACCCGGCGCCGCCACCCCGTGTGGATGCAGGGCTGGGGCCAGAGCGAGACCGGGCCGCTCACCTTCCGCTTCCTGACCCGGCGGGCCATGGCGGCCGAGAGCGGACGTCACCCGACCACGCGCGACATCGGCCGTCCGATCCCGACGCGGACCAGCCTGCGCGTGGTGGACCCGCGGACCCTGCGGCTCGTCCCCCGCGGGGAGACGGGCCTGGTGTTCTGCCGGACCGAAGCGCTGTGCCTGGGCTACGTCGGCGAGGAGGAGCGCTGGCGCTCCAAGTGGGTGGGCCAGTGGTGGAACACCGGGGACCTCGGCGCGATCACCCGGACCGGGAGCGTGCGGCTCGTGGACCGCGAGGTGGACGCCATCCCCGAGGGCAGCTGTCTGGAGTGGGAGGACGTCATCGCCGACCGCCTTCCACAGGTGCTGGAGTGCGTCGTCCTGGGCCTGCCGGGCCGACCCTCCCTGCCCGTGGCGGTGACCGAGGACGGCGAGCTCGACCTGCCGGCGTGGCGGCGCGCCGTCACCGACCTGCCGCCTCTGGCCGACCCCGTGGTGATGGCGTGGGACGACGTACCGCGCACGGGCACCGGCAAGGTCCGCCGCTGCGCCCTGCGCGACCGGATCGGCGCGGCACCCGACACCCACGGGACGGGACGATGGACCTGAGGACGGACGGCATCCCCGGAACCACGGCCCCTCGCGCGGCCGGGGCCGTGAACGGTCCGCGGGCCGGTGACCTGGGCGGGTTCGGGGCCGCGGCCGGCTCCACGCCACGCGGCGCCATGGCCGGGGCCGCGCTGCCCCTGGCGGGGGAACGGGCACACGCGCTCGGCGACTCCCTGGCACTGCGGGTCGCGGTGGGGCGGCTGCGGGCCCTGGGGTGCGCGGTGGACGAGCCGGACGGCCCGCCGCCCTCCGGGGCTCCGGCGGGATGGCTCGGCCTGGCGGGGGCGCCCTTCGCGCCGCCGGGCGCCCGGCCCGAGTGCCGGATCTCCTGGTCCGGTCCGGTCGGCGTGCCCATGTCCGACGAACGCGACGTGCAGGCCGCCTGCGGGATCGCGCACGTGCACGGACGGGCCGTCGGCGCACCGCGCGTCCTGGAAGTGGACTTCGCGTCCGTGTGCGCCGGTGTGCTCGCCGCCCAGTCGGTCACGGCAGCGGCCCTGGCCCGGGCGCGCGGGGGCCGGGCGCTGTCGGTCACCACCTCGGTGGCCCAGGCGGCCCTGCTCTCCCTGACCCAGTACATCGCGGCGGCCACCGCGGCCACCGCAGCCACCGCGGCCACCGCCGACACGGTCGGCACCGACGCGGCCGACGGGCACGGAGCCGGGCCCGCGTTCCCGGACCAGCCGCGCGGAACCGGGCAGGCACCGCCGTTCCGTTCGGCCGACGGCGTGCTCTTCGAGCTGGAGACGCTGGACGCGGAGGCGTGGTGGGGGCTGTGGCACCGCCTGGGCGCCTCCCCGGGCGCGGCCGCCGCGGGGTGGCCCCCGTTCCAGCGGCGCTTCGCCACCGCCACGTGCGCGCTGCCCCCCGCCCTGGGCCGCACGGTCGCCGCGCTGGACTTCGACCACGTGCTCGCCGCGGCCCGCGACAGCGGCGTCAGCGTCGTCGCGGTGCGCGGCGCCGACGCGCCCGGGCCGCCGGCGCCGGAGTCCCCGTGGCGGCTGCGCGCACACGGTGCCGGCGCCGCTGGGCCCGCGTTGCCTCCGCTCGGTCCGGACGAGCACGCCCCGCTGGCCGGGATCCGGGTCGTGGAGGCGACCACCCGGGTCCAGGGCCCGCTCGCCGGACACCTGCTCGGCCTGCTCGGCGCCGAGGTGGTCCGGATCGAACCGCCGGGCGGCGACCCCATGCGGGGCGTACCGCCGATGGCGGGCCCGTACTCCGCCCGGTTCCTCGCGCTGAACAGGGGCAAGGACGCCGTGGAGGCCGACCTGAAGTCCGTGCGGGGGCGCCGCACCGCGCGGGAGCTGATCGCCTCGGCGCACGTGTTCCTGCACAACTGGCCGCCCGGCCGGTCCCAGCGGCTCGGTCTGGGCCCCGCCGACCTGGCCGCCGCCCACCCGACGCTGGTCCATGTGCACACCGGGGGCTGGGCGGACGCGCTTCCCGCGCCTCAGCCCCTGGGCACCGACTACCTGGTGCAGGCGCACAGCGGGGTGGCGGCCCTGGTCAACGGCCCCGACGGGCCGTGCGCGCCCTCGCTGATGACGATCACCGACGTGCTGGGCGGGATCATCGGCGCGGAGGGCGCCGTCGCCGCGCTGCTGGCGCGCGTGCGCACCGGTGCCGGTGTACGCGGTGAGACCGCGCTGGTGGACGCCGCCCGCCTCCTGCGCGACGCGGCCCGCCCGCGCAGCGGTGTCGCGGACCACCCGAGCAGCCGTGGCGCCGACCGTGGCGCCGACCGCGGGTCCGGGGCGCCCGTGACGGTCGACCTCGCCGCGATGGCCGCCGACCCCAGGTTCGCGCCGGCTTTGGAGACCGATGGGAGCGGCGCCGCCTTCGGCCGAGCGCCGTGGACCTTCGAGCCGGCCGCGTCCGCACCCTCGAAGGAGGCCCCGTGAACCCCCGGGCATCGCGGCCGTGGACCTCGGCCAGCGGCGTGGTCCTGGCCGACCGCGTCCCCCGGGCACTGCGCGCGGGCTGGAGCGCGCGGGGCGCGTGCCCGGACCGGGACCTGTACGCGCTGTTCAGCGAACACGTGCGGACGGCGCCGGGCCGCACGGCGGTGATCGACGGGGCGGGAGCCCTCGACTACGCCGCGCTGGACGCGGCGGTGCGCCGCGCCGCCGCCGCCCTGTCCGCCGCCGGACGGGGTCCGGCCGACATCATCGGCGTCCTGCTGCCCAACGGGCGCGCGGCGGTCGTGGCCGAACTCGCGATCGCCGCGATCGGGGCCGTCGCGCTGCCGGTCCCGGACGGGCGGCCCTGGCACGGTGTCACGCGCCTGCTGGAGCGCGCCCGCGCCGCGGCGCTCGTCACCGACCCCGGCACCGTCGAACGGAGCTCGCGCGGGGAGGCCGAGCCGCCCGCCCCGTGTGAGCTGTGGACCTTCGGACCCGCCCCGCCCGGCGCCCGCTCCCTGGACGTGGCCGGCCGGGCGGAGCGCTGGGAGCCCGCGAGCCCCGATCCGGAGGCCCCCGCCCGCATCCTCGTCTCGTCGGGGTCGGAGGCCGCGCCGGCGATGGTCGCCTACTCGCACAACGCCATGGCGGGCGGACGCGGCAACTACGTCGCGGCACTGCGTCCGGGCCCCGGGCCGATCCGCAACCTGGTGCTGGTCTCCCTGGCGTCCTCGTTCGGCTCGTGCGGTGTGCCGGTGACCCTGGCGCGGCACGGCGGCACCCTCGTGGTGCTGCCCCGCTTCGAGGCCGCGGCCGCCCTGGGCGCGGTCGAGCGCCACCGGCCCACGCACCTGACGGGTGTGCCCACGATGCTGCGCCGCATGGCCGAGGACCCGGAGGCGGGGAAGAGGGACCTGTCGTCGCTGCGCGTGGTCGTGGCCAGCGGGGCGCCGTTGCTCCAGGAGGCGCGTGACGCGTGCGTCCGGCGCTTCGGCCGGCCGGTGGTCAACGTCTACGGTTCGACCGACGGGGTCAACTGCCACACCGGGGGCGACCCCGACCGCTGGACGCCGGGGCTGGCCGGGCGGCCCGATCCCGACGTGGCCGAGATCAGCGTCCGCGACGAACGGGGCCGTCCCGTGCCGGCGGGGCGCACGGGCGAGATCTGGGCCCTGGGACCGATGAGCCCCCTGTGCTACGTCGCCGCGCCTGAGCTCGACGCCGCCCGCCGGGCGCCCGGCGGGTGGGTGCGGACCGGTGACCTGGGCCGGCTGGACGAGGACGGGACCCTCTGGGTCCTGGACCGCATCAGGCGCGTGGTCATCCGCGGCGGCCGCAACCTCTCCCCGGCCGAGGTGGAGCGCGCGCTGAGCGCCCACCCCGGTGTGGCCGACGCCCACTGCGTCCCGGTACCCGATCCCGACCTGGGCGAGCGCATGTGCGCCTGTGTCGTGCCCCGGGACGCGGCCGAACCCCCCGATCCGGCCGCGCTGACCGCCTTCCTGCGCCAGGAGCGCGGCATGGACCGCCGGGCGCTGCCCGAACGCTTCCTGTTCCTGTCCGAACTTCCGCTCGGCCCGACCGGAAAGGTCTGCGTCGCGACCCTGACCCGCATGGCGAAGGGCCGTGCCGAGCCCGTCTCCCCGTCCCACGACTCCGAGGAGGATTCCGTGCAGTCCACCACTCCCGCGCCCGCCGACGGCGCGGGCGCTTCGCGCTACGTCTTCGACAACCACAGCGAGCACGCCTTCGACCAGCACCGGTTCCTGGCCGCGGCCTACGACGCGATGACCACCGAGCGCCTCGCCCAGACCGGGGTGGGGCCGGGCTGGCGGTGCCTGGAGGTCGGCGCCGGCGGCGGCAGCGTGGCGACGTGGCTCGCCCACCGGGTCGGCCCCACCGGCGCCGTGACGGCCACCGACATCAAACCCGAGCGCATCCCCGCCGTGCCGGGGCTGGAGGTCCTGAGCCACGACATCGTGCGCGACCCGCTGCCGGAGGCGGCGTTCGACCTCATCCACTCCCGCCTGGTCCTGTTGCACCTGCCCGAGCGGATCGCGGTGCTGGACCGCCTGGTGCGCGCCCTCAAGCCCGGCGGGGTGCTCCAGCTCGACGAGTTCGACATCACCTACGGTCCGGGTCTGCTCATGCCGGACCAGGAGGCGGGCAAGCTCTACGAGACGTTCCTGGAGACGAAGATCCGGGTGATGGACCGCGCCGGAGCCGACCCGGCCTGGGGGCGCGAGGTCGCCGCGGCCATGGTCCGGGCCGGGCTGACCGACGTCGACCCCCGGCCCCGGCTGGAGCTGTGGGACGCCGACTCCCCGGGGGTCCACCTGATCGCCCACCACACCCGGCACCTGCGCGACCAGTTCGTCCGCGAGGGGATGACCGACCGGCAGCTCGCCGACGTCCGCGCCCTGCTGGCCGATCCGGCGTTCCGGGCCGGATCGTGCGCCATCTACTCCGTGCAGGGCCGTCGTCCCCTGGAGGCGGAGTGAGCGCGCCGCGTATCGACCTGACCGCGGTGGCCGAGGCCTACCCGGCGATGGCGAAGTTCGACGCCGCCGCGCGCGAGGGGGTGGACCCGGCGCTCGGCGAACTGGTGCGGATCCGCGCGTCCCAGATCAACGGCTGCGCGTTCTGCCTGGACATGCACACCCGGGCGGCCCGGGACGCGGGGGAGCGGCGGCCCCGACTGGACGCGCTCGCGGCCTGGCGGGAGAGCCCGCTGTTCACCGAGGCCGAGCGCGCGGCGCTGGCCCTGACCGAGTCGATGACGCTGGTCGCCGGCGAGGGGGTCCCCGAGGAGGTCCTGGCCGCCGCCCGCGCGCACTTCGACGAGGCCGGCCTGGCCGGCCTGGTGTGGGCGATCGCCGCCATCAACACCTGGAACCGGGTGGCGGTCGCCGCCGGGTTGCGACCGCCCGGCTGACGAGGGCCGTCCCGAACACGGAACGAGCGGTTCGGCGGGGCCCGCGTGAGGCGGCCCCCGCCGCGTTCTCGGGTCTACTCCAGGCCCCGGCGGATCTGGGCGGCGATACCCGGGTCGGTGATCGCGGCGTCGTCGGCCAGCAGGAGGGCCTTGGACAGGATCACCGAGAGGCGTCCGCCCCCGTCCTCGAACGGGAGGAAGACCCCCGCCTCGTCCCTGCCCGAGGGCACCACGCACAGGTAGGCGTCGTCGGGCTCCATGAGGATGTTGGCGCTGCCCAGGTGGATGCGGTAGGTCCGCAGATCACCGCGGACCCGCAGGAAGCGGCCCTGGACCTCCAACCGGTCTGAGACGCGCAGCCGGGGAGCCAGTCTCAGAAGGGCCTCGCGGCGCACCACGGCGTTCTCGCTCAGCTCGCCGAAGGCGGTCCGCCGCCAGTAGGGGGCGTGGGCGTCCTCGCTCCACGAAGGGTCCGCGGCGATGGAGGCCACCCCCACGGCCAGGTCCAGGTCGCGCATCGCCTCCGACAGCACCAGGGCGGGCACCTCGGTCAACACGGCCGCTTCGCGTCCCGTGCCGCGGTGGACGCGGACCCGGTCGGTGCCCGACGTCCGCGCACGGCCCGAGTGGTCCAGATCGTCCAGATCGATCAAGTGCAGGTCCCAGGTGAACCGCCACACGGTGCCCGTCTCGCGATCGGTGTAGGCGCGCTCGGCGGCGCCCTCCTCCCCGCCGCCCCAACCGGCCAGCGCGGGTGCGGACCACCCGCGTGCGATGAGCAGGGCCTTGGCCTGCGGGTACTTGAGGACGTGCGCGGCGAACCGGAGGGAGTGGTCCCCCGCGGCCTCCTCCGCCGGGGTCAACAGGTAGAGCTCCCGGTAGGCCTGCTTGAAGGGTTGGGCGATCTCCAGGTCGGTCAGGTGGTCGCGCCACCGGCGTACGGCCTCCGGAGCGTGCCGGACGGGGTGCCACAGCCGTATCCGTGCGGTGTCGAGGCCGAGCGCGCCGCCCTGGAGGCGCGCCAGCCCACCGGCCGCCTCGTCAGGGCCGAGGAGGTCGCCGAGGCCATCGCCTATCTGGCCGCGCCCTCCTCCGGTGCCACCACCGGGACCGCGCTGGCCGTGGACGGCGGCATGCACGGGCTGCGCCCGGCCCGGGAGCGGTCATGAGGACCCTGGGCCGCTCACGGGTGAGCGTCACCGCGCTGGGTCTCGGCGGGGCGCCGCTGGGCAACCTCTCCGAGGCCGTGGACGAGGACACCGCCGCGGGGGCCGTTCGGGCGGCCTGGGAGGCGGGTCTGCGCCTGTTCGACACCGCGCCCCACTACGGGCTCGGCCTGTCCGAGCGCCGGCTGGGCCGTGTCCTGGCCGACCTGCCGCGCGAGGGCTACACGCTGTCCACCAAGGTCGGGCGGATCCTCGAACCCACGCCCGAACGCGCCCGTGAGCGCGACGACCAGGGCTTCGACGTCCCGGCCGCGCACACCCGGCGCTGGGACTTCAGCGCGGACGGCGTGCGGCGCTCGCTGGAGGGCAGCCTGGAGCGCCTGGGCCTGGACCGCGTCGACCTCCTGCTCATCCACGACCCCGACGACCACGGCCGCCAGGCCCTGGAGGAGGCCTACCCGGCCCTGCACGAGCTGCGCTCCCAGGGGGTGGTGGGCGCGATCGGCGCGGGCATGAACCAGGCGGCCATGCTGGAGCGCTTCGCCACCGAGACCGACGTCGACGCCCTCCTGCTGGCCGGACGCCACACCCTGATCGAACAAGCGGACTCCCTGCTCGCGGCCTGCCTGGAGCGAGGGGTCTCCGTCCTGGCCGGAGGCGTGTTCAACAGCGGACTGCTGGCCCACGACCATCCGCCGCCGGAGGCGACCTACGACTACCGCCGCGCTCCCGCCGGCGTGCGCGAGCGCGCCCTGCGCATCGCCGCGACCGCCCGCCGCCACGGAGTGAGCCTGCCCCAGGCCGCGATCGCCTTCACGGCCTCGCACCCGGCCGTCGCCAGTGTGGTCCTGGGTATGCGGACGGCCGAGCAGGTGCGGCGCAACGCCGCGCTGGCCGCGCGTGCGGTCCCGGCCGCACTGTGGTCCGAGCTGGTCGAGGAGGGTCTGCTCGACCCGGGCGCCGTCCCGCACAACCACGAATCTACTTCGTAAAGGTGCGGCTTCTATGAACGTGGCGCGGCCCGATCGAATTTCGAGGGCGGAACCGATCGGGTCGCGCCGCACCTGTCCGTCCCCGGCGTCCGGCCGCCGGAGCCCGGGCCTCTCGCCCCGTTACTCGGGGGACCACACGCCGAGCTCGTTGCCGCTGGGATCGGTGAAGTGGAAGCGGCGTCCACCGGGGAACTCGTAGGGTCCGTTGGCCACCGCGCCCCCGGCGGCGCGTACGGCCTCGACGGACCGGTCCAGGTCGGCCGAGTACAGCAGCACGAACGGGCCCCCGGCGCGGACCTCGCTGAGGGTGGTGACACCGCCCGCCTCCGGGGCGTCGGGGCCGGCCGGGCCCTGGATGCCCGCGTACTGGGGGCCGTAGTCGTTGAACCGCCAGCCGAAGGCGTCGGTGTAGAAGCGCTTGGTCCGCTCCAGGTCGGTGGCTGCGATCTCGATGTAGTCGATGGCGTGGTGCTGGTGTTCGGTCATGGGGGCATGGTGCCCGACGGCGGTGCCAGAGGGGCGCACAACGGCGGCGTGTTCGGTCACCCGTCCGGGCGCAGGTGTGCGGGGATGAGGTTCGGGTAGCGCGTTGGAGAGGGCTCGTGCACGACGCTGATCCGGCCGAACAGGCGGGCACGGCCCGGCCGCCGCCGGTCGTCGTGCACACACGGCGAAGGGGGTGAGGACGGTGTTCCGAGACCGCCGACAGGCCGGTGAACGGCTGGCCGAAGCGGTGGCCGATCTGGGGCCGGAGCGACCGCTGGTGCTGGCGCTGCCGCGCGGCGGGCTGCCCGTGGCCGCGCCCGTCGCGGAGGCGCTGGGCGCACCGCTGGACGTCATCGTGGTCCGCAAGATCGGTGCTCCCGGCAACCCGGAGGCGGCGATCGGGGCCACCACGGCCGAGGGGCCGGCCCTGTTCGACAAGGGGGTCCTGGTCGCGCTGGGACTCACCGAGGGCGATCTGGCGGACCGGGTGGCCGAGGCGCAGGCCGAGGCGCGGCGGCGTCTGGACGCCTACCGCGGGGACGCGCCGGAACCGGAGATCGAGGGCCGCGACGTCATCGTGGTCGACGACGGCCTGGCCACGGGGATGAGTGCCCGGGCCGCCGTGACCGAGGTGCGCGAGCGCGCGGCCCCGGCCTCGGTCGTCCTGGCGGCGCCCGTGGGCGCGCCCGAGGCGGTGACGGCGCTGGAGGATCTGTGCGACCGGGTCGTGTGCCTGTCCGCGCCGCCCGACTTCCGGGCCGTGAGCCTGTGGTACGAGACGTTCCCGCAGGTCGACGACGCGCAGGTGCGTCGGCTGCTGCGGCGGTCCTGACGAGGGGAGTGCACCATGACCATGCAGGACGTGACCGTGGCGACCGCGGGTGTGGAGGTCGGGGGTTACCTGGCGACGTATCCCGGTGTGACGGGGATCGTGGTCTTCGCGCACGGGAGCGGGAGTTCCCGGCACAGCCCGCGCAACATGGTCGTGGCCGAGGAGCTGCACCGTCGGGGGCTGGCCACGCTGCTCTTCGACCTGCTCACGCCGGAGGAGGGCCGCGCGGACGAGCTCACCGCCGAGCAGCGGTTCGACATCGGTCTGCTGACACGTCGGTTGACCGGGGCGGTGGACTGGTTGGCCACGCGGGAGGAGACCGCGGACCTGCGGGTCGGGCTCTTCGGCGCCAGTACGGGGGCCGCGGCGGCGCTGCGCAGTGCCGCGGAGCGCCCGGACCGGGTCCACGGGGTCGTCTCGCGCGGTGGGCGCCCCGATCTGGCGGGGACGGAGGCGCTGCAGCTGGTGAAGGCGCCCACGCTGCTGATCGTGGGCGGTGCGGATCCGGAGGTCCTGCAGCTGAACCAGGAGGCCGCCGACCGGCTCTCGGCGCCGACCCGGCTCCATGTCGTCCCCCACGCCACGCACCTGTTCGAGGAGCGCGGGGCGATCGAGGAGGTGTCGGACGCCGCCGCGGAGTGGTTCCAGATCACGCTCGGCACGGTCGAGGAGTGACCGGGCGTCCTTGAGGTCGCGGGGCGCGTGCGGTGGGGCGGTCTGTTGACGCGATACCCCCGCAGGGTATTAACTCGAACACTAGTGTTCAGTTTATAACCCTGTGGAGGAGATCGCGCCATGGCACACCAGACGCCCGGGACACGAGGGCACCGGCCTCAGGGGCCGGCCCCGTTGCCTGACCGGCGGCGATGGATCACGCTGGTCCTGCTCTGCCTCGCCCAGTTCATGCTCATCGTGGACATGACCGTGGTCCAGGTCGCCCTGCCCGGCATCGGCGCGGATCTCGGCCTGGGCCGCGAACAGCTGACGTGGGTCGTCACGGCCTACGCGCTGGTCTTCGGCGGGCTGATGGTCCTCGGTGGCCAGCTGTCGGACGTGGTCGGTGCGCGCCGGGTCCTGCTGGTCGGGATCGCGGTCTTCACCGTCGCCTCGCTCGCCTGCGGGCTCGCGCCCACCGGGGAGCTGCTCATCCTCGGCCGCGCGGCCCAGGGCGTGGGCGCGGCCCTGGTCTCGCCCGCGGCCCTGGCCACCATCGCGACCACGTTCAGCGGCACCGAACGCGATCGCGCGCTCGGGGTGTGGGCGGCGATCGGCGGTACGGGCGCCGCGATCGGCGTATTGTTGGGCGGCGTTCTGACCAGTGGGCCCGGGTGGGCGTGGATCTTCTACGTGAACGTGCCGGTCGGCCTGCTCGTCATGGTGGCCCTGCCGTGGGTCGTGCGGCCCGCGGCCGGGGGAGCGGGGCGGCGGGGCGTGGACGTGCCGGGTGCCCTGCTGGTGACGCTGGCGACGGGTCTGGTGGTCTACGGTCTGGTCGGCGCGGGGGACGCGGGCTGGGGGAGTGCGCGTGTGCTGGCGCCGCTGGCCGGCGCCGTCGCGGCCTACGGGGCCTTCCTCGCCGTGGAGTCGCGTGTGGCGGCCCCGCTGGTCCGGCCGCGTGCGCTGGGCCGTCGCCCCGTCCTGTCGGGGCTGTTCCTCATGGTCGTGGGTACCGCGCTCTTGTTGGGCCTGTTCTTCCTGACCTCGCTCTACCTGCAGCGGGTGCTCGGCCTGGATGCGCTGCGCACGGGGCTGCTGTTCCTGCCGGTCGCCGTCGCCGTCACCGCGGGGGCCCATCTGGCCGCGCGCCTGATCAGCCGGATCGGGGGCCGTGCGGTCGCGGCGGGCGGGTTCGCGCTCGCCGGTGTGGGAGCGGGGCTGCTGACCCAGGTGTCCGCGGGGGACGGGGTGCTCACCAGTGTGCTGCCCGGCTTCGTGTTGGCGGCCTTCGGTATCGGGCCGCTGTTCGTCACCGCCACGACCACGACGCTGGCCCATGTCCCTCCGGGGGAGACAGGGGTCGCCTCCGGTGTCCTGAACACCTTCCACGAACTCGGTGTGGCGGTGGGTGTGGCGGTGGTGTCCACCGTCGCGGCGGCCAGTGTCGCGGGCGGTGTCGCGGGCGGTGTCGCGGGCGGTGCGGCGGTCGCGCGTACGGCGGCCGAGGGGTTCGCCGCCGCCTACCTGCTGTGCGCGGTCACCGCCGGTGCCGCGGTGCTGGTCTCGCTCGTGCTGGTGCCGCCGGGGCGGCCCCAGGGGATGGTCGGGCACGGGCACGGGCACTGACGCGGGATCGTAGGCTGCCTGCATGGCCCAGACCCGCAGACCGGCAGCGTCCCCTCGACGTGCCGACGCCGAACGCAACACGGCCGCCATCATCGACGCGGCGCGCGTCGCCTTCGGCCGGGGGGAGGCCCCGGCGATGAACGAGATCGCGCGCGCCGCGGGGGTCGGGCGGGTGACGCTCTACGCCCACTTCTCCTCGCGGGAGGAGTTGTTGGCGGCCGTACTGGACCGCGTGTTCGCCGAGGCCGGGCTGGCTCTGGAGTCGGCCCGGCCGGGCTCCGGGCCGGCCGACGCGGCGCTGGAGCGGGTGGTGCGGACCTCGTGGGCGTCTCTGGACGGCTGCCGTCGGATCCGCGGGGCGGCGTTGGCGCTGCTGGGGCCGGAGCACCTGCACGAACGCCACGACGCGGTGGGCGCGCGCGTCGAAGGGCTGCTCGATCGGGGTCGGGCCGAGGGGGTCTTCCGTTCGGACCTGCCCCGGGACTGGCTGGTCACCGTGTTCTTCGCGGTGCTGCACGCCGCGGCCGACGAGGTCGACGGTGGCCGGTTGGAGCCGGGGCGGGCGGCGGACCACCTCGCGGCCAGCGTGCTGGCCCTGGTGCGGACGCCGCCGCCCGCGGGCGCGGCGGGCGAGGGGCCCACGGCCGGGGTCTGACGGGTCCCGCGCGGGAAGCCTCCGTGCCCCGTCGGCCGACGGGGCGGGCGGGGCGCGCTTTGGCCCGCCGGCGGCGCTCGGTCGCCGGCGAGCCGTGGGTCGCGGTTCAGCCGCTCAGTTCGGGGTGGCCGAACAGGGTCGCGTAGTCGGAGGGGAGCCGGCTGAGCAGCTTGTTCAGCTCGCCTCCGCTCACGTTCTCCGCGACGGCGGTGAGGGTCGCGCTGGCGTCCCACTCGGCCGTCATGGGCCGGGCCCCGGTGGCGGCGGCCACGCGGTTGAGGAACTCCTCGACCCCGAAGTCCTCGGCGTCTTCGAGTTCGCCCCTGTGCAGCGGCTCGGTGAGCGGTTCGGGCAGCTGCGCGGCCAGGTGCTCCACTCCGTCGGCGGGCAGGCGGGGCGCCAGTGTGCCGAGCACGGAGTGGGCGACGTGTTCGGCTTCGTCGCGGTCGGAGTACTCGCCCAGTTCGCGGACCTTGTTGAGGAACTCGTCGTACTTCATCTCGGCCTCCTCACCAGTGGTGGATGAGCGGCGTGTCGGTCGTTGAGGACCGTGCCCGGCTCGGGCGCGGGTGAATCATCCCTGGTGGGACTGGAGAAGAGGGCCGTCGCCGGCTGCCCGGTGGGGCTGCGGCCGGTCTCGGCGGGGCTCAGGTGAGGAAGCCGCGCAGCAGGGCTTCGCTGCCCTCCAGGTGTTCGCGGACGGCGAGCCGGGCGGCCTCGGGGTCGCCGGAGCGGATGGACTCGACGATGGCGCGGTGTTGGGCGCTGCTGTGTTCGAGGTTCTTGACCAGCATGGGCATGGCGTCGAGCAGGTCGTTGACGCGCATGCGCACCTCGGTCAGGGACGAGGAGAGCGAGGGCGAGCCGGTGAGTTCGGCGATGGTGAGGTGGAAGACGGTGTCGGTGCGGCGGTAGTCGTCGACGTCGGCGCCGTCCACGCGCGCCAGCCGTTCGGTGAGCAGGCGGTCCTGGTCGGGGGTCAGGCCGGTCTCGGCGAGCAGGACGGCGGCGCCGGTCTCCAGGACGCGGCGGAAGGCGAGGAGGTCGTCGAGGTCGACGTGCATGTCCTTGAGGACGCGGCGGGCCTCGGCGCGGCTGGGGCGGGGGCGGACGTAGGTGACGAAGGTGCCGCCCAGGCGTCCGCGCCGGGATTCGACGTAGCCCTCCTCCTGGAGGGCGCGGATGGCCTCGCGCAGGGTGATGCGGCTGACGCCGAGGCGGCCGGCGAGTTCGCGTTCGGCGGGGAAGCGCTCGCCGTGGGCGACCACGCCCAGTTTGATCGCCGACAGCAGCCGTTCGACGGTCTCCTCGAAGGCGTTGCCCGCCCGGACGGGGCGGAACACGGCTTCGGCGGCCGGCCCGGCGTCGGTGTCGGGGCGGGCGTTGGTCCTCACCACCTGTGCCCTCCACGTTCGGTGACGCTCTTGCCTCCCTCAGGTTAGGGCCTGTTCGGTGGAGGGCCCGTCCGTTCGGGGTGCCGGGGCGGGTCGCGCGGGGGGCGCGCGGTGGGCGCGTCCCCCGCGCGACCGGTGGTGGTGGTCGGGTCGGGGGGTCAGTTGAGTTCGGAGTCGGCGTCCTGGATGAGGGCGAACTCCTCCTCGGGGGCGTCGGCGACCAGGCGGTGCCGGGAGTAGAACCAGAAGTAGGCGAGGAAGACGAGGAGGATGGCCGCGGTGACGGCGGCTCCGACCATGTCGACGAAGAACGTGGCGGCCAGGGCGCACACGGCGAGGACGAGGGCGATGCCGGTGGTGACCGTGCCGCCGGGGGTGCGGTAGGGGCGTTCCAGGTGCGGTTCGCGGCGGCGCAGCACGATGTGCGAGGTCATCATGAGCACGTAGGAGACGGTGGCGCCGAACACGGCGATGTTGATCAGCCGGTCGCCGTCGGCGACGGTGACGGCCAGGAGGAACCCGATGGTCCCGGGCACGATGAGGGCCAGGTAGGGGGTGCGGCGCTTGCCGGTCACCGACAGCCACCGCGGCAGGTAGCCGGCGCGGGAGAGGGCGAACAGCTGGCGGGAGTAGGCGTAGATGATGGAGAAGAAGGAGGCCACCAGTCCGGCGAGCCCGACGTAGTTGACGAAGCTCGCCAGGGCGGTGCCGCCGCCGTAGGCCTCGCGCAGGGCCTCGGGCAGGGGGTTGGTGGAGGAGGCCATGGCGGCGGCGCCGGCGCCGCCGGGGGCGAGCACGAGCATGGCGGTGGCGGTCACCATCAGCACGCACATCGCGGCGATGATGCCGCGCGGCATGTCCTTGCGCGGGTCGCGTGCCTCCTCCGCGGCCAGGGGCACGCCCTCGACGGCGAGGAAGAACCAGATGCCGAAGACGAAGGCGCCCAGGATCCCGGCGAATCCGTAGGGCAGGAACGCGCTGGCGCCGAGGGCCGAGGTGGGCTCGATGTCGAAGAGGTTGGCGGGGTCGAAGCGCGGGATCATGCCGATGGCGAAGGCCACGAGTGCGACCAGGGCCGCGCCGGTGATCACGAACATCACGCGCAGGGCCTCGCCCACGCCCCACAGGTGGATGCCGACGAACACGGCGTAGCACACGAGGTAGACGGGCCAGGCGTTGGTGAGGCCGAACAGTCCCAGTGCCTCGACGTAGCCGCCGATGAAGACGGCGATGGCGGCGGGGGCGATGGCGTACTCGATGAGGATGGCGGTGCCGGTGGCGAAGCCGCCGAGGGGGCCCAGGGCGCGGCGGGCGAATCCGTAGCCGGCTCCGGCGGTGGGCAGGGTGGAGGCGAGTTCGGCCAGGCCCAGGACCATGCACAGGTACATGGCGCCCATGAGCAGGGTGGCGATGAGCAGGCCGCCCCAGCCGCCTTCGGCCAGGCCGAAGTTCCATCCGGCGAAGTCGCCGGAGATGACGTAGGCCACGCCCAGTCCGGCGAGCAGGACCCATCCGGCGGCGCCGCGTCTGAGTTGGCGCCGGCGCAGGTAGTCGTCTCCGGCGGCGGCGTACCCGGCCCCCTGGACGTGGACCGGTTGGTCGTTGGTGTCGGACATGGGCGCTCCCTCGGTTCGGTTGCCCGTGGCCTTGCGGAACCAACGGTGCGTTCATTGGTTCATCGCCAGTCCTTTTGGATTACCGGAGATGGTCTTCCGCCCGGGTCGGGGCTGTCAAGGGGAGTAACACGCTATTGACAGGCGGGTACCTCGCTGGTTGCATGACCGGTGAATGGTCTGAGACCAAACCAAATGCGTCGGTGGCCGGACCCGGCGCGGACAAGGAGTCCCAGGTGAACGAGCACGGCGGCCCCCCACTGTCCCTGGACGAGTTGCGGCGCGAAGCGGCCGAGGGCACCCTCGACACCGTCCTGGTGGCCTTCACCGACATGCAGGGCCGGCTCCAGGGCAAGCGCCTGTCCACCCGCTTCTTCCTGGAGGAGGTCCTCGAGCACGGCACCGAGGGCTGCAACTACCTGCTGGCCGTGGACGTGGACATGAACACCGTCGACGGGTACGCGATGTCGTCCTGGGAGACCGGCTACGGCGACTTCGCGATGGTCCCCGACCTGTCCACGCTGCGCCGGACCCCCTGGGCCGAGGGCGCGGCCATGGTCACGGCCGACCTCGCCTGGCACGACGGCGCCCCCGTGGCCGCCTCCCCGCGCCAGGTCCTGCACCGCCAGCGCGCACGGCTGGCCGACCGCGGCTGGCACGCCCTGGTCGGCACCGAACTGGAGTTCGTGGTCTACCGCGACAGCTACGAACAGGCCTGGAACCGCGCCTACCGCGACCTGACCCCCGCCAACCAGTACAACGTCGACTACTCCGTCCTGGGCGGCGCCCGCGTGGAGCCGCTCCTGCGCCGCATCCGCAACGAGATGACCGGCGCCGGGCTGTACGTGGAGTCGGCCAAGGGCGAGTGCAACCTGGGACAGCACGAGATCGTCTTCCGCTACGACGAGGCCGTGCGCAGCTGCGACAACCACAGCGTCTACAAGAACGGCGCCAAGGAGATCACCGCGCAGGAGGGCCTGTCCCTGACCTTCATGGCCAAGCCCAACGACCGCGAGGGCAACTCCTGCCACATCCACCTGTCCCTGCGCGACGAGGAGGACGCCCCGGTCATGGCGCAGGGGCGGGGGCTGTCCACCGTCGGGCGCCACTTCCTGGGCGGACAGCTCGCCGCCCTGCGCGAGTTCACGCTGTTGCTGGCCCCCAACATCAACTCCTACAAGCGCTACGTGCCGGGCAGCTTCGCCCCCACCGCCGTGGCCTGGGGCCCCGACAACCGCACGTGCGCCCTGCGCCTGGTGGGCCACGGACCCTCCCTGCGCGTGGAGAACCGGGTGCCCGGCGGCGACGTCAACCCCTACCTGGCCACCGCCGGGCTCATCGCCGCCGGACTGCACGGCGTCGACCAGGGGATCGAACCCCCCGAGCCCTTCACCGGCAACGCCTACACCTCCGGACTGCCCACCGTCCCCACCACCCTGCGCGAGGCGCTGGAGCTGTGGGAGGGCAGCGAACTGGCCAAGGCCGCCTTCGGCGAGGACGTCGTCGACCACTACGCCAACCACGCCCGGGTGGAACTGGCCGCCTTCGAGGCCGCCGTCACCGACTGGGAGATGTTCCGCGGCTTCGAGCGTCTGTGACGACTCGGGACCGGCGCACCGACGCACACGAGGGGGAAGCAGTGGGGACCGAGCACCGAGTGATCGACCCGGCCACGGAGGAGGTCCTGGCCACCGTCGCCCTGGCCTCGGCCGAGGAGACCGACGCGGCGGTCGCCCGCGCCGCCGCGGCCTTCCCGGCCTGGCGGGACACCGCGCCCGGGGAGCGCGCGCGGCTGCTGCGCGCCGTCGCCGCCGCCCTGGACGAGCACGGTGAGGAGCTCGCCGGGCTGGAGGTGCGCAACGCCGGGCACCCCGTGGGCCAGGCCCGGTGGGAGGCGGGCAACGCCCGCGACGTCTTCCAGTACTACGCGGGTGCGCCCGAGCGCGCCTGCGGACGCCAGATCCCCGTCCCCGGCGGGTGGAGCGTGACCTTCGCCGAGCCGCTCGGGGTGGTCGGCGTCATCGTCCCGTGGAACTTCCCCATGCCGGTCCTGGCCTGGGGTGCGGCGCCGGCGCTGGCCGCGGGCAACACCGTGGTCGTCAAACCCGCCGAGCTCACGCCGCTGACCGCGCTGCGCATCGGTGAGCTGGCCCGCGAGGCGGGGCTGCCCGACGGTGTGCTGCAGGTGCTGCCCGGGGCGGGGCCCGTGGCCGGGGACCGCCTGGTGCGCCACCCCGACGTCGCCAAGATCGCCTTCACCGGCTCCACCCGGGTGGGGCGGTCGATCATGGCGGCCTCGGCCGAGCGGCTCAAGCGCCTGACGCTGGAGTTGGGCGGCAAGAGCGCCAACATCGTCTTCGCCGACGCCGATCTGGGCAGGGCCGCCGCGGCCGCTCCCGGCGGGGTCTTCGACAACGCGGGCCAGGACTGCTGCGCCCGGTCCCGGCTCCTGGTCCAGCGCCCGGTCTACGAACGCTTCATGGAGCTGCTGCGCCCGGCCGTGGCGGCCGTGACCGTGGGCGATCCCGGTGATCCGGCCACCGACATGGGCCCGCTGATCAGCGCCGCCCAGCGCGACCGCGTCGCCGGCTACGTGGACGGGGCGAGCGTGGCCTTCCAGGGCAGTGCTCCGGACGGGCCCGGGTTCTGGTTCCCGCCCACCGTCCTGGCCACGGCCGACCCCGACGAGCCCGCCTTCCGCGAGGAGATCTTCGGCCCCGTGGTCTCGGTGCTGCCCTTCGACACCGAGGAGGACGCGGTGCGCATCGCCAACGACTCCGACTTCGGGCTGGCCGGATCGGTGTGGACCCGCGACGTGGGCCGCGCCCTGCGGGTCTCGCGCGCCGTGCGGGCGGGCAACCTGTCGGTCAACTCGCACTCGGCGGTGCGCTACTGGACGCCGTTCGGCGGCATGAAGCAGTCGGGCATCGGCCGTGAGCTGGGGCCCGACGCACTGGACGCCTTCACCGACACCAAGACCGTCTTCGTCTCCGACGACACCTGAGGGAGCGCACATGAACCGGTTCGACCAGCGCGTGGCCGTCATCACCGGGGCGGGGGGCGGTATCGGCCGCGCCACCGCCCGGCGGTTGGCCGCCGAGGGCGCGAGCGTCGTCGCCGTCGACGTGGACGAGAAGGCGGGCCGGGAGGTGGCCGAGGAGGTGGGCGGCCGCTTCCTGCGGGCCGACGTCACCGACGAGGGCGAGGTCCGGGAGCTGTTCGCGACCGTGCACCGGACCTGCGGGAGCGTGGACGTGGCCTTCAACAACGCCGGGATCTCCCCGCCCGAGGACGACTCGATCCTCACCACGGGGCTGGAGGCCTGGCGCCGTGTGCAGGAGGTCAACCTGACGTCGGTCTACCTGTGCTGCAAGTACGCGCTGCCGTACATGCGCGAGCAGGGGCGCGGTTCGATCGTCAACACCGCCTCGTTCGTGGCCACGATGGGGGCGGCGACCTCCCAGATCTCCTACACCGCCAGCAAGGGCGGTGTGCTGGCCCTGAGCCGGGAGCTGGGCGTGCAGTTCGCCCGGGAGGGCATCCGGGTCAACGCCCTCTCGCCGGGGCCGGTGAACACCCCGCTGCTGCGGGAGCTGTTCGCCAAGGACCCCGAGCGGGCGGCCCGCCGCCTGGTGCACGTGCCGTTGGGGCGCTTCGCCGAGGCCGAGGAGATCGCCGCCGCGGTGGCGTTCCTGGCCAGCGACGACGCCTCGTTCATCACCGGGTCCAACTTCCTGGTCGACGGCGGCATCTCCGGTGCCTACGTCACTCCCGAGTAGGTGGGTGCCGTGTCACCGGTCATCGGAGTCTCCGCCTACGCCCAGTCCGCCTCGTGGGGGGTCTGGGAGATGCCCGCGGTGCTGCTGCCGGGCGCCTACACCGACGCCGTGGCCGCGGCCGGCGCGGTCCCGGTCCTGCTGCCCCCGGTGGAGGGGGTGGCGGGGGCCGTGGAGCGCCTGGACGGGCTGGTGCTGGCGGGCGGCGGCGATCTCGACCCCGGCCTGTACGGCGCCGAGGCGGAGGAGCACACCGCCGGGGTGCAGGCGGCCCGGGACGGGGCCGAGTGCGCTCTGCTGGCGGCCGCGTTGGAGAGGGGGATTCCGGTCCTGGGCGTGTGCCGGGGCATGCAGTTGCTCAACGTGGCGCGTGGGGGCACGCTCGTGCAGCACCTGCCCGCGCGGGTGGGGCACGAGGGGCACCGCCGCCGGCCGGGGGTGTTCGACGAGCACGCCGTCTCGGTCGCGGAGGGGTCGCTGACCGCGGCGGTGCTGGGGCGCACGCGTGTGGACGCGCCGTCCTACCACCACCAGGCCGTCGACGTCCTGGGCGAGGGGGTGGTGGCCACGGCCTGGGCCGAGGACGGCACGGTCGAGGCGCTGGAGTACACCGGGGTCCCCGACGTGCTCGGTGTGCAGTGGCATCCGGAGATGGGGCGGGACCCGGCGCTGTTCGACTGGCTGGTCGAACGGGCGTCGGACCGGTGTGGCAGGCTGGCGGCCGACTCGTCCACTCGGAGGCACAGTGCCAGCCAACACCCATGGAAGTCCTGACTACGACGTCCTCGTCATCGCGGGCGCGGGAGTCGACACCATCGTGCGCGTCGACTCCCTCGCCCTGCCCGGGGGCGACTCGGTGTTCGTACCGCCGGTGCGGGACTACGTGGGTCACACCGGCAACGGTGTGGCGCTGGGCTGCCACGCCCTGGGGCTGGCGACCAAGTTCGTGGACTTCCTGGGCGAGGACGTCCAGGGGCGCATGGTCCTGGCGGCCTACGCCGAGCGCGGGCTCGACTTCAGCCATGTGGTCTCGCCGCACGGCACGCCCCGGGGTGTGAACCTGGTCGACGCCCAGGGGCGCAGGTTCTCGTTCTACGACGGCCGCCACCCCGCCGACCTGCGGCTGCCGCGTGCGTTCTACCTGCCCTTCGTGGAGCGTGCCCGCCACGTGCACATGTCGATCATGGGCCACAACCGGGACGTCTACGACGACCTGGAGCGGTTGGGCGTGCCCAGCTCCACCGACCTGCACGACTGGGACGGCCGTGCGGAACACCACCTGCCCTACGCCCTGCGCTCGGACCTGGTCTTCCTCAGCGCCGCCGCGATCCACGGACGCGTGGGCGAGGTGATGCGCGGCGTGCTGGAGCGGGGCCGGGCCGGGCTGGTCGTGGTCACCGACGGCGCCGAGGGCTGCCACGTGCTCGAACGCGGGTGGGCCGAGCCCGTGCACGTGCCCGCCGCCGACCCCGGGGCGCCGGTCGTGGACACCAACGGCGCGGGCGACTCGTTCGTCGCGGCCTTCCTGCACGCCCGCCTGGAGGGCGCGCCGCCCCTGGAGTGCGCGCGGGCCGGGGCGGTGGCGGGGGCGTTCGCGTGCACGACCGCGGGCACGCACGCGGACTTCATCACGCTGTCCGCCCTTCGCCGTCTCACCGGTGAGGGCGCCCGTTAGTGTGCCCTAGTGTTTCGGCTGGGGGAGGCTTTGTGGACAACGAATGGTTCGTGCGTCGCACCTACCGGTGGTCGGACTGGACGCTCGAGGAGCTGGCGGATCTCAAGCGGCGCGCTGGGACGACCGTCAGCCTGGTGATCCCGGCCAAGAACGAGGCGGCCACGGTCGGCGGCATCGTCGCCCGGGTCCGCGCGGCCCTGGTGGAGGAGGTCCCCCTGGTCGACGAGCTGGTCGTCATGGACTCCGACTCCACCGACGACACCGGTGCGCTCGCCCGTGCCGCGGGGGCGCGGGTGCACCGGGTGGTGGACGTGCGCCCGGATCTGGGCCACTACCAGGGCAAGGGCGAGGCCATGTGGAAGTCGTACTTCGTCACCTCCGGTGACGTGGTGGCCTTCATGGACGCCGACCTGGTGGAGTGGGACACCCACTTCGTGTCGGGGCTGTTGGGTCCGCTGCTGACCGAGCCGGGGGTGGGCCTGGTCAAGGCGTTCTACGACCGGGTCCTGGACCAGGCCGGCAGCGGAGCGGGCACCAACGAGGGCGGGCGGGTGACCGAGCTGGTGGCGCGGCCCACCATCGCGCTGCGCTGGCCGGAGCTGGCGGGTGTGGTCCAACCCCTGTCGGGGGAGTGGGCGGTGCGCCGCGAGCTGCTGCGGGACCTGCCGGTGCCGACGGGTTACGGGGTGGAGCTGGCGGTGCTGGTGGACACCTATCTGCGCCGGGGCGCGGACGCGATCGCGCAGGTGGACATGGGTCGGCGCGCGCACCGGCACCAGAGCCTGCGCGGGCTGGGGATGATGGCCACCGAGCTGTTGGCCGTGGCCGACCGCAGGGTGGGTCTGGGGCAGGGGCGCGAGTCGGTGCAGGTGCGCCAGTTCGGCACGGGCGGGCGCACGATGACACGTACGGTGGGTGTGGCCGAGCGGGGCCCGGCGGGCCGGGTGGCGCCCGCACCCCAGTGGCGGCAGGGAGAGGTGGCCGACTCGTGCTGAGACTGCGGGGACGGGAGTACGGCCGGGACGCGGCTCTGGTGATGGCGATCGTCAACCGGACTCCGGACTCCTTCTACGACCGCGGGGCGACCTGGGACGACGGGCCCGCGTTCGAACGTGTGCGCCGTGTGGTGGCCCAGGGCGCGGACATCGTCGACATCGGCGGTATCAAGGCGGCTCCGGGCGAGGAGATCGGCGCGGACGAGGAGAAGCGCCGGATCGTCGACTTCGTGGCGGCGGTCCGTGCGGAGTTCCCCGACCTGGTCATCAGTGTGGACACCTGGCGGGCCTCGGTGGGCCGGGCGGTGTGCGAGGCGGGCGCGGACCTGCTCAACGACGCCTGGGGCGGGTACGACCCGGAGCTGGCCGAGGTGGCCGCGGAGTTCGGGGCGGGGTTGGTGTGCACCCACACCGGCGGGGTGGCCCCGCGCACCCGGCCGCACCGGCTGCACTATGACGATGTGGTGCGGGACGCGATCGAGTCGACCGTGGCCCTGGCGGAGAGGGCGGTGTCGTTGGGGGCGTCAGCGGAGTCGGTGCTCATCGATCCGGCCCACGACTTCGGTAAGAACACCTGGCATTCGCTGGAGCTCACACGTCGGTTGGACGAGATGACGGCGACGGGGTGGCCGGTGCTGGTGTCGCTGTCCAACAAGGACTTCGTGGGCGAGACCCTGGACCTGCCCGTGGGGGAGCGGCTGACCGGCACGCTGGCGGCGACGGCGGTGTGCGCCTGGCACGGGGCGCAGGTGTACCGGGTCCACGAGGTGGTGGAGACCCGCCAGGTGTTGGACATGGTCGCCACGATCCGGGGTGTGCGCCCTCCTTCGCGCGCGGTGAGAGGCTTGGCCTAGGGATGAACGCATGATCGTCGGAACCGCTGTCTGTCCGCATCCGCCGCTGCTGCTGCGGGAGCTCACCGGGGGCCAGGACGTCGCCGCGGACCTGCGCAAGGCCTGCGAGGCGGCGCTGGCCTGCCTGGTCGCGCTCGGGCCCGAGGTGATCGTGGTCGTGGGCGGGGCCGAGGCCGGTGGAGCGCACGCGCCGGGGCCGGCCCCGGTCGGGGCCTTCGGGGGCGCCGGAGCGGGTCCGTCGAAGGACGCGCTGCCGTTGAGCCTGGGGGTCGCCGGCCGGCTGCTGGACGCGGTCGCCCCCGCGGTCCCCGTGGAGATGCGCGCGGTGGCCTTCGACGCCGGGCCCGCGGCGGTGGCGGAGTCGGCGCGCCTGATCGCCGACCGCCCTGAGCGGGTGGGGCTGCTGGTGATGGGCGACGGCAGCGCGCGCCGGGGCGTGCGGGCGCCCGGGCACCTGGACGAGCGCGCCTTCGACTTCGACGAGCGTGTGCGGCGGGCCCTGGCCGGCGCCGACCCCGCGGCGCTGCTGGGGTTGGAGCCGGATCTGGCCGCGGAGCTCCTGGTGGCGGGGCGGGCCGCGCTCCAGGTGATGGCGGCCGCGGTGGTGCGGGGCGGGGCGTCCTACCGGCCCGAGATGCTCTTGGCCGACGACCCGTTCGGGGTCATGTACATGGTGGCGGTGTGGTCGTGCGAGTCCTGATGAACGAGGTCGCGCCGGGCGCGGCCGGGCCCGGTGACGTGGTCGCGGACGCCGTGCTGGAGGAGCTCTACGCCTATCCGGACACGGGTGCGCGGGCGTGGGTGCGGGCCAACATGGTCGCCACGATCGATGGTGCGGCCGCGGGCAACGACGGCCGGACCGGGACCATCAACACCGAGGCCGACCTGGTCGTGTTCACGCTGTTGCGGGATCTGGCCGACGTGGTGCTGGTGGGCGCCGGGACGGCGCGCGCGGAGGGTTACCGCCGGCCCGGGCCGCGCGGCGCGCAGCGGCGTGCGCGGGCCCTGGCGCAGGGGCGCGCCGCGCATCCTGCGCTGGCGGTGGTCTCGCGCAGTGCGCACGTGCCGCCGCTGCTGGCGGCTCCGGAGCCCGATCGTGGCCAGGTGTGGATGCTGACCTGCCAGGAGGCGGGTGAGGAGGCGCTGGAGCGGGCGCGTGCGGTGCTGGGCGCCGAGCGGGTGCTGGTGCTGGGCGAGGCGGAGGTCGACCTGTTCGCGGCGGTGGAGGCGTTGCGTGAGCGGGGGATGCCTCGCGTCCTGTGCGAGGGCGGGCCCCGGCTGTTGCGTGACGTGGCGGCCGAGGGGGTGCTGGACGAGCTGTGCCTGACCGTCGTGCCGGTGCTGGCGGCGGGGGTGGAGCAGCGCATCACGGCGGGTGCGGGTGTGGACCAGGTCCTGGTGCCGCGGCTGCTCCTGGAGGGCGGGGGAACGCTGCTGCACCGGTGGATCCGCCCCTGAGCGGATCCCTCCCGACCCGTGGCTCCTGGGTCCTTCGCCTGCTCGCCTTCGGGTCCGCCTCAGGCGGGGTCGCGGTGGGCGGCGCTGTCCTCGGCGTCGTCGAGCATCTGCCGCTGGCGCTCGCGGACCAGGTCCAGGTCGCCGGGGGCGCTGCGCCGTCGTTCGCGGCGGCGGCCGCCGCGGGTGGCCAGGGCCAGGGCGGCCGAGGGGGGCACGCCCGCGGCGGCGCCCTGGGCGGCCAGGGCGGCCCGCACACGGCGGCGGTGGTCCCGGCGGGCGGTGAGGTAGACCAGCATCGTGGCGGTGAAGATCACCAGGACCTTGGCCAGGACGGCCGGGACCGTGTTCCCGAACAGGGGCGCGTCCAGCAGCCAGTGCAGTGCCATGGCCAGCAGGACCAGTGCGGCCGCGGCCGCCGCTCGGC
This sequence comes from Nocardiopsis sp. Huas11, assembly GCF_003634495.1. Classification (GTDB taxonomy): domain Bacteria; phylum Actinomycetota; class Actinomycetes; order Streptosporangiales; family Streptosporangiaceae; genus Nocardiopsis. Next base: position 5,977,718 of record NZ_RBKY01000001.1, on the reverse strand, counting down.
GCGGTGCGGGCCGGTGCCGGAGGGGGACGAGCAGGCCGATGGCGGTTCCGGCGACGGCGGTCATCGCCCAGTGCGAGCCCAGGCCGGTCAGCCCGACCCGTAGGACCGCCGACTGCACGACCGAGAGCGCGCCGGCGGTCGCCCCGGACTGGACGATGGCGCCGAGGGCGTAGATGAGGTTCTCGGTGACTTCGAAGCCGAGCCCGACGATCGCACCGAGGATGTAGCCGTCGGCGGGGCCGCGCAGGGCGCGCGGGAAGGCGATCGCCACGAGGACGACGCCGGCGAGTTTGAGCGCTTCCTCGTTGAGGGGGGCGGTCAGGGCGGCCCCCCAGGCGGTGGCCGGTCCCACTCCCAGGACGGTGGCCCAGACGCCGTGCAGTGCGGAGTTGGCGATCACGCCCGCTCCGGTGGCCGCGGTCAGGCCCCACAGGGCGGCGACCGCGCAGACCACGGGGTCGGGGGCGCGGACGGGGCGGATGCGCCGCAGCAGCCAGAAGCCGAAGGTGAGCGTGGCGGCGGCCAGGACGAGTGCGAGCACCATCTCGCCGGGGAAGACCCGGGCGCTGCCGGAGATCTGGGCGACCAGGACCGCGCCGCCGGCCGTGCAGCCCAGGGCGATGGCGGCGGTGGCCGCGAGCGCGGGCGGTCGCGGCCTGGGCGGGCGGACGTGGCGGGCGGGCGGTCCGGCGCCGGGGTCGTGGTCGCGGGTGTGCCCGCGCCGCGGGGCGAGTACCGGGCCGAGCGGGCGGGAGGTGCGGCTCACGCGTCCTCCCGGGTGAAGGTGATCGAGGTCAGCACGTCGTCCACGGCGGCCAGGTCGGCGTGCGAGGCGTCGGGCCCGGCGAGTGTCATCGATACGGCGAACCGGCCGTCGGGTGAGGGGTACAGGACGGCGGTGCCGGATGCGGTGTCGCTGGTCAGCGGGCCGGTCAGGCCGGGTGTGCCGTCCTGTGCGGTGACGGTGTCGGGTGTGCCCAGGCGGGCGGAGGCGTCCGCGGCGCGCAGGGTGCGGTCCAGGCCCTCCCAGAGCCGGGCGGCGGTGGGCGGGGCGGGGGTGGTGGGGGTGACCGAGGTCAGGGTCAGTTCCACCGGGCCCCGGCTGAGGTGGTACTCGCGTTCGGCGGCGCTGGTGGCGGGGTGCAGGGCCCAGCCGTCCTGGGGCAGGACCAGTGCGGCTTCGACGTCCTGGCCGGAGCCGACGGGGAGGGTGTGGCCGGCTCGGACCGGTTCGGTCTCGGGCAGGACGGTGTGGAGCAGTGGCCAGGCGGTGACGAGTGCGGCGACCGTCGCGACGGCCAGGAACAACGGCAGCCAGGGGTCGCGCGCGTGCGGGGGTCCGTGGGGTCGCTGTCGGCCGGTCCGCGCCGTCATGGCGCCCCCTCGTCGCTCGCGGTCATGATGCGTCACTGACAGCGAATCATTCGTGGGGGTGGGCGGGCACGAGGTAGGGCGGACTTGGCGTACGTTTGCGGTGATTTCACCCATTCCGGGGACGGGAACCGCGGGGTGCGGCGGTCCGCACCCCGCGGGAGGTCGGGTGTGGCGACGTGGCCGCCCGCGGTGTGCGGTGCGCCCTCAGTCGGTCGCGGGCGCGACGATGACGCGCAGCGCGGCGGGCCGCTTGGTGAACCGGACCGTCTCCCCGCACTCCCAGACCTCGCCGTCCACGGAGATCTGCCGGTGGCCGGCCGGGAGGGCGAGGGTGAAGCCGGTGGTGAGCCGGGCGGAGTAGCCCTGGCCGCCCCGGGAGCGGCCGAAGAGGACGTCGGTCAGGGCCCGCCACCGGGGGGAGATCCGAGCGGCCCCCAAAACGCGCACGTCGAGCCGTCCGTCGTCGAGCCGTTCGCGCAGTGCCGGGACGCGCCCGTGGGTGCGGTACTGGCAGTTGCCGACGAAGGCCCACCACACGCGGACCGGCCGGCCGTCGACCCGGGTCGGTGTGGGCTCGACGTCCCTCAGGTCCCGCCACAGGGCCAGGCCGAACGCGGGCCACTTGCCGATCCGGGGCGCCCAGCGGTCGCGCCGCCGGACCAGGCGCGGGTGCGAGCCGAACGTGGCGGTGTTGAGGAAGATGCGGCCGTCGACCTCGCCCACGTCGACCCTGGCCAGGCGCCCGTTCGCGTAGGCCCGCAGTGCGGTCTCCACCGAGGACAGCCCGAGGGTGCGCGCGAAGTTGTTCAGGGTGCCGGTCGGCAGGACGAGCAGGGGCACGTCGTGCTCCAGGGCGGCCCGGGCGCCGGCGTTGGCCGTTCCGTCGCCGCCCGAGACCACCAGGATCCGCGAGGCGCGGGCGGCCTCGTCCATCACCGCGGCCATGTCGTCGTCCGGTGTCAGCGGCACGATGCGGGCCTTGGGCAGGGAGCGCGTCACGCGGTCGGCGGTGTCGCCGAAGCTCGGCGATCCGATCCCGGTGCCCGCGGAACGCGGGTTGACGACCACGGTGACGCCGGAACCGTCGGGGTCGGCCGCGGCCGTGCCCGCGGGGACGGTGCGCGCGCCCGAGACCAGTTCGGGGCGGGCGGGCAGCACGGCCCGCGAGAGCACGGCCGCGGCGGAGCCGATGGCCAGGCCGCCGGCGACGTCGCCGGGATAGTGGACGCCGCTGTGCACCCGGGACAGGGCCACGGCGCCGGCGATGGCCCAGACCACGGCGGACAGCGGGCGCGGGGCGTCCACGGCGATGCCTCCGGCGAAGGCCGCCGCCGCGGCGGTGTGGCCGGAGGGGAAGGAGGAGCTGCCGTAGGTGCGGTAGGGCCGGCGGGTGGGCGGTATCCGGGAGCTGTCCGGGCGCGAGCGGATGACCAGGTGCTTGACCAGGGAGGAGGCGGCGTTGGCGGCGCCGGCGGCGGCGATCGCCCGCAGCGCGGTGCGCCGCAGGCGCGGGCCGCCGGTGGCCGCGAGCGTGGCCGAGACCAGCAGCCAGGGCGCCATGTGGTCGGTGGCCTGGACGAAGCGGGGCGTGACCGGGTCCAGCACGGGCAGTCCGATGGCCGTCACGCGGTCGTAGAGGTAGCGGTCGGTGCGTTGGAGAAACCGTGGGAGGCGCAGTCGCATGCCCCCAGGGTGCTCCGGTGCGGTGCCGGAGTCCAGGACCCGGGGTGTGGATCGGCCCACATGTCGTGATCGATCCGTGATGTGCCGGGACCAATCCGCCCACCGTTCCCGCGGCGAATCACCCGTGTCAGTGCACAGCCATCGAGTGAAGAGGACCCATGGTCACGGGCCGTACCGCCCCCCGCCGCCAGATCGCGGTCATCGGCTCCGGCGTCGCCGGGCTGACCGCCGCCCACGTGCTCCAACGGCACGCCGACGTCACCCTGCTGGAGGCGGACGACCGTCTCGGCGGGCACGCGCACACCCACGGGGTGGGAGGGGCGGGCGGCGCGGAGCTGCCGGTGGACAGCGGCTTCATCGTGCACAACCGTCGCACCTATCCCCACCTGTTGCGGTTGTTCGAGGAGCTGGGGGTACCGACCCGCTCCACCGAGATGAGCATGTCGGTGCGCTGTGACGGGTGCGGTCTGGAGTACGCGGGTGCGCGGGGGCTGCCCGCCCTGCTCCCGAACCGTTCCCGCCGCAGCGCCGCCTACGTGCGCATGCTGGCCGAGGTGCCGCGCTTCCACCGCGCGGCCCGGCGCGTGCTCGAGGGCGGCCCGCCCGCGCCGGTGCGCGAGCCCACCCTGGGCGGCTTCGTGCGCCACCACCGTTTCGGCCCGTACTTCGTCGCGCACTTCCTGCTGCCGCTGGTGTCCGCGGTGTGGTCGTGTCCGCCGGGCGCGTCCCTGGACTACCCGGCCCGCTACCTGTTCGCCTTCCTGCGCCACCACGGCATGCTCTCGGTGTGGGGTTCGCCCTCCTGGCGCACGGTCGAGGGCGGATCGCGGGTGTACGTGGAGCGCGTGGCCGCGAACCTGGCCTCGGTGCGCACCGGCGCGCCCGTCAGCGGCCTGGCGCGCACGGACCGCGGGGTGCGGATGCGGGTCGGGGCGCGGGAGGAGGAGTTCGACGCGGCCGTGGTGGCCACCCACGCCGACCAGGCCCTGGCGCTGCTGGAGTCGCCCACCCCGGTCCAGAAGGAGGTCCTGGGGGCCTTCGGCTACTCCCGCAACCGCACCCTGCTGCACACCGACACCTCCGTCCTGCCCCGGGACCGGGCCGTGTGGGCGAGCTGGAACCACCGGCTGTCCTCGTGCGAGCCCGACGACGCGCCGGTGCGGGTGAGCTACCACATGAACCGCCTGCAGCACCTGCCCGGCGGCGAGCAGTACGTGGTGACCCTGAACGACGGCGGTGCGGTCGCGCCCGACAGGGTCGTGGCGGCCATGGACTACGCCCACCCCGTCTACACGCCCGCCTCCGTGGCGGCCCAGCGGCGGCTCGGCGAGCTCGACGACGGGGTCGTGGCCTTCGCCGGCGCGCACCACGGGTGGGGCTTCCACGAGGACGGGTGCCGCTCGGGGGTCACCGCGGCGGCGAGCCTGGGGGTGCGCTGGTGAGCGTGCCCGGGATCCCGGCGCTGTACGAGTCCACCGTGCGGCACGTGCGCGCCGAACCGGTGCGGCACTCCTTCGCGTACCGCACCTACTACTGGCTGGTGGACCTGGACGACCTGCCGCGCCCGCCCTGGCCCCTGCGGGCGCTGAGCGGGTTCCGCGCCGCCGACCACGGCGAGGGCGGGGCCGCCTCCACCAGGGCCGACATCGACGCCTACCTCGCCGGACACGGGGTCGACCTCGCGGGCGGACGCGTATTGATGCTGGCCCACGCCCGGGTGCTCGGCCACGTCTTCAACCCGCTGACCGTGTACTGGTGCCACGACGACCGCGGGCGCCTGGCCCGGGTGGTCGCCGAGGTCCACAACACCTACGGCGGGCGTCACCGCTACCTGCTGGAGGTCGACGAGCGGGGCCGGGCCGAGGTGGACAAGGACTTCCACGTGTCCCCGTTCAACGGGGTGGAGGGGCGCTACCGGCTCGGCCTGCCGCTCCCCGGGGACCGCCTCGCCCTGACCGTCGCCCTGCACCGCCGGGGCCGACCGCCCTTCGTGGCCTCGGTGCGGGGCCTGCACCGCCCGGCCACCCCCGGGGCGCTGCTGCGGCTGGCGCTGCGGCACCCCCTCGCCCCACTGGTCGGCGCGCTGCGCATCCGCCGCCAGGGGATCGGGCTCTACCTGCGCGGCCTGCGGGTCCACCCGCCGCGGGCCTACGACCGTGGACGAAGAGAACGGACGAACCGAACGCGATGAACACGACCCAGGACACGACCGACCGGCGCCAGGCCCCCGACCTCGACGCCCGGCGCTGGCCCGATGTCGCCCGGATGCCGGCCCGCGGGCCGCGGACCCTCGTGGCGCGCGCCCTGACCGGGTACGCCGCCGCGCGCGCCGGCGTCCGGCTGCACACGGGATCGGACGAGCCGGCCGCCGCCGGACCGCCGGTGCTGTGCCTGCACGACCCCGACGCCTTCCACCGACGGCTGGCGGCCGGCGGACTCATCGGGTTCGGTGAGTCCTACATGGCGGGGGAGTGGGACTCCCCCGATCTGGTCCGCCTGCTGACGGTCCTGGCCGCCGGGTACGAGGAGCTGGTGCCGAGGCCGCTGCGACCGCTGCGCCACATCACGCTGCCCCGCCGGCCCTCCCGCGACCGCAACACCCGCAGCGGCGCGCGGCGGCACATCAGCCACCACTACGACCTGTCCAACGACCTCTTCGCCACCTTCCTCGACCCGACCATGACCTACTCCAGCGCGTTGTTCGACGGCGGCGAGGACCGCGATCCCGCCACGCTGGCCCGGGCCCAGCGGCGCAAGATCGACCGCCTGCTGGACGGCGCCGGGGTCACCGACGGCACCGAGCTGTTGGAGATCGGCACCGGTTGGGGCGAGCTGGCCGTGCGCGCCGCGCGCCGGGGCGCGCGTGTCACCACGGTCACGCTGTCCTCGCAGCAGCGCGACCTGGCCCGCGAGCGCGTGGACGCGGCCGGCCTGGGCGACCGGGTCCGGGTGGAGCTGCGCGACTACCGCGACGTGGCCGGGGCCTACGACGCGGTGGTGAGCGTGGAGATGGTCGAGGCGGTCGGCCAGCGCTACTGGCCGGTCTACTTCGCGGGCCTGGACCGCCTGGTGCGCCCGGGCGGGCGGGTCGGCCTGCAGAGCATCACCATGGAGCACGGGCTGATGCGGGCCTCGCGCCACTCCTACACCTGGATGCACAAGTACATCTTCCCTGGAGGGCTCATCCCCTCGGTCACCGCCATCGAGCGCCAGCTGCGGGACCGGACCCGGCTGCGGGTGGTCGACCGGCTCGCGTTCGGCGCCGACTACGCCGACACGCTGCGACTGTGGCGGGAGTCCTTCGAGGGCGCCGCCGAGCGCGTGGCCGGCCTGGGGTTCGACGACACGTTCCGCCGCATGTGGTCGTTCTACCTGGCCTACTGCGAGGCGGGGTTCCGGGCCGGGATGATCGACGTGGAGCAGATCGTGCTGGAGCGCTCCCGGTGACGGCCCTGGGTGCGTTCGCGTTCACCGGTGCGCTGAGCGCCCTGGCCCTGGCGGCTCTGATGCTGGGCGCCTTCGCGGTGGGCCGCCGGGTGGGGCGGCACAGTGTCGTGGACGTGGCGTGGGGCCTGGGCTTCGTGCTGGTCGCGGCGGTCGGCCTGAGCACGGCCACCGCCGACCTCGCGCGCGCCTGGCTGCTGTTCGGCCTGGTCGCGGTGTGGGGTGTGCGCCTGGCCGCGCACATCCACCGGCGCTCTCGCGGAAGCGGGGAGGACCCCCGCTATGACCGGCTGCTCTCGCGGGCCCCCGGGAGCCGGGACGCCTACGCCCTGCGGATGGTCTACCTCCTCCAGGGCGCTCTGGTGTGGCTGATCTCCCTGCCGGTCCAGGTGTCGGCGCACGTCTCGGGGCCGCCGGGCGCGCTCGCCGCGGCCGGGGCGGCCCTGTGGCTGTTCGGGTTCTGCTTCGAGGCGGTCGGGGACGCCCAGCTGCGCCGGTTCAAGGCCGATCCGGCCAACCGGGGCCGGATCATGGACCGCGGGCTGTGGGCGTGGACGCGCCACCCCAACTACTTCGGTGACGCGTGCGTGTGGTGGGGCCTGTTCCTGGTCGCGTCCGGTTCCTGGTGGGTGCTGGTGACGCTGCCGGCCCTCCTGGTGATGACGTTCCTGCTCACCAGGGGGTCCGGTCAGCGCCTGCTGGACGAGCACATGGCGGGGCGGCCCGGCTGGGCGGAGTACGCCCGCCGGACGAGCGCGTTCGTGCCGCTGCCGCCGCGGCGGGCCGCCCGGTGAGCCCGCGCCGCCGGGGCGGCTAGGCCGTGTTTTTGCAGCATTCCGGGCTCGCGGCCGCCAGGACCGCCTCTCGCGGCGCCTCTGCGCTCGTGCAGCACCACCAGGCTGAACTTCGCACATCGGCTTGCGAGAGACGACCTGACGACCGCGAGCTCACCCGAAAGCCTTCAGAAAAACACGGCCTAGCTGTACTGACCACAGAGGTTAGATACAGACCGGCGGCGATTTGACAGCAAGAGAGGGCCTCCGACATAGGTGTGGATTGTCGAGATCAACACCTGAAGAAGGTCAGGAGGCCCTCCGTGGCCCACATTACCCATGCCAACGCCAAGCTCACCCCCGCCGGACGCCTGCTCCTGGCCCGCTGCGTCGTCGAGGACGGCTGGCCGCTGCGGCGAGCCGCCGAACGCTTCCAGGTCAGCCACACCACGGCCAAGCGCTGGGCCACCCGCTACCGCCAACACGGCGAAGCAGGCATGAACGACGCCTCCAGCCGCCCGGCCCGCTGCCCCCGGGCCACCCCCACCCGCCGCGAGCGCCGTGTCGTCAAACTTCGTGTCCTCAAACGGTGGGGGCCGGCCCGGATCGGCGGCCACCTGGGCATGCACGCCTCCACCGTCCACCGGATCCTGACCCGCTACCGGTGCGCCCGCCTCACACATCTGGACCGGGCCACCGGCCGCGTGGTGCGCCGCTACGAGCGCGAGCGGCCCGGCGAGCTGGTGCACGTGGACATCAAGAAGCTCGGCAACATCCCCGACGGCGGCGGCCACAAGACGGTGGGGCGCCCCCAGGGCCGCAAGAACCGCTCCGGAGCCGGGTACGCCTACCTGCACAACGCCGTGGACGACCACTCCCGGCTTGCCTACTCAGAGATCCTGGCCGATGAGAAGAAGGAGACCGCGACCGGGTTCTGGGAGCGGGCGCATGCCTACTTCGCCTCGTGCGGCATCACGGTGGAGCGGGTGCTGACCGACAACGGGTCCTGCTACAAGTCCCACACCTGGCGGGACCTGCTCCGTGACCAGGGCATCAAGCACAAGCGCACCCGCCCCTACCGGCCCCAGACCAACGGCAAGGTCGAACGCTTCAACCGGACTCTGACCGACGAATGGGCCTACGCCCGCTCCTACACGTCCGAGGCCGAGAAGCGGGAGGCGTTCACCGGGTGGTTGCACCACTACAATCACCACCGGTTCCACACCGCGATCAGCGGCCCTCCCGCCTCCCGCGTAACCAACCTCTGTGGTCAATACACCTAGACCGTGGGCAGGTGGCCGCCGTCCACGCGCACGGCGGTGCCCGTGACGTAGGCGGCCTGGCGGCTCGCCAGGAAGGCGGCGACCGCGCCGTACTCCTCGGGACGGCCGTAGCGCCCGGCGGGGATGCTCGCGCGCGCGTCGGCCTCCACCTCGGACACCGTGCGGCCCTCGCGCTCGGCGCGGGCCCGGTCCAGGGAGTCCGTGCGCGGGGTGGCGACGCGGCCGGGGACGATGACGTTGGCGGTCACGCCGTCGGCGGCCACCTCCCGGGCCAGGGTCTTGGACCAGGAGTGCAGGGACGCCCGCAGGGTGTTGGAGATGCCCAGGTTCGGGATGGGGGCGACCGCCCCCGAGGAGGTGCTGGTGATGATCCGGCCCCACCCGCGCTCGCGCATGCCCGGCACCACGGCGTCGGTGAGCGCGATGACGGGCAGCACCATGGACGCGTACTGGTCCTGCCACAGTGCGGTGTCCTGGCCCAGGGCGGGCGTGGGCGGCGGCCCCCCGGTGTTGTTGACGAGGATGTCGACCGGTCCCAGGTCGCGGGCCACCTGTGCGGCCACCTGCGGGGCCCGGCCGTGCTCGGCCAGGTCCCAGGCCAGCGCGATCGCGGACACCCCGTGCTCCGCGCAGGCCGCCACGGTCGCGGCGAGGCGTTCCTCGTCGCGACCGGTGACGGCCACGTTCACGCCCTCGGCGGCCAGTGCCACGGCCATCGCCCGCCCCAGGCCGGAACTGGCCGCGGTGACCAGCGCGACCCTGCCTGCGATCCCCAGGTCCATGTGAGTCCTCCTGCTCGTCGTGTTGTGCGCATCCTGGCAGGCGGGCGCAGCGGGGGCGGCACCGGGGCGGGTCAGGCCGGCGGGTCGACGGGCGGGTTGGCCTTGGAGTACTCCGGCGGGTGCGGTGCGAGCAGCCCGCCGCCCGCGGTGGCCACGACGTGGTCCACGGTGAACTCCACCGAGCGCTCCCGGGTGGGGGAGTCCTCGGCCCACACCACGCGGGCCCGTCCGGTCAGCTGCAGTGTGTCGCCCGTCCGCCAGTCGGGGACGAGCAGGCCGGCCCGGGGTTCGACCCACACGTTGCCCAGCGTGTTGAACATGGCGTTGCCGACGTAGTCCGGCCAGCTGAGCAGGGTGGGCGAGTGCACGCGCAGGAAGCCGGGGCCGCCGCCGCGGTGGTTGGCGTCCGCCTGCCCGGTCTCGGAGCGGGTGGCGACGAAGAAGGTGTCGGCGCGCCGGACGAGGTCCTGCTGGTCGGTGGTGAGGGCGTGGCCGTGGACGGGTGCGGTGCCGGCGGGCGCCGCGGGCAGCGGTGTGCGCTTTTGGATGTACTTGGGGCAGTTGGCGTAGACGTCCTCGGTCTCCATGCGCAGGCCCGTGCCGTGCGGCCGGATGGTGCCGTTCAGGCGCATGCGCCGCCGGCGGGCCGGGTCCAGGGCCAGGGCCCCGACGGGGGCGGGGCCCTGGGCCAGCCGCTCGGCGAGCGGGTCGCCGCGGTGCGGGAGGGCGGCGACGTCGAGCGTGGTCTCGTCGGGGACCTGGAGGAAACCGGGCGGGCCGGTCAGCAGCGAGCACCAGGTGCGCCCGTCGGTGTCGCCCGCTCCCACCACCAGGAACGTGCGGTCGGCGAGGAAGTCGGCGGCCACGTCGGGCACCGACGCCCGGATCGCCCGGGCGGTGTGGCCCGCCTGCCGCGAGAGCGCGGCGCGTTCTTGGACGGCGAGTTCGCCGCGGTGGTAGGAGCCCATGGCTCCTCCTCTCTGGGATCGCGTGCCGGTCGCTTTAGAAGAAGCCGCAGGTGGGGGCGTCGGAGACGGGTGCTTCGGTGCCTTCGGCGCCGGTGGGGGCGTAGATCTCCAGGCGGATGCCGTCCGGGTCGTGGAAGAAGATCCCGCCGGAGGCGGCTCCCTCGCCGTGCGGGACGACGCCGTCGTAGGCGAACTCCACGCCGGCGGCGCGCAGCTCGGCCTCGGTCCGGCGGACCTCCTCGATGGTCTCGACCTGGAAGGAGAGGTGGTGCAGGCCGGCGGTGTCGGTGCGGAAGGCGTGCGCGCTCTGCTTCCAGAGGGCGACGACGAGCCGGCCGTCGCGGCCCAGGAGCGCGAACTCGCGGCCCTGGTCCTTGCCCTCGCCGACGGTCTGCAGATCCAGGAGGCGGCTGTAGAAGTCGCGGGAGCGCTCGATGTCGGTGACGTTGAGTCCCACGTGTGCGGTGGTGGCGGTGGACACGGCCATGGTGTGCCTCTTCCGGTGGGGGTCGCGGCGCGATCGCCGTAACCGTTGATCGTGACTTTAGGGGTTAGTTGTGCACAGTGTCAACCACTCAAATGGCGTTGAACGGTTAGCCGGGTAAGGTTGGTACCATCCAGACGGCCGTTGAGCAGGGGAGGACGCATGGGGCAGCACCGGGACCGGCCACTGGTCGGTGAGCCCGTGGCCATGGATCTGCTCAACACCCGCTGGGTGGGGGGAGGGGTCGAGCACGACCTGCTCGACTCGATGGAGGGCCTGCGTCAATGGCTGGCGGAGACGGGGCTGGACGCCCGCTTCGAGGCCGGCCCCGCCGCGCTCGACCGCCTCCTGCGCGTGCGCGGCACACTGGGGAGCCTGATCGCGGACCCGGGCGAGGCCGTGGCCCGCGCCGAGCTCAACGACGTCCTGGTCCGCGGGTGCGTGCGGCGCAGGCTCCTGGAGGGCGCCGAGGGCGGCCCCGGTACGGCCGGCTTCGACGTCGAGTTCGACGATCCCGCCTGGGGGCCGGCGTGGACCGCCGCCGACGGCTACCTCGACCTGCTCCGGGCTCCTGAGCGCATCCGCAGGTGCGCCAACCCCGCCTGTGTCCTGGTCTTCTTCGACACGTCCAAGAACGGCACCCGCCGCTGGTGCTCCATGGCCGGATGCGGCAACCGCGCGAAGGCCGCCCGGCACCAGGCCCGGGGACGGGCCGGCCGGACGGCCTGAGCAAGCGGGGGACCGAGGTCCCCTGGATCTTCCGGGCGGGGCGCGTGGCCCCGGGCGGGGCGGGTTCGCCTCAGAGCGCGGGCGGGTCCGCCGCCGGGACCGCGGGCCTCAGGCCCGGTCGGCGGTGTCGGTGAGGTCGCTCAACGCCAGACTGGCGCGGGCGTTGGGCAGTGCCAGGACGATGTGCACGCGCGTGCCCTGGCCCGGGGAGCTCTCGATCCGCAGGATCCCGCCGAGTCCGGCGGCGCGCTCGCGGATGGAGACCAGCCCGTGGCCCGTGCGGGGGTCCTCCCACGGCGCCTGGGAGCGGGCGTCGACGTCGAAGCCCACGCCGTCGTCCTCGACGGTGACGGTCAGGTCCCAGTCGGTGATGTCGATGTCGACCGCGGCCTTGGTGGCCTGGGAGTGCTTGTCGATGTTGCGCAGGCACTCGCGGATGATGACGAACAGCTCCTCGCGCTGGTGCCGGGGCACGCGGGACTCGTCGCCGGTGAGGCGGACCTCCACCTCGGTCTCGGGGACCGCGTTGTGCGCGAACAGCTCCAGCTTCTCCCGCATGCGGCCGTCCCCCTGGTCGGTGCGCAGTTCGGCGACGAGCCGGCGGGTGTCGTCCATGAGGGCGTGCAGGGCCCGGCGGGCGATGGAGAGCCGGTCCTGGGCGGTGGGCGCGCCGCGCTGCTGGTAGATCTCGTACAGGTCCAGATTGCGGTCCACCAGGCTCAGCCCGCTGCCGACCCAGTCGTGCACGTCCCTGGCCAGGCGCTGGCGGTCGGAGGGGGTCATGTCCTCGACGGGTTGGCCGACGCCGCCGTCGTGGTTGCGCACCATGGCGGCGACACGGGCCGACACGCTCTCGTGGACGGCCCGCAGCCACAGGGCGGTGAGCCGGACGCCGTCGGGCTCGTTGCGGAACATCTGGGTGGCGGCCTCGGCCGCCAGCTGGAAGACGAGCGTGCTGACCTGCTGCACCACCACCGGGTCGAGGGCGCGGCAGTCGGCGCGGTCCTCGGTCACGTTGGAGCGCGGGACCGTGCCGTGGTCGATGATGACGGTTCCGGCCTCCACGCTCACGAACGCGTCGGTCAGTGCCGCCTCGACCTGGCGCAGCGCCTCGGCCAGGGCCCGGGAGTCCGGGGCCGCCTCGTGCCCCAGGGCCTGCATACGGGAGCGGAAGGCGGTCAGGATCATCTGTGTGCGTTCGCGGGATGTGAACGCCGCCGGTTCCCAACGGGGGAACTCCAGCGGAATGTAGCGTTCGCGGCTGTTCTCCAACTTACCCCTCCGTATCGATGGGAGTCGCTCTCGCCCCGTGCGCGCTGAACGACGGGGACAGGGAGCTTGGGCGCGTATGGAGGAAGGCGTCGGGGTGGGTGGACCCGATCTGACACGCGGTCGCGGAGCAATTGCGGCCTGATCGGCATCGTACGTGATTCGTCCCGGTTTCGCCGGTGCACGCGGGCGCCCCCGTGCCGGGTCATGGCACGGGGGCGCGGAGGGTGATGGGTCGGTCACGCTCCTTCGGTGAACACCAGAACCGCGTTCTGGCCGCCGAACCCGAAGGAGTTGCTCATCGCGACGCGGCTGTGGTGTGTTCGTGGCTGGTCACGCACGATGTCGATCTCGACACCCGCATCCCGCTCCGTCAGGTTGGCCGTCGGGGGGACGGTGCGCTCCTGGATCGCCAGGACCGTGAGCGCGGCCTCGATCGCCCCGGCGGCACCCAGCGTGTGACCAACGACACCTTTGGTGGAGGTGACCACCGGGCGATCCCCCAGCAGCCGCCGTATCGAGGCGGCCTCGGCCGCGTCGTTGAGCGGAGTGGAGGTGCCGTGCGCGTTGACGTGGTCGACCTCGCCCGCGGCGACCCCCGCGTCGGCCAGAGCCGCGGTGACCGCCAGGGCCACGCCCCGGCCCTCGGGGTCGGGCGCCGTGGCGTGGTGGGCGTCGGCGGAGGCGCCGTAGCCGGCCAGGTGGGCCCGGACCCGGGCCCCGCGCGCCCGGGCGTGCTCGGCACGCTCCAGCACCAGGATGCCCGCGCCCTCGCCGATGACGAACCCGTCCCGGTCGGCGTCGAAGGGGCGCGAGGCCGACGCGGGGTCGTCCAGGCGCCGTGTGGACAGCGCGCCCATCCGGGCGAACCCGGTGACCACCAGCGGTACGATGCCCGCCTCGGTGCCTCCGGTGATCACCACGTCGCACTCGCCTCGGCGCAGCAGGTCCAGGGCCGCGCCGATGGCGGTGGCCCCGGACGCGCAGGCGGTGGCCGTGACGAAGTTGGGCCCCCGGGCCCCGAAGCGCATCCCCACGTGGCCCGCGGCCATGTTGGGGATCATCAGCGGGATGAGCATGGGGGAGACGTTCTCCGGACCGGACTCGCTCATCCTGCGATGCTGCTCGTCGTAGCTGCCCAGGCCGCCCATGCCGCAGCCCAGGACCACGCCCACCCGGGCCCCGTCCCAGGAGTCGGGGTCCAGGCCGGAGTCCGCCACCGCCTCGATGGCCGCGATCAGCGCCAACTGCACGAACCGGTCGTACTTGAGGGCGCTGCGGCGGCCGAGGAGCTCGTTGGTGTCGTAGGCGGGCACGCTGCAGGAGATGTCGACGGGCATCCCCTTCAGGGAGGGGTCGCGGGAGGCCGTGGAGCGCCCCTCGCACACCCGCTTCCACGTGTCCTGGACGCCGACCCCGGCCGCGGTGACGAGCCCGAGGCCGGTGACGGCGACGGCGGGGCCGCTCATGACGAGCTCGCCGCGGCGGTCGCGGCGTCGATGAGCTCGGCGGCGCGGGCGACGGTGTCGCCGGTCGTCGCGGCGTCCTCGCCGATCTTCACGCCCATCTCGTTCTGGACGACCAACAGGAGTTCGACCATGAAGAGGGAGTCCATCTCCAGGTCCTCGAAGGTGGTGTCCGGGGTGATCTCGTCCTGGCTGACCTCGAAGCGCTCGGTGAGGATGGTGACGAGCTGGTCGTAGGTGCTGCTCATGGTGGGCTCCTTGCCTGTCGTGTCCGGTGGAGGCCGGACGCCGTGGGTGGGTGGGGCGCTGCTCGCGCCCCGGTCGGTCGTGCCGTCAGACCCCGTCGACACGGGGCCAGCGCAGCAGGGTCGATCCCCAGGTCAGCCCGCCCCCGAAGGCGGTGAGCAGGACGCGGTCGCCCTCGTTGAGCTCGCCTCGGGAGCAGGCGTCGGCCAGGGCGATGGGGATGGAGGCGGCGCCGGTGTTGCCGACGCGCGCGATGTTGCCGACGGCCCGGTCCCGGGGCAGGCCCAGGTCGTCGGCGAGCTGGTTGATGATGCGCTGGTTGGCCTGGTGGCTGACGACGCGGTCCAGGTCGGGCACGCCCCATCCGGCCTGGGCCAGGACGTGGCGGGCGGAGGCCGACATCCGCAGTACGGCGTGGCGGAAGACCTCCTGGCCGTGCATGGCCATGTACTGGTCGCCGGGGGCGGGCTCCGCTCCGGAGCCGCGCCCGCGCGATCCTCCCGCGGCGATCATGATGTGCTCCGCGCCGGTGCCGTCGCTGCCAAGGTCGAAGGGGCCCAGGGCGCCGTACTCGTCGTCGGTGCCGGCGCGCAGGAGCACGGCTCCGGCCCCGTCGCCGAAGATCACCGAGGTGGAGCGGTCGTCGGGGTTCAGGACGGTGGAGTTGACCTCGGCGCCGATCACCAGGACCGAGCGCGCCACGCCGGTGGCGATCAGGCCCGCGGCCGTGGCCAGGGCGTAGACGAACCCGCTGCACACGGCGCTGACGTCGAAGGCGGTGGCGCCGGTCAGCCCGAGCCGGCTCGCGACCGTGGGAGCGGTGGCCGGGCAGGGGTGGTCTGGGGTCATGGTGGCGACCACGACCGCGTCGGCGCCGTCGCGCCCGGCGGACTTCAGGGCCCGGGCCCCGGCTTCGACGGCCAGGTCGGAGGTGGCGGTGCCCGGGTCGGCGAAGTGGCGCCGGCCGATCCCCGTGCGGCTCCGGATCCACTCGTCGGAGGTGTCCATGCGCAGGGCGAGGTCGTCGTTGGTCACCAGGCGCGGGGGAAGGTACGCGCCGACGCCGCACAGGACGGCCGCGGAGCTCATCGGTCCGCCCGCCGTGCGAGCCGGGTGCGTCCCCGTGTCCGGGGACGGTGGTGTGGGGTCATGGCTGCCTCCTCCGCAGTCGGTGGTCCCACTCTCGTGGGCTGTGCTGATCCGGTGATGACCGGTCGCTGACGGGCCGTTGACCCCGGCCGCCGGGGTCAGCCGGACAGGGCCAGGCCGGGGTCGTGGTTGAGGATCTCGGCGTATCGGCGCTGGAGCTCGCGCCCCGGCTCCAGCCCCAGTTCGGAGGTCAGGCGCAGGCGCACGCGGTGGAACAGCTCCAGGGCCTCGCCCTGGCGTCCGGACCGGTACAGGGCGAGCATGAGCTGGTCGCAGAAGCGCTCGTGCAGCGGGTGCTGTCCCACCAGGCGGCGCAGTTCGGGGATCACCTGCCGTTCGTCGCCCAGGGCGAGCCGGGCGGTGACCAGGTCCTCCCAGCAGGTGAGCCGGCGCTCGTCGAAGAGGGCGGCCGCGGCGCGGCAGCGCATGCCGTCGCCGGCGTCCAGCAGGGCGGGGCCCCGCCACAGGTCCAGGCCCCGCTGGAGCAGGTCGGCGGCGGCGCCGGGGTGCTGGTGCAGGGCGGCGGCGCCCTGGCCGGCCAGGGTCAGGAAGCGGTTGCCGTCCACGGTCGCCGAGGGCAGGTCCAGGACGTAGCCGTTCTGGACCGAGCGCAGGACCGGGGCGCTCTCGCCCGGCGGGGCGAGCGGCTCCAGGATCCGGCGCAGCCGGGTGGCGTGCGCCTGCAGGGCGTTGCGGGCGTTGCCGAGGGAGTCGTCGGCCCAGAGTTCGTCGCACAGTTCGTCGTGGGAGATGACCGTGCCGGGGTTCAGGGCCAGAACCGCCAGCATGGTGCGGACCTTGGCGGCGCGGACCGGGTGGCTCTGGCCCGCGGCCACGATGGTCACGTTGCCGAGGATCGTGATCTGCACGGTGCTCCTAGGGCGTGTATGACGGGTGCCGCCCGTCGCGAGCGGCGCAGGGGGAAGGGGAGGGTGAGGGCGGGGGCGGTCACGAGGCGGCGCGCACGGGCCGGGGGCGGGCGAAGGGGTGGGCGCCGCGCGGCCCGTCCGCCATGAGGATCTCGTGCTGGAGCCGTTGGGCCCGTTCGGAGGGCTGGAGGCCGAGCTCCTCGTCCAGCAGCCGGCGCAGGTCGTGGTAGGCGGTCAGTGCCTCACCGCGTCGTCCCGACCGGTGCAGGGCGGTGATGAGCTGGTCGTGGTACCACTCGCTCAGCGGGTCGGCGGCGATGAGGGACCGCAGCTCCGGCACCAGTTCGCGGTGGCGGCCCAGCCGCATGTCGGCCTCGACCCTCAGCTCGACGGCGTGGTGGCGCAGCTCCTCCAGGTAGGTGATGTGGCGGGAGAGCACCGGGCCGGCGGAGGTGTTGGCCAGCACGCGGCCGCGCCACAGGTCCAGCGCCTCGCGCAGGTGCTGGGCGGCCTCCTCCATCCGGTCCTGGCGGACCAGGGCCCGGCCCTCCTCCACGCGGCGGGCGAAGACGGTGGCGTCCAGCTGCTCGGGGTCCACGCTCAGCAGGTAGCCGGTGGGTTCGGTGGTCACCGTGGCGGTGCCCGCGGGCAGGGACCGGCGCAGGTGGTAGACGTGGGTGCGCAGGATGGCCGCGCCGCCCGGAGCGGGCCGGCCGTCCCACAGCTCCTCGGTGACGGTGCCGGTGTCGACCACCTGGTTGGCCCTGAGCAGGAGGAGGGCGAGAAGTTTGCGGACCTTCGTTCCGGGAGGAACGTGAACGCCGTCCTCGGATCTCAGCTCAAGGGAGCCGAGAACACTGAAGTTGATCATTTGTGTCCTCGCAGTTCTTTTCGTGTGAACGGCATGGAAATTGATCTGGATCTCCCCATGGACAACGCTCCTGTGATCCACGACACTCTTTTGGAGAAGTGCGGTGGTGCTGCTCCTGACTTCGAGTTCTAGCAGCTCGGACCGGATCCACGACAGGGTGAATAGCCCAAGGTGCAAACAGGATGTCTCCTTGGATACATCGGGTGCGCCGGAGGTGTAACCCGATATGTAGCCGCGGGGGGATGGAGCCGTCCTTTCGGTGTCCAATGCTGGAGTTCACAGAACTTCGCTGAGAAATGGGGCCGAAACGTGAAGACGACAGTTCCGGTGCTCGTGGTCGGGGCGGGGCCCACCGGCCTGGCGCTGGCGTGCGAGCTCCTGCGGCAGGGGATCGACTGCCGCGTCATCGACAAGGCCGCGGAACGGCCGACCCACCAGGCCCGCGCGCTGACCATGTGGGACGGCGCGCTGGACGTGCTGGGACGGCACGGCATCGCCGACGAGGTGGTCTCACGCGGCATGCCGATGACCGCGGCCCGCTACTGGTCCCGGGGCCGCAACTTCGCCGACGTGCGCTTCGGCGAGTACGGGCAGGGCGCCGCCTCCCCGGTCATCATCACCCAGCCCGCCGTCGAGGAGGTCATGCGCGACCGGCTGGCGGCCCTGGGCGGGCGCGTGGAGTGGGGGACCCGGCTGAGCGGGCTCACCGACCGGGGGACCCATGTCGACGCGGTGCTGGAGGGTCCCGACGGGCCCGAGCGGCTGACGGCGAGCTGGCTGGTGGGCTGCGACGGCAACAACAGCACCGTGCGCGAGCAGGCGGGCATCGCCTTCGGCGGGAGCACCTACGGGCGCAGCTTCATCCTGGGCGACGGCGACATCGACCACGACCTCACCCCGGGCGAGGCGCACTACGTCCTGCACACCGACGGCGTGCTCGTGGTGGTGCCGCTACCCGACGGCAAGCTGCGCGTGTTCGCCGACGCCACCAACGTGGGCGACCTGGACACCGCGCCCAGCACCGCCGAGATCCAGCGCCTGGCCGACGAGCGCGCCCCCTTCCCCCTCAAGGTCCGCGACCTGCAGTGGAGCACCCGCTTCCAGGTCCACCTGCGCCAGGCCACCCGCTACCGCAAGGGCCGCTGCCTGGTGGCCGGGGACGCCGCGCACGTCCACAGTCCCGCCGGCGGCCAGGGCCTCAACACCGGGATCCAGGACGCGGCCAACCTCGCCTGGAAGCTCGCCCTGGTCCTGGAGGACCGGGCCGGGTCGGACACCTTGCTGGACAGCTACCAGGCCGAGCGCGAACCCGTCGCCGCCGCCGTCATGCGCTCCTCCCACCAGCAGACGCGGTTGTGGACCATGCGCTCGCCGATCACCCGCGCCCTGCGCGACGCCCTCATGGGCCGGGCCGCCCGCAGCGGCCTGCTCGAACGCCGCATGATCCCGGCCATGGCCCAGATCGACCTGGACTACACCGCCAGCCCGGCCGTGGGCGAGGGCGGCGGGCGCCGGGCGCTCGTGCGAGGGCTGCCCGACACCGATCTGGTGCCGATCGGGGGCGGACCGCGCACGAGGTTGAGCGCTCTGCTGGCCGACCCCCGGCACACCCTGGTCGTCCTGCCCGGCGGCGACACCGCCGGCGCGCGCCGGGCGGTCGAGGCCGCCGCGCCGCTGGCCGACCGCCTCCAGACCCTGGTCCTGCTCACCGACGCCGAAGCCGGCGCCGACGCCGACGCCCTCGCGGGCGCCTACCGCCTGCCCGGCGGCCACCGCGGCGCCGAGGGCGACCTCGCCGGGCGCCGCCTGGTGCTGGTGCGCCCCGACGGCTACGTCGCCGGCGCCGCCGCCACGCTCGACCCCGACGACCTGCTGCGGCCACTGGTGCCCTCGACGGCGCACGTGCCCGGTCCCGCCCACCCCTGACGCCGCGCCGGAGCGTGCCCTGATGTTCGACAGACTCGACGCCCTGACCACGCACCCCGTCCGGGTCCTGCTGGTCGCCGCCGTGTTCACCGCGGTCATGGCCGTGCTCGGCGGCGGTGTCGCCGAGCACCTGCTCAGCGGCGGCACCGACGACCCCGACTCGGAGTCGGTGCTGGCCCGGGAGGTCATCGACGAGCACTTCCCCGGGAGCCAGCCCAACCTCGTCCTGCTCCTGACCCCGGTGGAGGAGGACGCGCCGGTGGAGCACCCCGACGTCGTCGCCGCCGCCGAGGACCTGGTGGAGCGCCTGGCCGCGGAGGAGGGCGTCACCGGCGTGACCTCCTACTGGACCAGCGGCGCCCTGGCGCTGCGCACCACCGACGGCGAGCACGCCTTCGTCACCGCCCGCATCACCGGCGACGAGAACACCGTGGCCGAGGCGTTCACCCGCATCGCACCGGAGTACCGGGGCGAGCAGGGCGACGTCACGGTCCGCGTCGGCGGGGAGTCCGCCGTGCGGGTGGAGACCGAGTCCACGGTCGAGGGCGACCTCGTGCGCGGGGAGGCCTTCGCGCTGCCCGTCACGCTGCTCATCCTCATCCTGGTCTTCCGCAGTGTGGTGGCGGCCTTCATCCCGCTGGTCGTGGGCGTGGTCACCATCATGACCGCCAACGGCGTACTGCGGATCATCGCCCAGTTCACCGAGGTGTCGATCTTCGCCCAGAACCTCGCGGTCGGACTCGGACTGGGGCTGTCCATCGACTACGCGCTCTTGTTCCTGCGGCGCTACCGGGAGGAACGCGAGGCCTCGCCCGACCGGCGCGCCGCGCTGAGCGCGACCCTGCGCACGGCCGGGCGCACCGTCGTGTTCTCCGCGGTCACCGTCGCCGTGGCGCTGGCGTCCATGCTCGTCTTCCCGCAGTACTTCCTGCGCTCCTTCGCCTACGCGGGCATCCCGGTCGTGCTGTTCTGCTCGGTGGCGGTGCTCGTCCTGGTGCCGCCGGCGCTGGTGCTCCTCGGGGACCGCGTCGACGCCCTGGACCCCACGCGCCTGCTGCGCCGGCGGCGCACCGGGCCGGAGCCGGTCCCGGGCCGCACCTGGCACCGCCTGGCCACCCTCGTGATGGGCCGGGCGCCGCTGTTCGCGATCGGCACGACCGTGCTGCTCCTGCTGCTGGCCGTGCCGTTCCTGCGGGTGGAGCTCGGACCGGCCGACCACCGCCAGCTGCCCTCGGACTCCGAGTCGCGCCAGGTCGCCGAGTTCGGGGAGGAGAACCTGCCCGGGCGGGCCGAGGGCACCATCGACGTCCTGCTGCCCGTGGACCGCGAGGGCGGTCTCGACCCCCTGATGATCCCGCGCCGGGCCGCGGAGCTCTCGGAGTGGGACGGCGTGGCCGGTGTGATCACCCCCCTGGGGATCTACCAGGAGGGCGCCCTGGCCTACGCCCCCACTCCGGTGGACGTCGACCGGATCTCCGGCGAGTCCATGGTGCTGTCCGTCGTGCCCGACGACGACGTCGCGACGGTCTCCCCGGAGAGCCGTGCCCTGATCGAGGAGTTGCGGGAGATCCCCGGCGCCCGGGTCTCCGGGACGGCCGCGGTCTTCTTCGACTCCCAGGACGCGCTGGCCCGGCAGCTGCCGGTCGCGCTGGCCCTCATCGTGGTCACCGCGCTCGTGCTGATGTTCCTGTTCACCGGGAGCGTGCTGGTCTCCGTCCAGACGCTGGTGCTCAACACGCTGAGCCTGACGGTGATGTTCGGCGCGGTGGTGTGGATCTGGCAGGACGGCAACGGCAGCGCCCTGTTGGGCTTCGACACGATCGGCGCCATCGAGACGACCCTGCCCATCCTCATGTTCTGCCTGACCTTCGGGCTGTCCATGGACTACAACATCATCGTCCTGTCGCGGATCAAGGAGGAGTACGACCGCACCGGCGACCACCGTGCCTCCATCGCCGCGGGCCTGCAGCGCACCGGCGGGCTGGTGACGGCGGCGGCGCTGATCCTGGCCGTCGTGCTGTTCGGGATCGGCTCCTCGCAGATCACCAACATGCAGATGCTCGGCATCGGTGTGGCGCTGGCGATCCTGATGGACGCCACCGTGATCCGCGGGTTCCTGCTGCCCGCGCTGATGGCGATGGCCGGCGGCCGGGCCACCTGGTGGGCTCCCGCGCCGCTGCGCCGCCTCCACCGGCGCTTCGGGCTCCACGAGGGGCCCTCGGCGCCCGCCCCCGCCCCCGCCGAGCCCGGACGGGACCGTGCCGACGAGGCCGACGAGACCGGGGAGCCGCCGGCGGGTGCGCCCGCCGCGGTCGAGGACTCCGAGCCGGCCGTGCCCGAACGCACCTGACCCGGGAGGGGCGGCCGGACGTTCGCACCGCCCCTCCCTCCTTGCCACCGACCCCCACCCAGGAGGAGCCATGTGCTCACCCCAAGTGATCCTCGCGGCGCTCGGCGCGCGGGCCCAGACGAACTGCCACGACCATCACCACCGCGGGGCGGCCGTGCCTGAGGCGGCCACCACCGCGCCCACCGCGCCCACCGCCCCGGCGGCCCCGCGCCGGCGCCGGAACCGGTCCGGCCCGGCGCCCGAACACGGGGGACCGGTCACCGACCGGCGGGGCGCCCTGCGCGCGGCGGTGGCGGGCACCCTGGGCCTGGCCGGAGCGGTGGCCCTGCCCTCCACGGCCGCGGCCGCCCCGCCCGAGCCCACCGACCCCGCGGACTCCCTGGCCTCGGTCCTGCGCCGCGACCGGCGCCGGATCGTGGACCTGACCCACCCCCTCAGCGCGGACTTCCCGGTGTTCGATTTCTACGTGCGCCGTCCTGAGCAGCGGCAGGTGATGTTCGCCGACGTGGTGGGCTTCAACTCCGCCGAGTGGACGTTCAACGAGCACGCCGGCACCCACATGGACGTTCCGGCGCACGCCGACGCGGGCCTGGCCCACGCCGACGAGATCGCGCTGGAGGACCTCGTGGCGCCGCTGGTCGTGGTGCGCATCGCCGAGCGCGCCGAGCGGGAGAACACCACCGAGTTGACCGTCGACGACCTGCTCGACTGGGAGGACGAGCACGGCACCATCCCCGACGGCGCGTTCGTGGCCATGGACAGCGGTTGGTACAAGCGTGTCGGCGACGCCGAGGCCTTCCTCCAGTTCGACCGGTCCGCGGAGGTCATGCGCTTTCCCGGCGTGAGCGTGGAGGCGGCCGACTTCCTGGTCGGCGAACGCGACATCGTCGGGTTCGGCACCGACACCACCAGCCTGGACGTGGGTACGCGGGTGGAACCGCTGACCCACCGGGCTCTGCTGACGACGGGGCGGTACGGGCTGGAGAACCTGGCCGCCCTGGACGAGGTCCCCGAGAGCGGGGCCACGCTCGTGGTCGGGCTGCCCAAGCTGCGCGGAGGCTTCGGCGCACCGGTGCGGGCCATGGCCATTCTCTGAACCTGGGGCGTTCACGGTCACGGAGCGAGAAGTTCCGGTATCCGTTCTGTGGACAAGCGCCCCGCTGTGTGGACATTATAGATAAGCTGACTACCGATAGTAGATAGCGTTGCTATCGTCAGGCCAGGCTCCCGAAGGAGAGGCAAGGACCACCCTCATGTTTTCCTCACTTGGCAGGTTCACCATCCGACGGCGGTGGTGGGTGCTGGCCGCGGCCGTCCTGTTCCTCATCGTGGGCGGCGTCTGGGGCGCCGGGGCGGGCGGGACGCTCGGCGGCGGCGGAGGTCTCGACGACCCCAACGCCGAGTCCTCGCAGGCCGACCACATCCTGCAGGACAGCCTCGGCCGCTACACGGCCGACGTCGTCGTGGTCTACGAGAGCGACGAGCTCACCGTGGACGACCCGGAGTTCCAGCGGCTGGTCGAGGAGGCCGCCGCGCGTGTGCCCGCCGAGTCCTACGAGTGGCAGGAGACCTACTGGTCCACCGGCTCGGACGACTTCGTCGCCGACGACGGTCACAAGACCTACGTGTCCTTCCAGCTCGCCGGGAACTCCGAGGAGGAGCGCGTCGAGGTCTACCAGGACAACGACTACCCCGGCCTGCTGGACGTCCCCGAACTCGACGTGCGCTACGGCGGGCTGATCGCGGTCAACGACCAGTTCAACGGGATGAGCGCGGAGGACCTGCGCACGGTCGAGCTGGTCGCCACGCCGCTGCTGCTCATCATGCTGCTGTTCGTCTTCCGCAGCGTGATCGCCGCCCTGCTGCCGCTGTCCATCGCCGTGTTCGTGGCGGTGGGGTCGCTGGGCGTGCTGCGCGCCGTGGGCGGGGTGGTGGAACTGTCCACCATCGCCATCAACGTGGTGGTCGTCCTCGGTCTGGGGCTGGCCACCGACTACGCGTTGCTCATCGTCACCAGATTCAGGGAACAGCTGGCCAAGGGCCAGTCGGTCCCCGACGCGGTCGTGCACACCATGGGCACCGCGGGGCGCACGGTCGTGGTCTCGGGCCTGACCATCGCGGCCACCCTGGGCGGCCTGCTGGTCTTCCCGTCCCGCTTCCTGCAGTCGCTGGCCTGGTCGGGCGTGAGCGTGGTGGTGTTCGCCGTCATCGCGGCCGTCACCGTGCTGCCCGCCCTGCTGTACCTGGCCGGCCACCGCGTCAACTCCCTGCGCGTGCCGCTGCCGCGCCTGCGCCGTGCCCGCGCCGCGGACGCCGACGTCCGCCAGGACGGCTGGTACCGCACCGCGCACATGGTCATGCGCCGACCGCTCCTGTGGACCATCGGCCTGTCCATGGTGCTCCTGGCCATCGGCACACCCCTGCTCGGCGCCAGCTGGGCGCGGCCCGCGGAATGGGCCCTGCCCGAGGGCACCGACTCCAAGGTGGTCACCGAGGAGCTCACCGCGGACTTCGGCCACGACCCGACCAAGATCGTCACCGCCGTGGTGACCATGCCGGAGGGCGCCGAGACCCCCGAGGCGGCCGAGGAGCTCGACACCTTCACCGAGCGCCTGGTGGCCGTCGACGGGATCCACCGCGGCTCGGTCACCGGAGTGCAGGGCGACCTGGCGCGGATCACGCTCTACTACTCGATGGACCCGATGGGTCCCGACTCCCGGCCGATGACCGAGGAGCTGCGCGCGGTGGACACGCCCGAGGGCTCGGAGGTGCTGTTCACCAACCGCCCCTTCGGTGTGGCCGACATGCTCGACATGCTCGGCGAGCGCCTGGTGTGGATGGGCGCCATCGTCGCGCTGATCACCTTCGTCGTGCTGTTCATGGCCTTCGGCTCGGTGATCATGCCGCTCAAGACGCTGGCGCTCAACGTGCTCTCGCTCTCGGCCGCCTACGGGGCCATGGTGCTGATCTTCCAGTACGGCCTGTTCTCGGGGCTGCTCGGCTTCGAGCCGACCGGCTACATCGACGCCAACATGCCCCTGCTCGTGGCCGCGCTGGCCTTCGGGCTGGCGATGGACTACGAAGTCTTCGTCCTGGCGCGCATCCGCGAGAACTACCTGCGCACCGGGGACGCGGTGGAGTCGGTGGCCTTCGGCATCCAGCACACGGCGCGGATCATCACCGCGGCCGCCCTGCTGCTGGGCATCGTGGTGTTCGCGTTCGTCTTCATGCGGATCAGCGTGCTGATGATGATCGGGGTCGGCCTGGTGATCGCGATCGCCGTGGACGCCACGCTCGTGCGCGGCCTGCTCCTGCCCGCGACCATGAAGCTGCTCGGCCGCTGGGCCTGGTGGTCCCCGGCCCCGATGGCCCGCTGGTGGGACAAGTACGGGATCCCCGAGGAGTCCGGGGACGACGACGATGTGCCCGGCGGTGAGCCGGGGGACCGCTCGCGCGATCCGCTGGTCGGACAGCCCAGCGGCCTCTGACCGGTCGCGCCGCTCGCTCCGGAGCCCGTCCCCACCGTCCGGGGACGGGCTCCGGCCTTGTCCGTGTTCTGTGCGGCATTCCGGGCTCACGGCTCATCCGAAAGCCCGCAGAAGAACACGGCCCTGTCCGTGTCAGGCGCGGGGCCGGCCCTCGACCAGTCGGCGCAGCAGCGACTCGAAGGGTCCGCGCACGCCGCGCCGGTCCATCGCGAACGCGACCGCCGCCGAGGCGGTCCACACCGCCACGGCGACCGCGCACACCTGGGCCACGGTGAGCGAGGACCCCAGCCCCAGGGCGAAGGGCGACAGCAGCCCCACGAACGCGAACGACTGCGCCAGGTAGAAGGTCATCGACCGCCGGCCCAGGGCCACCAGCGCCCTCGTCACGATCCCGTGCGCGCGTCGTCCTCCCGGCGCCGCCAGGGCCACGAGCGCGGCCAGGCCCACCCCTCCGGCCAGGCCGGAGGGCAGGTGCGCGGCGGACAGGGCCTGGGTGAGCAGCGGAGTGGGGCCGGCCCACAGGCCCGCGTAGGCCAGGGCCCCCGGGAGCCCTCCCAGGACGGCCGTGCCGATTCCGGCCGCCGCGGTCACCGCCAGCAGCCGCCGGTGGGCCGCGGGCTCCTCCAGGATCCGGCGCCGGGCCGTCCACACCCCGAGCAGAGCGACCGGAAGGACGGAGAACACCCGGCCGACCGTCTCGACGGGCAGCGCCTGGAAGCGGTGGACCATCGCGGCCCAGGGATCGGGCATCGTCACCGACGCGGCGATGATCCCCGGTTCGCCGGACAGCTCGCCCGCCGCCACGATCCAGCCGACCGCGATCGTGGGCCCCAGCAGCAGCGCCGCCGACCACAGCAGGGTGCGGTCGCTCCAGCGCAGGACACCGGCGCACACGAGCGCGATCAGGCCGTAGACGCCGATGATGTCGACGAACAGCAGGGTGTGCGCCAGGCCGATGACCACCATCCACGCCCCCCGGCGGCGGATGAGGCCGCGCACACGCGGCCAGGGCGCGCCGTGGGCCGCCCTGCGGTCCGCGATCTGCACGAGCGCGTACCCGAACAGGAACGCGAACATGGGCCTGGCCCGGTGGTCCACCAGCAGGTCCAGCACCACCTCCGTGGCCCGGTCCAGGGCGGATCCAGCGGCCAGGGTCACGAACAGCGGCGCGTGCGCCAGGGCGATGCACAGCAGCATGTGGCCGCGGGCGAGGTCGGGCACGAGTGCGCGTGACGAGGGCTCCCGTGCCCCGTGGCCGGCGGCCGGTGCGTGATCGGATTCTCGCGTGGTCATGGTCCTCCAGACGTGAAGAAGCCCGCGAGGGCGGTCGGACCTTCCTCGCGGGCGTGGGTGCGGTGCTCTTCGGTCGGCCTAGCGGGCGGTCGTTGTGCGCTTGGTCCACTGGTAGACCGGCGTGCCGCCGGACTCCCGGGTGGACGTGACGCACGCGAAGTGCTCGTAGCCGCCTCGGTGGGGGATCGTGACGGTGTCGGTCTCGGCCCGCAGGAAGTGCCGGCGCAGTTCCTGCGGGAGGTCGGCCGGGCCGCCGACCAGGTGGACGTGGGCCGCGCCGGGGGCGGGGGCGGCGTGCGCGCGGGGGCGGCGCGGTTCGGGCCGGGACACGCTCACGACGCGGTGCCGGCCGCGAGTTCGACGCGGCCCCCGGCCAGGTGCTTGCCGAACTGGTACAGGCCCACGTCGACGGCGATCCGGCCGCCGGCGACCCGGACGGGCTCGGACACCGCGCACTCCAGGAGCGAGCCGAACTCGCCGAACCCGGTGAAGTGCGTCGAGCAGGCGACCACCGCCGCCTCGGGCGAGTCCAGCGCGCCGGAGCGGTGGGCGGTCACCGCCGCGGCCTGCCGGAACCCCTCCACGATGAAGGGGCCGGGCACATGGTCGTAGTCGTGGTCGAAGAAGGAGGGGTGGGTGCGGTCCACCGCGTAGGCGAACCGCGTGCGCCCGTCCTCGTCGGGGGAGTCGCTGTCGGCGATGACGACGTTGCGCCGGTCCAGCCGTCCGACCTGGGCGGGGGAGAGCGGCTCGGGCGTGGGCACGGCCTCAGGGGGCGTCGCGGGCTTGCGCGAGAGCTGGAAGGCGCGCAGGGCCTCGTAGTCCTCCGCCGGCATGAACACCACGTCCGCGGTGAGCGTCATCGCGGTCGCGCCGCCGATGGACACCTCTCCCCGCAGGGTCAGCTCCGAGAAGTCGGAGCCGCGCTTGTTCTGGTCGGCGACGCGGTAGCGCAGCACGCCCTCCAGGGGTGTGGCGCCGTCGTCGGCGTAGGGCGCCAGGTCCGGGACGTCGAAGGCGAAGCGCTGGAGCGTGAACGGCAGCCCCACGGCGACTCCGAGGTGGCGGTGGATCGCCACGAAGGAGCCCTGCCGTGCGGCCTCGGCCACGGAGAACGTGTCGTGGCGGGCGACCGTGCGGTCGAACCACAGGGAGTGGGCGCGGGGGAGCTGGATCGCGAGGAACACGTCGCCGTCCTCGGCCTGCACGGAGTCGGTGACGAACACCTCCCCGATCGCACGGCGGTGGGCGATGGAACACGGAACGGACTGCTCGAAGCTCAGGGACTCGACGGGGCGGGCCGGGGGCTCGGCGATCGGTGCGGTCATGGGATGTCTCCCTGCTGGTGGGATGCGGTGGGCGGGTGCGGGTGCGGGTGCGAGGTGCGAGGTGCGGCAGCGGCGGGGGCCGTCGGGCGGGGCCCGGGCGGGCCCCGCCGGTGGCGCTCAGGCGCGCACGATGCGGCGCCAGAGGGTGTTCAGCACCAGGTGTTCGGCGTCCTCCAGGTAGAAGTGGCCACCGGGGAACAGGTGGGACTCGAAGCCGCCCCTGGTGTGGTCGGCCCACGCCCGCAGCCGCTCCTCGGTGACGGTGCCGTCGGCCCGACCGCCCAGGGCGGTGACGGGGCAGGGCAGCGCCGGCCCGGGCTCGTAGGCGTAGGAGTTGGACAGTTCGAGGTCGGCCCGCAGGATCGGGGCGAAGTGCGCGCGCAGCTCGGGTGAGTCGTGGACCGCGTCGGGCACGCCCCGGTAGACCCGGTCGACCAGGCGCAGCAGGCCCTCGTCGTCGCCGGGCAGGTCCAACCGGGCCCGCTGCGTACGCGGGGCCGAGCGGGCCGAGACCACCAGGTGCACCGGGGGCTCCCCGGCCCGGGTGAGAGCGCGCGCCACCTCGAAGGCCACGGCGGCTCCCAGACTGTGCCCGAACAGGGCGACCGGGCCCTCACCGCTGTCCAGGACGGCGGCCGTCATCTCGCGCACCAGGGACGGCCAGTCGCGGGCGAAGGGCTCGCGCGTGCGCGCCGCCCGGCCGGGCAGGGTCACCGGCCAGACCTCGACGTCGGGGGCCAGGGCCGACCCCCACCGGTGGAACACCCCCGGCCCCCCGCCCGAGTGCGGGAAGCACACCAGGCGCAGGGTGGCGCCCGGCAGCGGCAGTGCCGGGCGCATGGCGCTCGACCGGGGCAGGGACGGGGCGGGCCGGACGGCCACCGCCCCGGGCGGACTGATCGGAGCCATTACTGGTCACTCCCCACGGTGGCGGGCAGGGTGCCCGCGTTGTCGGCGGCGATGGCCTGGGCCAGGCCGAGGACGGTGCCGCTCTCCATGACCTCCAGCAGAAGTTGGAGGCGCACCTTCATGCCGAGTTCGTTCTCGACCTGGTTCTTCAGTTCCACGATCACGAGCGAGTCCAGGGCCAGGTCCGCCAGGAGCGCGTCCCGGGGGACCGCGTCGGGGCTCTCGAGGTTCAGGGCGTTGGCCACGCGTTCGCGGACGAACCGCTCCAGGGTGGCGACCAGGTCCTCGCCGGACGCCGGCGCCGGGGCGCCGGAGGGGCGCTGCACGCCCGGCGCGGCGGTGGCGTCGGTGGCGGCGGGCTCGGCGGAACGCGCGACCGAGGGGACCGTGCCCTCCGGCAGCCAGTGGCGTGCGCGCTGCCACGGGTACAGGGGCAGGTCCGCCCCGTCCCGCGGCGCGGGGTGCACGCCGGCCCAGTCGATGTCGGCTCCGTGGGCGTACAGGCGGGCGAGGGACTGGTCGAGGGAGTCCGCGAGGGGCTTGCCCCGCCGCAGGCTGCCCACGGTCGTGCCCTGGACCCCGGCCTCCTCCACGAGCGTGCCGATGTCGCGCAGCAGGACCGGGTGCGGGCCGATCTCCACGAAGGTGGCGATTCCCGTCGCGGCGACCTCGGTGAGGGCGGGCGCGAAGAACACCGCCTCGCGCAGGTTGCGCCCCCAGTGCCCGCCGTCCAGGGCGTGGGCCTCCAGGCGCGTGCCGGTCACGGTCGAGTAGAAGTCGGCGCGTCCGGGGGAGGCGGTGACGTGGGCGGCCTCCTCGGCGAGTTCGGCGCCCTGCCGCTCCAGCAGCGGGCTGTGGAACCCGTACTCCACGGGCAGGCGCCGGGTGGCCGCTCCCTGGGCGGTGGCCGCCTCGACCACGGCCGCCACGCCCTCGGGCGTGCCGGACACCACCGTGGACCGGGGTCCGTTGACGGCGCCGACCCCGACCCCGTCCACGCCGAGGACCAGCGGTTCGACCTCGGACAGCGGCAGGGCGACACTGGCCATCGCGCCGCCGCGCGCTCCCTTCTCGGTGAGCCGCGCCCGCCGCAGCAGCAGGTCGACGGCCTGGACTCGGGTGAGCATGGCGGCGTCGGCGGCGGCGACGATCTCGCCCATGCTGTGCCCGACCACCGCGTGCGGGGTCACGCCCCAGGAGCGCCACAGGGCGGCCAGGCCGAGCTGGAGCGCGGCGATGGCGACCTGGGCGATCTCGGTCTCGTGCAGGCGACTGGTCTCCTCCGGGGCCCGCAGCTGTTCCAGCACCGACCAGCCGGCCGCCTCCCGTACCAGGGCGTCCCACTCGCGCACCTCGGCCAGGACGACGGGTTCGCGGTCCAGCAGCGCGGCGCCCATGGCGGCCCACTGCGATCCCTGTCCGCTGAAGACGAAGGCGACGCGCCGGTCGGTGGTGGGGCGCGGTACGGCGGGGCGCCGGGCGGCCGTGCGCAGCCGGCTGATCAGTCCGTCCACGCTCTCGGCGGTCAGGCACAGGCGGTGGGCGTGGTGGGAGCGGTGCAGCGCGGCGGCCGCGCAGACCCGTTCGGCCTCGGCCAGGTCGGCGCCGTCGAGCCGGTCGGCGTAGCGCGCGGCCAGGGCGGCCAGCGCCGGCTCCCCCCGCGCCGACAGCGCCAGCACCAGCCGCCCGGGGACGGCCGTGTCCGCGGCCTGGTCGTCGGGCGCCTGCCCGGTGTCCGCGGGCGGCGCCGCCTCCAGGACGGCGTGCGCGTTGGCCCCGCCGAACCCGAAGGAGCTGACGGCCGCGAGCGGGCGGGGTGCCGGGGCCAGGGGCGTGGGCCGGGTCGGGATCGTGAAGCGGGTGCCCTCCAGGTCGATCTCGGGGTTGACGCGGCGCAGGTGCGGCAGGGGTGGCGCCTCGCCCTTCTCCAGCACCAGCAGGGCCTTGACCAGGCCGGTGATGCCGGCCGCGGCCTCCTGGTGGCCGAAGTTGGCCTTGACCGAGCCCAGGGCGCAGGCGTGCTCGCCCTGCCCGTAGACCTCGCGCAGCCCTTCGACCTCGATGGGGTCGCCCAGAGGGGTGCCCGTGCCGTGGGCCTCGACGTAGACCACCTCCTGGGGTGAGGCCGCGGCGTCGGCCAGGGCGGCGCGCAGCAGCGACGCCTGGGCCCGGGGGTTGGGCGCGGTCAGGCCGTTGGTGCGGCCGTCGTGGTTGGCGGCGGTGCCCCGGATGAGGCCGCGCGGGCGCACGGCTCCGGTCTCGGAGGCCCGGCCCAGCAGCAGGACCGCGCAGCCCTCGCCGCGCACGATGCCGTCGGCGTCGGCGTCGAAGCTGCGGCACCGGCCGCCGGGGGCCAGCGGCAGGACCCGTCCGGTCACCTCGGTGGACAGGGGGGACAGCAGCACGTTCACGCCGCCGACCAGCGCCAGGTCGCAGTCGCCCTGGCGCAGCGCCCGGACCGCCAGGTGCACGGCCATGAGCGAGGACGAGCAGGCCGTGTCGACCGCGAGGCTGGGACCGTGCAGGTCCAGCAGGTAGGACAGCCGGTTGGCGACGATGCTGTGCGCTCCGCCGGGAGCGGTGTAGGCGTTGATGGGCGCCGAGCCGGCGACCTGCATGGTCAGGTAGTCGCTGCCGTACACCCCCAGGAACACGCCGGTGGAGCCTTCGCGGAGCCGTTCCACGGGAAGGCCCGCGTCCTCGACCGCCTCCCAGGCGGTCTCCAGGACCAGGCGCTGCTGGGGGTCCATGCGCGCGGCCTCGCCGGGGGTGATCCCGAAGAAACCGGCGTCGAAGGAGTCCACCTCGTCGAGCTGGCCGGCCCACCGGTCCTGGTCCGAGGGCGTGCCGCTCCGCCGCGCGTCGGCCCCCGGGCGGCGCCCGTCGGGAGCGTCGGTCATCGGCGCGACGGCGTCGGCGCCGGTGCGCAGCAGCTCCCAGAGGGCCTCCGGGTCGGCCGCGCCGCCGGGCGCGCGCAGGCCCGCCCCCAGCACGGCGATCGGTTCGTGCCGGGCCCGCTCCGCCTCGCGCAGGCGGCCTCGTGCGTCCCGGAGCTGGAGCAGCGCGCGCTCCAGCAGGGCGCGCTGGTCGGTACGCTCCGTCATCGGTCGTTCCCCTCGTCCAGCTCCTCTTCCAGGAGCGCGGTCAACTCGTCGTCGTCCAGCCCGGACAGGTCGGCGGGCACCTCGGGGCCCGTGTCCTGGTGGGCGGGCGGCGGGGGCGGCGCCCCGGGCGCGGGGCCCTGCGCGCCCTCGGGGTCGATCCGGGCCAGCAGGCCCTCCGCCAGGTCGTCGACCGTGGGGTGGGCGAACACCATGGCCGCCGACAGGCGCACGTCCAGCGCCGACTCCAGCCGGTTGCGCAGCTCGACCGCCATCATCGAGTCGAACCCCAGGTCCTGGAAGGGGACGGCGCTGTCGAGGGAGTCGGCGGCGGCCCCCACGATCGAGCCGACGTTCTCCAGGAGGAAGGCGCGCATCTCGTCGGTGCGCCGGTCCCTGGTGGCGCCCGACAGCACCCGGCTCCGGGCGCCGCCGCGCGGCAGGGCGGCGGTCTCGTCGGACTCCAGCAGCCCGTCGAGCAGCAGCCGTGCCGCGGGCAGGACGGGAGAGCGCGAGACGTCCTCCCAGCGGAAGGCGGAGGCGACCACGTGCGGTCGGCCCGAGCGCATCGCCTCGTCCAGCAGGGCCAGGGCGGTCTCCGGCTTCAGCGGCGGAACACCGCGGGCGGCCAGGCGGTCGGCTCCGCCGCTGGAGACGGCGAGTCCGGTGTCGGCCCAGGGCCCCCAGCCGATGCTCACCGCGGGCAGCCCCCGGGCCTGGCGGTGCACGGCCAGCGCGTCGATCTGGCTGTTGGCCGCCGCGTAGGCGCCCTGGCCGGGCGAGCCCAGGACCGCGGCCATGGAGGAGAACAGCACGAAGTGCTCGACGGGCTGGTCCAGGGTGTGCTCGTGCAGGTGCCAGGCACCCGCGCTCTTGCCGGCCACCGCGCGTTCCACGGTGTCTCGGCCCAGGTCGGCCACGAGCGCGTCCTCCAGCACACCCGCCAGGTGGAACACGCCGCCCAGCGCCGGGAACCTCCGTCCCAGGCCCTTGAGGGCGGCGCCGACCCGCGCGGGGTCGGCCAGGTCGGCGCGCACGGTGCGCACCTCGGCGCCGGCGGCCCGCAGGCCGTCGATCTCGCCGAGGGCCTGCTCGGTGGGTTCGCTCCGTCCCAGCAGGAGCAGGTGCCGGGCACCTTCCCCGACCAGCCACCGCGCGGTGTGCAGTCCGAGCGCGCCCAGTCCGCCGGTGACCAGGTAGGTGCGGTCACCGCGCAGCGGGGCGGCGTCGGCGGCGGGCACGGGCAGCGGCGCGAGCCGGGGCGCCAGCAGCGCCTCGTCCGCCCGGATCTGACCGGGGGTGTCGGCGCGGCGCAGGCCGGCCGCCAGCGCCGCCACGCTGCGGCGGCTCACCGGCCAGGTCAGGTCGGCCACCGCCACGTCCAGTTCGGGGTGCTCGTTGGCGGCGACCCGGCCCAGCCCCCACAGCGCGGCGCCGGGCGGGACCGCGGAGGAGGAGTCCGGGGTGTGCACGCCCGCGGTGACGAGCCAGACCCTGGGCGGGTCGGAGGGCCAGTCGCGGCGGGCCACGGCCTGGAGCAGCCCGGTGGCCTCGACCGCGGGCCGGGCGAGGGCCCCGACCCCGGAACCGGGGCCGCCGGGCACGGCGGCGCGCAGGTCCACCACGGCCCGCAGCCCCTCGGGCGCCCGCTCCAGCAGACCGTCGTAGTAGGCGGCGTCGGGCGGGGCGGCGGAGGGCTCGGCGACGGTGACGGCCCCGCCCGCGGCGGTCAGCCGGTCGGCGAGGTCGCGGGCGGTGCCCGCCGCGTCGGCCAGCAGCAGCCAGTGGCCTTCGCCCGAGGCCGGACCGGCGGGCGCCACCTCGCTCCAGCGCAGCCCGTACAGCCGTCCCTCGTCGGCGTCGCGCCGCCGCGCGGCCAGGGTGACGCGCAACCGCGCCGCCCGCCACACGACGGTGCCGTCGGCGTCGTAGACGGTCACCTCGGCGAACACGTCGCGCTCGCGGGAGGGCAGGAGCCGGGCGTGGCACCAGCCCTGGCGGGTCGGCGCGGTGTCCTGGCGCGACCACAGTCCCTGGACGCCCGCGGGCAGGGGCAGGTCCCCGGTGCGGTCGCCGACCGAGGCCGCCACCACGTGCAGGCAGGCGTCGAGCAGGGCGGGGTGCAGGGGAGAGGTGTCGTGGGCCAGCCCCTCGGGCAGCTCCACCCGGCCCAGCGCCTGCTCCCGGCCGGACCACAGCCCGGCCAGGCCGCGAAAGCGCGGGCCGTAGCGCAGCCCCGCCTCGCCCAGCCGTTCGTAGAGCGCGTCCACGTCCAGCGGGTCGGGGCAGGAGTCGCGCACCTCCTCCAGCGGGGAGCACACGGGCACGGACTCCCCGGTGTCGTGGACCACGCCGCGGGCGTGCACGACCGTGCGGCCGCCCTGGAGCGAGGTCACCAGCAGGTCCGACCGGCCCTCGCCCCGCGGGCGCAGGGACAGCTGCAGGCCGGGGTCGCCGGACTCGGCGACCGGGCAGGGCTGGACGAAGGCCACCTCGTCGGCGCTGGCCGCGCCGTGGTCGGCGGCGGCCGCCATGGCGGTGGCGGCCAGCCAGTAGGCGCCGGGCACCAGCGGGACGTCGTCCACGACGTGGTCGGCCAGCTCGGGGGCGCCCGCCAGGTCCAGCGGCAGGGTCCACACCCGCAGGTCGGGGTCGGCGCCCACGTGGACGCGGTCCCCGAGCAGGGTGCCCGGGCGGCGCGCGGCCGCGGTGGCGGCGCCGGCCGAGGCGGGGCGCAGCAGCGGGAAGTGCTGGTGGTCCCATCCGTGCGGGGGCAGGTCCACGTGGGGGGCGCCGGTGCCGTACTGCGCGCTCCAGTCCACCGGGACGCCGGCGGCGTACAGCTCGCCCAGCGCCCGCAGCATCCCCTGGGTCTCGTCCTCGTCCCGTCGCGCGGAGGAGACCGACATCGCGTTCTCGGCCCCGGCCGTGACCTCGTCCACCGAGCGGATCAGCACCGGGTGCGGGGCGACCTCCACGAAGGTGTCGTAGCCGTCGGCCAGCAGGCGCTCCAGCGCGGGCGCGAAGCGGACCGTGGCGCGCACGTTGCGCTCCCAGTACTCCGGGTCCAGTTCCCGGCCGTCGATCGGCTCGCCGGTGACCGTGGAGTACAGGACCGTCTCGGCGGGGCGAGGGGCGATGCCCCTGAGGGCCGCGCGCAGCCGGGGCTGGATGGGTTCGACCTGAGGGCTGTGGGCGGCGAACTCCACGGTGACGCGCCGGGCGAAGACGCCCCGGCCCTCCAGTTCGGCGACGACCTCGTCCAGCGCGCCGGTCGCGCCGGAGAGCACGATGGCGCGCGGGCCGTTGAGGGCGGCCACGGACAGCTCGTGCTCGCGTCCGCGCAGCAGCGCGGCGGCCTCGTCCACGTCGAGTTCGACCAGGGCGAGCCCGCCGGCGCCGGTGAGCTCGGAGAGCAGGGAGCTGCGCTCCACCACGATGCGCGCCGCGTCGGTCAGCGACAGGGCGCCGGACAGGTGGGCGGCGGCGATCTCGCCCATGCTGTGCCCGATGACCGCCACCGGGTCCACGCCCCAGGACAGCCAGGTGCGGGCGAGCGCGACCTCCATGGCGAACAGGGCCGGCTGCACCTCGGCGGTGCCGGCGGCGACCAGCCCTTCCTCGTCGCTCCACAGGGAGTGGCCGAGCCAGCGGGAGATCTCGACGTCGCACGCGCGCACGGCGGCGCGGAAGGCGGGTACGGCCGCGGCCAGGCTCCGGCCCATGCCGTCCCACTGCGAGCCCTGGCCGGGGAAGACCAGGACGGGGCGGCGGGCGCGGCGGCCGGTGGCGGCCGGTCCGCACACCCCGGCGTGCGCCCGTCCCTCGGCCAGGGCCCGCATCGCGTCGGCCAGGCCGGCGGCGTCGGTGGCCACGACGGCGGCCCGGTGGCGGTCGTGGTCGCCGCGCAGGGCCGCGGCGGCGGCCGCGCGGGGCAGCCAGGCGGGGTCGTCGGCGTGGCGGTCGGCCCGCTCGGCCCAGCCTCGCGCCCGCCGGGCCAGGGCCTCGGGGGAGCGGGCCGAGACCGGGACCAGGACCGGCCGGGCGGTGCCGGCCGCGGACCGGGCGGGGGAGGGCGGCGCGGGGTCGGCCTCGGGTGCGGCGGACAGCACCAGGTGGGCGTTGGTCCCGCCGAAGCCGAAGGAGCTCACACCGGCCAGCGGCGTGCCGGCCTCGCGTTCGGGCCAGGCCTCGACCGCGGTCTGCACGCGGACGGGCAGCCGGTCCAGGCCCAGCATCGGGTTGGGCCGCTCGAAGTGGATGCTCGGCGGCAGGGTGCGGTGGTGGAGCGCCAGCGCGGTCTTGACCAGGCCGGCCACGCCCGCCGCGGCCTCCAGGTGGCCGATGTTGGACTTGGCCGAGCCCACGCGCAGCGGCCGGCCCTCGGGACGTCCGGCCCCGAGCACCGCGCCCAGCGCGCCGACCTCGATCGGGTCCCCGACGGCCGTTCCCGTGCCGTGGGCCTCCACGTAGTCGACCTCGGCCGGGTCCACGCCCGCCGCGGCGTAGGCGGAGCGCAGGACGCGTTCCTGGGCGAGCCGGTTGGGCGCGGCCAGCCCGTTGGTGCGGCCGTCCTGGTTGACGGCGCCGCCCCGCACGACCGCGTACACGCGGTCGCCGTCGGCCAGCGCGCGCGAGAGCGGCTTGAGCACGACCGCGCCCACGCCCTCGCTGCGCACGTATCCGTCGGCGCGGTGGTCGAAGGTCTTGCAGCGCCCGTCGGGGGCCATCAGGCCGCCGCGGCTGAAACCCATGGCGATGTGGGGGCTGGTGATGACGTTGACGCCGCCCGCCACGGCCGTGTCGGCCTCGCCCGAGCGCAGGGCCTGGCAGGCCAGGTGGACCGCGACCAGGGAGGAGGAGCAGGCGGTGTCCACCACCATCGAGGGGCCGCGCAGGTTCAGGCAGTACGAGAGGCGGTTGGCCACGACGCTGAGGGCGCCCCCGGTGCCGTCGTAGGGCTGGACGTCGTCGCCGGAGGCGAACAGGGCGGCGCCGTGGTCGTAGGTGGAGGCGCCCATGAACACGCCGGTCGCGGTGTCGGCGAGGCTCGCCGGTCCGGTGCCGGCGTTCTCCAGGGCCTCACAGGCCACCTCCAGCACCAGGCGCTGCTGGGGGTCCATCCGCTCGACCTCGCGGGCGGTCAGCCCGAAGAAGGCGGCGTCGAACCCGGTGACGTCGTCGAGGAAGCCGCCCCAGCGGGTGTTCATCCGGCCGGGCACGGCGGGGTCGGGGTCGTAGAGGCCGTGCGCGTCCCAGCGCTCGGCGGGGACCTCGCCGACGGCGTCGGTCCCCTCCGTCAGCAGGCGCCAGTACTCCTCCAGCCCGCCGCCGCCGGGCATCCGGCAGCCCATGCCGACGATGGCGATGGGCTCGCCGGCGTCGACGGCGCCGACCGGGGCCGGCACGGATCGTTCGGAGGCGGCGTCGGCGCCGCCGGCCGCGACGTGGGCGGCGGCGGTCTCGATGGTGGGGTGGTCGTAGGCCAGGGTCGGGGCGACCGTGACGCCGGACCAGCGGCGCAGTTCCTCGGTGAGCTCGACCGCCTGCACGGAGGAGAGCCCCACCTCGGTGAAGGGCGTGTCGGGACGGATGGTCTCGGGCGGTACCGACAGGGTCCGGGCGATGTGCCGGACGAACCAGTCGATGACGGCTTCGCGGTCGCCGGTCACTTGGCGTCCTCCAGTTCCGGACGGGTACGGGCGGGTGTCAGGGTGCCGCTCTCGTAGGCGGCGCGGCAGGCCCGGCGCTGGACCTTGCCGCTGGTGGTCTTGGTGACCGAGCCCGGTGCGACCAGCAGCACGGTGTCGGCCTGGACGCCGTGGGCGGTCCCCACGGCCGTGCGCACGGCGCGCACGACCTCGGCGTGGTCGGCGCGGCGGTGGTGGGGGTCGAGCTCGGCGATCACGACGAGCTCCTCGCGGTCGGCGCCCTCCACGGCGAAGGCGGCCAGGCAGTTGCGGCGGATCGCGGGGTGGGCGTCCTCCACGGTCGCCTCGATGTCCTGCGGGTAGTGGTTGCGGCCGTCGACGATGACGACGTCCTTCATACGGCCGCACACGTAGAGGTCGCCGTCCAGGAACACCCCCAGGTCACCGGTGCGCAGGAAGGGGCCGTCACCGCTGTCGGCCAGGTGCGCGCGGAAGGTCTCCCGCGTCGCGTCGGGGTTGTTCCAGTACCCGGCGGCCACGTCCGGTCCGGCCGACCAGATCTCGCCGACCTCGCCGGGGGCGACGGGCAGCAGGGTGTCGGGGTCGACGATCTCCAGACGGCGTCCCTCCAGGACCACACCGGAGGAGACCAGGCGGTGGGCGCCGCCCGTGACCAGGCGGCGCTCCTTCTGCAGCGCGGCCAGGTCCACGTCCAGGACCGGCGGCCGCACGTCGTAGCGCGAGCCCGTGACCATGAGGGTGTTCTCGGCCAGCCCGTAGCAGGGATAGTGGGCCCGCTCGTCGAAGCCGTGGGAGGCGAAGGCGCGGGTGAAGGCCTCCAGGGTGGCGGCGCGGACCGGTTCGGCGCCGTTGAAGGCGACCTTCCAGCTGCTGAGTTCCAGGCCCTCGCGGTCCTGCTCGGTCACGCGGCGCAGGCACAGCTCGTACCCGGAGTTGGGCGCGCCCGAGACCGTCGCGCGGTACCGGGTCACCGCGCGCAGCCAGCGCACCGGGCTCTGGACGAAGGCCAGGGGCGGCATGAGGACGGCCTCCAGGCCGACGAACACCGCCGGCAGCAGGGTGCCGATCAGCCCCATGTCGTGGAAGAGGGGAAGCCAGCTCACGATGACGGTGTCGGTGTCGTAGCGTCCGGCGCGCCGGATGTAGTCCTGGTTGGCCACGAGCGCCTCGTGGGTGACCACCACGCCCTTGGGGGTGGAGGTGGAACCGGACGTGTACTGCAGGAACGACACTTCGGAGGCGCCCGCGCGCCGGTAGCGGGTGGCGTCGTAGGTGTCGACGGTGTCCACCGCGATCCAGTGCAGCGCCGCGAGTTCGGGGGCCGAGGCGGCGAACACGGTCCGGTAGTCGACCGCGTCCGTGGACAGGACGGCGACCGCGCCGGAGTCCGCGGCGATCGAGCGCAGGGTGTCGACCTTGCGCTGGGAGTTGAGCGGGTAGGGCGGGTAGACGGGGACGGCGACGGCTCCGGCGTACTGGCAGGCGAGGAAGGACAGGGCGAAGTCGATCGCGTCGGGGACCAGGACCAGGACGCGGTCACCGGGCGCGGCCACCTCCTGGAGGTGGGCGGCGACGGCGCGCACCTGGAGCTCGAGCTCGGAGAAGGTCTGGCTGCGTGCTTCGGTCTCGCCGTCGGGTAGGGAGCGATAGGCGGTTTTCGATCCCTGCTCCCGTGCTTGGAAGGCCAGCGCCTCGGCGAGGCTCGGCGCGAGAGGGAACGTCGTCATTTTCCACCCCATTGCTTGCTGACACGGAACGTCAAAAACCTTTCCGGTCCGCATGCGACAGCGGTACCGTGTGAGTCCTGACCCTGGTTATCGTCCTGTCGGTGCGAGGGTGGGGCAAGGGTCGGGCCGTTCCGGTAAAGACTTCTCCACAGCTCTTCCACGCTGGTTTGACAGGTAATACACAACGCGGTGAAAGGGTAATGCGAGAATTCCCTTCGACCATGTCGAAGGAATTGGACGGAGTGCGATGACGACCTCGAGCACCACCACGGGCACCGGTGTGCGGGCGGTGTGGACCGACTTCGGCGGTGTCCTGACCCCGCCGCCGGCCCAGACCTTCACGGCGCTGTGCGAGCGCACGGGCGTGGACCCCGAGCCCCTGCTGCACGCGGTCCTGGAGGTGACGGCGCGCTACGGGACCGACGACATGATGCTGCCGCTGGACACCCCGCTGGTCACCGAGGACGAGTGGCTCCGCCAGGTCGTGGAGGTCCTCGAACGGGAGCACGGCGTGCGGGTGCGGATCACGAGCCTGGCCGACACCTGGTTCGACGACCGTGAGACCAACAAGCCCTGGGTCGACTCACTCGAGGATGCGCGGCGGCGGGACCGGTTCGTGGGCATGCTCTCCAACATGCCGCCGGCCTGGGACGAGCACTGGCGGCGCATGGTGCCGCACGCGTTCTTCGACGACGTCGTGATGTCGTTCGAGGTGGGTCTGCGCAAGCCGGGCCGGGAGATCTTCGACCTGGCCGCCGAGCGCGCGGGCGTGCTTCCGCAGGAGTGCCTGCTCGTGGACGACCTGGTCGCCAACTGCGAGGGGGCCGTGGCGGCCGGATGGCGCGCGCTGCACTTCACCGACACCGCGCTGGCGGTGACGGAGCTGGAACGGCTCCTGGACTGACTCCGGCCGCCGGGGCGGGCCCCGGCCCCGGCCCTTCGGGGCCCGCCCGCTCCGCCGCCGGCCGTGAGCCCGCCGTTGCGCGGGAAGGACCTAGGCCTCGGCGGTCGGCTCCTCGCCCTCGCCCTCGCCCTTGTCCTCGTCCCCGGT
Organism: Nocardiopsis sp. Huas11; assembly: GCF_003634495.1. GTDB lineage: Bacteria > Actinomycetota > Actinomycetes > Streptosporangiales > Streptosporangiaceae > Nocardiopsis. The sequence goes on along the minus strand of NZ_RBKY01000001.1, from coordinate 5,937,483 downwards.
CTCGGCCTCGTCGGCGGAGCGGGCGGGCACGCCCGCCAGGCGCGCGGTGGCCACGTTCTCCTGGGCGATGCGGCGCAGGGAGCTGAGCATGACGTCGCCGAGCGCCGTCCAGACCACGAGCCCCTCGGCCATGCTGTCCACGTCCGGGCGGCTCAGCAGGACCTCGATCTCCGCGGCGACGATGCGTTCGGCGGCCTCGGCGTAGGTGTCCAGCAGGTCCAGCTTGTCCTGCTGGCCCAGCCGTTCCAGCGCGACCAGCGCCGAGGCCAGGGTGCTGCGGGCGGGGTTGGTCGGCACGGACCGCCACCCGCGGCGGGTGACGAGCTCGTCCACGCGCCGGGCGGCGTCCTCCCAGTCCTCCTCGTCCCCGGGCTGGCGCTGGGGCGGGGTGCTCATGGCGAACTGGGCCTTGCCGATGGAGGTCAGCATGTCGAGTTCGGGCGCGTCGATCTTGGCCAGCACGTCCCGGGCGGTGGCGATGGACAGGCCGCCCACCTCCACCAGGGCCCGGACGAGCTTGATCCGGCGGACGTGGCGTTCGCCGTACTGGGCCTGGTTGCGGTTGGTGCGCTCACCCGGCGGAAGCAGGCCCTCGCGCACGTAGTACTTGATCGTCGGAGAGGGCACCCCGGTGACCCGACTCAGTTCCGAGATTCGCATGGGCTCGCCCTCCTGGTGCACGACCTGCCTGCGCCGCCGAAGGCCGCCCGGCGACGTACTGCCTTGGTAGTAGGCATTCTCACTATCCATGATAAGGGCCGGAATCCCCCGGGGAAGAGGGAGGGTTCCTCGCGGTGGTGCCGCGGACCGCCGTTCACCGGACGGTGGTCGGCCCAGGTGAGGATGCTACTCCATGCGGAGTCCGTGCCCGTGCCGACCGGCGCGCTCCGGCTTCCGGCTACGGATGCGGGTGGGGCAGCCGGGCGCCGGCCGCCCGGACCTTGTTCACGGCGTCCATGCGCGATTCGGCGCCGAGCTTGTCGAAGATGTTGCGCAGGTGGCGCTTGACCGTCCCCTCGGTGATGGACAGGCGCGTGGCGATCTGCCGGTTGCTCAGCGCGCCGGCCACCAGGGAGAGCACCTCCTGCTCGCGCGCGGACAGCGGCCCGGTGGAGTTGGAGCCCACCGACACGATGGTCTCCCGCGAGACCGACATGGTCACCTGGCGGGGTTCGCGGGTGGCCTGGTGGATGGCGGCCACGAGGTCGCGCCGGCCGATCCCCTTGTGCAGGTAGCCGCTGACGCCGACCTGCAGCATCTCCTTCACGAGCTGGGGCTCGTCGTGCATCGTCAGGACGATCACCGACGTCCGGGGCGAGTTCCGCAACAGGCGCCGCGCGGTCTCGACGGGCTGGCTGCGCGGCATGTCCACGTCCAGCAGTACGACGTCGGGGGCGAGGCGGCTGACACTCTCCACGGCGGCCTCCCCGTCCCCCGCCTCCCCGACGATGGCGAAGTCGGGTTCGGCCAGGAGGATCTCCCGTAGGGCTTCGCGGAGCAGTGTGTGGTCATCGGCGAGGACAATCCGAATGGTGAGCATGGCGTTACCGAATGTGCTTTCTCGGTTCTTGGGGGAGCGGTGAAAGGGGATTCGTGCGCACGTGGGGATGGGTGCCTTTTCGTGTCACTGGAGGATGTCGAGGTTGCTCTTTGTCCGATTCTGGCTCGCTTGGGTACGTTATCACCAGGGATATGGATTGCATCCTTTCGCTCGTCTTTATTTCCTGAGAAGTAGTTATTCCATCTTGTTATTTGCCGGTGAACCGGCAGGTGGAGCCACTACTGGGATGCCGGTGAACGCGATGTGAACTACGTCATGGCCGACATCGGTCAATGGTGAAACCCATTCACGTTCGGGGCCGGACATGACGGCGCCCGGCCCGCGAACGGACCGGGCGCGCGGCGGACCAGGTCAGGAAGTGTGCGGAACCACGACCGCTCGCCCCGACAGCTCTCCCGCCTCCAGCTTGCGGTAGGCCTCCAGGGCGTCGTCCATCCCGAAGCGCTCGACCTCCGGCGTGATCTGCCCTGCGCGGAACATGTCGACGACCTCCCACAGTTCCTCGACCGTCCCCCAGTAGGTGCTGGTGATGTAGGACTCGTAGGGGCTGGTGAAGAACGACCACTCGCGGGTCCCGCCCGCGATGCCCACGACCGTGAGCCGTGAGCCCTGCGCCATCGTCGAGGCGGCCGTGGCGATGGTGGGCGTGACCCCCACGAAGTCGAAGGCCGCGTCGATGCCCCGGCCTCCCGTGAGTGCGCGGATCTGCTCGGCCTGGTCCTCACCCGGGGCCACCGTGCGGGCGCCGAAGCGCTCCGCGCGCGCCCGCGCCTCCGGCTTGGTGTCCGTGGCGATGACGGTCGCGCCGGTCAGGGCGGTGAGGATCTGCACGGCGATCTGGCCGAGCCCGCCCAGGCCGACCACCAGGGCGTGGCGTCCGCCGCCGGCCAGGTGGGGCAGGGCCTGCTTGACCGCGTGGTACGGGGTGAGCCCGGCGTCGGCCAGCGGGGCGGCCAGCACCGGGTCGGCGTCGCCCAGCGGGACCAGGTGGTGGGCGGGCGCGACCATGTACTCGGCCATCCCGCCGTTGCGGCCCAGCCCCACCGCGAGGTAGGGCATGGTGGCGACGTTCTCGCAGTAGGTGTCCTGCCCCCGCGCGCACTTGCGGCAGTGCCCGCAGCCGACCGGCCCGTAGACGAGGTAGGCGCCGCCGACGTCGACGTGCGTCACGCCCTGCCCGAGCTCCTCGACCCACCCGGCGTTCTCGTGCCCCAGGACGAAGGGCGGCTTCTGGGCTCCCGGCTGCCCCTCCTCGAAGTGCCTGTAGACGCTGACGTCGGAGTGGCAGGCACCGGCGCCCGCGACGCGGAGCAGCACCTCACCGGGGCCGGGGCGCGGAGCGGGCACCTCGGTGAGCGACGGGAAGGTGCCGTAGTTGTCGAAGACCACAGCGCGCATGGGATGTCCCCCTGTGTCATCAGTCGGTCGCTCGACGCTATCAACGCAGGCCGGGGTCGTCCGTCAACGCGGAGCCCACAATCGGTCCTTTTCCACTTGACCCGATGAGTCGCGCGCCCCGGACGAGTCAGACGGGACGAGACCCATCGCCCACCCACCCTGGAGGACACCGTGCACCCCCGACCCAGCCTCGACAGCATGCTGCTCGCCACCCACGACCCCGACCGCCTGCACGACTGGTACGCCGCCGTTCTGGACCCGCAGGAGGACGACGACGTCGACGGCTACCGCGTGCTGCGCTTCGGTCACTTCCACCTGCTCATCGACCGGCGCTCCGACGTCGGAGCCAGGGCGGCCGAGCCCGCCAGGGCCATCTTCAACTTCGACGTCGGCGACGCCCGTGCCGTGGCCCGGCGCATGGACGCCGCGGGCACCGAGTGGCTCGCGCCCCTGGAGGACCGGGACGGCAGCCTCTTCGCCACCGCCCTCGACCCCGACGGCAACCACGTCCAGATCATCCAGCTCAGCGAGAAGCACCGCGCCGCCATGGACGGCGGGGCCTGACACCGGCCCTGGGCACCGCGAACCGGGTCGCGGAGGGAGCCGGACCCGCCGCGGCCCGGTCGCCGACCGGCTCCGCCACCCGTGTTCTGTCGTGGGGGAGGCGTAGCGTGACGGTCATGGAGGACCACGTACCGGACCAGGACTTCGCGCGGCTCGCCGACCCCTACCGTCGGGAGCTGTACGCGCACTGCTACCGGATGCTCGGCTCGGTGCACGACGCCGAGGACCTGGTACAGGAGACCTATCTGCGCGCGTGGAAGGCCTACGACCGCTTCGAGGGCCGGTCCAGCCTGCGCACCTGGCTGCACCGCATCGCGACCATGGCCTGTCTCACCGCCCTGGAACAGCGCGGGCGGCGCCCGCTGCCCACCGGGCTCGGCGGTCCCTCCGAGCCCGAGGGGCGGCTCGGTGAGCGCCCCGAACTTCCGTGGCTGGAACCGGTGCCCGACGCCCTGGTCGACGCGGGCGACGGGGACCCCGGGACGGTGGTCGTCGCCCGGGAGAGCCTGCGCCTGGCCCTGGTGGCCGCCCTGCAGTACCTCCAGCCGCGCCAGCGGGCCGTGCTCGTCCTGCGCGAGGTGCTGCGGTTCAGCGCCGCCGAGACGGCCGAGATCATGGACCTGTCCGTCCCCGCGGTCAACAGCCTGCTCCAGCGGGCCCGTGCCCAGCTGGCCAGGTCCGCCCCGACCGAGGAACGGGTCGAGGCGCCCCGGGCCGAACAGAAGCAGGTCCTGGACCGCTACGTCGCGGCGTTCGAGAACTACGACATCGGCGGGATCACGTCGATGTTCACCGCCGACGCCGTCTGGGAGATGCCGCCCTACACCACCTGGGTGCGCGGCGCCGAGAACATCGGCCGACTCATCGAGACCAACTGCCCCGCCCAGGGCACCGGGGACATGCGGCTGGTCCCGTCCCGTGCCAACGGTCAGCCCGCCTTCGGGCTGTACATGCGCGGCGCGGACGGCCGCCACCACGCCTTCCATCTCCAGGTCCTGGACCTGTCCGGCGGGAGCGTCGCCCATGTGGCGGCGTTCTTCGACACCACCCTCTTCCCGCGCTTCGGCCTGCCCGCCGTCCTGGAGGACCGCCCGTAGTGGAGAGGGATAGGCTGATCGGCGTCCGCGCCCGAGCCCGTGCGGCGCGGGAGCCAGCGAGCCGCGAAAGCGAGAGCATGAGCCCTTCGATCGCCACCAACACCCAGGTCGACCTCGACGAGCTGCTGGACTTCGTACGCACCCGTCACCACGCCCTGCTCATCACCCGGAGGGCCGACGGCGACCCGCAGGCCTCGCCTGTGGTGTGCGGCGTCGACACCCTGGGCCGCATCGTGGTCTCCACCTATCCCGAGCGCGCCAAGACCCGCAACGCCGCCCGCGACACCCGGGTCAGCGTGGTCGTCCTCTCCGACGACTTCGACGGCCCCTGGGTGCAGGTCGACGGCGACGCCGAGGTCCTGGACGGCGAAGCGGCGGTGGAGCCGCTGGTGGAGTACTTCCGGGTGATCTCCGGCGAGCACCCCGACTGGGACGAGTACCGCGCCGCCATGCGGCGCCAGGGCAAGGCGCTGCTGCGCGTCACGCCCCGTCGCTGGGGGCCGGTCGCCACCGGCGGCTTCCCCGCCGACCGGATCTAGGCCGTGTTCTTCTCGTCAGAGAACACGGCCTAGCACGGCGACGACACATCGTCGGTCGAGAGAGGAAGAAGAGTCGATGGGTGCCGAGTACTACCGTGCCGACAGCGAGGACGGCGACCGTATCGACGACCCCTCCGAGGACGCGCTGTACATACTGATCAGCGACCTCAACGACTCGGACAACACGTTCCTCGTCGTCCAGCCGGACGAGGACGACCCGGTGTGGTCCGCCACCGTCGCGGTCCTGGACGAGGGCGGCTACGAGGTCGCACGCCGCGACACCACCCGCCACGAGCACACGGTCGCCACCGAGACCAGCATCGGGCGGATCGCTCTCGACCTCACGATCTGGATGGCCGCCCGGGACTTCCCCGGGCGGCCGTGAGCCCGGAAGGCCGGCCCGGCTCGAACGCGCCCTAGTCCGCGCGGGCGTGGCGGTCGATCTCGGCCAGCTCCTCGTCGGTGAAGTCCAGATGCCCGACGGCCGCCACGCTGTCCTCCAGCTGGGCGACGCTGCTCGCGCCGATCACCGCCGAGGTCACCCGACCGCCCCGCAGGACCCACGCCAGTGCCATCTGGGCCAGGGACTGGCCGCGGCGCCCGGCGATGGCGTTCAGCGCGCGGATGCGCCCCATCACGGCCGGGGTGAGCCGGTCGGCGCTCAGGAACGGGCTGGTGCCCGCGGCCCGTGAGCCCTCGGGCACACCGTCCAGGTAGCGGTCGGTGAGCAGTCCCTGCGACAGCGGCGAGTAGGCGATGGAACCGGCGCCCACCTCGTCCAGGGCGTCGAGCAGTCCGTCCTCCACCCAGCGGTTGAACATCGAGTACGAGGGCTGGTGGATGAGCAGCGGGGTGCCCAGCTCCCGCAGGATCCGCGCCGCCTCCAGCGTCTGTTCGGGGGAGTAGTTCGACACGCCCGCGTACAGGGCCTTGCCCTGGCGCACCGCCGTGTCGAGCGCGCCCATGGTCTCCTCCAGGGGCGTGTCGGGGTCCGGGCGGTGACTGTAGAAGACGTCGACGTACTCCAGGCCCGTCCGCCCCAGGCTCTGGTCCAGGCTGGCCAGCATGCCCTTGCGCGAACCCCACTCCCCGTACGGGCCGGGCCACATGTGGTACCCGGCCTTGGTCGAGACGACCATCTCGTCACGGTAGCGGCGCAGGTCGGCGGCGAAGACCCGGCCGAAGTTCACCTCGGCCGCGCCGGCGGGCGGGCCGTAGTTGTTGGCCAGGTCGAAGTGGGTGACCCCGAGGTCGAACGCCCGCAGCAGGACCGCGCGCTGGACCTCGATCCCCCGGTCGTCGCCGAAGTTGTGCCACAGGCCCAGGGAGAGCGCGGGCAGGCGCAGTCCGCTGCGGCCGCAGCGGCGGTAGGGCATGGTGTCGTAGCGGGTCGGTGCGGCGACGTAGCTCAAGCGGGGTTTCCCTTCGGGCGTCCACGGGACACGATCGCGTCCATTTTGGCACCCCGGCGGCGGGCGCGGTCCCCCGCGCCCGCCGCGGCTCAGGGCTTGGGCGGTTCGGGGCCCTCCCGACCCTCCTCGCCCTCGTGCGGATCGACCTCCGTGGGCCCACGGGGCAGCCGGTCGTCCCATCCGGTGGGGTACTCCCGCCCGTCCGGGCCCTCCTGCCAGTAGTCCTCCGAGCGCACGGCCCCCTGCGCCCGCAGGTGCTCGCGGCGGATGATCGCCAGCACGACCAGGATCAGCCCGATCGGAACGGCCACCGCCACCAGTACCGCGATCGGTGACTCCATCGTCGGCCCCCTTCCCTGTCGTGGTCCTACAGGGTCGCAGACAGGTCGCGGCAGGCCTGCTCACAGATCTGGCACTCCCGGGCGCAGGCCCGCAGGCGGGCCCGGCCGATCCCGGGCATCGTGCCGGGGTGGGTGTCCAGCATCCGCTCGGTGACGCTCATGGCGGGTCTCCTTCCTTGTCTGGTCGCCGATCGGGGGCGCCGTCCGCCGCCCCGGCCCACGCGCGCGGCTCCCGCGGTTCACAGCAGGTCGCGGGGCACGGCCTCGGACCACTCGCGGGAGAAGATCCGCTCCTCGCCCTCGAAGGCGTCCAGCGTCGCGTAGACGCGGAACTCGTCCTCGGTGCACTGCAACGAGGCGTGCGTCTCGGTGCGCGTGCGCCACGGCCCACGGGCGAAGCGCATCGTCCACGACGAGCGGCCGTGCGGCGAGGTGAAGTCGTCGGCGACGGAGTCGTAGTTCTCGTAGGCGCGCCGGCCCACGTCCAGGTCGACGTCCTCGAAGTGCATGATCCCGCCGTCCTTGACGATCTCCAGGGACGACCGGGTGTCGACCAGGTCCCGGTGGACGGTCCAGCGGTGCTCCGGAGGCTCCCTGCGCTCGTGGGCGATCTCCGGCGTCGCCTCGGGCTCGTCGAAGGGCTGCGGATCGGGGTCCTCGTCCGTGATCCGGGGCCGCACCGGCAGGTCCAGCGCGCTCCCCTCCGGGTGGACGGTCATCAGCACCTTGCGCGGTGGCGGCCAGGCCAGCGGCCAGTAGGACGTGGACAGCGAGAGCCGGATCCGGTGCCCGGCCGGGAAGACCTGGGCGACACCGTTCAGGGTGACCTTCACGCGGTACCGCTCGCCCGGCGTGAGCGGCTCGGGGCTCTCGTGGCTGTCGCGGTGGGTGAGGTTGAGCAGTCCGAACGTCACGCGCGTGGCGCTGCCGTCGGGTGCCACGTCGCACAGCCGGGCGGCGACCATGGCCACCGGCTCGGTGACGCTGACGTCCAGCTCGACCGAGGCGGCGCCCAGGATCTCCAGGTCCTCGGACAGCACGTCGGAGTCGAAGACCAGGGAGCCGCCGTCCTCCTCCCTCTGGTCGTAGGGCAGGTCCGGCGGTGCGTTGTAGGACGCCCACTTGCCGGCGAACTGTCCCACGGTCAGGGGGGAGCTCACCGTGAGGGACTCGGTCCCGCCGTTGTCCCAGGGACTGTTGATCTGGTACTTGGCCAGCGGGTGGGGCGTCCGTTCGACGTGCGGTGAGGGCCAGGTCTCCTCGCGCACCCACCGGCCGGGGCGGTCCTCGTAGGCGGTCGCGGGCGGGACGCTGTCCTGCATCCAGGCCCACAGGGTGGGACCCTCGTCGACGCCGTTGTCCACGCCCTTGAGCCAGTGGTCGAACCAGCGTACGACCTCCTGCAGGTAGCCGATCGCCGGTCCGGGGAGCCCCAGGTGCGGGTAGCGGTGCGACCACGGCCCCACCAGGCCGCGGCGGGGGACGTTCAGGTGTTCCAGCACGCGCAGGGCCGCGTTGGAGTACCCGTCGGCCCAGCCGCTGGCCGCCAGGACCGGGCAGTCCACGGCCGAGTAGTCCTCGCACACCGAGGCGTGCCGCCAGTAGTCGTCGCGCCGCTGGTGGCGCAGCCAGTTCAGGATCCAGGGCTGGACGGCGTTCAGGCGCTCCAGCCACATCTCCCGCCACCGGTCGCCGACGGTCGCCGGGTCGGGCGGGCAGGTGGAGTAGGCGAACATGGTCCCCGCCTCGGCGAGGTTGTCCGAGAGCAGACAGCCGCCCATGTAGTGCATGTCGTCGGCGAAGCGGTCGTCGGTGAAGCAGTTGATCGCGATCGCGCCGAGGCTCGGCGGGCGCCGGGCCGCCACCTGTAGTGCGGCGAAGCCGCCCCAGGACAGGCCCAGCATGGCGGTCCGGCCGTCGCACCAGGGCTGCTCCGCCAGCCAGGCCAGGACCTCCTCGGCGTCCTGCTGCTCACGTTCGAGGTACTCGTCGGTGAGGACGCCCTCGGAGTCGCCCGTGCCCCGCAGGTCCACCCGCACGCAGGCGTACCCGTGCCCGGCGATGTAGGGGTGGTGCATCGAGTCGCGCACCGACGTCAGGTCCCGCCTGCGGTAGGGGATGTACTCCACGACCGCCGGGATCGGGCCGACGTCGTCGCCCTTGGGCCGCCACGAGCGGCAGGCCAGGCGCACTCCGTCCGACATCGGAATCCAGAAGTGCTCGTCCGACTGGACGTCGTAGGGCAGTTTCTCCACCACCTGCATGAATCGGCCTCCTCAACCTGCGGATTCCTCGTTCGAGTCCTCGAACTCGAAGTTCAGCTCCTCGACGCAGCGTTCGAACTTGGCGCGCATCTCCACACCGTCCTGCGCGCCGATGGTGATCTTGGCGAGTTCGAAGCTGTAGCTGTCCTGCGCCGTGAGGTCCGTGAGCGGCCGGCCCAGTTCGGGGACGATCTCGATCGAGACGCCGGGCAGCGACTCCTCCAGGGCCCGGACCTCCTCGTCGGTGGGCACGCGGACGGGGACTCCGTCCTCCGCGAAGCGGCGGTGGAACCACTGGCCCGCGACGGCGTACTCCCCGCCGCCGGCCGGGAGGGCCGGATCCTGGCCGAGGGCCAACCGGATCATCCGTTCGTGGTTGGGGACGCCGTCCACCAGCTCGAACAGTTCGGCGTGGGCCTGTGAGTGCCGGGGGTTGATCTCCACGATGTCGAGCCGCTCCTCGACCGGGTCGTAGAAGAACTCGACGCTGAACAGCGTGTTGTCCAGGCCGACCTGGCGGATGACCTTCACGGCCACCTCGGCCATGCGCCGGCTCACCTCCTCGGGCAGTTCGGAGGGGTACCGGTGGCACAGGAAGGCCGAGCTGCCCGGGTAGTCCACGGAGTCGAGAGTGCTGTAGACCACCGGCTCTCCCTGGTACACGTAGCCCTCGACCGCCACCTGCACACCGTGCAGGGCGGCCTCGGCCAGACAGCTCCTGCCGCCCACGGACTCGATCTCGGGGGGAAGGTCCACGTGGGCCAGGATCTGTTCGAAGGGGACCCCGATCCGGTCGATCCCCGCCCGCAGCTTGTCCAGGGCCTCATCGAAAGTGCGCTCGTCATCGACGCGGAAGGCCAGGTCCGAGGAGGCGGACTTGACCGGCTTGATCCACATCGGGAAGTCCAGGTCGGGCGGCGCGGTGTCGTCGAGCTGCACCAGCGCGAACGCCGGGTGCTCGTCGATCACCTTGCTCTGTTCGATCCTGCTCCAGTACTTGTGCTCGCACGTGACCACGGACTTCAGCGAGGGGGATCTGAGGCCGTACTCCTCGCACAGGATCGGCACCATCAGGGTGACGGGGAAGTCCCAGTACCCCACGATCGCGTCGATCGATCCATCGAAGTCGTTCAGAATGCGCCGAGCCTTGGCCAGCATCTCCTCGATGTCGACCTTGTCGTCGCGAAGCTCCTCCAGGGGCAACAGCCCATGGAAGCGACACTGCTCGGCGCTCGGCGTCCTGAGCAGGACCTCGTGGTTGTGCTCTTCCATGCCGACCACGAAGACGTTCTTCACTGTCCGCACCACCTTCCTGGTCTGCTTCGGTGTTCGTTGTCGGTGCGACTACCCCAGTTCGGCGCGGCGAATCGGGGGGCGGGGGAACGTGATTACGGGTCGGGGCCCACGGGTAGCCGTACCGCTACAGCCGGCCGTACACAGGACCGCCACAGGCCGAGCACATCCAAGGCGGGAGTGAACAGCATGAACCGGAAGACGCCGCCGATCGCGGACTACGAGGGTCTGCCGATCGCCACGCTGCAGCACCGGATCCGCTCGCTCGACGAGGAACAGATGAGGGAGCTCATCGCCTACGAGGAGCACCACGCCAACCGGACCGGGGTTCTGGAGATCCTCCACCAGCGTCTGCACGGGTTGGAGGAGGGGGCCGAGCCCTCGGACGGCGACCAGAGCTTCCAACCGGAGCCCCCGGGGCCGCCGGAAGGCGGTTCGCCGGTCGGGGAGGACACCACCGCGCCGCGGCAGGGCCTACCGCCGGAGGGTTACCCCGAGGCACGACGCTAGCGGCGGTCACGACCAGCAGGGGTCCGTGCCGCGTTCCCATGGACGGGACGCGGGTGGCCGTGGACCCACACGCGGCGCGGACCGATGACGAGCGGGGAGCGGCATGGCCACGGCAGTCACCACGCCGACCCCGAGGGGGCGGTTCCCATGATCCGTTGGACGGTACCGGCGGCCCTGGCCGCCGGGCGCTGGGCCCTGTCCCGGCGACGACGGCGACGCGAGCGCGCACGACCGGTGGAACTGGTCCCGTGGGCGGTCGCCGGGGCGGTCGCGGGCGTCTCCGCCTCCGCCCTGACCGAGCGCCGTCGCGCCACACGGTTGCGGGGCCGAGCCGTCCTCATCACGGGCGGCACACGGGGACTCGGACTGCGGCTCGCCCGCGAGTTCGGCTCCTACGGGGCCACGGTCGCCGTGTGCGGCCGTGACCAGGACCGGTTGGACCGGGCCGTGGCGGGGCTCGCCGGCCGCGGGATCCGCGCGCACGGCATCCAGTGCGACCTGGCCGACCCCGAACAGGCCAAGGCCCTGGTGGACGAGGCCGCCGAGCGCCTCGGCGGGCTGGACGTGGTGGTCAACAACGCGGGTGTCCTGCGGGTGGGACCGCGCGCGACCATGACGACCGAGGACGTCGAGGACGCCATGGCGGTCATGTTCTGGGGTCCCTACCACGTCGCGCGGGCCGCGTGGGGGCGGCTGCACGAGTCCAACGGCTCGCTGGTCACCATCACCTCCATCGGCGGCCACCTGGCGCCGCCGCACCTGTGGCCCTACGCGTGCGCCAAGGCGGCGCAGGTCGCGCTCTCGGAAGGGCTCGCGGCCGAGAGCCTGGGCTCCGGCGTGCGCGTGACCACGGTGGTTCCGGGGCTGATGCGCACGGGCTCGCACCGGGGCGTCGTGTTCTCCGGAAATCCCGAGCGCGAGTACGGCTGGTTCGCCCTGTGCGCGAGCCTGCCCCTGCTGTCCATGAGCGCCGAGCGGGCCGCGCGCCGGATCGTGCGCGCCACGGTCCGCGGCCACGGCTACGTGGTCCTGACGCCGGCGGCCCGGCTGGGGATGGCCGTGCACGGCCTCGCCCCCGGCCTGACGCAGCGCGTGTCGGCGCTGGCCGGGTGGCTGCTGCCCGCCGTGCCGTCCGAGCCCGACGTCCGGTGGGGCGCCGAGGCCGGGCAGGGCGCGTCCGGGCGGGCCCTGCACACGCTCACCGCGCTCAACGAGGACGCCGGACGGCGCCTCAACCAGCCGTCCCGCGCCGGGAGCGCAGCATCTCAGGACGACGCACGCGAATCCCCGAGGAGGCCGGGATGACGCGCTTCGGATACTTTCTCGCCACGGAGGAGCACGGCCCCAGGGACCTGGTCGAGCAGGCCAGGGGCGCCGAGTACGCCGGTTTCGAGGGCCTGTGGATCTCCGACCACTTCCACCCGTGGCTGGACGCCCAGGGGGAGAGCCCGTTCGTGTGGTCGGTCATCGGCGCGATCGGGCAGGTCACCGACCTGCCCGTCACCACGGCGGTGACCTGCCCGACCACCCGCGTGCACCCGGTGGTGACCGCCCAGGCGGCGGCGACCTCGGCGCTGCTGGTCCGCGGCGGCTTCACCCTCGGTGTGGGCACGGGCGAGGCGCTCAACGAACACGTGCTCGGGCAGCCGTGGCCGCCCGCGTCGGTGCGGCTGTCGATGCTGGAGGAGGCCATCGGACTGATCCGTGATCTGTGGAGCGGCAAGGTCGTCACCCACCGGGGCGAGCACTATGCCGTGGACACGGCCCGCCTGTACAGCCTGCCCGAGCACGCACCGAAGATCCACATGTCCGCGTTCGGGCCCAAGGCCGTCGACCTGGCCGCGCGCGCCGCCGACGGGCTCATCGTCATGTCGCCCGACCACGAGCCCATCGAGACGTTCCGTTCCCACGGGGGACGGGACCGGCCGGTCCAGGCGGGACTGAAGGTGTGCTGGAGCACGGACGCCGACACCGCCCGGCGGATCGCCTACGAGCGCTGGCCCACCGAGGCGCTCGCGGGCGAGGCCCTCCAGGTGCTGCCGATGCCCAAGCACTTCGAGGAGCTCACCGACACCCTGGTCACCCCGGAGATGGTCGCGGAGCAGGTCCCGTGCGGTCCGGACCCGGAGGAACACGCCGCCGCGATCCGTCCCTACGTCGAGGCGGGCGTGGACGAGGTCTACATCAACCAGATCGGCGACGACCAGGAGGGCTTCTTCGAGTTCTACTCGAACGAGGTCCTGCCCCGGCTGCGCAGGTCGCAGAGCGCCTGACCGGCGCCCGGCCCGCATCGCAGCACCGCTTCAGTCGTCGAAGGAGGACATCCCATGGACACCGGAACACCGGCCCTGCGGTACCCCGACCCGCTGCCTCCGGATCCCTTCCCGCCGAGCCCGGTCCCGCCCGACCCGTCGCCGCCCGGGCCCGAGCCCGTCCCGACGCCCGAGCCGCCGACGCCGGAGCCGCCGGGACCCGAGCCCGAGCCCGAGCCGGTCTGAGCCGGCCCCGGCCGCAAGGGGCGCGCGGTGGCCGGCGCGCCCCTCACCGCCCGTGCCCGGCCGGCGGCCGCGGCTCAGCCAGGGGCCGCGGCTCAGTAGGCGGCCACGGTCGAGATCCGCAGCTGCTCGTCGGTGCCCACGTCCACCAGGACGTGGTCGCCCGCCACGACCTGCCCGTCCAGCATCATGCGTGAGAGGCGGTTGCCCACGGCGCGCTGGATCGTGCGGGCCAGCGGCCGCGCGCCGTAGGCGGGCTGGTAGCCGCGCTCGGCCAGCCAGCCCACCGCCTCGTCGGTGAAGCGCACGGTGATGTCCTGGGCCTTGAGCCGCTCCTCGGTCTGCTCCAGCATGAGCCGCGTGATCTGCGCCAGCTCCTCACTGCCCAGCTGCTGGAAGACGATGACCTCGTCGATGCGGTTGAGGAACTCCGGCCGGAACTCCTCGCGCAGGCGCCGCATCACCCGCTGCTCGGTGTCGGGGTCCATCTGCCCCTCCGCGGTGAAGCCCATCGGGCCGCCGCCGGTGATCGCCTCCGACCCCAGGTTGCTGGTCATGATGACCACCGTGTTGCGGAAGTCGACGGTGCGGCCCTGGCCGTCGGTCAGCCGGCCGTCGTCCAGCAGCTGGAGCAGCAGGTTGAACACGTCCGGGTGCGCCTTCTCGACCTCGTCGAGCAGGAGGACCGAGTAGGGGTGGCGCCGGACCGCCTCGGTGAGCTGGCCGGCCTCCTCGTAGCCCACGAACCCGGGCGGGGCTCCGGTCAGGCGGCTGCTGGTGTGCCGTTCCTGGAACTCGCTCATGTCGATGCGGACCATGGCGTCCTCGGACCCGAAGAGGGTCGCGGCCAGGGCCCGCGCGAGCTCGGTCTTGCCCACACCGGTCGGTCCCAGGAACAGGAAGCTGCCCACCGGGCGCCCGGGGTCGCCGAGGCCGGCGCGCGAGCGGCGGATCGCCTCCGAGACGGCGGTGACCGCCTCGTTCTGGCCGATGACGCGCTCGTGCAGGTTGGCCTCCAGGTTGACCAGGCGGTCGCGCTCCTCCTGGGTGAGCTGGGAGACGGGGATGCCCGTGCTGCGCGCGACCACGTCGGCGATGTCGTCCGCGCCCACCTCCGGGACCGAGGAACCGGTCCCGCGGGCCTGGTGCACCGATCCCTTGGCCCGGGCGATCTCGTCGCGCAGGGCGGAGGCGCGCTCGTAGTCCTCCTCCTGGACGGCCTTCTCCTTCTGCTCCTCCAGGTTCTTCAACCGGCCCTCCAGCTCGCGCAGGGCCGAGCTGGAGGTGCGCAGGCGCAGGCGGACACGGGCGCCGGCCTGGTCGATGAGGTCGATGGCCTTGTCGGGCAGGAAGCGGTCGGTGACGTAGCGGTCGGACAGTTCGGCGGCCGCGACCAGGCTCCCGTCGCTGAACCGCACCTGGTGGTGCGCTTCGTAGCGGTCGCTCAGCCCGCGCAGGATCTCGATGGTGTCCGCGACCGAGGGCTCGGGCACCAGGATGGGCTGGAAGCGACGCTCCAGGGCGGCGTCCTTCTCCAGGTTCTTGCGGTACTCGTCCACGGTGGTCGCGCCGATGATGTGCAGCTCGCCGCGGGCGAGCGCGGGCTTGAGCATGTTCCCGGCGTTCATCGACCCCTCGGCGGCGCCGGCGCCCACGATCGTGTGGATCTCGTCGATGAACACGAGCAGGTGGTCGGCCTGCTCGCGGATCTCGTCGACGATGCGGGTCAGGCGCTCCTCGAAGTCGCCCCGGTAGCGGGTCCCGGCCACCACTCCGGCCAGGTCCAGCTGGACCAGCCGGCGACCGCGCAGGGTCTCGGGCACGTCGTCGTCGAAGACGCGCTGGGCGATGCCCTCCACGATCGCGGTCTTGCCCACGCCCGGATCGCCGATGAGCACCGGGTTGTTCTTGCGGCGGCGGGCCAGCACCTCGATGCACTGCTCGACCTCGTCGTCGCGGCCGACCACGGGGTCCAGCCGTCCCTCGCGGGCCAGGGCGGTCATGTCGGTGGCGTACTCGTCCAGGGTGGGCGTGTCCGAGGGCTCGCTCTCCGCCTGCTCGGCGGCGGGCACGGCCCCGGCCGACTGCTGGAGCGACTCGGGCGTGACCCCCGAGTCGCGCAGGAGCTGGCCCACCGCCCCGGAGGGGTTGACCGCCAGGGCGAAGAGCAGGTGCTCGGGCGTGATGCTGGAGCTGCCGGTGGCGCGAGCGATCTGCAGGGCGTCCAGCAGCGCGCGCTTGGCGGAGGGCGTGAGCCTGGCGGTGCCGGGCCGCACCGACCGCGGGGCCTGGGCCACCGCGTGGTCGATGACGTCGCCGAGCGCGGAGACGTCGGCGCCGGTGCGCCGGAGGAGCTCGCGCGTGGGTTCGTAGCGCAGCAGTGACCACATCAGGTGGATCGTGTCGACGTCGGCGCCGCCGCTCTCCAGGGCGCGGCGCACGCCGGCGTCGGCCACCTGCCGGGCCTCGGCGCTCATGAGCTTGGACAGGTCCACACGGCGGACCGGGCCGCGCGCGCCCAGGAACCGGGCGAGGAACTCCTCGAAGGAGCCCGGGTCGTTGCCGTGGCCGTCGGGAAAGTCGTGTGTCATCAGTTCTCGTCCCCCGTGCGTACGGTAGTGCTTTAGTTACCTTACGTGATGGTCTTGGAGGGGTCGCCCCCACGTTCCGGCCGACGTGAGGTGCTCTCGGTCATGCTCGTCGTTCTCGGAGTCGGGGCTTGCGGTTCCTGCCCACACGCTAGGGCAGGCGCGGCGGAAGTGGCGCCCAGGGGACGGGTCAGGCGGTCGCGGCGAGGTCGACGAGGTGGCGGGCCGTGCCCTCGGGATCCACGATCTGGTGCAGGTGCGTGCCGGGCAGGTGCGCCACCGGCCAGCCGCGTTCGCGCGCCTGGTCGGCGAGTCCGTCGTAGGCGGGGCTGAACCGCAGGAAGGAGCACGGGTGGTCCTCCCACCCGTCGGGGACCGGGATCTCCTGCTCGAAGTAGGACAGCGGCAGGGTCGGCTGGTCCTCGACGACGGTGCGCCGGACGGACGCGTCGGGGAACATGGGGGCGAGCTGCTCCTCGTCCCACCAGTCGGTCCAGCGCGGGAGCGTGCCGTCCACGGCCAGCGACCGCAGGTGCTCCAGCTTTTCGGGCGGGACGGCCGGACTCGCCCCCTCACGTGGCGGCAGCGCGGCGTCGACGAAGATCGAGCCCGCCACCGGTTGGTCCAGGCCCGCGCCGATCGCCGGCAGGAACAGGCCCGCGTTGCTGTGCGCCACCAGCGTCACCGGGCCCGCGGCCGGGAGCTGCCACAGGGAGTCGCGGACGGCGTCGACCACGCGGGGCCAGAACGGTGGACCGCCCTCGCCGACGCGTACCAGCGACGGCACCCAGACCCGGTGCCCCGCAGCCGCCATGAGGTCGGCCACCGGGTACCACGTCGAAGGGCCCATGGACGGGCTGTGCACGAGAACGAAGATCGGCTGCATGGGTCGATCCTGCCGCCTGGCCGCCGCGGGCGCCACCTGTGGGAGGAACGGATCGGGCGCGGCGTCCACGCGCCGAGCGGCCAGCGCGCGGCCTCGGATCCCCGGTCGCCTGACCGGCCACGGGCCCGCGCCGCTCTAGGATCGAGGGGGAACCGCCCGCGCCGGTCCCATGTCCGAGCAGCGGGACGCAACAGTTCGGGGCCGACGTGTCCCGGGGACGGGTGGCACGATGAACGACGTGTGGAGGCTCGTGCACGCGGAGCGGCGGGCCCTGATCGCCGACCTGGCCGACCTCACGGCCGAGCGGTGGCGGACGCCGTCCCTGTGCGAGGGGTGGAGCGTCCACGACGTGGCGGCGCACCTGGTCGACTCGGCGCGCACGACCCGGATCGGTTTCGTCCGCGACCTGCTGCGCGCGCGGCTGGACTTCGACCGGCTCAACGAGCGCGGTGTCGCCCGTGAACGGGGCGACGGTCCCGCGGACACGCTGGCGCGGATGCGGGCCGTGGTGTCGCGGACGTCGACCCCGCCGGCGCCTCTGAACACACGGATCGTGGAGGAGGTCGTCCACGGGGAGGACGTCCGCCGTCCCCTGGGGATCGGCCGCGCCTACCCGGCCGAGGCCCTCGTCCGCGCGCTCGGAGTCCAGATCCGCACCCCCGTCGCCTACGGCGGCGGGAAGGAACGCGCGGCCGGCCTGCGGCTGGAGGCCTCCGACGGCGAGGTGGCCCTCGGCGAGGGCCCGGTCGTCACCGGCAGCACAGTGGACCTGCTCCTGGCCCTGTCGGGCAGACGGTCGGTGCTCGAGGCCCTGCGGGGCCCGGGCGCGGACGAGTTCCGCGCCCGGACCTGAACGGCCCACGGCCCCGCGCAGGGGCCCGGCGGCCGTGGGCCCGTGGCCGCCGAGAGGCGAACTAGGCCGTGTTTTTGCAGCATTCCGGGCTCGCGGCCGCCAGGACCGCCTCTCGCGGCACCTCTGTGCTCGTGCAGCTCAACCAGTCTGAACTTCGCACATCGGCTTGCGAGAGACGGCCTGACGACCGCGAGCTCATCCGAAAGCCTTCAGAAAAACACGGCCTAGACCCCGTGGGCGGCGTGTCGGGCCCGCGCGTAGCGCTCGCGGACCTCGGGCACCAGGGCGGGCTCCGCGGCCGGCCCCGCCTCGGCGGTGTCCCAGGCCGGCGGCTCCGCGGTGCCGGCCAGTGCCCAGGCCGCCTGACGGGCGGCGCCGACGGCGACGTACTCGGCGGCGGGCGGCGCCACCACCGGTGCCCCCAGGACCGTCGGCGCGATCGCGCGCACCGCGGCCGAACGGGCGCCCCCGCCCAGCAGGAGCACGCGGCGCACCGGAACCCCGGTGTCGGTCAGCGCGGTCATCCCGTCGGCCAGCCCGCAGAGCATGCCCTCCACGGCCGCGCGGGCGATGTTCTCCGGTCGCATGTTCGACCGGCGCAGTCCGTGCAGCGAACCGGCGGCGTCGGGGAGCACCGGCGTGCGCTCACCGTCCAGGTAGGGCAGCAGGACGACGCCCTCGGCGCCCGGCTCGGCGGACATGGCAAGCGCGTCGAGCCCGGCCAGGTCGACGCCGAGCATCGCGGCGGTGGCGGTCAGCACCCGCGCGGCGTTGAGCGTGCAGACCAGCGGCAGGAAGCGGCCGGTGGCGTCGGCGAAGCCGGACACCGTGCCCCCGGCATCGCGCGTGGCCGCGTCGTTGACCGCGAACACCGTGCCGCTGGTGCCCAGCGACAGCGCCGCGTCGCCTGGCCGCAGCCCCAGGCCCAGGGCCGCGCCCATGTTGTCGCCCGTGCCCGGGGCGATGAGCGCTCCGGACGGGGTGTGCCCGACCACTTCGGAGGGGGCGGCCACGCGCGGCACGTCGATCTCGCGGCCGAAGGCCCGTACCAGCAGGTCGGTGCGGTAGGCGTCCTCCGGCGGCGACCAGTACCCGGTGCCCGAGGCGTCGCCCCGGTCGGTGGTCGGCTCGCCCCCGCCGCCCAGGCGCCAGGTGAGCCAGTCGTGGGGGAGCATCACCCCGGCCACCCGCGCGGCGGCCTCGGGCTCGTGCTCGGCCAGCCATCGCAGCTTGGTCACCGTGAAGCTCGCCACGGGAACGCTCCCAACGGCATCGGCCCACGCCTTGGCGCCGCCGAGTTCGGCGACCAGGTCGTCGGCGGCCCCGGCCGATCGGGAGTCGTTCCACAGCAGGGCGGGGCGGACGACCTCGCCGTCGTCGTCCACGGTCACCATGCCGTGCTGCTGCCCGGCCACGGCCACGGCCGCCACGCCCTCCATCAGGCCCTCGGAGGCGTCGGACAGCGCCGACCACCACGCGTCGGGATGGATCTCGGTGCCGTCGGGGTGCGGTGCGCGGGCCTCGCGCACCACCGCGCCGCTGTCGGCGTCGCAGACCACGACCTTGCAGGACTGCGTCGAACTGTCGATTCCGGCGACCAGGGCCATATCCGCTCCGGTGGGTGAGGGGTGAACAGTGGGCGGTGGGCGCTCGGACGCCCCCGGGCGCCGGTGGCGGGCGCGCCGAAGCGGCCGGCCGGGCGACCCGTCCGTCATTGTTCCAGTGTGGGGGTCGGGGCGGCGCGGCAGGTGCACCGGCCATGGCGGCCGGTCACGCGTGAGGGGGAAGGGCCGGGCCCGCGGGAGTGCTCCGCCGCCGCCGTGAACAGGGCGGCGACACGGTGACTCAGATCACCGCACTCGGTTTCCCGGGGCGGGAGAGTCCGGCTTCCACTAAACCTACTTCTTAAGTAGAGTTTCCCTGGAATCGTCGACCAGCGAGGTGAGTGCCCACATGAGCGTGCGAACGCCCGTCCTCACCGCGGCGGCCCTGGCCGTGAGCCTGGCGGCCGCCGGGTGCGCCTTCGGCGGCGCCGACGACGGCGGCGACGACCTCACCGTGGGCTACCTGACCAACATCACCCACGCCCCGGCCCTGGTCGCCGACCACGACGGCGCCTACGCCGACGCGCTGGGCGAGGACGCCCAGGTCACCGTCCAGACCTTCAACGCCGGCCCGGACCTGGTCAACGCGCTCTTCTCCGGCGAGGTCGACGCCGCCTTCATCGGCCCCAACCCCACCATCAACGGGTGGGCGCAGTCCGAGGGCGCCGCGCTGAGGGTCGTGGCCGGCTCGACCTCCGGCGGGGCGGGCCTGGTCGTAAGGCCCGGCATCGACGACGTCGACGACCTGGTCGGCACCACCCTGTCCACGCCCCAGCTCGGCAACACCCAGGACGTGGCCCTGCGGCACTTCGCCCGGGAACAGGGATGGGAGTTCGACACCGCGGGCGGCGGCGACCTGTCGATCATCCCCCAGCAGAACGCCGAGATCGTGGACGCCTTCGCCCTCGGGGAGATCGACGGCGCCTTCCTGCCCGAGCCCCACCTGAGCCGTCTGCTCCAGGAGCACGACGGCCACCTCCTGGTGGACGAGGCCGACCTGTGGCCCTCGACCGACGGCGCGTTCGTCACCGCCAACCTCGTGGTCGGCGCCGACTACCTCGACGCCCACCCCGACCGCGTCGAGCGCCTCCTGCGCGCGCACCTGGACACCGTCGACCGGATGAACGCCGACCCCGACCAGGCTCAGCGGACCGCCGCCGACCGACTGGCCGAGATCACCGGCAGCCGACTGCCCCCCGAGACCGTCGAGTCCGCCTTCGGCCGCCTGGAGTTCACCGTCGACCCCATCGCCCCGTCCCTGACCGCCGGAGCCGAGCACGCCGAGTCCGTCGGACTGCTCGACCCCGTCGACCTGGACGGCCTGTACGTACTCGAACCGCTCAACGCCCTGCTCGCGCAGGACGGACGGGACCAGATCACCGGACCCCAGGAGGACAAGTGAGCGTCACGACCGAGAGCCCGGCCCGCACACGCGCCGCCGCCATCGAGATCGACCGGATCACGAAGGTGTTCGGCCACGGGACCGGCGCGCTGACCGCCATCGACGGCATGTCCGTCACCGTGCGGCCGCGCGAGTTCGTCGCGATCGTCGGAGCCTCCGGCTGCGGCAAGAGCACACTGCTCTCCCTCGTCGCGGGGCTGGAGGAGCCCACCGTCGGGACCGTGGACACGGGCGGCCACCGGGTGGCCATGATGTTCCAGGAGGCGTCGCTCTTCCCCTGGCTCACCATCGGCGGCAACATCGAGGTGCCCATGAAGGTCAACGGGGTGCCCCGGGCCGAGCGCAAACGGCGGGTGAGCGAACTCCTGGACCTGGTGCGGCTGAGCGGTTTCGCGCACAAGCGCCCGCACCAGCTCTCCGGCGGCATGCGCCAGCGCGTCGCCCTGGCCCGCGCCCTGGCCCAGGACGCCGACGTCCTGCTCATGGACGAGCCCTTCGGCGCGCTCGACGCGATGACCCGCGACATCCTGCACGGCGAGGTCGAGCGGATCTGGCGGGAGAAGTCGCTCACCATCCTGTTCGTCACGCACAACGTGCGCGAGGCCGTGCGACTCGGCGACCGGGTCATCCTGCTCTCCAGCCGCCCCGGCCGCGTGATCGAGGAGTTCGCGGTGACCGGGCGCCGGCCCCGCCGGATCGACTCCGCCGAGATCGCCTCCCAGGCCGCCGAGATCACCGACCGACTGCGTGTGGAGGTGTCGCGCCATGCCGGGTGACTCCTCCGTGCGGGACCGCCAGATCCAGGGCCTGGACGCCCTGGAGATGAAGCCGGGCGAGGGCCGCCGGGACGGCGCCCTGGCCAGGGCGCGCACCCTGTGGTCGGCCACGTGGCCCAAACTGGTGGCCGTGGCCATCGTCCTGGCCGCCTGGCAGGCCGTGGCATGGAGCGGCTGGCGGCCGGTCTACGTCTTCCCCGGGCCCGACCAGGTCCTGCCCCGCATCGCCCAGGAGGTCACCTCGCCGGGGTTCTGGGAGGCGGTCGGCGTCACCATGCGCCGGGCCTTCACGGGCTTCGCGCTGGCCCTGGTGGTCGGTGTCCTGCTGGGGCTGGCGGTGTCGCGGATCAAGGTCCTGCGGGTGGCCATCGGGTCGCTGATCACCGGCCTGCAGACCATGCCGTCGATCGTGTGGTTCCCGTTCGCCATGCTGCTGTACGGCATCAGCGAGTCGGCGATCATGTTCGTCATCATCCTGGGCGCGGCGCCCTCGATCGCGGGCGGGCTCATCTCCGGGATCGACTACGTGCCGCGCCAGCTCATGCGCGCGGGCCAGGCCATGGGCCTGCGCGGGGTCCAGCGCTACACGCTGCTCATCGTCCCGGCGGCACTGCCGATGTTCGTCACCGGGCTCAAACAGGGCTGGGCCTTCGCCTGGCGCTCCCTCATGGCCGGGGAGCTCCTGGTCATCATCGACCAGCAGAACTCCATCGGGTGGGCGCTGAGCCAGGCCCGCCAGCTCAACGACGCCGAGCAGCTGCTCGGCTACGTCGTCATCGTGCTGTTCATCGGCATCGTCATCGACGTGTTCTTCACCTGGGCCGACCGCTCGATCCGCGCGCGGTGGGGCGTCAGCGCCTCCTGACACGCGACCGCCGCCGCGCGAGGTGCGCGGCGGCGGCCCGGTGGCTGAAGCAGGAGTGGCTGTCGGAGCCCGAGCACGAACTGTCAGTTCTCCTCGGAACGCGGATTCACTGCGGTTCACCCCAGGGGGTTGGCTCGGCCCGCGCCAGTGTTCTGCAGGCCGTGGGCGTAGCTGAACCAGGAAGGACTGCGACGCAGGCGTCCGTTGAGGGTGGTGGTGGGCGACGGGCGGGATTGCGAGGGCCAGCACGCACTCGGCCGAAGAACACTGGCTTCCGGGCGCCCCGAGTACGCGGCCGAGCGTGCGAGGGCGCCAGAAAGCACTGTCAGTTCTCCTCGGCCCCGGTCTCGGGGATCAGACCGGCGGCTCGAATGCCCGCGACGAGGCTCATTTCGTCGTTGAGGGAGGTGTCACCGGTCGCGCCCGCCGCGCCCAGCAGCGCTCCGTCGGCGTCCCGGATGAAGACACCGCCGGGCACCGCGACGACGCGCCCCTGGGCGAGGGTCGCCACGGAGGTGAAGAACTCCGGTGACTGCTCGGCCCGGGCGGCGATCGCCCGGGTGGTCATGCCGAGCCCGAGCACGCCCCAGGCCTTGGCCACGGCCAGGTCGGGGCGCAGCAGGCCCGAGCCGTCCTGGCGGGCCAGGGCGACCTGGACCCCGCCGGGGTCCAGGACGGCGACGGTGAGTGGTTGGAGTGCGTTGGCTTCGGCGTACTTCAGAGCGCCGTCGATCAGCGTCCGCGCCTGATCCAGAGTGATGGCTGCCAATCATGCCCCTTCGTTCTGCCTTGTGATGGTCACCACACGAAGGTAAGCCATGTACAACCGGTCGGGAAGACCGGCATTCTCCGGATTCGTGGCCCTTTGTCAGTAGGTTTTCGGCAGTTCGTCCAGCCCGACCCCCCGGACGAAGGCGACCGCGTCGACGCCGTCGAGCCCGGAGAGCGGGATGTACCTGTAGTCCGCGGAGACGGCGGGGCCCAGGCCGGACAGGTCGGCCAGCCGCTCCACGGGGAACAGCGCCCGGTCCCGCGTGGCCTGGCCCAGCGCGGCCTGCAGGCTCGGCCCACCGGTCGCCACCGTGTCGGAGTCGGTGCCGATGACGGCGTAGCCGTCCCCGAGCACCGACGCCGCGACCGTCCCGGCGCTCCACCAGTGCTCGTCCGTCCCACCGAAGTTCACGGTCGACCGGCTGCGCTGCAAGTGGGTGTTGTGCGCGCTGACGAAGGCCGGCGCCCCTGACCGGGCGATCGCCAGGAGGTGGTCCGCCATCATCGCGTCCCGCTGCGCGAGCATGCGCGCCACCCGGTCGGGCGCGTCGGAGGCCATGGCCGCGTGGTAGCGCAGCAGCCCCCGCCCGGTCCGGGCGAACAGCAGCGCGCGCTCGTAGCCCTCGTCGGAGTCGGCCCGCCGCAGGCCCGGGGCCTCGGCCTCGAACACGGCCATCATGTCGTCGGCGGCCACCCGCAGGGCGCGCGCCCGGTCGGAGCCGCCGACGGAGGCCGAGGGGTCCATCATCGCCGCGGGGTTCTCCCAGGCGGCGTCCTCGATGTCCGCGAGGCCGTCCAGCGGCGCGCGTCCGAGGTGCTCGCGCAGGTACTCTGCCGCGGTCGTCAGGGCCGCGCGCGGGCTCGCCGCACCCGAGATCTCCAGGGGCGAGTCCACACCGTGGAACCGGACCCGTTCCCCGGGTTCCCGGCCCTCGTTGTACTCGCGGATCCACGCGACCAGGGCGCGGTTGCCCGGGAAGGCGCCGAACCCGTGGGTCAGGGCCGTGTCGAAGTCCAGCTCGCGCGTCCGGCCGCTGACGTGGTCGTCGACGGCGGCCGCGGCCAGGCAGTCGGTCTCCAGCGCGAAGGTCCGAAAGCCCCGGTGCTCCACCAGATGGGCGAACACCTCGTTGCGCAGCAGCAGGAACCTCTCCACGCCGTGCGTCGGCTCGCCCATCCCCAGGACCAGGGGAGTGCGCCCCCACGCGTCCAGGAGCCGCCCCACCGCGGGGCCCGGGTCGGCGCGCAGGCCGTAGTCAGACAGGGACATCACAGATCCTCACCTCGAAGCGATCGACCACCTTCGACCGTATCCTTGAACGAACGGTTGAGACTTCGACCCCGAATCACCGCTATGGAGCCGGAAAAGCCTCAAAGAGAGGGTTCATGCGACCGATCGACCTCGCCCGCGAGCACGGGCTCTCCGCGCAGGCGGTCCGCAACTATGAGGACGAGGGGATCCTGCCGCCCGCCGAGCGTGGCGCCAACGGCTACCGCCGCTACACGCCCGTCCACGCGCAGGCGCTACGGGCCTTCCTCGCCCTGCGCGAAGGGTTCGGCCACGGGACGGCGGCGCGGGTCATGCGCGCGGCCGGCCGCGACGACGAGGCGGACCTGTTCCGCCTGCTCGACCAGGCGCACGCCGACCTCCTCCAGGAGCGCCGGACCCTGGACGAGGTCACCACCGCCCTCGGCGCCCTCACCGAGGACCCGCGGCCGCACTCGGGCGGCGTGACCATCGGAGCGCTCGCCCACCGGCTCGGAATGCACCCGGCCTCCCTGCGCAAGTGGGAGCGGGCCGGGATCCTGCGGCCCGTGCGCGATCCGGCCACGGGCTACCGCCTCTACCCGCCGGACGTGGTCCGCGACGCCCACGCGGCCGAGCAGTTGCGGCGCGGCGGCTACGGGCTGGCCCGGATCGCGGACTTCGTGGCGCGGCTCCGGTCCGCCGGCGGCGGTGACGCCCTCGACGACCTCCTCCGGCAGTGGCGCGCCCGCATCGCCCGGCGGAGCCGGGCCATGCTGGCGGCCGGAAGCCCCTTGGACGAGTACCTGGCCCTGCCGGCCCGCCTTCGGTCGGAGCTCGGCACGCGGGCCTGAACGACCCCGCACGCGCGAGGGCCCCGGTGCGCGGAGTCATCCGCGCGCCGGGGCCCGTGCACCGGTTCCGTTCCTACCGGCCCCGCGCCGTGCACACCGGCCGGGTCGGCTCCTGGACCGGGTTCCAGCCGTCGTCGCCCGCCAGGTAGGCCTCGGGGGTGTGGCCTGCGGCCTCGTCGGCGCTCATCTGCGGGCGGTCCGGCGTGGTCAGCGCGCCCGGGCCGTTGTTGGCGAACTCGCGCAGCTGGAACAGGCGCCAGTCGTGCCCGGAGGACATCTCGATCCAGCCCTGCTCCTTGAAGTGCCGCCCCATCCAGGAGTCGCGGATCAGCGCCTGCGGCCGGGCGTCCAGGTCGGAGCTGGGCACCCAGGGACGGCCCAGGTAGACCGACTCCGCGGGAGCGTCGCTGGTGAAGCAGGACTCCGTGAACAGGAAGCCGAACTCCTGCTCCGGCGGCGTGCTGGGCGCGGTCACGTACCCGTTGTCGGTGTCGCTGCCGCGGTCCAGCGAGCGGATCTCGCACCCGTGGAAGACGGCCGTGCCCCGGCCGAAGACGAAGTCCACGTCGCCCTCCACGTAGCAGTTCCGGTAGTACTGCCGCGAGGTCGTCGCGGTGTTGGGGGAGTTGGCGTACAGGGTGTCCTGGTGGCCCAGGAAGCGGACGTTGTCGAAGACCAGGCGGTCGCCGGTGGTGCGGACCGCCACCGCCTGGGTGGAGGTGACCTCCGGGTGCTCCTCGCGCAGGAAGGAGTTCTCGAACGTCAGGTCGCGGGCGTGCACGTCGTCGCCGGAGATGACCACGCTCGCGCTGCCCGAGGTCCCCCACGTTCCGCCACCGGGCTTGGGCAGGCCCGCCGCGCGGTCGTAGGTGATGACGACGTCCTCCGGGTTCCCGGTCGCGCCGACCAGGGTCAGCTCGGGGGTGGCCACGACGACGGGTTCGCGGTACACGCCGGCGCCGATGCGCACGGTGGCGCCGGCGGGCGCGGCGTCCACCGCCTCCTGGACGCTGGAGTAGTCGCCGGATCCGTCGGTCGCGACGGTGATCAGGTCCGCGGAGTCGTCGTCGCTCACGGTGGTCGCCTCGCTTGCCGTGCTCGTGGCCGTGGTGGCGGTCGTACTGGTGGAGGTGGTCTGGTGCGTGGCGGCCGCCGCGATGGCGGAGGCGCCCAGGACACCGGCGAGTGCCAGCGGCAGGGCCGCGAGCCGCAGTGCCGTGGTCGGGGTGGTGCGCACGAGGTGGTCCTTCCGGGGGAGTGGGCTGGGCTAGACGTGTTTTCTTTGCGGCATTCCGGGCTCGCGGCCGCCAGGACCGCCTCTCGCGGCGCCTCTGCGCTCGTGCAGCACGACCAGGCTGAACTTCGCACATCGTCTGGCGAGAGACGACCTGACGACCGCGAGCTCACCCGAAAGCCTTCAGAAGAACACGGCCTGGACGGGGCGCTCGGCGGGCCAGGTCAGCGCGGAGTCGGGGATCTCGTCGCCCAGGCGGCGGACCAGGCGCGGGGGCAGGACGCGCTGCCGCTTGAGGTCGGCCGCGACCAGGCGGGCGACCTCGATCGCGCCGTGCGCCTGGAAGTGGGTGTTGTCCTCGACGCCGTCGGGGTAGTTGTCGTGGGCGCCCGGCTCCAGCCACAGGAAGTGGCTCTTGGTGCCCTCGGGGCCCAACCCGCCCCACAGCTCCAGGCTGAGCGCGGTGAGGTCGACCAGGGGAACGCCCTCGCGGTCGGCCAGGGCGCGCATGGCGGCGGGGTAGTCGCCGTGGGACTCGCGGGGCGCGCCGTCGGCGGTGAAGCGGCGCCGTTCGACCGACGTGACCAGAACCGGGTGGGCGCCGCGCTCGCGCGCGCCGTCGAGGTAGACGGTGAGCTGCTCCTGGTAGGTGCTCCAGGGCTCGGTGTAGCGGTCGGGGTCGGCGGACTTGGAGTCGTTGTGGCCGAAGGAGGCCAGGAGGTAGTCGCCGGGCCGGATGTCGGCCAGGACCCCGTCCAGCAGGCCCAGGTCGGCGAAGCTCTTGGAACTGGCGCCGGACAGAGCACGGTCGTCCACGGTGGCGCCGTGGCCGAGGAAGAGCTCCAGGGCCTGTCCCCACCCGGCCCGGGGCGCCTCGCGGGCCGCGTAGGCGGAGGCGGTGGAGTCGCCGGTGACGAACACGCGCGGCGCCCGTCCGGGGGCCGCCCCGGCGGGCGTGGCGATCAGCGGAGCGCCGAGGACGGCGGCGGAGGCGGCGAGGAAGCTGCGACGGATCATGGTGCCTCTCAGGGGGAAGCGCTTTCCAGAGTCAGGGGGTCGACTCTGCAACCGATTGCATGACCCTCCCGGAAACAACGAGGCAACGTCAAGACCCGCGTGCGGATTCGCTCACGATGTGGACGGGGATCTTCGACCACGACAGCGACGGGGGTGGGCGGGGAAGTGCCTGATAGCCGCACCTGTTGCGACAACCGTTTGTACATGAGGGCGGGGACCGGGGTGCGAACGCGCTGAGCGGACGCGCTGAGCGGGGCGGGGGAGTGGCACGCGGTCCGCGGTGGCCGTGACGGCCGCGGTGGCCGTGACGGCCGCGGTGGCCGTGGCGGCCGCGGCGCCACGCGTGGTCAGAGCGGGCGGACGGGCTCCTGGGCGCGGGCGTCGTAGTCGGCGCGGGCCTCGGTGATCTCGCCCATGTGCCCCTCGGCCCAGGTCCGGATCGCCCCCATCAGCACCCCGAGGTTCTCGCCGAGCGGGGTCAGGCTGTACTCCACCTGGGGCGGGGTGGTGGGGAAGACCTGGCGGTCGACGAGTCCGCTGCGCTCCAGGTCGCGCAGCGTCCGCGTGAGCATCTTCTGGGTGATGCCGTCCAGGCGGCGGCGCAGGGAGCCGAAGCGCATCGGGCCGGAGGCCAGCGCGCCGATCACCAGGCACACCCACTTGTTGGAGATCAGCTCCACGACGCTCCGTGAGGCGCAGTTGCGCAAATAGGCATCGGCGCCGCCAAGTTCATGCAGGTCAGGGGTGGTATACATGGGGTACCTATAGGTCTGGAAAGTGCCTTCTATACAAGAGATACCTTAACCGGCAGCCTGGTGCACATGACAGAGCACATGCGCATCGTTCAGCAGGAGGAGCTCGGCGGCCCCGAGGTCCTGCGTCTTGTCGAGGTTCCCCGGCCCGAACCCGAACCCACCCAGATCCAGGTGCGCGTCCATGCCGCCGGGGTGAATCCGACGGACTGGAAGCAGCGCGTCAGCGGGTACTGGTACTCCCTGCCCCTCGCCCAGGGCTGGGACGTCTCCGGGGTCGTCACGGCGGCCGCCCCCGGCGTGACCCGCCTGGCCGTGGGCGACGAGGTGTACGGGATGCCGAACTTCCCCCACCGGCCCGGCGCCTACGCCGACTACGTCACCGCCCCCTCACGGCACTTCGCCCGCAAGCCGGCGACCCTGGGCCACGTCAGGGCCGCGGCGATCCCCCTGGCGGCGCTCACCGCCTGGCAGTCCCTGGTGGAGGCGGCCGCGGTCGGCGAGGGGCAGCGGGTTCTGGTGCACGCCGCGGGCGGCGGCGTGGGCCACTTCGCGGTGCAGATCGCCCGGGCCCGCGGCGCCCACGTCATCGGTACCGCCAGCG
Organism: Nocardiopsis sp. Huas11; assembly: GCF_003634495.1. Classification (GTDB taxonomy): domain Bacteria; phylum Actinomycetota; class Actinomycetes; order Streptosporangiales; family Streptosporangiaceae; genus Nocardiopsis. Next base: position 5,908,557 of record NZ_RBKY01000001.1, on the reverse strand, counting down.
CGGGCAAGCACGACCTGCTGCGCGATCTGGGCGCGCACGAGCTCGTGGACCACACCGCAATGGACTTCGCCGACGCCGTCGAGGGTGTCGACGTGGTCCTCGACGGGATCGGCGGCGACTACCTGGAGCGCTCGATGCGCGTCCTGGCCCCGGGCGGGCTCTACATCGGGCTGGCCGACCCCTTCGACGTGGACCGGATCGCCGCGGCGGCGGCCGACGAGGGCCGGGGCGTGCGCGGCACCAGCGTCGTGGTCGAGCCCGACCACGCCGCCCTGGAGGCGATCGCGGCCCTGGTCGACGAGGGGCGGCTGCGGCCGGTGGTCAGCGAGACCTTCCCGCTGGCGGAGGCCGCCCGGGCGCACGAGCGGGGCGAGACCGGACGCACCACCGGCAAGATCGTGCTCACCCTGACCTGACCTGACCTGACCTGACCTGACCTGACCTGACCTGACCGGGGCGCGAGGCGCGCCCTTCCACGTCCGGCCCGCCCGCGGCCCCGGACACGGCGGAGGGGTCGGACCGGCTCGGTCCGACCCCTCAGGACATCACTCACGAGTGCACGATCGGAGTGTCCACCAGGTGCTCGGCCAGGAACCAGGCCTGGAGCTCCCCGGTGCGGATCACGTCCGAGACCATCAGGTCGTTCGTGCCGTCGTCGCCCAGCTCCTGCGTGCGGGCCGCGGCGTCGTGGGCCTCGGTGAGGATGGTCTCGTGCGCTTCGAGCAGCCGCGAGAGCATCGCGGGCACCTCCTCGGCGCCGTTCGGGGGCCGGGGCACGCTGGTGATCTCCGCGACGTGCCGGGGATCCCCCACGGCCACGCCGCCCAGCGTCTGTACGCGCTCGGCGAGGCTGTCGATCAGCGCGGTCTGCTCGTCGGCGTGCTTGTCCATCAGCAGGTGCAGCTGGTAGAAGGTCTGGCCCCGCATCAGCCAGTGGTGCTTCTTGTACAGGCTGTGCAGGATCTGCGTGTCGGCCAGGACCTGGTTGAGGCGCTGGCACGAGTACATGCGCGTCTCGTAGGACAGCCCCACGGGCAGCTGGCGGACCGACCCGAACTCCTGGATCTCCTTCCCCCTCTGGTGCAGCCACGGCTGGCTGCTGCGCGGCTTGGGCGTCTCCGTCGAACGGTCCGTACTCGTCACGGTGCCTCCCTTTCCCACTCGGGGTGACTGTTGCGGAGCGCAGTCGTGAGCCCCGGCGCCCAGTCTCCGACACCGATGGTTTACGCAACCGCAAACCGACACCATCTGCGGACCAAAGGTCGGTGGAGTGGCGGGGATCACGGAGCGATCGCGCAGGCGGTCTCCAGGACGAAGCGCGGCCAGGGGCGGTGCGGGTCCTGTCCGGTGAGCTCGCGCACCTGGCGCAGCCGGTACCGCAGGGTCTGGGGGTGCACGTGCAGGGCCTCGGCGGCCGTGGTCGCGGCGCCGGCCCGGAAGTAGGCGCGCAGGGTCTCCAGCAGATGGGCGTTGGCGTCGGTGAGCAGCGGCCCCAGCGCCGCCCGCCGGACCGCGTCCGGCGTCGTCGGGCCGCCGTTCAGCAGCGCCAGGACGCACGCGTCGGCCTCGCCGAGAACGCCCTGCGCGCCGAAGGCGTGCGGGGGCGCCGTCTCCAGCGCGTCGTCGGCCAGGCGGTAGGCGGCCGACATGCCGGTGAGCGCGCGCGGCGCCAGCACGCAGGCCCGCCAGGGTCGCGCGCCCAGCACGGCGCCCACCTGGGCCGCGTCCGCGGGGGCGACCAGCAGTACGGCGCGTCCCGAGCGCGTGGTCAGCAGCGGGTCGGCCCCGGTGGGTTCGATCAGGTCGAGCAGGGCCATCGCCCCCGGGACCGAGACGGTCGGGTCGGCCCCGGGTCCCGCGACCGTGCCGGCGCCGGGGGCCGGGCGCGGCGCGGTCTCGACGGCGTCGGGCGCGGGCTCGGCCACGACCGGGACGGCCGGGTCCGGCGGAGTGATGCCCAGGATGCGCGCCCGGTCGCGGACCGCCCCGCGTGAGGACTGGCGGCCGATGAGCAGGTCGTCGAGGAAGGCCCGCCGGGCCCGTTCGACATCGGTGTCCAGCAGGCGGGCGGCCTCGGTGTGGCCCACCGAGAGGCTCTCGGAGATCTGGTCGACGGCGGTCAGCCAGAGTTCGCTCAGAGCGAACACGTCCTCGGCGTCGAGACGGTCGGCCGAGGCCCGGGCCACCAGCCGGACCGCCGCCGCCGATCCCACCCGGTGGGCCCGCACCACCGCCTCGATGGACCGTCCGTCCGCCGCCCGTGCCCGGCCCACGCCGCGCAGCCGCTCCAGATCCTCCGGGGCCAGCCCGGCGGCGCCGCCCACCCACAGTTCCAGCGAACGGGTCACCAGCCACGCGGCGATCGCGCGGACCTCCGCCAACTGGGACTCGTGCAGGGCCTGGTAGGCGGGCACGCGCTCGTACACCTCGGCGACGATCCGGTCCACCAGGGCGGCCCGGTCGCGCGACAGCTCGGCGCCCACGAGGGCGCGCTCCTCACGGCCCATCGGCCCACCCCTTCCACGCCGGGGCCGAGCGTATCGCGTGCCGCCCGGCGGCCCGCGCACGGTCGGCGAGAGCCGGACGAGTCCGGGTCGCGGGAGTAAAAAGCGGGCACAGGGGCGGCCTACCTACGCGCCCGCGGGGCTCCGACGTGGCAGGATGCGACTGTGGCAGGGGGCTGCCGCGCCACATGAACCAGGATGAGACACGCTCAGGGTCAACGGGGGATGAAGAGCGATGACGGTTCCCGGCATCACGTTGAGTAACGGACTGCGGATTCCGCAACTGGGCTTCGGTGTCTGGCAGGTGCGCGACGACGACGTGGTCGCGGCCGTGTCGACCGCGCTGGAGGCGGGCTATCGCAGCATCGACACGGCGGCCGCCTACGGCAACGAGGCGGGCGTCGGGGAGGCGGTGCGCCGGTCGGGCCTGGAACGCGACGACGTGTTCATCACGTCGAAGCTGGCCAATCCCGACCAGGGCTACGACGCCACACTGCGCGCGCTGGAGGCCAGCCTGCAGCGTTTGAGGACGGACCGGCTGGACCTGTACCTCATCCACTGGCCCCTGCCCGGGCGCGACCTGTACGTGCCCACGTGGAAGGCACTGGAACGCCTCTACGCGGAGGGGCGCGTCCGCGCCATCGGTGTGTGCAACTTCCAGCCCGCGCACCTGGAGCGGGTCATGGAGGAGGGCGGCATCGCCCCGATGGTCAACCAGATCGAACTCCACCCGCTGCACACCCAGGCGGACCTGCGCGCCTTCGACGCCAAGCACGGCATCGTCACCGAGGCGTGGAGTCCGCTGGGCCAGGGCAACCTCCTGGACCACCCGACCATCACCGCCATCGCCCGGGAGTACGGGCGCACGTCCGCGCAGGTACTGCTGCGCTGGCACATCCAGCTGGGCAACGTGGTCATCCCCAAGTCGGTGACCCCGGAGCGGATCAGGTCCAACTTCGCGGTGTTCGACTTCGAGCTCGCCGAGGCGGACATGGACCGCATCAGCGGGCTCAACACCGACAGCCGCTACGGCCCCGACCCCGACGCCTTCGACGGGGACTGACCGCGGGCGGGCCGGACGGGTCAGTCGCGCAGCTCGCGCACCTTGCGGGCGTCGGCCAGGACGGTCTCGGTGCCCTTGCGGCGGAGACGGCCGACGTAGACGCCGCCGCCGACGAAGATGGCGACGACCAGCCCCAGGACGGCGATGAGCGCGAGAGCGGACAGCAGCATAGTGATCGACATGCGCCCATCGTATCCGCACGTCCCCACGACCGTCTTCCCGGTGTGGGGCCGCGCCGTGCCGGAATCCGGCGCCGTGGGTGCTCCGTGACCAAGCAGAGGGGCCGTCGGTGGACCGGACACCGCACAAGATCATCAATCCGCTGTCCCTGGCCGAACCGGTGGGGTACGCGCACGCGCTCGTGGTCACTCCCGGGCGCACCGTGCACATCGGCGGCCAGAGCGCGCGCCGCTCCGACGGCGTGATCGTCGGCGAGACCGTCGTGCAGCAGTTCGACCAGGCGCTGGCCAACACGGTGGAGGCGCTGCGCGCCGCCGGCGCCGAACCCGGCCACGTGGTGAGCATGCGCGTGTACACCACCGCCATGCATGCCTACCGGGTCAACCTCAAGACCCTGGGATCGGTCTACCGCCGCTACATGGGCCGCTACTACCCGCCCATGTCGGTCGTGGGTGTGACCGACCTGCTCGACGCCGCCGCGCTCGTGGAAGTGGTCTGCGCGGCCGTGGTCCCGGACATGCGGGACGCCGACACGCTCGACGACGAGGCGGCCTGGTCACTCGTCGAGGAGATCGACGAGTCCCTGGTCGCCGGCCGGTTCGGCGACCAGGAACCCGCCGCGGAGCACGAGAGGGCCGGTTTCTAGCGCCCCGCGCCCTGGGCTTCCGCGCCGGTCCGGGCCTCGGCGCCGTCCCGGGCCTGCGCGCCGGTGGGCGCTCGCCGTCCCGGGCGCCTCCCCGAGGGCAGCAGGACCAGCGCCACGGCCACCCCGCACACCGCGGTCCCGGCCAGCGCGCCGACGCCCATCTCCTCACGGAACATCAGCCAGGACCACACGAGCGTGGTGGGCGGGGTGAGGTAGAGCAGGGCCGACACCCGCGCCACACCGAACCGGGCCAGGTTCGCCCAGTACAGCCCGTATCCGCCGAGCGTCGACAGCACCACCACCCACACCACGGCCAGCCAGAAACCCGGGGCGGCCGGAGGCGCCAGCGTCCCGGTGGCGCCGGCCAGACCCGTGAACAGGACCGCGCTCACCGCGCACTGCACGGCCAGCGCGGCCACGGCCGACCCGCCGGGGCGGGTGCGCCGCTCCAGGAGCGTCGCCGCGACCAGGGAGAGCATCGCGCCGAACGGCAGCGCGTAGCCCCACCAGGGCGCCGAACCGGGGCTCAGCACTTCGGAGCCGACCACGAGGCCCACCCCGCCCAGGCCGACCGCCAGGCCCACGGCCTGGCGGGTGCGCACCCGCTCGCCCAGCAGCGGCACCGCGAGCGCGGTGGCGGCCAGCGGCTGCAGGGCCGCCACCAGCGCGCTGGTGCCGGAGGCGACCCCGAGCTGGGCGGCGGCGAACACGCCGTACAGGTAGCCGCCCTGCGCCAACAGGCCCAGGAGGGCGTGCAGGGCCAGGTCCCGCCGCGGCATCCGGACGCCCCGGCACAGGCACCACGCCGCCAGCACCCCGGCGACCACCAGGAAGCGCCAGGCGAGCAGCGTCGTGGCCGGGGCCTGACGGGCGCCGAGCTCGGCACCGACGAAGCCGGAACTCCACATCACCACCAGGCCCGCGGCCAGGAGCGCGGGTATCAACGAACGCGGCACGGCGGCCTCCCTTCGACGACGGGCGCCTCGGTCGGCGCCTCTCTCGACAGGTAAACACACCGGTCGGTATACTCGCGATGTAGCGGAACGGTTTTTCTGACCGGACCGAGCCGGCGCCCGAGCAGTCCACCCACCGGAAGGATCGCCATGACCGTCGCCCAGTCCCCGTCCCAGGACGGACCCCTGACGCTGACCCCGGCCGCGCGCCGCATCCTCGACGTGGCCGGCGACCTCTTCTACACCCGCGGCATCAACACCGTCGGCATGGAACTGGTCGCCGAACGCGCGGAGGTCACCAAGAAGACCATCTACGACCGGTTCGGCTCCAAGCAGCGGCTCGTCGTCGAGTACCTGCGCGAGCGCGACGCCCGTTGGCGCTCCCACCTGACCGGCTACCTCGACCGCGCCGACGACACCCCGCGCGCCCGCCTCGCCGCCACCTACGACGCCCTGGACGCGTGGATGACCGCGGAGAACCCGCGCGGCTGCGCCATGGTCAACGCCTACGCCGAACTGTCCGACCCCGACCACCCCGGACGCGCCGTGGCGCAGGAGCAGAAGCGGTGGCTGCGCGCCCTGTACACCGATCTGGTCGCGGAGACCGGGGCCGCGCGACCGCAGGAGCTGGCCGACGCCCTGGCGATGCTGCACGAGGGCGCGGTCGTGGCCCAGAACGTCACGGGCGTGGAGGGCGCAGCCCGCATCGCCCGCGCGGCGGCCGACGCCCTCCTGACGGCCCGCGCGGAGCCGGCGGCTCAGGCGTAGCCGAGCCTCGACAGCTCCACCGAGGCCACCTCGTGGACGTCGCCGTGGTCCTCGCGGGTCAGCCGCTCACGCCACGAACCGATGCCCCAGGACCGGTCCGTCAGCAGCTCGGTCGCCGAGACCCGCGCGCCGGTGAACGCGCGCAGGCGCTCGGCGGTGTCGATCTCGCCGCCGTGGACGTCCTCGTAGCGCAGGGTCAGCAGGCGGTCGGGGCCGATCTCCTGGCGCAGGCGCGCCGACATCCGCACCGCGCCGCGCCAGCGCATCGCGCACTTGGCGGGCGTGGACCCGTCGGAGAACGCCGACAGGTCCGACTCGTCCTCCAGACCGAAGAAGTGGTTGGGGAACTCGTGGTCGACCTTCATGAAGCTCGGCTTGAGCCAGGCGAGCGAGCGCTCGTCCTCCATCATCGCCGTGACGACGTCGCGTCCGTCTCGGATGATCTGCACGAACAGCGCGTCGGGGAAGGCCGCGTACAGGGCGGAAGCGCAAAAGAGCAGGTCGGGGCTGGCGTCCCCGTACCTGCGCACGTGTTCGCTGTGCTCGCAGGGCTCCGAGGACGCGCTGGCGGGCACCTGGGCCCACGGGCCCGGACACTGAGGGCAGGTCAGCGGGGTGAGCTGCCAGGCCTCGGCGTAGGCCTCGCGTAGCAGGCTCGCCGTCGCCGAGACCTTCTCGATGGCGAGGGAGGGGCGCCGGGCCACGGCGTAGACGGTGTTGAGCACACCGGAGTCCCCCGCGCCGAGGTGGAAACCGGGGGCGCGGGAGAGGGCGCGGGCGATCACCGGGACCCCGGAGTGGGGGGCGCCCAGGACGAACACCGGGCGTTGGACCTTGGTCCCGTTGACCACGAGGATGTAGGACGGCTGCGGCTGCTTCATGATTGTGTCGATTTTCGCACCCTTTGCCCGTCTCGTGCGCATCGGTCGGGCATTTCGCCCGAAGCCTCCCGGATGCACTGAGGGTACGGCGTTCGCGGGACGATCACCGTCTCCTGGCCGCCGTGCCGGGCAAAGGCGGTACCAATGTCGCTGCAACAATGAGGTATGGCCTCGTTGACCACCCACACCACACCGTTCGCCGACCCCGAGGACTTCGAGCGGGCCGCCGAACTGATGGCCTCCGCCGGCCGCGTCACCGTGCTCACCGGCGCGGGTGTGTCCACCGACTCGGGCATCCCGGACTTCCGCGGCCCGCAGGGGGTGTGGACCAAGGACCCCGGCGCCGAGGCGATGGCCGACTTCGACACCTACATGGGCGACGTGACCGTGCGCCGCCAGGTGTGGCTGGCGCGCCGCGCCCACGAGGCGTGGAACGCCGAGCCCAACGCCGCCCACCGGGCCCTGGCCGCCCTGGCCGGGACGGGACGGTTGCGCGCGCTCATCACCCAGAACATCGACGGCCTGCACCAGCGGGGCGGGACGCCCGCAGACGAGGTCATCGAGGTGCACGGCACGATGCTGTGGGTGCGGTGCATGCGCTGCGGCCTGCGCACCCCGGCCGAGGAGGTCCTCGCCCGGCTGGACGAGGAGTCCGACCCCAAGTGTCTGCGCTGCGGCGGCATCCAGAAGTCGGACACGATCTCCTTCGGTCAGCGGCTCGACCCGGACGTCATCGAGCGGGCCGCCCAGGCCGCCCGCGAGTGCGACGTGTTCGTGGCCGTGGGCACGTCGTTGTCGGTGCACCCGGTCGCGGGGCTGTGCGACGTGGCGATGATGGCGCGGGCGAGCCTGGTCGTGATCAACGCCGAGCCGACACCCTACGACGACTTCGCGAGCGCAGTGCTGCGCGACCCCATCGGCGACGTCGTCCCGGCGCTGGTCGACCGCGTCAAGGACGCGGTCGGCGACTGAGCAGGTCCTAGTAGCTCCCGTATCACCCGCTGCTGCTGTAGCGCCCGTCGCGCGGCGGGGGAGCGAGGGCGAACGGGTCGGTCGACGGGGGGGTGGCCGCACCGAGCGTGTCCTGGCCGAAGAGGCCGATGACCCGCCCCGTCAGTTTTCCGACCGGGAAGTCCGGACCCAGCAGCTCCAGGACGGCCCTGGCCTCGTCCGCGCGGAGCGCATTCCCCCGCACGACGGTCTCCACACCCGCGAGGTAGGTGCGCACGAGGTGGAGAAGCGACTGCCGGAACTCGGAGGAGTGGGGAGCGAGTGCCAGGTCCTCCGCCGCCTGACGCAGCACCAGGAGTTCGATCCGGCCGAGCGAGGCCGGAGCCAGGAGTCTCTCGTAGGAGACCAGACGACCGCCCGGGTCAGCGGTGACCGGTTCCAGACGGAGTCTCAGGATTTCGTGCAACTCGGTCCACGCGGACATGGGGGCCCGGTCCAGGTACCAGTCGCCCATGTCCGTGGAGACGTGTCGGAGGTAGGGCAGCAGACCCAGGGTGAAGCGCGCCGCCGTCCCGTTGACCCGCATCGCCATCGAACGGAGCAGGCGTGACGTGGTGGTCTCGTAGGGCACCGTGATGCCGTAGGGATCCGTCAGCGACGGGAACGCCTCCCGGTTCGCCCGGATCTCGAAACCCACGCACTCGCCGACGTCGACGGGAGAGCCGTCCTCGCGCTCGATGACAGTGACGGGGCCGTCGTCGTCCCAGCCGTTCAGGTGCCGCACACGCAGGGTCGACACGATGCTGAACCACTCCGCGCCGGGCAGCGTGCGCCACATCGACGTGACGTGCTGGAGGGCCTGGTCGGGTTCGTCGACTCCGGGGAACAGCTCACGCGCGTCCACCGGCTCCGAACGCACGAGGCACAACAGCAGCAACAGGTTGCTCGTGTAGTTGGCCTCGCGCCGCGTGTACGGCAGCCGCACGGGCTCGTACTCGGTCAGGGAGCGGTTCGACGCCGGGAACGGGGCTTCCCGGAACAGTTCGTTCAGGAGCGAGGCGTAGTCCGTGCCGACCTCCGGGTCCTCCTCCAACCGCCGCCGGAGCAGCTCGTCGAGGAACTCCACGACCTTCTGGCGCCCGGCGTAGCTCGCGAACGAGGACAGCGCGTACAGCTCGCCGTCGTCCGGCCGGGCGGTACGGCCCCGCCCTCGCCGACGTGCGGGACGGGGCCGCGACTCCTCCACCACGTCCAGGGCCGTCAGGACGGCGCGGGCGACCAGGTACTCGCCGAAGGTGGCGTGCAGGAACTCGAAGACGCTCGCCGATCCGTCGGCCGCCTGGGCGCGGGACTCGTGCACGAAGAAGAACCGGCCGAGCACCTGGTGGGCGGGCGCGATCCGGCCGTGCAGGTCGGCGTCGTCGGGCCGCACGGCCGCGTCGGGCATGAGGACCTCCAGGTCCTCGTTCAGCTCGTCGGCGCTCACGTTCTGCTTGCGGCGGGTGAACATCGCCAGCGCCGCGATCTCCAGTCGGCGCAGCTCGTCCTCGACCGCCGTGTCGAAGTCGTCCCGGCTCAGCCCCGACCGGTGCTTGTCGACCTCGCGTGCGGCGAACATCGTCAGCAGGCGCTCGTACAGCTCCGCGTGCGACAGGGACCGTGATGCCCGCCGCAGGGCGTTGTCCTCGGCGTCGTAGATCAGCAGCATCAGCAGGAGCAGGGGCTGCTCGGCCAGCTCCCGGTAGGGCGCCAAATCCTCGGCGGTCAGCGGCATCAGCCCGGCCGCGGCGAAGGCGTGGGCGTTGGCCCGGTTCCACACCTGCAGCATCCGCTCGATGTGGGCGTCGTCGAAGGGCTCCAACCGCATCACCATGGTCCCGTCCGGGAACCGCGCCCGGTCGGCGACCACGGTGCGGCTGGTGACCACCACCGCCACCGGCTGCCCCATGGCCTCCTGCTGGCGCTGGAACTCCTGGACCCGCTCCAGGTAGTCGGAGCGGTCGACCCCGGTGGCCTGGAGGAGTTCGTCGAAGCCGTCCAGGATGACGACCGGCAGGGCGCCGTCCGCCGACTCCACGAGCTCCCGCCAGGACACGCGGGTGTGCAGCGCGGCGGTCAGCCCCTCCTCGATCTGCACGTGGATGGGGGCGTTGGGCGGCACGGCGCGCAGCTCCACCCGGATCGGCAGGAAGTCGGCGCAGGGCAGCCGCGCGGCGAGCATCTCGGTGAGCTTGGACTTGCCCGCCCCCGGGTGGCCCAGGATCACGGTGGGCACCTCGGTGGCCACGGGGTGGACGAGGTGGGCGGCGACCGTGTCCTGCAGGTCGTCGTCGATGGGGAGGGCCTCCCACCACTCCTCCGTGGACGGGGTGCCGCTGCGCACGGCGTATCCGGCGCGGCCGCGCGGCGGCACGTAGGCGTCCTCCAGCGGCGGCAGAACGAGCCCGGCCGGGGCGTCGTCCGAGCGCAGGACGGGCTGGCGCAGGACCGCCTGGTACCCGGCGGCCAGCTCGCGCCGTCGACCGCTCACCTCGCGCCGGGAGCCGACCGCCTCCAGAGCGCTCTTCAGCTCCGTCAGACCGGTCCCCACGGCCCGGCGGGTGTGCTCGTGCTCGTCCATGTGCACCCACATCCCGAACTCCGGGATCTCGGTGGCGAGCAGGCGGTAGGACTCCTGGTACCGCCGCGCGGCCCGGTCGGGCACAACCGCGCGCAGGCCCTCCAGGAGGGGGTGGTCCTCGGTGGCGATGCCGTGCTCCTCGGCCACGGCCAGGCCCAGGAGCACGTCGGTGAAGTAGCGGAAGAGGAAGTCCGAGAAGAAGCGCGGCGCCCAGGCGGAGCCCAGGGAGGGGACCGGCAGGGAGCCCGAGTGCGTGAGGACGTGGTCCAGGAGCCGGACCTGCTCCTCCTTGGTGAACTCCAGGTCCGCCAGGGAGAAGGGGGCCTCGACCTCCTCCAGCGACTCCGCCACCGCCTCGAAGAAGGCCACCAGGACCAGGATGTGGTGCGCGGCCTGGATCTTGGCCGTGCGGGACAGGCGGCTCTGGCCCCTGAGCTTGGCCGCCATGCCCTCCAAGGCCTGGCGGCCCTTGCTCACCAGCGCCCCCCGGGCACCGAACAGGTCCGGTACTCCCACCAATCCCAGCCCGCCGTCGGTGAGCTTCTCCGCCAGGTCCAGGACCTCGGAGTCGTTGCCGCCGAGCGTTTTCAGGGCGTCGGCGTAGGTGAGCTGCTTCGCCATGGAGGGAGGGGTGCCTTTCGGTCGTCGGGGGAGGGGAGAGTTGAGCAGAGGGGGAGCCGGTCCGGCTCAGATATTCGTCTCGACGGCGATTGACGCCCTGAGAACCGGGTCGATGTGGCGCTTCAACGCGGCGAGAACCGGTCGGACTTGTTCGGAGGGCAGTTGGCTCCGGCGGAGCGCCGACCTGCTGGTGGCGGCGTGCACCATGGTGGACAGAGCCTTGTGCGCTGCGGAACCCGTCGGGAGATCCGCGAGGTCTTCGGCGGCTTGGCGGAGCACCAAGAGTTCAAGGCGTTCGATCCTTTCTGAGCCGATCCTTCTTGACCCCAGGAGTCGCCGATAGCTGTCCAGGCGTGAGTCAGGGCTGCTCGTGGCCGGTTCCAGGCGCAGCCGCAGAATCTCGTGGGCCTCCACCCAGGACGTGTCGGTCTCCTTGTCCGAGTACCAGGTCCCCAAGTCCAGGGACACGTGGCGCAGGTACGGCAACAGGATCAGGCTCATCCGCGCGGTGGTGCCGCTGGCCTGCAGCGCGATGGAGCGAAGCAGCTTCGACGTCACCGAGGAGTACGGCACGGTGATCTCGTACGGGTCGACCACGGACGGTTGGTTGTCCACGTCCCCGCGCAGATCGAATCCCAGGCACTCGCCGACGTTGACGGAGGAGCGGTCCTCGCGCTCGACCGTGGTGAACGGCTCGGGACCGTCGAAGTAGCCGTGGTGTCGGATGCGCAGGGTGTCCATGACGCCGAACCACTGGCTCGACGGCAGTGCCCGCCACTGCGCCACGGTCGTGCGCCAGGCGTGCCAGTGGTCCTGTGCCTCGGGAAAGAGCTCGTTCAGGTGCAGGGGCCGTTGGGCGACCAGGACGAGCAGCGTGACCAGGTTGGCGGTGTAGCGGCCCTCGCGGGCGGACATCGCGAGCCGCTGCGGTTCGTAGGCGGTGTAGGAACGGTTGGGTGCGGGGAAGGGCGCCCCCCGGAACAACTCGATGAGCAGCGCGGTGTACTCCCCGACGAGGTCGGGGTCGTCCTCCAATCGGTGCCGGAGCCGCTCGTCCAGGAAGTCCACCACTTTCTCCCGCGCGGCGAAGGCCGCGAAGGAGGACAGGGCGTGGAGTTCGCCGTCGTCCAGGTGCTGGGGGCCGCCCCGCCGCCGCAGGGACCGGGCCCGGTCCTCGACGAGCTCCTCCAGGGCCGAGGTGATGGCCCGGGCGACCAGGTACTCGCCGAAGGTGGCGTGCAGGAACTCGAAGACACTCGCCGTGGCGTCGGCCGCCTGGGCCCGCGATTCGTGGACGAAGAAGAACCGTCCGAGCACCTGGTGCGCGGGGGCGATCTCGCCATGCAGATCGGCTTCCGTGGGGCGCTGCGCGGCCTCCGGCATCAGGACGGCCAGATCGCGGTCGAGGTCGTCCGCGCTCACGCTCTGCCTGCCCCGAGCGAACATCGCCGTCGCCGCGATCTCCAGGCGGCGTAGCTCGTCCTCGATCGCCCGGTCCAGCGCCTGTCCGCCGAGGCCGGGACGGTGCTTGTCGACCTCGCGCCGGGCGAACATCGTGAGCAGGCGCTCGTACAGTTCTCCGTGCGAGAGCTCTTCCGCCGCCCCGCTCAGCGCGTTGCCGTCGGCGTCGTAGATGAGCAGCATCATCAGGAGCAGCGGTTGCTCGGCCAGTTCCCGGTAGCGCAGCAGGACGTCGGCGGAGAGCGGTTCCAGCCCGGCGGCGGCGAACGCTGAGGCGTTGGCGCGGTTCCACACACCGAGCATGTGCTCGATCTGGGCGTCGTCGAAGGGTTCGAGCCGGATCACCGTGGTGCCGTCGGGGAACCTGGCCCGGCCCGCGACGAGGGTCCGGCTCGTCACCATGACCGCCACGGGCTGCCCGAGGGCCTCCTGTTGTTGCTGGAACTCTTGGACCCGCTCCAGGTAGTCGGACCGGTCGACCCCGGTCGCCTGGAGGAGTTCGTCGAAGCCGTCCAGGATGATCACGGGGAGCGCGCCGTTAGCCGAGTCCGCCAGCTCTCGCCAGGAGACCCTGGTGTGGAGGGTCGCGGCCAGGCCCTCCTCGATCTGGACGTGGAGGGGGGCGTTCGGCGGGACGGAGCGCAGTTCCACCCGGATCGGCAGGAAGTCGTCCGAGGGCAGTTGCGCGGCGAGCATCTCGGTGAACTTGGACTTGCCCGCGCCGGGGTGGCCGAGGACCACCATGGGATATCTGGTGCTCCAGGGGTGGACGAGCTGGGCGGCGATGGCCACCTGGAGGTCGTCGACCACTGGATGTTCCGTCCACCACGCCTCCACGGAGGGGGAGACCGTCCGGAGCGTGAGGGCGACGCGGCCCCGGGGTGGAATGTAGGCGTCCTCCAGGGTCGGGAGCGCGATGCCGGGAGGGGCGTCGTCGGAGCGCAGCACAGGCTGCTGGAGCACCGCCTGGTAGGCGGTAGCGATGTCGCGCCGCCGGTCGTCCACCGCCCGATGCGAACGCACCTGTTCCAGGTGGCGGCGCAGGTCCCGTAGCCCGGTGGTGAACTCCCGCCGAGTAACCCGGTGCTCGTCCAGGTGCACCCACATGCCGAACTCGGGGACCTCGGCGGCCAACCGCCGGTAGAGCTCCCTCTGGCGCTCTGCGGCCAAGTCCGGCAGCCGCTCGGCGAGGCTCTGGAGGATCGGGTGGTCGCTCGATGTAATGCCGTGTTTCTCGACCGCGTCCAGACCAGAGAGGAACTGGACGAGGACGCGGGTGATCAGACGGGGCTGGCTGGGGCTCCAGGCTTCCACGGACAGGCCCGGAAACGGAGTCACGGTGGGGGCGGGAGTCCGCCCGAGCAGGGCCATCTGCTCTTCCCCGGTCATCTCCAGATCCGCCAGGGTGAACGGCGCCCCGATCTCCGTCAGGCACTCGTCCAGCGCCTCGAAGAAGGCGACGATCACCAGGATCCGATACGCCGCTTCGATCTTCTCCGTGCGGGACAACCGGCTCTCGCCCTTGAGCTTGCCCCGGATTCCCTCCAGGGCCTGGCGGCCCTTGCTCACCAGCGCCCCCCGGGCACCGAACAGGTCCGGTACTCCCACCAGCCCCAATCCGCCGTCGGTGAGCTTCTCCGCCAGGTCCAGGACCTCCGAGTCGTTCTTGCCGAGAATCCTCAGGGCGTCGGCGTACGTGAGCTGCTTGGCCATCGGAACAGGGGCCTTTCCGCATCAGGGGGTCGAACGCGGGCGGACCCGGTACCTGAGCGGTACCGAGTCCGTGGTTCTGGTGGGGGTGCAGGGGGTGTGATGCCTTACGGCAGCTGCCAGTTCACGGGCTGTGCGCCCATCTCCTCCAGCATCGCGTTGGTCCGGCTGAACGGCTTGGAGCCGAAGAAGCCGTTGCGCGCGGAGAGCGGGCTCGGGTGCGCGGACTCCACGCACGGCACGCCCGGCATCATCGGGCGCAGGTTGCGGGCGTCGCGGCCCCACAGGATCGCCACCAGCGGCGTGCCGCGCTCGGACAGCGCGCGGATGGCCTGCTCGGTGACGGCCTCCCAGCCCTTGCCCCGGTGCGATCCGGCGTTGCCCGGGGCCACCGTCAGCACCCTGTTGAGCAGCAGGACGCCCTGCTCGGTCCACGGCGTCAGGTCGCCGTTGGACGGCATGGGGGTGCCGAGGTCGTCCTGCATCTCCTTGTAGATGTTGCGCAGGCTCGCGGGCAGGCGCACGTCAGGGGCGACGGAGAAGCTCAGGCCCACCGGGTTGCCGGGGGTGGGGTAGGGGTCCTGGCCCACGATGAGCACGCGCACGTCGTCGAAGGGCTGCTGGAAGGCCCGCAGCACGTGCTCGCCGGCGGGCAGGTAGGTTCGGCCCTCGGCGATCTCCTGACGGAGGAAGTCGCCCATGGTGGCGATCTGCGGGGCGACCGGCTCGAGTGCCTTCGCCCATCCGTTGTCCATGATTTCGTTCAGGTCCCTGGAAGACATGGCCAGAACACTAGCGCCAGCTTCCGACAACCACGGCCGTTTCGGACGATCGGCCCCGCCCTTCCCTCAACCGAGCGCCCAGAGACTGGCGGCCGACTCGCGGAGGTAGTCCTGGACTGCCCGATCCGGTACTCGGTACGAGCGTCCCACTCTGATCGCCGGCAGAACGCCCGAATGGACCATCCGGTAGACCGTCATCTTGGAGACCCTCATGATGCTCGCGACTTCCGCCACCGTCAGAAAGCGGACTTCCTCCAGCGGAGGCTTGCTCTCCTGCGTGGGTCGCGCTGGAAGTGGTGGTTCGACACTGTCGTGAAGGTCGCTGATCTGCGTCGCGAAGGAACGCGCCCACTGATGTGTGTCCGAGTCCGGAGCGCTACCGGTCTCCTCCAGGGCCTCCAGAACCCCAGGGGTGTCCAGAGGGCGTTCCAGGGTCAGCACTTCCACCCCGACGGCCTGGCCGTCAGCGGAGAGGTCGATGACGAACGAGCCGTAGTCAGCGCTCCGCGCCACGGCCGCGTCCATGAGTTGGAGGTAACCCGCGTCCGCTTCCTGGTCGATCGTCACATTCCGAGCTACTGCCATGGACGTCACGATACTTCCGCCACTGTCTTGATCACAGGATCGGGTGTGCCGTGCCCCACGTCGTGTCCCTCACCGCCACGTAGATCTTTCTGCCGTCCGTGGTGCGCCCGTAGAGCCGATAGGAGTTGTTGTCGGAGTCGTGGGTCTCCTGCAGAGGGCGACTCAAACGCCGCGAGAACGTCCGCTTCGGTGATGCGCCGCTGCCGCATTCGTTCCCGGAGATGCTTGGTCAGGTGCGGCGGCATCTACTGGACCGCCCGAGCTCGGCGTTCACCACACGCACAGCCTGGAGGGCGCCGCAGCGGGCGATGACGGTCCATTCACCGGCTTCGTCGATGACGACATGCAGTGTCCTGGCCCAGACACGGCCGGGGCCTGTGGCGGATTCTTCCGTGCTCCCGCTCACGCTGAGGGCGGCACTTCCCGATGGTCGGAGGACCTCCAGGTCGACACGGAGCGGATGGCTGGGAACGGACGGTTCGACCAGGCCGAATACCGCGCCGAGATCGAGACCGAAAGGAAGGCGGGCCACGGTCAGAGTGCGCAGTGAGGGCTGTCTGATGGTGAGGATGTCATCGTCCAGACCGACCTCACGGCCCAGGAGGAAGAAGTACGGCTGGGTGTACGAGGGCTCGTGGGCTGTGGACCTCATAACGTCAAAGAGTACGGACCACCGACCCCACAGGGTGGGGAAATAGGAATACCGGTGACCCCGTGACCGGCGGCCGTTATCACTGCCGGGCGCGGTCCTGCCACTGGCGCAGGCGGGTGCGGATACGCGTGGTCCTGGGGTCCTGGGCCCCGTACACCCGTGTGTGGTGAGAGAACAGCTCGTGGTACCTGCGCGCGGCCTCGGCGGCGTCGCCCGCGTGCCCCAGGTAGGCGGCCTGGTAGTGGCGGGCCCGCAGCGTCATCGGGTCGTCCTCGCCCAGGGCCCGGGTCAGGTCCGGGATGAGTGCGTCGAGCAGGTCGACCGCCTGCCGGGGCGCGCCGGCCTCCCCGGTCTCGAAGGCCAGGTACAGCCGGGTGGTGAGGACCCGGCTCGCGTTCGGGCCGTGCACGGCCACCAGGTCGGGCACGAGGTCGCCGTGCAACCGCGCGGCCAGGGCGTGGTCGCCGACCCGGCCCGTGTTGGTCGCCAGGTAGTAGCGGACCGTCAGCGTCTCCGGGTGCCGCGGGCCGTGGAGCCGCAGCAGGTCGCCCAGAAGGGAGTCCAGGGCCGCGACCGCGCTGCGGTACTCCCCGCTCTTGCCGTGGCAGTAGGCCTCGCGGCGGCGGGCGCGCAGGGTGTCCGGGTGGTCGGGCCCCAGGGCGGCGCGCAGGTGCGGCAGGAGCGCGCGCAGTTCGTTGGCGGCCGCCGCGAACTGCCCGCCGTCCGCCTTGGCCTGGGCGGCGTCCATCCGTTCGAGCAGGACCGCCGGGTCGCTCTCGATCGGGGCCGGGCTGGTGGTGGCCACCTGGGGCGGCGCCTCGGTGTACACGCGGGTCCGCTTGAGCGGGACCGAGGTCCCGGGATCGGGGACCGAGCGCGGCCGGGAGGGGCGCAGCGCGGGCGAGGGCGCGAACGCGGCCAGGCGGTCCCGCACGTCCTCGGCGGTGGCGGGCCGGTCGGCCACCCGCTTGGCCAGCATCGACGACACCAGGTCCGACAGCGCCGCGGGGACCTCGCGGCGCAGTTCGACGAGCGGGCGCGCCTCCTGGGCCAGGTGCATGCGCAGCACCGCCCAGGGGTCCTCGGCCCGGAACGGCGGCTGTCCCGTGAGCAGCTGGTACAGGATCGCGCCCAGGGAGTACAGGTCACCGGCGCGGCCCACCTGTTCGCCCCGGATCTGCTCGGGCGGCATGTACAGGGGTGTGCCGATGATCTGCCCGGTCTGGGTGATGCGGCGTGTGCGGGACGACGCGGTGAACCCGGCGATGCCGAAGTCGAGCACCTTCACCGTGTCGCCGTCCGGTGGCTCGCCCACCACCATCAGGTTGCCCGGCTTGACGTCGCGGTGCACGATCCCGGCCGCGTGCGCCGCGCCTAGGCCCGACGCGGCCTGCGCGGCCAGGGCGGCCGCGCGGGCGACCGGCACGGGGCCGCTCTCCCGCAGGACCGACGTCAGCGGCACCCCCTCGACCAGCTCCATCACCGCGTACACCGATCCCGTGTCCCCGCCGTCCTGGCCGAAGTCGTGCAGGATCACCACGTTGGGATGGCCGGCCAGCCGCGCGGTCAGGCGGGCCTCACGGCGGAACCGGGCCACGACCTCCTCGGAGTCCACGCGGCCGGGCAGGATGAGCTTCACGGCCACGCGCCGGTCCAGGAGCTCGTCCACGGCCCGCCAGACCTCACCCATGCCGCCCTGGCCCAGTTGCGAGAGCAGGCGGTAGCGGCCGCCCAGTATCCGTTCTCCGGTCACCTCGGCCCCTCACCGGTCAGATGTCCGTGCCCGTTCACACGGCCCATGCGACCGCGTCCCCGCACGGCCACGTGTGGCCATAGGGGTTGTACCGGGCGTAAGAGTACAGCCGCCCGCGTTAGTGTGGGCCGCAGTGCCCCGGGCCGACCCCCGGAACCGGGGGCATCGTCGACCCCCATGTGGAATTGAGTGTCAGAGCCGTGAGCCTGAATCTCTACGTTGGTCCGGACACCCAGCCGGACAAGTACCGACTGGTGCGGTCCGTGGGACGTGGCGGAGAGGCCACGCTCTACCTCGCGGAGGTGAGCCTCGCCGGCCAGACCGAACCGGTCGTGGTCAAGGTCCTGAACTCGGACGTGACCGCGAACGAGGAGCAGTTCGCGGAACTGAGCGCGAAGTGGGGCGAGCAGGCCGAGCTCCTGCGCTTCATCAACCGCCTCGGCGTGGTGGGCGTGCGCGAGCACTTCGAGGGCGCTCCCGAACACCCGGCCGAGGGCGCGGGCGAGTACTCCGACCGGGCCCTGTACCTGGTCATGAACTATGTCGAGGGCCTGGACCTGCGGGACTGGCGGGCCGAGCACACCGTGGAGGGCGTGCGCGGGCAGCGCGAGGTCCTGCGCTTCCTCGAACAGGTCGCCCAGGTCCTGGACGTGCTGCACTCGGGCCGTGCCACCCCCTCCAAGCGGGTGGTGGTCCACGGCGACCTCTCTCCCGGCAACATCATGGTCAGCGACGAGGGCCAGGCGACGCTGGTCGACTTCGGCCTGAGCCGTATCGCCGCCCGGCACATGACGGCGCGCCCGTGGTTCACGCCCGGCTACGCGGCCCCGGAGATCTTCAACGGCGAGTACTCGGCGGCCACCGACCGCTACGCCTTCGGCGCCATCGCCTACTACGCGCTCACCGGTGAGGACCCGCCGCCCACCCCCGAGCAGCTGCGGGAGCGCTTCGGCGCGCTGCCGCTGCTCGCCGAGGCGGGCGAGCGCCAGCGCACGCTGGTCATGGCGATGTTCTCCGCCGAGCCGGGTGAGCGGCCCGAGGCCTCGGAGTGGATGCGGGCGCTGCGCTCCCTGGCCACGTCCGTGCCGTGGACGGGGCCGGCGGCCGAGCCCGGTGCCGCCGTGCTCGCGGCGGCGGTGACGGAGGGCTTCGAGGACGGTCCCGGCGAGCCCGCGGGACCGGACGGGCCGACGGACCCGGCACACGGGGACGGGGCCGAGGCGCCCACGGTGGCGGAGAACGCGGCGCACTCCGGCGCGGGGCGCCCCGACGGCCCGCCGCCGGAGAGCCTGCCCGTCTCGTCGGCGGCCGCTTCGGCCGGGGCCGGGGAGCACAGTGGGCCGGGCGACATGCCGCCCCGCCCGGTCGGAGGCATGCGCGGCGCGACGTCGCAGCAGGCGCCGCCGCTGCAGCAGACGTCCCCACAGGGGCCGGCGGCCGGTCAGGCGCCGCCGCCCGGCACCGGTCCGGGCAGCGGCCCCGGTACCGGCACCGGCCCCCAGGGCACGCGAGCGCCCGCCGGTCCGCCGCACTCCGGCCCGCATGCGGCCCGGCCCTCGGGTCCGCCGCCGACAGGCCCGTACACGGGGCCGCAGAACTCGGGCCCGCCCGGCCCGGGCACCCGCCAGCAGCCGTCCGGGCACCGGCCGCCGTCGGGTCCGGTCCCCCCGGGGCGACCGTCGGGCCCGTACACCGGACCGCAGCCCACCTGGAGCGGTCCGGTCCACACCACGGGCGCGTTCGCGGCTCCCGCCGCGCCGCCCACCGGCGTGACCGCGCCCGAGAAGAAGCGCCGGTCGCGCAAACCGATGCTCATCGGCTTCGCCGTCTTCGGCGTGCTGTGCCTGATCGCGGGAGGCGGCCTCAGCTACGTCGTCATGGACCGGGTGGTGCCCGCCCTCACCGCCGGGGAAGGTACGGAGGTCGCGGCCGACACCGCCGTCGACGAGGCGTCCGAGGCGCCGGCCGGGGCCGGGGCCGTGGAGTCGGACGCTCCGGGCGAGGACCCCCCGGAGGAAGGCGCCGCCACCGCGAGCCCGCCGGCCGACGACGATGACGGAGCCGACGACCCGGCTTCGGAGTCGGCGACACTGCTCACCCAGGTGGAGCCGGTCGACGAAGAGGGCGCCTGGATCCCCGAAGTGGGCCGTGCCGAGGTCGACGCGGAGGTCTACAGCCGGGCGCTGGTCTCGGGCGACAACTGCGGATCGGATTACAACGAGTGCGTAGGGTGGGCGGACTACAACCTGAGCCGCGACTACACCTCGTTCACCGCTGTGGTGGGGGTGGACGACACCTCCAGCGCCACGGGGACGGTCACCTTCACGGTGTTCGCCGAAAGGGAGTCCCTGATCTCGGAGACCGTTCAGCTCGGTGAGACGGTCGAACTCGACGTGGACGTCACCGACGTGCTGAGGCTGACCCTGGGGGTCGAGGCCAGTGACTCGGGCCTGTTCCCGGTGTGGGTCGACCCCACCCTGAACCCCTGAGCGGGCCCGGCGGGTCCTCCGGGCCTCCGACGCACGCGCCCCCGCGACCGGACCGGTCGCGGGGGCGCGGTGCTCTGCCGAAGGGGAAGGTCACTCGGCGCGCCAACCGCCCTGGCGGTCGGCGAGGTTGAGGGCGGTGGTCACCAGGGGCACGTGGCTGAACGCCTGGGGGAAGTTGCCGACCTGGCGGCCCAGCCGGGGGTCCCACTCCTCGGCCAGCAGGCCCAGGTCGTTGCGCAGCGACAGCAGGCGCTCGAACAGCTCCTTGGCCTCGTCCTGGCGTCCGATGGACAACAGGGCGTTGGCCATCCAGAAGCTGCACGCCAGGAAGGCGCCCTCGTCGCCGGGCAGCTGGTCGGCGGAGTTCTCCAGGTCCGTGCGGTAGCGCAGCACGAATCCGTCGACCATCAGGTCCTTGCGGATCGCCTCGATGGTGCCGATCACGCGGGGGTCGTCGTAGGGGAGGAAGCCGACCTCGGGGATCAGCAGCAGGGCCGCGTCCAGCTCCTTGCTGCCGTAGTACTGGGTGAAGGTGTTGCGGTGGGGGTCGTAGCCGTACTCGCAGACCTCGGCGTGGATGGTGTCGCGCAGGGCCTTCCACCGCTCGATGGGGCCCTCCTTGCCGAACTCCTCGATGCTGCGCACCGCGCGGTCGGCCGCCACCCAGGCCATGACCTTGGAGTGCACGAAGTGCTGGCGGGGGCCGCGCACCTCCCACAGTCCCTCGTCGGGCTCGTCCCAGCACCACTCCAGGTAGTTCACCAGTGAGCGCTGCAGGCCCCACAGGTGGTCGCCGCCCCGGATCCCGGAGCGCCGGGCCAGGTGCAGCACGTCCATGACCTCGCCGTACACGTCCAGTTGGTACTGGCCCACGGCGGCGTTGCCGATGCGCACCGGGCGCGAGGCCTCGTAGCCGGGCAGCCAGTCGGCCTCCCACTCGGTCAGCCGCCGCTCCCCGCGGATCCCGTACATGATCTGCATGAGCTGGGGTTCGCCGGCCACGGCGCGGACCAGCCACTCGCGCCAGGCGAGGGCCTCGTCCTTGTAGCCCGAGCGGATCAGGGCCTCCAGGGTGATGGTGGCGTCACGCAGCCAGCAGTACCGGTAGTCCCAGTTGCGCACGCCCCCGATCTCCTCGGGAAGGGACGTGGTGGGGGCCGCGACGATGCCGCCGGTGGGGTGGTAGGTGAGGGCCTTGAGGACGATGAGGGACCGGACGACGGCTTCGCGGTAGGGGCCGTCGTAGGTGCACTGGCTGACCCATTTCTCCCAGAAGCGCTCCGTGCGGGAGAGCGCTTTCTCGGCGTCCAAATGATCGGACTCCTCCACTTGGGAGGGATGCCAGGTCATCACGAACGGCACGCGTTGGCCGGCGGTGACGGTGAAGTTCGCATCGTGGGTGAAGTTGTGCCCCTGCAGGGCCACGGGGGCGCTCAGCCAGATGGCGTCGGGACCGGCGATGGCGACGAGCTCGGTGCCGGTCCGGTGCATCCAGGGCACCACGTGCCCGTAGTCGTAGCGGATCCGCATGGTGGTGTGCATCTCCACCGAGCCGCTCAGGCCCTCGACCATGCGGACGATGTGCGGTGCGCCGCCGCGCGGGGGCATGAAGTCGATGACCCGGACCGAGCCGGTGTCGGTGTCCCATTCCGATTCCAGGATGAGGGTCTCGCCCCGGTAGTGGCGGCGGGTGGCGTTCGGCTCGCCGTGGGCCGGGCGCAGTGACCAGCTCCCGTTCTGCTCGTCGCCGAGCAGGGCGGCGAAGCAGGCCGAGGAGTCGAAATCCGGCAGACAGGCCCAGTCGATGGAACCGTCGCGCCCGACCAGCGCGGCGGTCTGCATGTCGCCGATCATTGCGTAGTCTTCAATCCAGCCGGGCACGCGGCTCACCCCCATCACGTCGTCCATGGTCCTGCGGTTGGCGCGAGTGCCGTTGTCGGCACGGGGGCCGCCGCGTCGTCGCGGAGCGCGTCGCGCACGCCCGTGTGCGCTCCCCGTGGAGCCTCTTCACCCGTTCCGACCGGCCGACTCGCGTCCGCCGCCGGAAAGGGACGCCGTCCGGGCCTCGTCCTCTCCCCTGACCCCTCGGCTCGCCTGGTACCCGGTATATTCCCAGGTGAGGGCAGCCGAAAAGGCCGGATCGCCGGAACCCGCCCGAACACGGTCCTTCCGTTCACCGCGGTCCCATCTTCCCTTCTCCGCCAGGGTCGCGCTACCCGCAAGTGCACGTGCATATGCAGCGTCGGCGTGGTATGAGACCAATTGTGGGATTTTGTCCCAGCAGAAGTTATGACGCGGTGATCAACCTCCGATCACGGTTCGGCTAGCGGTGCGATGATTCCGGTTCCTCCGACGGCATTTCAGACATTCGGAACATCGGAATGAAGACCTGTGCGAGCGGTCCGATCGTGAGGGCGAAGACCACCGTGCCCACGCCGACCGTTCCGCCGAGGATCACGCCGGTGACCACCACGGTGATCTCGATGACGGTACGGGCCAGGCGCACCGACCATCCGCGCGCGGCCAGCCCCGTCATCAGTCCGTCCCGCGGCCCGGCGCCCAGGCCGGCGCCGATGTAGCAGCCGGTCGCCACGGCGCACACCAGCACGCCCAGGGCCAGCAGCCCCACCCGCAGCGGGAGTGAGTCGGTCGTGGGCAGCAGCCACAGGAACAGGTCCACGCACACGCCGATCACGACGACGTTGCTCAGGGTGCCCAGCCCCGGTTTCTGGCGCAGCGGGATCCACAGCAGCATCAGCGCCGCGCCCACGATGACGCTCCACATCCCCACGGACAGCCCGGCCCGCAGGGCCAGGCCCTGGTGCAGCACGTCCCAGGGCATCGAGCCCAGCCGCGCCTCGATCAGCAGGGCACCGCTGAGTCCGTACAGGACCAGGCCGACGTAGAGCCGCACGAGGCGCTGGAGGCGGGGGCGGGGCAGGATCGGGGTGATCATCACGTCGGGGTGCCGATGCCTTTCACGGGACGGGAGTCGGTACGCGGGCGAGGACCTGGGGTGGACGGCGGGCGGGACCCCGCACGAGAGGTCCGGTGATCGGACCTGGCCATTCCTCGGGCCGCCTCGCCAGAGTGGCAAAAGTGGCGCGGTTCGTGAAGGGCCAATACGCTGAAGTGGACTGAACAGCGCGGGCGGACGGGGGAGCCATGGTCAGACAGGCCGGAAAGCGGACGACGGACCGCGCGGGCTCGGGAGGTGGGACACGGCGCATCAACGGCCGCCTGCTGGCACGCCTGATCGGTGAGGCACCCGTGGAGCGCCCCTACTACCTGGCCATCGCCCGGGCGGTCAGCGGCCTGGTCCTGGACGGCCGCGTGCCCACCAACACCCGTCTGCCGGCCGAACGCGACCTGGCCTCCGCGCTCGGCGTGAGCCGCAACACCGTCACCGCCGCCTACTCCTGGCTGCGCGACAACCGCTTCCTGGACAGCCGGCAGGGGGCGGGCAGCTGGACGGTCCTGCCGGACTCGGGCACGGGGGAGTCGGCGCCCTTCCCGTCCCCGGCCGAGCACATCGACCTCGGCGTGGCCGCGCCCCCCGCCGTGGAGGGGCTGCGCGCCGCCGCGTTCCAGGCCTCCGAACAGCTCGCCGCCCACGTGGGCGGGCTCGGCTACTACCCCTACGGTCTCCCCGAGCTCCGGCACGCGATCGCCCGCCGCTACGTCGAGCGCGGACTGCCCACCACCCCCGAGCAGATCTTCGTCACCAGCGGCGCCCAGCACGCGGTGGCCCTGCTCATGGACCTGCTGGTGCAGGCGGGCGACGACGTGCTGGTCGAGTCGCCGACCTACCCGCACTCGGTCGACTCCGCCCGCCACCGGGGCGCCCGGATCCGTACGGTCGGCGTCACACCGCAGGGCTGGGACATGGAGTACCTGGCCGACGCCTTCCGCCAGTGGCGTCCGGGCCTGGCCTACCTCATCCCCGACTTCCAGAACCCCACCGGCGCCCTGATGGACGACGACGAGCGGCGCGTCCTGGTCAGGGAGGCCCGCCGGGCCGGAAGCCACCTGATCATCGACGAGTCGGTCGCCGAGCTGGCGATCGACTCCGGCGACCTGCCCGCTCCGGTGGCCGCCTACGACACCGACGGGCGCGTGTTCACCGTGGGCTCGGTGGCCAAGCTGCTGTGGGGCGGGCTACGGGTGGGCTGGGTGCGCACCACGCCGCCGATGGTGGCCCGGCTCATGGCCGTGCGCCAGCGCTTCGACATCGCCGGGGCCGTGCTGGAGCAGCTGGTCGTCACCCACCTGATGTCCGACGTGCTCCGGATCCGGGCCGAGCGCAGCCGGCAGCTGCGCCGCAACCGCGACGCGCTGCTGCGCGCCATGCGCGAGCGGCTGCCGGACTGGCGTCCCAGCGTCCCCGGGGGCGGCCTGGTGGTGTGGGCGACCCTGCCCCAGCCCGTGGCGACGGCGTTGTCGGCGGCCGCCGTCCGGTACGGCGTGCACCCGGCGGCCGGGCCGGTGTTCGGCACGGACGGCACCCTGGAGCGCTACCTGCGGCTGGCCTACACCCAGCCGCCCGACGTGCTGGCCGACGCCGTGGACCGGCTGGCCCGCGCCTACGCCGAGACCCTGGCCCATCCGGCGCAGCCGCGCGGCCAGCTCTACGTCTGACCCGGCCGCCCGTCCGGACCGGACCGGACCGATCCGGGCCGATCCGACGATGGGTCCCGGGCCGCCCCGCCTATGCGGTGACGCGGCGGGCGAAGCGCACGACCTCCGCCAGGACCTCGTCGCGGTCGGTCTCGTTGAACACCTCGTGCTGGGCTCCGGGGAAGACCCGTGCGGCGAAGTCGCGGCCCGCCAGGAGCTCGATGCCGGTCCTGGTCCCGCTGATCGGCACGAGCGCGTCGTCGGACCCGTGCAGCCACAGCAGCGGCAGCGAGCCCAGGCACCCCGCCTCGCGGGCGCGCTCCAGCTCCCGGAGCATGGCCAGCACGGTGGTCCGCCGGAAGGGGCCGTGCCACACGAGGGGGTCGGCCACGTAGGCCGCACCCACGGCCGGGTCGCGGGACAGGGTGGCGGGGTCGATGGGGGTGTCGGGGATCTCCTCGGCGGCGGCCAGCTCGTCCAGGGCCCGCCAGTGCCCCAGCACCGGCCCGGACAGCACCAGTCCGGCGAGGGCCTCGGGGTGGGTCTGGGCGTAGCGGGCGGCGATGAGGCCGCCCATGGAGTGGCCGATCAGGACCAGGGGCAGCGTCCGGTAGGCGGTGCGCGCCTGGGTGATGACCCGGTGCACGTCCTCGACCACGCCCGCGTAGTCGTCGATGAGCACGCGCTCGCCGGAGGACTTCCCGTGCCCGCGGTGGTCGGCCCCGTAGACGACGGCTCCGGCGGCCACCAGGTCCGCCGCGACCTGCTCGTAGCGGCCCAGGTGCTCGCCGTAGCCGTGCACGAGGACGGCCAGCCAGGTGGGTTCGGTGTCGGGGGAGACCCAGGCGCGCGCGGCGAGCCGTCCCGATCCGTCCGGTCCGCCCGCCAGGGCCCACTCGCGTGTGGTGATCACCGTGTCCTGCCTCCGCTTCCGTGCCCGCCGCTGCGACGATCGTCGAGGGTGTCCGCTCAGGACGGCCACCCTATGGGGCTACGCCCTCGTCGCGCACGTGTGCCAGGAGCGTCTACTGGGGCCCACGGGAATGGGGGTGCGGCCGTCGAATCCGTGCATCAGTGACATAACGATCATGTGGGAGGTTCCTGCAGGTCGTTCGAACAGGACGGCCAACTCTCGTGTTTAGCCACGAAATACGGCATAAGGTGTGATCAAGGCTACTCATTGTGAAAGGGGATCTTTTACGCTTACGAGTGGGTATCCCTCGGGTGGGAACCTCGCGTACAACCCACCCGGCAACTCGGACTGGAGAGGGTGACGCCCGTGCTGGCCGACTCCTATGGGCGACGTGCGACCGACCTTCGTGTGTCGCTCACGGACCGCTGCAACCTCAGATGCACCTACTGCATGCCCCCCGAAGGGTTGGAGTGGCTGCCCAAGCCGGAACTCCTCACCGACGAGGAACTCCTCCGCCTCATCGGCGTGGGCGTGACACGCCTCGGCATCACCGAGGTCCGCTTCACCGGTGGCGAACCCCTCCTGCGCCGTGGCCTACCGGGCCTGATCGCCGGGACCACCGCGCTCGAACCCCGTCCCCACACCGCTCTGACCACGAACGGGATCGGGCTGGCCCGCATGGCGCCCGCGCTCGCCGAGGCGGGGCTGGACCGCGTCAACGTCTCCCTCGACACCCTGCGCCACGACGTGTTCGAGAAGCTCGCCCGCCGCCGCAGGCTCGACGACGTCCTCGAAGGACTGGAAGGCGCCGCCCGGGCCGGGCTCACCCCGGTCAAGGTGAACGCCGTCCTGATGCGCGACACCAACGAGCACGAGGCCGCCGACCTGCTGCGCTACTGCGTCGAGCGCGGCTACGAGCTGCGGTTCATCGAACAGATGCCGCTCGACGCCCAGCACGGGTGGCGGCGCGACACCATGATCACCGCCGACGAGATCCTCGCCCTGCTGGAGACCGAGTTCGAACTGGACCCCGCCGACGCCGACACGCGCGGCAGCGCGCCCGCCGAGCTCTTCCACCTGCGCGGCACGCGTTTCCCCAACGGGGAGCAGGCCACCGTGGGCGTCATCGGCTCGGTGACCAGGCCCTTCTGCGGCGCGTGCGACCGCGTGCGGCTCACCGCCGACGGCCAGGTGCGCAACTGCCTGTTCGCCCGGGAGGAGTCCGACCTGCGCACGCTGCTGCGCGCGGGGGCCGACGACGACGCGCTCGTGGCGCAGTGGGAGGCGGCCGTGGCGAGCAAGCTGCCGGGCCACGGCATCAACGACCCCTCGTTCCTGCAACCGGCGCGTCCGATGTCGGCGATCGGCGGCTGAGCGGCGCGAAAACCCGTTGCCACCGCCGATCGGGATCTGGCTTGATGGACCGCCAGGAGCCGGAATCACGAGGCAGGGAGGTGGCATGGCATGCCGTACACCGAAGTGGCGGGGGACCGCGTACCGATCCGGATGTGGGCCGACCCGGACCAGGTCGAGGCCCAGGCGATGGACCAGCTGCGCAACGTCACCCGCGTCCCGTGGGTGCACGGCCTGGCCGTCATGCCCGACGTGCACTTCGGCAAGGGCGCCACGGTCGGGTCGGTGATCGCCATGCGCGACGCCGTCAGCCCGGCGGCGGTGGGCGTGGACATCGGCTGCGGCATGACCGCGGTCCGCACCGACCTGACCGCGTCCCGCCTGCCCGACGACCTGCGCGGGCTGCGCCACGCGCTGGAGGCGGCGATCCCCGTCGGCTTCCACGCCCACGACGAGCCCGTCGACCCCGCGCGGGTCCCGGGCCTGCGCAGTCGGCGGTGGGACACGTTCTGGCAGGGGTTCGACGACCTCGCCGAGGCCGTACACCCCCGTCGTGAGCGGGCCCTGCGCCAGATGGGCACCCTCGGGGGAGGCAACCACTTCCTGGAGGTGTGCCTGGACGACGAGCAGACCGTGTGGCTCGTCCTGCACTCGGGATCGCGCAACATCGGCAAGGAGCTCGCCGACCACCACATCGGCCGGGCCAAGGACCTGCCGCACAACCAGGACCTGCCCGACCGGGACCTCGCGGTCTTCCTCAGCGGTACCCCGGAGATGGACGCCTACCGCCGCGACCTGTTCTGGGCCCAGGACTACGCGCGGCGCAACCGCGACGTCATGATGGGGCTGGCGTGCGCGGCCGTCGCCGAGCGGATCCCCGGCACCGGCTTCACACAGTGGATCTCCTGCCACCACAACTACGTGGCGGAGGAGACCTACGACGGCGTGGACGTGCTCGTCACCCGCAAGGGCGCCATCCGCGCGGGACGCGGTGAATGGGGGATCATCCCCGGTTCGATGGCGACGGGGACCTACATCGTCAAGGGCCTGGGCAACCCAGCGTCGTTCAACTCCGCCTCGCACGGGGCGGGCCGCCGGATGAGCCGGAGCAAGGCCCGCAAGACCTTCACCAAGGCCGACCTGGAGCAGCAGACCAGGGGCGTGGAGTGCCGCAAGGACCTGGGCGTGGTGGACGAGATCCCGGGCGCCTACAAGGACCTGGAGTCGGTCATCGATGCCCAGACCGACCTGGTCGAGGTGGCCGCCCACCTGCGCCAGGTGATCTGCGTCAAGGGCTGATCCGGGCGCCGGGGGCGGCGCCGTGGGCGGGTCAAGGACGGGGGCCGCCGATGATCTGTTCGGCCAGGGTCTCGGCGCCGTCTCCGTCGGCCGGGTGCAGCGCGTCCACCAGCCCGAGGAGTTCGTGCCCGGTGACGGGGGTCCACAGCAGCGGGTCGGGCTCGACGTCGACGTAGGTGAACGAGTTCCACCGCACCCGTGCGTGGTGCTTGTGGTATCTCGCGTCGCGGATCAGCAGGACGCGGCGGCCGTCCACCTCGGTCTCCGAGCAGTGCACGACGAGCCCGTGGCAGCCATGCCAGAAGGGGTCCGCGGAGGTGCCGCGGACCCCGTCGTTCGCGAAGTCGATCCAGGCGTCGACCTTCATCTCGTCCCCGCCCGCGCCGGCGTAGTCGACGGAGAAGCTCTCCTCGGAGGCGCTCACGCCGACGGCGCTCCACCGGCCGTCGTCCAGTAGCAGCACGTCGTGCGGGTACTTCGCGACCGTCGCAACGGTCTCGTCGAACCGGGCGCGCCGGTGCGCCTCGTGGACGCTCTGGTCGAGGGCCACCCGTGCCGCGCACGCCAAGACCAGGCCGACGAGGACCCATGGGAAGCCGCGCCCACCGCTCCAGTACAGGACGACCACGGCGATCACCGTGCCCGTCCCGGCCGCGAACACCGCGCCCACCGGCATTGCCGAGAAGTGAGATCCCAGGAGGGAGGTCGTGACGGCCGTCTGCGCGTAGGACACCGCGACGACGGCGGTGAGTGCGCCCACGGTCGCGAAGGGGCGGACGACGCCGGCCTCCCTGGCTCTGTGGGTCAGCCACAGGCCGAGGGGCGTCGCCACGGCGAGGGCGAAGAGGGTCCACATGAGGTAGGCGCCCCACGGGTACGGCCCGGGCCCCATCATGAGCGAGAGCACGGCCATGATCGGCACGACGACGGTGATCGCGAAGAGGGCCATGGCGTACGAGCAGCCGCCCAGGACCAGGACGCCGGCGGCCCGATCAGAGGTGCGTGGCTCCATGAGGCCTCCTTCCAGTGCACCGGTCCGACGCGGCGCGCGCCAGATCCGTTCCTCCCCCTCCCGTCGACTGCCGGCGTGGTCCATGCTGGGGATGTGAGCGAGCGAGTGAAGAGCATGAGCCCCGGCCTGGACGCGGTGGTCCTGGCCGGTGGTGAGGGGCGCCGCATGGGCGGCGTCGACAAGCCGGGCCTGACGGTGGGCGGGAGCACGCTGTTGGAGCGGGTCGCCGCGGTGGTCCGATCCCACAGCTCCGACGCCGGTGTCACGGTCGTCGGACCGCCGCGCGAGAGCCCTCGCGCGCGCTACGTCCGCGAGGATCCGCCCGGATCCGGTCCGGTTCCGGCCCTGCGCGCGGGACTTGCGCACGTGGAGCGCGCGTGGTTCGCGCTGCTGGCCGCGGATCTGCCGCACCTGACCGTCGGTCACCTAGCCGCCCTGGCCGATGCCCTTCGGGCGGGGGACGACGGGTCCGAAGACACCGCTGGAGCGGTGTTCGTGGACACCGACGGGCGCGAGCAGTGGCTGACCGGCATCTGGCGCACCGCCGCCGTCCGGGAGGCCGTGGCGGACTACCGGGGCAGGTCCCTGTACGGCCTGCTCGGTCCGCTCTCGCCCCGCCTGGTTCCCTTGACCGACGGTCACGCCGCGTTCGACGTCGACACCCCCGACGACCTCGCCCGCGCCCGCCGCGCCCTCGAGGGCGGCCCGGGATAGCCGCGGGAGCGGGCTTGCGGATCCCCGGGCGGTGGTCCATGATGAGCGCCATGACGATCAGGAAGGGCGGAATCCGCCCGGGCCGTTGAGCCCCACCGCGCCGACGCACGCGTCGGCCACCCAGCTCCTGTCCTCCCTCGCCGACCGCTCCTCCGCCCAGCGGATGGCGCTTCTGGCGCTCTACGCCCGCCACCACGCGGGAACACCCCATCTCGCCGGAGTCCTCCGGCAGCTCGAAACCGGCGGTCACGGGCACTTCGCCGTGCACATGGCCACCGCCGCGCGCGAGACCGACGCGCTCACCCGCTACCTCGCCGGACCCGACCCGGCCCTGCGCCGGAACGCCCTGCGCGGGGTTCGCCTGGTCTCCGACGACGCCGTTCCGCCCCTGCTCGTGGACGCCCCGACCGGTCTGCGGCGCGCCCTGTACCGGACGCTGTACCACGGCAGACGCCTCGCGCTCGCGGACGGTCTCCTGGCCCGTGTCCGTGACGAGTACGGTGACGCCGATGCGGCCGCGCTGCTGCCCGCCTGTTCCCCCGAGCGGGTCGCCGACGCCCTGCCGGGCCTGGCGCACGCCGTCCAGTCCTGGCGCAGGCTCGCCCGACGCCATCCGGACGCGGTCCTGACCCGTGTCGGAGAACTGGGCGAGGACGAGGCCAGGAGCCTTCCGTGGCGGCGCGCCCTGCAGGCCCTCGACCCGGTCCGCCCCCAACAGGTCGCCGGGCTCCTGAGGGAGCGCGACCCCAACCGGTTCTCGTTCCCGCACGCCCACCGGGCCCTGCACGGGGAGGGTGACCGCACCCACTACCCCGTGCGCTATCCGGCGGTGTTCGCCGGCGACTGGTCGCTGCGGACCCTGCGCCGCACGATGCGGTCGGATCCGGCGTCGGCGCTGAGAGTCCTGCGAGCCATGCCGCCCGAGACACGGCAGGTCCACCTCGACCGGCTCCGTGAGACGGCGGGAAGCCGGTCGGCGACCCTGCTCCTGCCCTACCTGGAGCTGCTGCCGCCCGAGGAGGCCGTGCGGGAGGCCCGTCGCGCGCTGGACCGCATGGGCGGGTTCCAGGAGCGCTCCCCCCGCGCGGACCCGAACACCGACCTCGACGCGGTCGCCGTCCTGCCCTACACCGAGGCGGCACCCCGGCTGGAGGACGCCGCCTCCTCCGGGGACACCGACCGCCGGGCCCGAGGACTGAGCCGACTGGTGGAGGCCACCGCCCGGACGGGCGACGCCGACCGGCTCGCGCGCGTGCTCACCGAACGCGTCGAACGCACACGGGCCGAGCGCGACCCGGTGCGCCTTGCACTCATCCGCGCCCTGTGCGGAGTGCGTCCGGTGCTCCTGGCCCGGGCGGGCCTGCACCCCTCGGAAACCCCGGGCGGCCAGGCCGCCCTGGACGGCCGGCACACCGCGCCCGGCGGAGCGGGTCCTCTCGCACGGTTGCTCATCGCCGCCGTCGAGGCGCGCGACTGCTCGGCGGACACCCGTCGTGCCCTGCGCGACCTGGCCGCTCGGATACTGCGCCATCCCGGGACGGCGTCCGACGAGGCGGCCTCGGCGTGGGGTTTGGAGGTGTACGCCCGCCTCATGGAGCGGTTCGGCGTCCAAGGACTGGGCACGTGGGGGCGTCCCGAACACGTTCCACCGTGGTGGGACACGCGCCGTGGGCGCCGCACCGCCTCCGAGCGCTACCTGGACCAGGTCCTGCCGCCGGGACGCGAACACGACCTGTACCGGCGCCTGCGCCCGGCACTGGACGCGGCGAAGCACCGGGGCGCACACGGGCTCGCGGTGCGGCTCGCGTGGGAGTTGGGCGGGCGGTCCGGACACCTGCACGGTTTGGCCGACGACCACGTGGTCCCGGCGATCCGGCACGACCCCGACTCCGACACGGCGCTCCGGGCCGCGCACTGGTACCTGGCCCATCCGGACCGGGCCCGGCGCGCCCACGCCCTGGTGGACGCGGACCCCGCCACCGGTCGGATCGCACCCGTCTGGGCCGTCCTGGCCCGTGACGGAGCGCCCGCGACCCTGGAGAGGATCCTGGACTCGGCCGAGGAGGCCCGCCGCACCGACGGCCGCGTGTGGGTGCCGCCGATCGGTCCGTCCACGGCGCGCGACTGGCCGGAGCGCACATGCGAGCGCGTCGCGGCCCGGCTGGAGGCGATCGCCGCCGACCAGGGCTGCGCACCGGAGGACCGTGAGTCCGCCATCGGGGCACTGGGGAACCTGGCGGGCACCGTGGACCTGCTGGCGCCCCTGCTGGCGGGTCCCGACATCGTGATCCGGGAGGCCGCCATGAGCGCGCTCGGCCGCTGCGACGAGCCCGAACGCGCCCTGGAGCTCATCACACGGCACGCCGACGGCTCGCAGTCCAGGGCCGCCGGGCCCGCCCTGGGCCGCTGCTCCCGGTGGGTTCGGCCGTCGCGGTCGGGCCCGGTGCTGGGCCGGATCCTGGACGGGCCCGCCAAGGTCACCCTCCGCAAGAGCGCGGCACGGCTGCTGGAACAGCACCGCCCGCCCGGCGCCGTCGACCACCTGGCCGCCGTGCTCGCCGTGCCGGGCCTGCACCGGGACGTGCGCGCCGCCGTGGCGGGCTCCCTCATGCGGGCCGCCGACCATCCGGCCGCGCTGGAGGCGCTGGCGGGCCGCGTTCCGGCGTTCACGGACCTGGAGACGCAGACCGCGGTACTCCAGGTCGCTCCGGCCCAGTGCCCGCCGGAGCGCCGACGGAGGGCCGCCGAGGTGGTGCGTGCCCTGCCCGGACCCGAGCGCCACCACTGGCGGCTCACCGGCTGGATCGCCCGCTGGGTCCCCTGGTCCGACCAGAACGTGGACGAGGTCGTCGACGCCGCGTGCGACCCGCGTGTTCCGGGGCTGGAGGCGATGAGTGCGTTCGAGACGCTCGTGCACGCCGGGCTCGCCCGCTCGCGGGTCATAGAGGTGGCGCTACGCCTGCTCGACTTCATTCCCCGGCCGGACCAGGGCGTTCCCCCGCGGCGACCGGCCGGGGAACGCGCCGACGACGCGTGCCCGCGGCTGAGCCGGGTGCTCCGGCTGCTCGACACCGAGGCCGACCGTGAGAACGAGGTGTGCGGACCGTTCTCCATGCAGGCGAAACGGGTCCTGGACCGGTTGGCCGCCCGGCCCGAGTTCGCGCCCCGGGCACTGCGGATGCTCGGGAGTGAGATCTCCCGGCGGGTGCGCGCGGTCGAGGGCGCCCCGACCCCGGAGTGGCTGGCGGAACGTCTCCTGGTCGGCGCGCGCCTGCTCTCCCACTGTCCCGAAGACCGACAGATCGGCATCCTGGTCGACCCCGTGCACGCGTGTTACGGCGGGGAGGGGCGCGTTCCCTCAGAGGTCCTGGAGAGGGCAGTGGCCCGTCTGCTGCGGAGTTCGAAGGGCGGGAGCGGCGGCGAGGGTGTGATGGCGGGTCTGGTCGCACTCGAGATCATCGAACGGCGCGGCCACTCCGCCGACTGGGCCGCGCCCTGGCCGGAGCTGCTCGCCGGCGCCGGGGAGACCGGGCACGAGGCCGTGACCCTGGCCGCGTGGCGGCTGGCGGTGGCGTGAGGGCCGGGACCTTCGAACGGGGCGCGTCCGCGGTGGGCGCGCCCCCGCTCAGCCCTCGAACTCCGCCATGGGCGTGACCTCGCGCAGGAAGCCGCGCATCTCCAGGAAGGAGGTCAGGTACTCGCGGTGCTCGTCACAGGCGACCCACACCTTGCGGCGGTCGGGGGTGTGGACCTTGGGGTTGTTCCACACCAGGGCCCAGGTCGCCGTTGCGCGGCAGTCGCGCCGTGAGCAGTGCGTCTCGACGGCGGTTGCGGAGTCACCCAAGGCTGACCGTTCCTCGTTCGGGGTCTGGAGCGGGTCGTCCACCCGCACCCCTCACCCTATGCGCGCCAGGCGCGGTGCGGCACGCGTCCCGGTCCGGGGCCGCCGGAGTGCCGCGGGCCCGGTCGGTACCGGTGGGCGGTGCGGAGCGGCGGGTCAAAACCCCATGGGGAAAACCGGCGTCCCCGGTCAAGCCGCGGCAACGATCGCGTATTTAGCGATGGGCCGGGAGAATAGGCGACGCCGGGTGGTTACGGGGGCAAACCACCCGGCGTCGTGCGCGATGTTTCAACGGGGGCTCGAAACATCGCTCCGCGCTTCGACGGGGGACCGAAGCGCTAGATCCCAATGTACACCGACGCCCCCCGGGGTACGTCAAGAGTCAGTTACGACGTTGTCTCGGGAGAGTCCCACCGTTGAAGGGTCCTTAGTCCCAGGTCAGGACTAATCTGACAGTTCGCCCATCAGGTCGGTGTGATTTCTTCCGGTGGACCGCCGATTCCTTGGGTCAAAGGAGAGGCACGGCGGGGTAATCGACCCTTCTGGGAAAGGTCAAGGAGTCCGCGCCCGCGGGGGCGGCGGAGTCGAGTGGTGTGGGGGTCGCCCGTGTGACAGCGGCGGTTTCCGGGGAGGCAGGTGTCGGAGGGTCGCCTCGCCGCGACCGTGCAACCGACTACGCAGGGGGTCACTGATGTCCCACCACACGTACCGCGTCACGGAGATCGTCGGAACCTCGCCCCAGGGGATCGACCAGGCCATCCGCAACGGCATCGACCGTGCCGCCACGACGCTGCGCGAACTCGACTGGTTCGAGGTCACCCAGGTCCGCGGACACATCGAGGACGGGGCCATCGCGCACTACCAGGTGGGCCTCAAGGTCGGCTTCCGACTCGACGAGTAGGTCGGATCGCCGGGATCGGGGCCGGACGCGCGTGGTCGCGCCGGCCCCGAGGGCGGTCAGCCGGCGTCGGCCGACTCCTCGCCCCGCTGGACGTCCACGTGCACGTGGTCCAGGTGGCGCAGGATCTCGTTGTCGGGGTCGGCCTCGTAGTGGCGCCAGCCCAGTGACGGGAAGGTCGTGCTCCAGATGCGGTCGTCGAAGATGATGACGGCGACCTCGTAGTCGGGGGCGTGCGCGATCAGCCAGTGCGCCATGATCCACCCCGCCCGCCGGTTGTCCTCGTCGACCGGCCGGTAGAAGATGTCGATCGCGCGGCCCTCGTAGTGGGCCGAGTTCTCCCCGTGCCCGGTGTCGTAGCCGCCGGGCTCGTACCCGCCCAGGCTCAGGTCGGTGAAGTGGTCCGTCAGGCCGTTGTGGAGGTTCTGGGCGCGCGCGGTCAGCCCGGTCGGCTCCAGCTCGTCCTGCACCTGCAGGTCGGGGTTGTTGGTCGACCGGCAGGTCAGCGACGGCCCGGCGTCGTCCTCCGGTCCCTCCACCAGACGCGCCATCACCTCGTCGGGAATGTCGTCGGTGTCCGGCGCCGCCACCGGAGCGGCGTCCCCCTGGACGGTGACCGCGGCCGCGGTGGTCGCCCGCCGTGCCTGGTCGCGGTCCAGGCGTACCTGGCCCTCCTCGGTCGTGACGGCGCAGTCGGGCCCCCAGGGCATCGACACCGGGGGCGCGGTGCGCTGCGCCACCCAGCGGGCTCCCAGGAACCCGATGACCGCGATCACCACGAGGATGGCCACGGACAACAGGAGTCCGTTCCATCGGCGTCCGTACCCCGCCGGTCTGTGTGCCATGCGCATGCCCCCTGTGTGTGCGTGCCGAGCCGTGGTCACCGCGCGACACGGATCCCCCAGACACATAACTCCGGAGGGACTCACCAGATTTCGGACATGGCCCCCTTCTGCCCGCGAACTCTGTGTGGCTACCGTCACACATGGTGGCGAACGGGGTCCGGCGCCGTCCTCACAGGACCGACCACAGGACGAAGAGCCCGCCCAGGACCAGTGTCACGGCCCAGATCCGGTCCATCGTGACCCCGCGCCGACGCAGGGCGTGGACCCCCACGAAGTCGTAGGCGATGAGCGCCGCGACCCCCGCCGCCGCCAGCATCGCCAGGGAGTGCACGGTCGTCGCCCCGGCGCCGAGCAGGGTCGCGTCCCACAGGGTCCACGTGTCGCCGGCGGCCGCGCCGGACGCCTCGGCGGTCACCGGGGTCGCGCCCGCCCCGCCCGCCCCGGTCTCCACACCCGCCCCGCCCGCCCCGGAAGTCCCGGCGGTCTCGGAGGTCTCGGTGTGATGGCCGTGCCCGCCCTCGTGCGTCTGGTGGAGCCGCCCGGCCAGGACCGGCATCAGCATGAGCCCCGCTCCGTGCGCGGACGACATCAGGAACGCCCACGCCGCCAGCTGC
Source organism: Nocardiopsis sp. Huas11 (assembly GCF_003634495.1). Lineage (GTDB taxonomy): Bacteria > Actinomycetota > Actinomycetes > Streptosporangiales > Streptosporangiaceae > Nocardiopsis. The sequence continues at coordinate 5,871,832 of NZ_RBKY01000001.1, read as the reverse complement.
CACAGCGACAGGCGGACCTCGCGCCAGTGGAAGTGCCGTCTCGACAACAGCGTCCACAGCCCCAGCAGGACGATCACGGCGCCCCCGGCGACGGGGAAGAGCACCGAGGCGGTCGTCGAGCCGGTGAGGGTGATGGCCACCGCCGCCACGCCCACGCTGGCGAAGTGGCCGAGGGCGATCGCGGGGAGGGAGCGCAGCACCTCACGGCGCCCGCCCTCCTGGAGGCCGCGGGACACGGCCAGCAACCAGCCCATGCCGGGATGCAGTCCGTGGAAGGCGCCGAGTGCCACGAGTGTCCAGAGCTGAGGGGTGCTCACCGCGCCAGGGTCACACCCGCGGTGGCCGCTCCACAACGCGGCGTCGCCGACTGACCGGAGGTGGTCAGTCGGCGACGCCGCGGTTTGGCCTCATCCGCTCAGGGGCAGAGCGTGTTCAGGTCCATGGGGTCGCTGCCGACCTGGCGCCCCGGATCGGCCGGCTCGGGCTCCTCGAGCCCGGTGTACTCCTGCCACTCGGTCCGGTCGTCCCCGGTGTCCTCGCCGGCGGACTGCTCCGCCTCGGTCTCCGACTCGACCTCGCCCTCGGTGCCGTCGGAGGCCTCCGGGCTCTCGGGCAGTTCGTCGCTCGAGGGCTCCTCGCCCGTGATCGCCACCGAGACCAGGGAGCGGACCACGTCCCAGTCCGGGTTTCCGGTGTTGACCTGCGGCGGCGACAGCTGGAGCGCGTCCATCGACCCTTCGTCGGCCACCATGTCGGCCAGCTCGATGAACGCCGGGACCTTGGTCTGCGGGATGTCGGTGGTCAGCGTGCGGGCGGTGGCCCCCGCCAGCTCGCGGTAGCTCGTGAGGAGGGTGGTGGGCTCCACCTGGTCGGCGACGTACTTGATCAGGCAGCCCTGGCGCCCCATCCGCCCGTAGTCGTCGGAGGCGACCCGGGACCGGCCGTACCACAGGGCCTCGTGGCCGTCCAGGCGCTGCAGGCCCGGCTCCAGCACCCCGCCGTGCACGCCGTAGGGGATGGGCTCCTCGATCATGACCTCGATCCCGCCGACCGCGTCGATGAGGTCGCGGAAGCCCATCATGTCGACCATCGCGTAGTACTCGATCTCCAGACCGAGGTTGTGGCCGATCACCTGCTTGAGGGCGTCGGCGGAGGGGTCGGGCGCGGTGGGGTTGAACGCGAGCTCCCCGGGCTCCTCGGCCACGGTCTGGTAGACCTCGTTGAGCAGGTCGTCGAAGCCGTAGGGGGCGGGGTAGCGCTCGGCGAGCGGGCTCCCCTCGGGGAACTGGATGTTCTCCAGGTTGCGGGGCAGGCCGATGAGCACGGTGTCACCGGTGGCCGGGTCGATGCTGGCCACCATCATCGAGTCGGTGCGCACGCCGTAGCGGTCCTCCGCCGAGTCCGCGCCGATCAGCATGACGTTGACCCGCTCGGCCCCGTTCCAGGGGTCGGCGGCGTCGTGCGGGGGCATGTCGGGGCGATCGGGGCCGCCGAAGACGTCGGAGATCGTCGTGTAGGCGGTGTAGCCGCCGTGCAGCGCCAGCGCCGAGGGCACCGCGACCATCAGGCACAGCACCAGGACGACCGCCGCGCCGACCACGCGCCGGCCGATCGCCGAGCCCCCGGGCCGGGTGATCACCCAGGAGTGCACGATGACGGCCAGCCACAGCACCGTGACCGCGAACACCGCGGCCATCGCGCCCAGCAGCCAGCGGCTCTGCACCGCCATGCCCGCCACCACGGTCAGCGCGTCGTCGTCACCGGATCCGAGACTGATCGCCCACGCGGCGAGCGCCACGATGCCCAGGAGGTAGGTCCCCAGGATCACCCACCCGGCCAGGCGGCGCCCCATGCGCAGATGCGCGACACCCGGGAGCGGGACCGAGGCGGCGGTCCACAGCAGAGCCCGCCTCGTGCTCGGGCGCGCGGGCGCCCCGTCCCGCTGCTCGTCCTCCGCTGTCACCGACGTGTCCTCTCCACTCGCGGGGCGCGTGCGCGCTCCCCGCCGACATCCCGCTCACGGCCACCGTACGGCGGCCGGGCACCGTCGCACGGTATCCCTGGCCTGAACTCGCACGGAGGGTGCGTCCCGGTTCCCGGTGCGCGTGCGGTCCCAGAACATCAGTGTGGCGGTTTGTCGCTGTTGTACGTACGGACGTCCCCGTCATAGGGATGTTCTATACAAGTCTGTTATGTGGTCTGTAGGTACCCGATGGGAGATTGGGCGACCTGTTCGCGCCGCTCAAAGGGGTGAATCAACCGATTTCTTTCCCGATCAGTAGTGAACCGGCGCGACAACTGCGATGATCTGGCCGCAGGAGGGGGCGCCGTCCGGGGGAAGGGCGGCGTCATGGGAACGAAAGGCACCATAGTGCTGGATGCGGTTGACGCGGCGCTGATGCGCGCGTTGCAGGGGGATGGCAGAGCGACGTTCCAGGCCCTGGCGGACGGGGTCGGACTGTCTCGGACGGCGGTGCGCGCCAGAGTGCGCCAGCTCGTGCAGACGGGCGCGATCCGGATCGTGGGCGTGTTGCACGCCGGCGTGGTCGGCATGGAGGTCCTCGGTCATGTGTCGTTCCGGGTCAGCGGCCCGGTGGGGCCGCTGATGGACGCGCTGGGCGAACGCGAGGCCGTGACCTTCGCCGCGCAGTCGGCCGGGCGGTTCCCGGCCGTCGCGCAGGTGCGGGTGGCCGACGACGCCGCCCTCACCAAGGAGTTGGCCGAGCTGCGGTCGCTGCCGGGGGTGGAGGGCGCCGAGGTCTTCCGTGCCACGTCGGTGTTCAAGGACGCCCACAGCAGCGTGCGGGAACTGCGCGACATCGAGTTGGACGCGCTGGACTGGCGGCTGGTGCGCCGGCTGCTCAAGGACGGCCGGGCCTCGTACGCGGACCTGGCGCGCCAGGTGGGGCTGTCGCAGGCCGCGGCGCGCTCGCGTGTGGTGCGCCTGCTGAACGCGGGCGTCGTGCACGTGACGGCGCTGGTGGAGCCCTCCGCGGTGGGGGCCAACGAACAGTTGGGGTTCGGCCTGCGCTGCCGGGGCGACGCCGGTGCGCTGGGCGCGGCGCTGGCGAACCTGACCAGGATCTCGTTCCTGGCCAGCGGGTTCGGGCGCTACGACGTCGTCGGCACGCTGGCCGCACCGGACCGTCACCGCCTGGTGGAGGCCCTGGAGTCGGTCCGCTCGACGCCCGGGGTCTCCTACGTGGAGACCTGGGACCACCTGTCGGTGCGCAAGGAGCGCAGGGGCGGGGAGCGGCCGATGGGGTGGCCGCCGGGGTGAGGGGTGCGCGACCCGACCCCCCGTGTGCGGCCGGTGGCGTCCGGTGAGAGATCGCGGGCCTCTCCGCGTCGTCTGTAACCACCGGTAGCATTTATTTTGCGCGCCGACCCCTCGCCCACCGCCGCCCATCGGGTGCTTCGCAGGTGGGAGGGGGTGTCCGCCCTCGGAGGGTGGCTCTCGGCTCCAGGTAATTTGTGCCGCGTATGCCTTGCGTCACGATTAAGTTACCCGTGAGTATAGAGGGGGTCGGTGCGAGCCGACCGCACCAGGTGCGGGTGTAGTGGGAGGCAGACGTGGCGCTTGCGAAGACGTTGACGGCGGTGGGAACGGTGGGCCTCGCCCGGTGCGGCGGCCGCCCCTTCGGCACGCACCTGTTCTCGGTCTGGCCGGGGGCGACGCTGGCCGCGACCGCCTTCCCCGTCCGGTGCACACCGGGCGACAACCTCGCGCTGCACGTGGCGGTGGCCCAGGCTCCCCCCGGATCGGCCCTGGTCGTGGACGTGGCCGGTGACTCCGAGTACGGCTACGTCGACGAGGTCATCGCCGTGGCCGCGCGGACCCGCGGAGTGGCCGGCATCGTCCTGGACGGGTGCGTCCGCGACATCACCGCCATCGCCCGCTGCGGGCTGCCCGTCTTCAGCGCCGGCGTGGCCGTGCGCGAGGCCGGACACGACGCGGGGGGAGCGGTCGGCCAGCAGATCAGCATGACGGCCAGCGGGCCCGTGCCGCTGCCGGTGCGCCGGGGCGACTGGATCGTGGCCGACGACGACGGCGTGGTCTGCCTGCCGCGGGCCCAGGTCAGCGCCATCATCACCGAGGCCATGAGCAGCCTGAGCCGCGAGCGCGCGCTCGTCGACGCCGTGGCGGCGGGGGAGAGCACGCTGGACCTGCTGGGCCTGGATCCCTCGCGGGTCGCGGGCTGGGAGGGCGCGAGCGAGGAGCGCGCGCGGCCGGGCTTCGGGCGGACGCGCCGCCTGGGGCGCAGGGACAGCACCATGCGTGTGGTCGAGGGCGTGTCCGCACTGCGCGCGCGGGGAGGGCACCTGCCCGCCCTCGGCGACGCCTACGGCACCGACTGAGGGCGCACGCGCACCCGCGCAGCGGGCCCTCGTCCCGCGCCCCGGCGGGCGGGGCGGGGATGCGAGGGGTTCCACGGACGGCCGGGGCCCGTTCCCGAGGGGAGTCGGCCCCCGACCGGCGGCCGCGGCCCGCGGGGGAGCGGACGCGGCTCGTGCCGTGGTGAGCCGCTCAGTCCTCGGTGAGGGAGAGCAGCTCGTCGATGTAGCAGGTCGCCTCACGAGCGGCCGCGGGGGCGTCCGCGGCGCGGATCGCCTCCGTCAGGCCGGTGTGGTCGATGCCGTCGGTGGCCGAGGACGGCCGGTCGGCCGCCTCGGCGCTCTGCCCGTAGGCGGTGTGCGCGATGCTCGCGTACACGACCTGGGCGATGTCGTCGTACAGATCGATGAGCAGGGTGTTGTGGGTGGCGTTGACGACCGCCCGGTGGAAGGTGAAGTCGGCCTCCACGAACGTGCTCATGTCACGCTCGCGCCAGGCCTCCTCGCGCAGGGCCATGGCACGGTCGATGCCGGCCATGTCCTCCTCGCTGTGGCGCAGCGCCGCCAGCCGGGCGGCCTCCACCTCCAGCGCGCGGCGCACCTCCAGGTTCTCCCGCAGGCGCGACCGCTCCAGACGTCGGCGCAGGGCGCCGCCGAGCTCGCTGGAGGCGCGCACGAAGGTCCCGGCGCCCTGCCGGATCTCCAGGAGTCCGGCGTGGGCGAGGGCACGGACGGCCTCGCGGACGGTGTTGCGGCCCACTTCCAGCTGGTCGGACAGCTCCGACTCGGTGGGGATGCGGTCGCCGACGCCCCATTCACCCGAGTCGATCTGGGCTCGTAACTGACTGATGACCTGGTCGACGAGACCGGTCCGGCGTGTCGAGGCGAGGGGCACGCGTAACCTCCAAGGGCGTGTTCGGTGGATGCCGTCCGACGCGAGCGGCGCAGCCAGTGCGGCTCTCGCAAGGCCGAAGAGGGATGCATCCTGGTTTGGCTGTTGACTGATGAGAACGCAGTGAGAGTTGTGCTGGGGCGTCGCGCAGCAGGACGAGTGTCCGCCGAACACGCCCTAGGGGCGGGTCGCCGGATGACAGGGCCAGCGCACGGATACGGATCGGTTAGGCCGGAGCTTAGACCAGTTGCGCGCTGGAAATGACGGCGAACGGCAATGCGTTATCCTGATGCAGTACATCGGGTCATCCTACGAATATGTGAGCCGCCTCCCATGAGCGTCGCATCCGGACCGAACACCGGCGATCAGAGCGGTTCCCCGCACGGGGGGACCGCTTCCTTCCGTTCCCGGCGCGGTCTCCTGCTGCTGCTGGCGGTGGGAATCGCGCTGGCGGCCCTCAACCTGCGGACCGCCATCACGAGTGTGGGGCCCGTGCTCGGCGAGGTCACGGACGGTCTGGGCATGACCGCCGTCGGTGCCGGAGTGCTCACGACCCTGCCCGTATTGTGCTTCGCCCTCTTCGGCGGACTGACCCCGGCCCTGGCCAGGCGCCTGGGCGAGCACCACCTCCTGGTCTACGCGCTCGGCGCGGTCTTCGTCGGGCTCGTCGCCCGCGCGTTCGCGCCCCACCCCTGGCTCTTCCTGGCCCTGAGCGCCGTGGCACTGTCCGGTGGCGCGATCGGCAATGTCATCCTCCCCGCGTTGGTCAAGGAGCACTTCCCCGACCGCGTGGGCCTGATGACGACCGTCTACACCACGGCCCTGGCCGCGGGAACCGCCATCGCGGCGGCGGCGACGGTGCCCATGGAGCAGGCGACCGGCGAGTGGCGCCTCGCGTTGGGCTCCTACGCCCTCTTCGCGCTCGTGGCGGCCCTGCCCTGGCTCCTGGCGCTGCGCGCCGAACCGCGCCGCGGCGGCGACGGGCACCACCTGAACATGCGCCAGGTGCTCGGCACCGGCATCGGCCGCCAGGCCGTGCTCTACTTCGGCACCCAGTCCTCCATCGCCTACATCATGTTCGGCTGGTACGCGCAGATGCTGCGCGATCAGGGGATGGACGCGCAGTCCGCGGGCCTGGCCCTGTCGTACCTGACACTGCTGGGCGTGCCGATGTCACTGGTGCTGCCCACCCTGGCCACCAGGATGCGCAACACGAGCCCCATCGTGGTCATGTTCGCGGTCGCCTACCTGGCCGGCTTCGCCGGGATGTGGATCGCGCCCCTGTCGGGGGTGTGGGTGTGGACCACGCTCGTCGGCGTGGGCATGGGCAGCTTCGTCTTCGCCCTGACCGTCTTCGCCCTGCGCACGCGCACGGGCCCCGGGACCGCCGCGATGTCGGCCACCAGCCAGAGCCTGGGCTACCTCATGGGCGGGGCGGGGCCCTTCCTGTTCGGCCTGCTGCACGAGCTCAGCGGCGGCTGGCACGCGCCCCTGGCGCTGCTGGTGGCCCTGACGGTGACCAACCTGCTCGTCGGACTGCTGCTGTCGCGCCCCCGCTACCTGGAGGACGCGATCGCCGCCCGCGAGGGCGCCGTGTCCGCCGCGGAGCGCCCGGACCCCTCCTAGCCGGGAGGGGCCCGCCCTCCCGCGGGGGAGGGCGGCGGTCAGACCGGAAGCCAGTCGATCCGGCCGATGAGGTAGACCGACCCCACGAACGCCACGATGTCGATGACCGTGTGCGCCACCACGAGGGGCATCACCCGGCCGTAGCGCAGGTAGAACCAGCCGAACACCAGCCCCATCACCAGGTTGCCGAAGAACATGCCCGCCCCCTGGTAGAGGTGGTAGAAGGCGCGCAGCACGGAACTGGCCAGCACCGCCTTCCACGGCGACCAGCCCAGCTGTTGGAGCCGGTGCAGGAGGTAGCCCACCACGATGACCTCCTCCAGGACGCCGTTCTTGGCCGCCTGGAGGACGAGCACGAGGGAGTCCCACCAGTTGCCGTCCAGCGTGCTGGGCGCGATGGTGCGCGTCAGGCCCAGCTGCCAGGACACGACGTAGACGACCAGGCCGCCCAGACCGATCAGGGCCGCCAGAACGGCGCCGCCGCCCAGGTCCAGGCCGGGACGGCGCACGTCGAAGCCGATCGTGCGCGCCGAGTCGCCGGTCCGGTGCAGCAGGTACAGCACGAGCAGGACCGGCGCCATCGCGAAGACGACCGCGTAGAGCTGGTAGGACAGGTCCAGCCAGGGCCGCTCGACGGCGCGCGGGTTCACCAGGCTCGCGGTCTGTTCGGCGAGGCTCTCGGTGGCGGTCAGGGCGCCGACGAAGGAGATGGTCGACGACACCGCCGCCGCGCCCAGGGACAGGGCCAGGACGCACAGGATCTCCCAGCGCAGCAGGCGCGGCGCGAGGGGCGGGGCGAGGGCGGAGTCGGTGGCGCGGGACGCGCGCGGCTCGTGGTGGGTCTTGTCGCTCACGCGTCGAATCTACGTGCTGCGCGCCTGGTCGTGCGACGGCGCCCGACCAGGACGGCGGCCGTCGGCGGGCGTCGGTGGGCGTCGGCGGGAGGACGACGGCGGGTGGCGGACCGGGAGTCGGCCCGCCACCCGCCGGGAGACCACGGGGGTCCGGGGGGTTACTCGTCCTCTTCTTCGCCCCCGTCCTCACCCATGTCTTCGCCCTCGCCCTCTTCCATGCCTTCCTCGACGGCGGGGTCGTCGGCGCCGGAGTCCTCACAGGCGGCGGTACCGAAGACGGCGACGGCGGCGATCGCGCCACCGGCGAGGAGGCGGCGGGCGGTGACGAGGGACTCGCCGGCGAGGTCGTCGAGCTTCATCGGGGCTCCATCCGGTCGGAAACGGGTGCGGTCGAACCGCGGGCCGCGCTCCGACAGGTCGCCACCGCACGCGTCGCCCTTGGCCGACCCGCACGGCGTTGCCGTTTCGTGACCCGCGTACCGGTCACCCTAGGCGGCTTCCCGTGACCCGAACAGGGGCGTGCCGAGAATTCACCCGGCGTGCGAACTCCGGACACGAAACAAGCCGCCGGCCATGCGCGTGTGACACGGACCGCGCATGGCCGACGGCTAGGGGTGACGGTCGTCCCGCCCCGCCCCAGCCACGAAAGCGGGGTGGGACGACCGTCTGGGAACGAAGACCAGTGTCAGTGAGCCGCTGAGAACTGGTCTTCCTCGGTGGAGCCGGTGAGTGCGGTGGTGCTGCCCTCAGGGGAGATGGTCGTGCTGATGGCGTCGAAGTAGCCGGTGCCGACCTCGCGCTGGTGGCGGGTGGCGGTGTAACCGCGCTCCTCCGCCGCGAACTCGGCCTCCTGCAGCTCGACGTACGAGGTCATCCCGTTCTGGGCGTAGCCCTTGGCCAGGTTGAACATCGAGTAGTTGAGCGAGTGGAAGCCGGCCAGCGTGATGAACTGGAACTTGTAGCCCATGTGGCCCAGCTCGCGCTGGAACTTCGCGATGGTCGCGTCGTCCAGGTGCCGCTTCCAGTTGAAGGACGGCGAGCAGTTGTAGGCCAGCATCTGGTCCGGGTACTGGGCCTTGATGCGCTCGGCGAAGTCGCGGGCGACCTCCAGGTCGGGCGTCGCGGTCTCCATCCAGAGCAGGTCGGAGTGCGGGGCGTAGGCCAGGCCGCGGGCGACGCAGGCGTCCACGCCGTTGCGGAAGCGGTAGAAGCCCTCACCGGTGCGCTCGCCCGTGATGTAGGGCTGGTCGAGCTCGTCGATGTCGCTGGTGATCAGGGTCGCGGCCTGGGCGTCGGTCCGCGCGATGACCAGGGACGGGACGCCGGCCACGTCGGCCGCCAGGCGGGCCGCGTTCAGCGTCTTGACGTGCTGGCCGGTCGGGATGAGGACCTTGCCGCCCAGGTGGCCGCACTTCTTCTCGGAGGCCAGCTGGTCCTCCCAGTGCACACCGGCCGCACCGGAGGCGATCATGCCCTTCATCAGCTCGTAGGCGTTGAGGACACCGCCGAAGCCGGCCTCGGCGTCGGCGACGATCGGGGCGAGCCACTCGGGGGCGCTGTCGTCGCCCTCGGCCCAGGTGATCTGGTCGGCGCGCATCAGGGCGTTGTTGATGCGGCGGACCACGGCCGGGACGGAGTTGGCCGGGTAGAGGCTCTGGTCCGGGTAGGTGCTGCCGGAGAGGTTGGCGTCGGCCGCGACCTGCCACCCGGAGAGGTAGATGGCCTTGAGGCCGGCGCGGACCTGCTGGACCGCCTGGTTGCCGGTCAGGGCGCCGAGGCTGTTGACGTAGTCCTCGGTGTGCAGCAGGTCCCAGAGCCGCTCGGCACCCCGACGGGCCAGGGTGTGCTCCTCGGTGACGGAGCCGCGGAGCTTGACCACGTCGTCGGCGGAGTAGGTGCGCTCGATCCCGGCCCACCGGGGGTTGGTCTCCCAGTCCCGCTGGAGTTCGGCGCTGGCTTCCTGACGTCGAGCGCTGGTGCCCATGTTCGTTCCCGCCTTACGTGTAGTCCCCAAGGTGTCCTCACCGGTCGAGAGAACCGGTCCAGGTCCGGGGGGTCAGCCCTGGGCCGGTATGTTCCCCGCCGGTAACTATGATTCTTGGGCAAGATCCAAGACTTTTCCACCCGAAATCGTGTGAAGATCGTGGATTCTTTCCGTACTATGAACGCATGGCGTACTTTGGTGCTGAAGAAATACCGTCTTTGACGGGTGACCTAGATCTCGTTACCTTCGGGCAGCGGCTCCGCCACCTGCGCCGGGCGCGCGGTCTGACCCTCTCTGACCTGGGAGAACGGGTGGGGAGGGCGCCTTCGCAGCTCTCCCTCCTGGAGAACGGCAAACGCGAGCCCAAGCTCTCCCTCCTCACGTCTCTCGCATCCGCCCTCGGCGTCTCGGTCGAGGAACTTCTGTCGAAGCAGCCCCCGAGCCGGCGCGCGCAGCTGGAGATCACCGTCGAGGAGGCCCAGCGCGACCCCCTCTACCAAGCCCTGAACCTGCCGCACCTGAAGGTCGGCAAGCGGGTCCCCAACGACGTGCTCGAACACATCGTGGGCCTGTACGACGAACTCAAGCGGCGCCACGCCAAGCCGACGGCCACCCCGGAGGAGGCCCGGCGTGCCAACGCCGACCTGCGCCGCCAGATGCGCGAGCGCGGCAACTACTTCGAGAACATCGAGAAGGCGGCGGCCGAGACCCTGGCCGCCGTCAACTACACCGCGGGGGCCCTGTCCCAGGGACAGATCCTCGCGATCGCCACCCACCACGGCTTCGGCCTGAAGTACGTGCAGGACCTGCCCCGCTCGGTGCGCTCGCTGACCGACCACATCAACCGGCGCATCTACCTCAAGCGCGAGACGACCCTGGGCATGCACAGCCCGCGCACGATCCTGTTGCAGACCCTGGGCCACGTCATCCTCGGCCACGGCCAGCCCCGCGACTTCGGCGACTTCCTCCGCCAGCGGGTGGAGGCCAACTACTTCGCGGCGGCCGTGCTCATACCCGAGTCCACCGCCGTCACCTACCTCCAGGAGGCCAAGCAGGCCCGCGACCTGTCCGTGGAGGACCTGCGCGACGTCTACTCCGTCTCCTACGAGATGGCCGCCCACCGGTTCACCAACCTGGCCCACCGCCACCTGGACCTGGTCTGCCACTTCATCCGCAACGACGAGACCGGCATCATCTACAAGGCCTACGAGAACGACGGCCTGGTCTTCCCGACCGACGACTCCGGCGCCATCGAGGGCCAGCGCATGTGCCGCCAGTGGTCGGGCCGCCAGGTGTTCGCCTCCCCGGACCGCTACTCGATCTACTACCAGTACACGGACAAGCCCAACGGCACGCACTGGTGCGTGGCGCACGTTGACCCCAGCCGCGAGCGCAACTTCGCCATCACCCTGGGCGTGCCCTACAAGGAGTCCCGCTGGTTCCGCGGCCGGGAGACGACCAACCGGACCAAGTCCAACTGCCCCAACGGCGAGTGCTGCGTGCGGCCGCCGGCCGAGCTGGCCGCCCGCTGGGAGGGCAATGTGTGGCCGTCGGCGCGCGCCCACTCCCACGTGCTGTCGGCCCTGCCCTCGGGCACGTTCCCCGGCGTGGACGAACACGACGTCTACACGTTCCTGGAGAACCACAGCCGCGAGGCGTGAGGGCCGCCCGCGGGGCGCTTCCCACGCGACGGGCCGCCGACGGGCGGGACCGGGGCAGAGGCGGGAGCGGACAGGGCCGGAGCCGGCGGGCTCCGGCCCTGTCGTCGTTGCCAGGGCCGGGGTTGCTCTCGGTAGGCGATCGCACGGTCCTGACCTGTTAAAACTCTGATCAACGGGCTTTCGGCGCGCGGGCCGGTCGGGGACCATCACCCGTGTGGGGTGAGGCTGATGGACTTCGATCCGATGTTCGTCATCACGGTGACCACCGCCGTGGCCGTGGCGGCCGTCGCGGTCACGGTCGCGGTCATCGTGTGGCTGATGCGGCACGCGGGGCGGCCGGCGGCCGTCGTGAACCGCAAGCTGGACGACGTGCGCCGCGGTGTCGAGCGGGCCCGTCCGCGCGTCGCGCACGCCGTTCGCCCGAGGGTGTCGCGTTTGCGGCACGCCGCGGCGCAAAGGGCCAGGTGGGGCGGCGGCCCCGCCCTGGTGGAGGCGGTCCGCCGATGGGGGCGTCGTGGCGCGTCCCGGGTGCGAGCCGGGGCGGCACTGTCCACGGGCGCCGAACCCGGTTGGCCGCGGCGGGCGGCCGGCCCCCACCCAGTGGCCGCGGTGGGGGCGCTCGGCGCGGCGGCGGTGGTGTCGTTCGGCCTGTTCTACGCGGGCGCGGAGAGGTCCGCGGGCTCCGGTGAGTCCGCTTCCACGGTGTCCGGGAGCGTGCCCGAGGCCGACCCCGACCCGCTGGTGTCCGCTCCTGCGGCCGACCCGGACGAGGCCGAGCCGGACCCGCCGCGGCTGACCGATGTGACGGGAACGGTGTCGGGGGCCTCGCTCCCGGACCCCTCCGCGGCGCCGACCGGCGGCGCCGACGCGTCGGCGCCGGAGACCGGGGCGGACGCACCGCAGGCGGACGGGGGGACCGCGGACCCCGAGTCCCCGGGGGACAACACGGAAACGGATCCCGGCGAGGGATCGCCGACCGATCCCACGACCGAGCCGCCGCGGCCCTCGGAGCCCGCGCAGCCCTCGCCGCCGCAGGAGCCCGCGCCGTCGGAGCCGCCGCAGGACCCGGCTCCGCCCGAGGGCCCCGGGGATTCCGCGCCGCCCGCGGACTCCGCTCCTCCGGAGGAACCCGGGCCTTCCGAGGAATCCGGGCCACCGGAGGAGCCGAGCGGGCCCGCTCCCGACACGGAGTCCGGTCCGACGAACGCGGCCTCCCCGGGAAGCGAGTCGCCCGGACTCTGACCGGTCCGAGCGCGAGCCGGCGGCACCTCGTCCTCGTGTTCCCACTGTTCATCCGGCCGTCGACAGGGGCGGAATCTGACGTGTTACCGTTGGTAACACAAACTGGCCGCCCCCTCCTCCCCCGGAGGGTCCGACAAAGGATGTAAGCGCATGAGTGAGGCCACCGCGCCCGCCTTCAGCCTGGAACTCAGCGAGGACGTTCGCGACGTCCGGGACTGGACCCACGGGTTCGCCGCCGACGTCATCCGCCCCGCCGCAGCCGAGTGGGACGAGCGGGAGCAGACCCCCTGGCCGATCATCCAGGAGGCCGCCAAGATCGGCCTGTACTCCCTCGACTTCTTCGCCAACCAGTGGCTGGAGCCCAGCGGGCTCGGCATCCCTGTCGCCTTCGAGGAGCTGTACTGGGGCGACCCCGGTATCGCGCTGGCCCTGACCGGCACCGGCCTGGCGGCCGTGTCGGTGGCGGCCAACGGCACCCAGGAACAGCTGCTGGAGTGGACGCCGCAGATGTTCGGCACCGCTGACGACGTCAAGCTCGCCGCGTTCTGCTCCTCCGAGCCCGACGCGGGCAGCGACGTCTCGGCCATCCGCACCCGGGCCGTGTACGACCAGGCCAAGGACGAGTGGGTGATCAACGGGACCAAGACGTGGGCCACCAACGGCGGCATCGCCGACGTGCACGTCGTCGTGGCCTCCGTTGAGCCCGAGTTCGGTTCGCGGGGCCAGGCGACCTTCATCGTCCCGCCCAACACCCCGGGGCTGAGCCAGGGGCAGAAGTTCGCCAAGCACGGGATCCGCGCCTCGCACACCGCCGAGGTCGTGCTCCAGGACGTCCGGGTGCCGGGCTCGTGCCTGCTCGGCGGCAAGGAGAAGCTGGACGAGCGCCTCGCCCGCGTCCGAGAGGGCAAGCGCTCCAACGGCCAGGCCGCGATGAAGACCTTCGAGGCCTCCCGCCCCAGCGTCGGCGCCATGGCGGTCGGCTGCGCCCGCGCCGCCTACGAGTACGCGCTGGAGTACTCGACCCAGCGCGAGCAGTTCGGCAGACCCATCGGCGAGAACCAGGGCGTGGCCTTCCTGCTGGCCGAGATGGCCACCCGCATCGACGCCGCCCGCCTCCTGGTCTGGCGCGCTGCCTGGATGGCCCGCAACAACAAGGACTTCGACAAGGCCCAGGGCTCCATGAGCAAGCTCTACGCGAGCGAGACCGCCACGTTCGTCACCCAGAACGCCGTGCGCATCCTGGGCGGCAACGGCTACACGCGCGAGTACCCGGTGGAGCGCTGGCACCGCGACGCCACGATCTTCACCATCTTCGAGGGCGCGAGCGAGATCCAGAAGCTCATCATCGGCCGCCAGATCACCGGCCTGCCCGTGCGCTGATGCGAGGGCCCGCCGCGGCGCCGGCGGAGCGCCGCCCCCACGAGGGCGGTCACTCCGCCGGCGCGCCGTCCCGGTTCGGAGACCGATCGCCCCGCGTGGGAGTGCCGGCGGTCGGGTCGACCGTCAGCACTGCCGGAGCGTCAGCGCCGACCGCGAGGACGGGGCCCCGCCGACGGCCCGGCGGACAGCGCCAGATGAATCCCCACGACGGCGACCATCAGAAGCGCGGTCCCACCACCGAGCGTCATGACGGCCGACGGCGAAGTCTGGTCCACCACGAGTCCGCCGCCCAGGGCTCCGACGCAGATCGTCGCCTGGAAGGACGCGGTGAAGAGCACGGAGGCCGCCTCCGGTGAGCCCGGAGCCGATGCGGCGAACCACGCCTGCGAGCAGATCGGCACCGCTCCGTAGGCCGCTCCCCAGGCGACGAGGAGCACCAGGGCGCCGACCGGACGGTCGCCCAGCACCGGCAGGAGCAGGGTCGCTCCGCCGAGCAGGGCCGCGGCGCCGGCGAAGGCGGCTCGCGGGCTGCGCGCGATGAGCGCTCCCGCGACATGGTTGCCGAGGATCCCGGCGACGCCATAGGCCAAGAGGTACACGGTGACCGTGCTCGGATCCACCCGTGTCACACGCTCGAGGAACGGGGTCACGTAGGTGTAGGCCCCGAAATGGGCGAGCACGATGAGGAACGTCAGGAGCAGCCCGACCCTGGTGCCGGTGCCCCGCAGCAGCGCGCCCAACGCGCGCAGCCGGGTGGGCCGGACCGGGGGCAGCCGCGGAAGGGAAGCGGCCAGCGCGGCGCACGTCCCCAGTGACAGGAGCCCCAGGACGACGAAGGCGGCGCGCCAGCCGACGAGGTCGCCGAGCAGCGTGCCCGCGGGAACGCCGAGCACCGACCCCAGTGGGACGGCGGAGAAGATCACGGCGTTCGCGCGGGTCACGGACTCGGCCGGGACCAGGCGGTCCGCGATGCCGACGCCGATGGACCAGAAACCGCCGATGGTGATCCCCACCATCACCCGGGAGACCAGCAGCACCCAGTAGGCCCCGGCCACGGCGGCGAGGAGGTTCGCCGCCGCGAGGAGGAGCACCAGCGCGCACAGCATGAGCCGCCGGTCGCGTCGGGCGGTCGTCGCCGTGACGGTGGGTGCCGCGACCGCCGCCACGATCCCCGGCACCGCCATCGTCAGCCCCGCCGTTCCGTCGGTGATCAGGAACTCCGATCCGACCGATGTCAGC
Organism: Nocardiopsis sp. Huas11; assembly: GCF_003634495.1. Lineage (GTDB taxonomy): Bacteria > Actinomycetota > Actinomycetes > Streptosporangiales > Streptosporangiaceae > Nocardiopsis. The sequence goes on along the minus strand of NZ_RBKY01000001.1, from coordinate 5,856,619 downwards.
AGGCCGATCGGCAGAATCTCGGTGGTGACGATCAGGAGGATCCCGGTCATGACCGCGAGGACCGCGAGCCATCGCGGTTCTGACCGTTCGGGAGGAGTAGGGCCGGGCCCCTGGGGCGCCGAGATGGCGGGAACGCCGCGCGCACCGGTACTTCGTTGCCTGTTCACGCCGTACAGTCCAGCAGCCGCCGGCCCCTGGCCGCTGGCCGATTCCCGCCGCCGACGTTCGGGATGGGGGAGGAGTCCCGCCTGATCCTGCGGTATTCGCCGCTCGCAGCGACGGCATGAGCGGGGACTTGCTTCTCCCTGCCGTCGCTGCCGCCGATGTCATCGGCACATATTAGTCAATGGAGAGGTCAGTCGTGGTGACAGTGCCCTCAGTGACCTCTACATCAGTTAATTCCGTGCTTCCCTCTTCGCAGACGGCAGTCACTGTGTATGTCGCTTCGGGAAGAGTCCATGAAAAGTAGCCCTCATCGTCCGTGGTGACTCCATACTCCTGGAGAGCTGGTGCCCAGAACGAGGTCCCTTCCACTGACAAACTGCAAGGATCTGATGGTGTGATGCCATTGACGGTGACACGGCCGGAGATCCCTGTTCCTGGCCCCAATCTGTGGGTTGGGCTGGGATCATGAGTCGCCGGGTCATGTTGGACCGGTTCCTCTGGTGGTTGGTTGCTACATCCTAGTGACACACCAGTCAGGGCACCTGCCAGGAGTAGTTTGAGCAGCGACCGGGTTTTCATGACCGACCAAGGTTCTACTAGGGAGTTGGAGTGCGCCAGCTCGCGAAGTTTTGGAGCCTGGGAGGAGTGGTCTTGGCGCCACTGTTGTGATCCCCGACGCGGACTGCCCCATTCGTGTGAATCGCGATGGCAACGTCAGCGTGCCCCAGTGGTTGAAGAACTGGGGCGCCGCTCTGTCCGGGCATGGTGTCGATTGGATACTCCACGGTATGCGGCTCGTGTCACTGATCCTCTCACTGTGCCGCCACATGCTGTTCAGGGGTCGCTTGTCAGTTGGGTATCACGATCCCTTGCTCCCCGCCGGGGCAGGCGTGCCACGGGAACCGCGCGGCGTCGGGGGCCGTCCCACCCCCGAGGCCGCCGCGGCCCACACGCTCCGGCGGCGCCGCCCTCTGTGCCCCCACCTCTGGAGACCTCACCGTGCTTCGCTCCCTGCGCACACTCGGAGTCACCGGTTCGATCGTGCTGGGATCGGCCCTGGCCGCCTTCGGTCTCTTCTGCCTGCTCACGCCACGGGTGTGGTGCGACTTCCGGCCCATGTCGCCTGGTGGGACCTGTGCGGAGTCCTCGGTGGGCGACACCTCGACCGTGCGCCACAGCACCTACGAGGACCAGGCGTCCGACCAGCTCGCGCTGGGGTGGGGGACCGTCGTCGCGGGCCTCGGCCTCGCGGTGGTGGTCCCCCTCGTCCACCTCGTGAGGGGCCGGAGCCGGGCCGGTGGTGCGGGCGCTGTGACAGAGCCGCCGACGCACCGGTCCGCCGACCACCCGTACCCGCCGCCCCAGGAGCCCCCGCAGCACCTGCCGCACCCGCGGCGAGCGCCCGGTGCGCCGCGCCCAGGACAGGACTCGCCACCGACCGGTCCCATCCCCCGGCAGGGGCGCCGCCAGCCCCCGCCCCGCCCGCCGCACCCGCGGCGGCCCCCGACCGAGCCGGGTCCCTGAAGCGGGACCGCCGGCGATCCGACGCAGGGAACCGTACTCCGGACAGCGGTCCCTGGGCTCACTGCCGCCAGGCGAGCCGCAGGGCCGCGTTGACGAGGAACAGCGCCGCGAAGGCGATGGCGGCGACGACCGCTCCCGCGGCCGCGAGCGCAGCGGCTCCACCGCCGAACCACAGGATCTCCAGGACGGCGCGGAGGGCCCGCGCAGGGGGACGCGCGCGTGCTGGGCGGCGCCGAACACCGCCCAGACCGCGATGAAGAGCGCGACGCCGTACACGGCGGCCGCGACGCGGACCATGAGGGAGGCGTCCAGGGTGAGACCCCAGTAGCCGACCGAGAACAGGACGCCCGGTTCCAGCAGGAACATGAGCAGGAGGTTGGCGCCCTTGGCGAGGTCGAGCATGTCGCGCTCCGATGTGTGCGGCCGAGTGGGGGAGCGGCCGTGGGCGGCCAAGGCACGGCCCCGGCCTTTCCTCGGGAGCACAGCCACGGAGTACGGTCGCACGCGGTGGGGCGGTGACGGGTCGGTGGTGGGGCGGCGGCGGGGCGCTCGCCCTGCCCCGGGCCGGTCCCGCCGCCGGTGGCGCGAACAGGCGTCAACGGGCGTGAACAGGAAGGACGCGGGTCCGCGGTGTCAGCGGGATGTGGCAATCTGAGTCGACGACTCATGGTGATCCGGCCGCGGGACGACGCCCGGCCCGGCCGGACGTCGCTCCTGCCCGGAAACCGGACCGTCGCACGCCGGACGGGAATGGTCCCGTCCGACCGAGTCTCAGGAGCACCACCCGTGAACGGAAGACGTCGCCGCCACTTCCTGGCCGCCCTCGAACCCATGCTCGAACCCGGAGAGCGGATCGAGGTGACGACCATCGTCAACCTCAGCTCGGTCTCCGTGGGACGCACGGCGGCCTTCGCGGCCGCCTCGACGATCATGAGCGGCGGTATGGCCGTGATCCCGGTCCCGACCCCCATGTACCTGGCGATGACCGACCGCCGCCTGACCGTCTTCGAGGCCGACCCGATGTTCTCCAAGCCGCGCGGGCACGTCGTGACCCTGGCCCGTGCGGGCCTGGTCCGCTCGCCGATCAGGGAGCGCGTGATCAACTCGTCCTTCGTGGTCTCCGCGCCCGACGAGGAGCAGGGCCTGCGGCTCGTCTTCCCGCTGCTCGCCCGCAAGGACCGCGACCTGGTGGCCGCCGCCCTGCCCGAGGCCGGCTGACCCGGCCGACCGCCGTGGCGTCCGCCCTCCCGGAAGCCCCCGGTAGCGGAGGGCGGACGCCGACGGAACCTCCTCCGGTACGTGGCCCGGCGCCCGGCCCGTGCCCCGGCCCGTGCCCGGCTCTCAGTCGGCGTGGAAGTCGTCGGCGCCGGAGGCGGAGGCGTCCTCGACCGGCGTGCCCTCGACGCGCGAGCCGGGAGCGCTGCGCCCGGGGTCGGCGGGGCTGTGCGCGTGCCGTGGGGGCGGCGGACTCGTGTCGCCCGGCGCGCCCTCGCCGGCCGATGGCAGGCGCAGCGCGAGAACGGCGACGTCGTCGCCGCTGGGGTCGGTGCGCGCGAGGAGTTCGTCGAGGAAGTCCTCGAGTCCGAGGTGGACGAGGGCGCCGGCGTGGCGGCGCAGTTCGGCCATGCCCCTGTCGATGGGTCGGTCGCGGCTCTCGATGAGGCCGTCGGTGTAGAGCAGCACGGTGGACCGCTCGGGGATCTCCTCCCGGGCGTCGGGCCACTCCAGGCCCAGGTGCAGGGCCGCGCTCATCCCGAGTAGGGGGCCGTGGCCGCCCTCCAGGTAGCGGGTGCGGCCGTCGGCGGTCACGAGCAGGGGTGGAGGGTGCCCGGCGTTGACCCAGTGCAGGTCCCAGGGTCCGCCCTCGGGGCCTTCGATCCGGGCCAGCACGGCGGTGGCCATGGGGGCGTCGCTGGTGTTGGTCATGGCCTCGTCGAGCCGTCGCATGATCAGACTGGGCGGTTCCTGGCGGTCCCACGCCAGGGCACGCAGCATGTTGCGGACCTCGGCCATGTGCGCGGCGGCCTGGAGGTCGTGGCCGACCACGTCACCGATGACCAGGGTCATGACACCGTCGGCGAGGAGGAAGGCGTCGTACCAGTCCCCACCGATCTCCGCGGCCCGCTGCGCGGGCTGGTACCGGGCGGCCAGTTGGAGATGGTCGACCTGCGGTAGCGGGGTCAGGAGCTGGCGCTGCATGGTCTCGGCGACGTGGCGCTGTTCCTCGAAGAGCCGCGCGCTCTCCATCGCCATCCCGGTCCGCCGCGCGATGTCGTTGAGCACGAGGAGCCCGGTTTCGGTGTAGGCGGGCCGTGACCCGGTCCGGGCCACCGTCAGTACGCCGAAGACCTCGCGGCGGGTGTGCAGGGGTACCACCACCGCGGAGTGTGCGCCCAGGCGGTCGATCAGCTCCTGGTGAGCGCGGGCGAGCGGCTCGTCCGCTTCGCCGGACAGGTCCCGTGCGTCGAGCACAGTGGGCTGGACGCCGTACAGGGCCCGCGCCAGCGCCGTACGTGGCGTGCGCGGCGGTGGCTGCACAGGGCCCTTCAACGACTCGGCCGTGGCGGGGTCGCCCGCGACGTGGACCGCGATGCGCCGGGCCTCCTCCGTCCGCCCCCGCGGAAACAGGTCGGCCACCGCCCAGTCGGCCATGTCCGGCACCAGCAGTCCGACCAGCCGGTCCAGCATCTCGGGGATCTCCAGCGTGGATCCCAGAAGTCCGGAGACCTCGGCCACCATGCCGAGCCGGGTGGTCAACTCCTCCAGGGCCACGAGGTGCGCCGCGGTCTGTTCGGCGGCGTCGCGGTGTCGCTTGAAGTTGTGGAAGACGATGACGGCGCCGTCCGCCCCCTCGTGCCGGAGCGGGGTGGCCGCCCAGATGATGGGAAGGAGGGTGCCGTCGCCCCGCAGGAAGAACTCGTCGCTGCCTTCGGCCGGCCGACCGCTCCGCAGCACGGTCAGGGGCAGGCATGCCTCCCGGGGAACCTCGTTCCCTTCCTCGTCGCGGTGCAGCAGGTCGTGCAGGTCATGACCCAGCAGCTGCTCCCCGGGGCGGTCGAGGATCCGATGGGCGAAGGCGTTGGAGGCGGTGATGTGCCCCGTGGCGTCGGTGACGAGCAGCCCCGCTCCCATGCCGTCGAACACCGCGCGCAGGAACGCGGTCTCCAGTGGGTGTTCGGCGTCTGCCATCCCACGCACCTCCCTTCCTTCGACGCTGCCGCGTCCCCCGGGACACCGTCGCCGTCGGGTGGTGTCGGCGCCGGCGGTGCCGGACGTCCGATGGCTCCGCGGGCGAATGCCCCTCCGACCCCCACACGCGGTCCGCGCGCACGATTCCTGAACACGGCGGTGACCAACGGAGTCCAGTCTGGCCTGCCCGGTAGGACGGAAGGCGCATTGTGGTGTCGGTGGCATGTCATGGCCCACCGCACGGACCGAGACCACACTCCGTGCGGCCGATGCACCTTCGTGTGTCCACACCCGGCCGTCCCCGCGCTAGCGCGTGCGGGGGACCAGCAGGCGCAGGGACGCGTCGGCGGCCAGGTCCTCGGCCTCGGCGGGGACACCGGTGCCCTGGAGCAGATGGCGGCGCACCAGCGCGAGGGGCAGGTCGACCACGGCCAGGCGGACGCGGTCGAGCGCGGCCTCCACGCTCTCCTCCGGCTCGCGCAGCTCCCGCGCGAGCCGCGCCAGCAGCGTCCCGATCTCGGCGTTGCCCGCGCGCAGCAGGTCTCGGTCGCCCTGCGGCCAGTGGGCCTCGTCGAAGTCGGCGGGGCGGTGCAGCAGGACCCGGGCCGCGTCGGGGCGGGCGCGGCTCCAGGCCAGGACGTGGCGGGCGGTCGCCTCGGCGGCGGCCGACGGAGGATCGGCGGCCAGGGCGCGGCGGCATCCGTCCTGGAAGTCGGCGACGGCGTGCGTCCACACGGACGCCAGCAGGGCGGGGCGTCCGCTGAAGCGGTGGTAGAGCGATCCACTGGGCGCCCCGGTCTCCCGGGCCAGCGCGGCCATGGTCACCGCGGACGGGCCGCCCCGTGCCGCCAGGCCGATCGCGGCCGTCACCAGGTCCTCGGTCCGAAACCGTGCGGGTCTTCCCATGTTCTGGAGACTATGCTCTACTTCTTTTTAGAGACAACCCTCTAAAATGGAGCCACCATGCCCGTGTACAACACCCACGAACGCCGCCTGGACGCCTCACCCGAGGAGGTGGGCGCACTGATCGATACCCTGGCCTCGGACGATGACCGCCTCTGGGCGCACGGCACGTGGCCCCCCATGTTCATGGACGGGCCGCTCGCCGTCGGTGCCGCCGGCGGACACGGCCCCGTCCGCTACTCGGTGGAGCAGTACGTCCCCGGCCACTGGGTGCGGCTGCGCTTCAGCGGGCCGCGCGGCTTCGACGGCTTCCACGAGTTCACCGTCCGCCCCGATCCCTCCGGCGGCACCGTCCTGGCGCACCTGCTGGCCATGCGCGCGCACGGGCCGGCCCGCCTGAGCTGGCCGTTGGTCTTCGGCCCTCTGCACGACGCCCTGCTGGAGGACTCGCTGGACCGGGCCGAGCTCACGTTCCACGGAAGTGTGCGCGCACCCGCGCGCTGGAGCCCGTGGGTGCGCCTGCTGCGGTCGGCCCTGGCCCGCACGGCTCCGGCTTCGAGGCGCCAGACGGTCGGATGAGCGGGCCGGGCGCGGGCCGCCCCGGGGCCGGACCCTACGCTGGGCGCATGGACCTCAACACGGGCAATGGCGCCCCCACCATCACCATCCCCACCGGCTATAACGGACCCGACGGCTCGGGCAACGGCGGCTACAGCGCCGGGCTGCTCGCGGCCCGACTGAGCACGGTGGGCGGTCCCGCCGTACAGGTCACCCTGCGCACCCCGCCGCCCCTGGACCACCCCCTGACGGTCGAGGACGGCTCCGGTCCCGGGCTGCGTCTGACCGACCCCGACGTCACCGGCAAGGGCCACCTGGTCGCCGAGGCGGAGACCGCCGACCTCCCCGAGGAGCCGGCCGTGCCAGGCCGTCCGGTCGCCGTGGCCGAGGCCCGCGAGGCCGAGGACCGCTACCCCGGACTCGTCGAACACCCCTTCCCGCGCTGCTACAGCTGCGGCCCCGAGCGAGCCGAGGGCGAAGGGCTGCGCCTGTTCGCCGGTCAGGTACGAGCCGGGCAGGGCCCCGACGAGGTGGGCCGCACCGTGGCCTGCACCTGGACGCCGACCCCCTCCGTGGACGACGGGTCCGGCCACGCCGCCTTCCACCAGGTCTGGGCCGCGCTGGACTGCCCCGGCGGCTGGTCCTCCGACGTGGTCGGCCGCCCCGCCGTCCTCGGCCGGTTCACCGCCCAGGTCCTGGCCGCGCCCCGCGTGGGCCGCACCCACGTGGTGATGGGGCACCTGCACGGGGTCGAGGGCCGCAAGGTGCGCACCGGCACCACCGTCCACGACGAGGACGGGCGCATGCTGGCCCAGGCCTGGGCCACCTGGATCACGATCGCACGCTGACCGCCGCCCCGGCCGAACCGCTACCGTGGTCGCTTGTGGCCATGGAGAACTCGCACGCAACCGCCCCGACCCCGACCGACAGCGGAGCCCCTCACGGGCGACCGGACTCCGCCCGGCCCCGCGGGGGTCGGGGCGGGCGCGGACGCGACCCCGAACGGCGCCGTGCCATCCTCGACGCCGCCGACCGGGTGATCCAGCGCGACGGCCCCGACGCCTCGATGCTGGCCATCGCCGCCGAGGCCGGCATCAGCAAACCCATCCTCTACCGCCACTTCGGTGACAAGGGCGGGCTCTACCGGGCCCTGGCCCAGCGGCACGTGGACCCCCTCATCGAGCGCATCCGCGCGGAGCTGCACGAGCACACCGAGTTCGACGTGCGCGCCCGGGCCACCGTCGGCGCCTACCTGTCGATGATCTCGCAGAACCTCAACCTGTACCGGTTCCTCATGGACCGCGCCACCTCCGAGGACTCCCGCACCCGCAGCGACCTGGGCATGATGGTGCGCCGGCTGGGCGAGGAGCTCGCCGACCAGCTCGTCCTCGAAGGGCGCATCGCCGCGCGCGTGCGCTCCCAGATCGTCGCGCACGCGGTGGTGGGCATGGTGCAGGCCGCGGGGGAGTGGTGGCTGGAGCACCCCGAGGTCGACGAGGCCGAGATCATCGACGACCTCACCCACGCCGTGGTGGGCGCCATCCGCGGCAGCGCCTGAATCGGCGGGTTTCCCACCGAAACGACTTGACCTGGAGTGCACTCCAGGTTCCATGCTTGGCCCCATGGACTACTACACGCCCGGTCAGATGGCCGAGCGGTTCGACCTCACCCTGGACACCCTGCGCTACTACGAGAAGGCGGGGCTGCTGCGCCAGGTGGACCGCGCCCCCAGCGGCCACCGGCGCTACCGGGCCGACGACGCCGAGCTGCTCCACCTCATCCGCTGCCTGCGCGACACGGACATGCCCATCGCCCGCCTGCGCGAGTTCGCCGAACTCGTCCGCGCCGGCGACCACACCATCCCCGAGCGCGTCGAGGTGCTCCAGAGCCACCAGCGGCGGCTCGACGAGCACATCGCCGAACTGCGCGTCCGCCAGGCGGCGATCCAGCACAAGATCGAGTACTACTTCGGCGTCCTCGCGGGCGGCGGCGTCGACGTCGCCCCCGCCTCCGACGACCACACCTCCCGACCCGTAGAGGAAGCCCTCTGATGCGTTACACCACCATCGGCGACCGCCGTGTCAGCGCCCTGTGCCTGGGCGCGATGAAGTTCGGCAGCGAGACCGACGACAAGACCTCCGGCGCCCTGCTCGACCGCTTCGTCGAGGCCGGGGGCACCTTCATCGACACCGCCGACTGCTACCAGTTCTGGGTGGAGGGGTTCGAGGGGCACGAGAGCGAGGCCTTCCTCGGTCGCTGGCGCCGCGAGCGCGGCATCACCGACGAGGTGTTCATCGCGACCAAGCTCGGCGCCCAGCCGACCGTGCCGGGGACGGGGCTGGAGACCAAGGAGGGGCTGTCCGGGGCCACCGTGGCCCTGGCCGCCGAGCGCAGCCGCGACCGCCTGGGCGTGGACCGGCTCGACGCCCTCTATGCCCACCAGGAGGACCGCACGGTCCTGCTGGAGGAGACCATGGGCGCCTTCGCCAAGCTCGTCGCCCAGGGCACCCTGGGCGAGGTGGGACTGAGCAACCACCGCACCTGGCGCCTGGAGCGGGCCCGCGCCATCGCCGCCGACCACGCCTGGCCGCGCCCGCGGCTGCTCCAGTACCGCTACAGCTACCTCCAGCCGCGCCATGACATCCCGCTCCAGGCGATGGGGCACATGCACGTCACCCCGGAACTGCTCGACTTCGTGCGGGCCGAGGCGCTCGAGGGACGCGAGCACACCGTGGTGGCGTACACGTCGCTGCTGTGGGGCGCCTACACCCGCGAGGACAAGGAGCTGGAGCCCGCCTACGACCACCCGGGCACCGCGGCCCGGCTGGCGGTCCTGGACGAGGTCGTCAAGGAGACCGGAGCCACCCGCAACCAGGTGGTGCTGGCCTGGCTGATGGACAGCGACCCGCGCATCGTCCCCCTGGTCGGGGTCAGCCGGATGGAGCAGCTGGACGAGGCGATCGAGGCGACCGACCTCACGCTCACCAGTGACCAGTGGCAGCGCCTGGCCGACGCCGGGTAGGCGCGCTGCGGTACGGGGTCGGCCTGGCCGGGGACGAACGGGCCGATCCGGCGCCGGGCCTGGTGCCGTGGCCGGGCAGGGGCGGGCCACGGGCGTCACCGGCCGTGCCTTCGGTGTTCCTAGGCCCCGGCCGTGCCCGCGACGGTCTTCGGACCGGAATGCGTCGGGGTGTGGCGCCACCGGCCGAGTCGCCGGGGTGGGGCCGCATGGCACTCCGGTCGTCCCCTGGGTCACCGGGTGTGTCGCCTCGGCCGCGCGCAGGACGGGCGCGTGGCCGAGGCGCCGCCGTGCCGACCGCCGATCGGGGCCTCGGCCGCGTGCAATGCGGGCGCGTGGCCGGGGCAGGCCACGGTTCTTCGCATACACCCCAAACGGGCACGTATGTACGAACCCGCTGTTTTCGCCATGCTTCGACCGGATACCTTCCCTAGGGCGTGCGTAGCGGGGGCAGGCCCGACGCATGCGAGGGGGTGCCCGCCGGGCACACGCCCTCAGGGCGGCGAACGGCAGCGCCGCCTCGGCCCGCGTACCCGGGGAGGGGCGACTTGCCCGACAGCACGTACCACCAGATCCACTTCGCCTGGGCCGAGCCCACCCTGTTGGGGCGCACCGGCCCGGGTCCGGCCGCCTCCTCCCTCCCCGAGCGCGACCACCCCGTCCTGCGCTCCTGGCGCGACCGCCTCGTCCCCGCGCTCACGGCCGACTACCGCTCGGCCCTGCCCGACACCGACCCCGCGGACTTCCCCGAGACCCTGTGGGCCCACGACTACCCCGACGGGCAGTCCGCCCTCGTCTACCGCTGGCCCGGCGACGTCCGCGACGCCCACGCCTGGGCCATCGTGGGCCCCTCCTACGGGCTGACCCTGCCCCGCGTGCTGTCCCTGCACGAGAACCCCAACACCCGCCCGGCCGCCCGCCGCCCGCCCGCGCCCGGATGGGAGACGATGCGGTCGCTGGCGGCGCCGGAGCCCTGGGAGCGGACCGCGGCCCCGGGGGCCGTGCGCACCCGCGACCGCAAGGCCGCCGAGACCTCCGTGGGCGACGAACCGCTGCTCATCGGCGCGGTGGCCGCCGCCCTCGCCCGTCCGGACCTGCCGCTCCACATCGCGCTGGACCCCGAACGCGCCGACCTGTGGCAGGCGGTGCAGATGCGCTTCCTGTGGGGCGTGCACCGCGTCCTGCACGACGTGCTCACCCCGCCCCGGGCGATCCCCGCCGCCGGCTGGGCCTGGTCCTTCTCCACCTACGACCCCGTCCTGGGCGAGGACAACGGCCAGCACATCGCCTTCGGTCCGCCCACCGACGGCCGCGGCGGCTCACCCTTCCTCAACCCCGTACCGCCGGGCTTCCACCGGGTGGCCGAGGGCCTGGTCGCGGTCCTGCGCGAGGAGGGCGGCAACGCGCTCGCCGCGCACCTGAGCGAACGCGGGGTGCCCGAGGCGGCCACCTTCGCCGACCGGCGCGACCTGCTGTGCGACTGGTTCGACCCCCGTGCCCGGCCCCTGGCCGCCGACCCCGACGACCTCCCGGAACCCGAACCCCTGCCGGTCGCCGGCCCGCCGCAGACGGAACCGGAACCGGTCCCCGACGTCTCGGTGGCCACGCCCATGGCGGAGCCCGAGCACGTCGCCTCCGAAACGGAGGAGGAAGCCGACGACCTGCCGGAGCTGCTGGAGGTCGAGGAACCGGGGGAGGAGGACCCCGAGGAACCGGACTCCACGGGCCCGCACCGCCCGCGCCGGAACACCGACGACCTGCTCAGCCGCGTGCCCTCCCGGCCGGTGCGCCCGCGCATCGCCGCCGCCCGGCCGCGCCGAGACCCGGGCACCCGCACCCGCGCCGCCTCCGAACCCCTCTGGCCGGGCGAAAGCGCGTCCGTCAGGACCGCCCGGGCCGACCGCGCACCCGAGGAGGAGCGACCGGCCCTCGGCGACGACGCCCGTTCCCGCAGCGCCGACGAGCCCGAGCCGCTGGACACGCGGTCCGCGGCTCCCAGGCTCCGTCTGTCCGAGCCCGCGCGGCCCTCCACCGACACGGCGCCCGCCGACGACCAAGGGGAGGCCTGGGCCATCTCCGCCGCCCCGCCCGCGGACGAACCACCGGCCCCCGCCCCGCCGCCCCCTGCCCCGTCGACCCGCTCCCCGGCCGAGGCCCCTCCCCTCCCGCTGACCTCGGAACCGGCGGCCGACTACGCCACCGAGACCGAGCCGGACCCGGACGACACCGACCAGGACGGCGACGACGACAACTGGCCCACCCAGTACGTCGACCTGCCCCTCTCGCGCCTGGAGCGGTGGCACGCCAAGCGCGGGCCCGAGGGGGCCCGGATCGACATCGTCGACGCCCGAGCCGCCGTGCGCGCCGAGCGGGCCGAGCTCCAGCGGGTCCGCGACGAACGCGACCTCTACCACACGGAGGTCCAGGACCTGCGCCGTGACATCGCCCGCCTGGACCGCTCCTGGCTCGACCCGGGCGGCGAGCCCCCCGAGCCCGACGCCCCGCGCACCCGCCGGTGGCCCGCCCGCGTGCTGGTCGCCCTCATCATGCTCGCGCTCCTGGCCACCGGCCTGGAAGCGGGCGCCCGCTTCGGCCAGGGCGCGACCGACCTCCTCGCCGCCGTCTGGGCCGCCCTCCCCTTCGCCTGACCCGCCCCGGGCCGCGAAGGCCCAGCGCGGCGGAGCAGGCGGCCGAGAGCGCGAAGCGTGCGCCGGAGGAGGCGCCCTCACTGGGCGACGGGTTGTTCATGCCCCGGGCGCGCTGCTGTAGGGGCTCGGACACGAGGACACGACGACGGCCGGGGCGCCCCGCCCCGGCCGTCGTCGTGTGTGCGGTGGACGTCATCCGGAGCGGGGTGCGACGGCGGGGTTCCGTGCGGCGCCCCGAGCGGTGCGGGGCTCCTGAGAGGCCGGGCGCACCGTGCTGGAAGCAAGGTCGGGCAATCCCGTTGGCGGGAGCCCACGGAAGGGCTTGGATGAGGTCGGAAGCCATCGGGAACCCGGGCCCGGGGTCTTCTCCCACACGACCACCACGTGAGGAGGCGGCGATGAACGACGACGGCAACAACTGAGGCGATGAGGGGCGGGGAGGACAGCGCAAACCGCCGGATGCTGGACGTATGCCTCTGGCCCGCGACCGAACACGGAGATGGTGGGGAGGTCTTCCGGGAGCGCGTCCATGACCACTTCGCCGCACCGGCGGCCCATCCACTGCCCGGCGCTGCGCACCGTGCCCACCTCCTGGAATCCCGCCTTGGCGTAGGCACGTCGTCCGGCCGCGTTCGGCTCCAGAACTTTCAACCACACCATCTCCAGCCCGATGATGTGGAAGGCGTAGTCGAGCGTCATCCGGGTCGCGACCGTGCCCACTCCTGTTCCTCGGGCCTCGGAGGCGATGACAAGGACGAACTCGGCGGTGCGGCCGAGCTCCACGTCCCTGGACCCGTATCGGAGCGCTGACCATCGTCGCGTCGCTGGTGGTCGGTGCGCTTATGGCCGTGTGGGGTGTGACATCGCCCTTCCGTGTGCCCGACTTCGTCGAGCAGACCGAAGGCGGCGGCTCCATGACCTTCGAGGTCGCCGAGGGTGAGCAGGAGGAGTGGGAGCTCTGGAGCACCGACCACGACACCTTCTCCTGCATGCACTACGGCCCTTCCGGGGAGCGCGTCGACAACGTCATCACGGGAATCGTGTACGAGACCGATGAGCTCTGGCGGTTCTCGCGTCCGCTGGACACGTCCGAGCCCGGGACTCACACCCTGCTCTGTAGGGAGCCATCCGACATCATCCACGGTGTGGCGCGTGCCGGAACCGTGGACGCCACGTACAACCGGCGCATCGTCGGGGTGATCGGTGGAGCCGCGCTCGGGCTGGTCGGCCTCGTCGCCGGCGTGGTCATGCTCGTCGTCGGACGAAGGGCCTCCCGCCCCGCGAAGTGACCCTCGACCGAAGCAAGCTGTGATCCCGGTCCCAGGGACGTCCAGGAGCAGGAGCACGAAGCCGTGGCCGGAAGCGGTCAGGGGGCCAAAGGCCCTGACGCCCGCGCGCACCCGTTGGTAGAACCTTGGTGGCGGAGTGTCAGCGGGCCGTGACCATGCGGCCGTCCGCGGTGGAACTGGAGAGTGCGCGCGTGCAGCCGAGTGAGCTGGTGGCCAGGGTCGACTTCGCGGATGACGTCACGGAGGAGGAGGCGGACCAGCACACCCGTGACCTGGTGCTCCTCCTGGAGGGTCTGGACGTCGACGAGGTGCGGCCCGCGGACGGTGAAGCGGAGCCCGACAGCGGAACGCGGTCGGCGGACCCCGCGACCCTCGCCGGGGCCGTCCTGGTCACCGGCGCCCTGCTCAAGCCCGTGCTCACCGCGGTGGTGTCCCTCGTCGGCTCGTGGCTGGAGCAGAGTGAACAGCGGTCGGTGACCGTTGAGGTCGAGGGCGCCAAGGTCACCGTGACGGGGCGGGTCGCGGCCCAGGACGTGGAGACCTACGTCCGCGCCCTGCGCGGCGGCGAAGGGCCGTCCACCGGCGGGTCAGCGGAATACGGGGCCTGATGCGCACCGCGATCCTCATCGGTGTCAACACCTACGAGGACCTCGAGGACCTGAGCTCGCCCCGAGCCGATCTGCGGGCACTCGAACAGGTCCTGGAGGCCAACGGCCACTTCAACCGGGTGCTCGTGCTGCCCGACCCCACCCGCACCGACGCCATGGAGGCTCTGGAAGCGGCCCTGGGCGACGGGCGACCCGGTGACCTGCTGTTCGTCTCGTTCTCCGGGCACGGGGTGAAGGACAAGCGGGGCCGCCTCCACCTGGCCTTCCGGGACACCAGGCGCCGGCGTCTGGAGACCACCGCGATCTCCGCCGAGGTCCTCAAGCGGATGCTGGAGGACTCGCGTATGCGCAGCAAGGTGCTGCTGCTGGACTGCTGCCACGGCGGCGCCTTCGCCGACGGGTTCGCCACCCGGTCCGGCGACGACGACCACCTGGACTTCGAACGGGAGCTCAGCGACGGAGCGGGCACCTACGTCATCGCGGCCTCCGGCGCCCTGGAGAAGGCCCGGGAGGGCGACAACACCCAGGGGGCGCAGCCCTCGCCCTTCACGGCGGCGGTCGTACACGGACTCGCGGGCGCGGCACCGGATACCAACGGCGACGGCTGGATCGACGCGGTCGAGCTCTACCAGTACGTCCACCGCGAGGTGGAGCACGTCGACAGCCAGCGCGTCACGGCGTTCGCCCTCGGGGTGCGGGGGCAGCTCGTCCTCGCACGCCACACAGGCTCCGCGACGGCCGCCGATCTCCCGGGCGCGGGCGGGCGCCCGGCCACCGCCTCGGCGGGGGACGCCCGGCAGCGGGACGCCGGCTCGGCGGCTGAGGGGCGCCCGGCGGCCGGAGCCGGCCACGCCCGCGGCGGGTGGAACTGGGGCTCGTACTTGGACTACCAGCGCGACTGTCTGCTGAGGCAGAGCGTCCTCCAGCAACTGCCCGACGCCAACGGGCAGGACGTGGCGGTCTGCGAGATGGGCTCGGAGGCCCTGCTCAGCGGATCGGCGGACCGGTGGCGGCTCACCGGCCGTGCCGAGGGCCTGGCCAGGGAGGCGGACAAGGACGGCAGGCCCCTGCGCTACGGCTACCCGGCGGTGCTCTTCGACTCCGACCGCTCCGAGCGCGGAAAGGGACGGCGGGCCAAGTGCGCCCCCCTGTTCGTCATGGACGTGGAGATGGTCGAGGACCGGGACCAGCGCTTCCTGGTCCCGGTCGGCGAACCGGAACTCAACCGGGAGCTGCTGGTCTCGGCCGCCGCACTCGACGAAGGCGACATCGAGGAGCTGGTCTCCTGGTTCGAGGTCGACTGGGGCGGGAACGGGGTCGCCGGGTTGGCGGACAAGGCCCGCGCCGTCTGTTCCAGGCTCGACCTGCCGAGGGTGGACGACCTGGTCGCCGGCGCGCTCCGGGACACCGTCGACGTGCGGCGAGGCGCGCGGCGAGGCGCGCAGAACGCCGCCGTCCTCTACCGGGGGGACCCGGCCGGAGCCGCCGTCAAACAGCTCATCGGCGACCTCGACCACCACAAGGGCACCGGGATCAAGCTCGACACCATCGCGGGCACGGCGCTCGCGGTGCTCTCGGACCCGGGGCAGGCCGTGCGGGAACACGGTGCGGTACTTCCCGTGGTCACCGGCCTCAGCAACGCGGCACAGGAGGAGATCCTCGCGTCGGCGATGGGCCGGACCCTCACCGTCGCGACGGGCGCGCCGGGGACCGGCAAGACCGAGCTCATCACCTCCGTGGTCACCACCGCGGTCGCGGCCGGGCAGTCCGTGCTCGTGGCCTCCACCAACAACACCGCCGTGGACGAGGTCGTCACCAAGGTCAACCGGCTCAGTCCCGAAGCGGACGTGGTGGTGCGCACCGGCAACCAGGAGAGGCGCGGCAACGAACGCGACATCCTCACCAGGCTGATCGCGGCCTATTGGGAGAACGTGGACGTGCACACCGCGCACGAGCGGCTGGCCATGCGCCAGCGCGGACTCGACGCGGCCCAGCACGACCTGGCCGCCGCGGAGACGGCCGAACGCCGTCTGACGGTGCTGACGGACATCAGGCGCAGGCAGATCGGAGCGCTGCCGTCGGGAGTAGCACCCGAGACCTTCGGTGAGTCGGCGCGGGTGGACCTGTGGATGCGCAGGGCGGCAGCCGCGCTGGAGGGCAGGTGGACCGGCTGGTGGCACCGCTGGCGTACACGGAGGAGCCTCGGGATCGCCGGGTCGGAGCGTGAACTGGCGGCGCTCCTGGCCTTCCTGACCACGGAACGCGAGTGGACGGACCTGTTGGCGGAGCTGCGTTCAGGACCCCGGCCCGAAGACGCGGCCGACCGGGTCCGCGCGTTGCGCGACGAGCGACGCGACGACAGCAGGCGGCTGCTGCTGGGCCGGGTCGCCGAGGCGCTGGTCAGGGGCCGGCCCGTCATCGAGGAGCGGCTGCGCAACCTGGAGTCGGGATCGTCGGGTTGGAAGGGGATGAAGCGCCTGGTGGGTACGGTGCGGGCCTGGGCCACCACCTCGCGCTCGGTGCGCGGAGTGTTCCCACCGACCCCCGGTCTCTTCGACCTGGTGGTGGTCGATGAGGCCAGCCAGTGCACCGTCGCCGACCTGCTTCCCCTCCTGTACCGGGCCAGGCGGGCCCTGGTGATCGGCGACCCGCACCAGCTGTCCCCGGTCAACACGCTCACCGACCGGGACGACCGCAGGATCCAGGCCGCCCACGGGCTCCCCGGGGACGACCTCGACGAGCGCTCGCTCACCTACACCGGCTCCTCCGCCTATCACGCCGCAGCCTCCGCGCTGGCCTCCGGCGGCGGTGAGGTCCTGTGGCTGGACGAGCACTACCGGTGCCATCCCGACATCGTCGCTCCGGTGAACCGCCGTTTCTATGGCGACCGGCTCGCCGTGCGCACCGACACCGCGAGGACCGCCTTGCCGGAGGGCCCGGTGACCGAGTGGATCGACGTGCGCGGGCACTGCGAGCGACCCGGGGGCAGGTCCTGCCGCAACGCCGCGGAGGCCGAAGCGGTCGTGGAACTGCTCCGGGAGCTCTGGACCGGTCTGCCCAAGGACGCGGGCATCGGTGTGGTCTCGCCCTTCACGGCGCAGGTGCGCGAGATCGAGCGCCGACTCGGACCGGAGGCACTCCGGCGTATCCGGGTGGGGACGGCGCACACCTTCCAGGGCGGAGAACGGGACGTCATGGTCGTCTCGCCGGCCGCGGCCACCGGTGTGCACCGGTCCAGCGGGCAGTGGGCGCTGCGGCAGCAGAACCTGTGGAACGTCGCCGTCACCCGGGCCAGAGCTCGCCTGTACGTGGTCGGGGACCGGCGGTACTGGTCGGAACAGGGCGGACTACTGGCCGACTTCGCGACCGCTCCGGCCGACGACGGGGGAGGGTCGGCCGACGATGCCCGGAGCATGCTGTTCGAGGCCTTCGCCGCCGGTGGCGCCGAACCGAAGGTGTACCAGCGCGCGGGAGGGTACGCCTGCGACTTGCTGGTATCCGCGAGGGCGGGAGAGGCGGAAGGGGAGGGAACGGCTGTGATGATCGACCGCGCCGGCATCGGCACGAGTGTGTCCTTGCCTCCAGGGCGGGCACTCCAACGCACCCTCGATCGGGCCGCCCTGTTCGAGAAGGTCTCGGGGCTGCGCACGGTTCGGGTTCCCGCCTGGCGGTGTCTGACCGAACCCGAGGCGGTGGTGGAGGAGATCGTCAAGGACCTGCCGCTCAAACGCGTGTGGACCCTCGGGGAGGAGACCGACTGAGGCCGGCCGCACCAGAGGCCGTGGCAGGGGAACGCGTGCACGGCTGAGGGCGACGGTCCCGGGACCGGAGGACCTCGCCGTCGACGGGGTCCTCCGGCGGCTCACCGGTTTCCGGGGCGGCGGTCTCCCGGCATGGTGGGGACGGGTCGGTCGGGCCTCGCGCCGCGCCCTACGGTGCTGGGCTCACGACCCTCGCGGACGCAGGCGAGGACCTCGGCGGCGGCGTAGCGGCCTGCGGCCTCGAAGCTGCGGGCGTTCGAATCGACCTCGTGCCACCGGGCGTCGCGGAGCACGATCCTCACCGCGTAGGGGGACCCGCCGTTTCCGAGCCGTTCCATCCCATCCCGGACCCCCGTGGCGAAGGCGCGCCTGTACTCCGCTGGGAGGGGCTCGTCCGGCTGGGGACAGGTGTCGGGGAGGTCGTCCACGACCTCGACACCCGTGCCGGCGGGCCCGGGTTCGGCGTCGAGCCAGACGAAGGCGAAGTCTCCCGGACACGCCGTCTGCATGACGTGGCGGACGAAGACGCCCCTGACCGGGCGGGGGAGCGGTGGCAGCGGGTCGCGGTCGGCTGTCATGGTTTCCGTTCCGGGTCACCCACGCCGAACCTCCCGCCAGGCCTGCTCGAACATCTCGTGCAAGGGTACCGGCGGGAGGACGGCGGTGAAGGGGCCCTCGATGTCCTTGTCGTACTGGACCTCGACGAGGTGGGTCGCCAGCTTGGCGGTCTCCAGCGGCAGGTGCGGGGCCTTGAGCTCGGTCCAGCCGCCGGGGACGAACAGGCTCCGTCCCGAGCGGGCGCGCTTGCCCTCCACGACGGTGCCCGTCGCCAGGAGCTCGGCGGCCACGGCCTTGTGGTGGACCGCCGACCAGCGGTTCCACCGGCGCACGTTGCGGTCGGTGGGTCGGGCGAGGGTGAGCAGCTGGAGGTAGAGCGAGGCGGCGTCGGCGCCCACCCCGAGCGTGCCCGCCGCCTCGGCCACGAGGTCCGGGGCGCTCAGGCGCGGGTCGGCCTCGAAACCGCCCTCCGGGACGGGGGTCGCGGCGGCACGTTCGGCGATGCGGGCGAGTCTGCCGTCGAACAGAAGTGCGGCGTGGCGGACCTCGCAGGCGACGCGGTTCATGCCCAGGTCGTCGAGCACGCCCAGGGTGCGCGCGACGGCGTCCGAATCGAACAGTCCCGCGACGCGGATCACCCCGTGGACGGAGGCCTTGTGCTCGCTCGGGTCGGGGAGCACGAGGACGCCGTCGCTGTGGGTGGGCCAGGTACCCGGACCTGGCATGAGGAGTCCGTTCGCTCCGACGCGAACGGGGGCGGCCCCGCTCTTCTCGATCCAGGTCCGCGCCGAGGGGAGGGAGACGAAGGAGGACAGCGGCGCGAACATGCCGGGGGCGCCGGCGCACGTTCGAAAGCGCTCGTGCAGCCCCGGGACCGCCGCGTGGGCGGCGTGTCCCACGGGCGCCTGGAGGGCGGACCAGGCCAGGACGGTGGCCAGGGTCCGGAAGGGGCGGGCGTGGTCGTGGAAGGCATAGACCTTCCGCCCCGAGTCGCCGACGTGCACTTCCAGTTCGCCCTGACCCCACTGCACGAGTCGGCGGGGCGCGTCGGCGTCGGGGTGTCCGGCGGGATCGGTGAGGACACCTGCCCAGGCGGCGTCGAGCTTCAGGTCGGCCGCGAACAGGTCGGTGACCTCGGTAGCGGCCTTGGCGGCGGCCAGTTCGGCCTTGGTGGGCTGCGCGCCGAGCAGTTCGACCCACGCACCGGCCATCCGTTCGGCCGCGGCGGTGGCGCCGCCGGGCCGCCACAGGTCGGCGGGATCGTCGGGCACCGCCGCCGCGAGGATCCGGCGCCGTCCGGCGGGGCTCAGCGTGGCACCGGTCTTGCGGTACTCCGTGCGGGCCGCGCCCTGGTCCGGTTCGGCGCCGGCCCGGGTGAGTCCGCCGGAGAGGACGAACTCGGCCGTGCCCTTCGCCACGCGGGTGGCGGCTCGGAAGGCCTTGACCGCCGCGGACTCGGATGCGAGTGCGACGGGGCCGTTCCGGTCCAACAGGTCCAGGAAGCGCCGGATCCGGTCCGCCTCGTCGCGTTCGACGCGCACCGGGGCTTCCTCCTCGGCTCCCAACGGCACCGGGGCGGCCTCGGCGCGCACGTAGTGGTACCGGGTGTGCGGGTGGTATACCCCGGACCAGTGCTTGGTGTTCCGCTTGTCGGCGTAGCGAAGGTTGGACGGTGCTTCGGTGACGACGGCCGCGCCGGTCTCCACCAACGGCGCGAGCGCCGCGCCGGTGGCCTGCCCGCGCACCCAGGCCGTCCCCTTTCTGGCGAAGGGCTGCCCGGCCCAGGTGCGCAGGAGGGCCGCCAGGGCTTCGCGGGCGGGCCCTGCCGCCGTCCCGGCGGCGAGGGAGGACAGGCAGGCGTCGGTCTCACCGAGGAGCTGGTCCCAGCGGGCGGGTGTTCCGGGAGGGCTCAGCCGACGTGTGCGTTCGTCGGTGCGGCCGTCCAGTCGCGCTCCGTCGGCCGCGACCGCGGTGATCGTGGCCGCCAGGTCGAGGGACGCGGGGTGGAAGTCGAGTTCCCTGGGGCCGAAGAGACCGGAGAGTGCGGCGTCCACGTCCTTGTCGGGAGCGGCGGACTCCGGTCGGATCAGCGCGTCGGCGCGCACGAGCGCCGTGCGCCGGGACAGCTCCTGGCGGCGCAGCCGCAGGTCGGCGGCCCACAGCACCGCCCACACCAGGCCTCCGGGGTCGTCGACGAGAGTGGCGTCGGTGACCTCCGGCAGGAGCCGGGTGGCGGCCTCGCGCACGGCGGCCCGGCAGGCGGCCGACTCCCGGATCGACGGCGCGGGCACGGACGCGTGAAGGGGATCGCCGTCCTGGTCCGTCCGGGCGGTCATGGCCGCGTCGATGAGTGCGCCGGCGGCGGCGGAGTCCACTCGCCGTAGGGCCCGTGAGGCGTCCTCGTCCCGAGGAGTGAGGAAGTGCCAGTAGGCGGGCGGCGGTACCAGGGGGAGGAAGGCCGTCTTCTCCTGGAGGTTGCGTTGCTGGTGGGGTTCGACCTCGGCCTTCGGGCAGGCCCAGGATTCCCAGATCAGGGCGTCGTCGTGGGGGTCGCGGCACTGGATGACTCCCAGACCCGTCTCACCGACCAGTCCGTCGGCGGTGTTCGCGGGCATGCGCACCAGGCCCCAGTAGGTCAGGTTGCCGTGGACGGCGAACTCCGCGCGCCGCCCGTCCGTACCGCGCAGAGCGCGTGTGGCCTTCCGGCTTCCCTCCGGCGCGGGGCCGACCCGTTCCAGACGGAACCCGGCCAGGCCGTCCTTCGCGCCCAGTGGGGAGCTGATCCCCTCGGGTAGCCGGACCAGGTGCTGGCACGAGTCCATGTGATCGCTGTAGCTGAGTTCGGGGTCCGGGCGCAGGAAGCCCGGGTAGGAGTCGTCACCCCGGGCACCGGTCTCCCGATCGATCTCGGCGAAGCCGCTGTGCCCGTTCCCGCTGCCCGACCACACGCGCGTCCCGTCGCTCAGGGTGTCGGTGACCCGGGTGACGCCGCGCCGGGACCCGGGCCGCAGGACCTCGTCGGCGTCGTAGCGTCCGCCGCCGGGGGCGGCCAACACCAGCCGTAGTGCCTGCTGCGCGCCGCCGCCTCTGAACAGCTCGCCGGGGGACTCCGTCTCGAACACGTCGTCGGGCTTCGAGGTCCACAGGGCCCTTGTCGGCTGACGCTCGCGGAAGTCCCTCTCCCCGATGGTCCACCCGACCTGGAAGTCGCCGCCCACGAAGTGGACCGTGTGCCGGTCGGCGTCCGCGGGCAGGGTGAACGCGCACGAACCGCGCCGGCCCTGAAGGTCCACGGCCACCGCCGCGTCGCGGCCGTAGACGGTGAGCACCGGCCAGGTGGAGGTCATCCCCACGACGCCGCCGTCGCGGGCGCCGATCTCGGCCACGGCCTCCTCGAAGGCCGGCCACCCGAGCTCCCCTGGGATGCCGAACCGGAGCGTGCGGGCGAGGGGCTCGGCCAGATCGAGCCCGTCCAGCAGGTCCTCGACCTCCTCCATGTTGCGCATCACGTTATGGGACAGGCACTCGTCGAGTTCGGTGAGGGCCTGCTGCGCCTGCCCCAGCGGGGCGCTGCGGACCGACGCGGCCTTCGCGGTGGTGCGCTCCACGATCTCCGGGGCCGGTCGGGGTCCCACGTGCGCGGGCGGGGGTGGCGTGGGGCGTTCGGCCTTCGCCGGCAGGTCCACGGTGATGCCGAGCGACTCGCAGGTGAGGACCAGCCGCCGGTTCACGTGCCCGTAGCCCGTGGCGAACTTGCTCTGGTAGAGCGGGACCGGCACGCCCTCGGCGATGATGTGCGGGGCGATGCGCGGCAGCAGCGCGTACAGCTCCTCGGGCATCTGGTTCTTCACGGAGTATCGGCCGGAGCGCACCCACCCGTATGTGCGGAAGTACCGCGAGAGCCAGGGACCGTAGCCGTCCGCGGGACGGATCCGTCCCTGCGCCAGGTCGTCGGTCGCACCGATCGTCTCCAGCAGCCGAAGCCACTCGGCGCCGTCGCTCTCGGTGTTGGGGAAGAGGTCGGCCAGACGCTGCCGGTCCGATTCGGGCGGGGGCACCGCGGCGAAGGCCGCGGCCGCGGCCTCGACCACGCGCGGAGGGACGTCGTTGCCACGCGTCGCGGTCAGGACGCGGCTGAGTGCGCGTGACTCCTCGGCCGCGCCCTCGCCGACCGACCTGAGGGAGGCGCGCAGCCGGGCGGGCAGCCCGGTCGGGATCGGGCTGGGACCGCCGGCCCAGGCCTCCAGAAAGCGCAGGAACTCCCGGTGCGCCTCCGGCGGCGGCAGGAGTTCGGTGAGCCGGTTCTGGTGGGCGGCCAGTTCCTTGGCGGCCAGGGCGCCGTGGCGGGCGAAGAGCAGGGCGTTGTCCACCGCGTGGCCGGAGTCCACCGGCAGGCCGTGGACGGCCTCCGCCTCGCGGGCGAGGCGGTAGGCGGTGCCCGCGTGCTTGACCTCGTGGACGGCGGCCATGCGGTGGCCGACCGTGTCCCAGTACCAGGGCAGGTGTGGCTCCGGCAGGTCGGCGCGGGTGAGGGCGCGGGCCAGGGCGGCCATGAGTACTCCACGGTCGCGCAGTCGACCGGCCAGCAGTCTCTCGACCGTGTCCAGCAGATCGACGACCTGCTGTTCGCGCGCCGGATCGTTGGCACGGGTCCAGTCCAGGTGGAGCGTGGAGGCGATGGGGTTAGAGGGGAGAGGGAGACGCATGCGTGGGAGTATCCCAGCCGCCACCGACCGACCGCCTGCCATCCCGTGCATGGCCGGGAGCGCGCAGGCGTCCGGCGGACACTGTTCATCGAAAGGCTCAGGGCGCGCGGGGGACTCGTGCCGAGCGGATACGGCGCGCTGGAGATCGTGCGAGGTGCCGAGCGGCCGAAGCTCATAGGAGGTTCCGGGCGCGCACTGACGGCCACGCGGGCGCGACGCGCCCTTGAGGGCCTACCGGAACTGCTGCTCGTCGGGCACGCGGGCACGACGCGGAACGGGGCCGTCCCCGACCGCGCGAGGGGTCGGGGAGGCACACCGCGAACTCGGGTCCATCGCGATCCCGGGTCCGCGGGCATGGCGGACATCGCCGCCGCGGCTCGCCGAGTCCGTGTCGGACTTCCGGGCGTGCCGCGGCCTACGTGTGCGGCGGGCGTGCGTCAGCCGGGTCCGCGTCCATGCCCGAGGCGGCTGCCGCTCCTGGGGTTGGGCGCTCTCGCGCCGACGGGCATCGGCCCGCCGTGGCGCTGCCGGTCCGGCCGGGCGAGCCTCAGTGGTCGCAGGTCCGGCAGCGGCGGGTGGCGGACCGCGCGGTGTTGCCCGCGGTGGCCTGGAGGGGCGAGGCGGTGCTGATGCGTTGCCAGATCTTCGGGTCGGGAGCGTCGATCCAGCCCCAGAGCGGTGCACTGACCTTCGAGTCGGACTGGTGGCTGCATCCGTTACGGTGGGCCACACCCCGCAGGGAGATCAGGATGGCGTCCCTGGACGGGTGCCGACTCACGGTGGAGAAGGGAGTCCCCGTGCCACTGGGGCCGATGTAGTCCCGGGGCAGCGCGCAGGCGCAGCCTTCGCCGATGGGGAGTTCACAGAAATCACAGCGCTTCATTCTTCTACTGTGCACCCTCTCTATGACGATTCTGTAGCTTTCTGCCGAGAATCTGTGATGAATTTGAAAACCTGACCGTGATCCCGACTTTTTTCGGTCGACTTCCGAACCCGCGAAGGCGTGCCACCGTTCGGAAACCGGTGGTCCCGGGCCGGGATCGGCGGCCTCACAGGGCCTGGGTGAGATATCACTCCCTCCCGCCGCGCACCCCCGCCTCAGCCGGCCGCCCATCGCATGAAAGGGGGCGAACGGTCTCTCCCATCGGGCGCTGTCTCCGACTACTGGGAGGGATGATGTCCTCACCCTCTCCCCAAGGGGCCGGAACCTCCCCAAGGGGCCGGAACCGCTACATCACAGCCCCCGGCGGACGGCGGCCCCTACAGCGCCTTCGCCCATCTCAACGCCCGACTCCGAGTTCTACCGCGCCGTCATGGCGGTGTTCGTCCAGGCCAAGGAGCAGTTCAGGTGCACCTGCGCCCCGAGGAGGTGCACACCGGTCTGCCCGAGGCCTGCGCATCGCCGACGCGGTCAAGGATCATGTGAACTGACGGCCTTGGCGGTTCGACACCGCTCACTACCTGGCGGCGGTCTCCGCTTCGAACCGTCCTCTGACCGGCAGGCCCTTCCCGTTCCCGACGTGGTGGGACCTTGACCTGGCCGAAGTGATGGCCGAACACGTCCGCCGGGTGGAGGAGGGGTCGGTGATCGCCGACCTCGCGCGGGACTGACCGCCGGCACCCCGTGCCGGGCACGCCCCGCGCGGGGTGCGGGCGGTCAGGCCCGACTGCGCGCCTTGTGCGCCGCGCGCCGGCTGGCCTTGGCGACCTTCCTGTCCGGGTGCAGCCGCCCCACCGCCTCCAGCGCAGGGACGGTCGCGGGGTGGTCGACCCTCCACAGACGGTCGGCGCCCTCCAACAGGAGCCGTCCGATGGGCCCCGTGTCCTCGGTGGTGTTGAGTGCGAGCAGGACCGACAGGTGGTCTTCTCCCATCTCCAACGGGGCGGCTACCATGTCGATCGCCAACCAGGGCCCGAACTCCGCGCAAAGCCGGGAGTGCTCCTCCTCGGGTAGGTCGGCCGCGGCGAGCAGTGCGCCGGCGGCCAGCCCGGCCACGGTCGGCCGGTCCGAGGTGAGCAGGGCGCGCAGGTGTGGCAGGGCGGGCTCACCCACGGCCTCCAGCACCCTCATCGCCAGGGCTCGCCGGAAGGGCCCCTTCCCCGTGGGGGCCGAAGCCGCCTCGACGACCTCCCGAACCGCGTCCTCGGGGGTGCGCCCGGCCAGCCACGGGGCGACCTCGGCCGCGTGCAGTTCCGGCGGCACGCCCATCAGCGCGTCGAGGAACGCGGCCGCCCCCGCGTCGGCGAACCCGCCGCTGAGCAGCGCCGGAACGCCCTCGCGGAGCAGGATCCGGCGCACCCCGTACCGGCCCAGGGGGGTGAGGGCCACCGAACAGTCGACTTCCGTCTCCTCGGGCAGTCGTGGTCCGGGCCCGGTCAGGAACGCCGGCGGGAGGAACGGGGACAGATAGGCGTCGGCGACCTCGTCCGGGGTCCTGTCGCTCACACGGACACCGCCGCTCGCGGCGAGGCCGCGCATCCCCCGGTACAGGGCACCCAGCATGGGCGCGTGCACCGCCTCGGCCTCCTCCGCGGGGACTCCGCCCACCCCGGTGAGATCTCCGAGTAGCTCCGCCAACAGATCGTGCAAGGACGTCTCGGCCCCGTCGGGAACCTCGTAGAGCCTGCGCAGGACCGGAGGGAACAGTTCGGCTTCGTAGGGGTCGATCCCGAACAGCGTGTCCGGTCCAGGGTCGCCCTCGACCGCGCCGTCGAACAGCTCCCACCACAGTTCCAGGACCCGCTCAGGGGAGGGCCCTTCGGTCACGGGAGCGGCGACCGCCTGCTTGGACTCCACGCTCACCAGGCCCAGGTCCATAGTCCACCTCCACAGGGGGAGGAAACCGGGCAGGTCCCTGGCCGCACGGAGCCGCTTCAGCCGCTCGGCGCGCTCCTCGGCCTCCTGCGCCGAAGCGTTCGGCCACAGGTCCAGCTCGGTCGCGGCCACTCGGACATCGGCGGGGCGCGGCATCCCCGTCGAAGTCAGCGCCCGGCCGGGGCCGAACCACCGCGCCAACGCCAGCAGCTCGCGCAGCGGCGAGGACTCCACGGCCGCACGGGCCAGCTCCTCGTCGGGCGGGAGGGACACCGGACGGGCGGGGACGGTGTCCTCCGCCGACCGCGGGGGCGCCTCCACCAGGGCGAGCGCTTCGAAGGCCTCACGCAACTCCTGTCGGGCCCTGCCCAGGTCGAGGTCGTCGGGTGCGAGCTCCTTCACCCAGGCCCGCTGTTCCTCGATGTCCCCGTGGAAGCCGCCGGCGATCGTCTCGGGGTGGTCGCGCAGGTGGCGAAGATACTCGAACCCGGGCGCCCCGCCGCAGTCCTCGGGCGGGCAGCCGCCGTGCCCGTCCACCAGCCGGGGGTAGACGGCACCGGGGTCGGCGTCCACGATCTCCTCGACGGTGATGCCGTGCGACCAGTCGTCGCCGAAATCGTAG
Organism: Nocardiopsis sp. Huas11; assembly: GCF_003634495.1. Taxonomy (GTDB): domain Bacteria; phylum Actinomycetota; class Actinomycetes; order Streptosporangiales; family Streptosporangiaceae; genus Nocardiopsis. Next base: position 5,830,254 of record NZ_RBKY01000001.1, on the reverse strand, counting down.
GTGTAGACCCCCTTGGCGCCCCTGCGGCGCAGCACGTCGGCGACCCGGGCCGTGTGCTCGTTCCGGTCAGCGGGGCCCAGACCGAGCCCCTCGTCCGGGCTGTACCGCCGTCCCGCGAACTCGAAGGCGTGCAGGTGCGTGTCCTCCCAGCCCATGGCGACCTGGATGAGCCTGTGCAGATCGGACAGCCGGGTGACCGAGGGCACCTCCACCCGGCGCCAAACCTGCGGGCGTGTGCCCTCCAACACGATCTTCAACCGGTGCACCCGGTTGTCGAGTACCCGCTCCGCCATAGCTGCTCCCCGCTGTCCGATGGTGTGTGCGCGTCCCACTTCTACCGGTCCGCAGCCCCTCCCGCAGCGATTCGGCGCCATGATCCCCCGCGATCGCTCGCGGACCTGCGCGCCCTCACCGACCTGGTCGCGCGCGAACGCCTGGCCGACCATCTCGTCGACCTGCCGGATCACCCTCCAGTCCAGCACCTGTGGTTGGAGGCGCTCACCGACCAGGACGGTGACCTCGGGCATCCCGCCCCACCGCCGCAACGCGGTACCGCCCAGCTCGTCGACGAACTCAAGGAGAGGGGCGAGGCGGTCGGCGCGCTGCGCTGCTACAGCATCGCCGCCCGCGCCCACCTGGCCGCCCTGCCCAGGACGTCGAGGCACTGGACACACACTCCCTGGATTCCTGATCCGTCGCGCGGACCTGCGCTCGCAGTCGGTGGTTCGCTCCCGACGAGCACGACAGGGCGGCACTCGAAGCGGCCAGGGCGATCCTCGACGAGGAGGAGCCCGGGTGGGGTGAGCACGCCAGCAGGGGCCGAGCCCGGCGGAGCCGTCGACGTGCTCTTCGCACGCGAGGCCTTCGAGGACGCCCGCCGCCGGGGCCTGCTCACCGGGGAGACCGCCGAGCACGGAGCGGACGCCTACTGTCGCGCCGCCGAAGGCGTGAGGAGCGAGCACACCCGCGAACACCCCGGTACGCCCCTGGCGGGTGCTCCCGCGCGGCGTCGAGGAGATCGTGGAGTTCGTCGAACGCGAGGGCCTGGGCCCCGCCGAGCGCGAGACCCGCCTGGTCGGGGGCGGGCGACCGCCACCCACGACGACCCGAGGCTGATCCCCTGGCCGCCCGGACGCAACCAGCCGTGCTGGTGCGACGCGGGCCGCAAGTACAAGAAGTGCTGCGGCTCCCCGGCCCACCGCTGACCGCTCGCCCTGTGGGGTTCGGCGCCGTTGCCGGCCGAGCCCTCCACGACCACCAGTGAACCGGGGGCAGCTCTGGGGACGGTCCCCATGGTGTGATCGCCCAGGGTTGCAGTTCGCCGGCCAGCACGTCGAAGTGCTCCAACTGGGACCAGGTCGCGTAGTCGCCGATCACGTACAGGCGTTGCTTGGCACGACTCGCCGCGACGTTGACCAGGTTGGGCTTCTTCGCCGCCCACCGCTTGGAACCGGGTCGACGGGGGTCCCCTCCGAGAACGAAGACGACGACGTCCGCCGGGCGAGATCGCCGACCGATGGGGCATCACCGGCGAGGAACTGCTGGAACGTACCGTCCCCGACTTCGGCCTGGGCCGGGACGGGGTCGGGGCCGACACGTTGGGCGAGTACCCGGTCACGGTGACCCTGGACGCGGACGGGACCGCCGCGCTGGGGTTCGTCTCCGCGAAGGGGCGTCCTGTCGCGAGTCCTCCTGCGGCCCTGCGCACGTCGCATCCGGACGAGGTCAAGGCGCTGCGGGCCGAGCTGAAGGAGCTGCGTCAGGCGGTGGCCGCCGAACGGGTCCGTCTGGAGGGTTTCCTGGACGAGGGCGGGTGTGGGCCGCCGCGTCCTGGGTCCGCCACTATCTCGACCACCCGGTCACCGGGACTCTCGCCCGGCGGCTGCTGTGGGAGGTGAGCGCCGACGGCGGTCGCACCTGGGTGTGCGGGCTGCCCGAGGCCGACAATGAGCACTGGCGCCTGGTCGGCCCCGACGGGGCGGTGGTCGCGAACACCGCGACGCTGGACGGCGGTGCCCGGGTGCGGCTGTGGCACCCCGTGCGGAGCCGCCCGGAGACGGTGCACCGGTGGCGGGAGCACGTGACCGGCCGGGAGATCGCCCAACCCCTCAAGCAGGCGTACCGGGAGATCTACGCGCTCACACCGGCGGAGGAGGTTACCGGGGTCTACTCCAACCGGTTCGCCGCCCACGTCCTCAGGTACGGGCAGGCCAAGGCCCTGCTGAACGAGCGCGGGTGGAGCGTCCACCAGTTGGGCGGATGGCACGGCGGTGAGGACGGCCCCGCCGAGCGCCTGTGCACCGATCGCGAGAGCGGGACCTCCTGGGAGGTCAGCCTCGACATCGCGGTGGCCGACGACCACTTCGATCCCGTCCGCTACTGCGCCACCGACCAGGTCCGCTTCCGCCGTGCGGGCGAGAGGGCGCCTGTTCCCCTCGTGGACGTGCCGGTGCTGGCACTGTCCGAGGCGATGCGCGACGTGGACCTGGCCGTGGGAGTGACCTCGATCGCCGCCGACCCCCAGTGGTTCGACAGGGGGGAGAGCGCCCACCAGACCTACTGGAGGGAGGCGGCCTTCGGTGAACTCACCGAAAGCGCGGTCGTGCGGCGCGAGGCCCTGGAGCTCCTGCTGCCCCGGCTGGGCGCGGCCGACCGGCTGGAGATCGACGGCCGCTTCCTGCGCGTGCGTGGGGACCTGCGTTCCTATCGGATCCACCTGGGCAGCGCCAACATCCTGATGGAACCGGACGACTCTATCTCTGCGTGGTGCCTTCCGGCCAAGAGAAGGGACCGGGGGTGTTCCTGCCCTTCGAACAGGACGGCGGCCGATTCTCGCTGATCCTGTCCAAGGCCCTCATGCCGGCGGGGGACAGCGCCATCGAGGACGTGAGCATCACCAGCCAGATCCGTCGTGGACTGGAAGGGTAGGGGAGAGTCGAGCCTGGCCGGATGCTGTTCATCGGGCCGGAGGCGGAGCGCCGGATCCGAGAGCTCGGGCACGGACCCGCCGCGCGGCGAGGATCAGCCGAGCCCCGCCCCGGAGCAAGGGGAGCGGCTCGGGGTGACTCCCGGGCCGGGGTGGGTCCGGACCGGGGCCGGTCCAGGGAGACAGCGTCAGACGGCTCGGCCGGACGCGATCATCTCGTGCAGCGCCGTCCGGTCCACCTTCCCCACCGCGGTTTCCGCCAGATGGGGCACGACGGTGACGGTCACGGGAATGGTCAGCAAGGCCGACAGGTCACCCGGGTCCAGGTCCCGGACCCCTCCTCGTGCCACGACGAAGGCGTGGGTGGTGTCCTCGGTGAAGACCACCTTGGCCCTGCGCACCTTGCCCGAACTCAGTAGGGCGTTCTCCACCTCGCGGCTGGTAACGCTCCGGCCGTTGACCTCGGCCACCTCCGCGATGCCGCCCTGGCGAAGGAAGCGCCCGCTCACGTGGAGGCGCCCCCCTTCGTCCGACCAGCCGATGTCGCCGGTGTCGATCCACTCCGAACGCCTGTGCTCCGCCCCCACGTACCCCGACATCGCGGTCGGCGCGCTGACCCAGATACGACCCCGGCGTCCATGGGGCAGCGTGTCGCCTTCGGGTCCGCGGACGCTGATCCGGACGCCGGGCAACGGCCGACCGACGCAGTCGGGGGACCCGGGCTCGACGGCGGCGGTGAAACAGAGCAGGAGGGCCTCACTCAGTCCGTATCCCTGAGCCATCGGGCGCAGGAAGGTCCGTTCGAACTCCTCGCGCAGGGCGGGTAGCACCGGGTCGTCACCGCAGATGCTGACCGTCCAGCTCGACAGGTCCACGCCGGTGTCACCGACCGCCTCTCGCTCCCGCCACTCCTCCACGAACCGGTGGAAGTGCGTGGGGACACCGACCGCGTGCGTGGCGCGGGTGCGCGACAAGGCGTCCAGACCGGTCAGACCCCTGACGGGTAGCGCCATACAGGCGCCCGCGTGGAGCGCGGCGGGGACGACGATCCCGGCGGCGAACGCGTGGAACAGCGGCAGCAGCAGTGCGATGTTCTCCGTCCCGTCCAGTCCGGTGGCCTGGGCGGTGGCCCGCCCGCTCTCCGCCAGCGAACGGCCGCGGTGCTGAACCAGTTTCGGCTCTCCGGTGGTACCCGAGGTCGCGAAGACGACGCCTCCGGCGTGCGTGGGAGAGCCGGCACCGGTACCGACTCCGACTCCGGTACCGACGGGGGAACCGGCGGGGTCCAGTACTGGTGCGCCACCCCAGGCGGGTGGTGGGCTTCCCTCCTCGGGCAACAGGAGAACGCGGGCCCCAGCCCTGAGCGCGGCCAGGAACGTGATGACCGAGGTGGTGTCGTGCGCCATCCTCAGGCCCACACGCGTTCCCGCCGCGACACCGTCGTCGGCGAGAGCGCGCGCACGCTCGTGGACGCTGGTCTCCAACGCGGCGTATGTCAGGGTCGTCTCGCCGGTCACGAGCGCCGTGCTCCGTGGAGCCCGCCGTGCGCTGCGGGCGAGTAGTCCGTCGAGCGTGCCGGGATCTGTTCGGCGCAGCGCCGACGCCCGGCTCGCGCGCTCAGCGGTCTGTGCCCGTGGACTCCCGTGCCTTCCGCGGGCGCCGAAGTCGTGGTCGAGGGCGTAGGCCCACACCAGGCCCGCGTACTCCTCCAACGCGGGTGGGCGCAGGCCGGTGGCACCGACCGTCGCCGTGTTGTCGAACTCGGGCACGCCCGCGCTGAGGAAGGGGAGATAGGCCGAGATGAGACGGGACGCGCTCCGCAGGCGCGAGGAGATCAGGCCCCGGGGCGCGGACTCGATTCCCGCCGTCAGTTCCGGTGATAAGAACCGAAGGTCGAGTCCGTTGTGGGCGCCCTGGCGGTCGGCGAGCACTCGTCGTACGCTTTCGTAGACCTCCCCGACCGTCGGGGCGCTCTTACCAGCGGATATGTGGAAGGTACCGGACCGTTGTGTCCGGGCCAGCGCGACGATGGTATCGGCGACATAGTCCGAGGGAACGATGTCGAGTGTGTGATCCGGGTCGGCGGGGACGAAGGGAAGACGTCCGCGTGCGAAGGACCGGACGAAATTGTAGACGGTATCGAATCCGTGTGCCCGACCGTTCTTCGAAGAGCCGATGATGATCGAGGGACGGTATATGAGTGCAGGTATTTTGGAATCTATTACTTCTTGCTCGGCGCACGCCTTCGAGTACTCGTAGTTGTTGCGGAACTGTGCGTGAGGATCGCAAGGTGAGGGCTTGGCGACGCTCTCCTCGGTCGTGGAGACGTATGCCGTGGAAACGTAGTGCAGGGTGCGGAGGGCGCCGGTGGAGCGGAGCTCGGAGCATGTGCCCAGGAAGTTCCGCAGAGTATCGACGTTCGCTCGTATAGCCTCCTCCGCCGACATCGTGAAGGAAATGCTCGAAGCGAGGAAGAAGACTTCCTCCACGCCGCGGAGGAGGTCCATCCCCGGACCGTCCAGGCCGAGCCCCTTGCGGGACAGATCGACCCTCAGGTAGGACATCTGGCTCTGCCTGCGTTCCGAAGTCGAACCGATCGCCCACTCCGCGGCCGCGTCGAGGCGTGAGCGCAGATGCTCCTCAGAGTCGGCCCTGGCCATGAGCACCAGTTCGGAATCAGGGAATTCACGGGTCACCGTGCAGAGCATCTCACGGCCAAGATGGCCGGTCACTCCGATGAGTGCGATGCGGGCAGGAGTGGGAGGGTGGATTTCGTGGGGGGTCGGCATGTTGCTATGTTAGGGACGGACTATCCTTTGTCAATATCCTGTTTTCTTTATCAGTGCCGAGGGTGGTGCCGTGGGGGTGCTTCGAGAGGTCGGGTTGCTGGGCGCCGGAAGCAGGTGGAATGCGCTTTCCAGTGGCAGTGGGTTGCCGGAGGGCATTGTGGGATGTCATCATTGCGATCCCTCGCACAACCCGTGGTGTCACTGAATCCCCCCGGGCTCGGGCGGCAATGGTCACGGTCCGTATCGCTTTCGGGGCGCGGGGTGCTCGCGCTCGCGCGAGAACGCCCTGCCGTCCGAAAATGCCAGGTCCGGGTATTGCTGAGAGGTAGACGAGATGCGAAAGCAATCCCCCCACAAGAGTGCGCTCGGGGCAGTTTTCATCACGGTTTTCATTGATATGATCGGCTTCGGTATGATAGTGCCGATCCTGCCGACCTACGCGCGTGATTTCGACGCGTCACCCGGGATGATCGGTGTGCTCGTCGCGAGCTATTCACTGGCCCAACTGCTGTTCGCACCGCTGGTCGGGCGGGCCTCGGACCGCTGGGGCCGTGGCCCCGTCATCGCCGCCACAGCGGCGGGTGCGGCGATCGCCTACCTGACGATCGGGCTCGCCGGCACGCTGGTCGCGGTGTTCGCCGGTCGGATCCTCGCCGGCGCGTGCGCGGCGAGCACCGCCGCGGCGCAGGGCGTGGTGGCCGACGTCCTGCCCCCCGAACGCAGGGCCGGGGGCATGGCGGTCGTCGGTGCCGGCATCGGGCTGGGCATCGTGCTCGGCCCTGGCGTCGCCTCGCTGCTCGTGGCCCTGGGCGACGAGCGCCTGCCCTTCTTCGTCGCCGCGGCGCTGAGCATAGTGAACATCGCCTGGGCGCTCTTCGCCCTGCCGCGCGCCGGGGGCACTCCGCGTGAGGGCATGGGTTGGCGGGAGGTGCGCGCGCTCCCCGGTCTGCTACCGCTGCTGGCCGTGTCCGGTCTCGTCATGGTGGGCTTCTCCATGATCGATTCCCAGTTCCCGCTGTTCACCGCGGACCGGCTCGGCTTCGGCGCGGTGGAGAACGGGTTGTTGTTCATGTACGTCGGCGTGCTCATCGTCCTGGTCCAGCTCACCGCCACCCGTTGGCTCTCCAACCGGGTGGGGGAGGTCACCCTCATGGCCGCCGGCGCGCTCATCCTCGCCCTTGGGGCGGGCCTGGTGCCCTTGGCGCAGGACTGGTGGTACGTGGCGCTGCCCGCGGCCCTTGTCGCGGCGGGGAACGCCACCAACGCGCCGACCACGATGGCCGCCATCTCGCGGGTCACCCCACAGGACCGGCAGGGGGAGGTCTTCGGACTCTCCCAGTCGGTCGGCGCCGGAGGCCGGGTCCTCGGGCCGGTCCTCGGGGGCTGGCTCTTCCAACAGTTCGCTCCTTCGGCCCCCTACGTCGCGGCGGCCCTCGTCCTGTGCCTCGCCGCGGCCCTGGCGTGGGCGATGCGCGGGCCGGCGCGATCGTGGTGGCGTGTCGAGCAGACCACCTCACCCGTCTGACCCCGCAGTCCGGCTCGACGCAGACGGCCCGATCTCTGGGTCACGGTTGTGACCCAGGCCTTCCTGGACGCCCCCGGCACCGTCACCTGGCAGGAGTTCGCCGAGGCGATCAGCCCCTCCCTGGAACAGGAACCGGAGTTCCGGGCGAGCATGTACGTGCTGTCGCCTGCGCACGGGATCGTCCACACCCGAGATCCCGGCCCCGCACGGTTCGCGGAGCCGGGGGAGCGGTCCCGGGACGCCGGGTTGTGGACCAGGACCCTGAGCGAACCGGTCACCGGCCGGCAACCTGGTGATGGCCTTCATCGGTGACGGCGTGAGCACCTGCCTGGTGTGGCTGGGCAGGGCCGCCGACGGTCGGCCCCGGCCCTGCCCGCCGGGACCCCGGCGCCGCCCGCCGTGACCCCGCCGCGCCGCCGGGGCCCCGGGGACCCGCCCCGGGGCCGGAGCGGGCATCAGTCGGCCAGGCGCTTGAGGACGCCGGGCAGCTCACGGGTGTGGGCCACCGTCAGGCGACGGGTGGCGCGGGTGACGGCGACGTAGAGGTCGTTGGCGCCGCGCGGCTGCTCCCACACGTGGTCCGGTTCCACGACCACCACGGAGTCGAACTCCAACCCCTTGGACTCGGTCGCGGTCACCACGACGACGGGGTTCTCCAGGGCGTCGCGCCCCGGCCCCCCGCCGTAGGGGCGTCCCGCGTCCGGCAGCGCCGCCGCCACGGCCGCCACGTCGCGGTCAGAGGTGATCACCGCGACCCGGCCCTCGCCGATCGCCCGCAGCTCCTCGTCGACCACCGCGGGCAGCGATGCGGCCAGCGGCCCGGTCAGGCGCACCGCGCGCGGCGGGTCGCCCTCCTCGCGCACCGACTCGGGCACCTCCTCCTCCGGGGCCGCCGCCCGCAGGACGTCCGCGGCGACGGCCATGATCGGCGCGGGCGTGCGGTAGTTGACCCGCAGTCGTTCCACGTGCAGGTTCGTGCCCACGAAGGGCTCCAGCGCGCCCACCCACGAGCTGGCGCCCGCCGCACTGCCCGTCTGGGCGACGTCGCCCACGACCGTCAGGGAGCGGGTCGGCACCCGGCGCATCACCGCGCGCCAGGCCATCGGCGAGAGCTCCTGCGCCTCGTCGACGATGACGTGGCCGTAGGTCCACTCCCGGTCCTCGCCCGCGCGCTCGGCGGTCGTGCGCTCCGGTCCGGTGTCGCGGTGGCGTTCGGCCAGGACACGGGCGTCCAGCAGCGGGTCGTCGGCTCCGGTGAACTCCAGCACCCCCTGGGCGTAGCGCTCCTCCTCGGCCTCCCGCTCCACCCGGCGGCGCTCCCGGGCCCGCTCGGCGCTGTCGTCGTAGCCCAGCACGTCGGCGGCCTCGTCCAGCAGGGGCACGTCCTCGACGGACCATGGAGCCTCGGCCGTGCGCACCAGGGCCCGTCGCTCGTCCGCGGACAGCCCGACCCGGTCGCCGACGCGTTCGAGCGCCTCGGGGTCGCAGAACAGCCCCGCCAGCAGGCCCTCGGGCGTCAGAGGCGGCCAGAGGGCGTCGATGGCCGCGCGGATCGCGTTCACGAACCAGAGCCGTTCGCCGATGAAGGGCAGGTCGTCCTCCGCCGCCGGCCGCCCGAGGACGATCGACTCCGATCGGGCCAGTTCCCTGAGCAGGGTCGTCACGGCGTACTTGCGCGCCGCGTTGTGCGGCAGCCGCAGGCCCCGGGCCGTGGCGATCACGTGCTCGGCGGTGTCGGCGGGCACGGTGAGCACGCCCGCGTCGGTCTCCACCCGCAGTTCGGCCTCGCCGAACGCCTCCAGCGGCGTGCGCTGGCGGTCCAGGACGGCGGCGCGCACGAAGTCGGCCATGCGCGGCGACCCCTTGACGCGCGCGACGTCGTGCCGGTCGTGCTCACGGGCCTCCACGCCGGGCAACAGTTCGCCCACGGTGCGCATCACGACGTCCGTCTCCCCGAGGGAGGGGAGCACGTCGCCGACGTAGCGCAGGAACGCCGGGTTGGGCCCCACGACCAGGACGCCGCGGCGCTCCAGGACGTGGCGGTGGGTGTAGAGCAGGTAGGCGGCGCGGTGCAGGGCGGCCACGGTCTTGCCGGTGCCCGGCCCGCCCTGGACCACGAGCACCCCGGCCAGCCGGGCGCGGATGACGCGGTCCTGCTCGGCCTGGATGGTGGCCACGATGTCGGCCATCCGCCCGGTCCGGCCGCGCCGCAGCGAGGCGAGCAGCGCGGCCTCGCCGACCAGCTGGCGCCGGTCGCTCTCGGTCAGCCCGTCGGGGTCGAACACCTCGTCGTCCATGCCGATGACGCGTCGGTGGCGCACGCGCAGGTGGCGCCGGCGGGCCAGGTCGGCGGGGTCGCTCGGGGTGGCGGCGTAGAAGGGGCGGGCCGCCGGGGCGCGCCAGTCGACGAGCATGGTCTCGTGCTCCGCGTTGCGGAGCCCGATCCGCCCGATGTAGAGCGTTTCTTGGTCCGTCGTGAGGTCGACGCGGCCGAAGCACAGGCCTTCCTCGACCGCTCCGAGCCGGGCCCGCCGCCGGGCTTGTTCGTAGGAGCGCGCCTCGCGTTCGACCAGGGCGGCGAACCCGCCCCGGTCCTGCAGGTGCGCTTCCGCGAGCTGGCCGGCGGTGTACTCCCGCAGTTCGTCCAGGCGCGCGTACATCGCGCTGACCCTCGTCTGCTCGTGAGCGAGGGCCTCCTGTTCCGGTGAGGGTGACCCCGGTTGACGACTCTCCATTAAGGTGATATCCTTGCCGCAGTAAGCTCTGATTACACTTAAGATGGTGCTGAGTGTCAGAGCCTATCACCCGCGGGGAGACGATCCCACGCGACCTCGGCGCGGCGGTCTCCGCCCAGCGGCCGAACGGTCACGGTCACGGTCACAGCCGCCATGACGGCCGCGGGTCATCCGGCCAGGCCGATCCGTTCCAGTGTGCGCCCCGTGCGCTCGTCCTCCTGCGCCAGGAACTCCGCGAAGTCCTCCCCGGCCAGGTAGGCGTCGGTCCAGCGGTTGCGCGCCAGACGCTCCTCCCACTCCGGCGACGCGTGCACCTGCTCCACGAGCCCCAACAGCCACCCGAGCTCGTCCTCGCCCAGCCCCGGCGGGGCCAGTAGCCCGCGCCAGTTCATGAACTCCAGGTCGATCCCGGCCTCTTTCAGCGTCGGCGCGTCCAGTCCCGGATCGGCCTCGGCCCCGGTCACCGCCAGGACCCGCAACTGGCCGGAGTCGATCGCCGCGCGCTGCTCGCTGGGGCCCGCGGCGGCGAAGTCGAGGGTGTGACCCATCAGGGCGGCCTGCATCGGGCCGCCGCCGTCGTAGGAGTCGTAGACCACGGCGGCCGGGTCGATGCCCAGTTCCTCGGCCAGCAGCATGGTCACCAGGTGGTCGGGCCCCGCGGGGGTCGAGCCCCCGCCGATCCGGATCGCCGCCGGGTCCGCCCGCCAGGCGTCCACCAGGTCGTCGATGGACGCGTACTCGGAGTCGGCCGGCACCAGCAGGGCCTCGGGCTCCTCGATCATCCGGGCCACCGGTGTGGCCTCGGTGACCGAGTCGGCGGCGGTGTCGACGTGGGTGTTGGCCACCAGGCCCAGCCCCATCTGCAACAGCAGGTCCGCCGACCCGCGCTCGTAGATCAGCCGGGCCAGCGCGGCGGTCCCCGTGCTCCCCGCCAGGTTGAAGACGGTGATGTCGGCGACCGCGCCGATCTCCTCGATCACGGAGGCCAGCGTCCGGGCGGTGTGGTCGAACCCGCCGCCGGGCGGGGTCGGCACCATGATCCGCAGCGCGTCCTGGCGTCCCGGCTCCTGGCAGCCCGCCAGGGGCAGCGCCAGCCCGGCGGCCAGTCCGGCGGCCAGGACGGAGCGGCGGCTCGGCCCGGTCCGCCCCGCCGTCCCGTCGTGCTCGTCCACCCCGCCCGTCACTTCCTGTCGTCGTGGTCAGTCCCGCGGCGGAGCCTGCTCCCCGGGCTCGCCCTCGGACCCGGCCGCCGTCGTGGAGCCGGTCCCGGTCCTGTCTCCGGACACCTCCGCGGAACCGTTCTCGGCCCCGACCAGGGCCTCCTCGGTGCTCGCGGGGGCGTCCGCGGTGTCCGCCACCGTGGCCGCCCCGGCCGCCCCGGCCGGTACGACCGGAGTGTGGCGCCGGCGCAGGACGCGCAGCAGGGCCGGCAGCATCGAGAGCACCGCCACCGCCAGCAGCCCCGCCGAGATCGGCTCGGTGAGGAACACCGACCACGCGCCGTCGGAGATCTGCAGCGCCCGCCGCATGTTCGTCTCCATGAGCCCGCCCAGGATCAGCCCCAGGATCAGCGGTGCGGCGGGGAACTCGTTGCGCCGCATCAGGAACCCGATCGCGCCGAACGCGGCCAGAAGGCCCAGGTCGAACACGCTGAAGCTGAGCCCGTACACGCCCACCACGCAGAATACGACCACCAGCGGGACCAGCATGGTCCTGGGGGTGTTGAGCACCTTGGCGAACAGCGGGATGAGCGGCAGGTTGAGGATCAGCAGCACCACGCTGCCGATGTACATCGAGGCGACCACACCCCAGAACATCCCCGGGTTGTCCGACAGCATCATCGGTCCCGGCTGCACACCGAGCACCATCAGCGCGCCCAGCAGGATCGCGGTCGTGCCCGAGCCCGGCACGCCCAGGGTCATCAGGGGCACGAACGATCCCACGGCCGCCGCGTTGTTGGCCGCCTCCGGCGCGGCCACGCCCTTCGGGTTGCCCTGGCCGAACGTGTCGCCGTCGCGGGCGATCTTCTTCTCCATCGAGTACGACAGGAACGAGGCGACCGTGGCCCCCGCGCCCGGCAGGACGCCGGTGAAGAAGCCCAGGACCGACGAGCGCAGCGCGGGCCCCGTGATCTGGCCCACCTCGCGGCGGGACAGCCGCAGCGAGGTCACGCCCTTGCGCACACCGCCCTTCCCCCGCTGGTTGAGCATGACCAGCACCTCGGCCAGGGCGAACACGCCCAGCGCCACGATGAGGAACTCCACGCCCTCGTACAGCTCGGGCAGGTCGAAGGTGAAGCGGACGATCGCGGTCTGGGAGTCGATGCCCACCAGGGCGATCATCACGCCGACCACGGCCGAGATCAGGCCCTTGACCAGGTTGCGCCCGCCCAGCGACACCACAGCGGTCAGGCCCAGGACCATCAGCGCGAAGTACTCCACCGGTCCGAAGCTGACGGCGAACGACGCCAGGACCGGAGCGATCGCCATCAGTCCCACGACGCTGACGGTGCCGCCGACGAACGAGCAGATCGCCGCGATCGCCAGCGCCTTGCCCGCCTGGCCCTTGAGGGCCATCGGATAGCCGTCGAAGGAAGTGGCGACCGTACCGGCCACGCCCGGCGCGTTGAGCAGGATGGACGAGGTCGATCCGCCGAAGATCGCCCCGTAGTACACCCCCGCCAGCATGATGATCGCGGACGTGGGATCCATGCCGTAGGCGATGGGGATCATCAGCGCGATCGCGCTCATCGGGCCCAGCCCGGGCAGCATGCCGATGATCGTTCCGGCCAGCACGCCGATGAAGACGTAGAGCAGGTTCTCCGGCGTCAGCGCGATACCGAAGCCGTACATGAGTTGGTCGATGTTGAGGAAGTCGAGCATGCCCATACGAGGGTTTCCTTGGTCTTCAGGTCAGAAGGGGAGCGGGCCGCTCGGCAGCGTCACGTCCAGGCCCCACGTCATTCCCGCGTAGAACGCGAACGGCAGGACGAGGGCGACCACGGCGTTGACCAGGTGGCGTGGGTAGCCGAGGTACCAGGTCATCGATCCCAGGTAGAGGGCGGTGGACAGGATGAAGCCCAGGGGCTCGAAGAGGGCGACGTAGGCGACCAGGGCGGCGACGAACAGGCCGATCTCCAGCCGCGGGTCGTCGAGACGGCCCAGCCGGGGCTCACCGCCCTCGGACGGGGCGCCACCGGAGCGCTCGCCGTCGGACTGCGCCCCGTCGGTTCCCTCGGCGTCGGTCCCCTCGGTCGCGCTTGCCTCGGTGTCGCCGCCCGCGGTCGGGGTCCCGTCGCCGCTCCCCGGCGCCGCGGACCCGGCCGCCGCCTCCTGCTCCGGCGCGCGCTGGAAGAACAGCAGCACCGCCAGGGCCAGCAGCGCCACGCCCAGCCAGCGCGGCAGGGTCGAGGGCTGGACCGGGACGCTCACCGCCGTGTAGTCGGGCATCTGGAAGGCCAGCGCGAGGTAGCCGAGCGCGAACAGCCCGACCGTGATGCCCATCGTGCGGGGCGAGAACCGGAAGGCCCGCTCGGGAGTGACCGGTGTGCGCGGCGACCAGGCCCGCCGGGGGCGGCTCGGGGCCGCCCCCTCCGCGGGCGCGCCGTCGCGGCGCGCCGTGGTGTCGTCGCTCACTGGAGACCGACCTCGGTCAGGATCGCGGCGAACTCCTCGCGGGTCTCGTCCAGGAACGCCCCGAACTCCTCGCTGTCCTGGTAGGCGTCCGTCCAGCCCAGGCGGGCGGACTCGGTCTGCCAGGCCTCGGTCTCCATCATGTCCGCGAACAGGGTCTCGTAGTAGTCGACCTGGGCCTCGCTCAGGTCCGCGGGGGCCATGACGCCGCGCCAGATGTCGAAGGTGAAGTCCACGTCCTGCTCCACCAGCGTCGGCACGTCCTCCACGGCGTCCACACGCTCGGCCGAGGAGACGCCGACCGCGCGCACGTCGCCCGACTCCAGCATGCCCAGCGCCTCGCCGATGCCCACCACGGCCGCGTCCACGTGACCGCCCAGCAGCGAGGTCAGGGCCTCGCCGCCGCCGTCGAAGGGGATGTAGTTGGCCTGGGTCGCGTCGGCTCCGGCGGCCTCCAGCGCGCCGGCCAGGGCGACGTGGTCCATGCTGCCCGGACCCGAGCCGCCGCCGACGCTGTAGTCGCCGGACCCGGCCTGGGTGGCCAGGTCGTCGAAGGTCTCGACGTCGGAGTCGGCCGGCACCAGGTAGACCATGTAGTCGGTGGCCAGACGGGCGATCGGGGTGAAGTCCTCGTGGTCGTGGTCGGAGTCCCCGGCCATCGGCACCAGCAGGATGGGCGGGCTCGTCACGAACAGCTTGTGCGGGTCGCCGGCGTTGTTGGCGATGTAGCCCCAGCCGATCGCGCCGCCCGCGCCGGGCTTGTTGACCACCTGCACGGAGTCGTCCACCAGTCCTTCCTCCTCCAGGATGCGGGCGCCGGTGCGGGCGAGGGTGTCCCAGCCGCCACCGGTGGCGGCCGGGGCGGTGATCTCGATCGCCTCGGTCGGCGCCCAGGTGCCGTCCTCGGCGACGCCGTCGTCGGAACCGCCACAGGCGGCGAGGACGAGCGGCAGGGCGGCGCCGACGGCGGCCGTGCGGACGATGAGGGACCGGCGGGACGTGCCCGAGCCGGGGGCGTTGCTGCTGACGTGCGTGTTCGTCGAGCGGAGCATGATTTCTCCGTAGGGGATGCGGCCGGGTATGTTCCGGTTGGCGTGTGAGGCAACGCACAGGCAACCAGAGGGAAACACGGGTGAAAAGCGTTGTGTCTTTTGTGCGGGCAATGGTCGTAAGGAAGGTTGTGGTCGTTGTGGTCACACGGGTCCGCGCGGCGGTCGTCCGATGAGGTTCGGGGCGCCGCGCACGACGCTGGCCGGACAGTTCCTCGCGCTGCAGCTCGGCATCGTCGTGACGGTGCTGGTCATGGTCGCGGCGGTGTCCCTGGCCCAGTCCGACGCCCGACTGCGCCAGACCGAGAGCCGCCGCATGCTCTCGGTCGCCGAGAGCACCGCCGCGCGCGACATCGTCCGTGCGGGCCTGGAGGCCGACGGCCGGCTGGAGGTCCTGGCGCCGACGTCCGAGAGCGTGCGCGTGCTCTCCAGCGCCGACCACCTGGTCATCCACGACGGCCAGGGGCGGGCCCTGACCCTGGACCCCGGGCCCGGGCCGGGGGAGGCCGGGCCCCGGGGCGAGCCCGGCATCGCCTCGGCGCTGCGGGGCCGCGCCTGGACCGGGGTGACCGAGATCGAGGGCAACCGCGCCGTGGCCGCGGCCGTCCCCGTCATCGGCGACGGGGGCACCATCCTCGGCGTCGTCCTGGCGGGCGTGGACTACCCCGGGGCCGGGGAGCTCCTGGTGCTGGCCACCCCCAACCTGCTGGTGTACCTGGGCATCGCGAGCGTGCTCGGCGTGGCCGGGTCCCTGCTGCTGTCGCGCCGCGTCAAACGCCAGACCCTGGGCCTGGAACCCGACCAGATCGCGCGGCTCGTGGAGCACCGCGAGGCGATGCTGCACGGCATCAAGGAGGGCGTGCTCGGGCTGGACGCCGACCACCGCGTGACGCTGGCCAACGACGCCGCCGTGCGCCTGCTCGGCCTGCCCGCCGACTGCGTCGGCTCCACCCTGAGCGAGCTGGGCGTGGGCGGCGAGCTGGAGGACGTCCTGCTGGGGCGGGTTCAGGGACGGGACACCGTGGTCGTCCTGGGCGACCGCCTGGTCGCGCTCAACCGCATGCCCCTGGCCGCCGACGGGCGCCCCGCCGGATCGGTGACCACCATGCGCGACCGCACCGACCTGGTCGAACTCCAGCACGAACTGGACACCAGCCAGACCACGACCGAGACCCTGCGCGCCCAGGCCCACGAGTTCAGCAACCGGCTGCACGTCATCTCCGGGCTGCTGGAGCTGCGAGAGTACGGTGAGGCCGCGAAGTACGTCAGCCAGGTCGGCGGCGCTCGCGCCCAGCTCAGCGCCGACGTCACCGGCCGGGTCAACGACCCCTCGCTGGCCGCGCTGCTCATCGCCAAGACCAGCCTGGCCGACGAGCAGCGCACGCGGCTGCGCGTGTCCCCGGACACCCGGCTGGAGCCGGTGTCGGAGGAGCTCTCCGACGACCTCGTCACGGTCGTGGCCAACCTGGTCGACAACGCCCTGGACGCGGTCGCGCCGACCGCGGACGGCGCCGACCGCCCCTGGGTGGAGGTCGAGGTCGTCGGCGGCGGAGGCGATCCGGTGCGGGTGGACGTCACCGACTCCGGGCCCGGCGTGCCCAGCGAGCTCGTCGGCGAGGTGTTCCAGCACGGCTACACGACCAAGGACGGAGCCGGGCGCAAGCGCGGTCTGGGGCTGGCCATCGTCGGCCTGGTCTGCGCGCGCCGCGGCGGAACGGCGACCGTCACGGGCTCGCGGTTCACCGCCGTCCTGCACGAGAGCCTGCCCGAGGAGGAGAACTGATGCCGAGCGCCCCGGGCCGACCGGAACCGCACCACACCGGAGGTACACGTTGAACGCGCCAGAGGCGACCGCCGACCGGGCCCCGGCGGCGCAGGTCAGGACGCTCATCGTCGACGACGACTTCATGGTCGCGCGGGTCCACCGCGGCCTGGTGGAGCGCGTCCCCGGCTTCACCGTCGTCGGCGAGGCCCGGACCGGGGCCGAGGCCCTGGAGATGGTCGCGCGGCTGCGCCCGGACCTGGTCCTGCTCGACATCTACCTGCCCGACATGAACGGCATCGAGGTGCTGCGGGCCCTGCGCGCGCCCGACGGCGGTGAGGACCTGCCGGAGGTGGACGCGCTGGTCATCACGGCGGCCCGGGACAGCGGGACCGTCCGCCAGGCGCTGCGCGGCGGGGCGGTGCAGTACCTGATCAAGCCCTTCGAGCCCGCGCTCCTGACCGAGCGCCTGCGCGACTACGCGCGGCTGCGCCGCGACCTGGACGGCGGCGGCTCGGCCGACCAGGACGCCGTGGACCGGGCCTTCGGCGCGGCCCGGCCGGCCGCCCGGCCCGCCAAGGCGATGCCCAAGGGGCTCACCAGCCCGACCGCCGAGCTCGTGGAGCGGGCGCTGCGCGAGCACGCCGGCGGGGGCGGGGGCGGGGGAGGGGGCGGCGAGGACCTGTCGGCGACCGAGTGCGCCGCCGCCACCGGCATCTCGCGGGTCAGCGCACGGCGCTACCTGGAGTACTTCGCCGACTCCGGCCGGGTGGAGGTCCGGCTGCGCTACGGCACGGCCGGGCGGCCCGAGCGCCGGTACCGGTGGTCGGGGCCGCCGGCGTGAACGGGCCCCGGCCGAGCGGGCCGGGCGAGTGAGTCAGCCCCAGGTGAGCGGGCCGCGCCGAGGGGCGAGCCTGACGGTGAGAGCCGAGGGGGCGGGCGGGCACGTGAGCGGATTCCGGTGCGCGCGGTGGCCTCGGTCCGCCGCAGCCGCTACACTCGGCCCATGCGAACCGAACCGACCATCCAGGCCCAGTGGTGGCGCCGCTCCTAGGCGGCGCAGGTTCGTAGTACCCGAGAGCAGCGACCGCCCCGGACCGGCGGTCGTTTCGTGTTTTCACGGCCCCGGCCGGCGTGACCCGACCCGACCGACCACAGCGCCAAAGGACCGGCCGTGAACCCCAGCGACGTCCAGACCATCACGTACCGCACCGCGAGCGGCGTGACCGTCCGCCGCAGTTCCACCCCCTGCGATCCGGAGGTCCTCACCGACCTCGTCGCGTCCGTCGAGCACCGCCGCGGCGGTGTGCTCTCCTCCGGAATGGAGTATCCGGGCCGCTACGACCGCTGGCACCTGGGATACGTCGACCCGTGCCTGGAGATCAGCACCCGCGGGCGCCGGATCACCGCCACCGCCCTCAACGCGCGCGGACGGGTCCTGCTCCCCGTCCTGTCGCGGGCGCTGGAGGGCGTGGGCACCGACACCGACCGGGGCCCCGGCCACGTCGCCGTCACCGTGCCCGAACCCGACCCCGGCGTGTTCTTCACCGAGGAGGAGCGCAGCCGCCGCCCCAGCGTGTTCACCGGCCTGCGCGCCGTCGTGGCGGCCCTGCGCAGCCCCGAGGACTCCAACCTCGGCCTGTACGGCGCGTTCGGCTACGACCTGGCCTTCCAGTTCGAGCCGATCGAGCGGCACATCGACCGCGACCCCGAGGACCGCGACCTCGTGCTGCACCTGCCCGACGCCCTCGTGGTCCGCGACCGCAAGCGCGAGACGTGCGTGCGCTACACCTACGAGTTCACCGTCCCCGGCGACGGCGAGCGCGCCGAGGCCGCCACCGACGGCCTGGCCCGCGAGACCGAGCCCACCCCGCCGGTGGAGGCCGCGCACGTGCCCGAGGGGCCCGAGCCGGGCTCCTACGCGCGCATCGTCGCCAAGGCCAAGGAGAAGTTCCGCCGCGGCGACCTGTTCGAGGTCGTGCCCGGCCACCGCACCTACGCCCGCTGCTCCTCGCCCGCCCGCTTCTACGAGCGCCTGCGCGATCGCAACCCCGCCCCCTACGAGTTCTTCTTCAACCTCGGCGAGGGCGAGTACCTGGTCGGGGCCTCACCCGAGATGTTCGTGCGGGTCAGCGGCGAGCCCGGCACCGGACAGCGGGTGGAGACCTGCCCGATCTCCGGCACCATCCGCCGGGGCGAGGACGCGCTCGGCGACGCGGAGAACATCCAGGAGCTGCTCTCCTCGGTCAAGGAGAAGTCCGAGCTCACCATGTGCACGGACGTGGACCGCAACGACAAGTCGCGGGTGTGCGAGCCCGGCAGCGTGCGGGTGATCGGCCGCCGCCAGATCGAGATGTACTCGCGGCTGATCCACACCGTCGACCACATCGAGGGCACCCTGCGCCACGACTTCGACGCCCTGGACGCCTTCCTCAGCCACATGTGGGCGGTCACCGTCACCGGCGCCCCCAAGACGTGGGCGATGCGGTTCATCGAGCAGCACGAGACCAGCCCCCGCCGCTGGTACGGCGGCGCCGTGGGCGTCATCAACTTCGACGGCTCCATGAACACCGGGCTCACCCTGCGCACCGCGCACATCCAGAACGGCGTGGCGGCGGTGCGGGTCGGCGCGACCCTGCTCTACGACTCCGACCCCGAGGCCGAGGAGAAGGAGACCTTCCTCAAGGCCCGCGCCCTGCTGGAGACGCTCGCCCAGGGCGAGGAAGACGACCGGGCCGCCGAGGCGGGGGAGGAGCCCTCCCAGGCCCCGGAACCCGCGGCCGCCCTGCCCGGCACGGGCATGAAGGTGCTGCTCGTGGACCACGAGGACTCCTTCGTCAACACCCTCGCCGACTACGTCCGCCGCCACGGCGCGGAGGTCACCACCGTCCGCTACGGCTTCGACGCGTCGCTGCTCGACCGCCTGGCCCCCGACCTGGTGGTGCTCTCGCCCGGTCCGGGGCTGCCGGTGGACTTCGGCATGTCCGCGCTGCTGGACGCGCTCGCGGCCCGACGCCTGCCGGTGTTCGGGGTGTGCCTGGGCCTGCAGGCCATGGTGGAGCACGCCGGCGGCGAGCTGCGCACGCTGGCGGAGCCCGTGCACGGCAAGCCGGGCCGCGTGCGTGTGCTGGGAGATACTGCGCCGGAGGCGTCCGTAAGCGGGGAGGACCGCGGCCGAAGGCCGTCCGTTGAGGGTGGCGGTGGGCGACGGGAGGGCGGTGGCGGGCACCTGCTGACGGGCCTGGGCGAGGACGGCCGGTTCCCGGCCGCGCGGTACCACTCCACCTACACGCTGCCCGAC
Source organism: Nocardiopsis sp. Huas11 (assembly GCF_003634495.1). Classification (GTDB taxonomy): domain Bacteria; phylum Actinomycetota; class Actinomycetes; order Streptosporangiales; family Streptosporangiaceae; genus Nocardiopsis. The sequence goes on along the minus strand of NZ_RBKY01000001.1, from coordinate 5,810,535 downwards.
CTGGTCAAGAACTACGAGGTGACCGCCGTGCTCGACGAGGAGGAGCCGGTCGTGATGGCGATCGAGGACGCCTCCGCGTGCTGGTTCGGCGTGCAGTTCCACCCCGAGTCCATCCTCACCGCGCCCGTGGGCGAGGGCATCGTCGCCCGCGTCCTGGAGCTGGCCCGCCGCTGGGCCGTGCCCACGCGCGCCTGACCTGCACCGGCGCGGGCCCACGCGTGCCCGTACCGGATCCGGCCCGTGCGCGGAAGCGCCGCGTACGGGCCGCTTTCCTCACATTTCGAGGTCGAAACGTCACTGGATTCAGGTTTGATCAATCTGTGACCGGACAGTGGTGGGGTATGGGTACTTTGCTACTGATTCTCGGCATCATTCTCATCGTCGGCGGCGTTCTGGGCATCCTGCGGGGGCAGATGCTCTGGGGCATCGTCGCCATCGTCGTCGGCCTCATCCTCGCCCCTGGTGGCTATTTCGGCCTTTGACACCTGACCTGGGATTCGTCCTCGGACGCACCACCGTAGGGCGCCTTCGGGCGCCCTACGGTGCCGTGTACCCTCGTGGAAGGCCAATCGGCCCAGCCCCACGCGCACGACCGTCACCGGGACCTCCCAGGTCACGGCACTGACGCGTGCCGTGGGGCGGGGAGCCACGAGGAGAGGGTGCTGTGAAGAAGGTCGAGCCGCAGGTACGTCTGGTAGCGCGTCCGCAGGTGGACTATGACGTGATCGCCGACTACCTCAAGGAGGTCGGCGGGCAGGCTTGGCTGGAGCGGTTCGACCGCGGTGACCTGGACGCCCACCTCAACGACGCGCAGAACCTCGCCGAGTTCGCCGGGCGGCTGTGCTACCGCTCGTGGGAGCCCGGCCTCAACCCGAACGTCACCAGGGTCCGCAAGGACCAGGACGCCTACCTCGGCAACATCCTGGCCAGCCTGCACGGATCCGTCCTGGAGCACATCAGCTTCAGCTTCGTGCTGCACAACGTCTCGCGGGTGCTCACCCACGAACTCATCCGGCACCGGCCGGGCGTGGCCGTCTCCCAGGAGTCGCTGCGCTTCGTGCGCCTGAGCGACCTGCCGTTCTGGTTCCCGGACTGGGCGGAGGAGGACCCCGAGCTGATGGAGCGCGCCACCGCGATGCTCCAGCAGATGGAGGAGTTCCAGCTCTGGATGGCCGACCACTTCGGCCTGGACGACGACGGCGTGAAGTTCGCCGAGAAGAAGCACAAGACGTCGTTCATGCGCCGCTTCGCGCCCGAGGGCGTGGCGACCGGCCTGGTGTGGACCGCCAACGTGCGCACCCTGCGCCACACTCTGGAGGCCCGCACCGCGCCGGGAGCGGAGGAGGAGATCCGCCTGCTCTTCCACCGCATCGGCGAGACCCTCAAGGAAGAGGCTCCGGCCCTGTTCGGCGACTACGTCGTCGAGGACGGCGCCTGGGTCCCGCGGTACCGCAAGGTCTGAGCACCGACCCACGTCACCGACCCGCTTCACCCGGCGGCCGCACCGCCGCCGGCACGATCGGCACCCCCGGCCCAGGAGACCTCCTCGGGCAGGGGGTGCACTTGTGCGCGCAGATCGTCCAGGAGCCGCAGCAGCGCCTGTGCGGCCGGGGCCAGCCGACGGTGCCGGTGTGTGACCACGCTCAGCCGTCGGTCGACCACCGGTTCCACCAACGGCACCCGGACGTGGTCGGCGAAGCTCATGAGGGCGCCCACCAGGGACGGCAGGGCCGAGACCCCCAGGTCGGCGGCCAGCAGCCCGCCGACCGTCGACACGGTGCCCGCCTCGATGGTGCGGGCGGGGCGCACCCCGGCGCGGGCGAACCCGAACTCGGTCCCCGCGCGCACGCTGGAGTCGGTGCCGATGGCGATGAAGCTCTCCTCGGCCAGGTCCCGCCAGCGCAGGCGGTCGCTGCCCGCCCACCGGTGGCCGCTCGGCAGGACGGCGTAGAAGCGGTCCTGGAACAGGGCGCGGGCGCGCAGGTCGCCGGGCACGTCCTCGGCCACGGCCAGCGCGAGGTCGCACTCGCCCGCCGCCAGTCGCTCCAGCGCCGTCCGCGACATCCCGTCGAGGATGCGCACGTCCACCTCGGGCGCCCCCTCACGGAAGCGGGCGATGACCGCGGGCAGCAGGGAGGCGGCCACCGACGGCAGCGTCGCCACCGTCACCGTGCCGCGGGAGCCGCCCAGGAAGCGCTCCAGTGCCGTCATCTCCGCCCGGTGCACCGCCAGGACGCGCTCGGCGACCGCCAGCAGCTCCTCGCCCTCGGGCGTGCAGACCACCCGCCGGGTGGTCCGGTCGAAGAGTCGCACGCCCAGGACGCGCTCCATGCCCAGCACGGTCCGGCTCAGGGAGGACTGCGCCACCCGCAGGTCGAGGGCGGCTTCGGTGAAACTGCCCGTGCGCGCCACGGCGACGTGGACGGACAACTGCCGCAGGGAAAGGTCCATGCGTCCAGAGCATAGATGTGTGCTCCATTGATGTTGGACATGGGTGCAATCGGGCCGGAACCATGGTCCCCGTGACCCGCGTCACTCCCCCCACCGGGCCATCTCTCTGGAGGAACGTGCCGGATGCTTACCGCCATGGGCTTCGCCACGATCGGCTTCGTGCTCGTCCTGCTGCTGTCCAACCGCGTGAGCGCGGTCGTCGCGCTCATCGGGGTCCCCGTCGTGGCCGCGCTGGTCGCCGGGTTCTCCCCGACCGAGATCGGGACGTTCGCCGGTGACGGCATCACCGGGGTGGCCACCACCGCGGCCATGTTCGTCTTCGCGATCCTCTACTTCGGCGTCATGAGCGACGCGGGCCTCTTCGCGCCCGTGGTGCGGCGCGTGCTGCGGTTCGCCGGGAGCAACCCGGTCACCATCGCGGTCGCCACCGTCGTCCTGGCGATGGCCACCCACCTCGACGGAGCCGGCGCCACCACGTTCCTCATCACGATCCCGGCGATGATCCCGCTCTACGACGCCCTGGGCATGCGCAGGGTCGTCCTGGCCGGGCTCACCGGTCTCGGCGCGGGCGTCATGAACCTCATGCCCTGGGGCGGGCCGACCGCGCGCGCCGCGACCGCCACGGGTCTGCCGGCCAACGAGCTGTGGATTCCGCTCATCCCGGCGCAGGCCGTCGGCGTGCTGGCCTGCCTGGCCATCGCCTTCCTCATCGGCCACCGCGAGAGGGCGCGCCTGGCCGCCGTGGCGACCGCGCCCGAGACCGTGGCCGCGGGTGCGGGCACCGGTGTCGGCAAGAGTGCGGGTGCCGGTGCGGCGGGCGGTGGCACCGGGCCGGACGAGGACGCCGAGGCGGCGCTGCTGCGCCGGCCCCGCGTGTACTGGTTCAACGTGGCGCTCACCGTCGCCACCGTCGCCGCGCTGATCGCCGGGGTGATGCCGCCCGAGCTGCTCTTCATGCTCGCGCTCGTCGTCGCGCTGGTCGTCAACTACCCGGGGCTGTCGGCGCAGACCGAGCGCGTCAACGCCCACGCCCGGGGCGCGATGCTCATGGCCAGCACCCTCCTGGCGGCCGGGGTGTTCCTCGGCGTCATGGAGAACAGCGGCATGATCGAGGCGATGGCCGCCGCCCTGACGGGCGCGATGCCGGCGGCGATCGGGCCGGGCCTGCCGCTCTTCATCGGGGTGCTGGCCGTTCCGCTGAGCCTGCTCTTCGGGCCCGACGCCTACTACTTCGCGGTCATGCCCGTGCTGTCGGCGGTGGGCGCGACCTTCGGCATCAGCGCGGAGGACGTCGCCCAGGCCTCGATCATCGGCGAGGAGACCGTCGGCTTCCCCATCAGCCCGATGACGGGATCGTTCTACCTGCTCACCGGGCTGTCGGGCGTGCCCATCGGCGCGCACATCCGCTTCCTGCTCCCGTGGGCGTGGCTGGTCAGCCTCATCATGCTGGCCGTCGCCCTGGCCACGGGCGTGATCCCCCTCTGGGCCGGCTGACCGCCCGCCCTCTCCCGACCGACAACCGACAACCGACAACCGACATGGAGGCGTTCGTGACCGACGACGACGTGGTGATCGGCTGCGGCGCGGGCTTCGCCGCCGACCGCCCGCGGCCCGCCGTCGACCTCGTGGAGCGGGGCGGGCTGGACTACCTCGTCCTGGAGTGCCTCGGGGAGCGGACGGTGTCGCTGGCCGCCCTGCGCCGGGTGAGCGGCTCGGGGCCCGGCTACGACCCGATGCTGCGCCGCCGCCTGGAACTCCTCCTGGAACCGCTGCGGCGCCAGGGCACGCGACTCATCACCAATGCGGGCGCCGCCGACCCGGTGGGGGCCGCGCGGATGGCGCACGCCCTGGCGCGTGAGCTCGGCGTCGCGGCCACCGTCGCCGCCGTCCACGGGGACGACGTGCTCGACCGTATCGACACCACCGCCCCGGCGTGGGAGGACGGCCTGCCCCTGGACGCCCACGGGGAGCTCGTCTCGGCCAACGCCTACGTCGGGGCCGACGCGCTGATGCCTGCCGTGCGGGGCGGCGCGGACATCGTCATCGCGGGCCGGGCGGCCGACCCCTCCCTGTTCCTGGCGCCCCTGGCCCACTCCCTGGGCTGGGACCCCGGCGATACCGGCGCGATGGCCGCCGGGACCCTGGCCGGCCACCTGTTGGAGTGCGCCGGCCAGGTGACCGGGGGCTTCTTCGCCGATCCCGGCCGCAAGGACGTCCCTGACCTGGCCCGACTCGGGTACCCGCTGGCACGGGTCGCGCCGGACGGGACGGCGGTCATCGCCAAGACGCCCGGCACCGGGGGGCGCGTCGACCGGATGACCGTCATCGAACAGCTCCTGTACGAGGTCACCGACCCCGGCGCCTACCTGACGCCCGACGTGGCCCTGGACATGACCGGTGTGTCCGTCGAGGACCTGGGCGGCGACCGGGTCCGGGTGAGCGGTGCGCGCGGCGCGCCGCGGCCCGAGGAGCTCAAGGTCAGCGTGGGCCATCGCGCGGGGTTTCGGGGTGAGGGCGAGATCTCCTACGCGGGACCGGGCGCGGTGGCCCGCGCCCGCCTGGCCGGGGAGGTCGTGCGGGAGCGGCTCGGCGACGCGGTGGGGCGGCTGCGGGTGGAGGTCATCGGCGTGGACGCCCTGGCCGCGAACGCCGCGTCCGACCGCGACCGCGGTGAGCCGCACGAGTGCCGGCTGCGGGTGGCGGGCCTGGCCGCCGAGCGGTCGGCGGCGGAGGCGGTGGCCGAGGAGGTGGCCGCCCTGTACACGTCCGGGCCCTCCGGCGGGGGAGGGGTCCGGGTGGACACCCGCGAGGTCATCGGGGTGCTCTCGACCACCATCGCGCGCGGCGACGTCGAGACCGGGACCGTGGTGTTCCCGGCGGAGGAGGGGGCATGAGCGTTCGACTGTACGACGTGGCCCACGCCAGGACCGGGGACAAGGGCAACCTCAACACCATCGCCCTCATCCCCTACGACCCGGCGTGGTACCCGGTGCTGTGCGAGACCGTCACGCCCGAACGGGTGGGGGAGTACCTGCGGGAGCGGGTCACGGGGCCGGTGACGGTGCACCGGTTGGACCGGCTGCCGGCGCTGCTGCTGGTGTGCGCCCGCGCGTGCGAGGACACGGTGACGACGTCGCTGTACCTGGACACGCACGGCAAGAGCCTGGGGTCCGTGCTCCTGGGCCTGCCCCTGGAGCCGGGGGCGGCCCCCTGGCCCGAGCGGGGGTGAGCACGGCGGCGGTCACAGGAGCCTGTCGAGCCTCCTGAGGAGCGTGCGCAACTCACGTCCGCGCTGCGGGCCCAGGTCGTGGGCCACGCGGTACAGGATCTTGCGCGCGTGATGGGGCATGAAGCAGCAGCCCCACACGCCGCAGCCGCTGCTGTCGGGAGGGACCCACGAACGGTGGTGGTGGACGCGCACGAAGCGCCGCCACACCAGCAGGGCCTGGTGGGTCTGTGCCGGGGACAGGTGCGGGCTCCGGTGCTCGAGCCAGGCGATCTGCTCCGCGGTCCGCCAGGACAGGTCCTTCATCGGTGCCGGTGGCAGGGCCGGGGTGCGGGGCCGCCGGGGGATCGTCGTTTCGGCGCGCAGGCGCGCGGGACGCCTACGCGGCATCGGCCTTTCGGTGCGGGTTCATGGCCTCATCATGGCAAGGCCCGGGCGGTGGTGTCCAGACGCGCTGTCGACGACCGCGCGGGGCGGGAGTGACGGCGGCGCGAGGCGGTTCGAGGACGCCTGGCGCGCCGCGGCGGCTCCGATCCCCTGTCACCGGCGTGGGTTAGCGTCGACGCCGACGACTTCGACGAAGGGCGGCGAACGTGGCGCAGGAGCGCATCGACCGGGCGAGCAGAACCCTGCGCGCACCGGCGGCGGAGGTCTACCGGGCGATGACCGAGCCGGAGGCGCTGGAGGCGTGGCTGCCGCCGGAGGGCATGAGCGGCCGCGTCACCCGCTTCGAGCCCTGGCCCGGGGGCGGGTACGACCTGGTGCTCACCTACCTCGAACCGGGCTCGGGGCAGGGCAAGACCTCGGACTCGACCGACGCCGCCGGGGTGGAGTTCGTCGAACTCACGCCCGGTGAGCGCGTCGTGCAGCGCATCGTGTTCGACTCCCCGGATCCCGCCTTCGCCGGGACGATGACGATGGCCTGGCACCTCGCCGAGCGTGCGGAGGGGACCCTGGTGACCATCGAGGCCAGCGGAGTGCCCCGGGGCGTGGACCAGGGGGTGCACGAGGAGGCCCTGGCCTCCTCCCTGGCCGGCCTCGCCGCCCACGTGGAGCGGTGACCGTTCGGGGGAGTCACCTTTCGGGCCGCCCGTGCGTCGTCAGAGTGGGCAGGGACGGTATTCGACGGCGGGAACGATCATGGACACCGGCACGGACCGGACGGCGGTCTTCCACCGCGAGCGACCGCGCCTGCTCGCGGTGGCGTTCCGCGTTCTGGGGTCGGACGCCGACGCCCAGGACGCGGTGCAGGAGGCGTGGATCAGGTACGCGCGCGCCGACCTCGGCGACGTGCGGAACGTGCCCGCGTGGCTGACCACCGTCGTGACACGGCTGTGCCTGGACGTTCTGAGGCGGTCCCGTGAGGACCCCGCGGAACCGGCGGAGCTGCGATCGGAGCAGGCGGATGCGGAGGAGGGACCGGAGGAGCTCGCGCTCCTGGCCGGCGAACTGACCGAGGCGTTCACGGTGGTCCTCGACGAGCTGACGCCGCCCCAGCGCGTGGCACTCGTCCTCCACGACGTCTTCGGCGTGCCCTTCGACGAGGTCGCGCACGTGCTGGACACGACCCCCGGCTCCGCCAAGAAACTGGCCAGCCGGGCCCGCGGGCGCGTGCGCCGATCGACGGACGCCTCGGGCGCCGACCCGACCGGTGCCGACGACGCCCGCCGGGTGGCGGACGCCTTCCTGCGGGCGGCCCGCCAGGGCGACGTCGACGCCCTCGTCCGGCTGCTGGACCCGGGCGTGATCAGGACGGCCGACCCACAGGCCCTCCCGCCGGGTGCCGCTCAGCGGGTGACGGGCGCACCGGCCGTGATCAGGGAGACCCGGGCGCTGCGGGACAACGCCCGGCGGGCCCGCACGGCCACGATCGACGGCCGCCCGGGGATCGCGGTCCCCTCCGGCGAAGGGCTCCAGGCGGCCCTGGTCCTGCACGTCGAGCACGGTCGCATCGTCCACTACGACGTGGTCGCGGACCCGCGCCGGCTCGCCCTGCTGCACGTCGAGCCCTGACCGGATCGCCCGCGGGCCTCACCTGCGGGCCGCCCATGCACAGTTCGGAGCTCCCATGTTCACCGTCTACGCCGTCGTCGCCGTCGTCACGATCCTCGCCAACGTCGGCATCGCCGTCGCCGATCTGGCGAAGGCGGACTTCGTCCTCGCCAACTCCGCCGAGGTGGGCGTGCCGCGCTCGTGGCTGCCGGTCCTGGCCGTGCTCAAGCTCGCGGGCGCGGCCGGGCTGCTCCTCGGCCTGCTCTGGGTCCCGGCCCTCGGCGTCGCCGCCGCGGTGGGGCTCGTGGTGTTCTACTCGGGCGCGGTGGCCGCCCACGTGCGTGCTCGCGTCCTGTACAACATCGCGTTCCCGGGTGCCTTCCTCGCCCTGGCGGTCGCCTCACTGGCCCTCGCCTTCACGATGTGACCCGGCCGCCGGTCGCTCCGCTCCTCGGACCTGGGCTCGATCAGGTGAGCGGGTCGTCCGGGGCGGGGCGGAGGGCTTCGAGGCCGTCCAGGATGAGGTCCAGGCCGGGCATGAACTCGTCGGCGTAGTCGTAACCCGGGCTCAGGGCGTGCGCCTGGATCATCTCGGTCAGGTGGGGGTAGCCCTCGTCGGGGAACGCGTCGACCATGGCGGCCGCCACGCCCTCCAGCTCCTCGGGGGTGCGGAAGGGCAGGCTCGACTCCTGGAGGACGAATCCGTACACGTAGCCGTCCAGGGCCGACACGGCCCGGGCGGTCTTCCGGAGTGAGAAGCCCGCTCCGCGCAGGCAGCCGATCATCCAGTCGTGGTGCGTGAGCGTGGCCGGGCCGGGGGTGCGCCGGGAGTCCATCAGGCCCAGCGCCCAGGGGTGGCGCAGCAGGGCGGCGCGGGCGGAGGACGCGCGCCGGCGCATCGCGTCCCTCCAGCCGGTCGCGTCCCCGGGCATCTCGATCTCGGCGAAGACCAGGTCGACGATCCCGTCCAGGATCTCGTCCTTGCCGGTCACGTGGTGGTAGAGCGACATCGCCTCCACCCCGAGCTCCTCGGCCACCTTGCGCATGCTCACCGAGGACGCCCCGCGCTCGTCGGCGACGCGGACCGCGCCTTGGAGGACGCGTGCGCGGTTCAGCGCGGGGCGGGACTCCCGCCGCCTGGGGGTCGATGCCACCTGTGGTCTCCGTGTTCCGCTCGGGTGCTCCACCGCGTCCTTGACGGCCTTACGGGTGTAAGGATAGCCTCCTGTCACGGCCTTACAGGTGTAAGGCGAAGGGGAGGGGCGGACATGGACGGGCGACGGGAACAGCGCGGGAGCGACGGCGAGCCTCGGAAGAGGGTCTGCGTCGTGGGAGCCTCGGGCAAGCTCGGGCGGTACATGGTCCAGCACGCGCTGGACCGCGGCTACGAGGTCGTGGGCGTGTGCCGGGAGCAGAGCGTCGGCAAGCTGGCCGACTTCGGGGACCGCGTCACCGTCGTCCCGGGGCCGACCGACGATCGCGACGTCATCGCGCGGGCGGTCGAGGGCTGCGACGCCGTGCTCACGGTCCTGGTGCCGTGGGGTGTCCGGGGGTACTCGACCGGAACCGCGCGGGCGGTGCTCCACCTGGCGCCCGAGCGGGCTCGGCTGGTCTTCTCCTGCGGCTGGCACGTGCCCCGCGACGAAAGCGACGTGTACTCGTTCTGGTCCCGGGTGATCATGAGGGCCGTGACCGTGCTGGCCCGGCTGGCCCGCGTCATCGACGTCGACGACCAGCTGCGGGCGGCCCGCCGGATCTACGCCAGCGACCGCCGCTGGACGCTCGTGCGCGGCAGCGACCTGGAGGAGGGCGAGAGCCAGGGGCTGCCGGTGTGGCGCCGGCACGTCGGCGACCCGGCGCTGGCGAGCAACCTCACCCGGCGGACCGACTTCGCGCTCTTCATGGTCGCGGCGATCACCGACGACGACCTGATCCACGAGGCCCCGGCGATCGTCGGAGCCCGCACGCCCTCGGCCCGCGCGCACGCGAACACACCCGAGCCGAGCGGGGGCGAGGAGTCCCGGTGAGCGCGCTGCCGGGTGCGCCCGTCAGGGGAAGAAGTGCTCCGCCAAGCGGGTGATCTCCGCCGTCCGCGCCCAGGCCCTCACGCCCGGCGGACCGAGCGGACCACCGCGGCGACGGAGTGCTTCATGGCGTAGGTGGACGGCTCGCCGTTCTTGCTTTTCCACCAGTAGAACAGCGGTCGGAACCCGCGCTCGGAGAAGGGCGCGTTGATCCGACTCGTCGAGTCGGCGACCGAGTGCCGGTTCGTGAACTCGTCGGGAAATTCCGCGATGATCGCGTCCGACGAGATCCGCTGACCCGGATGGGCGGCCAGATGGTCGATCAGAACGAGTGCGGGCGCGTCCGGTGCGATGGCGTCCAGGATCTCGGCCACCGAGGACGAGTCGTTCGCGGTCACGTCGTGACCGTCGAAGCGCGCCGGATCGCCGGCGGAGGCGTGGCCGGCGCCCCAGAGGGGGCTGTTGTCGCTGAGGGGGATCACGCGGACTCCGTTCCCATCGGCGATCGGGTGGATGCCGCCGCATACCGGTCGACCATGGATTCTGTGTGGCGCGGCGGTTACGGACTGATTTTACCCCGGTTTCGGGAATACGCTTTCCATGCTAGTTTCCCGAACTCCACGGGCATTGTGAGCGCTCCCATTGCCTGTCGTCCACCCCTGGGGCCCCGCCGCTCCAGGGCCGGCACGAAGGAGTACGCATGGAATCCGCACGTCACGACAGCGGCGAGGGGCCACCCCGCCGGAGGGCGTCGAGAGGCCGCGGGCGACTGCGCCGCACCCTGGTGGGCGCGGCCGCCGCCGTGGCGCTGGGGCTGGGCGTGGTCGGCGCCGCCTGGCAGTGGCCCGGCGCCTCGGACCCCGCCGAACTCCAGAGCAGCGGGCAGGAGGTGGCCGAGACCGCGGCCGCCGCCTGCGGTGACGGCGACTTCCACGCCGAGGCCGTCCAGAACGGTTCCACCTGGACCTCCCGCCACGGCGGCGACGTCGTCTACGAGGGCGGCGACATGCTCGCCGCCATGCGCGCGGCGGTCGACAGCCTCGACCCCGGGCGCTCCTCCCAGGAACGCGTCGTGGTCCGGGGCTCCGGCTCCATGCCCGCCAACGCCTCCCTGGACCTGCCCAGCCACACCTCGCTGGAGGTCTGCGGCACCATCGACGTCACCGGCACCCCCACGGGCGACAACGCCGCCGTGCGCGTCCGCCACGCCCAGGACGTCTCCGTGCCCCATCTGTCCGTGACCGGGACCCCGTACTTCGGGGTCTACGTGCGCACGTCGCGCAACGTCCACTTCGGACAGGTCGATCTGCGCCTGTCGAGCGGTCTGGGCATGCGCATCGACAGCCGTGACAACGACGCGGTCCGCGAGGCCCGCGACATCACCATCGACGACGTCCACGTCTCCGGCACCGACAACCACGGGGTGGAGACCTACGGCGTCGACGGCCTGACCATCGGCAGCGTCACCGCCCGCGACACCGGCTACTCCGGCCTGCTGCTCAACGACACCGTCAACGCGACCGTCGGCCGCGTCGACGCCGAGGGCGCCGGAACGGGCACCGGCTACGCCGCGTTCCGGATGGCCAACCGCAACGGCCACCTGGACGGCGGCTACGCCACCAACATCCGCGTGGGCGAGGTCCGCGCGCGCGGTGGCGGCCGCGGGATCTTCTGCGTCTCCCAGAGCGGGGGCGCGGTCATCGAGAACGTGGACATCGCCGGCACCGGTGGCAACGCCGCCCTCATCGAGAACTGCCACAACGTGACCGTCAGCGGCGGCACCATCGCCGGGCCGGGCGACATCCGCCTCGCCGCCCGTTCGGAGTTCGCCAACACCTCCGACATCACCTTCGAGGACCTGACCCTGTCCGACACGGCCTTCAACGAGAACCCGTGCGCCGTGAACACCGTCCTGCGCGGTATCACCTGGGAGAACAGCCAGGACAACTCCTGCTGAGAGCCCTGACGGCTCCGGCCCCGCCCCGGGCACGACCTGTCCGGGGCGGCGGCCCGTCGTAGCGCACCCCAGCCGGGAGCGCGCCCGCAGTGCGTCCTTCGCGAGGAGGACGTATGGGAGCGCTCCCGTACCCCCCACCACCTCCGGGTGAACGCGCCCGGAGGCCGAACGCGAGGAGCCACAGTGCGTTCCATCCCCCCGCCCAGATCCCTCCGATTCCGTGCACTCCCGCGCCGGGCGCTGTCCGCGGCCGCCGCCCTCCTGCTCGCCCTCGGCCTGACCAGTATCGTGGCCGGTCCGGCCCAGGCCGCCGACATCGACACCAGCGCCTACTACGTCCTGCGCAACCACCACAGCGGCCTGGTCGCCGACGTCACCGGCGGCTCCACCGAGGACGGCGCCGAGATCGTCCAGTGGGAGCGCACCGACCGCCCCTGGCAGCAGTTCCGCTTCGTCCCCGCCGGTGACGGCTACTACCGGATCGTCAACCGCAACAGCGGCAAGGCCATCGACGTGTGGGAGCACTCCACCGAGGACGGCGCCGAGATCCGCCAGTACACCGACCACGGCAACCCCAACCAGCAGTGGCTGCCGGTCGACACCGGCGGTGGCGTCTCCTTCGTCAACCGCAACAGCGGCAAGGCCCTGGAGGTCTGGGACTGGAGCACCGAGCCCAACGGCCGGCTGTCCCAGTTCGAGCACCACGGCGGCGCCGCGCAGGTGTGGTCGCTGGTCGAGGTCGAGGGCGGATCCGGTGACGACTGCGGAGCCGGCACCCCCACCGCCGAGGCCGTCCAGAACGGTTCCACCTGGACCGCGCGCCGCGGCTCCGACACCCTCTACACCGGCGGCGACATGCTGACCGCCATGCGCGCGGCCGTCGACGGGCTCACCCCCGGCCGCAGCTCGCAGGAGCGCGTGGTCGTGCGCGGGTCCGGTTCGATGCCCGCCAACGCCTCCCTGGACCTGCCCAGCCACACCTCGCTGGAGGTCTGCGGCACCATCGACGTCACCGGAACGCCCAGCGGCAACAACGCCGCCGTGCGCATCCGGCACGCCGAGAACGTCAGCGTCCCGCACCTGACCGTGACCGGGAACCCGTACTTCGGGGTCTACGTGCGCACGTCGCGCAACGTCCACTTCGGACAGGTCGACCTGCGTCTGTCGGGTGGTCTGGGCATGCGCATCGACAGCCGTGACAACGACGCGGTCCGCGAGGCCCGGGACATCACCATCGACGACGTCCACGTCTCCGGCACCAGTAACCACGGGGTGGAGACCTACGGCGTCGACGGCCTGACCATCGGCAGCGTCACCGCCCGCGACACCGGCTACTCCGGCCTGCTGCTCAACGACACCGTCAACGCGACCGTCGGCCGCGTCGACGCCGAGGGCGCGGGCACCGGCACCGGTTACGCGGCCTTCCGGATGGCCAACCGCAACGGCCGGGTCGGCGACTCCTACCCGACCAACATCCGCGTGGGCGAGGTCCGCGCGCGCGGCGGGGGCCGCGGGATCTTCTGCGTCTCCCAGAGCGGGGGCGCGGTGATCGAGCGCGTCGACATCGCCGACACCGGCAGCAACGCCATGCTCATCGAGAACTGCCACAACGTGACCGTCGCCAGCCAGGGCGGGTCGGTCTCCGGTCCGGGCGACATCCGCATCGCCGCCCGCTCGGAGTTCGCCAACACCTCCGACATCACCTTCGAGAACCTCGACCTGCGCGGTACCGCGATCACGGAGAACCCGTGCGCGGTCAACACCGTGGTCCGTTCCATCACCTGGAACGACAGCCGCGACAACACCTGCTGACACTCGTCGACCGTGGTCGGTGACCCGGCGCCCCGTTCCGCCGGGGCCCGGGTCACCGACCCCCTCATGGGCCTGACCAGGACAGGGCCGTGTTCTTCCGCGAGGCCGGGATGCCGCAATGGACACGGCCTAGGATGCTGCCGTATCGCGAGCGCGCGCGTTCACGATGTGGAATCTCCGGAGTCCCCATGGAAAGGCCCACCATGTCCCTGCAGTACCGCACGACGGTCTTCCGCGATGTCCGCCCCATGGGCGGCGCGCCCGTGGACCTGGTGGTCGTGGACGGGCGGATCGCGCAGACGCCGGTGGGGGAGGCGCACGTGGTGGACTGCGGCGGCCGGATCGCCCTGCCGAGCCTCGTCGACGCCCACATCCACCCGGACAAGACCACATGGGGCGAACCCTGGGTCTCCCGAAGGCCCGCCCAGGGCATCGCCGACCTCGCCGCACAGGACGCCGACCTGTTCCGCGCCCTGCCCACACCCGTCGAGGTGCGGGCCGGACGGCTCATGGCGCACGCCGTCGCCCAGGGCACCCGCGCGATGCGCGCGCACGCCGACGTGGCCCCCGCCTTCGGGTTGGCGGGCGTGGCGGCCCTCGGCGAGGTGCGCGCCCGCCTGGCGCACGCGCTGGACGTGCAGATCGTCGCCTTTCCCCAACACGGCGTACGCCGGGCGCCGGGCACCGAGGCGCTGTTGGACGAGGCGGCGCGCACCGGAGCCGTGGACCTGGTGGGCGGGATCGACCCCGGCACCTTCGACGACGATCCCGAGGGCCAGCTCGACCTGGTGTTCGGCATCGCCGACCTGCACCGGGTCGGCGTCGACATCCATCTGCACGACCGGGGCGGGCCCGGCCTCGCCGCGATCCGCGGCATCATCGAGCGCACCCGGGCCCTGGACATGGGAGGCAGCGTCACCGTCAGCCACGCCTTCCGCGTCCCCGAGGACACCGGCGAGACGCTGCGCCGGCTGGCCGACGACCTCGCCGCGGCCGGGGTCGGGCTCACCACGGTCGCCCCCAACCCCCAGAGCGTCCTGCCGGTCGACGTGCTCCTCGAACGCGGTGTGCGCGTCGGTCTCGGCTCCGACGGCGTGCGCGACTCCTGGAGCCCCTTCGGCGACGCGGACATGCTGCACCGGGCGCACCTGCTCGCCCGCGCCCGCCGCGCTCGGCTGGACGAGGACCTCTCGGCGGCCTACCTCACCGCGGCCCACCACGGAGCCGACCTGCTGGGCCTGCCGCGGGCCGACTTCACGCGGGGCGCCCCCGCCGACTTCCTCCTGGTGGAGGGGGAGTGCCTGCCCCAGGTCGTGGTGGACGTCCCCGACCGCTGGGCGGTGGTGCGGGCCGGACATGTGGTGGCCATGGACGGCGCCATGGTCGACGCGCACGACGCCTGAGGCACCGGTCCGCCCGAGGGCCCGCACGCTCGGCCCCGGGCCGCCTCAGCCGCACACGGACGGCAGGGAGCGCACGAGGGCCGTGGTGCGCAGGGAGTCGAACCTGTGGAGGATCACGGCCAGGAGCGCAGCACGCACGGCTTCCTCGGTTCGACGGGGATTGACTTCGATTCGTGGCAAAACAAGTGCATGGCGTGGTCGAAACTGCGGTGCCAGCGCCGGGGGAGCGGGCGCCGAAGACCAGCTCGACGTCAATCCAGGCAACGAAGCGACCACTGGGATCCCACGCAGGGCAAACAGGTGGCTCACGTTGTGTTATCTCCGTACAGAAGATCAGTTCCGCCTGGTCGATCGGGGTAGTGCCCTTCGCGTACACCCGGTGGGGGCGCCCGTTCCCACTGGACGGAGACCGTAGACGGGCAGGGAGGTCACCGTGGCGCACCACATCGCGGCGGAAGGACTCGTCGGACATCGCGTGCTCGACGACGAGGGCCAGAACATCGGAAAGATCAAGCAGGTCTACCTCGACGAGCGGACCAACGAGCCGACCTGGGTGTCGGTCCACACCGGCCTGTTCGGGATGAAGGAGACGCTCGTCCCCCTCCAGGGGGCGCGCACCGTCGAGGAGGACATCCAGGTCCCCTACGACAAGGCCACGGTCAAGGACGCCCCCAACGTCGAGGGCGGCCAGAACCTGACCGAGGAGGAGAAGGCCGTCATCAGCGACTACTTCGCCCAGCACGGTAGCGTGCCGCGCCAGGCGGGCGGCGAGGCCGACAGGATGACGGGCACCACCGCGGACGAGGGCTCGACCATGGGCCCGACCGAGGAGGGCACGACCGCGGGTGCGGGCATGGCCGGAGAGCGGGGCGACTGGGCCGAGACCTCCGACGAGGGCGAGGTTCGGATGGTCCGCCACGAGGAGCAGGTCGACATCGGCGTCGAGCGGCGCGAGAGCGGTCAGGCGAGGATCCACAAGTCCGTCGAGAGCGAGCGCTTCGATGAGACGGTTCCGCTGCACCACGAGGAGATCCAGGTGGAGCGCCGCCCGATCACCGACCCCTCCCAGGTGGAGGACCCCGGGGGGATGGCCGAGGGCGAGGAGCGGTTCGTTCTGCACGAGGAGCGTCCCGTGGTCTCCAAGAGGGAGGTCCCGGTCGAGGAGGTCAGGGTCCGCAAGCAGGAGGTGTCCCACGACGAGCACGTCGAGGGCGAGCGCATGCGTGAGCGGATCGAGATGGACGAAGGAGAGGAGCCCGGCGGTCCCGCTCCCCGGTGAGTCGCCGAGCCGAGCCGCGCCGAGCCCGCGGTCACGGCCCCGCCGGCCCGGCCTTCCGGCCGGACCGGCGGCCGCCCGTGCGCACGTCGTGCCCCGCCGGGGTGTCGTCCCCGCGCGGGGCACCGTGCGCGACTAGTGTCTCACTGCGGGTCACCGACGTGGAGAGGGAGGCCATGAGCGAGGACATGGGCGCAAGGTCCGCCGAGGAGGGGCCCGCCGAAGGGAAGACCGAGAGCGGGAGCGCGCCGCGTGGCCGCGAGGCCGAGGCCGGGCTCGGCCACACCATCGTCGTGGGCGCGGGGATGGCCGGACTGGCCGCCGCCGACCGGCTCGCGACCGAGGGCGAGCGCGTCACCGTGGTGGAGGCCCGCGACCGTCTGGGCGGGCGCATCCACTCCGTCGACATCTGGAACGGCGTCACCCTGGACGTGGGCGCCTCGTGGATGCGCGGAGAGCGCAACAACCCGCTGGCGGACCTGGTCCGTGAGGCGGGCGCCCCCACCGCCGTGTTCAACCGGGCCACGGAGACCGCCTACGACCCCAAGGGGCGCCGGCTGCTCTTCGACCGGCACCGCCGCAACATGGAGGACGTCAATCTCCTGCACGAGCACATGTACTGGGCCAACGTCGGCGCCGAATCGCAGGAGTCCATCGAGGAGGGCATCGCGCAGGCCCTGCACGACGCCAACCTGGTGCGCGGCCGGGCCCGCGACGCGGGAGAGATCGTGCACCGGCTCACCGAGGCCGACCACGGCGCCAGCGCCGACGAGGTGGCCTTCTCCGCCGTGGGCGCCCTGCACGAGTTCAGCGGCGACGACGTCGTCTTCCCCCAGGGGATGGGCCGACTCACCGAGTACCTCGCCCGGGGCCTGGACGTGCGCCTGGGCCACGTGGTCGAGTCCATCGCCCACGACGACCGGGGCGTCACCGTCCGCGCCGCAGGCCCGGACGGGCCGGTGACCCTGACCGCGGACCGCGCCCTGGTGACACTGCCGCTGGGCGTGCTGCAGGCCGGCAGGGTGGCCTTCGAACCGGCGCTGCCCGAGGACAAGCGGGCCGCCGTGCGCAAGCTCGGCACCGGCCGGATGGACAAGCTCTTCCTGCTCTTCGACGACGTCTTCTGGGGCGACGCCGAGGTGATCGTCAACCTGGGCACGGAGGAGGGCACCTGGTTCCACTGGTACGCGGGACAGCGGGTGATGGGCGCGCCCGTCCTCGCCACCCGCAACGGCGGCGGCGCCGCCCGGTTCCTGGCGGGCATGGAGGAGGCCGAGGTCGTCGAGCACGCCATGGCCACACTGCGCGGCATGTTCCGCAAGGCGCCGGACCCGGTCGACCACTACCTCACCCACTGGTCCGACGACCCCTTCGCCCGGGGCGCCTTCTCCTACACCGCGGTCGGGTCGGGCGACACCGACCGGCTCGCCCTGGGGCGGCCCGTCGACGACCGGCTGTTCTTCGCGGGCGAGGCCACGGAGATCGAGCACACCGCCACCGTCCACGGGGCCCTGCTCTCGGGGCGCCGGGAGGCCGACCGCGTCCTCGCCCTCGGGTGAGCGGCACCGAGCGCGCGGCGTCCGGTCCGCCCGCTCTCTCGCGCGCGGCTCAGGTCGCCAGTCGGCGCCGGACCGTGGTGAAGCCCGCACGGCAGGCCCGCACCACCTCGCGGTGGTTGCGGTAGCGCTCCACCAGTCCGAACGGCCGGGGGTCGGGGTCGGGTCCGCCGTCGGCGTCGGTGATCGCCAGGTCCTGCCCGGTCAGCGTCCCGTACCGGCTCCAGCGCTCCCAGCGCTCGAAGTCGGGGCTGGCCTGGTGGGAGAAGACGAGCGCCTCCTCGCCGTGCCCCTGGACGTCGGCGCCGTCGCGCGACCACAGCTCCACGGACGAGCCGGCCCCCGCCGACCAGTCGCGGGCGGTGACCACGTCCACGCGCACGTCCGAGTCACGCTCGCGGACCAGCAGGGCGTCACCGGCGCGGGTCCGGGCGGGGATCTCGTGGACCCGGTCGATGTCGACCATGGTCACGATGGCGCGGGCCATCCACCACCAGTTCTCCTTGCGGGCCATGAGGCTGCCCACGCGCAGGCGCGAGGGCGGGTGCTTGACGACCTCCTGTTCCACCAGTTCGCCGCCGAACTCGTGGCCCTCGGGGTCCAGGTGCACCCGCACCCGTCCCGTGGCGACCAGCGTGGGGGCGTTCTCGCCCGCCGGGGCGGTGAGGCAGAAGGCCGCCCGGTTCAGGAGCGAGTCGACCTCCGGCAGCAGGGCCAGCGGGAGGGCCACGCACGGGTGTTCGCCCAGCAGGGGCACGATGGGGACGCCGGCCGGCCCGTCCGGAGAGAGCCAGCACAGCTCACCGGTGGGAGCGCGGCGCCAAGCCGAGGCCAAATCGTTCACGGCGCACCTTTTCTGTGACGTGTGCCTCATGTTAATTTCTCGGGACTGTACTGCAAAGACCCGAGCAAAGCACCCGCCGGCCACGAGCACACTCAGGTGCGAGATTGAAGGTTCCCCCATGCCCGCTGTAGCCGTCCTCCTCGGAGCCCTGGCGCTGTTCGCGCTCGGCTACCGGTTCTATTCGGTGTACCTGGCCAAGAGGGTGTACGCGCTCGATCCGAACTTCGTGACGCCCGCGCACACGCTCAAGGACGGCGTGGACTACGTGCCGACCAACAAGCACATCGTGTTCGCGCACCACTTCATCTCGGTGGCGGGCGCCGCGCCCATCGTGGGACCGGCCATCGCCGTCTTCTGGGGCTGGGGGCCCGCGCTCCTGTGGGTGGTCCTGGGCACGATCTTCGCCTCCGGGGCCCACGACTTCGGGTCGATCGTGGTCTCGGTGCGGCACAAGGGCCGGAGCATCGGCTCGCTGGCCAGCGACGTCATCAGCGCCCGCGCGCGGATCCTCTTCCTGCTGATCATCTTCTTCCTGGTGACCATGGTGAACGCGGTGTTCGCGGTCATCATCGCGGGGCTGTTCATCGACAACCCCTCCGCGGTCCTGCCGGTCCTGGTCACCATCCCCCTGGCGATCGGCGTCGGCCAGGTCGTCTACCGCCGCCGCACGGCCGCCCTGCTGCCCTCGGTCGTGGCCCTGGTCATCGTCTACGCGTGCATCCCGCTGGGCGAGATGTTCCCGATCACGGTCGACCCCATCGCCAACGGACTCGGCGTCGAGCCCGCGTTCGTGTGGCTGGTGCTGATCTTCACCTACACCTTCTTCACCTCGCGCCTGCCCGTGTGGATGCTGCTCCAGCCGCGCGACTACATCAACCAGCACCAGATGATGCTGGCCCTGCTGGTGATCATGGTCGGCGTCGTGGTCGGCATGAACACGATCGAGGCGCCCGCCTTCCGCGGCGACCTGCCCGAGGGCTCGCCCTCGATCTTCCCCCTGCTGTTCATCACCATCGCGTGCGGCGCGGTCTCCGGCTTCCACAGCCTGGTGTCCTCGGGGACCACGTCCAAGCAGCTGGACAAGGAGACCGACGCCCGTTACGTGGGCTACCTCAGCTCCCTGGGCGAGGGCGCGCTCGCGGTCTGCTCCATCCTGGCGTGCACCGCCGGCATCATGGTCTTCTCCGCCAACCAGGGGATGGCCTGGTCCGACATCTACGTCGACTGGACCGCGGCGGGCACCGGGCCGGCGGGCAAGTTCGTCCAGGGCGTCGCCGGGTTCGCGAGCAACATCGGCATCCCCGAGAACCTCGGCCTGGTCTTCGCGACCGTCGTCGTCGTGAGCTTCGCGGCCACGAGCCTGGACACCGCCGTACGCCTGCAGCGCTACACCATCCAGGAGATCAGCACGATCGCCGCGGACAAGGCGTCCGAGGGCGGGGTCGTGCACCGCGTGTTCGCCTTCCTGACCCGCAGCGTCACCGTCTCCACCCTGCTGGCCGTCCTGATCCCCTTCGCCCTGGCCCTGGTGCCCGGCAACTTCGCGGCCGGCACCCTGTGGCAGCTGTTCGGTACGACCAACCAGCTCACCGCGGGCCTGGCCCTGGCCGTCATCGCCGTGTGGGTGACCAAGCGCGGACGCAACCCGATCGCCGTCCTCATCCCGTTGGTCTTCCTGGTCGTGATGACCTCCTGGGCCCTGGTCGTCCAGCTCAACGGCTTCCTGGCCTCGGACGACCCGATGCAGCGCTTCGTGCTGGCCCCGCTGGACCTCATCATCTTCGGCCTGGCCGTGTGGATGACCATCGAGGCGGGCATCGCCCTGCGCAAGGCCTTCGCCGACCGCTCCACCGCCAAGGCGCGGGAGACCGAGCCGGTAGCCCCGACCGAGGACACCGAGCCCACCCCGTGACGACCGACCGCCGCGGTGCCGGGTCCTCCCCCCTGGGCAGGGCCTGGCACCGCACCGTCTCCGCCTGGCGCCGCGTCGAGGACTTCCACCAGCAGGTCTTCGACGCGCGCTGGGGGCACGCCCGCCAACGGGAGGCACGCCACCAGCAGGACACCCTGCGCGCCCTGCTGATGCTGGAGACCCTGGGCGTGGACAACCCCGTCGCCTACGAGACCCTCGACCTGATCCCGTACATGGTCGCCGACCTGCACTCCTGGCACCAGCGGTTGGGCCGCGACGACTTCGGCGCGCCGGGAGGCTGCTGTTGACCACTCCGATCACGTTCGTCGGCGGCAAGGGCGGAGTCGGCAAGACCACCCTGGCCGCCGCCCGAGCGCTCGCCCTGGCCGACGCCGGGCTGCGCGTGCTGGTGCTGTCGACCGACCCCGCGCACTCCCTCGGCGACGCGCTGGAGGTGCCGCTGTCCGACGAGCCGGTCGAGGTCGCCCCCCGGCTGTGGGCCTGCGAGCCCGACGCCGACGCCGCCGTGCGCCGCCGGATCGCCCAGGTGAGCGAGGACGCGCGCCGGGCCGTGCCCACCGAGGTGATGCCCGCCGTCCACCGCCACCTGGAACAGGCCGGGTCCAGCCCGGGCATGGCCGAGTCGGCCCTGGCCGACCTGCTCATCGACCGGATGGAGGAGGTCGGGGACCGCTGGGACGCCCTGGTCGTGGACAGCGCGCCGACCGGTCACCTGCTCCGGCTCCTGCACCTGCCGACCCTGCTCACCCCCTGGGTGACGGGGCTGACCCGCCAGCGCGAGCGCGCCAACCGGGCCGAGGCCTTCGCCGACGTGGTGGGCCGCGCCGACCAGGAGGAGGACGACGACCCGCTGCTGCGTCGCCTGCACGCACGGCGCCACCGCCTGGAACGGGCCTCGGCCCGGCTGCGCGAGGACGCCGTGGTCGCCCTGGTGACGCTGCCCCGGCGCATGGTGCTCGCCGAGACCGAGCGCGCCGTCGACCAGCTGGCCGAGGCCGGCTTCTCGCTCGACCGGGTCGTGGTCAACCAGATCCCGCCCGAGGGCGCGGCGGGCCCGGACACGGCCGCGGCCCTGGCCGCCACGCGCGAGCGCTTCGCCGCGCAGGGGACCGTGGAGGTCCCCCTCCAGGACACCGAGCCCACCGGCGTCGAGCGCCTCCGGAGCCTGGCCGTCCACCTGGCCGCCCGCTCGCCCGCGTGAGCGCGCCCCGTGTGAGGGTCGTCCCAGTTCACGACGGGTCCCGGTGAGTGGCCGCCGAGGTGGCCGGGCAGGCGGTCAACGTGTCCCGTAGGGGCACGGAACACAGCATCTCGCACGGTCGGGCGGCTGTGGAGACCGAACACGGTGCCGCCGGCCTGCGGACCATCCTCGGCCAGGTGCCCTTCCCCGCGGACAAGGAGCGCATCGTGGACCGCGCCGCGGACCTGGGCGCCGACGGCGAACAGCTCAAGGCGCTGAGGGCGATGCCGCCGGTCGACTACGGCAACGCCGACGAGGTCATGCGTTCGGTGCCGCTGGAGGAGTCCGAGACGGACGCGCGGATCCCGCAGGCGCGGTACCGCCGGCGCCACGAGCACACCAGGTCCGGGCGGGCGGAGCCACGTCGGCGAGAGAACGGCCCGCCCGCCAGCTATCGTTAGGGCCATGGGGCGATCCGCGGAAGAAGGCAGACGCGAGGCGGGGGGCGACGTGGCCGGCCCGGTGGTCAGTGACCGTATCTGGACGGTTCCCAACCTCCTGAGCATGCTGCGCCTGCTCGGCGTACCGCTGTTCCTGTGGTTGGTCCTGGGACCGCAGGCCGACTGGTGGGCACTGCTGGTGCTCGCCCTGGCCGGGATCAGCGACTGGCTCGACGGCAAGATCGCCCGGGCCTGGAACCAGATGAGCCGTATCGGCACGGTCCTGGATCCGCTCGCCGACCGGCTCTACATCTTCGCCGCCCTGCTCGGCCTGGTCGTGCGCGACATCGTGCCGTGGTGGCTCATGGCCATCCTCGTGCTGCGCGACGTCCTCATCCTCGGTGCGCTTCCGCTGCTGCGCCACTTCGGCTACGGGCCGCTTCCGGTCAACTTCGCGGGCAAGGCCGCGACGCTGTGCCTTCTCTACTCGTTCCCGTTGCTGTTCATCGCCGCGCACGCGTCGGTCGTGGCCGATGTGGCGAGAATTATAGGTTGGGCGTTTGCTCTGTGGGGAACGGCTCTCTACTGGTGGGCCGGACTGCTCTACGCCGTACAGGGACTGCGCCTGATGGCCCAGACCCGCCGTGACGAAGGCGCTGATCGACCCGGCGTCCACGGGGACGCCGACGACAGCGACCCCTCGACCGGAGCGCGCGCGGATCGACCCGATCCGACCGCTCCGGAGTCCGTGGACGGCGACCCCGGCGCGGCACGACGGGGTCCGCAACGGCCGGGCCGTACCGGTCAGGGGCACACCGGCCCCTGAGCGACCACGAACCGGCGGACCGGCTCACCGCGAGTCCTGTCGGATCGAAAGGGAGTGTCATCTCCGTCATGAGAAGCACATGTCCCACCGCGCGCGATGGTGCGCGCTCCGAACCCCATCCCCTCGCCGGGCGGCTCGACGGCGGCGTCGTACGGAGGTACCGGCGATGACCACGTCCAACAGCGAGTCCCCTGGTCCGGTCCAGGCGCCGTCGATGAAGGCGGTCCTGATGGCCGGCGGCGAAGGCACGAGGCTTCGGCCCATGACCGCCAACCAGCCCAAACCCCTGCTGCCGGTGGTCAACAAGCCCATCATGGAGCACGTGCTGCTCCTGCTGCGCAAACACGGCTTCACCGAGACGGTCGTGACCGTCCAGTTCCTGGCCACCCTCATCCGCAACTACTTCGGAGACGGCGAGGAGTTGGGCATGAAGCTCGACTACGTCGCCGAGGAGGTCCCCCTGGGGACCGCGGGCAGTGTCAAGAACGCCGAGGAGTACCTGCGCGGCGACCCGTTCCTCGTCATCTCCGGGGACGCGCTGACCGATATCGACCTGACCGACATGGTCCGCTTCCACAAGGAGAGCGGCGCCAAGGTCACCATCGCCCTCAAGCGGGTGCCCAACCCGCTGGAGTTCGGCATCATCATCGTGGACGAGCAGGGCCGGATCCAGCGGTTCCTGGAGAAGCCCACGTGGGGCCAGGTCTTCTCGGACACGGTCAACACCGGGATCTACATCATGGAGCCGGAGGTCCTGGAACGCGTGGCCGCCGGCGAGGTGGTCGACTGGTCCGGTGACGTCTTCCCCGAACTCCTGGCGGAGGGCGAGCCCCTCTACGGCTACATCGCCGACGGCTACTGGGAGGACGTGGGCACCCACGAGAGCTACCTCAGCGCCCAGGCGGACGTGCTCTCGGGCAAGGTCGACGTGGAGATCGACGGCTTCGAGGTCTCCCCGGGCGTGTGGATCGGCGAGGGCGCCCAGGTCGACCCCAACGCCGTCCTCAAGGGCCCGCTCTACGTCGGGGACTACGCCAAGGTCGAGGCGGGCGCCGAACTGCGCGAGTTCACCGTGGTCGGCAGCAACGCCGTGGTGCGCGCCGACGCCTTCTGCCACCGCACCGTCCTGCACGACAACGTGTTCGTCGGGCGCGGGGCCAACCTGCGGGGCGCGGTGATCGGCAAGAACACCGACATCATGGCCGCGGTCCGCGTGGAGGAGGGCGCGGTCGTGGGCGAGGACTGCGTCATCGAGTCCGAGGCCTACGTGCACAACGACGTCAAGGTCTACCCCTTCAAGACCATCGAGGCCGGCGCCGTCGTCAACGACAACGTCATCTGGGAGTCGCGGGGGCAGCGCTCGCTCTTCGGCCCCCGGGGCGTGTCCGGCCTGACCAACGTGGAGATCACCCCCGAGCTGGCGGTGCGCCTGGCCAACGCCTTCGCCACGACCCTGAAGAAGGGCGCGATCGTCACGACCTCCCGCGACGTCTCGCGCGCGGCCCGCACACTCAAGCGAGCGGTCATCAGCGCGTTGACCTCCGCCGCCATCGACGTGCGCGACCTGGAGGTGGTGCCGTTGCCCGTGGCGCGCTTCCACACCTCCCAGAGCGGGGTCAGCGGGGGCGTCGCGCTGCGGACCACCCCGGGCGATCCCGAGTCGGTGGACATCCTGTTCCTGGACGACAGGGGCGCGGACCTGTCCCCGGGCGCCCAGCGCAAGCTCGACCGGGTCTTCTCCCGTGCGGAGTACCGCCGCGCCTTCCCGGGCGAGATCGCCGAGCTCACCCAGCCCTCCCGCGTGGTGGAGAACTACACGGGCGAACTGCTGGCGTCGGTCGACGCCTCCGGGGTGGCCGAGGCCGAGCTCAAGGTCGTCATCGACTGCGCCGGCGGTACGAGTTCGCTGATCCTGCCCTCGCTGCTGGGGCGCATCGGGGTCGACGTGCTCACCGTCAACAACCGGCTGGACGAGGTCTCGCCCACCGACACGGTCGCCAAGAAGATGCGCGACCTGGAGCGGTTGGGCGAGCTCGTGTCGAGTTCCAGGGCCGACTTCGGGGTGCGCTTCGACCCCGTGGCCGAGCGCCTGGCCATCGTGGACGAGAACGGTGAGCTGGTCGACGACGACCGCGCGCTGTTGGTGGTCCTGGACCTGGTCGCGGCCGAACGGGGCGGCGGCCGGGTGGCACTGCCGGTCACCACCACCCGGGTCGCCGAGACCGTCGCCCGGTCGCACGGAGTGGAGGTGCACTGGACGGCCACGGCCACCGACGAACTCACCAAGGCCGTCCAGGGAGGCGCGGAGGACGTGGTCTTCGCCGCCGACGGGCGCGGAGGGTTCGTCCTGCCGGAGTTCAGCCCCACCAGCGACGGCATCGCCGCCTTCGTACGGCTGCTCGGACTGGTGGCCCGGACCCGTCGGTCGCTGAGCCAGATCGACCGGGCCATCCCGCGGGCGCACCTGCTGCGCCGCTCCGTCCCCACCCCCTGGGCGGTCAAGGGCAGCGTCATGCGCGCCGTGGTCGAGGCGGCGGGCGACCGCGAGCTGGACACCACGGACGGCGTCCGGGTGCTGGAGCCCGGCGGCGGCTGGGCGCTGGTGCTGCCCGACACCTCCGAGGCCGTCACCCATCTTTGGGCCGAAGGTCCTGACTCCGACACGGCCCAGCGGTTGCTGGACGAGTGGGCCGCCGTCGTGGAACGCGCCGAGGGTTAGGAACGCGCACGCGCGGGTGCGGGTACAGGGAGCCCGCACCCGCGTTGTGTGTTCGCCTAATGGCGCAGAGTGTCCGATGTGATGGCCGACCACCGGCTAAACTCGACATATCAGCAGGTCGTCGCGGTGCCGTGAAGTTCTCCCGAATTCGTTGCGACTCTGGGAGAACCAATCGGTCCTCCCGCGCATCAGCATCAGGACAGGTGTCCATCTCGTCCGAGGTCGGTCACCGGCGGATGCGGTGCCCCGGGTGCCGTGTCGGCCGAACGGGTCGCGGGGGTCGTCCAGGGCTTCGCGGCAGGCCGAGGAGGAGCGAATCCCTTCCTGGACAGGGATATGGTTTAAAGTCGAGTGTTCCCCGGCGTCCGAGTCGCCACCCGGGGCGGGCCTCCCGGCAGCGGCGGACGTCCTGACCCGGGTGACAAGGAGTGCAACTTGGGGGATGAGACCTAGCGACCGACCGTGTGAGGCGTCCCGTCGCCGCGACTGGGGCCCGTCTCACCACGCTCCGGGCGGTGTGTGGGCCGAGGGTCCGCGCGATGCCCGCGACGTGCCACCGATCAGCCGAATCAAGCACCGCCCCGTGCGGTAGGAGGCCGAGCCGACCTATGTCGAGCGTTTACTGCACGCAGTGCGGTCACGCCGTTGCGGATGATGCCCGTTTCTGCTCTCACTGCGGGACTCCCGTCCGCAGGCCAGAACAGAGCCCACAGCCCAGTGCGGGTGGGGACGCCGCCGGCGATGTCACGTCCACCATTTCCATCTCGGGCATACAGGCCCTGGAGGAAGAGGACTCGGGCGACGAGCTCAGTGGTGATGACCCCGCCAACGCCGACGCGCTGCCGGCGGGCACGGCGCTGCTGGTGGTCCGGCGCGGCCCCAACGCCGGCAGCCGGTTCCTCCTGGACAGCGACGTCACCACCGCCGGGCGTCATCCCAACAGCGACATCTTCCTCGACGACGTCACCGTTTCCCGGCGCCACGTGGAGTTCTTCCGACGGGGCAACGGCTTCGGTGTCCGGGACGTGGGCAGCCTCAACGGCACCTACGTCAACCGCGAGCCGGTCGACGAGGCCGAGCTCGGCGGGGGGGACGAGATCCAGATCGGGAAGTTCCGCATGGTGCTGCTGACCAAGCCGCGCCGCTGAGGCGGCGCCGCCACGAGCTCTCGGCGGAGGGCGGGAGGGCTGAGAAGGTTTGCGGCCCCCCGCCTTCGGAGAGCTTTGTATCGAAGGGTGCCGATTTCGCCCTCGGGTCCTGATCCAACGGGGGAGCAGGGACGAGCGCCCATTTGGCATGACGACTCGTGGGACGGAGCCGCTGTGAAGCACATGGAGGTCGTCGGCGTCCGGGTTGAGATGCCCTCGAACCAGCCGATTGTCCTGCTCAAGGAATCCGATGGGGACCGCTACCTGCCGATCTGGATCGGCGGGGTGGAGGCGACGGCGATCGCCCTGGCCCAGCAGGGCGTCGCACCCGCCAGGCCCCTCACGCACGACCTGTTCCGGGATGTGCTCGACGCCCTCGACACCGGGCTCAAGACGGTGAACATCACGGGGCTCAGCGACGGCATCTTCTACGCCGAGCTGGTCTTCAGCAACGGCGTGGAGGTCAGCGCCCGCCCTTCGGACTCCATCGCCCTGGCGTTGCGCACGGGCACGCCGATCTTCGCGCACGAGGACGTGATCGAGGAGGCGGGGATGCCGATACCGGACGAGCAGGAGGACCAGGTGGAGGCGTTCCGGGAGTTCCTGGACAACATCTCGCCCGAGGACTTCGGACGACGGACGGAGTAAGCCCGAAGGGACCCGCCGGTGGTGGGTCCCTTCTGCTTGGCGCCAAGGGCGCCATCAGGCATGGAACGGCTGCGACCTGCGGGTATGTCAGACGGGCCAGTGATAGATTGGGTGGGGTAAGTGACCGGAACGGTCAGGACCATGGCCCGCCCGCCCTGGCGGGCACACGCGGACGCCGCCGCGACGGTCGGCGGTTCGGGTACTTGGCGACGCGCCGGGGGCTGTCGTTGACCATGCCGGTCGGCCGTCCTACCGTCAGTGCTGTGGGACCCATGGCGCACCCATTCCCCAAGTGGATATCCCCTGTCGATGCTGCCGTGGGACGAGAGGCCGGAGGTCGGCGTGGCGGTAGCGAGCGGCAAGCGGGAGCCACATGACAGGCGGTCCGCGCTGCGGCTAGCGGGGCAGCAGGGCCTGCTGTGCGAAGAGGACGTGGTGGCGCTGCCTATGGACGTCGGGTATCGGGGCCCAGCGGCGTGTACGGCCGCGGGGATCACCTACCGCCAACTCGACTACTGGGCCAGAACCGGCCTGGTGGAACCGAGCGTGCGTTCCGGTGCCCAGAACGCCCCCCTGTACAGCCTTCCCGACATCCTGTTGCTGAAAGTGGCCAAACGGCTGTTGGACACGGGCATCTCGCTGCAGCAGATCCGCAACGCGGTCGACCACCTGCGCGGCCGGCCCGCGCCCGATCTGGCCCGCATCACCCTCATGAGCGACGGCGTGAGCGTGTACGAGTGCACCACGCCCGACGAGGTCGTCGACCTGATGCAGCGCGGCCAGGGCATGTTCGGCCTGGCCCTGGCCAACGTCTGGCGCGAGCTGGAGGACGCCCTCGGCGTCGTCCCGGCCGAGGAGCGGGCGGACCTGCCCACCGCGCCCCAGCCGGTGGACGAGCTGGCCCGGCGCCGACGGGAACGCCGCACCGGCTGAACCCGCCTCCCGCCGGTCGATGACAGCACACGCAAGCGCCCTCCTCGGGTGAGGGCGGCCACAGGCGTGCGGGGAGTGCGGGGGGACCTTCCGTGTGATCTGCCGAAAAGGTGTGCCCTGGCTCGGTGGTGCTGGTGCGGATCGAGTACGGTCGTAGTCACACCAGGGATGAAAACCGACATTCTCCCTGCTTGTGTCCATGTACATAGCGTCAACAGGCTGACAAGACCACGCGGGAGAGACCCCGACAGGGGCGCCGACGGGGCAATACTCCCCAGTAACCTCTCAGGCACCAGGACCGCGTGGAAGAGGCCGCTCTGAAGCCCGGCACCGCCGTGCCCGGTGACAGAGGGGGAGACCGTGAGGAACACCGCCGAGGATCTCGGCCCTGTCACCAGGAGGTCTCCGTGCCCGATCAGCCATGGAACATGGGCGCACCCGCCCGCGTCTTCGCCGACCGCCACATCGGTCCGACGCCGGCCGAGGTCCAGGAGATGCTCAAGACGGTGGGCTACGGCTCCACCGCGGAGCTGATGTCCGCGGCCGTGCCCGAGTCGATCCTCACCGCTCCCGGCACCGGCGCCCCGCTCGACCTGCCCGAGGCGCTCGGCGAGGCCGAGGCCCTGGCCGAGCTGAAGGAACTCGCCTCCCGCAACGCCCTGCGCACCTCGATGATCGGCCTGGGGTACTACGACACCCTCACCCCGCCCGTCATCCTGCGCAACATCCTGGAGAACCCCGCCTGGTACACGGCCTACACGCCCTACCAGCCCGAGATCTCCCAGGGCAGGCTCGAGGCCCTGCTGAACTTCCAGACGATGGTCTCGGACCTGACCGGCCTGCCCGTCTCGGGCGCCTCCCTGCTGGACGAGGCCACGGCGGCCGCCGAGGCCATGACCCTGGCCCGCCGCGCCTCCAAGGCCAAGGGGAACGCGTTCGTCGTGGACGCCGACGTCTTCCCGCAGACCCTCCAGGTGCTGCGCACCCGCGCCGAACCGCTGGGGATCGAGGTCGTCGTCGCCGACCTCACCGACGGGCTGCCCGACGCCGAGGCCTTCGGCGTCCTGGTGCAGTACCCCGCCTCCAGCGGTGTGGTCCGCGACCCGAGCCGGATCATCGCGGCCGCCCACGAGCGCGGCGCGATGGCGGTCGTGGCCGCCGACATCCTCGCCCTGACCCTGCTGCGCAGCCCCGGCGACCTGGGCGCCGACATCGCGGTGGGCTCCACCCAGCGCTTCGGCGTCCCGCTCGGGTTCGGCGGCCCGCACGCCGGCTACATGTCGGTCGGCGAGAAGCTGCGCCGCCAGCTGCCGGGCCGCCTGGTCGGCGTCTCGGTGGACAACGCCGGCCGCCCCGCCTACCGGCTGGCCCTGCAGACCCGTGAGCAGCACATCCGCCGTGAGAAGGCCACCAGCAACATCTGCACCGCCCAGGTGCTGCTGGCCATCATGGCCGGGATGTACGCGGTCTACCACGGCCCCGACGGCCTGCGCGCGATCGCCCGCCAGGTGCACACCCGCACCGTGGCGCTGGCCGACGCCCTGACCGAACGCGGCTTCGAGGTCGTCCACTCCGCCTACTTCGACACGCTGCGCGTGCGCGTGCCCAGCTCCGGCCGGGTCGTGGCGGCGGCGCTGGAGGCCGGGTACAACCTGCTCGCCGTCGACCAGTCCACGGTCGGTGTGAGCGTGGACGAGACCACCTCCGCGGCGGACCTGGAGAAGGTGCTGGAAGCGTTCGGCGAGGCCGAGCGGGGCTCCTCGCGGATCCGCCTGAGCGTGGACGAGAACGCCTCCCGGGTCCCCTCCGACCTGGCCCGGGGCGTGGACTACCTGTCGCACGAAGTGTTCAACACCCACCGCAGCGAGACCTCGCTGCTGCGCTACATGCGCCGGCTCTCCGACCGCGACCTGGCGCTGGACCGCACGATGATCCCGCTGGGCTCGTGCACCATGAAGCTCAACGCCACCGCCGAGATGGAGGCCATCACCTGGCCCGAGTTCGCGGGCCTGCACCCCTTCGCGCCGCTGGACCAGGCGGCCGGGAGCGTGGCGATCGTGCGCGACCTGGAGATCTGGCTGGCGGAGGTCACCGGCTACGACGCGGTCTCGCTGCAGCCCAACGCCGGGTCGCAGGGCGAGCTGGCCGGGCTGCTGGCCATCCGCGGCTACCACCGCTCCCGCGGCGAGGCCCACCGCGACGTGTGCCTCATCCCCAGCTCCGCGCACGGCACCAACGCCGCCAGCGCGGTGATGGCCGGGATGCGCGTGGCCGTCGTGGCGTGCGACGACAACGGCAACGTGGACGTGGCCGACCTGCGGGCCAAGACCGAGGCGCACGCCGAGGACCTGGCCGCGATCATGGTCACCTACCCGTCCACCCACGGCGTGTACGAGGACACCATCACCGAGGTGTGCCGCCTGGTCCACGAGGCGGGCGGCCAGGTCTACGTCGACGGCGCCAACCTCAACGCGCTGCTGGGCTGGGCCAAGCCCGGCGAGTTCGGCGCGGACGTCAGCCACCTGAACCTGCACAAGACCTTCTGCATCCCGCACGGCGGCGGCGGTCCGGGCGTGGGCCCGGTCGCGGTGCGCTCGCACCTGGCCGGCTTCCTGCCCAACCACCCCGGCCAGCCCGAGGCCGGGCCGCACACCGGCGTGGGGCCCGTCTCGGCGGCGCCGTTCGGCTCGGCGGGCATCCTGCCCATCTCCTGGGCCTACGTGCGCATGATGGGCGGTGACGGCCTGCGCGCCGCCACCGAGACCGCGGTGCTGTCGGCGAACTACCTCGCCAAGCGACTGGAGCCGTACTTCCCGGTGCTCTACACGGGCGCGGACGGCCTGGTGGCGCACGAGTGCGTCATCGACATCCGCCCGCTGCAGAAGGCCACGGGCATCAGCAACGAGGACGTCGCCAAGCGGCTGATGGACTACGGCTTCCACGCGCCGACGATGTCGTTCCCGGTGGCGGGCACCCTCATGGTGGAGCCCACCGAGAGCGAGAACCTCGCCGAGCTGGAGCGCTTCATCCAGGCGCTGATCGCCATCCGCGGCGAGATCGACCGCGTGGAGTCGGGCGAGTGGGACGCCGACGACAACCCGCTGCGGGGCGCGCCGCACACGGCCGAGGCGCTGACCGCCGACGTCTGGGAGCACGGCTACACCCGGGCGGAGGCGGCCTACCCGGTCTCGTCGCTGCGCCAGGACAAGTACTGGCCGCCGGTCGGCCGGATCGACCAGGCCTACGGCGACCGCAACCTGGTGTGCTCCTGCCCGCCGCCGGAGGCCTTCGAGCTCTAGGCCGTGTTTTTTGCGGCGACCGCGAGCTCACCCGAAAGCCCACAGAAAAACACGGCCTAGGGAGCGTTCTCGCGCGGGCTTGTCGGATGAGCTCGCGCTCGCACGGGGGCGTCGACACGGTCGGCGCCCCCGTGGTCGTCCGGGGTCGCGCGTTAGAGTGGCGGCGACGCCCTCCACGACCCCAGGAAAGCGGCACCATGACCACGACGTCCGGACGTCCCGCGCGCTCTGGCCCCGCCGAAACCCCTGAGGCGACCGACCCCGAGGACCGACCGGAGCAGGACACGCCCAGCGGGCTCGACGCCGCGGCGCTGTGCGACCAGGCCCAGGACCTCGCCGAGAACGGCCACCTCAAGCGTTCCGCCAAACTCTACGAGCAGGCCGTCGCGGCCAATCCCCGCCCCACCGTGCAGGCCCGCGCCCTCCTGGGACTGGCCGTGGTCCAGGACCAGCGGGGCGACGCGGCGGCGTCCCGGGCCGCCGCGCGCCGCGCCCTGGCCACCGGAGACACCCGCTACGCCCCTCGCGCCGCCTACCACCTGGCCCTGTCCCTGGAACAGGACGGGGAGCTCGGCGAGGCCGAACGCGTGTGGGAGCGCCTCCTGGACCTGGGCGGGCCGGGCTACGCCGCCGTCGCCCACTACGGACTGGCCAGGGCCGCCGAGGCGCGCGGTGACTCCGAGGGTGCCCAGGAGGACTGGGAACGGGCGCTCAGCCTGCCGCCCGGCCCGGAGCCGATCAGCCGCCTGCACGCCGTGACCGTCGTGGAGGCCTCCCGCGACCTGGCAGGGCGCCTGCTGGAGAGGGGCGCGCCCGGTGCCGCGGCCGCCGCCGTGGAACGCGGCCTCGCGGTCGCCGACGATCCGGGTCTGCGCCTGCTGCGGTCCGCCGCCCACCTGGAACACGCCATCGCCGACCTCGGCGCGATCGTGGAGCCCCCAGAGGACGAGCGGGACGGCCCCGGCCCGGAACCGGGTACCTCCGGGGCCGCCGTGGAGCTCCTGGCCGGACTCCTGGCCCTGCGGGGCGAGCCCGAGTCCGCCGAGCGGGTGTGGCACGCGGGTCTGACCGACCGCGACCCCGAGACCGCGGAGGCCGTGCGAAGGCGGCTGCGCCGTGCCATCGCGCCGTCCCCGGAGGAGACCGAGGGGGCGCAGGAGGCGGCCGAGCCGTGGTGGGAGCGCTACCTGGAGCAGGCGGTCGCCACGTCGAGTGCGCCGGTCCTGGCCGGGGAGCTGTTCGCGGTCGTCACGCGGATGCACGCGCTGCTGGCGGTGCCGGTCGCGGAGGGGGAGTCCCGTCCGGCGGAGTTGCGCGCCGCCATGGAACAGGCTCTGCGCACCCCCAGCGAGCTGGTGTGGGGCGCGGACGTGCACGACGACTTCCGACGGCGCCTGCGCGCGGCGATGGGCGGGCAGGACGTGCTGCCCGAGGGCTGGCCGGACCAGGGCTGAACGGGCGCGGGCGGTGCCTGCCGGGAGGTTCGCTCGGCAGGCACCGCCGGGCGTGTCGCTGATGGATCGTGGAGCCGGTCAGGCCGCCACATGCGGCCGGTGCGGGGCGACAACCGCCCCGTCGGGGAGAAGCTCGCCGGTGTCGTCGAATAGGACGACGCCGTTGCAGAGCAGGCTCCATCCCTGTTCGGGGTGGCTCGAGACGACGCGCGCGGCTTCGCGGTCGGTGTCCTCGAAGGACGGACAGGGAGGTTCGTGGCTGCACATGGGATGGCCTTTCTTCCGTGCTCGACACTGAGCTGAAGCCAAGAGTAGTGGCTCATTTCACATGCTGCTGCGGTTTGAGCCGAATCTGGTGGCCTCACCGTCGTGGTGCGCTCTCGTTGTGTGAGATCCGCCCTGGCCGGGATCGGTTCGCACCGGTTCGGTTCCGCTGGAAATCGCCTCAGTACGCGCCGCGCGTCCGGCGCGCCGCCGGTCGTCCGCGCATGCCCGCTCCGGCCAGACCGCCGTGCTGGAAGGCGCGGACGAGCTCGCCGCCGAGGTTGACGCCCGCACCCAGGGCCAGGGCCACCATGACCGCCTCCACGAGGCTGAGGAGCCCGAAGACCGCCGTCCCCTGGGTGATCTCGATCAGGCCCCGGTAGAGGATGCTGCCGGGCAGCAGCGGGGCGATGGACGGGACCAGGTAGGGCAGGACCGGGCGGCGGGTGCGGCGCGCCAGCCAGTGGCCGACCACCCCCACCGCGACCGCGCCGGCGAGCGTGCCGACCACGGGGGGAACGTCGGTGGCGCTGCGCAGCCAGGCGTAGATCACCCAGATCATCACGCCCAGGACACCGATCGCGGGCAGCATCTTGGGCGGGACGGCCAGGGAGATCGCGAAGGCCATCGCGATGCACGCGGCGCCGATCAGGACCGGTGGGTCCATCGAGGTGCCGGCCGAGGGCAGGCTCTCCAGGTCGATGGCCACGCCGAGCCGCTGCGCGGTGTAGGCGACGGCGGCCACGCCGGTCACGATGGCGCCCAGGATGAAGAACGTCTCCAGCAGGCGGGCGGCCGAGGAGACGTAACTGCCGCTGATGCCGTCCTGGAGGCTGGAGACCAGGGGGCGTCCGGGCAGCAGCGCCATGATGTTACCGGTGATGATCGCGCCCGCCTGGAGCCCCAGCCCCAGCTCGGAGCTCACCCACAGCAGGCCGACTCCTATGGTGGCGGCCACGCCCGCGGCGGCCACCATCTGGTAGAACTCGGCCACCCCGCGCCGCGCCAGGAACACCGAGGTGCGGTCGCCGAGCACCGTGGCCAGGAACGCGGCCGCGGCCACGATCACGCCGCCGCCCATCATCACACTGGCGCTGGAGGCGATCAGGCCGAAGCCGATGGCGATCATCCAGTTGGGATAGGGCATGCGGGCGCGCCGGATCTGGGAGAGCCGCGCGGCGGCGTCCTCCAGCTCCAGCAGGCCCAGCGCCGCCTGCTGCACGAGGGTGTGCAGCTCGTTGACGCGGAAGTAGTCCAGGGTGCGCCGCCGCACCACGCGTTCGCCGGTCACCGGCGGGTGGTCGCCGCCCGGGTGGGTGGACAGGGTGATGGTGGTGAAGGTGACGGAGACCTCCGAGCGAGGCAGCTCGAAGGCGACCGACAGGCTGAGCATCGCCTCGCTCACGGCCTCGGTGCCCTCGCCGCTGGCGAGCATCAGCTCTCCGACGCGCAGGACCAGGTCCATGGCCCGGGCGTCGGGGAGGGTGACGTCCTCCTCCTCGTCGAAGCCGTCGGGCGTCAGCTCGCGTTCGTGCGCCGCCCGCCAGTCCCGCATGCGGCTGAGCATGCGGTCCTCGCTCGGCGGAACCGGCCGCCCCCGCTTGTCCGGCATGGCTGAACTCCGTTCCCTCCCCGCCTGTGCCCCGCGTGGCCAGTGCGTTCGTTCAAGACCCCTGAGGGGACGCGGCGCTTGCGGTCGGGGTTCGCCTCCCGCGGTGCCGGGCACCGGTGAACTCGGTCACCGGATCATCCTGTCAAGGCACGGCGGTCGCCGACAACGACGCGCCGGGGGTTTCCCGGCGGTCCGGCCGGTCCGCCGGCGCGGTGTCACGGGTGTGGTCGGGGGGTGGTCCGTTCCTCTCCGGGACGGACGAGGCCGGTCTCGTAGGCGTACACGACCGCTTGGACGCGGTCGCGCAGGCCGAGTTTGGCGAGGACGCGGCCCAGGTGGGACTTGACGGTGGTCTCGCCCAGCACGAGGTGGTCGGCGATCTCGGAGTTGGACCAGCCGTGCGCCACGAGCCGCAGGACCTCGCGTTCGCGGTCGGTGAGGGGATCGGGCGGGGCGGGGGCGGCGGGGGCCTGAGCGGGCAGCAGGGGGGCATAGCGGTCCAACAGGCGGCGCAGGACGCCCGGCGCGATGACGGCGGCGCCGTCGGCGACGGTCTCCACGGCGGCGATCAGCTCGGTGGGCGGCGCGTCCTTGAGCAGGAAGCCGGTGGCTCCGGCACGCAGGACCTCGGTCGCGTACTCGTCGAGGTCGAAGGTGGTCAGGGCCAGGACGTGGACGCGGTGGCCGCCCTCGCGCGCCCAGTCGGTGATGCGGCGGGTGGCCTCCACACCGCCCGTCCCGTTCATGCGCAGGTCCATCAGCACGACGTCGGGCAGCAGGGACCTCGCCGCGTGGACGGCCTGGTCGCCGTCGGAGGCCTCGCCCACCACGGACAGGTGGGGGGCCGATTCGAGGATCAGGCGGAAACCGGCGCGGACGAGCGGTTGGTCGTCGACGAGCAGCACTGAGACGGGCACAGGGGCGATTGTGCCTTATCGGGGGACCGTCGGCGGCTCAGGTGCGGGTGACGGCCCGCACCCGAGGGGCTCACAGAGCCGCGCCGGTGGGCAGCGGCGGGGGCGTGCCGCCGAACTCCGGGCAGATCGCCTGGTGGTCGCACCAGCCGCAGAGCTTGCTGCGGCGCGGTTCCCACTCGCCGGTGCGACCCGCGGCCTCGATGCGGGCCCAGATGTCGGTGATCTCGGTCTCGACGGCGCGCAGTTCGTCCTCGGTGGGGTCGTACCAGCGCACGGCGCCCTCGCCGCCGAGGTAGACGAGCTGGAGGCGGGTGGGGACGACGCCGAGGTCGCGCCAGATCATGACGGCGTAGAAGTAGACCTGGAACTTGGCCTTGTCCTCGAAGCGGGGGTGCGGGGACTTGCCGGTCTTGTAGTCCACGACCCGGATCTGCCCGGAGGGCGCCACGTCGAGGCGGTCGACGTAGCCGCGCAGGTTCAGCCCTGTGGGCAGGGCGACCTTGAGCGCCATCTCGCGTTCGCGGGGCTCCAGGGCGGTGGGGTTCTCCAGGTCGAAATAGCGGCGCACGAGCTCGCGCGCGGACTCCAGCCAGGCGTCGCGCTCGGCGTCGTCGGCGAACATCTCCTCCAGCTCGGGCCGCTTGGCGCGGAGCACGTCCCACTGCGGGGTGACGAGCGCGACGGCGGTGCGCGCGGTGCGGGTCTCGGCGGGGAGCTCGTAGAGGCGCTCCAGGCAGGCGTGGACCAGCGTGCCGCGGGTGGCGGCCGTGCTCGGCGCCTCCGGGATGCGGTCGATCGCGCGGAAGCGGAACAGCAGCGGGCACTGCAGGAAGTCGGCGGCGCGGGAGGGCGACAGCGCGGTCGGCAGGGGCACGGAACTCATGGTCCGAGCCTACGAGAGGCCCAGGACATCCGAGGCCGCTCTCAGGACGGCGGGAGGAAGGACTCCAGGGCGGCGGTGCGCGGATCGCTCTGGGAGTCCCACTGGCCGGCGGGGGCGGCCCAGGCGAAGGTCGCGTGGGTGCCGGGGGAGACGGCGATGTTGACGGCCAGGACGCGGCGTACCTGGCCGCCCCGGCTCCAGGTGAACTCCCATTCGGCGACGGAGTGGTAGCCGCTGCCCGCGGTCGCGTCGCGGACCCCGACCCGGCTGTAGTCGGGCAGGCGGCCGCTGCTCAGGGCGGCGTCCTCCTGGTCGAGGACGTGCTGGTACTCGTCGTCGGTGGGATGGGCGGCGAGGTCGACCTGGAGGTAGCTGTCGGCGTCGGGGGAGTCGAAGTAGACGCTGCTGCCCTCGGTGCGGCGGGTCCAGCCGTCGGGGACCAGGACGCCGAAGCCGCCGGGATCGCTCGTCCAGGTCATCCCCTCGGCGCCGGGCTCGGCCTCCTCCCGCGGAGACGCCGTCTCTTCGCCGTCGTCCTCGGCCTCGTCGTCCCGGTCCTGGGCCGGGCCCGTCTCCTCGGTGTCCGGGCCGGCGGAGTCGCTCGCCGGCGCGCCCTCGGAGTCGGCCTGGAGCGGGCTGGAGGCGCCCGGATCCGACAACAGGGCGGTGCCGTCCTCGCCCCGCGGGTCCAGGACGACGATCAGCGCGGTGGCGGAGACGAGGGTGGCCAGTCCCAGTGCGAGGACGACCGCGGGCCAGCCGAGCCCGCCGCGTCGCTGGTGCGGCGGCGGCACGGCCTGGGCGGGCATCGTCCCCGGAGGGGCGGTGACGACCGTGGTCGGCGCTGCGTCGGCGGCGGGCGGCCAGGGCCGTCCCGGAGGCAGCGGCAGGGTCGTGGGTGCCGGCCCGTGCCGGTCCGCCGGCGGTGGACCGCTCTCCGGGTGGTGGCCCGTCGCGGGCGGGACGTGGCCCGGGCGCGGCCGGTCGGCGAGGCTCGCCGCGGTCAGCAGGGTCCGGCAACGGGCGGCGTCGGCGCGCCGCGCGGGGACCTTGGTCAGCAGGCCGCGTACGGCCTCGCCCAGCGGGCCCGGCCCCAGGGAGTCGGCCGGTTCCTCGGCGGTGATGGCGTGCAGGGTGGCCTGGAGCCCGTCGCGGTGGAAGGGGGAGACGCCGGTGGCGGCGAAGTGCAGGGTGGCGCCCAGTGACCAGAGGTCGCCGGCGGGCGCGGCCGGGCGCATGGCGAGGCGTTCGGGGGCGAGGTAGGCGGGGGAGCCGATCACGCCCACGGTCTGGGTCAGGGCGGTGGAGTCGGCGATGGTGGCGATGCCGAAGTCGGTGAGGACCACGCGCCCGGAGTCGGTGACCATGACGTTCTCGGGCTTGACGTCCCGGTGCAGGATGCCCTGGGCGTGGGCGGCCGTCAGGGCGCTGAGCAGGTCCAGGCCCAGGGCGGCGGTGCGCTCGTGGTCGCACGGCCCGTCCTGGCGCACCAGGGCGTGCAGGGAGCGCCCGGTGAGGTACTCCATGACGATCCAGGGGCGTCCGTCGTCCTCGACGATGTCGTGCACCGTGACGATGTTGGGATGCCCGCCCATGGCGGCGGCCTGGGCCTCGCGGTGGGCGCGGGCCGCCACCCGGGTGCGTTCGGCCTCGTCCACGCCGGGGCCCAGGAGGATCTCCTTGACCGCGACGGTGCGGTTGAGCTGGTGGTCGTGGGCGGACCAGACCCGGCCCATACCGCCGCGACCGAGCTCGGCGCGCAGTTCGTAGCGGCCGCACAGGGTGCGGTGGGGCTCGGTCTCGGATCCCATACGGTCTCCCGGCTGCGGTGTGGGGGCCCCGGGGCCCCGGGGCCGTGCGGCCCGCGCGCGTGCGCCGGAGCCGGCGCGGATGGAGTGTAGACCGCCGGAACGCCGCGGGGGAGGGCTTTGGCCGTTGCCGGTCGGGAGGCCGGGCGTGACCTAGGCTGAGGGCGTGACGAACGGAACCGACCCCGCCGTGCCCCGACCCGCCGGACGAGCCAAGAAGCCCGGGTTACTGCTGGGGCGGCCCTTCGGCGTTCCCATCTACGTCACGTCGTCGTGGTGGATCGTGGCGATCCTGATCACGCTGGTCTACGGCGGCATCGTGCAGACGCGGCTGGCGCTGGGTCCGTCGGCCTACCTGCTGGCGTTCGTCTTCGCGATCCTGCTGTACGCGTCGGTGCTCGTCCACGAGCTGGCGCACTCCGTGGTGGCGCGCATGTACGGGCTACCCGTACGGCGCATCGTCCTGTACGTGCTGGGCGGGGTCTCGGAGATCGAGCGGGAGGCGCCCACACCGGGCCGGGAGTTCTGGATCGCGTTCTCCGGGCCGGCGCTGTCGCTGCTGCTGGCCGCGGGCGGGTTCGCCCTGGCGTCGCTGGCCGCGCCGTTCAGTGTGACGGGCGAGCTCCTGTTCCAGCTGTGGGTGGCCAACCTGCTGGTGGGCGTGTTCAACCTGTTGCCCGGGCTGCCGCTGGACGGCGGACGGCTGCTGCGGGCCGGTGTGTGGAAGGTGACGGGGCGCGCCTACCTCGGAAGCCTGGTGGCGGCCTGGGGCGGCCGGGTGCTGGCGCTGGTGGTCGTGGCGCTGCCGTGGCTGTTCGCCGCGTCGGCGGGCACGACGCCGGGGCCGTGGGCGATCGTGTGGGGCGTGGTGCTGGGCGGATTCATGTGGATGGGGGCCTCCGAGGCGCTCAAGAACGCGCGGCTGCGTGCGCGGGTGCCCGGCCTCAAGGCCAGGGATCTGGTGCGGCGGTCGGTCTCGGTGGTCTCCGACACCCCCTTGGCCGAGGCCGAGCGGCGGGCGGAGGCGGCCGGAGCCGAGGCGGTCGTGGTCACGGACTCCGCGGGGACGCCGGTGTCGATCCTGCACCCCGCCGCGGCCCGCGCCATCACGGAGGCGCGCCGGTCCTGGGTGCCGGTGTCGAGTGTGGCCCGCGCCGTGACGCGCGAATCGGTGGTTCCCGTGGGGCTGGAGGGTGAGGCGTTGGTGGAGGCGCTGTCGCGTCGTCCGCTACCGGAGTACCTCGTGGTGGAGGAGGACGGCGGCGTGGTCGGAGTGCTGCGGGCGATGGACGTCAACGCCGCGATGTCCAAGGGCTGAGCGCCGGGTCCGCCCCGGGCCGGTCTCAGCGGCGGGCGCCCCGGGCCGGTCTCAGCGGCGGGCGCCCTGGGGCCACAGGACGCGGACCGGGCGGGAGAGCGACCGGGCGTAGGCCACGACGTCGGCGGTGCCGCCGGGGCCGCGTGCGGGCCGGCCGTCCCAGACGGCCACGAGCCGGTCGCAGTGGTCGACCAGATAGCGTCCGGCGGCCATGTGGGCGTCGGAGGTGGACGCCTGGTGGGGTAACCGGTGCACCTGGGCTGCCTGGGCCAGGAGCCGGTCGTAGGTGCGGTGGTGCTCCTCGGGGAGGGCCTCCCGGTACCCGGCGGCGGGGATGACCGCCTCCAGCGCGGCGCCCGCGGCCAGGACGGCCTCGGCGAAGACCGTGTCGGCGCCGTCGGCGAGGCAGGACAGGCCGACCAGGTCACTCTCGTGGGGCGCCAGGTGTGCGGCGATCATGTCCGCGATCGTGGAGTCCAGGCCCGGAGCCAGGCCGCGGTGCCCGGTGATGCCGATACGGATCACGAAACCTCCCTGGTGTTCTGCTCGCCGCGTTTCTACCCACAAGCGGACAAGCCGGTCATGACCGAGGTCAGGCGGTCGTCGAGTTCGCGGACGCAGGCGGCGTAGGGGCCGGCGTAGCGGCGCCGGAAGCCGCGTACGCGGCCGATGACGCGTTCGGAGCCGAACTCCATGCCGGTGGTGAGCGCGTCCTGGGCCAGACGGAACGCCTCGTCGACGTCTCCCGCGTCGGCGTGGGCCGAGGCGAGCTCGACCTGGAGCACGGCGGCCTGCTTGGCGTTGGCCGTGGAGGGGGCGAAGGCCTCGGCGAAGGCCTCGCGGGCGTCGTGCGGGCGCCGCAGGCGCACGTCCACGAGCGCGCGGTAGCCGGCGACCTTGGGCTCGTCGAAGGCGAAGACCCAGGGCCAGGGCGGATCGCAGTTGCCGGGTCTGGTGACCTCGCGCTCGGCTCGGCGCAGGGCCCGCGCGGCGGAGGAGCGGTCGCCGATCCCGGCGTGGGCCAGGGCGCCCACACAGGCCAACCAGGCGTTGGCGGTGGGGTGGGCGGTGCGGCCCAGCACGTGCTCGGCCTCCTGTACGAGTCCGAGGCCGAGTTCGGGGTCCTCGGCGGTGTCGGTCTCGAAGGCGGCCAGCGAGCCGAGCATGTAGACGTCGAGCAGCCGGATGCCGGTCTGGCGGGCACGGACCACGGCGGTGCGGTAGTGCATGCGGGCCGAGCCCATGTCCCCCTGGTCGGCGTGCAGCCAGGCGGCGAAGCCGGAGGCCTCACTGGCCGCGGCGCTCACGGGTGCGAGGAAGGGCGTCCCGCGCGCGTTCGCGAGCATCTGCTCGGCCAGATGCACGTGCGCCACCGCGCTGGGCAGGAGGTGGCGGGCACAGGAGGTGGCGTCCATCCGTCGCTGGCCGCCGGTGATGGAGCGCAGGGCCGGGGCGGTGGTCTCGTTGACCGCGTGCCGGGCGTGCGCGGAGGCGGTCCGCGGCGGGGTGGTCGTCATGAGGGCTCCCGCGGCGACGACCCGTCCGAAGTCGCGGCGTCTCGTGGGGTCCACCTCCTTGGGGGCGGGGGCCTCCGCCGGCGCGGTGCCGCCGAAACGGAGCAGGTGCAGGGGGATGTCGAGCCTCTGGGCGAGGTCCTGTACCTGGCTCACCGTCAGGGACTGCTGGCCGTTGACCACCCGGGAGACCCAGCTCTGCGAGTAGTCGATCGCGCGGGCGAGTTCGCCCTGGGACCATCCGCGCGCACTGCGCACGCCCTCGATGACCGTCGCCATGTCACAGGTCGCCAGGGCGGCCGCGATGCGGGGCCGCGACCACAGGTCAGGTGGAGGAACACCGTCTCGTTGGGGCATGAGCTTAGATTAGGGATTCCGGACGCCCTTGGTGGCTATGTGTCAAAAAGAAGGCGTGATGCGTGATCCGCATACGGTCGCGTTCCCGTCCCCTTAATGCGGCAGAGTTCAAGGGACGTTGGTCCCCGGTCGCACGGGAACACAGAGGGAAGGGAGGTCCGGTGACCGTTGAGACCCCACCGCTGGGCGAGCCCGGTCCGGCCGTGGCCGGGCCCGGACGCGGCGCGGACGCCGCCGAGGCGCGGCCCCCGGCGGGAACGGCCGCCGGCGGCGCCGACCGCGGGGAGCTGGTCGGCGGAGCGCT
Organism: Nocardiopsis sp. Huas11; assembly: GCF_003634495.1. Classification (GTDB taxonomy): domain Bacteria; phylum Actinomycetota; class Actinomycetes; order Streptosporangiales; family Streptosporangiaceae; genus Nocardiopsis. Next base: position 5,768,437 of record NZ_RBKY01000001.1, on the reverse strand, counting down.
GCGCGGCCTGGTCGCCGAGCTGCGCTCACGAGGCGTGGAGGTACGCGAGGACCGGATGTCGGGTGTGGTCGACGCCGGACCGAGCAGCCGGCCGCAGCGCGCGCTCCTACGGCCGCACCGCGGCGGCCTGTGGTGGTGGATGCGCTGGCCGCTCCAGGACGGGGTGCCCGCCCCACTGGCGGGGGTCCCGCTGTCCCCGGTGACCCGGACGGGGGACGCCGCGCGGCGGATCGCCGGGGCGCTCTCCTCCTGTGACGGCGCGTCCGACGCGGCGTGACCGTCCCCGACCTCTCCGTGCGCCGTGGGCGGTGACGACCGCCGACGCTTCCGTGAACCCGAGCCGTCGCGCTCATCCCGAACGGGCGTGTGCTGTGAACGCGCCCAGTCGACGGGCGGGGCCTGGGCCTTCCCCGAAACCCAGTCTCCCTCTGCACGGGGCCGTGCCCGGTCCCGCCCGTCCTCTCGCCCCCCGGCGGCCCGAGCGGCACCACGACCCCCGGTGCCCCTCGGGCCGCGCCTTCGCTCCCGCCCCCGCGTGCGGGGGTCAGGCGAGGTCGTCCACGATCTCCGCCGGGGTCGCGGTCGCCTCCCGCGCGGGGCCGGCGTCCGTGTCCTGAGCCGCGTCGAGGGCGGCGTCCTGGTCGGCGTCCTGGGCCGCGGCCAGAGCGGCGCCGACGATCCCCGCGGAGTTGCGCAGCGACGCGGCCACGATGGGCGTGCGGATGTCCACGTGGGGGAGGAACTTGTCGGCCTTGCGGCTCACCCCGCCGCCGACGACGATCAGGTCCGGCCACACCAGGTCCTCCAGGACCCGGTAGTAGCGGTGCAGGCGCTCGGTCGCCCAGGTGTGGTACGAGAGGTCCTCACGCTCCTTGGCACCCGAGGAGGCGCGGGTCTCGGCGTCGTGGCCGTCGATCTCCAGGTGGCCGAACTCGGTGTTGGGCACCAGGCGCCCGTCCACGACCAGGGCCGTGCCGATCCCGGTGCCCAGCGTCGTCATCAGCACGACGCCGCGCACCCCCTTGGCCGCGCCGTAGCGGGCCTCGGCCAGGGCCGCGGCGTCGGCGTCGTTGAGCACGCGCACCTTCCGCCCGGTGGCCCGCGCGAACAGGGCCCGGGCGTCGGTGCCCACCCAGTGTCCGTGCAGGTTGGCGGCGGTGTGCACGATGCCGTTCTGGACCACGCCGGGGAAGGTGACACCCAGGGGCGTGCCCTCGGCGACGGGGAAGTGCTCCGCGATGCGGGCCACGATCTCGGCCACGGCCGCGGGGGTGGCGTGCTCGGGCGTGAGGATCTTCAGGCGCTCCTGGAGGAACTCGCCGGCGGCGAGGTCGACCGGGGCACCCTTGATACCGCTGCCGCCGATGTCGATTCCCAGCCCCGTGGTCAGCTGTGACATGGGTCGTCGTCTCCCGTTGGTCCTCGTGTGCCGAAGGGGCGCCGAGCGCCCCACGCAACCCGATCCTGCCCTGGTGCGCCGACTTTCGCACGTGTTCGGGGCGGGGAGCGGCCGTGGCGGGCGCGGACCGGTCCGCCGAGTGGTGGCGGACCGATACGCTGGGCGGTCGGCCCGACCAATTGCGACGTGGGAAGACGAGAGCGACGTTGACCGGTATCCATGGGCGCCGCGGCCCTTTCACCGACGGCGACACCGTGCAGTTGACCGACCCCAAGGGTCGCATGCACACCATCACGCTGAGCGAGGGCGGTACGTTCCACTCGCACAAGGGCAAGGTCGACCACGCCGACCTGATCGGTCAGCCCGACGGGAGCGTGGTGCGCTCCAACACCGGCACCGCCTACGTGGCGCTGCGCCCGCTGCTGATCGACTACACGTTGTCGATGAAGCGCGGCGCGACCATCGTCTACCCCAAGGACGCCGCCCAGGTGCTCGTCGAGGCGGACATCTTCCCGGGCGCGCGGGTGGTGGAGGCCGGCGCCGGTTCGGGGGCGATGTCCAACTGGCTGCTGCGCGCGGTCGGTGAGCAGGGCATGGTGCACTCCTACGAGCGCCGCGCCGACTTCGCCGAGATCGCCCGTAAGAACGTCGAGCGGTTCCACGGCGGCCCGCACCCGGCGTGGAAGCTCACCGTCGGCGATCTGGTGGAGTCCCTGGACGAGACCGACGTCGACCGTGTCTTCCTGGACATGCTCGCGCCCTGGGAGTGCCTGGACGCCGTCGCCGGGGCCCTGATCCCGGGCGGCCTGGTGTGCGTCTACGTCGCCACCACCACCCAGCTCTCGCGCGTGGTGGAGGAACTGCGCGAGGACCCGCGCTTCTACGAGCCCCGCTCGTGGGAGACGATGCTGCGCACCTGGCACGTGGAGGGTCTGGCGGTGCGTCCCGACCACCGGATGATCGGGCACACCGGGTTCCTCGTGGTCGCCCGGCGCCTGGCGGACGGGGCGGAGGCGCCCGAGCGCCGCCGCCGCCCGGCCAAGGGCGCCTACGGCAAGGACTTCACCCCCGCGCGCGAGCGGGACGGCCGCGCCGCCGAGACGGCAGCGTCACCGGCGCCGGTGGCGGAGTCCGAGACGGCCGCGGTGGCGGAGCCGGAGCAGGCCGAGCCGGAGCGGGCCGCACCCGCCGAGTCGTCGGCGCCGACGGAGCCGACCACGCCCACGGCGGAGTCGAGCGAGGACGCCGAGTAGTCGCCGGTCGGCCGCTGGGCCGTCGGCGGGACCGTGAAAGCCCGCCCGGGCACTGCCCGGGCGGGCTTCGCCATGTGCCCGCCTGCCCGGCGACGTGCGCCGAAGCGGTGCGCCGCCCGTCGCGCCGGGCTTGCCCGGAACCCGGCACGGAGGTTACTTTCTCATTACGTCGGGTCATCCGGTACCACTGTGACCTGGTCAGATGCAAGACCTCCAAATGAGGGTTAGGACACTCCTCACCACTGGGAGGTTAGGAATTGGGCGGGGGTAGGTAGGCTCCCGAGTAGTCGTCCTTCTCATAGGGAGGTGGCGGACGTGGCAGAGCGCGACGACGAGCGTCAGAGCGACCAGGACCGTGAAGTCGCTGAACTCACGGCACAGGTCTCTTACATGGAAAAGGAACTCAGCGTGGTTCGGCGTAAGCTCGCCGATTCGCCCCGACATGTACGCCTACTGGAAGAGCGGTTGAGGGAGGCCCAGGCCAACCTCGCCGCCACCAACGGACAGAACGAGCGGCTCGTCTCCACGCTCAAGGAGGCGCGCGAGCAGATCGTGGCACTGAAGGAGGAGGTCGACCGGCTGGCGCAGCCGCCGTCCGGCTTCGGCGTCTATCTCGGGTCCCGTGAGGACGAGACCGTCGAGATCTTCACCAACGGCCGCAAGATGCGGGTGAACGTCAGCCCCTCCGTGGACTTGGACGCCCTGCGTCCCGGTCAGGAGGTCATGCTCAACGAGGCCTTCAACGTCGTCGAGGTGGAGTCGTTCGAGACCGTCGGCGAGGTCGTCATGCTCAAGGAGATCCTTGAGGACGGCGAGCGCGCGCTGGTGATCTCCCACCATGACGAGGAACGCATCGTGCGCCTGGCCGAACCGCTGCGGGACGAACCGGTCCGACCGGGCGACTCGCTGCTGTTGGAGCCGCGTTCGGGTTACGTCTACGAGCGCATTCCCAAGTCCGAGGTCGAGGAGCTCATCCTCGAAGAGGTGCCCGACATCGCCTACACCGACATCGGTGGCCTGTCGGGGCAGATCGAGATGATCCGCGACGCGGTCGAACTGCCCTACCTCTACAAGGAGTTGTTCTACGAGCACCAGCTGCGCCCGCCGAAGGGCGTGCTGCTGTACGGACCCCCCGGGTGCGGTAAGACGCTCATCGCCAAGGCGGTGGCCAACTCCCTGGCCAAGCAGGTGGCCGAGCGGACCGGCCGCGACGTGGGCAAGAGCTTCTTCCTCAACATCAAGGGTCCGGAGCTGCTCAACAAGTACGTGGGCGAGACCGAGCGGCACATCCGCCTGGTCTTCCAACGGGCGAGGGAGAAGGCCTCCGAGGGCACTCCCGTCATCGTGTTCTTCGACGAGATGGACTCGATCTTCCGCACCCGTGGCTCGGGGGTGTCCTCCGACGTGGAGAACACGATCGTGCCGCAGCTGCTCAGCGAGATCGACGGTGTCGAAGGGCTGGAGAACGTCATCGTCATCGGCGCCTCCAACCGCGAGGACATGATCGACCCGGCGATCCTGCGGCCGGGCCGACTGGACGTCAAGATCAAGATCGAGCGGCCCGACGCGGAGGCGGCCCGCGACATCTTCGGCAAGTACATCACTCCGGACCTGCCGCTGCACGAGGAGGACATGGCCGAGCACGGCGGGTCCGCCAAGGCCACCGTCGACGCCATGATCCAGCGGGTCGTGGAACGGATGTACACCGAGGGCGAGGAGAACCGGTTCCTGGAGGTGACCTACGCCAACGGGGACAAGGAGGTCCTGTACTTCAAGGACTTCAACTCCGGCGCGATGATCGAGAACATCGTCTCGCGGGCGAAGAAGATGGCCATCAAGGACTTCATCGACGCCCAGGCCAAGGGCATCCGGGTCTCGCACCTGCTGCAGGCCTGCGTCGACGAGTTCAGTGAGAACGAGGACCTGCCCAACACCACCAACCCGGACGACTGGGCACGCATCTCCGGTAAGAAGGGCGAGCGCATCGTCTACATCCGGACCCTGGTGACCGGCAAGAAGGGCGCCGACGCCGGGCGCAGCATCGACACCGTCGCCAACACGGGACAGTACCTGTAACAGCGCGGCAGCAGGGGCCCGCCGGATTCTTCCGGCGGGCCCCTGGCGTGTCGCGGGCCGTCCGCGCGAGCCGGGCGGCCGGTCCGGTGCACCCGCAGGCCAGGGCCGGGGCAAGGCGGCGTAAATTGGGCGGATGCACTCTCCATCCCGGTCGTTGCGCCGTGCGCTGGTGTTCCTGGCGGCGCCGCTGCTGCTCGCGCTCGTGGGACCGGCCGCCCTCCTCCCGGTCCTTCCCGCCCACGCCGACACCGCTCCGCCCGAGGAGCCGACGAGCGTGGCCGCGCACTACACCGGTCTGTTGGAGGAGCGGCCCGAGGGTGCGGCGGTGGTGGTCGAGGACACGCTCCTCGGCGACTACGACGCGGATGAGCTGGAGCGGAGCCTGCACGAGGCGTTCGGCCGACTGGGCGTGGACTACTACGTCGTGGCCAGAGCCGCCGTCGACGACGTGGCCTCGGACGCCGAACTCCTGCCCGCCCTGCAGGACCGGGTGGGCGAGCCGGGACTGTACGTGCTGCTCCAACCCGGGGAGTCCCGGGTCCAGGCGCTGGGCCGGGGAGTCGACCTGCCGCTGAGGGAGGCCGGCCAGGTGGTCTCCCTCGAGCGGCTGATGACCTACCACACGCCGCTGGACACCAAGGCCGACGTCTTCGTGGACACCCTCACCGCCCCCGACCTGCACGAGCGGGCCCAGCCGCGGTGGTACTCGCGCATCCCGGCCGCCTGGTACGCGGAGCAGTACGTCCAGGATCTGAAGCTGAACACCAGCAGCGGCCCGGGCGTCCTGGGGGAGGCCGCCGCGGCCGTCGCCGGGATGGCGGCGACGCTGTGGGCGGTGCTGTCCGCGGTCCGCCACGGTCGGCGCGCACGGGCGACCGAGGCGGGATACCAGGGACGGCCGCCCGGGGACCGCGCGCTGACCGTGGGGCGCTTCCTCGCCCCGGTCGTGGGAGTCCTCGCCCTGGTCGCCGCTCTGGTCCACGTCCACACCGCGACGCTGCCCGAGGACGAACGGCGGGAAACGCCGGACCAGCGCGTCCTGGCCCCCTACGTCCACGACACCTCCCGGGTCGAGCGCGTGGCCGCGGGGTTGGCGCAGGACCCCCTGTACGTGGATCCCCGGGTGGGGGCGGGAGTGGGCGACCTGACCGGGATCGCCGAGCGCCTGTCCGGTTCCGACCTGCCGGTGTACACCGCGGTCGTGCCCATGTCCCGCCACGACGAGTCCGGCGGCGACCTGGAGATCTTCGCGCACGCGCTCCACCACGTCATGGACGAGGACGGCGCCTTCGTCGTCGTGGACGACGCGGACGGGTCCGACCCCGCACTGGAGGCGGTCCTGTTCGGCCACACCCTCGGCGAGGCGGTCGTGGACCCCCTGACGGACGTGACCGGCTACCGGTTCGACCTCACGACCCGGCAGGCGGTGGAGGACCTGCTGGACGTGGTGGACCAGGCGTCGCCCGCCCCGGGCCAGGAGCCGCCCCCGCCGGCCGAGGTCGAGTACAGGACGGAGCCGGCCCCCGAGCCCTCCCGGCTGTCCGCGTTCCTGTCCGGCGACTGGAGCATGGCCCTGTTCGTGACCGGCCCCCTGTCGGCCCTGGCGCTCCTGGGGCTGGTCTGGGCGGTGCTCGGCGTCCGCGGGAGGATGGACACCATCCCCGGGCGCTCCCTGCGCCCGCGCGCCGACCGGGCGGTGCGCCGCGCGGCCAGGGCACTGGAAGCGGCGCCGGCCGACCACGCCGGCCTGGACCGGTCCCTGCGGGAGACCGACACCGCACTGGCCGTGCTGCGCGGGGCGCCGGACGAACTCGACCTGGTCGGGGTCGTGGTGCTGTCGGACCGGGTGGTGCGCCGGCTCGACCCCGATCCCGACACCGCGGCCACGGCCGACCTGCCGGTCTGCATGGTCAACCCCCTGCACGGCCCGGCCGCTCCGCAAGGGCGCGGGCGCGGGCAGCGGCCTCGGGAGCGGCAGGCCCGATGCGCCTCCTGCGCCCTGCTCTCGGACCGGGCGCGTGATCGCCGGGTCCTCATGGTCGCCGCTCCCTCGGGCGGGCGGCGACCGCACCTGGAACTGGCGCGGCTGTGGGTCACCAGCGGCTACGGGACCAGCGGCCGACTCGACACCGAAGACCTGATGGGGGAGTCCCGTGTCCACTGAGCGCACACGCACCCGATTCCGGCCGGCCGTGGCCGCGCTGGCACTGGCCGCGGCCCTGGTGCCCGTGGCGCCGGCGGCGGGCCTGGCCGACACCGCGCCGGAGGAGGCGAGCGCGACCGAACGGGTCGTGGCCGGGCTGGAGGAGTCGCCGGTCCTGGTCGACCCCTCCTTCGCCGGCGCCCTCCCCGACGACCTCGTCCAGGACCTGGACGAGCGGATCGACGCGTCCGGAGTGCCGCTGCGCGTCCTCGCCGTCCCGCTGATCGAGGGCGGCGACTGGAACGGCGACGCGGACGTGATGGCGGCGGCCGTGCACGACAGGATCGGCGGCGACGGCCACTACCTGGTCCTGGACGGGGGCAGGCTGTCCGGGCACGACTTCACCGCCCAGGACGGCGGCGCCGCCGGCCCCGCCTTCTACGGCGCCACGACGGTCTCCCGCGAGATGGCCTACGACGCGCCGGCCGCCGCCCAGGTGGAGCGCGCGGTGGAGGTCGCCCTGTCGGAGGACCCCGAGGCGGTGTACTCCGCCGCCGAGGACCAGCGGGAGCGGGGCTTCCTCGACTGGTACTACTCGCTCGGGTGGGGCGCGGCCGCGCTGTCGATGCTGCTGCCCTGGATCCTGGCCGCCCTGGCCCTGTTCGGGCTCGGCGTGGGCGTGTACCGCTGGCGCCGCCCCCGACAGGTCCCCTCGCTGCCCCAGCACGCGGCCTTCGACAACGCCGACCGGGCCCGCCGGGACGACCTGTACGACCGGGCCGGCCGGGAGGTGGTGGAGCTCGGCGAACGGTTGAGCGGCGCCTCGCCGACCGCCGGGGAGGACGAGGCTGTCGAGGCGCTGCAGCAGGCGCTGGACGCCCACGCGGCGGCCCGCAGGGTCTACGACGCCCTGTCCGCGGACGCGGACCTGGTCGACGTCGTGGGGGTGCTGGTGCTGTTGGACATGGCCGAGGACCACCTGGAACGGGCCACCCGCCCGGCCGGGCGCAGGCGTTCGGCGCCGCTGCGCTCGCACTGCTACGCCAACCCCCTGCACGGGACGGTCACCAAGGTGACGCGGTGGCGCGAGTTCGGCGGGACCCGGGACATCTCGGTGCCGCTGTGCGCTCAGTGCGCCAGGTCCGTGCGCGACCGGCGGCGCCCCACGGTCCTGTCGGCGCCCCACCGCGGCCGCGAGGTCCCCTACTTCGAGGTTCCGGCGGACGAGAGCGTGTGGGCGGCCACCGGTTTCGGGGCGCTTCGCGACGACCTCGTCGAGCGGGTTCTGCGCGGGGACCACGCCCGACGCGAACGGTAACGGCACGGCCGGTCCGCGACGTTTTCGGATCCGGCCGTTCGGCGGTCCGGACTTCGTTCACGGTGCACGCGGAACATCGACTCCATATGCCGAAAGAGCGGCTTCCACCTGTGGGAACACCGCCTGAGGCCGCTATTGGAAGAACTGAGGCCGCGGCCCCGTGTTGAGGGCGGCGGTCCTCTTTCGCGCGGCGATGGTGGGAGACGGGTGGGAAACGCCCGGGACGACGGCACTTGGGCCACAATCGGCGCTGAGGCGTTCAAGAACGGCCCATGGCGGATAACCTCTCATCATGAGTGTGCGGCGGATTATGGGTATCGAGACCGAATACGGGATCTCCGTTCCAGGGAACCCCGGAGCCAACGCGATGGTCACCTCCACCCAGGTGGTGAACGCCTACCTGGCGGCGTCCGCCGCCCGGGCCCGGCGCGCCCGGTGGGACTTCGAGGAGGAGAACCCGTTGCGCGACGCGCGCGGGTTCGATCTGGCACGTGAGGTCGCCGACCCCACGCAGCTCACCGACGAGGACCTGGGGCTGGCCAACGTCATCCTCACCAACGGCGCGCGGTTGTACGTGGACCACGCCCACCCGGAGTACTCGGCGCCCGAGGTCACCAACCCCATGGACGCGGTCCTGTGGGACAAGGCCGGGGAGCGGGTGATGGCCGACGCGGCGGCGCGCGCGAGCGCGACGCCGGGCATCGAGCCGATCCAGCTGTACAAGAACAACACGGACAACAAGGGCGCCTCCTACGGGTGCCACGAGAACTACCTGATGAGCCGGTCGACGCCGTTCGGCGACATCGTGCGGCACCTGATCCCCTTCTTCGTCTCGCGGCAGGTCGTGTGCGGGGCCGGCAAGGTCGGTATCGGCGCGGACGGCCAGGGGTCGGGTTTCCAGATCTCCCAGCGCGCGGACTTCTTCGAGGTCGAGGTGGGTCTGGAGACCACCCTCAAGCGCCCCATCATCAACACGCGCGACGAGCCCCACGCCGACCCGGACCGGTACCGCCGGCTGCACGTGATCATCGGCGACGCCAACATGAGCGAGCTGTCGACGTACCTGAAGCTGGGCAGCACGGCCCTGGTGCTGTCGATGATCGAGGACGGGTTCCTCAGCGTGGACCTGTCGCTGGAGACCCCGGTGGCGGACCTGCGGGCCGTCTCGCACGACCCCGGCCTGACCCACCGGGTCCGGCTGCGCGACGGGCGCCGGATGACGGCGCTGGAGCTGCAGGGCGAGTACCTGGACCAGGCGCGCAAGTACGTCGAGGACAAGTTCGGTACCGACGTGGACCCCGACACCGCCGACGTCCTGGACCGCTGGGAGTCGGTCCTGAGCCGGCTGGGGTCGGACCCGATGAGCCTGTCCGGGGAGCTGGACTGGGTGACCAAGCTCAAGGTGCTGGAGGGCTACCGCTCGCGCGACTCGCTGGACTGGTCGCACCCGCGCCTGCAGCTGGTGGACCTGCAGTACTCCGACGTGCGGGCGGACAAGGGGATCTACAACCGGATGGCCGCGCGCGGGCGCATGACGCGCCTGCTGGAGGAGAACCAGGTCCAGCGGGCGGTCACCGAGCCGCCGGAGGACACCCGGGCCTACTTCCGCGGCCGCTGCCTGGCCAAGTACGCCGACGAGGTCGCCGCGGCGTCCTGGGACTCGGTGATCTTCGACCTGCCCGGCTACGACTCGCTGCAGCGGGTCCCCACCCTGGAGCCCACCCGGGGCACCAAGGAGCACGTGGGCGCCCTACTGGACAACTCGCCGACCGCCGCCGACCTGGTCGCGGTGCTCACGGGGACCGGCCGGGAGTAGCGGCAGGATTGCCCGCCGCGGGAGCCGGAGGCGTCGGGACGGTGGTGGTGGGCGGCAGGGGTGGGCAAGGTGAGTGCCGGTACTCAGGCGGTGCGGGCGGCGGCCCGCGACGATGGCCCTATGAACGACACCACCTCCCTTCGCCCCTCCTCCGCTTTCTCGCCCGTCAACGCCCTCTGGGGCGCGGTCCTGCTGGCCGGATCCGCCGCCACGTCCTGGTGGCTGGTGCACACCCCGGCCGAGGAGCAGGCCCGGGCCGGCGGCTTTGCCCTGGACGAGGCCGACTACGCGATCGAGCCCCTGCCGCTGCCCGGCTGGGCGGAGGCCGTGATCGGTCCCCTCGGCCTGGTCCTGGCGCTGGTGGCGGCCGTGCTGCTGGTGCGGTCCGTGGCCGGGGGCCGACTCGGCGGCTCGTGGGGGCTGGCGATCGGCTGCCTGGTGCCGATCGCGCTGATGGCGGGGGCGTGGTGGGCGATCGCGACGGCGCCGGTCATCGGGGCCAACATCGGCGCGGGGCTGGCCCAGATCGTGTCCGTGCCCGCGGGGCTGCTGTGCCTGGCCGCGGCGCTCGCCTGCGCGGTCATGGGCGGGCGGCGCCGGCGCTGAGGCGGGGGCGCCCGCGCCCGCTACCTCACCGAGCTCAGGGTGGCGCACCGGCTGACGGGGGCCGACGGGCCCGGAGCGCCCGCGTAGCGCGCTCCGGCAGGGGTGCGCGGGTCACCGGTCGGGTTCGAGGAGCCCTTCGCCGGAGACCAGGACCTCGGCGAACTCCGTCCCGGTGGGCGCGGTGAACAGGACGTAGGACGTCACGGAGGTGCCCGGTTCGATGTCGTTCCAGAAGTAGTCCCAGGCCACGGTGAACTCCGCGTCGGGGTCGTTGTGCAGGATGCGGCCCTCGGTGGTCGTCCCGGTGGTCCCCGCGGTGTCGAAGGTCGTCGGAGCGTTGCCCTCGTTGGTCACGGTGAGTCGGAAGATGTGGAACTCCATGCCCTCGGGTGCGTCGTCCTCGAACGCGAACCCGTCGGTGATGTGGGTGTCGGTGTAGCACCGCTCCACGTCGAGCCGCAGAGTGCCCACGCGGGTGCTCGCGCCGGTGTAGGCCTCCGGCGGCACCGACTCGGGGACCGCCTCGGCGGTGTCGCTCGCGGTGGGCGGATCGGTGGCGGGCGGACGGGAGGGCGAGGGCTCCTCCTGTTCCGAGGGCCCCTCCTGTTCCGGGGGCCGTTCGGGCTCCTGGACCGCCACCTGGGACGGCCGTGTCCACAGGGGCGAGAGGGTGAAGGCCAGCGCGGTGCCCGCGGCCGCGGCCAGGAGCACGGCCAGTGTCGCCGCCAGGACGAAGGTGAGCCGGCGGCGCGGACTTCTCGGGGGCGGTCGGCCCTGGGTCCGAGGTTCCATACCCCTGTGACACGAGTCACCGTGCGAATGTTCCCGGGGGTCAGGTGTGCCAGCTCCGGCCCTGGCAGGGCATGGGGGTCAGGCTCAGCGCCGTCCACAGCTCCAGGCGGGTGCGCGGGGCGTCCAGGGAGCGGCCCAGGACGCGTTCGGCCGTGCGGAGCCGGGACCGCAGTGTGTTGCGGTGCACCCCCAGGTCACGGGCGGCGGCCTCGACCTGTGCCCCGTGGTCGAGGTAGTGCAGCAGCACGTGCGCGAGGTCGGTGCCGTGGCGGTTGTCATGCTCGCGCAGGGGTCCCAGCACGGAGTCGGTGAAGGCCCGTGCCCCCTCCGGCGGGACCGCGGAGCGCAACAGGCCCCACGCGTCGGACTCGTCGCAGTGGCTGTACCCCTCCGAGGCCGCCTGACGGGCGCGGGACAGCGCCGAGGGCAGGTCGGCGACCGCGCGTGCTCCACAGGCGCCCGCGCCCCGGGGTCCGTTCGGCGCCTGCGCGAGCGCGCGCAGCAGGCGTCCTCCCGCGTGTGGTCCCCCTCCGGCGGGCAGGACGGCCACGACCGCGTCGGCCAGCGCGCACAACCCCGCGCGTTCGGCCGCGTCGGTGGCGCCGAGCACGTCGGACAGGGCGTCGGCGGCCTCGTCCACCAGGGCCCGGGGGTCCTCGCACGGCAGGCACACCACCTCCCAGGGAGGGTCGGGCAGGGTGAGCGGCGGCGCGGCGCGGCCGGCGACCGCCGCGGCCAGGTGGGGCGCGCGCTGGCGGTGCAGGGCGCGCCGGGTGTCGCGTGAGTGCAGCAGGTCCACCGCGAGCAGGGACGCGGCGTGGTTGGCGAGCATCCTGGTGTGCGGGGTGACCTCGAAGTCGCAGGACAGGGCCAGCCAGCCCAGGGTCCGCCCGGCCGGTCCCAGCGTCTGGAGCAGGACCGTCGCCCCCTCGTGGTCGAGTACCGCCATCCCCCGCGGATGGCGGGCGGCGCCGGCCACCGTGGTGCGCACGAGCCGGTGCCAGGGCTGCTCGGCGGCCGGGGAGGCGGCGCTGGTCACGCCGGTGCGGTCCAGCAGCAGTGACCGGCCCCCGGTCGAGGCGGCGAGGGTGGTCACGACCCCGGTCGGGCCCGAGCGCAGGGCGGCGCGGGCCATGGCGTCCTGCGCGCTGAGCACACGGCTCTGGGCCCTGCCGCGCTCGGCGGCGTGGTGGGCCGCCACGGCCTCGACCACGGCGATGAAGGGGGTCTCGCCCTCCACGCTGAGGACGGGCAGGCCCAGGCTGTCGCCCTCGGCGACCACGGCGGGCGGGACCGTGTCGCGGGGGTCGTCCAGGGCCACGCCCAGGCCGACGCATCCGGCGTCGTGCAGGCGGCGGACGTAGGCGCGCTGGTCGGCGGCGGTGTCGCCGAGGCCGATCCCCGCGGTCAGGACGAGTTCGCCGCCCCGGAGCCAGTGCACCGGGTCGTGCAGTTCGGTCACGTGCGCCCAGCGGATCGGCCGGTCGAGTCCGCTGCGGCCCGCCACCGCGCGGACCTCCAGGTCCGGTGCGCCGGTGATGTCGCGAAGGGTGATCACGGCGGCCTCCCCACCTTGTGCACTGTGCACATCGATCACAGGGTGCCATGTGCGGTCCGGCCCTGCACGCGGCACCGGGCGGTGGCTACCGTCTCACCATCACAGCCGTGGCCGGGAGCCACGAACGGAGGACCCATGACCCACCGCACATCCCTCACGTCCGCGCACCCCGCGCGGGCGGCGACGGCGGCCTTCGTCGGTACGACCATCGAATGGTTCGACTTCTACATCTACGCCACCGCCGCGAGCCTGGTGTTCGCGACGGTGTTCTTCCCCGCGGGCGTCGACCCCGCGGTCGGCCTGATGGCGTCGTTCGCGACCTTCTCGGTCGGCTTCTTCGCCCGACCGCTCGGCGGCATCGTCTTCGGGCACTTCGGCGACCGGCTGGGCCGCAGGTCGGCCCTGGTCGTCACGCTGCTCATGATGGGCACGGCCACGTTCTGCGTCGGACTGCTGCCCACCTACGAACAGATCGGCTTCGTCGCCCCGCTGCTCCTGGTCGTCCTGCGCTTCGTGCAGGGCATCGCCGTGGGCGGCGAGTGGGGCGGCGCCGTGCTGATGGCCGTGGAGCACGCGCCGGAGAGGCACAAGACCTTCTACGGCTCCTTCGCCCAGCTCGGGAACCCCGCGGGCGCCCTGCTCGCGACCGGCTCCTTCGGGCTCATCACCGCCTGGGACGCCGAACTGCTCTACACCTGGGGCTGGCGCCTGCCGTTCCTGGCCTCGATCGTCCTGGTGCTGGTGGGCCTGCTCATCCGTCTGAAGGTGGAGGAGTCACCGGTCTTCGCCGCCGCCCAGGAGGGGCCCGGCGAGCCCGCGGGCCTGCCCGTGCGCGAGGCGGTGCGCACCTCGTGGCGTTCGCTGCTGCTGGGGATCGGCGTCCTGCCGGTCGCGGTGGGCGGCTACTACATCGTGACCACGTTCCTCCAGGCCTACGGGGTCACCGAGGTCGGCATCAGTGAGCAGGTCATCCTCAACGGCCTGACCCTGGCCGCGTTCGTGGAGCTGGTCGCCACCCTGGGGGTGTCGTGGCTGGGCGACCGCTTCGGCACCGTGCGCGTGGTCACCGTGGGACTGGTGGCCGTGGCCGTGCTGGCGTTGCCGCAGTTCCTGGTCATGTCGACGGGCAGCACCGCGCTGATCCTGCTCATGCTGTGCGTGATGCGCCTGGCGATGGCCACCGTCTACGGGCCGATCGCCCGCGTGCTCGCCCAGATGTACCCGCCGCGGGTGCGCTACACGGCGATCTCCATCGCCTACCAGGTCGCCGGCGCCCTGTTCGGCGGGCTCTCGCCGCTGGTCTGCACGGCGCTGTTCGCCGCGACCGGCAGCATCCTGCCCGTCGTCGGGCTCCTGGTGGCCATGGCGCTGGTGAGCATCGTGTGCCTGCGCAGGGCACCGCGCCACCGCGACGCCGACCTGCTCGCCGCCTGAGACCTTTCCCCGACCGCCGGACACCCCGGCGGCACCCGCCACGAGGAGGAGAACTCGCCCGTGTCCGCTCTGCTCATCCACAACGCCCAGGTCCTGACCATGGACGACGCCCATCCCCGAGCCACCGCCGTGGCCGTGCGGGAGGGGCGGGTACGCCTCGCCGGGACCGCCGAGCAGGCCCGCGCCGCGGCCGGGCCCGGGGCGGTGGAGGTGGACGCGGGCGGCCGCACCGTCCTGCCCGGGTTCATCGACCCGCACAACCACCTGCTGTCCACGGCCGAGTCCCTGGCCGCCGTGGACGCGGGCTACCCGCGGGTGGGCAGCGCCGCCGACCTGGCCCGTGTCATCGCCGAGGAGGCCGCCCGCACCCCGGCGGGCCAGTGGATCCGCGCCTTCCACATGGACGACGCCAAGTTCCCGGGCGGCCGGCCCACCCGCCGCCACCTGGACGAGGCCACCGACGAGCACCCGGTGATCGTCTACCACGTCTCCGGCCACCAGGCGGTGGTCAACTCCGCGGCGCTGGCCTGGAGCGGGATCACCGAGAACATCACCGACCCGGCGGGGGGCTCGTTCGTGCGCGACGAGGCGGGCCGGCTGACGGGCATGGTCCTGGACTCGGCGATGGAGCTGCTGCTGCCGCTGGCGGTGGACATCGGCTGCCACGGCCCCAACTTCCACACCGACCTTCCCGCGGAGCAGCTGCTGGGCTGGCTCTCCGACGCGGCCGGACCGTACCTGTCGGCCGGCGTCACCACGGTGTGCGACCCCCAGGTCTCCGCCCGCGAGTTGCGCGTGTACCGCGCCGCCCGCGCGGCGGGGACGCTGCCGCTGCGCACGTTCGGCATGCCCCTGTCGCACCAGCTGGACGCGCTCACCAGCGCCGGGCTCGCCAGTCCCTTCGGTGACGACTGGTTGCGCCTGACCGGCATGAAGTTCTACTCCGACGGCACGCTGCTCGGCGGAACCGCGAAGTTCTCCGTCCCCTACGGAGAGCACGGCGAGTTCGCCGGCAGCCTCTACCACGACCCGGACCGGTTGGTGGACCTGGTCACCCGGGCGGCGGGGGAGGGCTGGCAGGTCGCGATCCACACCCAGGGCGACGCCGCGATGGAGCACACCCTGGCCGCGATCGCCTCGGCCGCCAGGGTCTCCGGTCCGGACGCGCGCCCGCGGGTGGAGCACTGCGGCCACCCCACTCCCGAGCAGACCAAGCGCTTCACCGACTACGGGGTGATCCCGGTCAACCAGCCCAACTTCCTGCACGACAGCGGTGGCGACTTCCTGCGCAGGCTGGGCGGGCGCGCGCACCGGCTCCAGCCCATGCGCGAGGAGATCGACCTGGGACTGCGGCCCGTGCTCTCCAGCGACTCCTTCGTCTCCAGCCTGCGCCCGATGGACACCGTCGCCAACGCGGTGTGCCGTACCACGCGGGAGGGCCTGGAGATCGGGGTGGACCAGGCGGTGACCCTGCACGAGGCGCTGCGCGCGCACACCCTCGACGCCGCCCACGCGCTCGGGGTGGAGGACCGCCTGGGGGCGCTGCGGCCGGGGCACCTGGCCGACCTGGTGGTGCTGGACGCCGACGTGGAGGCGATGGACCCCGACCGGCTGCGCACGGTGGGCGCGTGGCTGACCGTCCTGGACGGCGAGGTCGTGCACGGGGCCGGCTGAGCCCAGCCGCGCCCCTGGACAGGGGACGTCCCCGCCCGCGTGCGGCGCGGACGGGGACGTCTGGGGGATGGTGCGGGGCGGGGTCAGCTCGTGCGGATGTTCACACCCCACGAGCTGATCATCGGCGCGACCTCCTGGTAGTAGGTCGTGCCGCCGGAGGAGCAGTTGCCCGAGCCGCCGGAGGTGACGCCCTGGGCCTGCGTGCCGGAGATGAACGAGCCGCCGGAGTCACCGGGCTCGGCGCACACGTTGGTGCGGGTGAGCGCGCGGACGGTGCCCTGCGGGTAGGAGACGGTCTGGTTGCGGGCCTGGATGGTGCCGCAGTGCCACCCGGTGGTGGAACCGGAGCGGCACACGGCCGAGCCGATCGGCGCCTGGGAGGTACCGGTCACGGACTGGTAGCCGCCGGTGTTGTAGCGGGAGACCAGGTTGTAGAGGGTGAAGTTGGACGTGCCGCGGACGAACGCGGCGTCGTTGCCGGGGAAGACCGAGCGCTCGAAGGTGCCGGTGCCGTTGCCGATGGTGACGCCGGTGCCCACCGTGCCGCAGTGGCCGGCGGTGACGAACCCGGGCTGGCCGGAGCTGTTGGTGGCCGCGAAGCCCACGGAGCAGCGGCCGCCCATGTAGTAGGCCAGACCGCCGATGATGTTCGCGTAGGTCTCCGCCTGCTCGGCCACCTCCTCGACGCGCACGTCGGAGGCGTCCACGCCCGCGGCGTCGACCAGGGCGTCGACGTCGGCGCCGGAGCCCTCCAGGACCTCGATGACGACGGTGTCGCTCTCGACGTCCGGGTACCAGCCCATGACGCCCTCCTGGGCGTCGGCGGCGTTGAGGTCCTCGACGACCTCGTCGAGTCCGTCGAGGCCGTGGTCGACGACGGTGGCCTCGGCGCCGGTCGCCTCGACCGCGGAGACGGCGTCGGCGTCGGTCACCAGGACGGTGAGCTCACGGGTGTCGATGTCGAACAGGGAGCCGCCGTAGGCGTCGCCCGCGGCCTCGGTGGCCTCGGCGTCGACGTCCATTGCCGCGTCCTGCGCCTCAAGGAGCTCTTCTGCCTGTGGGGTGGACAGGTCGAGGTCCGCGGCCAACGCCTCCAGCATGCTGGTGGCGTTGTCGTCGGGGGTGGGGGCCTGAGGTGCGGCGGCCGGTGCCGCGAGGGCTCCGGGTGCCATAGTGAGGGCGAGACCGAACGCCAGGGCGCCGGTTCCGATGGCGGAGATAACGGGGGAGGGTCGCATTGATCCCTACTCTCCAAGGGGGATTGGCGGGGGAACGGGGGCATCGCCCGGTGGGGCGCTGTCCCCTTATCGGAAGCGAGTTCTGATCGATCCCGATATTCACCGATACATCCGGTAAACGATTCACCACCTTAGGTCGACACTTTGGGGGGCGAAAGACCCGCTTTGAGTAGAACCATTCAGTTCGAGGTGGGGTCGTCGGGTCACTGGGCCAATGGTGATGACTACTCGTAGCCATCGCTCGGTTGACCTTGCGTTATCGCCTGCGCGCAGTGACGGAGTGAGAGCACCGCGTGTGCGCAAGGGAGGCTTCGTGGCCGGATGCGGTCACCGGTACCGGGTGCCGATCGTGACCGCGTGGACACGCAGCCGTCACACCCGAGGTCAGGGGATCGGCTGCCGCTCGGGCCGCCGGCCGCGCGGGTGCCGTGGACCCGGCGGCCCGCGGGGGCGCCTCGACGCCGGCGCGTGAGCGTGCGGAACCGGCCGCCGGCGGCCTCCTGCGCGGGGTAGGGGAGGCCGACCGAGGTAACTTGCGAGTATCGGGCTCCGGGAAGTGGGTTGAGCCGCTCGTGGTTGGGCCAAGATAAGGGCGAGAGCCCCGAACGGGAGGTAGCGAGGATGGCGACGAAGGACACCGGCGGTCAGAAGCACGCCTCACGCCGCGACGAAGAGGTCGAGGAGACCGAGGCCGCGGCGGACGTGCAGGAACGCAAGGACCAGATGGACGAGGACGTCGACGACATTCTCGACGAGATCGACGACGTGCTCGAGAGCAACGCCGAGGACTTCGTGCGGCAGTTCGTGCAGAAGGGCGGACAGTAGCCGCTTCCCCGGCGGTTCGCTGAGAGCGCACACGGGCGCCACCAGCCCCGCTGTGCACAGGACTAGGGTCGATTCCACGGCCGGGCGCACGGCTCGGTCGTCGCAGGCAAGTACAACAGGCGTCCCACCCGCCCCCATGCCGGGGTGGGGCGCGAGTGGAGGGAGTCGCGTGTTCGCAGGGTTCGAGGGCGGACGGTTGCCCGCCGCGTTCATGAGTGCGGGAACCTCGTCATTCACGGAGTTTCTCACTTCGGTCCACCCGGAGATGCTGCCCGGGCACAGGCTCCCCGAGGGCGGTGCGGCCGGCGGTCACCTCACTCCCGACGCGACGACCATCGTCGCCCTGACCTTCCCCGGAGGAGTGCTCCTGGCCGGCGACCGCCGGGCCACCCAGGGCAACGTCATCGCCAACCGCGACATGGAGAAGGTGTTCCGCACCGACGAGTTCTCGGCCGTGGCGATCGCCGGCTCGGCCGGCTTCGGCATCGAGCTGGCCCGCCTGTACCAGGTCGAACTCGAGCACTACGAGAAGATGGAGGGCCGTTCGCTCACCCTGGAGGGTAAGGCGAACAAGCTCGCGCAGATGGTCCGGGGCAACCTGGGCCTGGCGATGCAGGGATTCGTGATGATCCCCCTCTTCGTCGGATTCGACGAGAACACCGCACAGGGGCGGGTGTTCAGCTACGACGCGGTCGGCGGGCGCTACGAGGAGCACCGCTACCACTCCATCGGCTCGGGCTCGGTCTACGCCAGGGGCTCGATCAAGAAGCTCTACAGCGACGACCTGGACGAGACCACCGCGATCAAGGTGGCGCTGGAGTCCCTCTACGACGCCGCCGACGACGACTCCGCCACGGGCGGGCCGGACCTGCACCGCAAGATCTTCCCGCTCATCGATGTCATCACCGAGGACGGACACCGGCGGGTCCCCGCCGAGGACGTCGCCCGGCTGGCCACGGAGATGGTCGAGGCACGGGCCGCCGATCCCGACGGACCCACGGCCAGCCTGAGCTGACCGCGCCCCCCGCCCCACTCCAGACATTCCCCGAGTAGCGAAGGAACGATCCGCGGTGTCGATGCCGTTCTACGTCGCCCCTGAACAGCAGATGAAGGACAAGGCGGACTACGCGCGCAAGGGCATCGCGCGCGGCCGCAGTGCCGTCGTCCTGCAGTACGAGGGTGGCATCCTCATGGTGGCGGACAACATGTCCCGCACCCTGCACAAGATCAGCGAACTGTACGACCGGATCGGCTTCGCCGCCGTCGGCCGCTATCCCGAGTTCGAGAACCTGCGCCTGATGGGCGTGCGCTTCGCCGACGTGCGCGGCTACCAGTACGACCGGCGCGACGTCAGCGGGCGCCAGCTCGCCAACATCTACGCCCAGACCCTGGGCACCGTCTTCAGCGAGAGCCTCAAGCCGTGGGAGGTGGAGATCGTCGTCGCCGAGGTCGGCGACACCGCCGACGGCGACGAGATCTACCGCATCACCTTCGACGGCTCCATCGTCGACGAGCAGGGCTTCGTGGCGGTCGGCGGCTCCTCCGACCACGTCGGAACGGTCCTGAAGGACCGCTTCGCCGGCGACGCCCCTCTCAGCGCGGCCCTCAACACGGCCACCCACGCCCTGGCCAGGGAGAACGGGGAGGAACGCGAACTGGAGGCGGCCAACCTGGAGGTCGCCGTGCTGGAGCGCTCCAGGTCGCACCGCAAGTTCCGCCGCATCCACGGGCGGCGTCTGACCGACCTCATCGAGGAGGGCCAGGCGGCGGCCCGCACCGCCTCCGGCGGCGGGGAGACCACCGAGGACGAGGCCAACGAGTGACCTGCGAACAATGATCACGATGCGCCGTGGCGACGCGGCGCGGCGAGGGTGTGGACGGCGAGGCCCCGCCGTCCGCACCCCGGTGACGGGAAGTTGGTGAGTCCGCGTGGAACGACGGATCTTCGGGCTGGAGAACGAGTACGGAGTCACGTGTACCTTCCGGGGGCAGCGCAGGCTGTCGCCCGACGAGGTGGCCCGCTACCTGTTCCGGCGGGTGGTCTCCTGGGGGCGCAGCAGCAACGTCTTCCTGCGCAACGGAGCCCGCCTGTACCTGGACGTGGGCAGCCACCCCGAGTACGCGACCCCCGAGTGCGACAGCCTGCTGGACCTGGTGGCCCACGACAAGGCGGGTGAGCGGATCCTGGAGGGGCTGCAGGTCGACGCCGAGCAGCGCCTGCACGAGGAGGGCATCGCCGGCGACATCTACCTGTTCAAGAACAACACCGACTCTGCGGGCAACTCCTACGGCTGCCACGAGAACTACCTCGTGGGCCGGCACGGCGAGTTCGGCCGCCTGGCCGACGTCCTCATCCCCTTCCTGGTCACCCGCCAGATCATCTGCGGAGCGGGCAAGGTGCTGCAGACCCCGCGCGGCGCCCTGTTCTGCGTCAGCCAGCGGGCCGAGCACATCTGGGAGGGCGTGTCGTCGGCGACCACGCGCTCGCGTCCCATCATCAACACCCGCGACGAGCCGCACGCCGACGCCGAGCGGTTCCGCCGCCTGCACGTCATCGTCGGCGACTCCAACATGAGCGAGACCACCACACTGCTCAAGCTGGGCTCGACCGACCTGGTGCTGCGGATGATCGAGGCCGGGGTGGTCATGCGCGACTACACCCTGGAGAACCCCATCCGGGCCATCCGCGAGGTCAGCCACGACATGACCGGCCGGCGCAAGGTGCGCCTGGCCAACGGCCGCGAGGCCAGCGCCCTGGAGATCCAGCGCGAGTACCTGGAGAAGGTCCAGGGCTACGTCGACCGCCACGGCACCGACGCCGTGGGCAAGCGCGTCCTGGACCTGTGGCAGCGCACCCTGGAGGCGGTGGAGACCCAGAACCTGGACCTGGTCTCCCGGGAGATCGACTGGGTGGCCAAGTACAAGCTGCTGGAGCGCTACCGCGACAAGCACGACCTGTCCCTGTCCTCGCCCCGGGTGGCCCAGCTCGACCTGACCTACCACGACATCCACCGCGACCGCGGCCTGTTCTACCTGATGCAGAACCGCGGCCAGATGGAACGGGTGGTCAACGACCTGAAGATCTTCGAGGCCAAGTCGGTGCCCCCGCAGACGACCCGGGCCCGGCTGCGCGGCGAGTTCATCCGCCGCGCCCAGGAACAGCGCCGCGACTTCACCGTGGACTGGGTGCACCTCAAGCTCAACGACCAGGCGCAGCGCACGGTGCTGTGCAAGGACCCCTTCAAGTCGGTGGACGAGCGGGTGGAGAAGCTCATCGCCGGAATGTGATCCTCCCGCGCCCGTCGTCCACCGGTATCGCCCCTCGGGGCGAAGGTGGGCGGCGGGCGCCATCGCGGCGGGCGGAGGCCGTCCGCCGCGGGTGAGGGCCCCGGCTCCGTCCCCTTGGTGCGGCGGCCTCCGGAGCGGCGGGTGGGTTGGTGAGTGGTGCCCTGCGGCGTCCGGGCATGGCCAGAGGTGGCCGAACTCCCTCTTTTCGGTAGTGTGACTCTGTCCTGAGCCGGAAATCAGAGGTTGTGACTCATGCACCGACGTGCTGCCGCTCTCGCGGTGCCACTGACCGCCATCGCCTTGGCGGTCTCAAGCTGTGGATCCATCCCAGACGAGTGGCGCACCCCCGCCTTCCTCCGCATGGGCGAGGACGAGCTCGATCCCCGCCTGCCCGAGGTGGCCGGTGAGGTCGGGGAGGAACCCGAGGTCATCTTCCCGGACAACGAGCCCCCGGACGAGGAGCTCTCCGGCATCGTGAGCGAGGGCTCCGGCGAGGACGAGCTGGTGCGCAACGACGACCTGCTCGTCGCCAACGTCGCCCAGTACCAGTGGACCGCCCCGGGTGAGGGCGAGCCGGTGGAGGGCCAGTCCAGCTACGAGACGGGCGCGCCCGACCTCGTCCGCATGGAGCAGATGCCCGAGTACATCACCGAAGGGCTGGTCAACCAGCCGGTCGGCAGCCGGGCGGTGTTCGTCTTCCCGCCGCTGACCGAGGAGGAGCGCACCCAGGCCGAGGCCGCCGGGCAGCCGGCGCCCGAGGGCGCCAGCGTCCTGGTCCTGGACGTCATGGACCGCTACAACAAGGGCGCGGTCGTGCCCGGTGAGCAGTCCTCGAACGGTGGCGGCGATCTCCCCGAGGTGGTCCAGGAGGGCCACAGCGAGCCCGAGATCACCATCTCCGACAACGACCCGCCCGAGGACCTGGTCGTCGAGCCGCTCATCGAGGGCGGCGGCGCCGAGGTCGAGGAGGGCCAGCAGGTCATCGTCCAGTACACGGGTGTGCGCTGGGAGGCCGACGAGAACGGCGGCCACGAGCCCTTCGACTCCACGTGGAGCCGGGCCGGCGACCCGTTCGACACCACGATCGGCGCGGGCGCGGTCATCGAGGGCTGGGACGAGGGCATGGTCGGCCAGACCGTCGGCAGCCGCCTGCTCCTGGTCGTCCCCGGCGACATGGCCTATGGCGAGACCGAGGAGGAGGCCATGGGCGGACCCGTGGGCACCCTCGTCTTCGTGATCGACATCCTGGGCGCGGTCGACAACCCGCCGCCCGCCGAGGAGCCCGAAGCCGACCCCAGCGCCGAGCCCTCCGACGGGGCCGACGAGGAGGAGGCCGCGGAGGAGGGCTCCGAGGAGTAGCCACCGCGGGGCAGCACGCGCCGCGCACCCTCCCACGCCCGGCCGGGTCCTCCCGGCCGGGCGTTCGGCGTCCTCGGGCCGGGGACACGCCCGGGGCCGCCGGTGGTCCGCGCCGCGCCGGGGCCGGTGCGTAGAGTCGGGGCGAACGGTCCTGGAGCGAGGGGGAGCCCATGGCTGAACGGCGTCGCTACTGCTACGTGTCCGGGCTGAGCCTGGGCATCACCGCCCTGGAGGAGCTGTGCACCCGGGGCAGGCCACCGAGCCTGGTGCTGTCCTACCCCGCGGAGCTCGCGCACCGGTCCGGATACGCCGACTACGAGACGGTGACCCGACACCACGGCCTGCCGCACCTGAGGGTCGCCGACATCAACTCCGACGAGGCCCGTGACGCCCTGGCCACCCACGGCATCGACCTGATGGTCGTCGCGGGCTGGTCGCAGATCGTCCACGACCAGGTCCTGTCCGCCCTGCCGCTGGGCGCGGTGGGCCTGCACCCCACGCCGCTGCCGGTCGGACGCGGGCGCGCGCCCATCACCTGGACGATCCTGCGCGGCTTCCGAGCCAGTGCGGTCACGCTGTTCCACCTGGAGTCCGAGCCCGAGACCGGCGACATCATCGACCAGGTCTGGTTCGACCTGGCTCCGGACGTGACCGCGACCTGCCTGTACGCCACCGTGGCGCGGATGCAGTCCGACCTGCTGGTCCGCCACCTGGACGACGTCCTGGCCGGCACGGCGCCGCGGCGCCGGCAGACGGGACACGCGTCGTCGTGGCCGCGCCGCCGTCCCAGCGACGGCCACCTGGACTTCACCGCCCCCGGTCGCGACGTGGACCGCATGGTGCGCGCGCTGGCCGATCCCTACCCGGGCGCGTTCGCGATGTTCGGCAGCGCGCGGATCACCCTGTGCTCGGGCCGGCTCGACGAGTCCGTGCCCGGCGGGGCGCCCGGCCAGGTCGTCGCCGCGGGCCAGGGCCGCGCCTGGGGAGTGACCTGCGGGGACGGGACGGTGTTCGTGCCCGACGCCCTGCGCGTGGACGAGGGGGTGCGGGCCGAGCCGAGCTCACTGGCCATGTTCCGGCCCGGCGCGTTCTTCGACGCGCCCTCCACGCACATGCTCGACGCCACCCAGCGCGCGACGGTGCCCGGACAGGCGCCCAGTCCGGAGAGCCTGCTGCGCGCCTGAGCGCGGTGGGCGTCCGTCGGCGCACGGCGGCGCGGCCGACGGCCGCGCCCCGGGGCGCGGGTGGGCGGCGCGAGCGTCCGAACGCTCAGGCCGGGGCGGGCCGCCCGGTCGGCCGCCATCGCCCTGCCGTGCTCACGGTGTCCGCAGCAGGCGGGCGGCGTGCCGTCCGGCGGCCGCGGCGGCCAGGAACGCCGGCCGGTCCTCCTCCAGGCCGCGCCCCATCGTCGAGACCTTCACCGGCAGGGCGCGCAGTGCGTCCTCCAGCCCCGCCACGTCCACGTTGACCAGGGCGTGCCGCTGACCCAGCGCGGCGGTCTGGGTGCGTACGAGTTCGCCGAAGGGGCCGGGCAGGACGGGCACCACCACGTCGGCCCTGGTCAGGGCGACCCGGCCGAACGCCGTCAGGCTGTGGTGGGAGACCCCGCGGTGGCGCTCGCGCCGGTCGGCCTCACTGACCCGCAGTGCGGCCACCGGCCGTCCGCCCAGGACGCCGACGGCGTTGACGGCCTCGCCGCAGGCCACCCCGGAGAACCCCCAGGGCGTGCCGGTGCCGAGGTTGCCCGGCCCCTGGCAGACCACCGCCACGTCGGCGCGCAGCACATGGCGGGCGGCCAGCAGCCCGGAGTGCACCGTCACGGCCTCCAGATCGCCACCGTAGGCCTGGCCGGTGGTCACGCATCCCGACACCAGCCCCTCGTGCCGCAGAGCCCCCACGAGCTGCGAGAACGCCGCGGGCAGGGCTCCGCCGTCGAGCATGACGTACGCGATCCGGGCGTCGGGGTCCTCGGACCGGATCCCCGCCACGACCGCGGGCAGGGACGAGTGCAGGTCGGCGACCACCGCGGGCATGCCCTCCACTCCGGCCGCCGCGCGCAGCCGGCCGTGGTGGGGCGAGTCCTGTTCGTCGGTGCCCAGCACCGTGGTCTGCAGCGGGGTGTAGCGGGCCTTGACCAGGTGCCCCGGGCCCTCGCGGTCGGGCGGCAGGCGGTCGGGCACGGCCACGACCAGCGCGTATCCGCCCGTTCCCAGCCCCAGGTCCAGGGCCCCGGTGTTGAGCAGGACCCCGTCGCCCACCTCGGGGGCGCCCACCACGTCGGGGTAGGCCAGCGCGCGGCACCGGCGCGGGGCGGGATCGTCGTCCCCGCGTGGATGGACGTCCACTTCGCACACGCGCACCCCCGGCCAGGAGGGCAGGATCTGACGGACTTCTCCACGGCGCCACCGGATCATGCTGGGCACGGTACCTTCGATGCTGAGCCGGTGTCGGGACGACGCGCCCTCGCGTGTCCGGCCGGTCGTCCACCGAGTGTCGAGAAGGGTGCGGGCGATGTCGCGCAGGAAAACGGAACGCCAGCTGAACCTGGTCATCTGTCTGTTGTCCACGCGTCGCCATCTGACCGCGCAGGAGATCCGCCAGACGGTGCTGGGCTACGCCGAGGCGGAGTCGGAGTCGGCGTTCAAGCGCATGTTCGAGCGGGACAAGCGGGAGCTGCGCGACAGCGGCATCCCCATCCAGGTCGGGACCGGAGACGCGGTCAGCGGCGAGGAGGGCTACCGCATCTCCCGCAGCGACTACGAGCTGCCCGAGATCGAGCTCCTGCCCGACGAGGCCCTGGTCCTGGGCCTGGCCGCGCGCGCCTGGCGGCACGCCTCGCTGGGCGAGGCGGCGGCCAACGCCCTGTTCAAGCTGCGCTCGGCCGGTGTCCCGGTGGACACCGAGGCCGCCCCGGGCCTGACCCCGGCCATGCGCACCGACGAGCCCTCGTTCGGTCCGGTGTGGCAGGCGGTGCGCGACCGGCGCCCCATCGCCTTCGACTACCGCAAGCCCGGCCAGGTCACGACCGAGCGGCGCGAGATCGAGCCGTGGGGCATCGTCAACCAGCACGGCCACTGGTACGTGGTCGGCCACGACCGCCGCCGCGGTGCGCGCCGGGTCTTCCGGCTCGGGCGCGTGCGCGGCGAGGTGGACGTGCTGCGCGGCGGCCCCGACGTGCGGGTGCCCGAGGGTGTGGACCTGCGGTCGGTGGTGGCCACCCAGAAGGCCGAACCCGAGCGCGCGGCCACCGTGCGGGTGCGCACCGACTCCGCGCACGAACTGCGCCGGCGCGCACTGCGCGTGGTGCCCGGCGAGCGCGACGGCGGCGGTGGCGGGTGGGACACCCTGAACTACCCCTACGTCGACACCCCGGACCTGGTGCGCGCGGTGGCCTCCTTCGGTTCGCGCGCCGCACTGGTCGAGCCCGCCGACGCCCGCGCCGCGGTGGCCGCCCACCTGGCGGCCACCACCGAGCACGAGGTCGCGCCGGGCGAACCCGAGGACGCGGTCGTGCGCGACGAGGCCGTGGCGCCCGCCCGCGGCCCGCGCTCCTCCGACCAGCTGCGCCGCCTGCTCATGCTCGTGCCCTACGCGCTGGGCCGCGAACTGCGGGTCGAGGAGGTGGCCCGCCACTTCGGTCTCAGCGAGAAGCAGGTGGTGGCCGACCTCGGCCTGCTGTGGATGTGCGGGCTGCCCGGCTACACCCCCGGCGACCTCATCGACGTCGACCTGGACGCGGCCAGGGAGACCGGGGAGATCATCCTCGGCAACGCCGACACCCTGGCGCAGCCGCTGCGGCTGACCGCCGACGAGGCGGCCAGCCTCGTGGTGGGGGTGTCCCTGCTGGAGGCCCTGCCCGAGGCCGAGGGGCTGGAGGGCGGCGCCCTCAAACGGGTGGGCGAGAAGTTGCGGGCCGCGGCCGGCGCCGCGGCGGGCTCCCTGGTGGACGCCGTGCAGGTCCGCATGGACATGGACGAGCAGGTCGCCCAGACCCAGCGCCGCTGCGCCGACGCCCTGGAGTCGGGCCAGCGGCTGCACCTGCGCTACCTGTCGGGCTACCTGGACCAGGTCACCGAGCGCGAGGTGGACCCCATGGGGCTGGTGGTGCAGGACGGCAACCAGTTCCTGGAGGGGTACTGCCGTCTGCGCCACGACGTGCGCCTGTTCCGTCTGGACCGGGTGCTGGAGCTCACGGTCCTGCCCTACGCGGCCGAGGTCCCCGAGGGGGTGGGCCGCCGCGACCTGTCCGCGGGCGTCCTGCAGCGCTCGGACCGCGACGCCCTGGTCACCCTGGACCTGGAGCCCTCCGCGCGCTGGGTGACCGAGGACTACGCCTGCGAGTCGGTGCTCGAACGCGAGGGGGGCGGCGTCCGTGCGACCCTGCGCACGCCCGCGCCGGCCTGGGTCGCCCGGCTGGCGTTGCGGCTGGGACCGGAGTGCCGGGTGGTGGCACCGGCGGCCCTGGCCGAAGAGGTGCGGGCCGAGGCCCTGCGGGCGCTGGAACACTACCGACCGGCCGAAACGCCGGTTCCCCTGGTCGAGACCACTTCGTCGCCGGAGTGAGGCGGACATGTTCATCGGGGGGTGGGGTGTAGGTCATCACGAAAGGGATATGGTGAATTCGTGACTGTCCTTGCTGTCCTGTTCGTGGTGGTTCTGACCGGAGCCGCCATCGGGGTGCTCGCGCTGCGCGTGCGCGGCGCCGCGCACGCGCTGTCCGTGCAGGTGAACCGGACGTCGGGCGACTACCAGGCGAGCAGCGCCGCCCTGCGCGAGCGCGTCCGCCGGAGCGGTGCGGGGGCGTGACGGCCCCGCGACGCATGCGCGTACCATCGAAGGCGCCTGGTCGCGCCCCAGAGAGAGGTTGAACCATGGGACCCTTTAACGGACCTACCATCGCCATTCTGGTGATCCTGGCCTTGCTGCTCTTCGGAGCCAAGAAGCTTCCGGACCTGGCCCGCTCCCTCGGGCGCAGCGCGCGCATCCTCAAGGCCGAGAGCAAGGGCCTGGTCGAGGATGAGAACGAGACCACCGAGGACGAGGCCCCGCAGCAGCAGGCCCGCCAGCAGGGACCCCAGGCCTCCGCGCCCGCCGACGCTCCCCAGCAGCAGCAGGGTTACCCCCAGCTGCCCGCCGGCCAGCGCATCGTCCACGAGTCCGGTGAGCCCACCCGCCACACCTACGGCAACTGAGCCGTCTCGCCCCCGGACGCGGACGGTGTCCGACGACCAGGGGCGCTAGGAACCGCCGGGGCGCGGCGCCGAGGGGCGCCGCGCCGGACGGTCGTCAGGGGGTGGCCGCGCCTGGCACGCGGCCCCGAGGAGACAGGAAAGTGACGGCACGATGACGGCACGACGCCGGGAGAATCCAGAAGCCCGGATGCCGCTCATGGAGCACCTGCGCGAGCTGCGCGGACGCCTCACCAAGGCGATGATCGCCCTGGCCCTCGGCGCTGTGGTCGGCTACTTCGTCTACGACATCGTCTGGGAGATCCTCAAGGCGCCCTACTGCTCGCTGCCCGAGTCCGAGGCGGTCGACCCCGACGGCTGCGCGCTCATCGTCACCGGCCCCTTCGACGCCTTCTTCGTCGCGTTCAAGGTGTGGGCGTTCGTCGGCGCCCTGGTCTCCGCGCCGTTCTGGCTCTACCAGCTGTGGGCGTTCGTCGCCCCGGCCCTGCACAGCCGCGAGAAGAAGTACGCCTACATCTTCGCCCCGCTGGCCGGCCTGCTGTTCGTCGCCGGCGCGTGCCTGGCCTACTACGTCACCGCCCTCGCCCTGACCATGCTGTTCGGCTTCCTGCCCGAGGACGCGCTGACGTTCCTCACCATCGGGGAGTACCTGGACTACATGGTCGTCATGATGGGCATGTTCGGCCTCGGGTTCGTCCTGCCCCTCCTGGTGGCCCTGCTCAACCTCTCCGGCGTCCTGCCGCACGCGGCCATCGCCAAGTGGCGCCGCGTCATCATCTTCGCCTCGTTCGCGGTCGCGGCGATCATCACCCCGGCCGAGCCCATCTCGATGCTGGCCCTGGCGGTCCCGCTCGTGGTCCTGTTTGAGGTCGCCGAGCTGTTCGCCTTCCTCAACGACCGCCGCAAGCGCCGCGACGACCCCTACGCCGGCCTGGACGACGACGAGATCTCCGAGCTCGACGACGAGCTCTCACCGCTCGACGACTCCGAGACCGAAGCGGAGACCGGAAAGCGGACCTGAGACGAGCCGCGGAGCCGCTAGGGTCGGGCGCAGTGGGCGACCGTACGGCCCACGGGCCCGGAGGACGGCCTCCGGGCCGGTCCGGTGACTGGGAAGAGGAAGCACGATGAGTGAGCGGTCCGAGGCCAAGCGGGAGCTCCCTCCTGAGGCGATGGGCAACGAGAAGTGGCACGACACCACCCACGCGGTGTGGATGCGCTCCTCGTTGTCCAAGGACGACTCCGAGGCGGTCGTCGAGGTGGCACGCTTCGACGACGATTTCCGCGCCGTCCGTGACGGCAAGGCCCCGGAAAAGGGCACGCTGTTCTTCACCCCCGCGGAGTGGGAGGCCTTCGTCCTGGGCGCCCGCGACGGGGAGTTCGACATCCCGGAGGAGTACCTCACCGAGGAGGAGCGCCGCATCCAGAACCGCGAGGTCGAGGTCGACGTCGCCTGGGTGCCCTCCCCGCTGAACACGCCCGAGGCGATGGAGGAGTACCATCGCCGCCAGCGCGAGGAAGCCGAGCAGGAGCAGGGCCAGGACGCCCTGTCCTGAAGCGCCCCCGGGCGCGGGGAGTGCGGGTGGCCTCCGCGAGCCCGCACGTCCCCGAATCCGTTGGTGAGCAAGGTCCCCATCTCATGACCCCCCACATCGCCCTCCTGGTCAACCCCGCCTCCGGTCGGCGCCGCGCCGCGGTCACCGCGGTGCGGCTGAAGGAAGCGCTGCGCGAGGCCGGTGCCCGCGTGTTCGTCTACAGCGGCGACTCGGCCGCGGACAGCCGCCGGCTGGCCCGCCTGGCGGTCGCGGACCGTCCCGACGCCCTGGTCGCGGTGGGCGGCGACGGGCTGGTGCACCAGGCCCTGCAGGCCGTCGTGGGCAGCGGTGTCCCGATGGCGGTGATCCCCGCCGGCACCGGCAACGACATCCACCGCGCGTTCTCCTCGCGCCGCCTGTCGCCGCGCCGCGCCGCCGAGGCGATCCTGGCCGGGCGCGTGCGCTCGGTGGACTGCGTGCGCCTGCGGCTGGCCGACGGCACCCGGCGCCACTACCTCAGCGTGCTCGCGTGCGGCTTCGACGCCCGCGTCAACGAGCGCGTCAACGCCTTCCGGTTCGGGATCGGCCGCGCCGGCTACCTCATGGGACTCCTGGCCGAACTGCGCGCCTTCACCCCCATCGACTTCGAGATCACGGTGGACGGGCGCCGCATCGCCGAGCCGGGCATGCTGGTCGCGGTCGGCAACACCAGCGCCTACGGCGGCGGCATGCACGTGTGCCCGGCGGCCGTCCCCGACGACGGATTGATCGACGTCGTCTTCGCCCGCCAGGCGCCGCTGGGCCGGTTCCTGCGATTGTTCCCGCGCGTGTTCAACGGCAGCCACACGAGCCTGGACGAGGTCGTGGTGGAGCGGGGCCGCACCGTCACCATCTCCGGCGCGGCGGGCGCGGCCTACGCCGACGGCGAGCGCGTGGGCGCACCGCCGCTGGAGTGCGAAGTCGTGCCCAAGTCGGTCGAGCTGGTGGAGCTGGACGCCTAGGGCTCGCCACGCCGTCGGGCACCGCGTCCCGCATAGGATCTCAGTGATGAGATCTGAGAGCCTGGAAAGCCTATGAGTAGTCACGCTGAGCGGTACGCCGCCTTCCGTCGGCGCAAGGGCGCTTCCAGCGCCGCCATCGAGGCCTTCCAGGGCCTGTACGGGTTCGAGTTCGACCCCTTCCAGGTCCGGGCGTGCAAGGCCCTGGAGAAGGGGCACGGAGTCCTGGTGGCCGCCCCCACCGGCTCCGGCAAGACGGTGGTCGGCGAGTTCGCCGTGCACCTGGCCCTGAGCCAGGGCACCAAGTGCTTCTACACCACGCCCATCAAGGCGCTGTCCAACCAGAAGTACAACGACCTGGTCAGCCGGTACGGCGCCGACCAGGTCGGCCTGCTGACCGGTGACAACAGCGTCAACGGCGAGGCGCCGGTGGTCGTGATGACCACCGAGGTGCTGCGCAACATGCTCTACGAGAGCTCGTCGACCCTGGGCGGGCTCGCCTACGTCGTCATGGACGAGGTCCACTACCTCGCAGACCGGTTCCGCGGCGCGGTGTGGGAGGAGGTGATCATCCACCTGCCCGAGTCGGTGCGCATGGTCGCCCTGTCGGCCACCGTCAGCAACGCCGAGGAGTTCGGGGAGTGGCTGCAGCAGGTGCGCGGCGACACCACCGTCATCGTCGACGAGAAGCGGCCCGTGCCGCTCTGGCAGCACGTGATGGTCGGCCACCGCATGCACGACCTGTTCGTGGACATGCAGGAGGAGACCGACGGCGGCGACGAGGAGGAGCCGGCAAGCCGCAAGGGCAAGCGCAAGCGTGAACGCCGCCGTCAGGGCGGCGTGCGGCCCCGCGAGATCGAGGTCGGCGGGCGCACGCTGCACATCAACCCGAGCCTGACCCGGTTCGCCGAGGAGGACGCGCGGGTCACCCAGCTCGCCGACCGGCGCCGCCACCCCCAGTCGCGGGCCCGGGGCGGCAAGCCGCGGCCCCGTTCGCGGTTCGCGCCGCCCCTGCGCCCCACCGTCATCGAGGAGCTCGACGACCAGGGCCTGCTGCCCGCCATCACCTTCATCTTCAGCCGGGCCGGCTGTGACGACGCCGTCCGCCAGTGCCTGGCCTCGGGCCTGGTGCTGACCTCACCGGAGGAGGCCGCCGAGATCCGCGAGTACGCGGAGACCCGGTGTGCCGACATCCCCTCCGCGGACCTCACCGTGCTGGGGTTCGACGGGTGGCTGCGCGCCCTGGAGACGGGGGTGGCCGCGCACCACGCGGGCATGCTCCCCGCGTTCAAGGAGGTCGTGGAGCACCTGTTCTCGCGCGGGCTCATCCGCGCGGTGTTCGCCACCGAGACCCTGGCGCTGGGCATCAACATGCCCGCGCGCACCGTGGTCATCGAGAAGCTGGACAAGTGGAACGGCGAGACCCACGCCCAGCTCACCCCGGGGGAGTACACCCAGCTCACCGGGCGGGCCGGGCGCCGCGGCATCGACGTGGAGGGCCACGCCGTGGTGGTGTGGCAGGCCGGCACCGACCCCGAGTCCGTGGCCAGCCTGGCCGGAACGCGCACCTACCCGCTCAACTCCAGCTTCCAGCCGTCGTACAACATGGCGGTGAACCTGGTCGGGCAGGTCGGCCGCCGGCGCAGCCGGAACATGCTGGAGGCGTCCTTCGCCCAGTTCCAGGCCGACCGCGCAGTGGTGGGCCTGGTCAAGCAGCTGCGCAAGCACGAGGAGGCGCTCGCGGGCTACGCGCAGGCCGCCGAGTGCCACCTGGGCGACTTCATGGAGTACGCCGGGCTGCGCCGCGCCCTGAGCGACCGTGAGGCGGTGCTGTCGCGGACCCGGTCGATCCAGCGCCGTGACGAGGCCCTGGAGGCCCTGGAGCGGCTGCGCATCGGTGACATCATCCGCATCCCCTCGGGGCGCTTCTCCGGGCACGCCGTCGTGCTGGACCCGGGGCTGCGCAGCGACCCGCCCGCGCCCCTGGTGCTGACGGTGGACAAGCAGGTCAAGCGGATCAACTCGACCGACTTCACCGTGCCGGTGCAGGCCTCCGGGCGCATGCGGGTCCCGAAGTCGTTCTCGGCGCGCTCCCCGCGTTCGCGCCAGGACCTGGCCTCGACCCTGCGCAACAAGCTCAAGGAGCAGGGCACCGATCCGGCCTACGAGCGCCGGTCGCGCGGTCAGGGCGAGGACGCGGAGGTGCAGCGGCTGCGGGCGCAGATGCGCGAGCACCCCTGCCACGGGTGCGCCGAGCGCGAGGACCACGCCCGTTGGGCCGAGCGCTACTTCCGGCTGGCCAAGGAGACCGACGCCCTGCGCCGCCGGGTGGAGGGGCGCTCGCACGTCATCTCGCGCACCTTCGACCGGGTGTGCGGGGTGCTGGAGGACCTGGACTACCTGTCGGGGGACGAGGTCTCGGAGGAGGGCGGCCGGCTGGCCAAGGTCTACTCCGAACTGGACCTGTTGGTCGCCGAGTGCCTGCGCCGGGGGGTGTGGAAGGACCTGACACCGCCCGAGCTGGCCGCGTGCGTGGCCTCCCTGGTCTACGAGGCGCGCCGCAACGACGACGCCTATCCCCGGCTGCCCGGCGGGCGGATCGAGGAGACCCTGGCGGAGATGGTGCGGCTGTGGGGCGAGCTGCACGAGGTGGAGTCGCGCCACAGGGTGTCCTTCCTGCGCCAGCCCGACCTGGGGTTCGTGTGGACGGCGCACTGCTGGGCGCGCGGCGACCGCCTCGACGCGATCCTGCGCGAGGCCGACATGCCGGCGGGCGACTTCGTGCGCACGGCCAAGATGCTGGTGGACATGCTCAGCCAGATCGCCGGGGCCTCCGGCGACTCCGAGGTGCGCACCACCGCCCGCCGCGCGTGCGACATCGTCCGTCGGGGCGTGGTGGCCTACACCTCGCTCACCTAGTGTCCTGATTGGTTATTTCGTTTATGGTTGCAGGATGAGTGCTCCTGGACCGAAGCTGCCGCCGCTGGAGCTGGGCGATGAAGAACGCGCCGAGCTCCAGCGGTGGATCAGACGACGCAAGACCGCACAGGACCTGGCCCTGCGGGCGCGGATCGTGCTCGCCTGCGCCGAAGGCCTGTCCAACGCCCAGGTCCGCCGCGAGGTAGGAGTGCCGGCGCCCACGGTGACCAAGTGGCGCCAGCGCTTCATCGCGCACCGCTTGGACGGCCTGACCGACGAACCCCGGCCCGGCCGGCCGCGCACGATCACCGACGCCCAGGTCGAGGCGGTGGTGGCCGCGACCCTGGAGAGCACACCCGCCCCTGACACCCACTGGTCCACGCGCTCCATGGCCGAGCACACCGGCATGACCCAGAACGCGGTATGGCGCATCTGGAACGCCTTCGGCCTGCAGCCCCACCGGCAGGAGTCGTTCAAGATCTCCACCGACCCGTTCTTCATCGACAAGGTCCGCGACGTGGTGGGCCTCTACCTCGA
Source organism: Nocardiopsis sp. Huas11 (assembly GCF_003634495.1). Taxonomy (GTDB): domain Bacteria; phylum Actinomycetota; class Actinomycetes; order Streptosporangiales; family Streptosporangiaceae; genus Nocardiopsis. The sequence goes on along the minus strand of NZ_RBKY01000001.1, from coordinate 5,734,480 downwards.
CCCGCCCGAGCGGGCGGTGGCGCTGTGCGTGGACGAGAAGTCCCAGATCCAGGCGCTCAACCGCACCCAGCCGGTGCTGCCGATGATGCCGGGCACTCCCGAGCGGGCCACGCACGACTACGTCAGGGCGGGAGTGACCAGCCTGTTCGCCGCACTGGACACCGCCACGGGCCAGGTGATCACTTCGATCCACCGCCGCCACCGCGCCATCGAGTTCAAGAAGTTCCTGGCCAAGATCGACCGCGAGGTCCCCGCGGACCTGCAGGTGCACCTGATCCTGGACAACTACGCCACCCACAAGACGGCCGAGGTCCAGCGGTGGCTGGTCCGCCATCCCCGGTTCCACCTGCACTTCATCCCGACCGGTTCCTCCTGGCTGAACCTGGTCGAGCGCTGGTTCGCCGAGATCACCAACCGGCTGATCCGCCGCGGCACCCACCGCAGCGTCCAGGCCCTGGAGAAGGACATCCGCGCCTGGGCCGCGTCCTGGAACGAGAATCCCCGACCCTATGTGTGGACCAAGACAGCCGAGGAGATCCTCGAATCCCTCGCCTCGTACTGCCAACGCATCAAAGCGAACTAACCAATCAGAACACTAGGCCGTGTTTTTCTGAAGGCTTTCGGATGAGCTCGCGGTCGTCAGGTCGTCTCTCGCAAGACGATGTGCGAAGTTCAGCCTGGTTGTACTTCACGAGCACAGAGGCGCCGCGAGAGGCGGGCCTGGCGGCCGCGAGCCCGGAATGCTGCAAAAAACACGGCCTAGGCCGTCCTCGGCCCGGGGCGGCAGACGCCCCGGGCCCCCGGCGCGCATCGGGGGAGACCGCGTCCGGGCCGCGGGCCGTGCGCCGGGTGGGACGTCCTCAGCGGGCGGGCGGCGGGATCTCTCCGGAGCCGCGGACGATCAGCGAGGTCGGGATCCGCTCCTCCCTGGGCGCCCCGTCGTCACCGGCGATGCGCTCGAAGAGGCGCTGGACGGCCCTCGTGCCGATGCGCATCACGTCCTGGGCGACCACGGTCACACGGGGCGCCAGGAGGTCGGCCATGGGGAAGTCGTCGAAGCCGACCACGGCCACGTCCTGGTGCAGCCCCCTCTCCTGGAGGGTCTGGATGGCGCCGATGGTCACGAGGTTCTGGGCGGTGAACAGGGCCGTGGGCGGGTGCTCGGAGTCGAGCATGGCGGCCAGTGCCCGGGCCGCGGTGGCGGGGTCGGGCAGGTCCAGGGCCACCCGTCCGGGGCGCTCGGGCAGGCCGCGCTCGGCCAGGGCCCGGCGAAAGCCCGTCAGGCGCTCGCCGACGGTGGTGATGGAGGCTTCGTCGCCCAGGAAGGCGATCTCGGTGTGCCCCTGGTCGGCCAGGTGCAGGACCGCCTCGCGGGCGCCCTCGGTGTTGGTGGCCAGCACGGCGTCCGCCGCCAGACCGCGCGGGGGCCGGTCCACGAACACCACCGGCGTGCCGGTGCGGATCTCGCGGTGCAGGTAGCCGTGGTCGGGCGCGGCCGGGACGATGATGATCCCGTCGACCCGGTGCAGGGTGGCGGCGCGCACCAGTTCCAGCTCACGCTGGGGCTCCTCGTCCAGGCTGCCCGCGAAGACCAGGGTGCCGTGCTCTCGGGCCACGTTCTCCACCGCCCGGCTCAGGGTGGCGGAGAAGGGGTTGGCCACGTCCTCCAGCAGCAGGGCGATCTGCCGCGTCGCTCCGTCGGTGCGGCGCAGGCTGGAGGCCGCGAGGTTGGGCTGGAAGTCGAGCTGGGTGATGGCGCGGGTGACGCGGTCGCGCAGGTCTTCGGAGACGGTGGAGACGCCGTTGATGACGCGCGAGACCGTCTTGATGCTCACCCCGGACAGCGCCGCGACGTCGCGCATGGTCGCCCGGCGCACCGGTTCTCCGGGCGTGGTCCGCTGGTCCCTGTCACTCTGGTTCACCGACACCTGCATCTACTCTCCGCGTGGCAGCGCGCCCGGAACGTGTGGGCCGGGGCGGCACGTTCGCGGTGCCGCCCCGGGGCTCATCGCCGCCCGGGTGCGCGGGGGGACGGACTCATTCTGCCGCACCGCCGGGATCGGGGCCCAGCGGACGGACGGTGACGTCCTCGACCGTGCCGCAGCCACCGTCGGTGTGGACGGAGATCCCGGTGGCGTCGGGGTCGGGGAAGACGAGGCCGGTCAGCGTGGCCCGCCCGTCGGCGGCGAACACCTCCACCGAGGAGGTGTCCACGACCACGCGCAGGCGCAGCCTCCCGTCGTCCAGGGGCAGCGGGACGGCGCTGCGGCTCGGGAAGGCGTCGTGGAAGCCGGTGTCGCCGGAGTCGGAGCGGTCCAGGAACAGCTCCCCGGCGGCGGTGTCGTAGCCGATGACGGTGGCCTGGTCGGCGCCCTCGTGCACGCGCAGGCCGATCTCCTCGGACCGGCCGGGCCGCAGGGTCAGTTCGACCTGGTAGGCCTGACCGGGCTCGGCGGGCGGCAGGTCGAGCCCGCGTGCGCGCACCGGGGCGCGGTGGCGCTCGTAGACGGGGTCGCCGTAGACCGACTCCAGTTGGTCCACGGGGTTCTGGATGAGCCGGGGCCGGCCGTCGACGGTCGCGAGTTCCAGCTGTCGCGGCAGGGCCATGGCGCCGCGCCAGGGGGAGGTGGGGGTGTCCTCGGCGTACTGCCAGTTGTTCATCCACGCCATGGTGACGCGGGCGCCGTCGGGGGTGTCGTTGTAGGAGACCGCGGCGTAGTGGTCGCGGCCCCAGTCGAGCCAGTCGTAGTCGGCCAGGCCGGGCACGGGGCGGTCGGAGAACATCACGTGGTCGAGCAGGACGTGCCCCCATCCGCCGGTGGCGTCGTCCTCCACGCGCAGCCGGGCGGTCCGGCCGGCGAGGTCGGCGACATCCCAGGAGACCCAGTCCAGGCTCTCGCTGTCGTGACCGGTGGCCGTGCGCACGACCTCGCCGTCCACGACCAGGTCGACCGAGGCGTGGCCGCCCTCGCCGGTCCTGGGGTGGTGGCCGCCGCCCACGAGCAGGTTCACGAAGTCGCGGTCGATGGTGAACTCGGGTGAGGTGGCGTGCCCGCGCGGGGCGTCGCCGTCGACGAAGCCGTTGAGCAGGTGCTCGCCCTCGTGGCCGACCACGGGGTGCTGGCCGGGCAGGGTGCCCGCGGCGGGGGCGGTACCGAAGGGGCCGTCGCCGCCGCGGCCGTCCAGGTCGTTGACGACCTCCCAGTCGCCGTAGCCGTTCTCGAAGTCGGCGAAGACCTCACCGTCGGGCGGGCCCGAGTCCACCAGGTGTTCGGGGGTGAACGCGGTGCCGTCGAAGTCGCCGACGAAGTACTGGGCGCCCGAGCCGCCGGCGACGGAGCCGGGGTTGAGGTTGACGATGAGGACCCAGCGGGTGTCGTCGGGGTCGCCGTCGACGGGCAGCTCGAACAGGTCGGGAACCTCCCAGACGCCGCCGTCGGCGTGGGCGGGGCCGAAGTCGCTGAGGAACTCCCACTCGACCAGGTCGTCCGAGCGGTGGAAGAGCACCTTGCGCTCGGTGGCCACGACGGTGGACATCACCCAGTAGCCGCCCTCCTCGTACCAGAACACCTTGGGGTCGCGGAACTCGCCCGACCCGATGTCCAGCACGGGGTTGCCCTCGTACCGCTCCCAGGAGTGGCCGCCGTCGAGGCTGTAGGCCAGGGACTGGGCCTGGACGCCGGGCCGCTCCGAGGAGTCGGTGTAGGCGCTCGTGTACAGCGCGACCAGGGGCGGGTCGGCGGCGGTGCCCAGGCCGCTGGTGTTGTGCTCGTCGAAGACGACGCCGCCGGAGAAGACGTGCTCGTCGTCGGTGTGGGGCAGGGCCAGTGGCTGCTCCTGCCAGGTCATCAGGTCGGTGCTGGTGGCGTGCCCCCAGGACATGTTGCCCCAGCGGTCGCCCTCCGGGTTGTACTGGAAGTACAGGTGGTAGACGCCGTCGTGGTGGATGAGCCCGTTGGGGTCGTTCATCCAGTTCTGTGCCGGAGTGAAGTGGATCCGGGGCCGGTGCGGATGGTCGGTCCCGGTGGCGGTGGGCCCGGCCACCGGGGCGGCCGCGGGGGAGGCCGCGCCGGTGAGGGTCAGGGCGGCGCCGGTGACCAGGGCGATCGTGGCGGCCCGTGCGGTGGGCGGGGCCGGGCGCCGGGCCGGGCGCCGGGACCCGCGTCGGAAGTCGGGGAGTGGTCGTCGGTGCATGAGGGATCTCCGATCTCGATCCCCGGTGCGTCGTGCCCACCGCGAACCGCGCCCCGGCGTGGCCGGGGGAGTCGGCGCTGACTCGTCCACGGGGCGCTTTCGAGGGGTGTCGGTGGGCGGCCGGGGGTCGGTGATGTGGATCACCCTGCCTGTGGTGAGTCAACGTTGTCAACGGGTGCTCGCGGACTTCTTCGACTCGCTGAACTCGTTGGATTGCAGGGGTTGACAGATCTGGGACGTCTCGAAGAAGCTGGCGGGACATCGTTGTCTCGGTGACTGTCGTCACGAGGCACGCCTCACCCCCCTCGTCCCGCCGGCAGCGGGACGCCGATGAAGGAGTCCCCCTATGACGCATGCACCGTGGACCCGCCGGGCACTGGCCGCCGCCGCGGGAACCGGGCTCGCGCTCTCACTCGCGGCCTGTTCCGACGCCGGGGCCGACGACGGCGAGGTCCTGGTCGGACTCATCACCAAGACCGAGACCAACCCGTTCTTCGTCAAGATGAAGGAGGGCGCGGAGGCGGCCGCCGACGAGCACGGCGTGACGCTGCAGTCCTTCTCCGGCGACTACGACGGTGACAACGAGTCCCAGGTCCAGGCGGTGGAGAACCTCATCGCCGCGGGCGCCGACGGCATCCTGGTCACCCCCAACGACTCCGAGGCGATCGTGCCCGCGCTGGACCAGGCCCGCGCCGCGGGGATCATGGTCATCGCGCTGGACACCCCGACCGAGCCCGAGGACGCGGTCGACGCGACCTTCGCCACCGACAACTTCCTGGCCGGCGAGTACATCGGCCAGTGGGCCGCCGCCCGCTTCGAGGCCGAGGGCGTCGAGCCGCGCGTGGCCATGCTCGACCTCAACCCCAACCAGATCGCGGTCGACGTGGCCCGCGACCAGGGCTTCCTCCAGGGCCTGGGCGTGGACATCGCCGACCCGGGCCAGATCGGCGACGAGGACGACGACCGCATCGTCGGCCACGACGTGACCGAGGGCGCCGAGGAGGGCGGGCGCACCGCGATGGAGAACCTCCTGCAGCGCGACCCCGACATCAACCTCGTCTACACGATCAACGAGCCGGCCGCGGCCGGCGCCTACGAGGCGCTCAACGCCGCGGGCGTGGCCGAGGACGTCGTCATCGTGTCGGTGGACGGCGGCTGCCCGGGCGTGGAGAACGTGGAGGGCGGCCTGCTGGGCGCCACCTCCATGCAGTTCCCCCTCGACATGGCCGCGCAGGGCGTGGACGCCGTCGTCGAGTACGCCGCCTCGGGACGGACCCCCGAACCGAGCGAGGGCCTGGACTTCGTCGACACCGGGGTCGAGCTGATCACCGACGAGCCGGTGGACGGCGTGGAGAGCCAGGACAGCGCCTGGGGCCTGGAGAACTGCTGGGGCTGACCCGTGCCCACGCACGCGACGACACGGACGAGACGAAGGAAGCGCTGAACCACCGTGACCACATCGAACACCTCGCGGGTACCGACCTCCGATCCGCAGCCGCCACCGACCGTCCTGACCGAGGACGTCAGACCGCCCACCCTGGTGGACCGGGCACAACGGCTCCTGCACGCCCAGGCCACCCTGGGGCCCGCGGGCGTCCTGCTGCTCACCATCGTGGCGTTCTCGGTGATCGCGCCGAACTTCCTGGCTCCGGCCAACATCTCGCTGATCCTGCAGCAGACCGCGGTGATCGGCACGCTCGCCCTCGGCCAGACCCTCATCATCCTGACCATGGGCATCGACCTGTCGGTCGGCTCGATCATGGTGCTGTGCTCCATCGTCATGGGGCGCCTGTCCGCCGACTTCGGGGTGCCGGGACCGCTCGCGCTGCTGGTGGGACTGGCCTGCGGCATGGCGTGCGGACTCTTCAACGGCCTTCTGGTGACCCGGGTCAAGCTGCCGCCGTTCATCGTCACCCTGGGCTCGCTCAACATCTTCTTCGCGCTCAACCTGTGGTTCTCGCGCAGTGAGACCGTGCGCGGCACGGACATGTCCCAGGTGCTGCTGTGGACCGGGCAGGTCGTCACCGTCGGCGGTATGCGCCTGACCTACGGATCACTGCTCATGCTGGTCATCTGCGCGCTGCTCGCCTACGCACTGCACCGCACCCGGTGGGGACGCCACGTGTACGCCACCGGTGACGACCGGGAGGCCGCCCGCCTGGCCGGCGTCCGGGTCGACCGGATCCTGCTGAGCGTCTACGCGGTGGCGGGCCTGGTCTACGCGGTCGGGGCGTGGATCCTCATCGGCCGGATCGCCTCGGCCAGCCCGCAGGCGGGCGTCATGGACAACCTCGACAGCATCACCGCCGTCGTGCTCGGCGGCACCAGTCTCTTCGGCGGCCGGGGTCTGATCATCGGCACCGTCATGGGCGCGCTCATCGTGGGCGTGTGCCGCAACGGGCTGTCCCTGGCCGGAGTGGACGTGCTGTGGCAGAACTTCGCCGTGGGCGTCCTGGTGATCCTCGCGGTGTCCCTCGACCAGTGGATCAGGAAGGCCCGACGATGAACCAGACCACCACCGGCACCGCCGGCACCAGTGCCGCGGACTCCTTCGTCGAACCGGTCCTGGCCGCGCGCGGCCTGGTCAAGCGCTACGGCAGCGTGACCGCCCTGGACGGAGCCGACCTGGAGCTGTACCCGGGCGAGATCCTCGCCGTCATCGGTGACAACGGTGCGGGCAAGTCCAGCCTCATCAAGGCCCTGTCCGGGGCGATCGTGCCCGACGCGGGGGAGATCCTCGTGGACGGGCGCCCGGTGCGGCTGCCCACGCCGATCGCCGCGCGCGACGCGGGCATCGAGACGGTGCACCAGAGCCTGGCGGTCTCTCCGTCGCTGGACATCGCGACCAACCTGTTCCTGGGCCGGGAGCTGCGCCGGCCGGGCGTGCTGGGATCGGTGCTGCGCATGCTGGACCGGCCCCGGATGCGGGCGGAGGCGGCCCGCCACCTCGACGAGCTCGGGATCAAGACCATCCAGAACCCCAACCAGGCGGTGGAGACCCTCTCGGGCGGGCAGCGGCAGGCGGTCGCGGTGGCGCGGGCCGCGGCCTTCGGCAACAAGGTCGTCATCATGGACGAACCGACGGCCGCGCTGGGCGTGCGGGAGTCGCGTGCGGTGCTCGACCTCATCCTGCGGGTGCGAGACAGCGGGCTGCCGGTCATCCTCATCAGCCACAACATGCCGCACGTGTTCGAGATCGCCGACCGGGTGCACGTCCAGCGGCTGGGCCGCCGGGTGGCCACGCTCGACCCGGCGGGGTGCGGCATGTCCGACGCGGTCGCCGTGATGACCGGGGCCCTGGACCCGGCGGAGCTGCCCGAGAGCGCCCTGGCCCCCGGAGCCGCGTCGTGATCGTGGTGTGCGGTGAGGCGCTCGTCGACCTGGTGCCCCGGCCCGGGCCGGGGCAGTGGCGGGCGGTGCCGGGAGGCGGTCCGGCCAACGCGGCCGTCGCCCTGGCCCGCCTGGGCGCGGACTCGGCGCTGCTGTGCCGGCTGTCGGGCGACGCCTTCGGCCGCCAGATCCGCGCCCACCTCACCGAGCGCGGCGTCGACCTGGGGCTGGCGGTGGCGGCGAGCGAGCCGACCACGCTGGCGGTCCTGGCCCTGGACGCCGCGGGCGGTGCGGACTACGGCTTCTACCTCCAGGGCACGGCCGACTGGCAGTGGCGGCCGGAGGAGCTGCCGGAGCTGGGCGCGGGCACCGAGGCCGTGCACGTGGGCTCGCTCGCGGCCGTGCTCGAACCCGGCGCGGGACGGCTGCGCGCGTGGGCCCGCGCTCACCGGCACCGCACGACGGTGTTCTTCGACGTCAACGCCCGCCCGGCGGCGGGGGTGCCGCGGTCCGAGGCCGCCCGCCAGGCCGCGGAGTGGATGGAGGTCGCGCACGTGGTCAAGGTCAGCGAGGAGGACATCGAGGTGCTCGAACCGGGCCGCGACCCGCTGCTGGTCGCCGAGCGGTGGGTGGTCCGCCACGAGCTGGACCTGCTCCTGCTCACCAGGGGGAGCGAGGGCGCGGTGGCGCTGTCGTCCCACTGGGGCGACCGGGTGGAGGTGCCGGGCGTGCGCGTCGGTGTGCGCGACACCGTGGGCGCGGGGGACGCCTTCGGCGCCGCCGTCCTGGCCCGGCTGTCCGAACGGGGTGTGCTGGCCCGGGGACCGGCCGCGGTGGACCCGGCCTCGGCCCGCGACGCCCTGGCCTTCGCCGCGGCCACCGCGGCCCTGGCCTGCACGACCGAGGGCGCCGACCCGCCGCGCCGCGCGGAGGTGGAGTCCTTCCTGGGCGCCCTCGCCGTCTGAGCGGGGCAGGTCCCTCAGGCGCCGCCGACCGCACTCCCACGGTCGGCGGCGCCTTCGCGGGCGGCCCCCCACCCCGCGAGGAACCGGTTGAGGACCTTCCGCGCCCCCTTCCGTGGGGGCGGAACAGAGGGGGCGGGCGGGATGTTGCGCCCTTAGCGGGACCCACTGGTCGAAGCGGACCGGGGGAGAGGCCATCATGGGTGACGCACGGGACCCCGGACGGGGCCTGTAGTCGTCACCACGCACCGGAAACGAGGCTCGATCAGTGCTGCGCACCCTTATCAACGGCAAGATCCACCGTGCCACGGTCACGCAGGCCGATCTGCACTACGTCGGATCGGTCACCATCGACGCCGACCTGATGGACGCCGCCGACATCGTCGACGGTGAGCAGGTCCACATCGTCGACATCGACAACGGCAGCCGGCTCGTCACCTACGCCATCACGGGCGAGCGCGGCACCGGCGTCATCGGGATCAACGGCGCGGCCGCGCGCCTGGTCAGCCCCGGCGACCTGGTCATCATCATCTCCTACGCCCAGGTGTCCGAGGCCGAGCGCGCCGAACACGTCCAGCACATCGTGCACGTGGACGCCGACAACCGGGTGGTCGCGCTGGGCAACGACCCCGCGGAGCCGGTCCCGGGCAGCACGCTCGTCTCCGGGCGCTGATCCCCGGCCGTGCCCGCACCGGCGTGCGGGCACGGCCGCCACCCCCGTTGGCTGGCCGGTTCCGGCCTGCTGGGGGAACCCGGTACCGGGTATGTCCTGAGGAGGCATGGACACACGGGACGAGGAGCGGCGCCGGGTCGCCGAACACATCGAGTGGCAGAAGCAGGGCGCCTGGGTCGTCCTCTGGGGCGGGTACACCCGCCGGTTCTGGGCGTACGCCTGCTGGCCGGTGATCCCCCACGGCGGCGTGGTCGTCAGCGCCGAGGACCCCCACCACCTCTACAGCCACATGCGCCAGGTCGAGCGCGAGCACGGTTATCTGAGGTGGCGCTACGGCCGCCGCTGACGAAGGACTACGATTCGTCCCATAACCGACGAATCGGAAGGCCGTCCTCGTGTCCACTGAAACCGCCCCCGGGAGTCTGACCGAGGACCGCCGAGCCCGTCTGCAACGGCGCACCGTCGTCTCGCTCAGCCTCACCCAGGTCGTCGGTGGGATCGGCATGGGCGCGATGCTCGCCGTGGGCGCGCTCATCGCCCAGGACCTGACCGGGTCCGAGGCCTGGGCCGGGATGGCCACGACCATGATCACCCTGGGCGCCGCCGTGTTCGCCCTCCCCCTGGCGTCGCTGGCCGCCCGCCACGGCCGCCGCCCGGGACTGGCCCTGGGCTGGGCCCTGGGCGGTGTGGGCGGGACGGTCGTCATCGGCGCCACCGTCCTCGGCTCGTTCGTGCTGTTCCTGGCGGGCATGGTGCTGGTGGGCGCCGGCACCGCCACCAACCTCCAGGCCCGCCACGCCGCCGCCGACCTGTCCTCCGAGCGCAGCCGGGGGCGCGACCTCTCGATCGTGGTCTGGGCGACCACGGTCGGCGCCGTGGTGGGACCCAACCTCATCGGTCCCAGCGGGCGCGTGGCGCAGTCGCTGGGCCTGCCCGCGCTGCTGGGGCCGGCGCTGTTCACCACCGCCGGGTTCGTCCTCGGCGCCGTGCTCACCGTGGTGCTCCTGCGCCCGGATCCGCTGAAGACCGCCACCGCGGCGGCCGACGCGGCCTCCCGGGCGGCCGGGACGCCCGACACCGCCGGCGGGCCCGCGCTGTCGGTGTCCGGCGCGTTGGCCGTGATCGGCCGCACCCCCGCCGCGCTGCTGGCGGTCGTGGGCATCGTCGCCAGCCACACGGTCATGGTCGGGGTCATGACGATGACCCCCGTGCACCTGTCGCACCACGGGGCCGCCCTGTCCGTGATCGGACTGACCATCTCCCTGCACATCGCGGGCATGTACGCGCTGTCGCCGGTGGTCGGCTGGCTCACCGACCGCTTCGGCCGACTGCCCGTTCTGCTGTCCGGACAGGCGGTGCTGCTGGTGTCGGTGGCCGTGTCCGGGACGGCCGGGGACGACGAGGTGCTGGTGGCCGTCGGCCTGGTCCTGCTCGGCCTGGGCTGGTCCTTCGGCCTGGTGTCGGGGACCGCGCTGCTGGCCGAGTCGCTGGCGGCGGAGGTGCGTCCCCGGGTCCAGGGCGTCAGCGACCTGCTGATGAACCTCGGCGGCGCCTCGGCCGGCGCCCTCTCGGGTGTGGTGCTGGCCCAGACCGGCTTCGGCGGGCTCAACCTCTTCGCGGCCCTGTTCACCGTCCCGGTGTTCGTTCTGGCCGCGCGGGTCGTGGCGGCCCGGCGGCGGTCGGAGCCGACGGCCTGAGCCCACCGGCCGGAACCGCTCGCGCGACACTCTGCCGGAGCTTTACCGGAAACGCCCCGGGAACTGCCGTGTGACTTCTCCTCACGCGGTTACCGTCCAACTAGGGCGTGTTCGGTGGATGCCGCCCGTCGCGAGAAGAGCAACCGCGCCGCAGGCGTCCGTCCACGCCCTGGGCCCACCGGCCCGGGTGGGCGCAGCAGCCGGACGTGAGGGGTGGTCCCAGTGACCGATCGAGAGCCCGACCACAGACCTGAGGAGCGGTTCGGGGCGTCCCCGGACCCGGTGAACCACCGGCCGCCCGAGGAGTGGCGCCCCGGGGACCCCGGAGACCCGTCCCGGGGCGGCCCCCCGCCGCCGGGAGAGCCTCCGCACGAGCGTCCCCAGGGCTTCGCGCCGGGCGAGCACCCCACGGGGGCCCCGCCCGAACCGATCACGGGCGAGTACTCCGAGGGGCCCAGCGGCTCGTCCCAGGCGGGGTTCGAGCACGCCGGGTACGCGCCGGGCTACGGCGAGGCCGACGAACCGGGCGCGGGCCCGGGCTCCGGAGCGGGCACGGTCCCGCCCATCGGGCAGCCGTGGAGCGGATCCGGCCAGACCGGTCCGCAGCCGGGATGGCAGACGGGGCAGCAGACGGGGCCCCAGTCCGGCTGGACGCAGCCGCCCGGCCACGGGCAGCCGGGCGGGGAGTACGCGCAGCCGGGCGGTGTGTACGGCCAGCCGCCGCGCTACGCCCAGGGGCCCGGGTACGGGCAGGGGACCCCGTCGGCGGGCTACGGCGCCTACACGTACGGGCAGCCCACGGAGAAGGCCACGCCCTGGGGCAAGATCGTCGGCATCGGCTGCGGGGCCCTGCTGGTCGTGATGCTGGTCAGCGCCGTGGTGTCGGCACTGGTGATCATCCTGGTCGGAGTGGGCACACGCTAGGTCGCGGTGCGGGCCGCCCGGCCCGGCGGCCGGGGATCCGTCAGGGGGCCAGCGCCGGGTCGCGCAGCCACTCCGCCAGGGTCTCCTGCCGTTCGCTGTCGCACTTGAGCGGACAGGTCGTGCAGAACCCGTGCTCGGGGTCGCCCTTGTAGTCGAAGCAGCACGTGCCCCGGACCGCCCAGGTGCCCCGCGGGTGCTCGGGGGCGAAGGGGAAGAGCCGGGGGCGCTTGCGCGTGACCGCGCCGGCGGCGACCACCGCGTCGCCGAGCCGGGAGGCCAGGTCCCAGGCCTCTTCGGCGTCGCGCCCCAGGTAGCGGGCCGGATTGAGCATGTAGAAGTGCAGGGTGTCCAGGATCCAGCCCCACAGCGTGCGGCGCCCGGCCCTGGAGTGGTCGTGCAGGGCCTCCACGAGCGGGCCGACGGTGGCCACGAAGCCCTCGGCGGCCATCCTGAGCTGCTCGTCCTCGTCCCGGGCCACGACGGTGCCGGTGCGGCCGGCGGCCGGGTCGTCGGGCAGGACCACCAGGCGGGCGTCGACCACGGCGGGGGTGCCGAAGCGGCAGCGCACGGTGTCCCAGGGCAGGACGAGGGAGCGCGGGGTCAGCAGCGGCGCCCGGCCGGTGAGGTAGAGCGAGGCGGAGAGCAGGAAGATCGGTTCGCGCAGGGTGGCGCGCAGGAAACCCGTCGCGGCGGGCAGCCGGTGGCCGGGCCCGTGCTCGGTGCGGAGCTTGTCGAAGAGCACCGGCAGGGAGCCGTCAGTGGCGAGGGCGTCGGCCCGGTGCCGCTGGAGGGCGCCGGCGGTGGCGCGCGGGTCCCGGGACGTGACCAGGTCCGGCAGGGGCGCGAACCGTAGTGACGCGCACGCGTCACGGATCGCGTCGAGCGGATCAGGAGTCACCGCGGAACCTGCCCTTCGTCGCATGAAGCCGTTACCGGGGTGTGGTGCGGTCGCAGTGACCACCGGTGTCACGGTTGCATCTGCGCCTCTTAAGTGAGGCTACCCTAACGATTCGGCGGTCCGCAATGCTCATCGGCGTGTCGTGACGCTCCCTTGGTGAGGAGAAGGGGCTGGTCCGAGCGGGGGCACGGCTCGATCGGCGGCCGGGGTCAGGCGGTCGGCCGTGCGGGGCGGCGCGCGCGGCGTCGCGGGCGGCGGTACTTGAGCCACCATTCCACGAACAGCAGCGGCAGCAGCCACGACAGGAAGCTCGAGGCCGGGGCGATGCCGAAGATCAGGGCGTCGAGGTCGCCGTCGTAGGCGGTGTCCAGTCGCGGCAGTGCGACCAGGACCAACAGGACGATCACCACGCGGTTGAACCCGATGGCGTACAGCAGGACGAAGCTGCGCAGCATCCACTCGCGGTGGTCGGCGAACCGGCGCCGCCGCGCCATCACGTAGCCGGTGACGGTGAAGGACAGCCACAGCAGGGCCCAGACGGTGTTGCTGATCTGGGTGCTGGTCCCGGTACTGCTGTAGGGCGAGATGAGCAGGGCGGGGATGCCCAGGAGCGGAATCCCCACCATGACGTAGACGCGCCCGGTCCAGCGGTGGACGGCCGGGTACCGGCCGCGCATCCAGGGCCACACCTGCACGATCACCAGCAGCGTGAGCAGGGTGCCGCTGAAGATGTGCGTCACCAGCACGGGGTAGTACCAGGAGGGGTGCTCGGGTATGGGCAGGCGCGAGGTCGCCGGGTCGAGGCTGAGGTACGGCGGTACGGAGTAGAGCAGGAAGACCAGGCTGAACAGGGTCAACGGGACGATCCAGGGGCGCTCCCACCAGCGCGGGTCCGGGCGGGGCCGGTTCGGGCCGCGCTCCGGCGCGGTGGTCGCGGTGTTCGTGGACACGACAGGTCTCCTCGGTGATCGGTGATCGGGTGAGTGGATGGACGGGCTTGCTGCGCTGGCCGGTCTCAGCGGTCCAGCGACCGGAACCTGCGCACGGCCAGGGGCGCGGCCACGAGCACGACGGTGGTGGACACCGTCAGGGCCAGCGCCAGGGCGTGCTGGGCGGGCCAGGCGTCCGAGGGCAGGGACGGATTGCCGAACAGCTCCCGAGTGGCCGTGACGACCGCCGAGAGCGGGTTCCACTCGGCCACGGGCGCGAGCCAGGAGGGCATCGCCTGGGCGGGCAGGAAACTCGTGGAGAGCATCGTGAGCGGGAAGGCTAGCGGGTAGACGACCATGCTCACCGCGTCGGCCGTGGGCATGACCAGGCCCAGGAGCGCGCCCAGGCACACCAGGGCCAGCCGGAACAGCAGCAGGACGCCGACGGCGCCCGCCGCCGAGACCGCCCCGTCCTCGGCCCGCCAGCCCAGGAGGAGGCCGACGCCGAGCAGGAGCACGACCTCGACGGCGCCGCGCAGCATGTCGGACAGCACGCGGGCGCCGAGCAGTGAGACCGGGGCCATCGGCATGGAGCGGAACCGGCCCATCACCTCGCGCTCGGTGTCGCGGGCCACGCCCGCGGCCGTGCCCGCGATCCCGTAGACCATGACCATCGCGAGCATGGCGGGGACCAGGAAGGACGGATAGTCCTCGGCGCCCGGCGGGGCCATGGCCTTCCCGAACACGAAGCCGAAGAGCAGCAGCATCATCACCGGCATCACGAGGGCGATGGCCGGCTCGAAGGGGTCGCGGGCCATGTGGCGCAGGTTGCGCCGGGTCAGCACGAGCGTGTCCGACCACGCCTTGCGCGGCCCTGCGGCGCGCCTCAGCCCGGCACGGGCGGTGCCCGGGTCCGGCGGCGCGGTGTGCGCGGTCGTGGTGCTCACGCGGCCACCCCCGCGGTGTCGGCCGGGGCGGACGAGCCGGTCAGCGCGAGGAAGACCTCGTCGAGGCTGGGGCGGCGGACGCCGATGTCGGCCACGCGCGCGCCGCAGCCGTCCAGCGCGCGCACGGCGCGGGTCAGGGTGCCCATGCGGTCCGTGGCAGGAACGCTGACCCGCTGCTCGGCGGGTTCGACGGTCGGCCGGACGCCCAGGGCCTCCTCGAGCAGGCCGGCGACGACGTCCCGGTCGGCCGCATCGCGCACGACCACGTCCAGCCGGTCGCCGCCGACCCGGGACCGCAGGTCGTCCGGGGTGCCCTCGGCGATGACGCGCCCGCGGTCGATCACTGCCACGCGGTCGGCCAGCCGGTCGGCCTCCTCCAGGTACTGGGTGGTCAGCAGCACGGTGGTGCCCGCGCGCACCAGGGTGCGGACGGACTCCCAGACCTGGAGGCGGCTGCGCGGGTCCAGTCCGGTGGTGGGCTCGTCCAGGAACAGCACGTCGGGTTCCTGGACGAGGCTGACCGCCAGGTCCAGGCGGCGGCGCATGCCGCCGGAGTAGCCGTCGGCGCGTCGGTCGGCGGCCTCGACCAGGTCGAAGCGCGCCAGGAGCTCCTCGGCGCGCTCGCGGGCCGCCCGGGCCGGGTAGCCGTACAGGCGCGCGAACATCACGAGGTTCTCCCGTGCGGTCTGCAGTTCGTCGACGGCGGCGTACTGGCCGGTCAGCCCGATGCGGGTGCGGACCCGGTCGGCGTGGAGGACGACGTCGTGGCCGTGGACGGCGGCGCGTCCGGCATCGGGGCGCAGCAGGGTGGCGAGCACCCGCACGGCGGTGGTCTTGCCCGCCCCGTTGGGGCCGAGCAGGCCGTAGACGGTGCCGGGGCGCACGGTCAGGTCGAGGCCCTCCAGGGCGCGTGTGGCCCCGTAGCTCTTGCACACCCCCTCCGCGCTGATCGCGGGCGGTGGCCCGGCCGGGTCCGGCATGGTGTGTACCACCTAAACTGTGTATTGGATACTCGATACTGTTTAAGTAATACACAGATCTAGGATGGGTGTCAACGACGATCCCGACGACGTGGTGGCACATGGCAGAGCAGGAACCGAACCGGATGGCCCGCGAGATCGACCTGTTGTGGGGACCGCGCGAACCGGCCCGACGCGGGCCCAAGCCCCGGCTCAGCCGGGGGGCCGTCGTCGAGGCCGCGGTCGCCCTCGCCGACGCCGAGGGGCTCGAAGCCGTCTCCATGCAGCGCGTGGCCAAGGAACTCGGCTACACCACGATGTCGCTGTACAGGCACGTGGACAGCAAGGAGGACATGCTCACGCTCATGGCCGAGGCGGCCACGGGGGACGCACCGCCCGCGCCGGAAGGGGACGGCGGTTGGCGCGCCGGTATCGAGACCTGGGCCGAGGCGATCATGCGGCGCTACCGCGCCCACCCGTGGATGGTCTTCGTCCAGCTCTCGGGGCCGCCGAGCGGACCCAACGGCCTGCAGTGGATGGAGGCCGGACTACGCGAGCTCGTCAGGGCGGGACTGCGCACCGGAGACGCCCTGGAGATGCTGCTGCTGATCTCCGCCACGCTGCGCGAGACCGTCCGCATGGAGGTCGAGATGGGCCGGGCCGCCGAGGCGGCCGGGACCACGCTGTCCGAGAGCGAGCGCGACTACGCCCGGGCTCTGCGCGAGGTCGTGACGCCGGAGAGGTTCCCCACCATCCGCCGCATGCTGGACGAGGGGGTCCTGGACCAGGCCGCCCCCGCGCCGGACCCGGGGGGCGGGCCGGCGGGAGG
The DNA here is from genome assembly GCF_003634495.1 of Nocardiopsis sp. Huas11. GTDB lineage: Bacteria > Actinomycetota > Actinomycetes > Streptosporangiales > Streptosporangiaceae > Nocardiopsis. The sequence goes on along the minus strand of NZ_RBKY01000001.1, from coordinate 5,718,138 downwards.
CCCCGCCGAAGGGCTGGACTTCGGACTCCAGCGCATCCTCGACGGGGTCGAGGCCTACGTCCGCGCCACCGCCGGCGACGCTCGGGGCGCCTGACGCCGGGACCGTGGATCGGTGTCGGCCCGGGTCAGCGGACCAGGACGAGGTGGTGCCGGGCCAGGGCCACGACCACCTGGGCGGTCGCCTCCGCCGAGGTCCCGGCGTGCTCGGCGAGCTCGGCCACCGTCAGCACCCGGTGCTCGGCCAGGGCCTCCAGCACCGGCGCGGCCACCTCCGGAAGCCGGTAGCGCTTGCCGGACACCGACACCGCCACCCGGCCGTCCTCGTGCTCCATCGGCGGCGGCAGGACCGGGACGAACTCCACCCGGGCGCCGGGCCCCGGCGGATCGTCCTGCACGGCCCAGGGCAGCGCGAACGACGTGCGGCGGGGGAAGCGTGCGTCCCGCTCGGACAGGACCTCGTCCATGTCCCACGCCTCGGCCAGCTCCAGCAGCCGGGCGACCAGCGCGTGCTGGTGCTTGCGGCGCTCGTCGGCGGCGGCGAAGCGGGGCAGGTCGCGGCGGAAGGTCTCCTCCTCGAACAGCCGGCGCACCAGCGTGTTCGCCCAGTCGATCCCCGTGGCGCGGGTGAAACCGAACGTCAGGTGCATGCTCACGCCCCCGGTGCCGGTGACGGTGTGCCACCATCCGCGCGGGACGTGGATGATCTGTCCGGGCCGCAGCACGCCCTCCCAGATCGTGTGCGTGCGGCCGTCGGCGTCCACCGGCGCGGTGTGCGCGTGGTCGGTGTCGTCCTTCATCGGGAACGCGCGCGTGCCCGGGCCGTGCACCTTCCAGTGCTTGGTGCCCTCCAACTGCACGATCATCGTGTCGTGGTCGTCCCAGTGGGTGTCGAAACCGCGCGACTCGCCCCAGATCAGGTACAGGTTGGCCTGCACGCGTTCGCGCACCAGCCGCATGAGGTCGTCGGCCGCCGCACCGACACCGGGATGCATCCGGTCGACGCTGTCCAGGACCAGGCTCGCCCCGGCCCGCAGCTCCCGGTAGAGCGCCTCGGGACGCACGATCCGGCGCGCGGCGCGCGAGGAGGTCCCGTTCGCGGTGTAGCGGTCGACCGGAACGGGTGAGCCGTCCTGGTGCAGGCGCAACCGCGGGGGTTCGGGAGAGCACGTGGTCAGCACGTCGTTGAGGTCGTCGAAGGTGAAGAGGGAGCGGACGGCGTCGGCGCCCAGCTCGGCGAAGAAGAACTCCTCCGACAGGCGGGTGGTGAGGGCCTCCCGGCCCACGACGTCGCTCAGGGGTCCGGTGAACAGGTGGCCGGGGTCGGTCACGGCGGTCCTTCCACGAGGGGGACCCGTCCGGTCCGGACCCCGGGGCCCGGACCGGACGGGCAGGGATCAGATGAAGTCGGAACTGCCGTCGGTTCCGTCGCTGTCGCCGCCCGCGGTGATGTCGCGAGAGGTGACCTCCGCCAGGTCCTCGACCTCAACCTCGATGGGGTCCATTCGCACCGCACCTCACTTTCTGTGTGCCGTTATCTTCTCGGGCAGGGCGGCCACCGCGCTCAGCGCGGCAGCAGCCCCGTTCGTTGGGCCGCGAACGCGTGCGCGTCCGCGGCCAGGGCGACCGCCCGGCTGACCGCGCGCGGTCCGTGGCCGACGTCGGGCTCGTAGCGCAGCAGGGCCGGCGGACGGTCCTGGCGGCGTGCCGCGGCCAGCAGCGCCGCGCACATCTTGCGCGGATGGGCGGCACCGGTCCTGGTGTCCCCGGCGAAACCGGTGAGCAGGATGCTGGGGTAGCGGTGGCCGGGCGAGTGGACGGCCCGGTCCAGGACCCGGTGGTAGGGGGAGTAGGACATGAGCGCGGCGAAGTCGTCGGGGTCGGCGGCGGTGCCGAACTCCCGGGTCCACATCCGGCCCAGGCCCAGCCGCTCGAACCGGGCCATGTCGGCCAGGGGAGCGGAGGCGATCACGGCCGCGCACAGGTCCGGCCGGTCCGTGGCGGCGGCCAGGACGAGCAGGCCGCCGGCCGAGCCGCCGGACAGGCACAGCTGGTGGCGTGCGCACACGTCGGCGCCGACCAGGGCGTCGGCCGCCGCCACCAGGTCCTGCACCGCGCGCGGCTTGTCGCGTCCCGACCCGCGCAGGTGCCAGTCGCGTCCGGCGTCGCCGCCGCCGCGCACGTGGGCCACGGCGTAGCGGCCGCCCGACAGCAGCCAGGCCAGCACCGTGGCGCTGAACCCGAACTGGCGCGGTCGGCCGAAACCGCCGTAGGCGTGCAGGATCGTCGGACCGGGCTCGGACGGGGCGGCGGGCGCGGCCTCGGAGCCGGGGCGCTCGCGCAGGGTGAACACGCTGATCGGGACCCGGGTGCCGTCCTGGGAGCGGCACCACAGGACGGTGCGTCGAACGGTGGGCGCGGGCGTGGGCGCGGGCGCCTCGTGTCCGCACGCTGCCGCGGTTTCCGCGGTTTCCGCGGTCTCCGCGGTCTCCGCGTTCGAGCGGCGGGCGGGCCAGGGACGGGGCACCGCATCGCCCGGCGGTAGCGACAGCACCCGCTGCTGGGCCGCCACATCGGCGTATCCGAAGTGCACCGTCCCGTCCGGCGCGGCCTCGGGCGTGGACACCATGCCCTCCCCGGGCAGGTCCACCGCGTACAGGCGGGCACCCGTGCGCGCGTCGTGCACGCTCGCCTCGCTGATACCCAGCCGGGTGCGCGCCACGAACAGGGCGGCGCCGTCGGGACCGGAACAGGGGCTGAAGGCGTCCAGGGTGGCTCCGGGGTCCTCCGCCACGACCTCGTGCCAGTGCTCGACTCCGGGCTCGTGGGGGGAGACCGCGCAGATCCGCCGGTGCGGGGCTCCCAATGTGGTGCGCAGGTACAGCAGGCCGTCCGGTCCGAGCCTGGCCTCGGTCTCGCCGTCCTGGCCGACCTGGACGGCCCGCAGCAGCGGCCCGCGGGTGCGGCTGGGACGATCGCCGAGATCGGCCAGCCACAGGTCCGTGCGGTGCCCGGTGCCGTGGCCCTCGGTGACCAGCAGCCAGCGTCCGCCCAGGACGCGTACACCGGGCACGGTGCCGGGCGCCGTGCAGGCGTGGACGAGGGTCTCGGCGCCGTCGGCGACCCGGCGCAGCCACACGCCGCGCACGCCCTGGGCGCCGTCGCGCCGTACATAGCAGAAGGCGGGTCCCTCGCCGGGCAGCCAGGCCACGTGCGAGTAGCGCACCCCGGACACCGAGGGGCCGACCTGAGCGCCGGAGTCGGTGCGCAGCACACGCAGTACGCCGCGTTCGACGCCGCCGGAGGAGGTCTGCAGGGCGATCAGGCGGCCGTCGGGATCGGGTTCCCAGGCGTCGAGGGTGGTGCGTCCGCTGGAGTCGCGGGCGGCGGGATCGAAGACCGTCCGCGGCGGGCCCTGGCCGTCGTCGTCGAACACGACCAGGCGGGGGTGTTCGGCGCCGGCGGGTCGCAGCGTGGTGAAGACCCGGCCCGGACGGATCACCGGGGGCGTCCACAGGTCGGTGTGCACCAGCGAGCGGATCCGCTCCGCCAGACGCCCCCGCAGCGGCCAGGTGGCGGCCTCGCGCTCGTACTCTCGGCCGCGCTCCTCGATCCAGTTGACCGTCTCGGGGGAGTCCGCGGCCTCCAACCAGCGGTAGGGATCGGGCACGGCCCGTCCGTGGAGGGTGTCCAGGACGGAGGCGGGATCGTGGACGAGGGCGGCTCCGGGGGCTCGGTTGCGCACCATCACATGCTTCGGTCTGGAAGCGCGACGGTCAAGACAAGGATCCCTGACCCCAGGGCACACCAGTGTCACCGAAAGGTCAGGTTTGGCGGGGGCGATTCACGGACGAACGACGTGGTCCTCGCGGGTCAGGGCAGGGCCTCGATCCGCTCCATGTTCTCCTCGCCCCAGACACCGAGCGGCTCCATCGCGGACAGGAGGGAGCGGCCGAAGTCGGTCAGGGAGTACTCCACCTTCGGCGGGACCTCGTGGTAGGCCTCGCGGTGCACCAGGCCCCGGCTCTCCAACTCGCGCACCTGCAGGATGAGCACCCGCTCGCTGATGCCCGCCACCTCGCGCCGCAGCGCGCCGAAGCGCAGCGGCCCCTCGTCCAGGGCGAACAGGATCAGCCCCTTCCACTTGCCGCCCATGAGATCGATCGCGGCGTCCAGCCCGCATGTGTAGGTCCGCCTGCCCATCACCGCTCCTACGAACAAAAAGATCAGTACCCGTCAAAAATGACGGTACTTGAACACGTGTTCGTGCGCCTCCAGGATGAAGGGTGCGTCGCGACATCGCGCACCGGGGCGGACGCGCCCCTCCCACCACGCGCGGGATCCCACCCCTCACTCTGACGACTGGAGACGACGATGACCCAGAAAGACCGCGCGCACGTGACCGTGATCGGGCTCGGATCGATGGGTCGAGCGCTGGCCGCCGCGTTCGTGGCGGCGGGGCACCCGACCACGGTGTGGAACCGCACCCCGGACCGGGCCGCCCCGCTCGTGGAGCAGGGGGCCGTCCAGGCGGCCTCGGTCCAGGACGCGGTCGCCGCCGCACCACTGGTCATCACCTGCCTGACCACCTACGAGGACACCGTCCAGGCCCTGGAGCCGGCCGCGACGGCCCTGGAGGGGCGGGCCCTGGTCACCCTCAACAGCGGCTCTCCGGCCGGTGCCCGGCGGATGGCCGACTGGGCGGTCGGCCACGGCGCGCGCTTCCTCGACGGGGCGGTCAAGGACGTGCCCCCGGCCGTGGGCGCGCCGGACACCCTGCTCTACTACAGCGGTGACCGGGGCGTCTTCGACGAATTCGAGCCGGTGCTGAGGGTGCTGGGCGGCGACACCGTCCACCTGGGCGCGGACGCCGACCTCGCCGCTCTGTACGAGATGGCGGTCGGCGGCACCCTGCTGCCCGCGCTCCTGGGCTTCCTCCAGGGCGCCGCGGCCGTCACCTCGCGCGGGCTGGAGGCGGCCTCGCTCGTGCGGTTCACCGAGAAGTGGCTGGAGATGATCGCCTCGGTCCTGCCGACGGTGGCCGCGGAGGTCGACAGCGGCGACTACACCCGGCTCCCGTCCAGCGTGAACCTGTTCCTGGCCGGCGCCGCCCACGACGCGGAGCTGGGGGAGGAGGCCGGCCTGGACATGTCCTGGCACGCCCCGATGCACGAGTTGCTGCGGCGCGCGGTGGCGGACGGGTACGGCGAGGACAGCGTCTCGGCCCTGGTCGAGGTCCTGCGCCGCCCGGTCGAGCGGGTGTGACGACGGCGGGGCCGCTCCCGTCCGCCAAGGGCGGTCGGGAGCGGCCCCGGTGGTGTCCGGTCGCGCTCCGTCCTAGACGTTGTCGGGGTGACCGATCGCCAGGCCGCTCTCGTGGTCGAAGAAGTGCAGCTGGCTGACGTCCACCGACAGGGTGATCGTGTGGCCGGGCTTGACCGAGCTGCGGGGGCTCACCCGCGCGGTGAACAGCGACTTGTTCTCGTTGAGGGGCAGCGCGGACTCGGCGCTCTCCTCGTCGTCGCCCGCGGCGTCCTTGGCCAGGGCGGCGGCGTCCTCGTGGCGGATCGGCGGGGCGTCGACGCTGAAGATGACGTTGATCTCGGTGCCCAGCTCCTCGGTCACACCGGCGGTGACCTCGATGCGCGGGTCGCCGTTGCCGTCGAGCTCGGCGTCACTGAAGTCGGAGGGGCGGATGCCCAAGATGAGCTTGCGGCCCAGGTAGTCGCGCAGACCCGGGCGGCTGTCCAGCACGCCCGCCGGGATCGGCAGCTTGTGGTCGGCGAAGGCCAGCGCCGCGCCGTCACCGTCCTGCGTGAGCTCGGCGTCGACGAAGTTCATCGCCGGGGAGCCGATGAAGCCCGCCACGAACAGGTTCTTGGGCGCGTCGAACAGGCGCTTGGGGGTGTCGACCTGCTGCAGGCGGCCGTCGCGCATGACCGCGACCCGGTCGCCGAGGGTCATCGCCTCGATCTGGTCGTGGGTGACGTAGACGGTGGTGACGCCCAGGCGCTCGTGCAGCTGGTTGAGGCTGGCGCGCATCTGCACACGCAGCTTCGCGTCCAGGTTGGACAGCGGCTCGTCCATGAGGAAGGCCTGCGGCTCACGCACGATCGCGCGGCCCATGGCCACACGCTGGCGCTGACCACCGGAGAGGGCGCCCGGCTTGCGCTTGAGGTAGGGCTCCAGGCCCAGCATCTCCGCGGCCTCGCCGACGCGGCGGGCGATCTCCGACTTGCTGACCTTGCGCAGCTTCAGGCCGAAGGCCAGGTTCTGCTCGACGCTCATGTGGGGGTAGAGCGCGTAGTTCTGGAAGACCATCGCGATGTCGCGGTCCTTGGGCGGACGGTCGTTGACGACCTCGTCGCCGATGACCAGCGTGCCGTCGGAGATCTCCTCCAGGCCGGCGATCATGCGCAGTGCGGTGGACTTGCCGCAACCCGAGGGGCCGACGAGCACCATGAACTCGCCGTCCTCGATCTTCAGGTTGAGGTCGTTGACGGCTTTGACATTGCCGCCGTAGATCTTGTCGACGCCGTCGAGGACGATCTCCGCCATGGTGGTCAGCTCCCGCTGGATCGTGGTGTGCGGTGAGACGGGTCTCGTGGCCGACGACCCGTGTTCACCGCCCTGGTTACGAAGTTGATCGAACCAGGAAGTTTCATTGATCACATCAGACACGATCTTGATCGAAATGTCCAGAGTTGGTGCAGTGTTGATCCGATTGCGGTCAGACACAAACCCCGGGCGCTCAGCTGGCGTGGCGGGCCCAGGTGCGTTAGCCTGTCCGACGGTTCTTCACTTTCTCCCCTTCACCACCGCGACACGGCACCGACGACACGGCCGCCGGGTTGAGGCACGAGGTCGGGGAGTCTGGGTAACCTAACGACCAGTCCAGCACTGGACGGACCGGTTGTGCGGCCCCCGCTCGTCCGATCTGACGCTGCATCACACGCCAGGTGCAGTTGCGATCGGGTGAGGGGAGGAGTACCGCGACCGGGCGGGGGGTTGGACCCGGAAAAGGCCCGAACATCCAGTAGACAACGGTCTTCCGAGCTCGCCGCCGACGGGACGGAGCCGGTCCGAAGGGTGGCTCGGGCCTTTTCCGCGTCCCCCCATATGCTCTAACCGCCAGCATCCCCACACGCCAGCGGAAAGCGAGCAACCCAGGTGGTCGCCGAGCACATCGAGCAGGGCGGGTCCCCGCGCTCCGACAGACCCGCGTCGAGCACCGCGGGGGAGGGGTCCGCGGCCGCGACGCCATCCGCGCCCGCGACCGTGGCCCCCCTGGGGCACCGCTGGGGCCGCTACGACCTCCTCTGGCGGGTGCTGGCCGCGGCGGGTTCCGGTCTGGCCCAACTCCTGGCACTGCCGCCCTACGGTCTGTGGTGGCTGGGGCCGCTCAGCGCCGCACTGCTCGTCTTCGCCGTGGCCGGGGTCCGGCTGCGCCGCGCCGCCTGGCTGGGCGGGCTGTCCGGCGCCACGCTCATGGTGCCGCTCGTCCGCTGGCAGGACATCTTCGGTGTCGACGTGTGGCTGGCCATCGCCGGCGCCGAGACCGTCTACTTCCTTCCCATGGCGATGGGGATCGCGCTCGCCGTGCGGCTGCCCGGGTGGCCGGTGTGGACCGCCGCGCTGTGGGTGGCCCAGGAGGCCCTGCGCGCCCGCTGGCCGCTGGGGGGCTTCCCGTGGGGCAAGCTCGCCTACGCCCAGCCCGACACGCCCTTCGTCGGCTACGCCGCCCTGGGCTCGTCCGCCCTGGTGTCCTTCGCCGTCGCCCTGTCCGGAGGCGTCCTGCTGTGGGCGGTGCTGCGCGCCTTGTCCGCGACCGCGCCGGCCCGGGCGCGCGTCGCCTCGGCCTCCGCCGGAGTGCTGGTCGCCGCCGCCGTGCTCGCGGGCGGGGCCCTGGCGCCCTCCGTGGCGCGCCCCGCGCCCGCCGAGACCGTCACGGTCGCCATGGTGCAGGGCAACGTCCCCAACGTCGGCGAGATGTCGATTCTGGGCGAGCGCATGCAGGTGCTGCGCAACCACGCCGACGGCGTCCACGAGCTCGCCGAGGCCGTGCGGGCGGGCGAGGAGCCCCGGCCCGACATGGTCCTGCTCCCGGAGAACGCCTCCGACATCGACCCCTTCCGCGACCCCGAGGCCGAGGAGATCATCTCCGAGGCCGCGCGTGACATCGGCGTCCCGCTGCTGTGGGGGATGAGCCGGTTCAACGACGACGGCACCCGTTACGTGCAGAGCGTGGTGTGGGACCCCGAGACCGGCCCCGGCGACGTCTACGTCAAGCGCTACCTGGTGCCCTTCGGCGAGTACATCCCCTACCGCGACTTCTTCACGCGGTTCGTGCAGCGACTGGAGCAGGTGAGCTCCGACGCCGTGCCCGGCACCGAGCCCGGCGCGATCGACGTCGCCGGAACCACGCTGGCCGTGGGGATCTGCTTCGACATCGCCTTCGACCCGCCGGTGCGCGAGTCGGTCGCCGCGGGCGGTCAGATCATCGTCGTCCCCACCAACAACGCCAACTACAACTTCACGGGGCAGACCAACCAGCAGCTCGCCATCACCCAGCTGCGCGCCGTCGAGCACGGCCGTTCGGCGGTGGTCGTCTCGACCAGCGGTGTGAGCGCGGTCGTCGATCCCGACGGCACCGTCGCCTACGAGTCGCCGGAGGCCGAGGCCGACGTCCACGTGGCCCAGATCACCGCCATGGACGGCCAGACGCTCGGGACCCGCCTGGGCGCGGCCCCCGAGGCCGTCCTGAGCGCCCTGGGGGTGGCCTCGGTGCTGGCCGCCGTCATCGTCACGCGCCGCCGGGCGCGCGGCTGAGGCCCCTCCGCCGCGCGCGGACCGGCCCCTGGCGCGGGCCGGCCACGATCCGAGGCCGGGTCGCCAGGGGTGGGCCGCGCGTGGCGGGGAACGATGAGGGACGCGGGAACGTTCTTCCCACAGACCCCCGCCGCCCGTGAGTTGAGGATGGTTCACGATGCCGCTGCTGGCCGTGCTGGCGCTGATGGCCCTTCCGTTCGTGGAAGTGTGGCTGATGATCGTCGTCGGCGGATGGATCGGTGTGCCCTGGACACTGGCCGCCCTGGTTTCGCTGACCGTCCTGGGCGTGTTCCTGCTGCGCCGGGCCGGAACCAAGGCCTTCCGTGACGCCGACCAGGCCATGCGCACGGGCGAGCCGCCGCGCGGCGGGCTGCTCGACCCCCTCATGCTGATGGCGGGCGGTGTGCTGCTCATCGTGCCCGGCTTCGTCACCGCGTTCCTGGGACTGCTGCTGGTCACGCCGGTCACGCGCCCCGCTCTGCGCTGGGCGTTCGCCGGATGGGCCCAGCGCCGGATGCGCCGGATGCAGGAGCGGATGAACGAGGAGTTCGTGGCGCAGGGCGCCCGGATCCCCGGCCAGGGCGGTCCGGCGGACCCCTTCGGCCGTCGCCCCGGCGGCGACCCGGGCCAGGGCGGCCCGGCGGGTTCGGGAGGTTCGACGGGTACGGGCGGTGGCCGGGTCATCCAGGGTCGGTTCGAGCCCGAGCGCTCCGACGAGGCCGACCGCTCCCAGGACTGATCACGCCCGGGACCGATCGATCCCGGGAACGGTCGCGTGCGATCAGAGTGCCGGAGCCGGTCAGCCGAACGCGACGACCAGGATCGTCGTCACCGCGATCAGCGCGACGGCGATCGCGCCGCCCACCAGCATGGTGAAGCCCGTGAAGTGCCTGTGGTAGACGGGCAGCCGCACCCGGTGGCTCCGGCGGAACTCCCTCATCGTCGGAACGGCCGGGTCCAGCCACGTCCCACAGGGCGCGCCGAGCCGCCGCCACAGCTCCGCCAACTCCTCCTCCGGCCAGTACGCGGTGGCGAAGCTGACCGTGCGGCCGTCCGTGGCGGCGATGACGGTCAGGACGTTCCCGTTCCTGATCCCGTTCGAGTCCGCCAGGTAGCGCGCCTTGGTGACCTCGGCGACGCGGTCCCGGGGCAGCCTGCGCGTTCGGCCCCGCCAGTTCCGGTGGACGATCTCGTCCGGCGTGAGCACCAGGCGGCTGTTGCGCCAGAACAGGACGCCGTAGACCAGGCTCAGGCCACAGGTCACGAGGACGACCGCGCCGATGCTCACCACGAACACGAGGCCGGACCCGGGGTCGTCCTCCTCGAAGGAGTACCAGCCGGCGGCGAACTCGACCACCAGGGCGAGGAGCGCGACGACCAGGAGCGCGATCCGGCCGGGGCGCCTCATCTCCCGCCAGAAGTCCCCGGTCCCGGGACTCACCGTGAACGTCGTGGCCGACTCGTGCCGCATACTGCTCCCTCCCACCGCCGCCCCGGGGCCGTCGCGGCCCCGGGGTCACACTTCGCATCAGGTATCGGACGGACGTATCGTCCGATCGGTTCCCCGGACCGAGGAGGGCGACCGGTCCGCCCGGCGTCCTGGCGGGAAAACCGGTGGACAGGCGTGTCCCCGCCCGACAGGCTGCCCGGATGGTCACACCACCCCTGCCTCCCCTGTACCGCGCCGCCGACGTCAACGGACCGCTCTCCGACGAACACGCCGCCCGGCTGATCACGACCCTCGGCCCCCTCGACGGGTGCCGCGTCGTCGACGTCGGCTGCGGCTGGGCCGAGTTCCTGCTCCGTGTCCTGGCGAGCGCGCCCACGGCGACCGGCCTGGGTATCGACCGGGGCGAGGAGGCCATCGGGCACGGCCGCGCGAACGCGCGCGCCAGGGGACTGGACGAGCGGGTCGAACTCGTCGTGGGGGACGTGGCGGACTGGTCGGGGACCCGCGCCGACGTCCTCGTCAACGTCGGCTCCACGCACGTGTGGGGCGGTGACCCGGTCACGCACACCGCGACTGCCCTGGGGGCGCTCGCCGGCCTGCTCCAACCCGGCGGCCGCCTGCTGTTCGGCGAGTGCTTCTGGCTGCGCGAGCCGACCGACGCGGAACTGGCCGCCATGTACGACAACCCGCGCGAGCAGTACCGGTCCATGCGCGGGCTGGTCGACCTCGCCCTCTCCCACGGGTTCCGGCTGCGGGCGCTCTCGCAGGCGAGCCCGGCCGAGTGGGACGACTTCGAGAACCGGCACGCCCAGGGCTGGGAGGACTGGCTGCTGGAGAACCCGGACTCGCCCGACGCCGACGAGGTCCGGGCCACCGCGGACCGCCACCGGGCCGCCCGGGTCGACGGGATGCGCGAGATCCTCGGCATGGCCTACCTGACGCTCATCCGCGTGTGAGGGGGCCTCGGCCCGGTGGCGCAGCGCCGCACACGCTCCACCACCGGGCCCGCCCGCTCAGGCGGCGAACAGGGTCATGAGAGGCCGAGGACGCGGGCGTGCAGGCCCCTGACCTGCTCGGTGAACGCGGCGACCGGGCCCTCGACCACGGCGTCCGGCACGACGTCGGTGATCGGGAGCGGGCGCACCGGGCCCGGCGGCAGGCCCCAGCCCTCGCGCCAGGCGGTCAGCTGGGCCGAGGAGCCGGCGTACACGATCCGGCCCAGGCCGGCCCGCCCGTCACCCGCCATCGCCCACGGGGCTGAAACGGGGGTGGGCTACCACCCTCAACCGGCGCCTCCGGCGCAGTTCTTCCCTGTTGTGCGCGGCCGCGCACATGGGGCAGTGCTCGCCGGAGGTGTACACGGTGGCCGCGGCGCGCTCGGGCAAGGTCATGTGCGTGCCCGCCCAGCGGGCGATCTCGAACTCCGGGTGCCGGGTCTGGTCGCCCCCGGACACGCGGTTGTGGTCCTCGAACAGGACCTCGCCGTCCCCCGAGACCAGCACCGAGCCGAAGGGCTCCTCGCCCTGGTCCAGGGCCGAGGCAGCCAGGTCCACGGCGCGCCGCAGATGCCGTACGTCGTTGTCGTCCACCACGAGGCGCTCCCTCTATCGGGCCTCGCGCCCTCGCGGGCGCCGTCCGCGCGCCATGCTACGCCGCACACGGTCACCGACGCCCGACCGCGCACCCGTGCGGGCGTTCGGGCCCGCCGTGGTCAGCGTGCACAGGGCCAGCAGCGCCAGGGCCGCGGAGCCGAACAGCACGGCGCCCATCGGCACGGCCGTGGTCTCGTCGAGCCCGACCAGGGGAGCGGCCACCGCGCCGATGACCATCGGGAACGCCCCGATCAGCGCGCTGGCGGCCCCCGCCCGGCGCTCCTGGCCGTGCATCGCCAACGCGAAACCGCAGGCCAGAGTGGCGCCCATCGCCGCCATGTACACGAACAGGGGCACCGCCAGGGCGACCAGCGGGGCGCCGACGAGGGTCGCCACGAGCACCGCCCCGGTCGAGGCCACGGCCGCGACGGCCGCCGCGCGCAGCAGCGTGCGCTCCGACCACCGGTCGCTGAGGCGCCCCACCGACGCGCTCCCCAGGATCATGGCCAGTCCGTTGACGGCGAACAGCACCCCGAAGCCCTGCGCCGACACCCCGTGCAGGTCCTGGTACACGAACGGCGTCCCGGCGACGTAGGCGAAGCTCCCTCCGTGCAGCAGCCCGACCACGAGCGCGTATCCGAAGAAGCTCCGGTCGCGTAGGAGTGAGCCCATGGACCGCAGGGACCCGCCCACGCTGCCCGGCACCCGCCGCTCCGGCGGCAGGGTCTCGCCAAGACCGAGCGCGGCGACCGCGGTGACGGCCGCACCCAGTACGGCGAGGAAGACGAACACGGACCGCCAGCCGCCCAGGGGCAGCCACAGGATCCCGCCGCCGATCACCGGCGCGATGAGGGGAGCCACCGCGGTGATCGCCGTCAGGACCGAGAAGAACCGCGTCAGATCGCCCCCGCTGAAGACGTCGCGCACGACCGCGCGCGAGAGGACGAGCCCGGCCGAGGCGGTGAAGCCCTGGAGGAAGCGCGCCGCCACCAGCGTGCCGGCGGTCGGCGCGAGCGCGCACAACAGGGACGAGAGCACGAACAGGGCCAGGGAGACCAGCAGCGGCCCCCGCCGCCCGCGCGCGTCGCTGAGCGGGCCGACGACCACCTGGCCGGCGGCCAGCCCGACCATGCACGCGGTCAGGCTGAGCTGGACGACGGAAGCCGACGCGTCCAGGTCGTCGGCGATCGCCGGGAGCCCCGGCAGGTACATGTCGATGCTGACCGGGCCCAGGACCGACAGCAGGCCCAGGAGCAGGGCCAGTCCGAGGCGGGCGCGTCCGGTGGGCTGCTGCGGTGTCACGGCCCTCCCTGGGCGTCATCGGTGGATGCCCGTCGCCCGCCATCCTCAACGGACGCCTGCGGCGCTGACCCCTCCGCCGGTGGCGCTCACCGAAAGCGTGCCGCCGGCCGTCGGCGCGGGGCGCCGTGGTCACCCGCCAGCGTAATCGCGCCCACGCCGCCGGTCACCCCGTCGGCGCCGGGCTTGACGCGGCTTCGTCAGAATCGGCCTCGCGTCGCGACTTCGCGGTCATCCGGTCGTCGACCACCCGGATCACCGTGATCACGACGATCGCCACACCCGCCACCGCCAGACCGGTCAGCACCTTGGTCGGGTCGCTGACGTCCAGGTCGAAGAACCACTGGCCCAGCGGCGTCACCATGATGGTGGTCAGCAGGCCCACCATCGAGCCGACCAGCACCACCTTCCACCACACGTACGGCTTCGCCACCAGCAGCAGCACCCACAGCGTCGTCGCGCACAGGGTGATCACCACGGCGGTGCGGTCGGCCGGGTCCGGTACGGTCCGCCCGCCCAGGACCAGCAGATACGTGGTCACCGCCGCGAGTCCGGCCACCGTTCCCGACGGGATCGCCAGCCGCAGGGTGCGCCCCACGAACCCCGGCCGGGCCAGGTCGGTGTTGGGCGCCAGTGCCAGGAAGAACGACGGGATCCCGAACGTGACCGCGTTGATGAGGGTCGCGTGGCGGGGGAAGAACGGGTAGGCGACCGCGAGCAGGCCCACGATCGTGGCCAGGATCATCGTGTACACGGTCTTGGTCAGGAACAGGCTGGCCACGCGTTCGATGTTGCCGATGACCCGGCGGCCCTCGGCCACCACCTTGGGCAGTGCCGAGAACCGGTCGTCCAGCAGCACCAGCTGGGCCACCGAGCGCGAGGCCGGACTGCCCGACCCCATCGCCACGCCGACGTCGGCCTCCTTCAGCGCCAGCACGTCGTTGACGCCGTCGCCGGTCATCGCGACCGTGCGGCCCCGGGCGCGCAGCCCGCGCACCATGTCGCGCTTGCGCTCGGGGGTGACGCGGCCGAACGCCGACCGCGCCGCCACCTCCTGAGCCAGGTCGTCGGCGTCCTCCGACAGGTCACGGGCGTCGACCGGCCGATCGGCGCCGGGCAGGCGCAGCTCGCGCCCCACCGCCCCGACCGAGGCGGCGTGGTCGCCGGAGACGATCTTGACGTCCACGCCCTGTTCGGCGAAGTAGTCCAGGGTGGGCGCGGCGTCCTCGCGCACCCGCTGGTCCAGGACCACCAGCGCGACCGGCCGCACGGAACCCGGGGCGCCCTCGGCGTCCACGCGCGCGAAGGCCCGGGCGAGCAGCAGCACGCGGTGCCCCTGGGCGCCCAGGCGGGCCGCCTCGGCCGCGGCGGGTGTGTCGGCGGAGGTGAGCACGTCGGCCGCGCCCAGCACCCAGTGCTCCTCACCGGTGGGCGTGCGCAGGCTCGCGCCGCTCCACTTGCGGGCCGAGGAGAAGGGGGCCAGCGCGGTGACCGGCCAGTCCGGCGCGGAGCCGCCCGTGGCCGCGCAGCCCTGGGCGATGGCCGCCATGCTCGCGTTGGGTTCGGGGTCGCTGCTCGCCAGTGCGGCCAGCACCCGGGCGGGGGAGGAGCCGGTGGCGCCGTCGGGGCCGCCGCCCAGGTCACGGATCTCGGCCAGACGCATACCGGCCTCGGTCAGCGTGCCCGTCTTGTCGGTGCACACCACGTCCACCCGCGCCAGCCCTTCGATGGCGGGCAACTCCTGGACCAGGCAGCGGTGCCGGCCCAGGCGGATCACGCCCACCGCGAAGGCGATGCTCGTGAGCAGGATGAGGCCTTCGGGGATCATCGACACCAGGGCGGCGACCATGCCGCGCAGGGCGTCGGCCAGGGGACCGGAGACCTGCCCGCCCGCGACCGACTCGTCCAGGGCCACCTGTCCGCCCAGGAACAGCTGGCTGTAGACCAGCAGCCCGCCGATCGGGAAGAGCGCGTAGGTGATCCAGGTGAGGATGCGGTTGATGCCCGAGCGCAGTTCGGAACGGACGAGGGAGAACCGGCCGGCCTCCTCGGCCAGCCGTGCGGCGTAGGCGTGCCGTCCCACCTTCGTGGCCCGGAACCGGCCCGTGCCCGCCACCACGAAGCTGCCCGACATCACCGTGTCGCCGGGTCGCTTGAGGACCGGGTCGGCCTCTCCGGTGAGCAGGGACTCGTCGATCTCGAGGCCGCTGACGGAGGTGACCACGCCGTCGACGACGATCTGGTCGCCCGTCCCGATCTCCAGGATCTCGTCCAGGACGATCTCCTGCGTGGCCACCCGTACCGTCGCGCCGTCGCGCACCACACGGGGGCGTGCGGCGTTGACGATCGCGAGCTTGTCCAGGGTGCGTTTGGCGCGCAGCTCCTGGACGATGCCGATGAGGGTGTTGATGACGATGACCATCGCGAAGAGCCCGTCCTGGACGGGTCCGATCACGGCGATGATCGCGAAGAGCACCGCGATCATCGCGTTGATCCGCGTGAACACGTTGCCGCGCACGATCTGGGCGACGCTGCGGCTGGCACGCACCGGCACGTCGTTGGTGCGGCCGCTCGCGATACGCGCGGCCACCTCGGCCCGGTCCAGCCCCTGTTCGGTCCAGGGCTCGGTCGGCCCCCGGGCGTCGTCGTCGGGCCGGTCGCCCGCGATGGTCGGGACCGGTGAGGAAGGCGGGGGCGCGGACACGGGGTCGGCGCCGTTGCGACGCCGGCCGGGCCGGTCGGTCGGCCTGTCGATCGGCCGGTCGGATGGTTCGGGCACGCACTTCTCCTGGCTGCGGCAGGGTGGGACGGACGGAAGGCGAGGGACGCGAGAGGCTCCCGTCACGGGTGTGACCTCGATACGAGGCAGAACCAGACTAGAAGACTCTGCGGCCGGTGTCGGGCGCGCTCACCCCCGGGCCTCCGGTGGTGCCCGCACCCGCGCCCCGGGGCACGGTGGGCCGCACCCCGGTCTCGCCTCGCCGTGGACGGGTGCGGTTTCATGGGAGGAGGACGGTCGGTACCGGTCGACGGACCGCACCGGCCACCACGGCACGACAGTGAGGGGCGCCATGTGCACGGTCATCGTGGGCTTCGATCCGGCGGCGCGGACACCGCTGGTGATCACCGCGATCAGGGACGAGATGCGCTCGCGCCCCTGGGACGGCCCCGGGCGCCACTGGCCCGACCAGCCGGACGTGGTCGGCGGCCGTGACCGGCTGGCCGGGGGCACCTGGCTCGCCGTCGATCCCGCCCGCCCCCGTGTGGCGGCGCTGCTCAACGGGTGGCCGTGGGACGGCCGGATGCCCTGGGAGGGCAGCTATCCGGCCAGCCGGGGCGACCTGCCGCTGCATGCCCTCGCCCGGCCCGGACGCGATCCCCTGGCCGAGGAGGACCTGTCCCGGTACGCGCCCTTCCACCTGCTGCTGGCCGACGCAGGCCACGCCGATCTGCACAGCTGGGACGGTCGGCGCCTGCACTCGGGACCCGTGCCCGTGGGGGTGAGCACGGTCGTCAACACCGGGCTCGACCCGGCCGATCCGCGCGCGCTGCGGCACACGCCCGAGTTCGCCGCCACCCGCCCGGACCCCTCGTCGACGACCGCGGGGGAGGGGGTGGAGGAGGTCTGGGGCCGCTGGCCGGCCCTGGTGACCGATGCCGCGCTGGCCAAACCGCGTTCGGCGGGCAGCGACGAGTCGGGCGACCCCTCGGGGCTGATCGCCCACGCCGACCTCGGCGACGGCCTGGTGTGGGCCACCGGCTCGGTGACCATGCTGGCCCTGGACGATCGCGCGGTGCGCTACGCCTTCACCGACATCCCCGCCGATCCCGCGGCCTGGCGGATGATCGAGCTCTGAGCGGGCCGGCCGTGGCGGCCCGGGCCGCGGACCGGGAAGGGGAGCGCCCCTCACTCCGCCGTGAACCGGGGCTCGTGCGGCCGGGCGTAGGTGCTTCCGGCGGCCGGGAGCTCGTGGTGCCGGCCCTGCTCGTAGATCCGCTCCAGCACCAGCACCACGTCCGCGTCCCGGATGCTGGACAGTCAGCGCACGCCCTGCTGGAGGAGGGCGTGTCGGGCCTGAGCGCGCGGATGGTCGCCGCCGGCCGCACGCCGCGCACCAGGTGCCGGCGGGAGTCAACGTCCGCCGGATCAGCCGGGGCGAGTCGCCCGACGAGGTCTGTCCGAACGGCGCCGCCGAGCGCACCTTCGTATGGCCGCACACAGGTCTGGGCGACACACCGCGCCGACCGGACCCGGACCCGCGGCGGCCGGATGTGGACAGCCGAGTCTCCGGGGAGACGTCGTCGCCCTACGATGCCCGCCATGCGAACTCTGCGAACCATCCTGTTGTGGCTCGGCCTGCTGAGCCTGGTCGTCTCCGTCGTGCTGGCGCTGGCCCTGGTGGAGGCGAACGCGATCTCCGGTGGAGTCTCCTGGCGGTGCGAGGTGCAGTCGCCGGAGTCCCAGGAGTGCACGGTCACGACCGGCAGCAGCATCCTGGCCGACCTGGACCTGTGGGGCGTGACCCTGCCCGTGGTCAGCGCGCTCGTCGGCATCGGCTTCCTGCTGGGTGCGATCGCCCTCGGGCAGACGACGGCGGCCCCGTCCCCGATCGTCGCCGCACCGCCGCCGCCCGCCCCCTACCCCGGGCCCCAGCAGCAGAGGGCGCCCCAGCCGCCCCCCGGTCACCACCCGCAGCACCGCGGTTGAGACCTGGCCCGCCGCCGGTCCGCCCATCCCGCCGGGGACGGACGGTCACCGCTCCGGGGGGTCGGCGATGACGTCCACCAGCGTGCCCACCCCCGGCTCCTCGACGGGCAGGTGGCCGCACTCCTCCAGCGGGACGTACCGGGTGGGCGCCGCGATCCGGTCCAGGAACGCCCGGCTGACGGCGGGCGGCGTCCACCGGTCCCGCGCGGGATGCGCCAGGACCACGGGGACGTCCCCCGCCCGCTCCGGCTCCACCGCGGGAGCCGACTCCAGGTAGCCGCGCAGGAAGCCCAGCGGCACGCGAGTGCCCCCGCCGCGCCGGTCGGCGACGACGACCCGGGTCAGCGCCGGCCGGTTGCTGATCGCCCGCATGTTCGCCGGCCACCGGATCGGGATCCGGACCCCCGCCAGCGGGCCGGCGAGCACACGCAGCAGTCCCACGGCCGCTCCGCCGGCCCACGGATAGCGCGAGAGACACCGCAGCGCGGCCGGATCGCGCGGGTCCAGCAGACAGGTCGCCACCACCCGGTCCGCCGCGCCCGTGCGCGTGGCGGCGTCGTAGGCGAGCATCCCGCCGAGGCTGGCGCCCACCGCGCTCAGCGGTCCCTCGTGCGCGTCGCGCTCGGCGCACAGCAGGTCGGCGGCCAGTCGGACCCAGTCCTCGTACCGGACGGCGCCCGGGCGGCGCACCCGTGTGCGGCCGTAGCCCGGCAGGTCGGGCACGACCACGTGTGCGCCCCGGGCGGCGACCGCCGCCGCGTAGGGCCACAGCAGGCCGGCGTGGCCTCCGGCCCCGTGCAGCAGCACCACCCGGTGCCGCGCCAGGGGATCACCGATCCGCTCGACGTGGATCTCGGCCCCGGGGCGCCGCCACCAGGTGTGGACCCGGGCGGGCAGGGGATTCGGGCGGAGCGACTCGGGCATGTGGGTGCGATAGTGGTCGTGATCGTCCATACCGACGATCCTGGGCGCCGCGCAGGGCCGTGACAACTCGCGTTGGAGGAGCCATCGGCATCGTGCGCAGGACCCCGCGCCGGCTGCGGTCACGCCTGAGGGTCGAGACCCTCCTGGAGGCGGCGGCTCAGGTGTTCGAGCGCGAGGGCCTGGACGCGACCACCGACCGGATCGCCGAGCGCACCGGCTACTCCGTCGGCACGCTCTACCAGTACTTCCCGGACAAGCACGCGATGCTCTACGCGCCGGCCGAGCGGCACCTGGACCAGGCGGCGCAGGCCCTGGAGGATGTGTCGGAGCGCCTGGACCGGGAACGGCCCGACGTGGAGGGCACCCTGCGGGCCGTGGCCGCCGCGATGGTCGGCCTGCACAGCGACCGGCCCCGGCTGCACGCGCTGATGAGCGCCCACGCCCCGCGCGTACCCGAGGGCGTGGCCCGCCTGGACGAACTGCGCGCAGCCCTGGTCGCCGCGTTGGCCGCGCACCCCGTCCGCTGCGGGCACGGCGGACCCGACCCCGCGCGCACCGCCGCGCTGCTCGTCCACACCGCCGACTCGCAGCTGCCCGGGGTCCTGTTGGGCGCCGGGGACGCCGAGGAGGCACTGGGCCGCTCACTCCTGGCGTCGTCGTCGGCGGCCCGCTGACCGCCGTGCGATCGCGGACGAGAACGGTCCGTGGGACAAGCCGCAGAAACGGGTAGGAATCCCTGTCCGAAACCGCGTCATATGCGGTGTGGGGGAGCGTATCCCCGGTGGGCCGCGCCGAAGGCGGCCCCCCCACGTGATCCCGACCCGACTCGGAAGGACCCCCGATGAACGCCATTTCGGCCACTGACCAGCCCTACACCCTGTCCGCCCGCCCCGTCACGGACCCCGCCGCCCTCGTCGGACGCTGGGTGCGCCTGCGCCACGAGCGAGCCGAACACGTCGGCGTGCTGGTCCACGCGGCCCCCTCCGCGCGCTCCGGGGAATGGACGTGGACGCTGCGGACGCCCGTCGAGGAGATCGGCGGCGCCGGCCGGCCGTCCGTCGAGCCGGTGGCGGACCGTGCGGCCGCCCCCGTCCGCCGCGCCCGCGGACAGCTGCGCGCGGTCCGCGCCGACCTGGCCGAGTTCGCCCCCGCCGGCGACACCGCCCTGTCCCGAGCCAGAGACCTCGCCGGGGCCGACCTGGACGAACTGGAATGGGAGCTGGCCGCGCGGCCGTGACGCGTCCGGCACCGTGACGCGGGTCCAGGACCAGGACGTCCTCCTCGCGCGCCACGGGCGCCACGCGCCCCGGCGGGCTCCCGAACCGGGCCGTCGCCCGCCGGGCCGAGCCCCCCGTTCGCTGACGGATTGTGCAACGGATGTCAACCCCCTGTGTGCCCGAAGCGTCTCTTGAGAGACGGCGCGAACGCCGTCGGGCGCGCGTGCGCGGCACGCGTTCAGGGTCAGGGGTAGGCATGAGGGAACCGGACAGCGGCACGGGAGCCGGTTGGTCGACGAGTCTGATGGAGACCGGGGCCTACTGGCTCCTCTACGTGGTCTCGGTCAGTGGCGCACTGCTGCACTGGAGGCTGGGCAACCTGGTCCTGGCCGCAGGCTGTACGGGCGCGGCCGTCTTCGGGGCCTTCCTCATCGGCCGCAACCACGAGGAACTCACCGCGCCCCGCTGAGCTATTCCCAGCTCTTGTGGGGTGATCGTCACCCGACATCCGTACCGTCCCAGGGACGTGTGCCGCGTGACGGGGCGGATAGTCTTTCCGTTATGCGTTCATGGTCTGCGCCTGACATCATCTCCCTGCCGGGTACCGGCGGCCCCCTCCGGATCCACGACACGGCCACCGGTCGGATACGGGCGACGGACCCGGGCCCGCGCGCGGGCATGTACGCGTGCGGCATCACGCCCTACGACGCCGCCCACCTGGGGCACGCGTTCACCTACCTGACCTTCGACCTGGTCAACCGGGTGTGGCGGGACGCCGGGCACGACGTGAACTACGTGCAGAACACCACCGACATCGACGACCCGCTGCTGGAGCGGGCCGTGGCGATCGGCGTGGACTGGCGGGACCTGGCCCACCGCGAGATCGACGTCTTCCGCGAGGACATGGCCGCCCTGCGGATCATCCCCCCGACCTCCTACGTCGGCGTGGTGGAGTCGGTCGACCTCATCAGCGACCTGGCCGCCAGGATCCGTGACACCGGCGCCGCCTACGAACTCGACGGCGACCTGTACTTCTCCGCGGCCGAGGCGCCCAAGTTCGGCGAGATCAGCGGCCTGGACCGCGATGAGATGCTGGAGCTGTTCGGCGAGCGCGGCGGCGACCCCGACCGCTCCGGGAAGAAGGACCCCCTGGACTGGCTGCTGTGGCGCGCCGAGCGTCCGGGCGAGCCCTCCTGGGAGAGCCCGCTGGGCCGCGGCCGCCCCGGCTGGCACATCGAGTGCAGCGCCATCGCCCTGGACCGGCTGGGCCCGAACTTCGACCTCAACGGCGGCGGAAGCGACCTGATCTTCCCGCACCACGAGATGGGCGCGGCCGAGACCCGCAGCACCACGGGTGGGCCCAACGCCCACAACCACCTGCACGTGGGCATGGTGGGGCTCAACGGCGAGAAGATGTCCAAGTCGCTGGGCAACCTCGTGTTCGTGTCCAAGCTGCGCGAGCAGGGCGTGGAGCCGGCCGTGATCCGCCTGGCCATGCTGGCCCACCACTACCGCTCGCCGTGGGAGTGGACCGACGCCGAGCTCCCCGTGGCCTGTGACCGCTTCAAGCGCTGGCGCTCGGCCGTCGCGCTGGGCGCGGGACCGGACGCCGCGCCGATGCTCGCCGCGGTCCGCGCGGCCCTGGCCGAGGACCTGGACTCCCCGGCCGCGCTGGCGGCCGTGGACACCTGGGTCACCGCGGCCCTGACCGAGGGCGGCACGGACACCGGCGCCCCCGCGCTGGCCCGCGCCACCATCGACGCCCTCCTGGGCGTGGAACTCAAGGGCGAGTAGGGCCGGACCGCCCGCCGGGGCGGGAACGCTCCGCCGTCCCATCCGCCGAAGGCCTGGCGCGCCGCCCCGGAAAAGGGTGGGATCGTCCAGTGACACGGCGGTGCGGACGAGGGAGCGGCGGTCATGGGACACGGCAAGACCTTCACGGCGATCGAGGTCGGCGACGGCGGTGACGGGCGCTGGGGTGAGTACGCGCGCTCGCGGTGGCCGGAGCTGTCCTGGTGGCTGGACCCGGAGCGTCGGACGCCGGAGCACGCGGCCCGGGGCCGTGAGCTGTTCGCGGCGCACATGCCGGAACTGGTGGACGTGCGCGAGCGGCTCGCCGCCCAGCTCGACCGGCCCGACGGCGACTCCTTCCTCACCTTCGCGAACATGCGCACGTCGTTCGCCGGTTGCACCCAGATCGGCGGCGCGGGCCGGCTGGTGCGCAACTACGACTTCGCGCCCGACCGCTGCGAGGGCACGATCGTCCACTCGCGCTTCCTGCGCCCGGTGATCGGGACCCAGGAGGCGGGTTGGGGGCTGTTGGACGGGATGAACGACGCCGGACTGGCGGTCTCGCTCACGTTCGGCGGACGGCCCGTGCACGGCCCCGGCTTCGCCGTGCCCCTCGTGGTGCGCTACCTGCTGGAGACCTGCGCGACCGTGGCCGAGGCACTCGACCGCCTGCGCACGATCCCGATCAGCACCGCTCAGAACCTGACGTTGGTCGACGCCCGCCGCGCGGTCACCGTGCACGTGGGGCCGGACATCCCGCCGACCGAGGCCCCCGACGCCTGCGCCGCCAACCACCAGCTCGCGCCGGTGCCCGAGGAGCAGGAGCGCTTCACCCGGACCCGGGAGCGGCTGGCGGCCGTGCGCGCCACGGGCGCGGACGTGGCGGCGATGCTGCGGCCCCCGCTGTACCTGACCGCCTACGACCAGGGGCTGGGCACGCTGTACACCGCGGACTACCGCCCGGACGAGGGCCGCGTGACCCACCACTGGCCGGGGGAGTCCTGGGAGCAGTCGTTCGACGCGTTCGCCCCCGGGTCGCGCACGGTGACGCTGGGAGCGAGCGCCTGATCCCGCCCGGCCGACTCCTCAGATGAACGGGCGTGCGGCGCGCGCGGTCTCCTCCCGTGTGCCCGCCATGTCCCTCATCGCGGTGAGGACCTGCCGCGCGGCCGCCACGCGGTCGGGCCCGAGCCGGTCGGTGAGGCGTCGCTCGTAGTCCTGGTGGAAGGCGTGTCCGGCGGCCAGGAGCGCCTTCCCGTGGTCGGTCAGGACCAGCAGCTTGCTGCGGCCGTCCCGCGGGTCCGGGACGCGCTCGACGTATCCGGCCGCGACCATCTCGTCCACCGCCTTGGCGGCGCCCTGGTGGGTGATGCCCATCCGCGCGGCGAGCCCGGCGGTGGTCAGGCCGTCGGCGCCGGCCGCGGCGACCTCCTTGATCGCGAACCCGAGGCTCGGGCCGAGTTCGGTGAACCCCGCCTCGGCCAGGTGGGCGTGCAGGTCGGCGACCATCCGCTGGAAGGCCCGGCCCAGCAGCACTCCGAAGTCCCCGTCGTGATCCATGTCCGCTCCCGTCGACGGTGTCGTCCGTCCCAGTATACAAATCGAGTTGTATAAGCTAAGTTGTACAAACGAGGTTGTATTTATTGAGGCGAGGAGCAGCATGCCGGTCGTTCACAGCAGCACCGCACCCGAGTTCAGCATGCACAACGCCACCTTCACCGGTCTGGCCGCGCCCAGCCGCGGCGCCACGGAGACCTGTGTCTGGCGGACCGAGCTCGCACCGGGCGTCGAGGGGCGGGAGCACGCGCTCACGCGGGAGGAGGTCCTGGTCGTACTGGCGGGGGCGGCCGTGGCCACCGTGGACGGCGCCGAGCACGCCCTGTCCGACGGGGACGCGCTCATCGTGCCCCCGCACACCCCTTTCGCCCTGGCCAATCCGCACGAGCGTCCGTGCACGCTCATGGCCGTGCTCCCCGTCGGCGGCCAGGCGGTCCTGCCCGAGGGGGAGCCGTTCACCCCGCCGTGGGCGCGGTGAGCCGACCGCCCCGGCCCCGGCGGGCCGACCCGGTCGACGCGGTCGACGCGGCCGGGGCGTGGCGCGGCCCCGCCGAAGCGGAGCCGAGCCGGGCCGGGGTCAGTCCACGGTGCACTCCGTTCCGTTGAGGACGAAGCCGGTCGGCGCACCGGAGTCGCCGGTGTGCGTCGCCTGGTAGCCGATCCCCACCTCCGCGCCCGGAGCGATGGTGGCGTTGTGGGCGGCGTGAGTGGCCACGACCGTCCCGCTCTCGGGGCTGTAGGAGGCGTTCCAACCGGAGGTGAGGCTCTGGCCCTCGGGGAGGGTGAACTCCAGCGCCCAGTCCTCCACGGGAGCGTCGCCGGTGTTGGCGATGGTCAGCGCGGCGGTGAGGCCGGTGTTCCACCCGTTGGTCGAGGCGGTGACCCGGCAGTCGCCCTCCACCGGGTCCGGATCGGGACCGGGGTCGGGGTCGGGGTCGGCGCCCTGGTCCAGGCCGAAGAAGGTGATCACGTGGGCGGCCATGCCGGTGGTGATGACGTCGTGACCTACGCCCTCCACGCTGATCGCCTCCACCGGGGCCTGGTCACCGGTCGCCCCGTAGCGGGTCCGATCCCAGTGGGCCTGGGGCCGGTCGGTGGCGGTGGGTTCCGTGCCGAGACCGTGCACGTTCGTCCACTGCTCGATCTCCTCGGCGAAGTTGGCGTAGTGCAGGACGTCGTCCTCGCTGCCGTGCCACAGCTGCATGCGCGGACGCGGGCCGTCATAGCCGGGGTAGGAGTCGCGGACCAGGTCGCCCCATTCCTGCGGGGTGTGGTCGATCCGGCCGTTGGAGCACTCGTTGTTCCAGCCCGAGCCGTCGGTCGTGGCGAAGCAGCCGAACGGGACCCCGGCGAACGCGGCGCCGGCGGCGAACACGTCCGGGTAGTTGGCCAGCATCACGTTGGTCATCATGGCGCCGGAGGAGACACCGGTGACGAAGACGCGGTCGGTGTCGGCGTCATGGGTGCGGACGGTGTAGTCGATCATCGAGCGGATGCCCACCGGGTCGCTGCCGCCGTCGCGGCGCAGGGCCTCGGGGGAGGAGACGTCGAAGCACTGGCTGCTGCGCGTGACGGACGGGTAGACGACGATGAAGCCGTGCTCGTCGGCCAGGGCGGCGTACTCGGTGTTGGCGTGGAAGACCGGCCCGGTTCCGGTGCACCAGTGCTGCGCCACCAGGATCGGTGGATCCTCGGCGACGTCGTCGGGGACGTAGAGGAACATGCGCAGGTCGCTGGGATTGGGGCCGAAGTCGTCGATCTCGGTCAGGGTGGCGGCCGATGCGGCCGAAGGCGCGCACAGAAGGGCCGCCAACAGCGGTAGGACGGTGGCGGCGAGCATGCCGGTCATCCTCGCCAGGGGGCGGGAGCGTTCGTTGGTCACGTGTGGGGACCTTTCCCGGCTGGGGGGTGGGGGTCGTCCGGGCGCCGCGCCGACGGCGCCGGTCAGCCACCGGGCCGGCGCAGCGCTCCCCGCGGTGGAAGCCGTATGGGAGCGCTCCCGAAAACTATCCGGGCCGCCGCCCGCCCCGTCAACCCCCGCAGTGACGGGTCGTTCACTCCCCGGGGTGCGGGCCGCGGCACCGCACCCCGGGGAGCAGGGTGGACACGGGGCTAGCGGTCGGACAGGTCCGGGAAATCGGACCTCGGGGGATCGGTCGGCGCGAGCCGGACGACCGGAACGCCGTCGGGATCGGCGCCCACGCGCGCGAAGGACTCCGGGGAGCCGTCCACCTCGAATCCCAGACCGCCCAGGAGCGTGCGCGCGGCCGCGGGGTGGTGCTGGGCGTAGTGCGCCAGCGCCCGGCCGGCCTCCTCCGGCGGCAGCGGCGTGGCCCGGCCCCGGTGCCGGTAGGCGCCCACCTGGAACATCACCCGCGGCTCGGCCACGATGTTGCGGTACCACTGCGACCGCCGCCCGTACCCCGACGCCACCAGGACCGTGCCGGTGGCCTCGTTCGCGCCGATCACCTCCAGAACGGCCTGGCGCGCCGTTCCGCTCGTACGGCCCTTGTGCGTCAGCAGGACGAAACGGCGTCCCAGCAGCGGGCCCAGACCCAACCGGTAGATCCAGATCGGCGCGCGGAACAGGGCCCTGCGCATCGGTGTGGTCGGCGGCTGGTCGAGTGGCATCGAGGGACCTTCCTGTCACTGGGAGAGTCGACAGTACTCGCGCGGCCCACCGGCCCGGCGGTAGCCACGCCCGTGGAACGACGGTGCCCGCTGGCAGGATGCGCGTATGCAGACAGGACTGGACGTACTCCACACCACCGACTGGGACCGGACCTTCCACGCCTACGGTGCGTCCGGGGACGCCCCCGGACGGCTCTCCGGGCTCCTCACCGACGACCCGGACACACTCACGCGGAGCCTGGGCTACCTGTACAGCGCCATGCTGCACCAGGGCAGCCTCTTCCCGGCGACCGTGCCGACCGTCCTGTTCGTGGCCGGACTCCTGGACCGCCCCGACCGGGGACGGCCGTACCCGGACACCGGAGCCAGCCCCGAACCCCTGCGCGCCGCACTGCTGGGCTTCGTGCGGGACGCGGCCGAGAGCGCCACCATCGACGCGACCGACACCGAGGTGGCCGAGCGCGCCCGTCTGGAGCCGGCCGAGCGCGAACGCGCCATCGACGCGATCAGGGCCGAGGACGAGCAGGTGTGGGAGGAGCCCGTCCTGGAGGCGCTGACGTGGCAGGCCGTCGCGGACCTGCGCGCCGCCGCACCCGCGCTGCGTGACGCCGTCCAGCCCCTGCTCACCTGCCCGGACGCGCTGCTGCGCTCGCGCGCGGTGGAGGCCGCCGCGGCCGTCGCCGCCCTGGGCGGGCTGGACCTGGACCTGTCCGGGGCCGCCGACATGGCCGAGACCCGCGACGAGGCGGCCGTCATCGTCCTGGCGAAGGGGGAGGCGGGCGGCGACACCGCCGAGTTCCTCACCCACGCCGATCCGGCCATCCGCGCCTGCGCCGCGCTCGCGCCCGCCCTACGCGACGACGCCGAGGCCACCCGGGTCCTCGTCGAGGCGCTGGAGGATCCCCGGGCGGCGGACCAGTGGTTCGGCAGCCGTCCCGCGGCCTTCGGCGGCCACGTCCGGTTCACCTTGGTGCGGACCCTCGCCGAGCGTGCGCGCCCCGAGGACGCCGAACGCCTGCTGCCCGTCCACCGCCGGATGGCGGCGCTGTCGTCGGCCTACACCGCTGAGCGCGACTGCGGCCCCCTGCTGGAACTGGCCTTCCCGCGCACGCCCGGGGCAGATGCGGGCGGCGAGCCGACCGGGGTCCAGCGCGCCTACCTCCGGGCCCTGCTGGACAACGACGACCTCTGGGCGGAGACGGTCGCCGACTTCTCCGTCCACCTCAAGGGCCTGGGCCTGCCCACGGACCGGGAGGGCGTCCGGCTGCTGATCGGGGACTGAGGACGGCGGCGCCCGGGAGCCTCTGGGGACGGCCGACTCGGGCGCCCGAGAGGCTCCGGGGGAGGGCCGACGCGAGGATTCGGCGCCGTTCGTCACCCTTGGCGCGGCTCGGTGGCCACAGGTGGCCACCGAGTGCCGCGTTCGCCTGTATCGGCGGCCGAACCGTGGTGTCATGGCCTTCATGACGACCCCCACACGGCCCGCCACGGCCGCCGAACTCATCAAGGACTTCGTCTCCGCGGACGGGCACCTCGCCGACCGCGCCGACCTCGCGCGGTTCCTGCGCAAGTACCGGCTGGTCACCGAGGGCGCCATTCCCATCACCCTGGCCGACCTCGACGAGGCGGTCGCACTGCGCGACGGCATCCGCGCGGTCCTCGACGACGGTCCCGACACCGACCCCGAGGCGATCGCGCGCGGGCAGAAGGTGCTGGACGGACTGCGGGTGACGGTGCGCATGGAGCCCGACCCGGAGGGCGCGGTGCCGCTGGCCCCGGCGGTCGTGGACGAGGTGCGGCGCGGCCTGGCCCGTGTCGCCGGCGCGTGGGCGGCGGTCCTGGCCACGGAGGAGTGGCGCGACCTGCGCGGATGATCCCGCGGAGCCGCGAGTTCGCCGCCGACGCGCGGGACCCGGCTCGTCGCGGGCGACCTCACCCCAGGCGATGGCAGGATCGGGGGCATGGACGACACCCTGCACATCACCGGTGACGCCGAGGCCGACGCCCTGCTCTCCAGGGAGCCGCTGGCGCTCATGATCGGCATGCTCCTCGACCAGCAGGTCGCCATGGAGGTCGCCTTCGCCGGGCCGAAGAAGATCGCCGACCGGCTCGGCTCCCTGGACGCGGCCGACCTCGCCGGGCGCGACCCCGCGGAACTCGCCGAGGTCTTCGCGCGCACCCCGGCGGTGCACCGCTTCCCCTCATCGATGGCCAAGCGGGTCCAGGCGCTGTGCGCGGCCCTGGTCGACGGCTACGAGGGGCGCGCCGAGCGCGTCTGGACCTCGGGTGACCCCGAGGGCCGCGAGCTGCTCCGCCGCCTCAAGGCCCTTCCCGGCTTCGGCGACCAGAAGGCGCGCATCTTCCTCGCCCTGCTCGGCAAGCAGAGGGGCGTGCGCCCGGAGGGCTGGCGCGAGGCCGCCGGCCCCTACGGCGAGGAGGGCTCCCGGCGCTCGGTCGCCGACATCGTCGACGAGCAGTCCCTCACCGAGGTGCGCGAGACCAAGCGGGCCGCCAAGGCCGCCAAGGCCGCGAAGAAGAAGGAGTGACCCGGACCTGCTGGGCTACGACCTGCTCACCGGTGTGTTCACGCTGGTTCCCCTGGCCCTGATCGACGGCAGACCCGGGGCGACGTTCAAGGGACTGCTGCGCGACTGGGGCCTGGTGTTCGTCGGCGACTTCGCGGGTGCGTTCATGGTCGCGCTCTTCATGGCGACCATCGTCACCACGGGCTTCGCCACGGAACCCGACGAGATCGGACAGCGCCTGGGCACGATCGGCGAGGCACGGACCGTGGGCTACGCCGAGTACGGCGCCTCCGGCATGCTGACGCTGTTCATCCGCGGTGTGCTGTGCAACTGGATGGTCTCCACCGGCGTGGTCGGCGCGATGATGTCGAAGACCGTGGGCGGCAAGGTCATCGCCATGTGGATGCCGGTGATGCTCTTCTTCTATATGGGCTTCGAGCACTCGATCGTGAACATGTTCCTCTTCCCGGCCGGACTGCTGCTCGGCGGGGACTTCTCCGTCGGCGACTACCTGGTCTGGAACGAGATACCCACGGTCCTGGGCAACCTGGTGGGCGGGTTCACGTTCGTCGGACTCGTGGTCTACACCACGCACGTGCGCAGCAAGGACACGTCGCCGAAGCTGCTGGACGTGACCACGGCGGACAGGGAGAGGATCGCCGTGCCCGCCGGAAAGTGACTCCTGGGCCGGGGCGCCGCGTTCCCGGGGAAGGATGGGAGGCCTCGTGTCGAGGCCCTCTCACACTCCCGGCCACCGAAGGCGGCGCATGCATCCCCCACCGCGCAACACCGCGGGCACCCGATTCATCCCCGACGTCCTCCGCGATCCCCTTCAGTGGTGGTGGGGCGTGCAGGGCGGCAACCCCGCCGTGGCCGCGCAGGACCTGCTCGATCTCCGGCAGGGGCTGCCCCTGCGCTCGGTCGCCCATCTGCGGCTGGACGGGAACTTCTTCCGCCAGGGCGTCCTGGTCATGCACCTCGCGGGGCCCGAGCGCCTCGCGTGGTGCAAGTGGCGGCCGTTCCGCACGTTCGGCAGGCCCGTGCCGCTGCCGCGTCCGCACGAGGTGATCGACGTCCGTGAGCCGTCCTCGTTCGCCGAGCGGCAGCTGGGGGACGTACGGGTGCTCACGGTGCGGGTGGGCACGGAGATCTGGGAGATGGCCGTGGTCACCATCGACACCGGTGTCGTCATGGCCGCCCTCGCCGAGGCCGAGTCCTGGAGACCGAAAACCTAGGGGCGGGGCCGAGTCCAGGACAGTAGTTGACCGGGACCCCTCCTACTGTGGGCGATGTTCCACCGGATCAGGGCGAAAGGCCGCACCATGACGTTCACAGGCGTTCCCGAGGGCTACACCACCGTGACCCCGTGGGTGATCGGCCGCGACACCGCCGGACTCATCGACTACCTGGTCGCGGCGTTCGGGGCCGCGGAGATCGCGCGCATCGCCGACGAGAAGGGCGTCATCGGGCACGCGGAGGTACGCATCGGCGACGCGGTCGTCATGCTCTTCGACAGCCCCGGGGGCTGGCCCGCCACCCCGGCGTTCCTCCGGCTCTACGTCGAGGACGCCCACGCCACCCTGGCCCGCGCGGTCGAGGCCGGCGGCACCACGGTCACCGAGGTCACCCACCTGGCCTTCGGTGACCTGGTGGGGCGGGTACGCGACCCGTTCGGCAACCTCTGGTGGATCCAGACCCGGATCGAGGAGGTCACCACCGAGCAGCTGATCGAACGGATGAGCGACCCCGTGTTCACGGCCGCGATGGCCTACGTCCAGGGCGCCGCCGCCACGGCGCTCGACCCGGTGTAGCCGCAGCGGAGCACGGCCGGATCCGCCCCTGCGGCCCCGGCCGTGCTCCCCGTCGTCGGGCGGTCACCGCAGGGACAGCGGAGTCTCCCGCCCCACGCGCGTCAGCTTCTGCGGGTTGCGGACGTAGTACAGGCCGGTGATGCCCGCGTCCTCCATCCGGACCGCGAGGACGCCGTCCACCTCCTCCTCCACCCGCACCACGAGCGCCGGGTGGCCGTTGACCACGGTGGGGTCGACGGTGAGCGAGACCCCGCTCCTGCCGATGCCGCCGAGGATGAGGCGGCCCACCGACTCCGCCCCCGAGACCGGCCGCAGCGCGGCCTTCCTGATGCCGCCGCCGTCGGCCAGGAACACGACCTGCGGAGCGAGCACGTCGCACAGTCCCTGGAGGTCCCCGGTGTCCAGCGCGCGCCGGAACGACTCCAGCGCCTGCCGGGTCCGGCTCGGCGAGACGGTCTCACGCGGGCGGCGGGCCTCCACGTGCCGCCGGGCGCGGTGCGCGATCTGACGGACGGCCGCCGGGCTCTTGTCCACGGCGGCCGCGATCTCGTCGTAGCCGACGTCGAACACCTCGCGCAGCACGAAGACGGCGCGCTCGGTCGGCGCCAGCGTCTCCAGGACCAGCATCAGCGCCATCGACACGCTCTCGGCGAGCTCGACGTCCTGTGCCACGTCCGGCGCGGTCAGCAGCGGCTCGGGCAGCCAGGGTCCGACATAGGACTCCTTGCGGCGCTGTCTGGCGCGCAGCCGGTTCAGCGCTTGCCGCGTGGTGATCCGCACCAGGTAGGAGCGCTCGTCGCGCACGCCCGCCAGGTCGACCCTCGCCCACCGCAGCCAGGTCTCCTGGAGGACGTCCTCGGCGTCGACCGCCGATCCGAGCATCTCGTAGGCGACCGTGAAGAGCAGGTTGCGGTGGGCGACGAAGGCCTCGGTCGCCGGGTCGGTGGTGTCGTCGCTCATGGCGGCTCCTCGCCGTCGTCGGTCGTGGCCTCAGCGGGTGGTCGTCACTGTGCCGCGCGCGTCCCGCAGCAGCCGCTCGCGTTCGCCGTCCTTGGTCCACCACGAGCGCGCGCCGGGCCTGCGGGCCTCCTGGGCCAGCTGCCAGAGGATGCCCCGGCAGATGACCTCCTTGATCGTCGCGCCCGCGCGCCCGCCGACGGCGTACCGGGTCGCGGTGTCGTTCCTGCGGGTCGCCTGGAAGAGGCCGGCGCGCCGTCCCAGGCTGACGCACAGCCCCGCGAAGCCCGCCGTGACGGGCGCGGGCCGCTCTCCCGCGATCCGGCTGAGGACCGTCTCGGCCGCCTGCGGCCCCAGTTGGACCGCGGCCTGGCAGCTCATCCGGTAGGGCAGGTCGGAGGGCGCCGCCGAGTCCCCGGCGGCGACGACGCGCGGATCGTCCACGCTCGTCAGGGTCTCGTCCGTGCGCAGGCGGCCGAGCGCGTCGGTGCTCAGACCGCTGCGCCGGGCCAGGTCGCCCGCGCCGAAGCCGGCGGTCCACACGGTCACCGCGCTGGGCAGTTCGCGGCCGCCGTCGAGCCGGACGGTCTCGCGCGTCACGGCCCTCACCCGGGTGCCGGGGCCGTCGAGCACGGTCACGCCGAGGGCGTTCAACCGCCCGGCGACCGCGCGCCGGCTCCGCGGGTGCAGGGAGGGGCCGAACTCCCCGCCGCAGACCAGGGTCACGGTGCGGCCCCGCTCCGCCAGTTCGGCGGCGGTCTCGATTCCGGTGGGGCCCGCGCCCACCACCGTCACGGGGGCCGTGGCGGCGGCGGCCTCGATGCTCTGCCGTGCTCGCCGGGCGTCCTCCAGGGTGGCGATCGGAGTGGCGAACTCGGTGGCGCCGGGCACGTCCGGGACCGCGGTGCCGCTGCCGACCGCGTAGACCAGGTGGTCGTAGCCGACCGTGTCGCCGCCCGCCAGGTCCAGGCGGCGCCCGGCGGTGTCGATGCGGGTCACGGTGTCGACGACGAGCCGGACCCCGCCGGCCAGGACCTTCTCGTACTCGGCGACCGCCTCGTGGGTGCCGCCGGCCACCTGGTGCAGACGGATCCGGTCGACGAAGTGCGGGCGCGGGTTGATCAGGGTCACGGTCACGTCGTCACGCCGGGTCAGGCGGCTGGCCGCCATGACACCCGCGTATCCGCCGCCGATCACGACCACCTCGGTGCTCTCGTCCATGGCCTCTCCCTTCGTTGTGGGCGTTCGGCATCAAGACACCGCGGGGCCGGATCCTGTGACAGCCGTGACGGGGATCACGCCATGGACGACGAAAAAGGGCCCCGGAGACCGTTCTCACGGTCTCCGGGGCCCGATGTCCGTTCCCGGCGGGCGTCAGCTCTCGTCGCGGCGGCGCAGGTAGCGCTCGAAGTCCCGTGCGATGGCGTCGCCGGAGGCCTCGGGGAGTTCGGCCGTGTCCTTGGCCTCCTCCAGGCCGCGCACGTAGGCGGCGATGTCCTCGTCCTCCTCCGTGAGCTCGTTGACGTTGGTCTCCCACGTCACGGCGTCCTCGGGGAGCTCGCCCAGCGGTACCCGCACGTCCAGGTAGTCCTCGACCCACGCCAGCAGCGCCAGGGTCGCCTTCGGGCACGGGGGCTGTGCGACGTAGTGCGGGATCGCCGCCCACAGGGAGATCGTCTCCACGTCCACGGACGCGAAGGTCTCGTGGGCCACGCCCACGATCCCCGTCGGACCGGAGTAGGTGGTCGCCTCCAGGCCGAAGCGTTCGCCCAGTTCCACCGGCGAGGCGATCCCGGTGATCGGGATCGGCCGGGTGTGCGGGGCGTCGGCCAGCAGCGAGCCCAGCATGAGCACCCGCCGCACGCCCAGTTCGCGGGCGATCGCGAGCAGGTCGGCCGCGTAGGACCGCCAGCGCATGTTCGGCTCCGGGCCGGTGACGAGGACGACGTCGCGTTCGGCACCCGGAGGAGTGGCGACTCTCACCGTCGTGGTGGGCCACTCGACCGCGGACGCCAGGCCCTCCACGACCGTCATCCTCGGCCGCGTGACCTGGAAGTCGTAGTAGTCGTCCGGGGTGAGCTCGCACAGGTCATAGGTGTCCCACTGCTCCGCCAGGTGCTCGATGGCCAGACTGGCCGCCTCACCCGCGTCGTTCCAGCCCTCGAACGCCGCCACCATGACAGGCTCGACGAGCTCGCGTGCGAGCTTGATCATCGGTGGCCCCTTCCTGCCGCGGACGCCCTCCACCCTATGGGGTGCCGCGCCGCCCGGGAAACCGTGGGACCCGGCGACCACCCGAGACCGGAACCTGACAAATTTTGGGATGGTTGTCTCAGCTGGCGATACTCGCCATGAGGTAGCCTCGCCAACAGTGAACGACCAGGACAGAGCTGTCCCCGGACGTACCGACCCGCCCGCACCGAGGGTCGATCCAGTGCCGCAACCGCCGGGAGCAGACTGGGTCGCCACGGCGCCCCGAGACTAGAGTTGTGCACTATGAGCGCTCGCCCGAACTTCCGTGAAGCACTGTCCCAACGTGTCATCGTCGCGGACGGCGCCATGGGCACCATGCTCCAGGCTCACGACCTCGACCTCGACCAGTTCCAGGGGCACGAGGGCTGCAACGACATCCTCAACATCACGCGGCCCGACATCGTGCACGACACCCACGCCGCCTTCCTGGCCGTGGGGTCGGACTGCATCGAGACCAACACCTTCTCCGCGAACTTCGGTGGCCTGTCCGAGTACGGCATCGAGGACCGCACCTACGAGATCGCCGAGGCCGGTGCCCGGGTGGCCCGTGAGGCGGCCGACGCCTATTCCACCAAGGACCAGCCGCGCTACGTCCTGGGCTCGATGGGCCCCGGCACCAAGCTGCCGACGCTGGGCCACGCCCCCTACGCCCACCTGCGCGACTACTACGAGCAGTGCGCCCGCGGCCTCATCGACGGCGGCGCCGACTCCATCCTCATCGAGACCTGCCAGGACCTGCTCCAGGTCAAGGCCGCCGTCGTGGGCGCCGACCGCGCCCGCCGCGCCCTGGGCAAGGACGTCCCGATCATCGCCCAGGTCACCATCGAGACCACCGGCACCATGCTGATGGGCTCGGAGATCGGTGCCGCGCTGACCTCCCTGGAACCGCTCGGCATCGACGTCATCGGCCTCAACTGCGCCACCGGCCCCACCGAGATGAGCGAGCACCTTCGCTACCTCTCGCACCACGCGACCGTGCCCATCTCCTGCATGCCCAACGCCGGTCTGCCGCAGCTGGGCTCCCACGGCGCCGTCTACCCGCTCACCCCCTCCGAACTGGCCGACGCCCACGACACCTTCACCACCGAGTTCGGCCTGAGCGTCGCCGGCGGCTGCTGCGGCACCACGCCCGAGCACCTGCGCCAGGTGGTCGAGCGCGTGCAGGGCCGCGGTATCAAGCAGCGCAAGCCCCTGGTGGAGCCCTCGGCGTCCTCGCTCTACCAGAGCGTGCCCTTCCGCCAGGACTCCAGCTACCTCGCGGTCGGCGAGCGCACCAACGCCAACGGTTCCAGGAAGTTCCGCAACGCGATGCTCGCCGAGGACTGGGGCGCCTGCGTGGAGATCGCGCGCGACCAGATCCGCGACGGCGCCCACCTGCTCGACCTCAACATCGACTACGTGGGACGCGACGGCGTGCGCGACATGCGCGAGCTCGCGTTCCGCTTCGCCACCTCCTCCACGCTGCCGGTCATGCTCGACTCCACCGAGCCGCAGGTGCTGGAGGCGGGCCTGGAGTCCCTGGGCGGGCGCGCGGTCATCAACTCCGTCAACTACGAGGACGGCGACGGCCCCGACTCCCGCTTCCAGCGCATCATGCGCCTGGTCAAGGAGCACGGCGCCGCCGTGGTCGGCCTGTGCATCGACGAGGAGGGTCAGGCCCGCGACTCCGAGTGGAAGGTGCGGGTGGCCAGCCGCCTCATCGAGGAGATCACCGGTGACTGGGGCCTGCGCACCGGCGACATCATCATCGACTGCCTCACCTTCCCCATCACCACGGGGCAGGAGGAGACCCGCCGCGACGGCATCGAGACGCTGGAGGCCATCCGCGAGCTCAAGCGCCGCTACCCGGACGTGCAGACCACCCTGGGCCTGTCCAACCTGTCCTTCGGCGTCAATCCCGCCGCCCGCATCGTGCTGAACTCGGTGTTCCTGCACGAGGCGGTCGAGGCGGGCCTGGACTCGGCGATCGTGCACGCCTCCAAGATCGTGCCGATCAACCAGATCCCCGAGGAGCAGCGCCAGGTCGCCCTGGACCTGGTCTACGACCGGCGCACGGACGACTACGACCCTTTGTCGCGGTTCATCGACATGTTCACGGGCGTGGACGCCAAGGCCATGCGCGCCTCGCGCGCCGAGGAGCTGGCCGCGCTGCCGCTCTGGGAGCGCCTGGAGCGGCGGATCATCGACGGCGAGATGGCCGGCATGGAGGGCGACCTCGACGAGGCGCTGGCGCACAAGCCCGCGCTGGCCATCGTCAACGAGACCCTGCTCTCGGGCATGAAGACCGTCGGTGAACTGTTCGGCTCCGGCCAGATGCAGCTGCCGTTCGTCCTCAAGTCCGCCGAGGTCATGAAGGGTGCGGTGGCCTACCTCGAACCGCACATGGAGAAGACCGACGACGACGGCAAGGGCCGGATCGTCCTGGCCACCGTCAAGGGCGACGTCCACGACATCGGCAAGAACCTGGTCGACATCATCCTGTCGAACAACGGCTACGACGTCGTCAACATCGGGATCAAGCAGCCGGTCTCGGCGATCCTGGAGGCCGCCGAGAAGGAGCGCGCCGACGTCATCGGCATGTCCGGCCTGCTGGTCAAGTCCACGGTGATCATGCGCGAGAACCTGGAGGAGATGAACTCCCGGGGCATCTCCGAGCGCTTCCCCGTGCTGCTGGGCGGCGCCGCCCTGACCCGCTCCTACGTGGAGCAGGACCTGGCGGAGATGTTCCAGGGCCACGTCCGCTACGCCAAGGACGCCTTCGAGGGCCTGCGCCTGATGGACACCTTCATGGCCGTCAAGCGCGGCGAGGAGGGCGCCGAGCTGCCCGCGCTGCGCCAGCGCCGGGTGCGCAAGGGCGCCACTCTCAAGGTGACCGAGCCCGAGGACATGCCCGCCCGCAGCGACGTGGCGACCGACAACCGGGTGCCCGTCCCGCCGTTCTTCGGCGACCGCATCAGCAAGGGCATCCCGCTGGCCGAGTACGCGGCCTTCCTCGACGAGCGCGCCACGTTCATGGGGCAGTGGGGGCTCAAGGCCGCCCGCGGCGGCAACGGCCCCTCCTACGAGGAGCTCGTGGCCACCGAGGGCCGGCCCCGCATGCGGATGTGGCTGGACCGCATCCAGACCGACGGCCTGCTGGAGGCCGCGGTCGTGCACGGGCACTACCCCTGCTACAGCGAGGGCGACGACCTCGTCGTGCTGGACGAGGACGGTAAGATCGAGCGCACGCGCTTCACGTTCCCGCGCCAGCGCCGCGACCGCCACCTGTGCCTGGCCGACTTCTTCCGGCCCAAGGAGTCCGGTGAGCTGGACGTGGTGTCCTTCCAGGTCGTGACCGTGGGCGCGGCGATCAGCCGGGCCACCGCGCAGCTGTTCGAGAAGAACGCCTACCGCGACTACCTGGAGCTGCACGGGCTGTCGGTGCAGCTGACCGAGGCCCTGGCCGAGTACTGGCACACGCGGGTGCGGGCCGAGCTGGGCTTCGCCGGTGAGGACCCGGCCGAGCTCGACGCCTTCTTCAAGCTCGGCTACCGGGGCGCCCGCTTCTCCCTGGGCTACGGGGCCTGCCCCAACCTGGAGGACCGGGCCAAGATCATGCGGCTGCTGGAGCCCGAGCGCGTGGGCGTGACGCTGTCGGAGGAGTTCCAGCTGGTGCCGGAGCAGGCCACCGACGCGATCGTCATCCACCACCCGGAGGCGACGTACTTCAACGTCTGATCGGCGTGTGATCCGCCTCCCTCTCGGCAGGTAGGGGTCGACGCGGCCGGCTCCGCCCCGCACCATGGGTGGAGCCGGAGCCGGAGCCGAAGGCACTCTGTTGAGGGTGGAAGCCCTCACTGCTCGCTGGGCGCCCGGAGGGCGATGGTGGGTGACGGGCGGGTGGAGCCGGAGCTGAAGGCTCTCTGTTGAGGGTGGAAGCCCTCACTGCTCGCTGGGCGCCCGGAGGGCGATGGTGGGTGACGGGCGGGTGGAGCCGGAGGCTGTCCATTGTGGTGCCCGCCGGAGAGTTCGCCGGCCGGTCGCCGCGCCGATGGCCGTGCTTCACGGGCCGTGCGCCACCGGTCCAGGACGATGGCGTGTGCTGGAGCCGGAGGCTTCCGGTTGCGAGCCGCTGCCTCTCGCGTAGCGCCTGAGGGGCGATGGCGGGAAACGAACACAGGATGCCTGAGCGCCCCGTGGGCGACCCGGGGAGTCCCGACACACGAGGGGAGAGTGTGGTGTCGCCCGCGGCCGAGCGGCCCGGAGACACCGCCGTGCGCATGAGCGAACCGATCACGCTGAACCGAGACACGTCCGCGGCCGAGACCGGGAGGCGGCTCCAGGCGGTCCTGCTGGACATGGACGGCACGCTCATCGAGAGCGAGCACCTGTGGAACGAGTCCGAGGCGGAGCTGGTCGCCGAGCTGGGCGGGGTGTGGACCGAGCAGGACCACGCGCGCAACGTCGGCAACGCGGCCGATCCGGTGGCCCGCTACATCATCGAGCTGACCGGCGCCGACCTCACCCCGCGCCAGGTCGCCCGGGAGCTGTACGCGAAGTTCCGGAGCAAGCTGGAGGGCGGCGCCCGGCTGCGTCCGGGCGCCAAGGAACTGGTCCGGACGATCTCCGAGGCGGGGGTCCCGGTGGTGCTGGTGACCTCCACCGAGCGCGAGCTGATCGAGGCCGCCATCGGGGGGATCGGCCTGGAGAGCTTCGACGACTCCGTGGCCGGTGACGAGGTCGCCGCCAACAAGCCCGACCCCGACCCCTACCTGCGGGCCGCGCGCCGCCTGGGCGTCGACGCCCGCCGCTGCGTCGCCTTCGAGGACTCCCTGGTGGGCGTGACGTCCGCGGCCGACGCCGGCTGCGTGACCGTCGCCGTCCCCGACCACGTGGTGATCCCTCCGCGCGAGGGCGTCGTCTTCCGCGAGAGCCTGGTGGGCGTGGACATGGACTGGCTGGAGTCCCTGGTCGCCGACCGCTGAGCACCGGCCGTCCCAGCGGACGCCGCCCGATCGGACGGCGTCCGCACGTGTGGGAACGGGGGCGGGACCGCGAACGCGGTCCCGCCCCCGCGGCGTTCGCGAGGCTCAGGCCTCGACCTCGGAGCGGTCACCGCCCCAGAGCGTGTGGAACGAGCCCTCCCGGTCGGTGCGCCGGTAGGTGTGGGCGCCGAAGAAGTCCCGCTGGCCCTGGATGAGCGCGGCGGACAGGCGCTCGGCGCGCAGGGAGTCGTAGTAGGCCAGCGCGGCGGCGAAGCCCGGCACGGGCACGCCCTGGCGGGTGGCCGCCACCATGACCTCGCGCCAGTCGTCCTGGGCGTCGGCGACCTCCCGGGCGAACGTGGCGTCCGACAGCAGGCTCGGCAGGTCCGGGCGCGTGTCGTAGGCGGCGCGGATGCGGTCCAGGAACGCGGCCCGGATGATGCAGCCGCCGCGCCACAGGGCGGCCACCGCGCCCGGGTCGATGTCCCAGCCGTACTCGTCGCCGCCCGCGGTGATCTCGTGGAAGCCCTGCGTGTAGGACATGATCTTGGAGGCGTAGAGCGCCTGCTCGACGCGGTCGGCGAAGGCGGCGGCCTCCTCCTCGGTCAGCGCCCGCGGCTCGGGTCCCTCCAGCGACCGGGACGCCTCGCGCAGCGGCACGTGCCCCGACAGGGAGCGAGCGAAGACCGCCTCGGCGATGCCGGAGACCGGAACGCCCAGGTCGAGCGCGGTCTGCACCGTCCAGCGGCCGGTTCCCTTCTGCTCGGCGGCGTCGGCGACCACGTCCACGAACGGCTGTCCGGTATGCGCGTCCACGTGCGCGAGCACCTCGGCGGTGATCTCGATCAGGTACGAGTCCAGGCGGCCGGTGTTCCAGGTGCGGAAGATGTCGGAGATGCGGCCGGGGGTGTAGCCGGCCACGTCGCGCAGCAGTTGGTAGGCCTCGCCGATCAGCTGCATGTCGGCGTACTCGATGCCGTTGTGCACCATCTTCACGAAGTGGCCCGCGCCGTCGGGGCCCACGTGGGACACGCAGGGCGTGCCGTCCTCGGCCTTGGCGGCGATCCGCTCCAGGATGGGGCCGAGCACGGCGTAGGACTCCTTGGAGCCGCCCGGCATGATGCTGGGCCCGTGCAGGGCGCCCTCATCGCCACCGGAGATGCCGGTGCCGACGAAGTGCAGGCCCTGTTCGCGCAGTCGGCGCTCACGGCGGCGGGTGTCGGCGAAGTGCGCGTTGCCGCCGTCGATGATCATGTCGCCGGACTCCAGCAGGGGAGCGAACTCGTCGATGACGGCGTCGGTGGGCGCTCCGGCCTTGACCATGACCACGAGCCGGCGGGGGCGCTCCAGCGCGGCGACGAACTCCTTCGCGGTGCGGGCCGCGACGAAGTCGCCCTCCTGGCCGAACTCCTCGACCAGGGCGTCGGTGCGGGCGGCGGTGCGGTTGTGCACCGCGACGGTGAAACCGTTGCGGGCCAGGTTGCGGGCGAGGTTGCGGCCCATCACCGCCAGTCCGGTGACACCGATCTGCGCTTGCGTGCTCATGTGAACGACTCCTGAGTGGCTGTAGGGGGACCCTGCCGATCAGCCTAGGAGAGCGGCGTGGCCGTGCCCGGTCGCGGCCCCCGCGCGTCGCCGGCCACACGTGTCTCGTGCCTCACAGCCGCTCGGCGGTGCCCACAGGTGTGCGGTGCCCTGTCGCTCGGCGCCGTCCCGCCGGGGCGAGCGCGGTGCCGGTAGGCTGGAGGCAGGGGGGTACTGGGCGAGGGCTCCGGGGGATCGAGGCGCCGGACCACGGGCTCGCCCTAAGGGATCGTCCGGATGTGCGCGGCGGCGCCGGATGCGAGACTGGAGCCATGCCTGACGACCTGACAGTAACCGCCGGCCTTTCCCTGGGAGCGGCCCTCACCATCGTGGGGCTGCTCATCTCCTTCTTCGTCTGGCGTCGCAAGGGCGTCGCCTCGGGACTGCGCGGTGTGGCGTGGTCCCTGTTGCCGCTGGCCGCGGGTCTGCTCGGCCTGATGAACGCCATCTGGCAGTTCGTCCTCAGCCTCGTGGGCATCGTGGCCGGACTGGTGTTCAACCCGCTGGTCTGGGCGGGCGCGGTCATGGTGGGGGTCTCGGTGGTCCTCTACGTCGTCTCGGGCTTCATGCGCGTGCGCGGTCTGGGCACCACCCCGCGCGGAGCCGCCAAGGGCGCACAGGGCGCGGCCAAGCCCGAGGGCGGCGCGAAGGCCGCCGGTCCCGCCGCCGCGCCCGCGGGCCAGGTCGGCGCCAAGGCGCCGAAGAAGTCCGCGGCCGACGACCTCTCCGACTTCAGCGACATCGAGGACCTGCTGAAGAAGCGCGGTATCGACTAGGCGCTCCCGGGGCTCCGCCGGCGGCGGAGCACCTCGGTCGTTTCGTCACCCTCCGTGACCCGGGCGGGCCTTCGCGGCTCCCTCGGTGGACCCGGCTACGGCCGGGTCTTCTTTGTGTCGAGGACCGGTAACGAACGGCCTTCGGAGCCATAGCACTTGCCATAGCACCGGGCTTCGACGGACAAGTCGTCATGTCACCGGACGTATCGTGACTCACGCGACCCCCGGCACCGTCGGGCCAGGTCAGCTTGGTCGTGGGATGAATGCACACTTTCGACTGCTTAGGTCGATTGTGGGGTTTTTGCCATACATTGTCACGATTTAGCTACATGGCCGGAAATTGGACGATAGGTGTCCAACTGGCGAGTACGTTGGTCGCTGTGTAACAGCCCGGGCGTTCAGGCCGCGGGATGTGCCCAACACCTCACGGTGAGTTCGGGCACCTCGCTCAGCCGGAACCGACGGAGACGGACCACCTTGCCGTCCCCGTCGACCCGACGCCTATGCCAGCCAGCGCCGAGACCCGGCAGGCTCCCGCAGTGAGGCCCCCTCAAAGGGCACCCCCTCCAGGACTCACGCGCGGGTTCCCGCCCTCCCCTCGGCCGAAGCGTATGAGTGGAGAGTGGTGGCCTGATGAGCGCGCCCTCGCATGCCCCCGAAGCGGCGGACCCGCCCGCGAGCGATGCCGAGGTCTCTGGCGCCGCCGTGAGCGGCCACGGCGACTCGGACAACCGGTCGCTGCGCCAGATCGCCTGGCAGCGACTGCGGCGCGACAAGGTCGCCATGGTCTCCGGCGTCGTCGTCGTCCTCCTCGTCCTGGCCGCGGTGCTCGCACCGCTCCTGGTCAAGTGGTTCGGCTACCCGCCCACCGAGTACCACCAGGACCTCATCGACCCCGGCACCCGGCTTCCCTTCAAGGACCCGGAGAACCCCACCGACCCGGCCACCGGGTTCGCGGTGACCGACCCCTGGGGCGGCATCAGCTCCGACCACTGGCTCGGGCTCGAGCCCACCACCGGCCGCGACATGTTCAGCCGCCTGCTCTACGGCGCGCAGATCTCGCTGCTGGTCGCGTTCCTGTCCACGCTGGTGTGCGTGGTCATCGGCACGGTCCTGGGCATCATCGCCGGGTACAAGGGCGGCTGGGTCGACACCGTCATCAGCCGGGCCATGGACATCTTCCTGGCCTTCCCGCTGATGCTCTTCGCCATCGCGCTCGTGGGCGTCATCCCCGAGGGCGTGCTGGGGCTGACCGGCAACGGGCTGCGCGTCGGCGTCATCGTCTTCATCATCGGGTTCTTCAACTGGCCCTACGTCGCCCGCATCGTCCGCGGACAGACGCTCTCCCTGCGTGAGCGCGAGTTCGTCGAGGCGGCCCGCAGCCTCGGCGCCAGCAACCGGCACATCCTCATCAAGGAGATCCTGCCGAACCTGGTCACGCCGATCATCGTGTACTCCACGCTGCTGATCCCCACGAACATCCTGTTCGAGGCGGCGCTGAGCTTCCTGGGTGTGGGCATCAACCCGCCCACCCCGAGCTGGGGAAAGATGCTCTCCGAAGCGATCCAGTTCTACGAGACCGGACCGTACTTCATCATCTACCCCGGCCTCGCCATCTTCATCACCGTTCTGGCGTTCAACCTCTTCGGTGACGGCCTCCGCGACGCTTTCGACCCCAAGACCTCGGACTGATCCGCGTCGTCGCGGGGCGGGGCACTCGCCCCTCCCCGGACGGACGCGGATCGACCCGCGGGTCCACTCATCCCCATCAGGTTCGGTAGAGAGGTTCTCCCTTGAGGAAACGCACCCTCGGTTTCGTCGCGCTCGGCGCGGCGGCATCCATCTTCCTGGCCGCCTGCGGCGGCGGTGACAGCGCCGACGGCGGTGGCAGCGCCGACGGCGCCGGCTTCAACCTCGCCGAGACCGAGGTCGTCAACGCCTCGGACGCCACCGGCGGCACCCTGCGCTACGCCATGGCGCAGGACTGGGACTCCGTCGACCCCGGCGACACCTACTACGGCTTCAGCTGGAACTTCTCGCGTTACTACGCGCGCACCCTGCTCACCTACAACAGCGAGCCGGGCGAGAACGCCACCGAGCTGGTCCCGGACACGGCCGCGGCCATGCCCGAGCCCAACGAGAACTTCACCGAGTGGACCGTGCAGATCAAGGAGGGCCTCAAGTACGAGGACGGCTCCGAGATCACCGCACAGGACATCAAGTACGGCATCATCCGCGGTGACTTCAACGGCGGCACGCTGGCGAACGGCCCGAGCTACTTCTCCCAGAAGCTCGACGCCGACCCGGAGTTCAACGTCTACGAGTCCTCGGACCCGCTCGGCGAGTTCGACGCGATCGAGACCCCGGACGACTACACCCTGGTCTTCAAGCTCAAGGAGAGCTTCTCGGAGTTCCCCAACATCCTGATCATGCCGCAGACGGCCCCCGTGCCGGTCGACGCGGACCGCGGTGAGCTGTACCAGCAGCACGTCCTCTCCTCGGGCCCCTACCAGTTCGACGGCGACTACGAGCCGGGCGTCGCGCTGAACCTGGAGCGCAACGAGCACTGGGACCCCGAGACCGACCCGATCCGCCGGGCGCTGCCCGACAACATCGAGGTCGAGCTGGGCATGAACCAGGACGAGATCGACGAGCGCCTGGTCAACGGCGACCTCGACGTCGACCTGGCCGGCACCGGCGTCGGCCCGGCCATGCACAGCCGCCTGGCCGCCGACGAGGACGCCCGTCCCAACATGGACAACCTGTACTCGGGCGCCCTGCGCTACGTGAACATCCACACGCCCGTGATCGAGGACGTCGCCTGCCGTCAGGCCATCATGTACGCGGCCAACCGCGACAGCATGCACCGCGCCTGGGGCGGCGAGCTGGGCGGCGACATCGCCACCAACCTGCTCCCGCCGGCGATCCCCGGCTCGGACCCGGAGAGCGACCTCTACCCCTCCGAGGACAACACCGGTGACCTTGCGGCCGCCGAGGCCAAGCTCGAGGAGTGCGGCGAGGAGGACGGCTTCGAGACCGTCATCGCCGCCCGCGAGGGTCGCGACAAGGACATCCAGACCGCCGAGGCGCTGCAGGAGGCCCTGAGCCGCGTCGGTATCGAGACGACCATCGAGACCTACCCGGCCGGTGACTTCTTCGGCCAGTACGCCGGTTCCCAGGACTTCGTCCGTGAGAACAACATCGGCATGAGCGTCTCCGGCTGGATCCCCGACTGGCCCACCGGTTACGGCTTCGCCCAGCCGATCACCGACGGCGCCGCCATCACCGAGACCGGCAACTACAACACCGCCGAGATCGATGACCCGGAGATCAACGAGCTCTGGGAAGAGGCCGTGCAGACCGAGGACCCGGACGAGCGCTCCTCGATCTACGCCCAGATCGACACGCTGGTGATGGAGCAGGCCGCCATCCTGCCCGTGGTCTTCGACCGCGCGATGTACTACCGCTCCACCGAGCTG
Organism: Nocardiopsis sp. Huas11; assembly: GCF_003634495.1. Classification (GTDB taxonomy): domain Bacteria; phylum Actinomycetota; class Actinomycetes; order Streptosporangiales; family Streptosporangiaceae; genus Nocardiopsis. The sequence continues at coordinate 5,673,794 of NZ_RBKY01000001.1, read as the reverse complement.
ACCAACGTCTACTTCCAGCCCGGCTACGCCATGTACGACTTCATGGCGCTGGGTGTCGACCGCGGTTAGTCACACCGGCCACGTTCCGAACTAGTACGACAAGGCAGGTGAAGGCGGCGGGGGATCCACGGCCCCGTGGATACCCCCGCCGCCGACCGCGATGCTGACCTACATTCTTCGCCGCCTGGGCGCGGGCGTGCTGCTGCTCGCCATCGTGACGATGGTGACCTTCTGGATCTTCTTCGTCCTGCCCAAGTGGGCCGGCGTGTCCCCGCAGGGCATGGCCGCCATGTACGTGGGCAAGGCGCCCACCCCGGCCGCGCTCGAGGCCACGGTGGAACGGCTCGGCCTCGACCAGCCGATCGCCGTGCAGTTCTACAACTTCGTCCGGGACCTGCTCTTCGGCGCCGAGTTCACCTTCGGTCGCGAGACCGTGGAGTGCGCGGCCCCGTGCCTGGGCTACTCCTTCACCACGAACACCCCGGTCCTGGAGCAGATCCTCAACCGGCTCCCGGTCACGGTCTCCCTGGCCGCCGGTGCGGCGGTCATGTGGATCGTCGGCGGTGTCGCGGTCGGTGTCCTGTCGGCCGTCAAGAAGGGCAGCATCTTCGACCGGATCGCCATGTCCCTGGCCCTGGTCGGCGTGTCCCTTCCGATCTACTTCACCGGTCTGATGGCCCTGGCCTTCCTGGTGCACAGCTGGAACCTCTTCCCGGTCCCGCGCTACGTGCCCCTCGGGGAGGACCCGGTGGGCTGGGTGCAGGTCATGTTCCTGCCCTGGGTGACCCTGGCCTTCCTGCACGCCGCGCAGTACGCCCGGCAGACCCGTGCGGGAATGCTGGAGACGCTGGGCGAGGACTACATCCGTACCGCCCGGGCCAAGGGCCTGAGCGAGCGCCGGGTCATCTTCAAGCACGCGCTGCGCCCGACGCTCACGCCCATCGTGACGATCTTCGGCCTGGACATCGGTCTGGTCCTGGGCGGCGCCATCCTGACCGAGACCACGTTCTCGCTCAACGGCATCGGCAAGTTCGCGATCGACGCCATCGTGGCCAAGGACCTGCCGGTGATCATCGGCGTCACGCTCATGGGCGCGTTCTTCATCGTGATCTGCAACCTGATCGTCGACCTCCTCTACCCGATCGTCGACCCGCGGGTGCGGATCACGAGCTAGCACGCGACAGCGGCCGACCTGACCGTCTTTCGCCCACCCGTCGCCCACCGACCGTACGGACGCCTGCGGCGCAGCACTATCAAAGGAAATCTGACATGGCCTCGACCGAGCCCGTCGTCCGCGTGGACGACCTGCGGGTGACGTTCCCGACGATGGACGGCGACGTCCACGCGGTGAACGGGTTGTCCTTCGAGGTGCCGGCCGGCGGCGCCCTCGGCATCGTGGGCGAGTCGGGCTCGGGTAAGAGCGTGACGTCGCTGGCGCTGATGGGGTTGCACCGGGGCAGCCGGGCCAGGATCACTGGTTCGATCGAGGTCACGGGCAAGGACGTGGTCACGGCTTCGGATCGGGAGCTGCGGCGGATGCGCGGCAACGACATCGCGATGGTCTTCCAGGACCCGATGCAGTCGCTGCACCCGCAGTACACGATCGGTAACCAGTTGGTGGAGGCCTACCGGGTCCACCATCCCAAGGCGGGCAAGGCCCAGGCGCGCAAGAAGGCGGTGGAGTCGCTGGAGCGGGTGGGGATCCCGGAGCCGGCGAAGCGGATCAACTCCTATCCGCACGAGTTCTCCGGTGGTATGCGCCAGCGGGTGGTGATCGCGATGGGGTTGATGTGCGACCCCAAGGTGTTGTTGGCCGACGAGCCGACGACGGCGCTGGATGTGACGGTGCAGGCGCAGGTGCTGGACCTGTTGGATGAGCTGCGCCGGGATCTGGGGATGGGTCTGATCCTGGTCTCGCACGATCTGGCCGTGGTGGCGGGGTCGGTGGACGAGGTCGTGGTGATGCGCAAGGGCGTGGCGGTGGAGCGCGGGGACGTGCGCACGGTGCTGTCGGCGCCGGAGCATCCGTACACGCGGGCTCTGTTGGCCGCGGTGCCGCGGGTGGAGGTCTCCCGCGCACAACGACGCGCCAGCGACCGCGCCGACCGTGTCGAGCGCGACAAGAAGGCCGGCGTCACCACCGCCCCCGGCGCCTTCCAGGCCTTCACACCCAGCGACACCGCCGGCGACACCCCTCTGCTGAAGGTGGAGGATGTGGCGCAGCGGTTCAGGGTGCGTGGGGGTATGTGGGGCCGCTCGACGGATTTCTGGGCGGTCAAGGGTGTTTCGTTCGAGCTGCGCCAGGGTGAGACGCTGGGTGTGGTGGGGGAGTCGGGGTCGGGTAAGTCGACTCTGTCGCGGATGATCATGCGGTTGTTGGAGCCCACCCGGGGCCGGGTGGAGTTCGAGGGCCGTGACATCACGCACCTGTCGGACCGTGAGCTGCGTCCGCTGCGGCGTGATGTGCAGATGGTGTTCCAGAACCCGTACTCGTCGTTGAATCCGCGGGTGACGGTGGGGGACGCGATCGGTACGGCGTTGAAGGTGCAGGGTGAGCGCGACGGTAGGAAGGTGCGCGCGCGGGTGCAGGAGCTTCTTGAGCGGGTGGGGTTGGAGCCGGGGCATTACAACCGGTTCCCGCACGCGTTCTCGGGTGGGCAGCGTCAGCGGATCGCGATCGCGCGGGCGTTGATCTTGAAGCCGAAGCTGATCATCTGTGATGAGCCGGTCTCGGCGTTGGACGTGTCCACGCAGGACCAGGTGTTGCGGTTGCTGTCGGAGTTGCAGGATGATTTCGGGTTGACGTACATCTTCGTGGCCCATGATCTGGCGGTGGTGCGTCAGGTCTCGGACCGGGTCGCGGTGATGCGCAGGGGCGAGGTCGTGGAGATGGGTGACAGCGACAGTGTGTACGAGTCTCCGCGGAGTGAGTACACGCGTCAGTTGTTGACGGCGGCGCCGTTGCTGGACCCGGACGAGGCACGCCGCCTCCGCGCCGAACGCGAAGCGGCCAAGCGCGTGCAGCCGGTCTGACCGGACCTCGGCCGGACCGTCCACCTGGCCGAACGCGAATGCCGGCGGCGACCCCCGTGGTCGCGGCCGGCATTCGTCGTTTCCGCGTGGCGATCCGGGCGGACTCACAAAAGGGTTTCGGGGCGGCACAGGAACGGCGCCCCCTCGTCGTCCACCAGGAGCGTGCCGCGCCGACCGAGGCACGACCAGTCCAGCTCCAGATGCCATTCGACCAGGTCACCGTCGAACGCTTCCATCGGTTCGTAGGTCCTGTCCCTGACCGGACGGATGACGAAGTGCTCGGGGCCGCCCTCGGTGACGTAGTACGGGAAGCCGGCCCCTCGGGTGGCACGGCGCGGGCCGGACCGGAGCGTCTGGGTGTCGACGCCGGCCTCGTAGAGTGCGGGCTTCGGTGAGCCGAGCCTCGCGACGAACTCCCTGCCCGGCAGCAGCGCAGCGGGCACGGAGGTGGGATCGAACTCGCCGTAGTCGGTGATCCGCCGCGTGACGAACGGGCGGAGCCGGTGCAGGATCACCGCTTGCGCGGTGGTCGCCTCCACGAACAGGGCGCTCTTCTCCACGGGTGAGCGCGTCGACCCGTCGTAGGTGTACTCCATGACCGCGTACGCGGGTTCGACCGTGACGCATACCGGGGTCTCGGGCCGGGGCGGTCCCGTGTGGACCGTCAGATCACCGTGGACGGCCCCGACCTGGACCACCTGGCCGGCAACGTCGCCCTCGACGCGGTTCGTGTCGTGCACGGCGGGGGCGCCGCCGTTCTCGGGCACACGGCGCAGCCGGGCCTTGTCGTCGTCGGGGTCGGCGCGGACCGGTCCGATCCTGTCGGGGGGCGATGGCGCGGTGCTGCCGGTGAGGAGCATGTCCCAGACCTGACGCGCGGTGGGCCGCCGGTCGGGGTCCTTGGCCGTGCACGCCAGCACGATCCCGAGCAGCGGGTCGGTGAGGCTCCCGGTCTCGGGCGGAGCATGGAGAACCTTGTGGAGGCCCGCGATGAGGGTGGGTGCGGGGAAGGCCTCCGCCCCGGTGGCGGCATGGATCATGACCGCGCCCCAGGCGAACAGGTCCGCGGCCGGCCCCGCGGCGGTGCCGTCGAACTCTTCGGGGGCCGTGTAGCCCAGGCCCCGGATCCGGGCGGCCGAGGCGCGTGCGTGGACGTCGCGGACGACGGCGCGGGAGAGGCCGAAGCCGGTCACTCGTGGTCCGTCCGGCCCGAGCAGGATGTGGTCGGGTGTGAGGTCGTGGTGCACCACCCCGGCGGCGTGGATCGCGCCCAGCGCGGTGATGGTGGCCACCGCCAGCCGTTGGAGGTCCCTTCCGGCGCGCGGGCCGTGCTCGCGCACCGCCTGGGCCAGGGTGGGGCCCTGGACGTACTCGGTGGCGATCCAGGGCGGGTCGGCGTCGGCGTCCACGATCGCGGCGAGGAAGGGCCCCCGCACCGTGCGGGCGGCGACGAGTTCCTGGGCGAAGGAGCGGCGGACCTGCGGGCCGGCCGCCAGGTGCGGGTGCAGCAGCATGACCGCCGCCAGGCCACCGGAGGCGTCCTCGCCCAGGTACACCGTTCCCGACCCGCCCGAGCGCAGCTCCCGCACCAGACGGAACCCGCCCGCGTTCTGGCCCACACCCACGCTCGCCCCTGACCGTCGCCCTGGGCCCACACCCTAGCGGGGCGCCGGGCGGGCGCCCCGCGGGCGTCGGGCGTCGGGCGCCCCACGGCGCGTGTGCGCGAGGGGGTGGCACGGGGCCCACGCCGGTCGCTTCCGTGCGTGGACCCCGGCGCTCGTGGGGCGGGCGGGGCGTGTGGTGGAACCGTCAGGTTCCGACGCGGCCGCCGTCGCGGCGGCTGACGATCACCACGGCGGAGCGGGGGCGACCGCGCGGGTCGAAGCCGGGCCAGTTGCTGACCGCCCGGGGATCCTCGGCGGTGGGTCCGTCGTCGTCCGGCTCGGCCGAGCCGGGACCATGCACGGTGACGAACAGGGTGCCCTGGTCGGGAGTGGCGCTCACACCCGTGATGGCGCACCCGGGCGGACCGGTGAGGAAGCGGCGGACCTCGCCCGTCTCGGGATCGGCGCACAGCAGGGCGCTGTTGCCCAGCTGCGCGCGGTGGTCCCGGTCGACCACGCCCGCCACGTCGGTCGTGATCCACAGGCGCCCGTCGACGCCGCAGTGCACGCTGTCGGGGGAGCCGAACACGGTGCCGCCGGCGTCCGAACCCTGACCTGGGCGGGCGAACTCGCGCCAGCTCATGATCGCGGCGCCGTGGTCGCCCGCGCCCTCGGTCCAGGACAGCACCCGGCCACCGCCCCGCGACGCGCTCTCGGGGCAGTAGACCGTGCCGGTCTCGGGGTGGACGGCGGGCCGCCCCGGGCGGCGCAGGGTGGTGGCGCCCACCGCGTCGGCGGCCTCGCGGGCCCGCAGGAGCACGTCGGCCTGGTCCCGGAACGCGGCGCGCAGGCCGTCGCGGCCGTGGACGAGCGGGATCCACGTGCCGGTCCCGTTCGAGTCCAGCCGGGCCGCGTGGAGGGTGCCCTCGTCGAGCGGGCTGGTGGTGGCGTTGCGGATCTCCCGCCAGGGGCGGCCGGTGACGAACTTGTACAGGTGGGTGTCGTCGCTGAGGTAGACCACCGCGTGCCCCCGCGACTCGACCACCGCGGCGCCGCGCGCGGCCAGGCGCCCGAGCGCGGTCCGTTTGGCGGGAACGGCGTCCGGAGCGAAGGGGTCGACCTCCACGGTCCAGCCGAAGCGGTGGGCCTCCTCGGGGGTCGCCGCGAGGTCGAAGCGGGGATGGTGGGCGTGCCAGCCGTAGGCGGAGGCGTCGGCGGCCAGTCCGTAGCGCTCCTGCTCCGGGCCGGACCGCCAGCGCTCGTCGTCGGTGCCGAAGGCGTCGGCGATGGTGTCCTCCCCGGTCAGGAAGGTGCCCCAGGGGGTGACGGCGTGGGCGAACCCGCCGAGGACGCCGAGGGCCTCGGCTCCGGTCTCCAGCGCGGCGTGCCCCTCCAGGGGGCCGGCGAAGGTGACGGGCGAGGAGGGGGTCAGGCGGCGGTTGAGCTCGTCGGCCCGCACGCGCCACCGGCCGTCGCTCAGTTCGACGCGCAGCACGCTCAGCCCGAGTGAGGCCATCTCCTTGGCGGCGCGTTCGGCGGTGGGGGACTGGCCTCCGTCGGTGTGCAGCAGGACGGGGTCGGCGGTGGCGTGGGTCAGGACCAGCAGGCCGCTCCGGTTGCCCTCGTGGCTGGGGCTCAGCGGCAGGTACTGCACACCGCCGTGCCCTGTGCCGACCTGGCGCAGGGCCGCGGCGGCGGTGTCGGCGGCGTCGGGCCGCCAGCGGGGGCTGCGCGGGCCGATCGGCGCGCCCCAGGGCGCCAGGACGCGGACGGTGTACCCCTCGGGGACGGTGACCGCGTCCTCGCGGGCGACCGGGACGGGTGTGAACGTGAGGCGGGAGCCGGTGAGCGGGGCGGAGGGCGGCGCGGTGGCCGCGGCGAGGGCGGGCGGGCCGCCGGTGAGGGCGCACGCCCCCAGCGCACCCAGTCCGGCGGTGGTGAGCAGGGCCCGGCGCCGGGTGGGGTGCGCGGGGTCGTGGATGTGGTGCGCCATGTGTGTCCTCGCCTGGGCGGTGCCGCGTCCGGTCCATGAGCCGTCGAGGGAGATTTCATCACACTGTGTAGTCAAACACGGACATTGTGCTCTGGCTTCGAGTGTCGTCCAAGGTGGGAATGAAAACGGTTATCATTGACTTGTATCGTCTGCGACCCCAGAGGAGGCACCCATGGCGCGCAACGAGGTTCGCCCCATCATCAAGCTCAAGTCCACCGCCGGAACCGGCTACACGTACGTGACCCGCAAGAACCGGCGCAACACGCCCGACCGGCTCGTCCTGAAGAAGTACGACCCCCGCGCCCGCCGCCACGTCGAGTTCCGCGAGGAACGCTGATCCGCTGACCGGCCGACCCGCCACCAGGAGGCATCCATGAAACCCGGCATCCACCCCGACTACCGGCCGATCGTCTTCCGCGACCGCGCGGCCGACTTCGCCTTCCTCACCCGTTCCACCGCCACGAGCGAGAAGACCGTGGAGTGGACCGACGGCAAGAGCTATCCCGTCATCGACGTGGAGATCTCCAGCGCCAGCCACCCCTTCTATACCGGTACCGCCCGCGTGGTGGACACCGCCGGCCGGGTGGAGCGCTTCCAGCGCCGCTACCAGCGGCGCTGACCGGCCGCGGCGGGGCCCCGCCACGACCGCCCCGCCACGACCGGCATGCCATGACCGGCATGCCATGACCGGCATGCCATGACCGGCACGCGGCGGTCGGCGGGACCGGGGCGGCGTGCCCCCGGGGCCGAAACGACCGCCGAACCCCCGGTGTTCGCGACGCGGCGCGCCCGTTGTCGCGACGACCACCACCACCACGACAAGGACAGGACCGATGGCCGTACCGAAACGCAAGATGTCGCGGTCCAACACCCGCACCCGCCGCTCCCAGTGGAAGGCCAGCACCCCCGACCTGGTCACCATCCACGTGGGCGGGCGGGAGTACCGCGTTCCGCGCAATCTCGTGGCCGCCTACCGGCGCGGACTGCTGCCGCTGCCCGAATGAGGCGACCAACCCGTTGAGGCATCCGGGCGGACGTCCGACGGGACGTCCGCCCCGCGTGTGCCCGGCGGCCACCCGGCCGCCCGCGCGGGGGTCGGCCTTCGCGGCCCCGCGTTGGCCCCGCATTGGCCACGGGGTGGTCACAGCGTGGTCCCGAACCGTGCATAACGGACGAAACGCCCCTGGTCCTCACGCCGGGTCCACCACGGGTCGGGCAGGCTGGGAGGCGTGACGACCCGAACCGACCCGCAGGCGCCCGCCCCGGGCCCCCGCACCACGAGAACCCCGCGCAGACCCGTCGACCTCCTGGTCGGCGCCGCGGGCCTGGTCGCGGTCGCGGCGATCCTCCTCGGCGTGCGTGTGGCGACCGACGGCGAACAGATCCCCGGCCCGGCCGTGGTGAGCTCGCTCCTGCCCACCGGCCTGCTCTTCCTGATCGCGGTGGCCGCCAACCTGCTGCTGCTCGTCCTGGCCTCCTACGCCGTCCTGCGCACCCTCATCAACGGCGACCTGCGCGGCCTCGCGCGCGTCATGACCGCCGCGATCGCGGCCTACGCGCTGGCCTCCCTCATCAACGCGGCCCTGAGCACCCTGGTGGGCCGCGACCCCGCGTCCGTGCCGGACGTGCCCGGCGACGCCCTGAGCGGCGTACCCCCCGAGCTGTTCACCAGCGCCACCCTCGGCTACGTGGCTGCCGCCATCGCCTTCGCGCGCACCATGCCCACCGGCATGCCGCGCGTGCGCTCACTGCTGTGGTACAGCGTCGCCGCCGGCGCCCTGTGCGCCCTGCTGGCCGGTGTGAGCAGCGGACCCGCCCTCCTGCTGACCGTCCTGGTCGGGATCGTCTGTGCCGCCCTGGCCCGTTACATGGTCGGAGCCCAGCCGCTGGAGCCGGTCGACGCGCGCCTGCACGCCGAACTCCACCGCTTCGGGCTGACCACCACCGCCATCGCCGCCGCCGGGGCCGATGAGGAGGGCAACCCCCGCTACCTCGCCGACCTCGACGACGGCACCCGGGTGGAGCTGTCGCTGCTCAGCTCCGAGAACACCGCCGGATTCTGGCGCCGCCTGCGCGACCTGCTCCTGCTGCGGGGGCCGGTCGCGCCCCGCATGCTCTACGGGGTCCGCCGCCGGGCCGAGCACGCCGCGCTGATGAGCTTCAGCGCCCGCGAGGCGGGGGTCACCGTCCCGCGCGTCCTGGCGATCGGGGAGGCCGGACCGGGCACGGTGATCGTGGCCCGCGAACTGCCCGACACCCGCACCCTCGACGCCCTGGCCGACGACGAGATCACCGACGACCTCGTCGACCGGGTGTGGGAGAACCTCGCGGCCCTGCACCGTCGCCGCCTCGCGCACGGCAACCTCACCGGCGCCACGGTCGGCGTCCTGCGCGAGGACCCCCGCCACGTCGTCCTGACGGGGGTCGACCGCGGCGCGGTGGCCGCGCCACCGCTCAAGTCGTCCCTGGACAACGCCGCCCTGGTCACGCTCCTGGCCATGCGGGTGGGTGCCGAGCGGGCCGTCGACTCCGCCGTGCGCGCCCTGGGCGTGTCCGCCACCGCCGCCGTCCTGCCCTTCCTCCAGCCCGCAGGGCTCCCCCCGGGGACCCGGCGCGGCCTGCGCCGCGACCGCCGGCTGCTGTCCGAGATCGGGGACCGGATCGCCCGGATCGCCCCGGAGGCCCCCGCGGCCCCCGCCCGCCTCGAACGGATGCGGCCGCGCACCGTCGTCAGCGTCATCGTCGCCACCGCCGTCGGCCTGGTCCTGGCCTACCAGCTGACCGGCGTGGACCTGACCACCATCGGTCAGGCCGACCCGGCGTGGGCGGGCGCCGCCCTGGTCATGGCCACCGTCTGCATGGTCGCGGCGGCCATGATCCTCATCGGCTTCGTGCCCGTTCCCCTGCCGTGGTGGCGGACGGTCGCGGTGCAGTACGCCGCCTCGTTCGTGCGCATCGCCGCGCCGGCGGGCCTGGGGGCGATCGCCATCAACGCCCGCTTCGCGGTCAAGGCGGGCGCGCCCACCTCCCTGGCCCTGTCCGCGGTCGGCCTGTCCCAGCTGGTCGGGTTCATGGTCCACGTTCCGCTACTGCTCGTGTGCGCCTACCTGACCGGCACCTCCTACTGGACGGGATTCACCCCCTCTCCCACGGTGGTGGCGGTCAGCATCGCGGGCACGGCCGCGGTCGCCGTGGTCATGCTGGTGCCGCGCCTGCGCCGGGCCTTCGCCGACCGGCTGCGCCCCTACCTGAGCGGTGTGCTGCCCCGGCTGATGGACACCCTCCAGCGCCCGGCGAGTCTGGCGCTGGGCCTGGGCGGCACGATGCTGCTGACGGTGGCGTTCGTGTTCTGCCTGCACTTCTCCGTGCTGGCCTTCACCGACCCCGGCACCCAGGTGAGCCTGGTGGCGGTCGCGGTGGTGTTCCTGGCGGGCAACGCCATCGGATCGGCCGCGCCCACGCCCGGCGGTCTGGGCGCGGTGGAGGCCGCGCTCATCGGCGGGCTGACCGCCGTGGCCGGGGTGCCCGCTGCGGTCGCGCTGCCGGCGGTGCTGCTGTTCCGGCTGTTGACCTTCTGGCTCCCGGTGCTGCCCGGCTGGGGTTCGTTCGTCTACCTCCAGCGCCGCGAGGCCATCTGAGCGGCGGGCGCTCGGGCCCCGGTGAGCACGGCCGCGCGCGGGGCCCGGGGCAGGTGGGGCGCGTGAGGGGGGCCGGCCGCCGGGTCAGCGGGTGTAGGCCTCGGCCAGGGCCCGCAGGACCTGCGTGCAGCCCGCGTCCACGGTCAGCGCCGCGAGGTGGTCGGCGCGGGTGGCGCCCCGGTTGACGATCACGACCGGCTTGCCCTGCTCGGCCGCGCGCTTGACGAACCGGCGCCCCGAGAGCACGGTCAGCGAGGAACCGGCCACGATCAGGGCGCCCGCGTCGTCGACCAGGCGGTAGGCCTCCAGCACGCGCGCCTTGGGCACGTTCTCGCCGAAGTAGACGATGTCGGGCTTGAGCACACCGCCGCAGGACTCGCAGTCGGCCACCCGGAAGCCCTCCGTCGAGGCCAGGACGGCGTCGGCGTCCGGGGCGACCTCCACGTCGGCCACGCCGTCGGTGAAGCCGGGGTTGAGCAGGGTCAGGCGCTCGTGCAGGCGGGTCCGGGAGATCCGCTCCGGGCAGGACAGGCACGCCACCCGGTCGTAGCGGCCGTGCAGGTCGATGACGCGCCTGCTGCCCGCCGCGCCGTGCAGGGTGTCGACGTTCTGCGTGATGACGCCGGCCACCACCCCGGCCCGTTCGAGGTCGGCCAGTGCGCGGTGGCCGTCGTTGGGGAGCGTGCGGTGCACGTGGTGCCAGCCCACGTGGTTGCGCGCCCAGTAGTGGCGGCGGAAGGCGGCGTCGCCGGTGAACTGCTGGTAGGTCATCGGTGTGCGCGGCGGGGAGTCCGGCCCCCGGTAGTCGGGGATGCCGGAGTCGGTGGACACACCGGCCCCGGTCAGGGCGACCACGGGACCGGAGCCCAGGACGTCGCGGATCCGCGCGGCCCAGGCCACCGGCTCGTCGGTGTCGAGCGTGCTACTCACGCCTTCGAGGATAGGCGGCGCCCCCGGACGCGTTCACCATCCGCCGCGGTGTGAGTGAGACCACCGAACACTCCGTGAGCGCGTGCCATCACATCGGTGACAGGATCACCCGACGACGTGAAGGACCCGACGATGACCTCCCCCGCACGACGCGCGCCGCGCACCCGCGCTCTCCTGCCCGCCTCCGCGTCCGCGCTGGCGGCGCTGCTCGCACTCACCGCCTGCGGCGGGGGAGAGGACGCGCCCGACCCCGCCGAGGAGTCCGCGCCGACCGAGGAGGCCCAGGCGGAGGAGCCCGCCGAGGGCGAGGACGAGCAGGCCGCGGAGGAGATCACCTTCCCCATGCCCGAGGACTGCGCCGACGCCGACGCGGAGACCGTGGCGCTGGGCCTGCTGCCCGCCGACGCGGAGTTGGTCAGCGAGAAGGACGAGGACGAGGGCTTCCGGTGCACGTTCGGCAGCCGGGACGGGGGCAACGGCGTGGTGCTCGCCTACTCCGAGGGCTTCTCGCTGTCGGACATGCCCGACATCGAGGACAACTTCGAGACCGTGGCCGAGATGCGGGACCGCGAGCTGTACATGACCGACCGGTCGCGCGAGTACTCGGCGGTCCTGGAAGCGGTCGACGCCGGCGACCTGGAGCAGGAGAGCGACTCCGTGGTGCTGCACCTGCCCGGAGGCGTGTTCGTCCAGGTCTTCGCGCTGTCGCAGACCACCGAGGACATGCTCTCGCGCGACGAGATCGACGAGGCCGCCGTCGTGGCGGCCGAAGCGCTGCTCTGAACACCGGTCGCACGGCCCCCCGGCGTGGAAAACCGGTTGCGGGCACCACCCCGCCGGAACCTAGAGTCGGCGGACGGCCGCCCGTGGAGAGGCGGCCACGGCAGCGAACAGGAGTCGACGCCATGATCCCCGCCCATTGGGAGCCCCACCACCGCGACGAGGACGGTGAGGTCCTCGGCTACCTCGCGCCCGCCGAGGAGGGGCTGTGCGTGCCCGTCACGCTCTTCGGCCACGCGCTGGCCGAGCCGGGTGACGCCGACGACGCGCGCGCCGTGCTGGACTCGCGCGGGCTCTCCTACCTGGCCGACCCCTGGCTGCTCACCCTGCCCGAGCGGGACGAGCCGGTCACCGTGAACATCGTGGAGGCCGACCCCGCCCGGGTGCGCGTGTCCAACGTCGACTTCGGGTGCACCGAGTTCGACTACGGCCACGTGTGGGTGCTGGACGTGCCCGCCGGCGGGCGCCTGCGGCCCGCCCGGAGCTGACTGGAGCCGAACGTGGGCCTCGCCGTGGTCGGCGGGGCCCACGCTTCTATCGCTGGGCGGAGGCTGGGACCTCTGCTCCCAGTCGGTAGGAGATGGGTGTCATCAGGAGCACGGGCACTGTGGACGGAGCGAAGTCCATGGCGCCAAGGGAGTACTACGACGATCCGGCGGCGCGCCGATGCCGAACAGCCCGGTGACGGCGGCCGGCGCGGCGGCGTTCGATGACACCGGCCGCCTCCTGTGGCAGCGGCGTACCGACAACGGGCTCTGGGCCATGCCGGGCGGCGTGATGGAGATGACCGAGAGCCTGCCGCAGGCGGCTGTGCGCGAGGTCCAGGAGGAGACCGGCTGTGACGCCGAGATCACGGGCCTGGTCGGCACCTACACCGACACCCGGCATGTCATCGCCTACAGCGACGGCGAGGTGCGCCGCCAGTTCAACGTGTGCTTTCGGGCCGCGCTGCTCGGTGGTGAGCTCCGGGGCGGCGTTCCCTCCCGCGTCGAAGCGCGGGAGGGAACGGGGTCGGAGAGGGAGCGAGGGACCCCGCGGGGGGTCTTCCGTTGATCCGCGTTGCCCCCGGTGCGCCTGGTGGGAGGTTCAGCCCTGCGGGGCGGGGGCGGGAGCGCCCTCGGAGGCCTGCACGAGGACGAAGCCCTGTCCCTCGAACGACAGCTGGACCGCCTCGCCGCTGCCGCGGCCGATGAGCGCCCCGGCCTTCATGGTCCGACGCACGCCGGAGCGCAGTGAGCTGGACCAGGCGACGGCGGCGTCGGTGTCGACGAAGGTCGGCTGGTCGACGTTGATGAGCACCGGGGCGCCGTGGCAGGCGACCGCGACACGTCCACGGCCGGTGAAGACCGTGTTGAACAGGCCCCCCGACATCATCCCGGCACCCTCGACACGCCGGATGTCCCAGCTCAGGCTGGGTTCGAAGGCGAGCACGTTGGCGCCGTTGACGGTGAGCGCGTCGTCCTCCAGGTCGATCAGGTGGACGTCCCAGGCGTCCTTGGCCAGGAACACGTCGCCCCGGCCGGTGACGCGCATCAGGGGCAGGCCTTCGCCGCTGAAGGACTTCTTGAGGAACTTGCCGATGCTGCCCGAACCCTCGTAGGAGAAGTCGATCTGGCCCTGGTAGGCGACCATCGACCCCTGGCGGGCCAACACCTCGCCGTTGAGGCCCACACGCAGCATCTTGTGGTTCTGGAGGGTCATACCCGGGTGGCTGTTCTCTCGGGCCTGTTGAAAGAGCTCACTTCGCATGGACTGATCCTGCCCGTTCTGTGCCACCGGGGGCCCACGCCGCGCCGGTACAAGTCACTCGATAAGCCTCCAATTCGGTCTCAGTGCCGCCGAGTCGGCGCGGTGACGTGCGGCGCCGGCTGGTGATGGCTCGCCGAGTCGGCGCACACGGTCAGCCGGACGCGGCGCAGGCTCTCGACGTCGGGCAGGACCCGCCGATCACGGGTGCCTCACCGGACGACGAGAAGGGCGGGTGGGTGCTCCTGGCCCAGGCCCAGTACCCGATGGGACGATTCCGGCTTCACCGGGTGCCCCTTCTGGATCATCCGGCGCGACGACCTGGCCGAGCTGAACTTCGGGGCCGCCGAGGTGGTGATGTGGTCCTACCCCTGAGGAGCGGCGCGGCGCGCTCCCCGGTGACCCCCTCAGGACTCGCCCAGGGTGATGGCCTGGACGCCGAGCGGTTCGGAGCCGCCGTCCACCCGGCGCAGTGCCCCGCGTCCCACGACCGCGATCCCCGCCGCCAGCGCCACGGAGGCCGCGGCGGTGTACAGCGGTGCGCCGGGGGAGAGGGCGGCGGCCAGCAGGGAGGCGGTCGGCGGCGCGAGGGCGCCGCCGAGGAAGCGGATGGCGGAGTAGGACGAGGACGCCACCGCGCGGGGCAGGTCGCTGACCTCCATCACGCACTCGGTCAGCACGGTGTTGAGCACGCCCAGCAGCAGTCCGCCCACGACGATGCAGGTGATGAGGCCCGCCGTGGAGTCGATCAGGGCTCCGGCGCACGCCAGGTCGACGGCCAGCAGGAGCAGCGTGGTCCACAGCACGCGGGTGCGCGGCCACCCGCGGGTCAGCCACGGCGCCAGCAGGACCGAGGTGGTCGCCAGCGCGAGGCCCCAGCCGAAGAACACCAGTCCCAGACCCATCTCGTCCAGGCCCAGCGGAAACGGGGTGTAGGCCAGCAGGACGAAGAAGCCGATGTTGTAGAACAGCGCGATGAGCGCCAGCACCAGCAGTCCCCGCTCACGCAGCGCGGTGAACGGCGCCGAGAGCGGGACCGGCGCGGTCCTGGGCACGCTCTCGCTCCGGAGCAGGACGGCGATGGTGACGAAGCCGACCGCCATCAGCGCGGCGGTGCCGAAGAACGGGCCGCGCCAGCTGACGCTGCCGAGCAGGCCGCCCATGAGCGGGCCGCAGGCGATGCCCAGGCCCAGGGCCGCCTCGTAGAGGACGATCGCCGCGGAGGAGCCGCCGCTGGCCGCGCCGACGATGGTGGCCAGTGCCGTGGAGATGAAGAAGGCGTTGCCCAGGCCCCACCCGGCGCGGAACCCGATGACCGACTCCACGTCGCCGCTCGCCCCGGCCGCCGCCGCGAACACCACGATCAGCGCCAGTCCGATGAGCAGGGTGCGCTTGGCGCCGATGCGACTGGACACCCAGCTGGTGATGAGCATCGCCAGGCCGGTGACCAGCAGGTAGCTGGTGAACAGCAGCGAGGTCTGGGTCCGGGTGGCGTCCAGGTCGGCGGAGATCGCGGGCAGGATCGGGTCGACCAGCCCGATGCCCATGAAGGCGATCACGCTCGCGAAGGCCACCGCCCACACGGCGCGGGGCTGCTTGAACAGGGAGCCCGTGGGAACGGAGTGCTCTCCGGGGCCCTCCTGGGGTCTGGTGGGCTGGGTGTCGGTGTCGGCCACCATGGCGCGTGACTCCTGTTCGTTGATCCTTTCGGTGGGCGGCGCGGCCGTGCGGTCGTGTCCCCAATTAACATAGGTAACCTATGTTAATCCTCGGGGAGGGGTACGGTGGCGCCGGGCGGTGGTCCCTTCATCACATGCGAGACGCGAGCCGGGGTCGCCCCGCACTCGGACCGTCAGTCGGAGAGTCGGGGCCGCAAGCGGTCGACGTAGCCGTCGAGCAGCGCTCGGGCGTCCGACGGCGTGAGCTGCCCGGCCATGAGGAGCGAGCCCAGTCCGTGCGCCAGCGCCATGACCTCCGAGGCGAGCCGCCTCGCCTGCGCCGCGTCGATCCGGGGGTCGGTGCGCAGGATCGCGGCGAGGTGGTCCGCCAGCGCGCCGAGATGGGCCCGATAGGACTCCGCCGCCGCGCTCGGCCGGGTGATCGTCAGCAGCTCCAGTGAGACGCCGACGCGGTGGAACGCGCGGCCGGCCTCGTCGGTGGGGAGCGCCTCGTCGAGGAACGCCCGGACCCGGGAGAGTACCGACCCCTCCGGCGTGGCCGAGTCCCGCGACCGCTCCTCACCGCGGGCGTGCCAGCGCCGGACGCTCGCGTCGGCCATCCTCTCCAGCGCGGCGGTCAGCAGCTCGTCCTTGCTCTTCCCGTAGTACTGGACCAGCCGGAGCGACACTCCCGCCTCGGCGGCGACCTCCCGCATGGTCACCGCTTCGAGGCCGCCCCGGCCCAGCAGGCGTTCCACGGCGTCCAGGATCTGCGCGCGGCGTTCCACTTCAGGCATCGGAGCCTCCCCTCGTTGCCGATGATACGCTTGTATCAACTGATACAGGCGTATCAAGGAGGTGGCGGTGTCCACGGCGACCAGACGACTCGCCCTGTGGGTGTCCTGCGTGGCCCAGCTGATGGTGGTGCTGGACATCTCGGTGGTCAACATCGCTCTGCCCTCGATCCAGACCGACCTCGCCCTGGACCGCGTGACGGTGACCTGGGTGGCCCTGGCCTACGGTCTCGGCTTCGCCGGAGCGCTGCTCGTCGGCGCGCGGCTGGCCGACGTCCTCGGCACGGCACGGGTGCTCGGCTGGGGCATCGCGCTGTTCACCCTCGCGAGCGCGGTGGGCGGGCTGGCGACCGAGGGGTGGGTGCTCATCGGCGCGCGGGTCGTGCAGGGGATCGCCGCCGCCGTCGTCTCCCCGGCGACGTTCACCCTGCTCACGACGTCGCACCCCGAAGGGCCCGCCCGGATCCGGGCCGTCGCCGTCTGGACGGCGGTCAGCCTGGCCGGCGGCGGCCTCGGCACCATCACCGGCGGCGTGCTCACCGACCTGGTCTCGTGGCGGGCGGTCCTGCTGGTCAACCTGCCGATCGGCGCCGCCGTCGCCCTCGGGGCGGTCGCTCTGCGGCGGTGGACGCCCGACGACCGGCGCGGCGGACGCGTCAGCCTCGCCGGCGCCGCGTTGGCCACCGGCGGCTTCACCTGCGCCACCTACGCGCTCTCCGTCGCCGGGACCCCGGGCTCGGCCGCGTCCTTCGGCGCGTCCGGCGCGGCGAGCGTGCTGCTGTTCGCGCTGCTCGTCGTGGAACAGCGCCGCACCCCGCACCGGCTCGTGCCCGTCGCGCTGCTGAGGGACCGCCTCATCGTGCGGGGCAACCTCGCCACGGCGCTGACGGCCGTCTGCTTCCAGGTCGGCCTGTGGTACTTCCTCACGTACCGGATGCAGGAACAGCTGGGCTACACCCCGATCCAGGCCGGGCTGGCCTTCCTGCCCCTGACCCTGGGCCTGCTCGCGGTCAACACCTGGGCCGTACCGCGTCTGATGAAGCGCTGCCGGAGCCGGGCGCTCGTCTGCGCCGGGGCGGTGCTGGCGGGTCTCGGCCTGATCTGGCAGGCGCTCGCGGACGGCTCCTTCGTGTTCGCGATCCTCGCGCCGAGTCTGGTGATCGGCGTCGGTGGAGGGCTGATGAACACGCCGCTCGCCACCATCGTGACCACCGGCGTCCCGCCGGAGCAGGCCGGGGCGGCCTCCGGCCTGATGAACACCGGAAAGCAGTTCGGCGGTGCGGTCGGCCTCGCCGCGGCGACCGCGGTGGCGGGCGCGGCCGGTACCGACAGGGCCGCCTTCCTGCTCATGGCGGCCGCGCTCGGGGCCGTGGCCCTGCTCGCGCCCCGCATACCGCGGCGGCGCGCCGAGTCCGCCCCGGTCAGCGATGCCCCAGCACGTTGACGACCTGGCCGCCGGGGTCGCGGACGAGGAACCGCCGCACGCCCCACTCCTCGTCCCGCAACGAGTGGACGATCTGCGCGCCCCGCTCCAGCATGAGCGCGTAGGCCGCGTCCACGTCGTCCACCTCTACGCTCAGGTCGGGCGCGACGGGTGCGGTCCTGTCGTCGGTCATGAAGCTGATCTGCGCCGCCGGATGGGTGGGGGAGGCGAGCGTCATGATCCACCCGTGGTTCATGACCTCCTCGAAGCCCAGCAGGCCGTAGAACTCCCGGCTCTCCCGCACGTCCGCTGACTGGACGTTGGGCACGACGCGGCGAACGGTCATCGACGACTCCAAGCGAGAACGACTGTGTGTGCGGGACCCTCCAGGTGTACTACGGCGCGTCCCCCGTCGTACACCCTGACGCCCTACGTCCTCCGCTCTATGCTTTAGGCCTCGCCGCGGCGGAGGCGGTCATCGAGCAGCCGCACCGAGTCCGACAGCAGGGTGCGCTCGTCCCCCGTCAGGTCGTCGAAGAGCGGGACCAGTGCCGTCCCCACGCGGGAGCGCCAGTCCTCCAGCGCCGCCTCACCGGCCGCCGTCAGCTCGTGCAGCTGGGCCCGCCCGTCGTCGGGGTCGGGGCGGCGCAGGACGTAGCCGGAGGAGAGCAGGGAGTCCACGATCGCCGTCATCGTGGGCTGCCGTACCCGGCAGTTCTCGGCCAGCACCCCCAGCCGCAGCGGGCCCTTCTCCTGGAGCACGCTCAGCGCGCGCCAGGTCGCCGGGGAGGTGCGCTCGCCGGTGGCGTGGGCGGCGTAGCGTCCCAGGCGGTTGCTGATGTTGATCAGGCGCACCAGCAGCCGGGCGACCTCGTCCTCGTCGTTGCTCACGCCACGAGCGTAGTGGCCGCGCCGCCGCCCCGCCGGTCAGGCGTTCTCCAAGCGCTCGACGGCCGCGGCGAGGACCCGTTCGAACTCCTCCCGGGCCTCCTGGCGGGCCTCGGCGTCGGCCTGCTCCTGCTCCGCCTCTCGGGCGTCCGTCATGCAGGGGACGGGGTTCTCCTCCTCCGTGCACGCCTCGCGGGCCTCCCCGTGCGGCATGGTCGGGACAGCGTCCGCCCCCGGGGCCATGTCCATGTGCAGGAGCGCGAAGAACACGTCGTCCACCTGGCCCCACGCGGTGGTCATGACCATCTCCATGCCCTCGCCCTCCATGGACAGGGCGAACATGTCGCCCGTCTCCGGCAGGGAGGGGGAGCTCATCGACTCCAGGGCGGCGTCCAGGGTGATCCCCTCGGACGTGATCGTCATCTGCGAGCAGTCGCGCAGCAGGGCGTCGTAGTCGCTGGTGTCCAGTGCGTCCGCGCCCAGATCGCCCGAGACCACCATGTGCATGAAGAAGGCCGGGTCGTCGCTGGTGGCCGACTGGGCAGCGCCCTCCACGGCCCCTTCCGGGATCTCCGCGGAGCCGCCGTCCATGACCCGCGCGCACTCGGCCGGCTCCACGGCGCCGATGTCGTCGGCCCCCGTGGACGTGTCCTCCAGGTCCTCGACGTCGATGGACTCCAGCGAGTAGCCCTCGGGATAGTCGTCGGCGGTCAGAAGCAGGTCCTCCAGGCGCTCGCTCGGCCGCAGTTCCAGCGTCGGCGCGTCGCAGCCCGTCAGGACCAGGGCGGGGGCCAGCGCGAGGGCGGGCAGCGGTCGGAGTACGGAACGCATCGTGTCCTTTCCACGGGAGGGGGTGTCCGATACGTTGCGACGCCCGCGGTCCGTGGAAGGTTCGCGCGGCGGCCGGGCGGCTCGCCGGCGGCTTCGACCGCCGGATCGGGCACGACGCGGCGTGAGCGATCCGGCGGCGATGCGGCCAGGCCGTGTTTTTCTGCGGGCTTTCGGGTGAGCTCGCGGTCGTCAGGTCGTCTCTCGCCAGACGATGTGCGAAGTTCAGCCTGGTGGTGCTTCACGAGCGCAGAGGCGCAGCGAGAGGCGGTCCTGGCGGCCGCGAGCCCGGAATGCCGCAAAAAACACGGCCTAGAGCGCGTCCGCGGGTACGTCCAGGACCGTGCGGTCCCGGGAGGCCACCAGGTCGAACTGGGGCCCCGTGCGCGGCAGCTCGTGGTGGAAGAAGTACGCGGCCGCCGCGCGCTTGCCGTCGTAGAAGGACCCCTCCTTGCCGTGCGCCGCGACCGCCTGCTCCAGCCACATCCACGCGATGACCACGTGCCCGACCGCCTCCAGGTAGGGCGTGGCGTTGGCCAGGGCGACGGCCGGGTCGCCCTCGGACCAGGCCGCGGCGACCGTCTCGGTGGTGCGGGTCAGGGCGGCGTCCAGCAGGTCGGCGTAGGCGGCCTCCGCGCCGCCGAGGGCGCGGGCGCGCTCCACGGCCGTGCGCGCGGCCGCCACCAGCAGCCCCAGCCGCTTGCCGCCGTCCAGCACCGCCTTGCGGCCCAGCAGGTCCAGGGCCTGGATACCGTGCGTGCCCTCGTGGATCGGGTTGAGGCGGTTGTCGCGGTAGTGCTGCTCCACGTCGTACTCGCGCGTGTAGCCGTAGCCGCCGTGGACCTGGATGGCCAGGTCGTTGGCCGCCACGCACCACTGCGAGGGCCAGCTCTTGACGAGGGGGGTGAGCGCGTCCAGCAACAGGTCGGCGTGCTCGCGCGCCTCCTGGTCCTCGTGGCTGAGGGTGTCGTCGTACAGCCGCGCGCAGTACAGCACCAGCGCGAGGGCGCCCTCGACGTAGCTCTTCTGCGCCAGCAGCATGCGGCGGACGTCGGTGTGCTCGACGATGGGCACCTGCGGCTGGGCCGGGTCCTTGGCGCCCAGCGGGCGGCCCTGGAGGCGTTCGCGCGCGTAGGCCAGCGACTTCAGGTAGCCGGTGTAGCCGACCGCCATCGCGCCCGCGCCCACGCCGATCCGGGCCCCGTTCATCATGTGGAACATGTACTGGAGGCCCTGGTGCGGCTCGCCGACCAGGTAGCCGACGGCGCCGGGTTCGCCGCCCGGCGTGTGGCGTCCCTCGCCGAAGTTGAGCAGCGCGTTGACCGTGCCGCGGTAGCCCATCTTGTGGTTGAGGCCGGCCGGGACGACGTCGTTGCGCTCGCCGAGCGTGCCGTCCTCGTTCACCAGGTGCTTGGGGACGACGAACAGCGAGATGCCCTTGACCCCGGCGGGGCCGCCGGGGATCTTGGCCAGCACCAGGTGGACGATGTTCTCGGTCAGCTCGTGGTCGCCGGCCGAGATCCACATCTTGTTGCCGAAGAGCCGGTAGGTGCCGTCCCCGGCGGGCTCGGCGCGCGTGGTGATGTCCGACAGGGAGCTGCCGGCCTGGGGCTCGGACAGGCACATCGTGCCGGTGAAGCGGCCTTCCACCATGGGGCGGACGAAGGTGTCGATCTGCTCCTGGCTGCCGTGGGCGAGCAGCAGCGCGGCGTTGCCCGCGGTGAGGAACGGGTAAGCGGACGTGCCCAGGTTCGCGGCCTGGAACCAGGCGTTGCAGGCGCTGGAGACGAGGCGGGGCGCCTGGGCGCCGCCGACCGACTCGGGCATCGAGAGCGAGCCCAGGCCGGTCTCGGCGTAGACCTCCAGCGCCTTCTTCACCTCGGGGATGACGTGGACGCGCTCGCCGTCGAAGTGCGGCTCGTTGGCGTCGCTGGTCTTGAGGTGCGGCGCGAAGTGGTCGGTGGCCA
The DNA here is from genome assembly GCF_003634495.1 of Nocardiopsis sp. Huas11. Classification (GTDB taxonomy): domain Bacteria; phylum Actinomycetota; class Actinomycetes; order Streptosporangiales; family Streptosporangiaceae; genus Nocardiopsis. The sequence continues at coordinate 5,652,512 of NZ_RBKY01000001.1, read as the reverse complement.
CGCGTTCGGCCAGGTCGAGGGCGCCGTCGAAGGTCTCGCGCGAGTGGTCGGCGTACCGCGGGCGCGCGGTGAGCGCCTCGGCGTCGAGCCACTCGTAGAGCATGAATCGCAGGTCGCGCGCGGAGAGAAGGGTGGACGCCACGGTGAGCCTCCCATAGGTGTATAAACCGACTGGCCGGTATGCTACCTGCTCCCTGGGACGGCGAAGTGAGCGGGGCCACTGGACGGGGACGGATCCGCACGGGTGTCGGCGCCACCTGCTAGGAATCAACCGTGTGCCAGGGCCCTCCTGGCAACCCGCCCCCCACCACGAAGGCCTCCCCATGGTCATCCAGCACCACCTCACCTCCTACGCGGGCCTGCCCGTCGTCGAGTTCCCGTCCCGCGACCTGGAGGAGGAGCGCGCCCGTTCAAGCCGGAGCGAGGCCCGGCGCACCGGCACGCCCCCGGTCCCCGTGCCGCCGGACCCGGCGCTGGAGGCCGCCCTGCGCGACCCCGGATCGGTGGCCTGGCGGCTGCGCTCGATGTTCTGCGAGGAGGAGGAGTTCGCACCCTACGTCGACCGGTTCCTGGCCGCGGTGGACACCACCGGGATCCGCGCACTCCTGGTGGGAGGGTGGTGCGACTTCACCGAGGACGCCGCCGCGGAGCCCGCGCGGGACCTGTTGATCGCGCACGCCGACCGCTTCCCGGCCCTGCGGTCGCTCTTCTTCGGGGAGATCGTCGCCGAGGAGTACGAGATCTCCTGGATCCAGCAGGCCGACCTCGCCCCGCTGCTCGCGGCCTTCCCCGAGCTGACCGAGCTGACCGTGCGCGGTGCCGGCGACCCGGGGCCGGCCGAGTCGGACGCCCCCGACGCCGGTCTGCTGCGACTGGCCGTCCCCGGGCACACCGCGCTGCGCCGGCTGACCGTCCAGAGCGGCGGCCTGCCCGGCCATGTGTGCCGCCAGATCGCCTCCTCCGGCCTTCCCGCGCTGGAACACCTGGAGCTCTGGCTCGGCGTGCGGGAGTACCGGGGTGACGCGGTTCCGGCCGACCTCGATCCGGTCCTGTCCGGTGGCGCGTTCCCGAACCTGGTCCACCTGGGGCTGCGCGACGCCGAGGACACCGACGCCTGGGTGGAGGCCCTGGCCGAGGCACCCCTCACCACAGGCCTGCGGACGCTCGACCTCTCCCTGGGCACGCTGACCGACCGCGGGGCCCGCGTCCTGCTCGGCGCCCCCGTCTTCCGGCGACTCCAGCGCCTCGACCTGCACCACCACTTCGTCTCCCCGGACCTGTGCGAGCGGCTCCGCGGGGAGTTCACGGCCGCCGGAGTGGAGATCGACGTCCGCGAACCCCGCGGGGACCGCGACGAGACCTATCCCGCGGTGACGGAGTAGCGGCGCGCCCCCGGTCCCCGTGCCGCCGGACCCGTAGGCTGGCCTCGTCCGCCGGCCGTTACGAAGAGTCCTCGCACGTCCCACGCCGTGTGCCGACCGAGGAGGCCCCTGTGAACCCCGAACGGATCCTGCCCGTCAACGGGGTGGACCTGTGCGTCCAGACCTTCGGAGCCGCCTCCGATCCCGCCCTGCTGCTCATCGGTGGCGCCGAGGCCTCCATGGACTGGTGGGACACCGACCTGTGCGAACGCCTGGCCGACGGCGCCCGGTTCGTCATCCGCTACGACACCCGGGACACCGGCCGCTCCACCACCTTCCCGGTCGGCGCGCCGCCCTACGACGGCGAGGCGCTGGTCGCCGATGCCGTCGGGGTGCTCGACTCGCTCGGCATCACCGCCGCGCACGTCGTGGGCATCTCCATGGGGGGCGGCATCGCGCAGCACGTCGCCGTGCGCCATCCGGACCGGCTCACCGCCCTGACCCTCATCTCCACGACCCCGGACGGCCCTGGCGGTCCCGGCCACCCGGACCTGCCGCCGATGAGCGAGCGACTGGCGGCCGTGTTCGCGCAGCCGTCGCAGGACGCGGGGCCCGACTGGTCGGATCGCGAGGCCGTGATCGCCTACTACCTGGAGGGGGAGCAGGCCTTCGCCGGTTCCGTCCGGCTCGACGAGCCGCGCCTGCGCCGCATGGTCGGTCGCGCCTACGACCGCAGCCCGGACATGCCCGCCGCGCAGAACCACTGGATGCTCGAAGGCTCGGACCCGGTTCGGGACGGCCTCGGCGGAATCCGAGTGCCCACACTCGTCCTGCACGGGACCGAGGACCCGCTGTTCCCGTACGGCCACGGGGAGGCTCTGGCCCGCGAGATCCCGGGCGCCACGCTGGTCCCCCTGCCGGGTGTGGGCCATCAGATGCCGCCGTACGAGACGTGGGACACGGTGGTCCCGGCGATCCTGGACCTCTGAGACCACGGGTCCCGGGCCGCCGACGCGCGGCCGGGCGGGCGACCCGTAGGCTGGCCTCGTCCATCGGCCGCCAGGAGGAGTCCTCGCATGTCCCACGCCGTGTCCCGTACCGTTCTGCTGCTCAACGGCCCCAACCTCAACCTGTTGGGCACACGCGACCCGGGCCAGTACGGCACCACCACGCTGGAGGAGGTCGAGCGGCGGGCCGTCGAGCTGGGCAAGGAACTGGGCGTGGAGGTCGTGTGCGCCCAGAGCAACAGCGAGGGCGCGCTGGTCGACCGGATGCACGAGGCGCGCCACTACGCGGGCGTGGTGTTCAACCCCGGCGCCTACGCCCACTACAGCATCGCCCTGCGCGACGCCGTCGACGCCATCGAGGCGCCGGTCGTGGAGGTGCACATCTCCAACGTCTACGCCCGCGAGGAGTTCCGGCACCGGTCGGTGACGGCCCCGGTCGCCGCGGGCTATGTCGCCGGGTGCGGCGTGTTCGGCTACGAACTGGCCCTGCGCGCGGTGCTCCAGCGCGACGCCGAGCGCCGCGCCGGACAGGACCGCTGAGCCCTGGGGCGGAGCGGGACCGCCCCGCGCGGGCGGCGGATCACCGCCCCGCCGCGCGGGGGCGCCGTTCTACCGGCTCAGGGGCGTCTCCTGGTCCACGTGCGCGAGCTTGTCCGGGTTGCGGACGGTGTACATGCCGGTCACCAGTCCGTCGTCGATCCGCAGCGCCACGACACAGTCGAGTTCGCCGTCGAGCCACAGCTTCAGCGCCGGGTAGCCGTTGACCTGGACCGGCTCGACCGACATCGCCCGGCCGTACTGCTCCAGGCCGACCGCGAGCAGGCGCGCCACCTTGTCCGCTCCCACGACGGGGCGCGGCAGGGCCTGCTTGACGCCGCCTCCGTCGCCCAGGGCGACGACGTCCGGCGCGAGGATGTCCACCAGGCCCTGGAGATCGCCGGTCTCGATCGCCCGCCGGAACGCCGTGAGCGCCGCCTGGGACTCGGACTGGGAGATCACGTCCCGCGGCCTGCGGGCGGCCACGTGCGTCCGTGCCCGGTGGGCGATCTGCCGGACCGCGGCGGGACTCTTGTCGACGGCCTGCGCGATCTCGTCGTAGTCCACGGCGAACACCTCGCGGAGCACGAACACGGCCCGTTCGGTCGGCGCGAGGGTCTCCAGCACCAGCATCATCGCCATCGAGACGCTGTCGGCCAACTCGATGTCCTCGGCCACGTCGGGTGAGGTCAGCAGCGGCTCGGGCAGCCACGGTCCGACGTAGGACTCCTTGCGGCGCCCGAGCGTGCGCAACCGGTTGAGCGCCTGGCGGGAGGCGATCCGCACCAGGTACGCGCGCTGGTTGCGCACCGTTTCCAGGTCGACGCCGACCCAGCGCAGCCACGTCTCCTGCAGGACGTCCTCGGCGTCGGTGGCCGACCCGAGCATCTCGTAGGCGACCGTGAAGAGGAGGTTGCGGTGGGCGACGAACGCCTCGGTCGCGGAGTCTTCGTGCGTGTCCCCGCCGGCCATGGGTGGCTCCTGTCCGTTCACTGATGGGTCTCGACCATGAGACGCCGGTCGCCGCCCAAGTGTGACAGCGCACCGCGCGAACGTGCGGGACGGGAAGGGGCCGGTCCCGCCACGAGGCGGAACCGACCAGTCGGTATGCGTTCGGCAAAAAAACTAGCGATACGTCAGCAGGGCGGAACCGTCCCGCTCCAGGTGCGCGTGGTCGTTGAACGACAGCACCTGGGTGCCGCCGCGCCCGTGCGCGACCTTGCTCACCGAGCCGTTGACCACCACCCGGTTCATCGACACGAACCCGGCCGCCGGCATCCCCAGCAGGGACGAGCACACCGCCGAGATCACGCCGCCGGAGGTGAAGACCAGGGCGGTGCTCCCGCGCTCCAGGCCGCCGGCCAGGTCGCGCAGGGCGGCGGCCGACGAGTCCCGGAACGCGGTCCAGGAGTCCTTGCCGGTGCCGTGGTCCGCCGTCCACGCGTGCAGGCACGTGTCGAGCCGGTGCTGGAGGGAGCCGGGGCCGGGGGAGTAGCGGTCGAGCAGGGCGAGGTGGTCGTACTCGTTCCACCGCTCGTCGGTGACGGGGACGGTGTCCAGTCCCGCCTCGGCCAGTGCGGCCGCGGCGGTCTGCTTCTGGCGCCGGAGCGTGCCGGTCACCACCGGTCCCACGCGCAGCCCGCGCCGGGCGATCTCACGGCCCAGCAGCATGGCCTGTTCGTAGCCGGTGGGGCTGAGCTCGTCGTAGTCGGCGGCCTCGGGGGAGGCCTTGCCGTGGCGGATGAGGTAGATAGCTGGCATGCCGACAATGTACGTGTGGGCCGCCGCCGCTCGGGCGCCAGCCCCCCGAACGACCGGATCAGGCCGCAGGAGCCGGGGTCGCGGCCGTGGCCGGAGCGGCGGTGCGGCAGGTGCGCAGGACCACCTCCACCACGGTGGCGGGGTCGCTCTCCATGGGAATGTGGCCGCACCCCATCAGCCGGACCTGGCGGGCGTGCGGGATGGCGGCCAGGACGCGGGCCAGCGCCCGGATCGGCAGGACACGGTCCTCCTCGCCCCAGGCGATCGTCGTGGGGCAGGCCACGCCCCGCCCGCCGCCGAAGCTGTAGCGCACGACCTCCGGGGCCAGGCGCGTGTAGGTCGATCCCCGGGTGACCACCGCCGGATCCAGGCGGGAGAGCCCGCCGCCCGGGTCGCGCAGGCGGCCGTGGAGGGCGAGCGTGGTCAGCGTGCGCACGGGCCGGCTGTCGATGACGGCGTGCCAGGCCCTCGCGGGGACCCGGGTGGCCAGGTGCATGCCGCCGACCAGCAGCCGCGAGCCCAGCATCTCCAGGGCGCTGGTGAAGCCGATGGGGGCCAGGGCCGTGACCGAGGAGGCCAGGCCGCGCGCGCCCAGCTCCAGAGCGACGGCGCCGCCCAGCGAGTTGCCGACGACGTGCGGGCGGTGCAGGCCGTGGGCCTCGCACCAGTCCTGCACGGCGTCCACGAGCGCGGAGATCCCGAAGGGCCGGTCCGGTGCGGGGGCGGCGGACTGGCCGAAGCCCGGCAGGTCCAGCGCGAACACCTCGTACCGCTCGGCCAGCGCGCGCAGGACGGGGTCCCACGCCTGGCGCCGGTGGCCGAGCCCGTGCAGGAGCAGGAGCGGCTCGCCCCGGCCCAGGCGTGCGTAAACGATGCCCCCATGGTCCATGAACCCCAGGTCTACCCGAGGCAAAGCCCTGTGGCAAAAGCTCGACCCCACTATTCCCGCAGGTCGCACGCGTTGACACCCAGGGACCGCGTGCACCGCCCGGGCTGTCGCGGGCGGGTGGGATGGATCACGCCCCGCCCGAGTGGAGCCCCGCCCGCGCGCGGCGCCCGGCCCGTGCGCGGCGCCCTTCCGTGGAACCGGACCCGCGGCCGGGTCAGGGCGCGCCGCTGTCGGGCTCGAAGCGCACCAGGACCGACTTCGACGTGGGTGTGTTGCTCACGTCCGCCGTCGAGTCCAGCGGAACCAGCACGTTGGTCTCGGGGAAGTACGAGGCCGCGCACCCGCGCGCGGTGGGGTAGTGCACCACCCGGAAGTGCGGCGCCCGCCGCTCCCGCCCGTCCGGCCACTCGCCGACGATGTCGGTGTAGGCGCCCTCGGCCAACCCCAGCTCACGCGCGTCCTCGGGGTGCACCAGCACCACCCGGCGGCCGTCGTGGATACCGCGGTAGCGGTCGTTGAGGTCGTAGATCGTGGTGTTGTACTGGTCGTGCGAGCGCAGCGTCTGCAACAGCAGCCGCCCCGGCGGCACCGGCGGCGCGTACGCGCCGTTCACCGTGAAGTTGGCCAGCCCCGTCGCCGTGGGGAACCGCCGCTCGTCGCGGGGCGCGTGCGGCAGCGTGAACCCTCCCGGCCTGCGGGCTCGCTCGTTGAAGTCCGTGAACCCCGGCACGACGCCCTCGATCCGGTCGCGCACGCGGTCGTAGTCGGCCAGCTCCGACCACGCCACCGGGCTCTGGCCCAGGACGCGGCCCGCGAGGTCCAGGACGATGTCCACCTCCGAGCGCATCTGCTCCGACAAGGGCTCCAGCACGCCGTGGGAGGCGTGCACCTTGCCCATGGAGTCCTCCACCGTGACCCAGCGCGGACGCCCCTCGTGCAGGTCGCGGTCGCTGCGCGCCAGGGTCGGCAGGATCAGCGCGCGCGTGCCCGTCACCACGTGCGAACGGTTCAGCTTGGTCGACACGTGCACCGTCAGCCCCACCCGGCGCATCGCGTCCTCGGTGACCAGGGTGTCGGGCGTGGCCGCGACGAAGTTGCCGCCCATCGCGAAGAACACCCGTACCCGCCCCTCGGCCATCGCGCGGATGGCGTTGACGGTGTCCAGGCCGTGCTCGCGCGGCGGCTCGAAACCGAACTCCGCGCCCAGCGCGTCCAGGAAGGCGGCCTCGGGCCGCTCGAAGATGCCCATCGTCCGGTCGCCCTGCACGTTGGAGTGCCCGCGCACCGGGCACACCCCCGCGCCGGGCCGCCCCACGTTCCCGCGCAGCAGCAGGAAGTTCACCACCTCGCGGATGGTGGGCACCGCGTGCTTGTGCTGGGTCAGGCCCATGGCCCAGCACACCACGACGCGGTCGGCGGCGATCACCATCGCGGCGAACTCCTCGATGAGCGCGCGCTCCAGGCCGGTGGCGCGCTCCACCCGGGGCCAGAACTCGTCCTCGGGCTCGTCCAGCAGTTCCTTGGCGAAGAGCTCGAACCCGTGGGTGTGGGTGTCGATGAAGGACCGGTCCAGCACCTGCTCGCCGCGCTGGTCGGCGGTGATCAGCAGCCGGTTGACCGCGGAGAACAGGGCCAGGTCGCCGCCCAGGCGGATCTGCGCGAACAGGTCGGTCAGCTCGGTGCCGCGGCCGAGCAGACCCGCCGCCTTCTGCGGGTTGCGGAACTCGCGCATGCCCGCCTCGGGCAGCGGGTTGACCGTGATGATGCGCGCGCCGGACTTCTTGGCGCGCTCCAGGGTGCTGAGCATGCGCGGGTGGTTGGTGCCCGGGTTCTGGCCCGCGACGATGATGAGGTCGGCCTGGTGCAGGTCGTCCAGCGAGACGCTGCCCTTGCCCACCCCCAGGGTCTCGGTGAGCGCCGAGCCGGACGACTCGTGGCACATGTTGGAGCAGTCGGGCAGGTTGTTGGTGCCCAGGGCGCGCGCGAACAGCTGGTAGCAGAACGCCGCCTCGTTGCTGGTGCGCCCGGAGGTGTAGAAGACCGCCTCGTCGGGCGAGTCCATGCCGCGCAGTTCGCCGGCCACGATGTCCAGGGCCCGGTCCCAGCTCACGGGTTCGTAGTGGGTGGCGCCCTCGGCCAGGTACAGGGGCTCGGCGAGGCGGCCCTGCCGCCCCAGCCAGTAGCCGGAGCGCTCGGCCAGCTCCGCCACCGGGTGCGCGGCGAAGAACTCCGGGGACAGCACCTGGGACGTGGCCTCCTCGGCCACCGCCTTGGCGCCGTTCTCGCAGAACTCGGCCTTGTGCCGGTGGTCGCCCTCGGGCCAGGCGCATCCGGGGCAGTCGAAGCCGCGTTTCTGGTTGACGGCCCGCATCGCGGGCAGGCCGCGCCGGACGCCCGCCTGCTCGCGTACCAGGCGGACGCTGTTGAGCACGGCGGGCAGGCCTACGGCACTGCGCTCGGGCGGACCCACGGTGGGCGAGTCCTGGGCGGGATCTGGCTGGTCGGCGCGTGTATTGCTCACACTTTCGATTCTGGCACTCCCGTCACGGGACGGCGCGGCCGCCCGGCCCGAGCGGCGCACACACTCATCTTGAATCACCTGTGTCCCATGGCACCACATCAGGATCATGGGTCAAAGGCGCATCAGAAGGGCACGGAGGGGAAATGCTCACGTAACGAACGAACCAAGGAGCCCCGTGCAGCCCTCCCCCCGAGACCGGGAACCGATCCAGAAGCCCTGGATCTGGATCGTCCTCGGCGTCATCATCCTCGCCTCCGTCCCCTGGTACTGGCCCCCGGGCACCGTCCATCCCCTCGTACTGGGGATACCCGTGTGGGCACTGGTCGCGGCGGTCGGATCCGTCGTCCTGTGCGGCTACCTCAGCTGGGTCTGCGCGACCCAGTGGGGCGACGACGGCGAAGAGGAGTAGGCCGTGGACCAGCTGACCTTCGCCGGCGCGCCCGGCATCATCGTGCTGAGCGCCTACGCGGTCATGATGCTCGCCATCGGGTTCTGGGTGAGCCGGCAGCGCCGCGGCGTGCGCGACGACATGCAGAGCTACTACCTCGCCGGGCGCAACCTGGGCGTCCTCGTCCTGTTCTTCACCCTGTACGCGACCCAGTACAGCGGCAACAACATCGTGGGCTACGCACCCTCCGCCTACCGGATGGGCTTCGCGTGGTGGCAGTCGGTCATGTTCATGACCGTCATCATCGGCGGCTACCTGCTCTTCGCGCCGCGCCTGCACAAGATCGCGCGCGAGAACAGGTTCATCACCCCGACCGACTGGCTGCGCCACCGGTTCGGCTCACCGGCGATCAGCCTGTTCGCCGCGCTGCTCATGCTGTGGGCGCTGGGCAACTTCCTGCTGGAGCAGCTCGTGGCCATGGGGCACGGCATCTCCGGGCTCACCGGCGGCACGGTGCCCTACCAGGCGGCCATGCTGGCGTTCGTGTTCGTCATGCTCGCCTACTCCTGGCTCGGCGGGATGCGGGCGGTGGCCTTCACCGACGTCATGCAGGGCATCGCGCTGCTGATCGGGGTGCTGGTCCTGGTGGCCGGAGGGCTCTACCTCATCGGCGGCGGCCTGGGCGACGCGTTCGGCCACGTCGTGACCGCCGAACCGGACAAGGCGGCGACCCCCTCGTCGGAGGGATCGGTGAGCTGGCTGTCGATGCTGGTGCTCGTCGGCATCGGCGCGGCCGTCTACCCGCACGCCATCCAGCGCGTCTACGCCGCCGAGAGCGCGGCGACGCTGCGGCGCTCCCTGGCCCGGATGGCCTGGATGCCGCTGATCACCACGGCGCTGGTCTTCATGGTCGGCATCATCGCCATCCAGCTCTACCCGGGGCTGTCCGACGCCGAGTCCGAGCAGCTGGTCGGCCTGATCGCCAATGACGTCGCGGGGATCAACCCGTTCTTCTACGTCATGATGATCCTGCTGTTCGGCGGTGTGGTGGCGGCGATCGTGTCGACGGCCGACTCGGTGCTGCTGGCGTTCTCGTCCATCATCTCCAAGGACATCGTCCGCCAGCACCTGGCCCCGTCGGCCGGCGAGAAGACCGTGCTGCTGGTGGGCAAGGTCGGGGGCGTGATCGCCCTGGCCGCGCTGCTGATGCTCGCCTGGAACCCGCCCACGCTGCTGGTCAACATCTTCGTGCTCAAGTTCGAACTGCTGATCCAGATCGCGCCGGCCTTCATCATCGGGCTGTACTGGAAGCGGATGGGGTCCGGGCCCGTACTGGTCGGCATGGTCGTCGGCGCGCTGATCTCCGGCGGCATGGCCCTGGCGGGCGTCCCCACGCTCTACGGCGTGCACGCGGGTGTGGTCGGCCTGTCCGTGAACACGGTGATCGCGGTCCTGGGCTCCCTGCTGGTGCCCCACCGCGACGCCCCGGACCCGGGGGAGGCGGACACCGCCGGCCCGAAGGCGGACGCCGCCGACCCGCGGGAGGGCTCCCCGGGCGAGGGCTCCGCGGAGCGGGCCACCGGCTAGGGCGGTCACGGCACGAGGGGGTCCGGCCCGGCCGGCCCCCTCGGTGCTGGGATTGACCTTGTCCCTGGGGGAAGGTGTGAGCTGGCGACAGGCCATCCGAGAGGCGGGTGGCGCCCAGGAGGAAGACGATGACCACCTTCACTGTCGAGCAGCGCGACGAACGGCCCTGGGTCGGAGTGTCGATGACGGCCGAGCTCGCTCACTGGGACCGCGTGAACGCGCACGTCCCGCGGATCTACGGAGCCCTGGCCGAGGCGGGCGGGATCCCGCAGGGCGGGCCGATCTACCAGTACCGCCGCTTGCGCACGGCCGCGGACCCGATGGACATCACGGTCTCCGTTCCCGTGCCGGCGCGCGTGGAGCTCGGCGCCGGGTTCGAGACCGGGGCGATCCCGGCCGGCCGCTACCTGGTCGCGCGTCCCGAGGGCGGTCCGGACGCGCTCGAACGGACCCACCGGGAGATGTGGGAGTGGGCCGGGGTGCAGGGCCTGGACCTCGCGGTCGACGAGCGGGCCGACGGCATCCACTGGCACGCGCGCACGGAGCAGTTCCTCACCGACCCGCAGACCGAGCCGGATCGCGCCGAGTGGGCGGTGGAGGTCGCATACTTGTTGCGATGAGTGAGACCGGCGCCAGGCTGTCGATCGGGGAGTTCAGCCGTCTGACGTGGCTGTCCGCGAAGGCGCTGCGCCTGTACGAGCGGCGCGGGCTGCTCAGGCCCGATGCCGTCGACGAGTACACCGGGTACCGCTACTACCGCCCGTCGCAGGCCGAGCGGGCCCGCATGATCGCGCTGCTGCGCCGTGTGGGCATGCCGCTGGAGCGCATCGGCGCGGTCCTCGACGCCGGCGCGGACGAGCGGCGCGACCTGCTCGACGCGTACCGGACCGAGACGGTCCGTGCGCACGAGCGCGCGGTCGCGCTGCTCGACGGCCTGGCACGGGGTATGGGCAATGGCCGGCCGGAACCGGCGGGGTACACGGCGCGGGTGTCCAGCCGCGACGTCGCGGCCCAGCCCTTCGTGGCGCGGACCGTCCGCACGACCGTCGCGGACCTTCCCTCGCACATCGAGCGTGCGGCGGCCGCGCTCTCGCAGCGCGCCGGGGCGGCGGTCGACCGGTCACGGCCTCTGGTCGTGGTCTACCACGGCGAGGTGGGCTGGGAGTCGGACGGGCCGGTGGAGGTGCGCGTGCCCGTCACCGACGAGGCGAGCGCGGACGGCGTCGAGCCGGCCGGCTCCGAGCTGTTCGTCGACGTCCCGTACGGCGAGGTGCAGTTCCCCACGATCCTGCGCGCCTTCGACGCGGTCCGCGACGCCGCGACGCACCGTGCGCGCCGCCCGTCCGGATCGCCGCGCGAGGTCTACTCCGACGGCGACCCGTTCCGCTGCCAGGTCGCGCAGCGCTACGTCCAGGCCCGGGACTGAGCCGGCCCACCGTGTCCTGACGCGCGCACGAGGCGACCCGCGCGCGAACCTGCGTTCGCGTGCCCTCCTCCGGCCGTTCCGGTCAGCGCGCCTCCAGGGCCTCGGCCCGCGCCTCCAGGTCCGCCGCGTGGTCGTCCCAGTCGGGACCGTGCGTCCACAGGTTGAGGGCCGCCTCGCGCATGAGCGCGGGCTCGTCCGGCCGTTGCAGGAGCACCAGCCGGTAGGCCAGGTTCCGGATCCAGACCGGCAGGCGGCCGTCGATCACGTTCGGGCAGAGCTCGCGCAACGCGGCGAGGATCGTCTCCGCGTCGGCGAACGTCAGCTCCTCGACGAAGTACTGCTCGACGTGCTCCCGGTCGCACTCCGGTGTCGGCCGGTACTCGTCCCCGTAGAGGCACCGGGCGTGTTCGGTCAGTGTGCTGTGCATGAGGGGACCCTACGACCCACCGCTCCGGCACGGGCGGGGTGAGGCCGCCCCGGGCCCCGGGCCCCGGGCCCCGGGCGCCGGCCTGGTGGCCAGTAGTCTGCCGTCGCACACCTGACGGAAACGGGGTACCGATGGACAGGCCGGACGGCCGGGGAACGGCGCGGGAGGACCGCCCGGACGGGGACGGCGAGGAGGCGGGCGGCGGCGACGCGGCCCCGACCGACCTGGCCCTGTGCGACGACTGGGCCGCGCTCTTCCACCGGGTCTTCGCGGTCTACGCGGGCCGGTTGTGGCCCCTGCTCGTCGTGGCGTCCCTGCCCGCGGTGCCGATCACCCTGCTGGGCCAGGCACTGCTGGTGGCGCCCGCCCGCGACGGCGTCTACCTCAACGGTGCGCCGGAGACCGCGATCGACCCGCTGGCCACCCCCTACCTGGTCGCCACCGGGATCGCCGTGCTCCTCGGACTGGCGGTCGCGCCGGTCGTCCTGGGCGGCGCCACCCTGCTGGGCACCGCCGCCCTGCTGGGCCGCCGGATCTCGCCGCGCCAGGCCTGGCGAGCGGCGCTGCCTCGCTACTTCACCACCCTGACCTGGATCCTGCTCCTGATCACCCTCCTCGTGGGCTCCCTGGCCTTCTTCCTGTGGGCCCTGTCCGCGGAGTGGGAGGAGGTGCTGACGGCCGTCCTGGTGCTCGGCGCGCTGATCCCGCTGCTGACCCTGTTGACGGTGTCGCTGCCACTGGCCCTGGTGGAGGGGCACGGTCCCTTCCGTGCCCTGTGGGAGGCCGCTCGTCTGGCCCGGCGCCGATTCGGCACCCACCTGCTCCTGGTGTCCCTGTCCTACGGGGTGTCGGTGGCCGCCGGAACCGGGCTGGAACGGGCTCTGCTGCGGTGGACGGACCTGGTGGAGGGCGGTCCCGTCCTGCTGGCCACCACGGTGCTGGCCGGTCTGCTCGCGGCACCGCTGTCCCTGCTTCTGGCCTGCGCCGCCGTGGTCTACTCCGGCACCGCGGGACCGGAGAACCCCTTCGCCACGCCGAGGCCGGCCCGCTACGACGAACGGGGCAGACTCGTCAGCCTGCCGCGTGAACAGCACCGGCACGCGGACCAGGGACCCGTGCGCGCCCTGGACCTGGTCCGTGTCGGTGCGCGGCTGCCCGAGCCCGCGCCCGACCGCTCCTCGGGCTTGGGCGGGCCCCGGGCGGTCGTGGTACCGGCCCTGGTCCTGGCCGTGTTCGGGGCCCCCTTGTCGGGCCCGGCGCTGCTGGCCGCGAACCCGTTCGGGTTGCCGGAGATGGACTCCCACCCGGTCGTGAGCGTGGGCGGGGACGAACTCTCGGTGAGCATGCGACCGACCGATCAGGGGGCGATGATCGGTGTCGCGGCGGGCCGGGTGGTGGACGTACAGGTGTGCGACCCCGAGTGCCGCTCGGTGCACGAGGGAAGCCCGGGGCGGCACGGCAACGGTGTGCTGGTCGGGGACGGTGGTGCCCAGTGGACGGTCTGGCGCGAGTACCTGCACGAGGACGCGTCGCCCAACGACGGGGCCCGTTACGCTCCGCATCCGGACTCAGGGCTCTACTGGATGTCCTGCGCCGATGTCACGGACTGCGAGACCCCCGACGAGGAGGTTCAGCTCCGCCATTTCACGGGCGACCACTACGACACCGCCTCGGGGATCACCCGGCTGGCCGACGGGCGCCTGCTGGTCGCCTCCTCCGTGCGCCACGACGACGACGCCGGGGCGGACCCGGGCGGACTGCGCCTGTACCTGTGCGCGGACACCTCCTGCGCCGACCCCGAGACGGTCCTGTTCCCACCGGAGCTGACGGTGGGCGGCTTCCTCACCGACGGGGACTTCCTGACCCCCGCCGCCTCCCCGGGCGGCGGATACGCGATGGCCGTGACGGACACCGTCCGCGGGACGCTGTCCGTGGTGGCCTGCGCCGAGGAGTCGTGCACGGACCCCGAGATCACCGAGATCCGCGGGGAGCGGTTCTACTCCGAGCACGAGAGCCGCCTCCGGGGCCGGTTCGGAGCCCGCGTGGAGTTCCGCTCCGACGGCACCCCCGTTCTGGCCTACCGGGAGCCCCAGGGCGGTCGGGCCCGGGTGGTGGACTGCCACGACCCGCTGTGCGCCGAGTTCACCGACACCGCCGTCACCGGTCCGGGCTGGGCCCGCCCGGTGCCCGGGCTGGCGGTGGACTCCCAGGACCGGGTCCACGTGCTCACCCCGGACTTCGTCCAGGAGCGCCTGGTGCTGCTGTCCTGCCAGGACCGGAGCTGTGCGCGGACCTCGGCGACCCCGCTGGAGGCGCTTACGGGGGCAGAACCGGCCGTGACCGTCCTGGCCCTGGACGGGGCGGACCGTCCGCACATGCTGTGGGGGCAGGGGCAGTCGCACGCCTCCTTCAGTGGCTGGACCGACTTCGATGCCGACGCGCGGTACCTGCGCTGCGCGGAGCCGCTCTGCGGATCCCGGTGGTGAGCCCCCCCGGTCAGTGGTCCACCGTGAACAGGCGGGGTTCGGCGCACGTGGTGCCGCCGGTGGGCGCGGCCATCGAAGGCGGGCGGAGACCGTCCGGGGCGCAGCCGAGGTACACGCCGACGACCTCGCCCTCCGTCCCCTCGTAGGCGGTCAGGTGTTCGGCCCCCGCCGCCAGGCCTTCCAGGGGGGCGGCGTCCACCCCGGGGCCGGTGGGCCGGACCGGGAGCAGGTCGTACTCCTGCGCGGACATCCCGGGGCCGAAGTCCTGGCGCTCGGCGCCGAACTCGTCCAGCAGGGCGACGGGGTCGACGTCACCGTCCTCGGCGAGGATCTCGCCGGTGCGGGCGTCCAGGGTGCGGTGGCCGTCCTCGTCGCGGACGTGGACCTCCTCGCCGGCGGTGGTCGAGACGATCCGCCCCGGCGCCGGGTGGGTCCACAGCACCTCGCCGTCGTCGGGGTCGACGGCGGTGATCCGCTCTCCACCGCACCGGGCATCCCCTGAGCCGCAGTCGGGTGTGTCCCACAGCAGCGGGCCGCCGGGGAGCGCCCACGGCTCGCTGTTCGCGCCGGCCGACTCGGGAACCCCGAACTCCGCGGTCCGCTCCCCGCCGGTGACCGCGGCGACGAAGGCGGGTTCGTCCTCGGGCGCGTAGATCAAGTAGAGGGTCTCGTCGGCCAGAGCGTGGGCGCCGCCGGACTCCAGGCGCGCGGACCACTCGACCTGTCCGGTGGCCGCCTCCACCAGGAAGTACCGGGGGTCCTCCTCGGTGTCCCAGGGCAGCTGTTCCCGCAGGACCAGGTGTGTGTCGTCGGCGGTCAGGACATCCACGTGGTCGAGGTCCTCGGGCAGGTCCGGCTCCATGGCCCGGGCCCCGTCGCGGTCGACGTCGAGAAGACGCAGGGACGTCCCGTCGTCCCGGGAGGCGGCGGCGCTCACCACCAGGGTCGGCCCGATCATCCGAAGCGCCGCCACGTCGAAGCCTGGGGACTCGGTCCACAGGGTCGCGGCGGTAACGGTGTCCACCGCGGTGACCGTGTCGGCCACGTGCACGAAGAGGATCCCGTCGGCCATCACCGCCCCGGGGGAGGGGTGTCGGCCGTCCAGCCAGTGCCCGGCGGGCCGGAGCTGCGGCGCGCTCTGCTCGTGCCGCTCCAGGTAGAAGTCGCCGTCCAAGGGCAGGGACCAGCGCACCGCCCCCGGCTGTCCGCAGTCGCCGTTCTCCGCGCAGTCGACCACGGCGTCCGGGCTGATCGCCGACGGCTCGGCGGACGCGGGCCGGTCGTCCTCGGCCAGGGCCGAGCAGGCGGAGAGCACGAGAGCGCAGGCGACCGCGAGCACGGGAACGGTGCGGACGCGGGTGGGGGAGAGCATGTGCCGCATCGTAGCGGGACGCGCGCCCGGTCCCTGAGGACGCCCCCGCGGGGGCCTGCGCAGCGGCGGCGGTGGCGCTCCCGTACTCCGCGGTGCCGTCGCCGCCGCCGTCGACGCGTTCGATCCGGGTGGGTCAGCGGGCGGCGCGGGCCTCGGCCAGCGCGGAGGGGGTGAGCACGCGCAGGAACGGCACGGCCATGGCCAGGGCGGCGACCGCGAAGAGCCCGAAGGTGCCACGGGCCCCGGCGAACTCGGCCACCACCCCGGCCAGCCCTGCGCCGAGGGGGACCGCGCCCCAGGTGAACAGCCGGGCGGCCGCGCTGTAGCGGCCCAGCATCTGCGGGGGCACCAGGCGCTGGGCGATCGTGCGGGCGTTGACCGTCCACAGCGTCCCGCCCATCCCGCCGAGGAAGGCCGCCGCGCCGATCACCGCCAGGTCGTCGGTCAGGGCCGGCGCCGCCACCATCGCGGCCGTCCCGAGCAGGTCGGCGAACATCGACCACCGCTGCCCCAGCAGCCGGTTCACCCAGCTCACGCTGAAGGCGCCGACGATCCCCCCGGCGCCGAGGCAGCTGAGCAGCAGCCCGTACTCGTGCTCGTCCAGGCCCAGGAGCGAGGTGGCGACCAGGGGCATCAGCGCCGTCCACGCGCCCCAGCAGGCCGCCAGTACCGAGATCATCGCGGCCATCCCGCGCAGGAGGCGGTTGCGCCACAGGAAGCGCAGACCCTCGACGAGCCGGTGGTGCACGGTGGTCGTCGGCGGCTGCGCGGACGGGGCGAAGTGCCCCACGAGCAGGAGCAGGAGCAGCACGCCGACCGCGTAGGCGGCGGCGGTGGCGCCCAGGGCGAAGGTGGCGCCCAGCGTGACCAGCAGTCCGCCGACGAACGGCCCGGCGAACTCGCCGCAGGCGGTCTCGGCCCCGGCCACCCAGGCGTTGGCCCGTTCGCGCAGCCGGGGGGCGACCGCCGAGGGGACGATGGCGGCGACGGAGGTCATGGCCACGACTTCGGCGAGGCCCATGAGGGCGCCGCCCGCGTAGATCACCGGCAGGGAGAGCTGCCCGGCGGCCAGCGCGGCGGCCAGGGCGCCCATGACCGCCACCCGGGTGAGGTCGGCGATCCACAGCAGGCGCCGCCGGTCGAACCGGTCGACGAGGACGCCCACGTGCAGGGCGGTCAGCAACCAGGGCAGCGACAGGGTCATGGCCACGGCGGCGATGAGACCGGGGGAGTCGGTCAGCCGGGTGGCCAGGAGGGGGAGCGCCACCTTGAGCACCCCGTCGGCGATGTTCGTGACGGCGGTGAAGGCCACGAGGACCCTGGTGTTGCGTCGGCTCGATCGGTCCTCGGTGGACGTCTCCGCGATGGTCATCGTAACCCCCAAAGAGCTTTTGGTGGATACTATCCTTGAGGAGTGACACTCCCACAAGGCATCGTGGTGAGAACTTGCTATCCTGTGTTCATAGATGACCGGTTGATGAAGAGGCGGGACGCGATGGAGCAGCCTGCGGCGGCACGGCGCGTTGAACGGTTCACCAACACGTTCGACCTGGAGAGCGGCCGCGACGACCTGGCCGACCCCGGCCTCCTCGCGCGATGGCTCGTCGACGCCGGCCTGGTCGAACCGGGGACGCGGGTGGACGAGGCCGACCACCGCGCGTGCCTCGACCTGCGCACGGGGATCCGCGAGGTCCTCGTCGCCACCGGTGAGCCGGATCCGCATCCGCTGGCCCGGGCCGACGCGCTCCTGGCCGAACTGCCCGTCCTGGTCAGCCTCACCTCGGCGGCCGGGGGCCGTGCGATCCTCGTGCCCGCGCCGGGGCTGGCGCCCGTACGCCGTGCCTGCGTGCGGCTCGCGCTGGACTGGGTCGACCTGGTGTCGACGGGACGGTCGGTGCGGATGAAGCGGTGCATGGAGCACACGTGCGGATGGGTCTTCTGGGACGGGTCGAAGAACCAGAGCCGCCGCTGGTGCTCGATGCGCGTGTGCGGCAACCGCACCAAGTCCCGCCGGCACACCGAGCGCGCCCGCCGGACGGCCGGATCCGCCGACTGACCGGTGCCCGGGAGCGTCCGTTCGAGGAGCCGCGCGTGGCGGGTGTTGTTCCGGCGGTCACACGGGCCGCGGCGAATTACGCGGGCCGCGGCGAATTACGCGGGCCGCGGCGAATTACGCGGGCCGCGGCGCATCATGATTTCTCCCGACAAGGAGGAAATCCAGGACTCGGCGTGGCACCATGAATTCTCGAGACGCCGATGCTCCGAGACTCCGATGCGCCGGATCAGCGTGCGTTGTGTTTCTGAGGAGGCTGTCGTGCCCCTTGTTCTCGTCCATGGCCCCCGGCGGGGCGGTTCGGCGCAATTCCGCGGAAACCGCGTTCTTCGGTGGCGCACTCTTCTCGGGAAGGAATTCGTCCCTTCCCGGGAAAGCCCCGGAGCGCCGATCGGAGCGGTGGACGCCGGCGCGGCGCGGGTGCCTGGCCGAAGGCGGCGGGCGCGCGGGCCCGGGTGAGGAACCGGCCGTCGTCCTCCGTACCCCGGACGGTGAGGGCCAGGGATGGAGCGGTCTCGGCTGCGACACCCTGCTCCACCGACCCGGGTCCTCCTGAACTCCTGGAAGAGGAGGGACCGTCCCTTCGCGTCCTCTCCGGCCGGGGCGGGGCCCACGCCGATCCGGACCTGTCGAACCACGCACTCCTCGCCCACGGGGCCGAGGGGCCGGCGCTCTGGACTCCGTGAAGTGCATCAGTCGTGGTCGGCCTCGATCCGGGCCAGGACCTCGGCGTAGGTGTCGCGCCGGTCGGGCCGAGCGTGGTCGGCGGCGTACCTGAGCGCGGGGACGGCGGCCGTACCTATGTCGGCGAGCCCCTGCGCGGCGGCGGCCCGGACCACGGCGTGTGCGTGGGTGAGCAGGCCGACCACCTCGGGGATCGCGGCCTCCCAACGGGCGTGGCACAGGGTTCGCACGGCCATGCGCACCACGTCCGGCCGCGGATCGTCGAGCAGGAGCACGGTCAGACGCAGGTGGGTGTCGCGGTCCAGGAGCTCCCGGGCGGCCCGGTAGGCGTACAGGCGGACCTTGGGGCGCGGCCGCTGCAGGAGATCGGTGAGCAGGTCGACCAGCGCGGGGTCGGTGTCCGGGCCGGGGCCGCGATGGTCCTCAACCAGTGCCCGCAGGGCTCGGCGTGCAATCTCGGGGTCGCTGGTCCCGGCGAGGCGGAGGAGGTCCGCCCGGGGGCTCCCCTGCGGCTCCGGCCGGGCCGCGGGCGGACGGCGCTCGCGCAGAGTGCGCAGGACGGCGTCGGCGCGGCGCGCGGCGGTCCCGGGCGGGCACACCGGGCCGTCGACGAGCTCGAGATCGTCGGCGAGGTCGGTACGGCCCTGGGCGCGCAGCCGGTCGACGGTTCGGGTGAGCCAGGCCGTGCGCAGGAGCGGTCGGCCCCTGAACAGGTCGAGCCATCCGTGGTCACCGGATTCGACGCGCTCGCGCAGGTGGCCGGCGAGGACGTCGGCGGGGACGCGGTGCAGGAGGTTCACCACGTTCGGGCGCAGGTCGGCGGGGCCGTGTTCCCACCACTCCAACAGCAGGGGCACCAGAGGGAGGAGGGCTGCCGGGGTCAGGTACGCCGCCACGTGGAGGAGGCGTTCGGCTCGTATCTCCTTCGCGCGCCAGATCCGGGGGTCGGCCGTGGCCAGGGCATCGGTGAGGGTGTCGCCCAGGTAGAAGCCGAGCGGGAGGGCGAGGTCTCCCCGCAGGTAGGCGTCGAGAACCTTCCGGCGTACCCCCGGATCCGGCCACTTCGCGAGCCTGAGGGCGGCGCCGTCGTGGCGCTGGTGCCCCGGATCCCGGAGCAGGGCCAGCAGCCGTTCCCGCAGGGCGAGGGAGGGCGGCTGGTCGAGGTCGTCGTCGCGTACGGCGCGTGGGCGCGGTTCCGGGAGCGCTCGGGCGTCCTCTCCGATGGTCCACGGCGTGGCGCCGAGCGGCTGCAGGTCGCACATCCAGTCCACGAGCAGGGGGCGCACCTGTGGCTCGGCGGTCGCGTACACCTCGACCAGGGCGGCCAGACGCCGCCGTGTACCGATCCCACCGGTCGCCCCGGCCCCACCGCTCCTTGTGGTCGGACCGTCGGCAACGGTGGACCCGGCCTCAGCGGTCGTACCCGGACCGTCGGCCGTGTTCGATCGCTCGGTCGCGCCAGTTCTCTCGGTCGTGTCCGGCTCGTCGGTCGTTTCCGTTCTCACCTCCGTGCCGGCCACGGCGGCCAGGTCCGTGCGGCGCAGGTCCGACAGATCCGTCGTCGAGCGCACCGCCGCCCGTAGCGCGCGGTCCCAGTCATCGGCGCCGGGCTCGTGCGCCTCGTGCGGGGGGAGGGCATCGGAGCGCTCCTCCTCCGTGCCGATCCCGAACGCCTCGCGCAGAACGGCCGTCTCGGCCGCCCAGGGATCGGGGCCCGACCGGGCCGCGGCCAGCGCCCGGTCCAGGTCGGATCGGACCGGCACCGCGCCCAGTACGCGCAGCGACCGGAGCAATCGGCGGCCGTCGACGGCGCCCAGAGGCAGGGTGCGCAGGCGTTCCACCGCCGCGAAGGCCTCGTCCGCGGCCAGCATCGGTGCCGCCTCCTCCAGAGCCCGGACCAGGCCGTCCACCAACTCATCGACCAGGACCGCGCCGGGTTCCCCGCGGCCGGGCGATGCCTCGGTCGACACCCTGTGGGAGCCACCGGACGCCGCCGCCAGATCGGCGAGGCCGTCCACCAGCGTGGTGGCGTGCCGTGCCAGGAGGCGCCGTTCCCCCTCGGATCGAGGCGCGGGGCACGCCGGCAGCGCCAGTCGAAGCACGCGCGCGGTCGGCCCGGACTCCGCGAGCCGCAGGAACTCCGCGAGGCGGGGACGCAGTCGCTGGAGCCGTTCAGGGTCGGGCGGCTCCGGCCGGGTCGCCAGCCGCAGTGCGACCGCCGCGTCCCACCCCCGTTGCAGCAGGGCTTCGACGTCGGCGTCCGCCGCCGCGTTCGCGTGACCCTGACCCGACGTCGCGCCCGCGGCCGGGGTGACCCCGTGCGCGGACATCGCGGCGGCCAGATCCTCGGGTACGCCGTCGGCCAGGCGGACGTCGCCCGCGTCGACCAGGACGAGCAGGTCCCGGGCCGTCGGCGATCCCTGGTCGGCCAGCGCCGCGCACGTGTGCACCGGCAGGAGGCCGTCGAGGCTCCGCAACAGCCGGCGGCGGGCCTGCCTGGCGGTACCCTCGGCCGCCGCGAGCACCGTCGCGGTCCGGGTCTCGCCGAGGACCGCGCTCAGGGCGCGCAGGAGCTCCGCGCGCAGCCCCGGGTTGTCGGAGCGCCCCAGGTGGCGCAGCAGCGCGGGAACGGCGGAGGGGGTGCCCGCCTCGACCAGGGCCCGGGCGGCGGTCTTGCGGATGTTCATGTTCGCGTGGTCCAGACAGGCGGCGATCGCTCCGCTCGCCCAGCGCGCCCGGGCGCGGCCCAGGGCGCTGACGGCCTGTCGGACGGTCTGGATATCAGGGGCCGAGGTCAGCGCGACGAGTGAGGCGGACAGGGCCCGCGCGCCGTCACCGACGTCACACACGTTGCCCGCGCCGCCCTCTTCGTCCGTGGGCCGCCCGGCCACCAGGGCGATCGCGTGCTTGCGCACGTGCGGGTCCCGGTGGCGCAGCAGCCGGTGCACTCGTGGACGGGTTCCCGGGAAGGGCACGCGCGTCAGGAGTTCGAGCAGCACGACGAGTTCGTTGTCGGTCAGGTCGGGGCGCTCCACCAGGTCCAACGCGAGGCTCGCGGTGAACGCACGACCGGCGGCCCCGCCGTCGGCGGCGTCCAGCAGGCTGACCGGGCGGATACGGCCCCGCGCGTGGAGCCGGCGCCCCAGGTCGCTCAGCGCGCCGACGACCTTCTGGGGCACGGTGGGTTCCTCGGGGGAGCCGCCCTCACCGAGCGGCCAGGGGCCCGCGTCGGGTTCGCGGGCCGCAGCGACGTCGCCCACCACCCGCAGCAGGAGGTCGGACAGCACGGCGTGAGGGGTCGCGTCGCCGTGCGCGGCCACCGTGTGCAGCGAGCCCACGGGATCGTCGGGATCGAGGCGGGCGGCCAGCACGGCCAGTTCCGCCGGGTCCGGCGCGCCCAGATCGGCCAACACACCGGAGGGGAGGTCGTGCGGATCGAGCCTGGAGAGGAGTGCCCGGCGCCGCTCCGGGGTGTCGGTCAGCCGCCAGAGCAGGGTGAGCGCCTCGTGCCGCACCGGACGCAGCGGGACCGCGATACCGGTCTCCGTGGGCGGGTCGTCGGGGCCTGGCTCCGAGCCCTCGTCCTCGCCTGCCCGGCCCGCCCCGCCGTCGACTCCCGTCTCGGCGCGCGCCGCTGTGCCGGCGTCGCCGGCGGCCGGATCCCGCGGGAGGCTCCCCTCGCCGTCGCGTTCGTCGGCGAGGCCGAGCCCTTCGGCCAGGGCGCGTGCCGTCCGCTCTCCGCCCACGGCCTCCAGAGCGCGCAGGGCGGGCGCCGGTGCGGTCGGCAGGAGCGCGAGCACCGCCTCCTCCGCGTCCTGGTGGCGCAGGGCGCGGACGGCGTTCAGGAAGGGCGCGGGTGTCGGGACCAGTGGCAGCAGCCGGGTGACCTCTGCTCCGACGGGCAGGTCCGCCGTGCCCTGCTCGGCGAGGGCGAGCAGGAGGTCCAGGCGGCGCGGCCAGGAGGGATCGTCCGGAGCGGCTTCGGTCAGTGGACCCCACGCCTGCCGTCGGCACGTGTAGAGCACCGTGGCGGCCTCGCGGGGAGGGATCGAGTGGTCGGCCAGGGCCAGGGCGACCACGGTCGGGGCGGCCTCCGGTGGCGGGAAGTGCCCGCGCCGGTGCAGCCCGCTCAGACAGGTCAGCGCGGCCCGGCCCCACAGCGGCGGATCGGTGGCCGCGAGGTCCACCAGGGGCGCGATGTCGTCGCGCTCGGCCAGGTCGCCGAGGAGTTCGAGGGCGCGTCGGCGCGCGCCCGGCGGCAGGTCGGGATCGGTCACCGCCCGTCGCACGAGGTCGCCGTGGCCGTGGTGGGCCGCGGCGGTGAGTGCCGCCGCGGTCACCTCGTGGCCGCGGGTCCCGCCCGAGAGCAGACCGGTCAGCAGGTCGGCGGACAGCGGTTCCAGCGCCGCCCACGGCTCGCAGAGCTCGCGCAGTGCGTCGGCCACCGCGCCCGGCGCCCCCGAGCGCAACAGGCGGACGGTGTGGCGACGGGCCGGGGCGGGCGCGAGGAGTCCGGCGCGCAGGCCTTCGCGGACACAGCGCAGCGCCTCGGCCGCCAGGACCGGGTCGCCGCTCTCGGCGAGGGCGGCCACCAGCGGTTCCGGCAGGCGGGTGCGGGCGGTGTCGGCCTGCCGGGCGGCCTGGTAGAGGAGTTCGCCGGGCGGCTCGCGGCGCAGCGCCGCGGCCGGTGCGGCGTGCAGTTCGGCGCGCAGCCAGGCCACCTGGACCGGCACGGGCAGGTCGGCGGTGCGCCAGGCCGGCCAGGGACGGCCGTCGGCCCGCGCCACGCACCGTTCGTGGACGCGGGCCAGCGCCAGCACCGCCTCGGCGGGGCCGTCCAGGTCACCGGGCAGCGCCGTGCCCGCGGCGGCCCACACCGCGTCGGGACCGGCGCCCGAGTCCAGCGCGTCGGCGAGGCGGAGCACGCCCCGCCAGCGGGAGTGGGGGTCGCGCAGCAGGCGCGCCGCGTCGTCGACCGCGTCGTCGACCGCGTGATCGCGATGCGTCGGGCGGGGCTCGGAATCGGCTCGGTGTGGCACGCCCGGATCCTAGGCCATCCTCGGTGGATTCTCACGCCGTTTTCGAGCCCCGGAACCGCCCACCGGACCGGCCCCGCGCCACCGGATCGGCCCCGCGCCGCTGGCACGGCCCCGCGCCCGCCGGGACGGGCCTCGCGGGTCCGTGTCCGGAACGGGCGGATCAGTTCACCGCGACCGGGGTGCCGCCGGTCATCTTCACCAGTTCGGCGAAGTCGGTCGGGAAGATCGTGTTGGGTGTACCGGCGGCGGCCCACAGCCGCTCGTAGTCGGCCAGGGACGCGTCCACCACGGTCTCGACCGGCGCCGGGTGACCCACGGGGGCGACCCCGCCGATGGCCTGGCCGGTGGCGGCCCGCACCTCCTCGGGCTCGGCGCGGCGGATCGTGCCCTTGCCCAGCCGCTCGGCCAACAGGGCGGTGTCCACCCGGTGCCGGCCACTGGTCATCACCAGCAGCGGCCGCTCGTCCGCCATGAACACGAGGCTGTTGGCGATCGCGCCGACCTCGCAGCCCAGCGTCTCGGCCGCGGCCCGCGCCGTACGGGTCGAGGCGGGGAGCTCCCGCACGCGGCCCCCGGATCCGAACCGGTCCAGCGCCTCGACCACCCGTCGGCTGCGCTCGGGTAGTTCCGTGCCCTCGGCCATGCTCACTCCTTCGCGTCGACGTCTGTGGAGGGCACGCTACGCCGACCGGGCGGGTCCGCGCACGCGGATGCGCGGACCGGCCGGACCGGCGGCGGACGTGGCGGGCCGCCGCCGGTCCTCCCGGGTCAGAGGTCGTAGACCCGCACGTAGTCCACGACCATCTGCTGGGGGAAGCTCGTCGTCTGGTCCGGGTAGCCCGGCCACTCGCCGCCGACGGCCACGTTGAGGATCATGAAGAACGGGTGGTCGTAGACCCAGGTGTTCCCGCCCAGGTCGGCGGGGGTGAGGGTGTTGAACGCGACGTCGTCGACCGACCAGGTGATGGAGTCCGGCGTCCACTCGACGGCGTAGACGTGGAAGTCGTCGGTGAACGCGCCGCCCTGCGGGTGCTCGTAGGAGGCGCCGATCCCGCCCCCACCGGAGTACCCCGGACCGTGCACGGTGCCGTGGACGGTGCTCGGCTCGTGCCCGACGTTCTCCATGATGTCGATCTCGCCGGAGTTCGGCCACGGGGTCTCGGGGAAGTTATCGCCCAGCATCCAGAACGCGGGCCACACCCCCTGGCCGGTGGGGATCTTGATTCGGGCCTCGAAGCGGCCGTAGGCCTGCTCGACCTTGTTCTGGGTGGTCAGCCGGGCGGAGGTGTAGCCGCCGTCGGCCTCCTGGCGGGCGGTGATGACGAGGTTGCCGTCGCCGTCCAGAGCCGAGTTCTCCCGGCTGTCGGTGTAGTTCTGCAGTTCGCCGTTGCCCCAGCCGTGGTCACCGGTCTCGTGGTTCCAGTGCGCGGGGTCGGGGGCAGCGCCGGCCGGTCCGTCGAACTCGTCGGACCAGACCAGCGCCCCGGCGGCGGCGGCCAGGTCGGCGTTGCCGCCGGTGGCGGAACCGGTGCCGCCGTGGGGGAGGGCCAGGGCGGTCAGGGCCAGCGCCGCGGTGGCGGCCACCGCTCCGGTGGCGACGAAGGCGGGGACGCGGCGGGCGGGACGGTCTTTTCTGCGCTGCACGGGGGCTCCAGTCAGATAGCGGGGATCAGCCGGTGGACGGAGCCGTGACACGCGCGAAGTAGCGGATTCCGCGCGGGCCGTGGGGTGGATCCGGCCACTCACTGAATATGTGTTAAGTGACTGTAGGTGTGCGTCCCGTCGCGGACAAGGGGTGTTGGGGGACAAATGGGAATCACTCCCGGATTCGACCGTCCCCGCCCGTGCGCCACCTGCCCTCAACCGCGCCGCGCGCCGGCGCCCGCCCGCGTCCCCGCCCTCAAGCGCTCGCGCGTCACTCATGCCCCGGTTCCGGCGCGCCGGCGCCCGCCCGCGTCCCGTCGCGGCGGTCAGGTCCGCGACTTCACCACGACCGTGACGCCCCGGTAGTCGTCCAGGCCGGTGGCGACCTGGGGGTGGCCCGAGGCGTTGGTGATCTCGGGCAGCTCGTGCACGGCCGCGCCGAAGAAGTCGGCCCAGCTGCGGGTGGCCGACATCCCGCCGTCGCGGATCTCGCCGAGCAGCCGCCCCTGGTGGTCCAGCCGCCACTCCACCACCGGCAGGTCGTGTTCGGCCTCGGCCGAGATCAGGCGGGGGAGCAGATCGGCCGCCCGCGCCCGTGTGCGCGGAAAACCGGACGGCTCGGTGTCGGCGTCGGTGCTCCTGTCCGGGGTTCCCATGCTTGGCCTTCCGTTGGCTCCATCGACGCCACCCATTGTTTCGCAGCGCGCGCCGAAAATCGGGGAAACCGCCAGATCAGACGACAGGACACCGTCCCGCGACCCGTCGACGGCCAGGTCGGTGCGAACCCCGGGCGGCGACGGGGAATCCGGTGAAGCGACAATGTCCCTGATGTCCGCGCGGTCGGTCCCGGCGGTCCTCGCCCTCCGGGGCGGGCGCCCACGGCCGTGTGCGGCCCCGCTCCCGTACGCGCCCGCCCCCAGCAGGAGTCGACGATGTTCACACTCACCGGTCGAGACGGCCTGACCATCCACGTCCACGCGTGGGTGCCCGAGGACCCCGTGCGCGGGGTCGTGCAGATCTCCCACGGCATGGGCGAGCACGCGGCCCGCTACGCCCCGCTCGCCGCGGCCCTCAACGCCCGGGGCTACGCCGTCTACGCCGACGACCACCGGGGCCACGGGCTCTCGACGCACGCCGTTCCGGGCGATCTCGGCGACAACGGGTGGAACCTGCTCGTCGACGACATGGCCGCCCTCTCCCGTGAGGTCGGGTCGCGCCACCCCGACCTGCCCCTGGTCCTGGTCGCGCACAGCCTCGGCTCGTTCGCCGCCCAGCAGTACCTGCTCGACCACCCCGGCCTCGCCGACGGCGTGGCCCTGTGCGGCACCACCGCCGTGGACCTGCTGCTGTCCCGCATGGTCGAGTCCGGGGCCGCCGACTCCACGGCCTACTTCAACGCCGCCTTCGAGCCGGTCCGCACCGAGGCGGACTGGCTCAGTCGCGACGAGAGCCAGGTGGACGCCTACATCGCCGACCCGCTGTGCGGTTTCGGTCTCACGGACGCGAGCATGGGCCTGCTGCTCACCGCCGCCTTCGAACGGCTCGGCGACCCGTCCAAGGCCCCCGACGACCTGCCGCTGTACGTGCTGGTCGGCGACCGCGACCCGCTCAACCAGGGGCTGGAGTTCAGTGACGCGCTGGTCGACCGCTACCGCCGCGCGGGCGTCGCCGACCTGACCTACCGGGTCTACGAGGGGGCCCGGCACGAACTGTTCAACGAGACCAACCGCGAGGAGGTGTTCGCCGAGCTGATCGCCTGGATCGACCGCATCACCGCCGACGACGCACCCGAGCCGACCACGCCCTAGCGCCCCTCCGGCTGCGCCGTGCCCGCTGCGCCCTGCCCGCTGCGCCCCTCCGGCTTCGGCCGGGCCGCGTCGCCCGGACCACGCGGCCCGGCCGGAAAAGCCGTTGCCAGTCGGATTCCGGTCCAGGATCATCCGTTCCCATGAGCGACCACCGCCCGACCGAACCCGCCCCGCGCCCCGCCCCCGGCACCCGTCCCGTCGCCCTGGTGACGGGGGTGGGCCGCACCGTCGGCATCGGCGCCGCCATCGCCGACCGGCTCGCGGCGTCCGGCTGGGACATCGCGTTCACCTACTGGACGCCCTACGACGCGCGCATGGACTGGGGCGTCGAGGAGGGTGCCACCGAGGACACGGTCCGCGCCCTGGCCGACTCCGGAGCCGCCGCGGCGGCGATCGAGGCCGACCTGGCCGACCCCGGCGCGCCCGCGACGATCTTCGACGCGGCCCAGGAACGCCTCGGCGACGTCACGGCCCTGGTGATGTGCCACTGCGAGTCCGTCGACTCCGGCCTGCTCGACACCGGGGTCGAGAGCTTCGACCGGCACTTCGCCGTCAACGCGCGCGCCTCGTGGCTGCTGATCCGCGAGTACGCGCGGCGGTTCCGCGGCGACCACGGGACCGGCCGGATCATCGCCCTGACCAGCGACCACACCGTCGACAACCTGCCCTACGGCGCGAGCAAGGCCGCGCTGGACCGCATCACGCTCGCCGCCGCCCGCGAGCTGGCCCACCTGGGCGTGACCGCCAACGCGATCAACCCGGGCCCGGTCGACACCGGGTGGATGAGCGGCGCGGTCAGGGAGCAGCTCGCGGGCCTGACCCCGCTCGGCCGCCTGGGCACCCCGCGGGACACCGCGCACCTGGTGGACTTCCTGTGCTCCGAGCGCGGGCAGTGGATCAACGGCCAGCTGCTCAAGAGCGACGGGGGCATCAGCGCGATCAGCTGACCTCAGCCGTCGACGCCGAGTCGCCGGGCGTTCTCGCTCGGCCCTGCGTGCCCCGTTGCCGAGGTACATCAGCCACAGGAACGACGGCTTGATCCAGGTCATCCGGTGCAAGGAGAACGGCGGCACGCACCGCCCGGTGCGGCGGTGGCCGGACCGGCGGCTCAGTCCGCGACGGCCTGGCCGTGGCGCCAGTAGCCCACGAAGGTGATGTCCGGCTTGGGGACGCCGTGCTCGCGGACCAGGGTGCGCCGCAGGCTGGTCGGCAGGGCGTTCTCCCCGGCCACGAAGCAGTACGGGCGGCCCTTGGGCAGCGCGGCGCCGCACACGGTGTCCAGGGCCAGGCGCCCGGGCACGGCGTGCGGGTCGGTGCGGGGCAGCCAGTGCACGTCCACGTGCGGCCGGGAGGGCAGCGGGCGCACGTCGTCGGGGGAGGGGACCTCCAGGAAGACCTGGGCCCGCAGGTCGTCGGAGGCCTGCTCCAGGATGGAGACCAGGGCCGGTACGGCGCTCTCGTCGCCGACCAGCAGCTGCCACTCGGCGTCGTCCGAGGGCTGGTAGTACACGCCCTCGGCCAGGATCCCGGCCTCGTCCCCGGGGGAGGCGGATCCGGCCCAGGCCGAGGCGGGCCCGCCGTCCCCGTGGTCGACGAACTCCAGCTCCAGCTCGCGGGCCTCGGCGTCGAAGGAGCGGACGGAGTAGTTGCGCACGTGCGGGCGCACGTCGTCGGACATGGCGTACATCTGCTCGACCCAGCGCCGGTCGGCGGCGGTGGGCATGTGCAGCCGCTCCTGCCCCTGGCGGGGCAGGAAGAGCCGGACGAACTGGTCCCGGCCCAGGAACTCGAAGCCGCTCAGCTCCTCACCGCCCAGGACCACCGAGACGAAGTTCTTGCTGACGCGCTCGGTGCGCACCACACGGGTGCGGATCATCGTGCGATGGCTGGGCTGTTCGATGCGCACGGGGCCTCTTCCTCGTCGGCGCGGTGTGGGGATGCCGGGGGTGTAGGTAAGGCTAGCCTCACCAAGGGGTCGCCGTCGAGTCGGGGCGGGGGAGGGGTTCTCAGGTCGGTGGCGGGCGCGACGCACGGTGCGGGCGTGATTCCAGTGCGGTGGTCCGCGGTCGTCGGCGGTCGAAGCGGGCCGGGCCTCCCTCGCGCAGCGGGCGTGAATCGGCGGAACCTCCCCCGGAGCGGGCGGAATGTGGTAGAAGTTCTCCAAGAACGAAAACCGTTTTCATTTCCCCGTGAAGGAGGTCGCGCGTGCGACCGCCCGGCACCACGGCTCCCCCCGTGACCGCCCCCGCGTCCTCACCGCCCGCACCTTCGAACCGCCCGCGCGGCCTCGCCCCGGTCCTGGCCGCGGTCCTGGTCCCGCTGCTGGCCGTCTCGGTCCTGCTGGCCGTCGGCCTCGGCGCCGCGGTGATCCCGCCCGCCGAGACCGCCCGCTACCTCTGGGCCGCCCTGTCCGGCGGCACCATCGGGGCCGACGAGCTCTCGCGCTACCAGATCGTCTGGCAGATCCGCACCCCGCGCGTGCTCCTGGCCGCCACCGTCGGCGCCGGGCTCAGCGTGGTCGGCGTCGCCGTCCAGGCCATGGTGCGCAACCCCATCGCCGACCCCTTCGTCCTGGGCATCTCCTCCGGGGCCTCGGTCGGCGCGGTCACCGTGGGCGTGTTCGGCGTCCTGTCCTCCCTGGGCGTGTACGCCGTCTCCGCCGGGGCCTT
This sequence comes from Nocardiopsis sp. Huas11, assembly GCF_003634495.1. Classification (GTDB taxonomy): domain Bacteria; phylum Actinomycetota; class Actinomycetes; order Streptosporangiales; family Streptosporangiaceae; genus Nocardiopsis. Next base: position 5,622,853 of record NZ_RBKY01000001.1, on the reverse strand, counting down.
CGCCGGAGCCGCCGTGGCCACCGCGATCGTCTACGGGCTCGCCCACTCCAGCGCGGGGGTGACCCCGCTGCGCCTGGTCCTGACCGGCGTCGCGCTGTCCTTCGGCTTCCAGGCCCTGATGAGCGTCATCGTCTACTTCACCCCCAGCAACGAGGCCACCAGCACGGTGCTGTTCTGGACGATGGGCGGCTTCGGCGCCGCGAGCTGGGGGTCCCTGCCGCTGGTCGCCGCCCTGGTGGTGGTCGGGGCGGTCGTGGTGCACCGCTCCAGCCGCTCCCTGGACGTGGCCGCGCTCGGCGACGAGACCGCCGCCAGCCTGGGCGTGGACACCGGCCGCCTGCGCGTGACCATGTTCCTGCTCACCGCCGTGATGACCGGCGCGATGGTCGCGGTCAGCGGCGTGATCGGCTTCGTGGGCCTGGTCGTGCCGCACGTGGTGCGCATCCTCGTGGGCGCCGCCCACCGCCGCGTCCTGGTGGTGGCGCCGCTGGCCGGCGCCGTGTTCATGGTGTGGGTCGACCTGGCCTCCCGCGTGCTGGTCGCGCCTCGTGAACTCCCGCTGGGCGTGCTCACCGCGCTGGTGGGCGTGCCGGTGTTCCTCACGCTCATGCGCCGCCGCGGCTACGTGTTCGGGGGGCGGTGAACCGTGGAGCTGTGCGTCGACGACCTCTCCGTCACCCTCAACGGGGCCGCGCTGGTGCGCGAGCTGTCCCTGGACGTCGAGCGCGGGCAGATGGTCGCGCTCGTGGGCCCCAACGGCTCGGGCAAGTCCACCGTGCTGCGCTGTGTCTACGGGGCCCTCAAACCCTCCGGCGGCCGTGTACTGGTGGACGGCTCCGACCTGTCCGCCCTGGGCCTGCGCCGCGCCGCACAGCAGGTGGCCGCCCTCACGCAGCAGGGCGGTACGGAACTGGACTTCACGGTGGCCGAGGTGGTCGCCCTGGGCCGGACCCCGCACCTGCGGGGGAACCAGCCGCTGAGCGCGCGCGAACGCCTCCTGTGCGAGGCGGTCATGGCCGACCTGGACGTGCTCCACCTCGCCGACCGCGGAGTGCTCGGCCTGTCCGGCGGCGAGCTCCAGCGGGTGCTCATCGCCCGCGCGCTGGTTCAGGAGCCCCGGGTCCTGGTGCTGGACGAGCCCACCAACCACCTGGACCTGCGCCACCAGGTCCGGCTGCTGTCCCTGCTGCGGGCCCGCGCGCACACCGTGCTGGTGGTGCTGCACGACCTCAACCTGGCGGCCGCCTGCGACACCGTCGGGGTGCTCTCCCAAGGGCGGCTGGTCGCCTCGGGCGCCCCCGCCGACGTCCTGACCCGTGAACGCGTCCGGGACGTGTTCGGCCTCGAGGTGACGGTGGTCGACCACCCCCTCACCGGCAACCCCCAATTGCTCTACTCGCTGGACGAGGGAGCCGAAGGAGTCTGATGACCGCGATCCGAACGGCCCCGCACCGGTACGGGGCCGCCGCCCCCGTGGCCGTGCCCCTGGCCCTGACCCTCGCGCTGACCGGCTGCGGTGCCCAGGTGGAGGAGACCGCCCAGGCCGACACCGTGACCGTGAACCGCTGCGGCGAGGAGGTGGAGTACACCACGCCGAGCAACGCCGTGGTCTACGAGGGCGGCAGCGCCGACAAGATGTTCGCGCTCGGCCTGGCCGACCACGTGCACGGGTACGTGATGCCGCCGGCCAACCCGCCGGTCACCGAGTCCCCGTGGGCCGACGACTACGCGCAGGTGGAGTTCCTCAGCGACGACCTGCTCAACAAGGAGGTCGTGGTCGACGCCGGCGCCGACTTCGTGGTGGCGGGCTGGAACTCCGGGTTCAGCGACGAGCGCGGCATCACCCCGGAGATCCTCGACGACCTGGGCGTGCAGAGCTTCATGCACACCGAGTCCTGCTACAACTACCCCGGCTTCCCGGAACGGGTGGAGCCCTTCGAGGGGCTCTACACCGACCTGGAGCGGCTCGGCGACATCTTCGGCGTGCGCGAGCGCGCCGACGGGGTGGTGGCGGAGTACCGCGAGCGTGTGGAGGCGGTGCGGGCCGAGGCCCCCGAGGGCGACCCGGTGCCGGTGTTCCTCTACGACTCGGGCACCGACCAGCCCTTCACGGCCGCCGCGCAGGTCCCGCCCAACGACATCATCCGCTTCGCCGGGGGCGAGAACGTCTTCGGCGACCTGGATGAGCGCTGGACCCAGGTGAGCTGGGAGGCGGTCGTGGACGCGGCGCCGGAGGTGATCATCATCCTCGACTACGGCGACCAGCCGGCCGAGGAGAAGATCGAGTTCCTCACGACCTCTCCGCACACCTCCGAGCTGCCGGCGGTGCGCTCGGAGAGCTTCTTCGTCCTGGACTACAACGAGGGCATCAGCGGCCCGCGCGTGGTCGACGGACTGGAGTCCTTCGCCGAGTACCTGCGCGCACACGCCGCCGAGGCCGAGGACGCCGCCTGAGGCGCCCCCCGAACCGGTGGGGCCGGGCTCCGCGATCGCCCGGCCCCACCTCCCCTCTCCGCCCCTCCCGGCCCCCGTTTCGGTCCCGCCCCCAGCGCCGTTCCGGCGCGCCGCAGGCCGGGGTCCGGGTGCCGGAACCCGCGACGGGAAGGGCGTTTCCGGTCTCTCCGACCGGTCGGCAGGTCACGTATCGGCGTCGTGATCGCCCGCGCTGTTGACGTTCGTGACTGTGCATACCAATGATGTCAGAGTCGATGATGTTGTGATTTGGGACACGGTGGGTGGAGCGGGTCGTGGGACGGGTCGGCCACCCGGGGAGGAGTTCTCATGCGCTCACGATGGCGGTCGGTCGCGGCGGGGGCGCTGGGGCTGTCCCTGGCGGTCTCGGCCTGCGGCGGGGGCGGGCAGGACGGAGGCGAGAGCGAGGTCGAGGTCTTCTCCTGGTGGACCGGCGGCGGTGAGGAGGCCGGACTGAACGCCCTCATCGAACGGTTCGAGACCGAGAACCCCGACGTCGAGTTCGTCAACGCGGCCGTGGCCGGGGGCTCGGGCACCAACGCCCAGGCGGTCCTGGAGGGCCGCCTGCAGAGCCAGGATCCCCCCGACTCCTTCCAGGGCCACGCCGGCGCGGAGCTCCAGGACTACATCGAGGCCGGGTACCTGCAGCCCCTCGACGGCTTCTTCGACGAGCAGGGCCTGCACGAGGCCTTCCCCGACCAGCTGGTCGAACAGATCTCCTACGAGGGCAGCGTCTACTCCGTGCCCGTGAACATCCACCGCTCCAACGTCCTCTGGTACAACCCCTCCGTGCTGGAGGAGGCCGGGGTCGAGGGCCCGCCCGAGACCCTGGACGAGCTGATCGAGGCGATGGAGGCGGTCGAGACCGAGACCGACGCCATCCCCATGGCCGTCGGCGCGCAGTGGACCGTCGACCACCTGCTGGAGTCGGTGCTCCTGGGGTCCCTCGGAACCGAGGCCTACAACGCCCTCTGGGAGCCGGGCGCCGACTGGGACACCCCGGAGATGGCCGAAGCGCTCGCGACCTTCGAGGAGGTCATGGCCCACACCCAGGAGGAGTCGGCCGCCGAGGACTGGCAGGAGGCCGCGCGGCGCGTCTCCGACGGCGAGGCCGCGTTCAACATCATGGGGGACTGGGCCGCCGGCTACTTCGACGAGCTCGGCGCGATCCCGGAGGAGGACTACGCGTGGGCGGCCTCCCCCGGTACCGAGGGCACCTACATGTGGCTCTCGGACAGCTTCACCCTCCCGGAGGGCGCGCCCCACGAGGAGCACGCCCTGAGCTGGCTGGAGATCGTGGCCAGCAAGGAGGGCCAGGACACCTTCAACCCGCTCAAGGGCTCCATCCCGGCCCGTGCGGACGCCGAGCCCGCCCACTACGCCGACAACCCCTACCTGGAGTCGGCCCTGGCGGAGTGGCAGTCCGGCCCCGAGTTGGCGGGCTCGTTCTGGCACGGGGTGACCGTCGGCAACCGGTGGAAGAACGACGTCGACACCGCCGTGGGCCTCTACCTCCAGAACGGGGACCTGGACGAGCTCAACGAGGCCCTGCACCAGGCCGCCCAGACCGAATGAGCGAAGCGACGACCCGGTCCGGTGCCGCCGCCGCGGGCGGCACCGGACCCCGAAGACCGCGCACCGACCGCCGCGGATCGCGCGGGGCACGCCTGGTCACGCGGGTGCGGTCCTGGCTGCCCTCCCTGCTGCTGGTCTCCCCGTCGATCCTCCTCATCGGGCTGTTCGTCTACGGGATGATCGGCTGGAACACCCGGCTGGCGCTCAGCGACCAGCACCGGCCCATCGACGACGGCTCCTTCGTCGGCCTGGACAACTTCATCGCCCTGTGGGGGGAGGCCCGCTGGCCGGCCGCGGTGAACAACGCGATCGTGTTCACGGTCGTGTTCGTCGGCGGCGCCCTGCTGCTGGGCTGGTTGCTGGGATTGCTGCTGGACAAGGGCATCCGGGGCGAGCCGGTCTTTCGCACGCTGTTCCTGGCCCCGATGGCGGTGTCGTTCATCGCCACCGGCGTGGTCTGGCGCTGGCTGATGAACCCGGCTCCCGCCGAGCGCGCCACCGGGCTCAACGCCCTCTTCGTCCACTTCAACCTGGACTTCCTGGTCAACACCTGGTGGACCGCGCCCGACTTCGGGATGGCGGCCATGGCCCTGCCCGCGATCTGGCAGCTGTCGGGCTACGTGATGGCCCTGTTCCTGGCCGGATTCCGCGGCGTGCCGGAGGAGCTGCGCGAGGCGGCCCGAGTGGACGGCTGCTCGGAGTGGGGCGTGTACCGGCACGTGGTCATGCCGCAGCTGCGCCCGGTCACGCTGAGCGCCGTCATCATCATCGGCCACATGTCGCTGAAGGTGTTCGACCTGATCATCGCGATCGCCGGCCAGCAGATCGTCGCCGACGTGCCCGCCGTGTACATGTGGTCGACCGTGTTCGAGGTCCGCGATCCGGCCAAGGGCGCCACGATCGCCTCGTACCTGCTCATCGCGGTGGCGGTGTTCGTCATCCCCTACCTGGTATGGACCATGCGCAAGGAACGGAGCGAGGGGCGATGAGCCGGAGTGCGCCCGACCGGGTGATCGCCCCGGGCGGAGGGACGGCCGGCACCACCCGGCGCGGACAGGCCGTCAAGTTCGCCGTGCTGGTCGTGCTGGCGGCGTTCTTCCTGATGCCGATGTACGTGCTGGTGGTGACCGGGTTCAAACCGTTCGCCGAGGCCACCGCCGCACGCGCCTGGCTGCTCCCGCAGGCGTGGAGCACGGAGGGGTGGGCGGCGGCGTGGACCGCGCTGGCCCCGGGCCTGTGGAACAGCGTGCGCATGGTGGTGCCCGCCGCCGTGATCTCGGCGGTGCTGGGCTCGCTGAACGGCTACGTCATGGCCCGGTGGCGCTTCCCCGGCGCGGACACCGTCTTCACCCTGTTCCTGTTCGGGATGTTCATCCCCTACCAGGCGGTGATGATCCCGCTCCAGCAGATCATGGTGAGCTCGGGGCTGATGGGCGGGCTGTTCCCGCTGATCCTGGCGCACACGGTGTACGGCATCCCGATCTGCACGCTCATCTTCCGCAACTACTACGCGAGCATCCCGCACACGCTCATCGAGGCGGCGCGGGTGGACGGCGCGGGCCTGCTGCGCACCTACGCGCACGTGATCCTGCCGGTCTCGGCCCCGGCGTTCGCGGTGACGCTGATCTGGCAGTTCACGTCGGCGTGGAACGACTTCCTGTTCGCGGTCTTCCTCACCGGTCCGCGGAGCTGGCCGGTGACGGTCCAGCTGAACAACGTGGCCGGGTCGATGGTGGTGCCCTACAACCAGCAGATGGCGGCCGCGGTGCTGGCCTCCCTGCCGACCCTGCTCATCTACCTGCTGCTGGGCCGCTACTTCATGCGCGGCCTGATGGCGGGCGCCCTCAAGGGCTGAGCGGGGCTCGGTCATCGCCCCGGCAGGGGCAGGGCCTCGGCCAGGCGGGCGCGCGCCCGCGCATCCCCCTCGGCACGGACCCGCGCGTGGGAGCCGCGCCCGAAGGCGAACAGCACGAGCTCACCGGGCTCGCCGGTCACCGTGACCACCGGGATCCCCTCGCGCGCCTCGACGGTCGCACCCTCCGGGCGCCGCAGCACCAGGCCCACCGGGGACGTGGGGCCGGTCTCCAGCCGTGCCAGGGGCGAGAGCTTGCCCCACAGCGCCTCGGCCAGGCCCGCGTCGACGTCCTCGGCCGCGCCGACCGCGTCGCCGGGGTCGGTCCTCCACTCCGGCGACGCGCGGCGCACGTCCTCGGCGTGCACGTAGTACTCCACCGTGTTGGCGGCCTCGTCCGCGCCCGGCAGGGCGAACGGCGACAGCAGCGGCGGCCCGTCGCTGAACATCGACAGCAGCCGCGGGTAGGGGAGGCGGGCGTAGCGTTCCTGCACCTTCGCGGTCCAGTCGGCCAGGAAGGCGATCCTGATGCCGGCCGCCGCGTCCATCCGGTGCTCCCGCAGCACCAGGTGGGCGGCGAGTTCGGTGGTCGTCCATCCGTCGCAGAGCGTGGGGGCACCGGGTCCCGCGGCCGCCAACAGCTCGGTCAGGCGGTGCCGTTCGTTACGGGCGTGGTGGCTCATGGTCCCCACCTGTCGGGGTCGTCGGCTCGCGCTCCGGCGGCGGTCCGAGTGGCGGCCGCCGCCGGCAGGTCGCCACCACGCTATCGGTGTCCTCCCGGTCGTGCCCGGGAGGACACCGCGTGGCGTCCTCAGCCGTCCAGGTGGCGTCCGTGTTCGGTGGCGAACTCGTCGCCGCCGAACCGGTCCCAGTTGATCGACCAGGCCATCAGGCCGCGCAGCCCGGGGTGCGCGGAAGCGGGGGTGTAGCCCGAGCAGGCGGCGCCGGTGGTCAGGCAGTCCCAGGCGGCCTGGACCTGCGCCACGGAGGTGTGGCCGTTGCCGGCGTAGGGAGAGGCGGGCAGGCCGATGGCGACCTGCGCGGGATCGAGCGGGGGGAAGAAGTGCTCGGGGTCGCCCGCCACGGGAAAGCCGGTGAGGACCATGTCGGCCATCGCCTGGTGGAAGTCGGCGGTGCCCATCTGGTGGTACCGGCCGTCGAGGCCGAGCACCGGACCGGAGTTGTAGTGCTGGACGTGCAGAAGGGTGATCTGGTCGCGGAGCGCGTGGATGACCGGCAGGTAGGCGCCGGCGCGGGGATCGGCGCCGCCCCACGGGCCCTGGCCGTAGAACTGGTGGCCCACCTGCACGAAGAACGTCTCGGGAGCCATGGTGAGCACGAAGTCGTCGCCGTAGCGGGCGCCGAGGGCGCGCAGCGCCTCGATCAGGTGGGTGACGACCGGGGTGGTGGGGGAGCGGAAGTCGGTGTCGTCGGCGTCGAGGTAGAGCGAGTGGCCCTCGAAGTCGATGTCGATGCCGTCCAGGCCGTAGCGGTCGATGATCTCCGACGCCGACGACACGAAGGCGTCGCGCGCCGCGGCGGTCTCCAGCGCGACCTGGCCGTTCTGCCCGCCCACCGAGAGCACGACCTTCTTGCCGCGGGCCTGGGCGGCGTCGATCTGGGCCGTGAACTCCTGCTCGGAGGGCACGCCCGGGCACTCCTGGGCGGGGCACAGGGAGAACTCCAGCTGCCCGGAGGTGGGCGAGGTGGGTTCGGCGAAGGCCAGGTGGATGATGTCCCATTGGTCGGGGACGTCGGCCAGGTCCACCCAGCCCGATCCGTTGGCGAAGCTGGTGTGCAGGTAGCCGGCCAGCACGCGGTCGGGGAGCCGGGTGGAGCCGGAGCCGGGCGCCGTGTCCGCGGCGGCGGGGGCCGAGGTGAGGGAGGCCGCCAGCAGGAGCGCGGCGGCGGTGGCGAGCAGGCGGGGGAGTCGGGCGAGTCGGGAGGGTCGTCGCACGGGGCACTCCAAGCGGGGGTCGGTGCCATGAATAGATAGGAAACTTTCCTGTCTATTTGTGGGCGACGATAGGCTCCCGCCGCCGTGCTGTCAACGCCCGCTACTCACCGTGATCGGCGTCGGCGTCGGCCTCCGCGCGCAGGCGCGCGATATCGGCCTCGACTTCGAGGGTCTTGGGGTGGTCGGGCCCGAGGACGCGCCGCTGGTCCGGTAGAAGGGCGTCGAGGAGTGCGAGCGCGTGTGAGCGGTCGCCCACCGTGGCGAGGAGCCGGGCGCGGTGGTAGCGCGTGTTGAGGACCTGCGGATGGTCCGGGCCCAGATGCCGTTGCTGGTCGGGCATGAGCTCGTCGAGCTCCCGCAGGGCACGTGCGGGGTCGCCCGCCGCGGCCGTCCACGCGGCCATCTGGGCACGGGTGGTGAGGGTGTCGGGGTGCTTGGGCCCCAGGACGCCCAGCAGGGTCGGCAACAGGGACGTCAGGTCCTCGAGGGCTCCGTGGGGGTCGCCGGAGCGTCCGCGCCACCGCGCGAGCTGGATCCGGGCGACCAGGGTGTTGGGGTGGTCGTGGCCCATCACCCGCCGATGGTCCTCGACCAGGCCCCGCCAGTCCTCGACCGCGGCCCGCACGTGGCCCGTCTTGCCCCTCAACCCGGCCAGGTGACTCCGTGCGGTGAGGGTGTCGGGGTGCTCGCCGCCCAACACGGCCACCAGGTCGGGCAGGAGGGACTCCAGGGTCTCCAGGGCTCCCTGCGCATCGCCGGCTCGGCCGTCCCACCGGGCCATCTGCACGAGTGAGGCCAGGGTCCGGGGATGGTCCGAGCCCAGGGACCGCTCCGCGTCGGCGGCCAGGGCGCGAAACTCCTTCGCGCAGGTCGCCGCGTCACCCGACATGCCGCGCCAGAAGACGAGTTCGTACCTGGCGGTCAGTGAGTCGGGATGGTCGTGACCGAACCGGTCCGTGGCGGCCCCGGTCACCGACTCCCAGTGCTCGACGGCCTGGGAGAGGCCCCCCGATCTGCCCAGACTCCGTCCGAGCTGGAGGAGGACCGGGTGCAGGCCCTCCGCCCACAGCCACTCCCCGGCGTGTTCGAGCAGGGCCGTGGTGTTGGCCCGGAGCCGGTGGCCCAGGTCGCTGGCGTGGACGCGCATCGGCCAGACCCGTACGAGGGCGTCGGCCGCAGTGCGGGCGGTGTCGCGGTCGGGGCGGGTGGCGCGCTGTTCCCGGGTGGCCCGCTGGACCAGCCGGTGGACGCCGACGGCGGCGCCGTCTCCGGAACCCGAGCGGGTGACGAGGTGGAGCCTGGCCAGTGCGGACAGGGCGTCGTCGGCGTCGTGCCCGGTGGGCTCGGCGCGGTCCGGGTGCGCCCGGCGCAGGTACTCCAGGACGGGCGGCGAGGTCAGGGCCGCCACGGGGACACCCGTGGGGTCCAGCAGGCTGAGCAGGCGCATCATCGGCAGTGCCAGACCGCGGGGGGTGAGCGTGTCGGCGTGCTCGACCGACATCGACCACGTGGTGGCGACCGTGCGCGCGTAGTCGTCGGGCAGGCTCTCGCGCTCGGGGAACATCCTCTCCAGCGCCCCGCGCTGGTCCCGCAGCCGTGCGCGGTAGGAGGCGCAGGTCATGCTGTCGCGGCGGTCGCGGATGTAGGCGGCGGCGTGGGACAGCGCGAGCGGGAGGTGGCCCAGGTCCTCGGCCAGGGCGGCCAGTTCGGCCTCCTGCGGGGCGGCGGGGAGCTCGGCGAGCGCGGTGGCCAGGTAGGTGTGCGCCTCGTCCGGGGTGTAGGTGCCCACGTCGATGAACGCCCGGCCCCGGCCGGCCAGGGCCGTGTCGGTGCGCCGGGTGGTGACCACCAGGCGCCCCCGCGGTCCCGGGTCCGCCTCCGCGGACGCGTCCCGGGCCGTGGGCGGGGTGGCCGTGGGCGGCCACAGCCCGCGCACGTGTTCGGGCACGTCGAGGTTGTCCAGCACCACCAGCCAGCGCCGGTCGGTGGTCTGGATCCAGGTCAGGAACTGCAGGGCGGCCCGGTCGGGGTCCTCCTCGACGTGGGTGGTGAGCACGGCCCGCGCCGCGTCCGCGTAGGCCTGCACGATCGTGGCGCGCTCACCCGCCGGAACCCACACCACCAGGTCGACCGCCTCCTTCGCCAGCAGCGAGCGGGCGTGGTGGGCGGCCAGCTGGGTCTTGCCGACCCCGCCCATGCCCGACAGGACCTGGCCCAGGACCACGGTGGAGTGGTCCTCGGCGGTGTGGGACAGCCGGTCGGTCAGCTCACGGTGCTGGAAGTGGTCGGCCTCGTTGGGCAGGACGCCGACGACCACGGGCCATTCCGGTTCCGCCGCGGGGGCGTGCACGATCTGGGTGTCGATGACGGTGTGGTGGGTCGGCTGGTTGACCGTGAGGGTGCGGCCCTGGATGACGGTGCCCCTGGCGACGTCGCCCCTGACCGTGTTGGTGGTCGGTTCCGGGGCGGCCGGCACGGGCACGCGTGGAGCCGGAGCCGCCGTCGGAGCGGTCCCCTCCGCAGGGGGACGGCCGGCCCGCACGACCGCGGCGGCGGCCAGGACCACCGCGGCGGCGCACCCGGCGGCCCAGGCCACGGTCCGCCCCGAGGGGCCGCCGAAGATCAGCGCCAGCCCGGCGAGCGCGCCGAGGAGGGCGGCGGCCACGAGCCCGGCCCGGGTCCACTGTGCGGCTGTCATGGCGCACATTCTCGCGTGGAAACGTCCGTGTTGTCAGGTCTCCAGGTCAGGCGGGCTGATGTACAGCCGTTCGATGTGCGAGGCCTGGACAACGGTGCCCGACACCGGTCCGTGGACGTGGTTCCGGCCGTCGCCGGGGTCCTCGCGGGCGGCTCGCGAACGGGGCCTCAGGCCCGGCCACCGCCGCCGGGCCCCGTGCTCCAGGAGCCGCAGGAGCAGATCGGCCGCGCCCAGCGCGAGTCTGCAGGCGAACAGTCCGACCGCGAGGGCCAGCAGGAGGAGCAGCAGGGCGGAGGGGTCAAGGGCGAGCGGGGGACCGTGGGCATGCTCCGCCGTCGGCGGTGGCGCCGATAAGAGGGGCCGGGTGGCTCAGGGCCGCCGCGCCGATCTCCGTGGCCGCCCTCCTTCTCGCCTCGTGCTGCCGTGCGGTCGCGACGAGGATACCCGCACCGGGACCGGACGGGAAGGCCCCAGCGTGGGGGCAGAACACAGCCGCGCCCCCGGGAGGACGGCCCGGGGGCGCGGCGGTCAGGGGCCTCAGACGGCGAAGACCTGCGAGTCGTCGGCGAAGGCCTTGAACTCCAGCGCGTTGCCCGCGGGGTCGAGCAGGAACATCGTCCACTGCTCGCCGGGCTGTCCCTCGAAGCGGAGGTAGGGCTCGATGACGAAGTCGGTCCCGGCGGCGCGCAGGCGGTCGGCGAGCCTGTGGAACTCCGGGACCGCCAGGACGAGCCCGAAGTGCGGCACGGGGACGTCGTGGCCGTCGACCGGGTTGTGGATCTGGTCCTGCTTGGCGGGAGCCAGGTGGGTGACGAACTGGTGGCCGTGCAGGTTCCAGTCCACCCAGGTGTCGGAGCTGCGGCCCTGCTCCAGGCCGAGGACCTCGCCGTAGAAGCGGCGCGCGGCGGCCAGGTCGTCGACGGGCATGGCCAGGTGGAACCGCGGGATGGGCGAGTCGAGAACGGTCATGGTGCGGCGGCTGCCTTCCTGGGAGGGGCGCCCGGCGACCCCCGGGCTGTGCTTGTCTGAATGTTAACATTGCGACAAGCGCGTGAACAGTAGGGTGGCCTGGACACATCGACGAAGGAGAGAGCCGAGCGTGACCGAGGAACTGGGCAGGGTGGCCCCCGCCCGGCGCAGGGGGCTGGCCGACGAGGTCGCGGACCGCATCCGCGAGGCCGTCTTCAGCGGCGTCTACGCCCCGGGCGCGCAGCTGCGCGAGGTCGAGCTCTCCGGCGCGTTGGAGGTCAGTCGCGGACCGGTGCGTGAGGCCCTGCTCCGGCTGGAGCGCGAGGGCCTGGTCCGCAGCGCCTGGCACCGGGGCGCCACGGTCACGACCCTGGACCCGCGCGACATCGCCGAACTCGACAGCCTGCGCGACGCCCTGGAACGGCTCGCCGTCCAGCAGGTGGTCGCGCACGCCTCCGACGCCGACATCGCCGCCGTGGAGGCGGCCGCCGAGCGCATGGAACGCGCCGAGGACGAGCACGCCATGGTGCGCTGCGACATCGACTTCCACGACGCCGTCTACGCGGCCGCCCACCACGGCCGGCTGGAGGAGGCCTGGCGGGCCATCCGTTCGCAGGTGCACCTGTTCCTGCTGACCCGGATCGGCCGCGAGTCGCGCAACTACCTCGCCCACATCCCCGGCGAGCACCGGGAGCTCGCCGCCGCCCTGCGCTCGCGCGACGCCGAGCGCGCCCTGGAGCTCTTCGCCGCCCATCGCCGCACGGCCCTCGACGTGCTCACCGGAGCCCCGGAACCGGGGCCGTGACCTCACGCGGGCGAGCGCGTGGCGGAGCGGCCGGCCGCGTTCGACGTGCGACCGCCCCGCGCTCCGCGGGCGTGGCGCGGCCGGGCCGACCGGAACCGCTGGTGGAGCCGGAGGCCCGCGCCGCCGACTGACGCGCCGCGTGAGGAGTCCTGCTCCCGGACCCGTGACGCGCTACCGTGTCCACGGCGGCGGACCGGTGCCGCCGGCGAAGGAACGCTCCCACGAGCCCGAGGTGGACCATGGCCTTTCAGCGTTCGAGTGTGGTGCGGGCGCCCATCGACGAGGTCTTCGACTGGCACGCCCGACCGGGCGCGTTCGCCCGCCTGGCGCCGCCGTGGCAGCCGGTGCGCCCGGTCGCCGAGGCCCGTTCGCTGCGCGACGGCGCCGCCGTGCTCGCCCTGCCCGGCGGCCTGCGCTGGGTGGCCGTGCACGACCCCGCCGCCTACGACCCCCCGCACCGCTTCGCCGACCGGCTCGCCTCGCCGCCGCTGTCCACCGTCCTGCGCTGGGTCCACACGCACGACTTCGCGGCGGAGACCGAGCAGAGCACCCGGGTCACCGACCGCGTCGACACCTCGGTGCCCGAGGCCGCGCTGCGGTCCATGTTCACCTACCGCCACGCCCAGCTCGCCGAGGACCTCGACGCCCTGCGGCGCAGCCGGGCGTGGGGGAGCGGACCGGTGACGGTGGCGGTCACGGGCTCCGGCGGGCTCATCGGGTCGGCGCTCACCGCCCTGCTCACCACGAGCGGGCACCGGGTGGTCCGGCTGGTGCGCGGCAGGGCCGAGCGCCCGGACGAACGGCACTGGGACCTCGACCGGCCGGCGAAGGACCTGCTCCAGGGTGTCGACGCCGTCGTCCACCTGGCGGGCGAGCCCCTGTTCGGCCGGTTCAACGCCGCGCACAAAGCGGCCGTCCGCGACAGCCGGGTCGGGCCGACCCGTGCGCTGGCACGGTGCGCCGCGGACACCCCGGACGGTCCGCGCGTGTTCGTCTCGGCCTCCGGGATCGGCTACTACGGTCCGCGGCGCGGGGACGAGGTCCTCACCGAGGACAGTCCGCGCGGCGAGGGGTTCCTGGCCGAGGTCGTCGCCGACTGGGAGGCGGCGACGGCCCCGGCGGCCGAGGCGGGGCTGCGGTGCGTCCAGGTGCGCACCGGCATCGCACAGTCGCCCCGGGGCGGCGCGCTCGGAGTGCAGCGGCCCCTGTTCTCGGCGGGGGTGGGTGGCCCGATCGGCGACGGCCGCCAGTGGACGTCCTGGATCGGTATGGACGACCTCACCGACATCTACCTGCGCGCGGTCCTGGACGAGGGCCTGTCCGGTCCGGTCAACGCGGTGGCGCCCCACCCGGTGCGCGGGCGGACCTACGCCCTCGTCCTGGGCTCGGTGCTACGGCGTCCGGCACTGGTGCCGGTCCCCGCGTGGGGGCCGGGGCTGCTCCTGGGCGCGGAGGGCGCGAAGGAGACGGCCCTGGCCGACCAGCGCGTGCGCCCGGAACGGCTGATCGCCGCCGGCCACCACTTCCGCCACCCGCGGCTGGACCAGGCCCTGGCCCACCTCTTCGGCCGTACCCGCTGAGGTCCGTCCGGACCGGGCCCGCCTGCGTCGCTAGGCCTCGCGCTGCTCCGCGAGCCAGGAGTCGAAGGTGGTCGGGGCGAGGCGGGCGCCCTCGCCCGGCAGGAGCACCTCCCCGGCCATCGACGGCCCGAAGAGCCCGGACCAGGTCGGGACGAGCCTGACGTCCTTCCCGCGCGCGGCGTGGGTGCGCCGGGCCATGTCGACGAGGTCCTGCGTCTGCGGCCCGGCGAGGTCGCGGTAGCGCCCCTGGGGATCGCCCGCCGCCACCTCCGCGAGCACGTCGGCCACGTCCGCGGGCGCGATCGGCTGGACGAGCAGGGGAGCGATGGCGGCGACCCCGTCCTGCTCCGTCCACGAGGCCACCATGGCGGCGAAGTCGTGGAACTGGGTGGCCCGCACGATGGTCCACGGCACCGGGCCGTCGGCGACCAGGCGCTCCTGCTCCCGCTTGCCGGCGTAGTGCGCGTTGCCGTCGACCGCGTCGACCCCGACGATCGACAGCAGCACGTGGTGGCGCACCCCCGCCCTCTCCTCGGCGGCGAGCAGGGTCCGTGTGGTGGTGCCGAAGTAGGCCACGGTCTCGGACCGGTCGGTGCCGGTGTGGTTGGTGGCGTCGACGACGGCGTCGACCCCGGCGAGGGCGCCGTCGAGGCCCTCCCCCGTGGTCAGGTCCACACCGAGCGACCGGCTGATGGGGACGACCTGGTGGCCGCCCCGTTCCAGGGCGGCGACGGTCAGGGATCCGATGTTGCCGGTCGCTCCGGCGATGGCGATGCGCATGGTGCCCTCCTGGGCTTCGACTACGGCGGAGCGTATCTCGGACTAAAAAGATCCGCAATGTCTGCGATATCATCACGGGTATGAAGCTTCCAGCGAGCACCGAATGGGTCCTGCACTGCGCCACGTCCCTGGCCCAGCTCGAACCGGGCGCCACCGCGTCCGCGGCCCAGCTCGCCGCCCACTTCGACCTGCCGGCCGCCTACCTGGCCAAGCAGTTGCAACCGCTGGTCAAGGCCGGTGTGCTCGCCGCGACGACCGGCCCCCGGGGTGGCTTCCGCCTCGCCCGGGCCCCCGCCGAGATCACCCTGCTGCAGATCGTCGAGGCGGTCGACGGCGCGTCCCCGCCGTACGAGTGCCGGGAGATCCGCCAACAGGGCCGTGGCGCCCTGCCGCCCGAGGACTGCCGCCACACCTGTGTGCTCGCCGCCAAGATGGCCGAGGCCCACGCCGCGTGGCGGGCCAGCCTCGCCGCGGTCTCCCTCGGCGACATCCTCGCCGAGCTGCCCGCCTGGGCGCCCGCCCGCACCCGCTCGCTCCTGGGCTCCCCGCGCTGATCCGGGGGCCCCGTCCCGGTCCCCACGGCGACGGGCGTCGACGGCCCGCCCGGCCGCACCCGTTCGCGACGAGCGGCACCCACGGCACGGTCTAGCCGGGGGGCGCCTCGATCGGCGGCCGAGGTGACATGGGATGATCCCCTGTCGTTTCCTGGTGACCGACGGGAGCGGCAGGGGCCGGACGGGGAGGGCACACCATGACGGGGACGGGCGCGGGCACGGCGGGACGGTGGCTGTGGCCGCTGCTGGCGAGCGTGGTGTTCACCCACACCGCCCTCAACATCGCCCGGCCGCTCATCTCCTACCGGACCATCGCCCTGGGCGGCGACGCCGTCGCGGTCGGCCTCATCACCGCCGCCTACGCATTGCTGCCCCTGCTGATCGCGGTGTCGGTCGGCCGGGCGACCGACCGCTCCCGGCGCATCGCCTGGATCGTGGGCGTGGGCGGGGCGATCCTCGCGGTGGGGTGTGTCTGCCTGGCCGCCACCACGGGCCTGGTCTCCCTCGCGGTCGGCAGCACGGTGGTGGGCGTGGGGCACCTGCTGTGCATGGTCGCCGGCCAGGGGCTGATCGCCCGGTTCTCCCCGGCCGAGCACCTGGACCGCGACTTCGGGTGGTTCACCGCCGCGGCGTCGCTGGGCCAGCTCGCCGGGCCGCTGATCTCCGGGGTCCTGCTCGCCGACTCCTCCGGTCCGGCCCTGCTCACGGCGACCTCGACGGCCCTGGGTGTGGCCGGAGTGACGGCCGTCCTGGGCGCGGCGGCGGTCGTCCCCCTGCTGCGGCTGCGCTCGGCGGCGCACCCCGCCCAGGGGTCGGTCCCGGTCGTGGGAGCGCGCGAGATCCTGACCCGGCGCCGGATGCCGTCGGCGCTGCTGACGAGCCTGGCGCTGCTCACCGCCGTGGACATCCTCACCGCCTACCTGCCGCTCATCGCCGAGAGCCGGGGCATCTCGCCCATGCTCGTCGGCGTGCTGTTGAGCCTGCGCGCGGGATCCTCGCTGCTGTCCCGCCTGTGCCTGCCCTGGCTGCTCACCCGCTGGTCGCGCAAGGCCCTGATCATGGCGAGCACGGGAGTGGCCGGGCTCTCCCTGGCCCTGGTCGCCCTGCCCGGCGGCGGGCCGGTGACCCTCGGCGCGGTGCTGGTGGTCGGCGGGTTCCTCCTGGGCCTGGGCCAGCCGCTGACCATGGCCGAGGTCGCCACCCTGGCCCCGCAGGGGGCGCGCGGCGCCGCGCTGGCCCTGCGCATCTGGGGCAACCGTCTCGGCCAGGTCGCCGTCCCGGCCGCCGCGGCGGGTGTGGCGGGAGCCGTCGGCGCGCCGGGAGCACTGCTGTTCTCCGCGGTGGTGCTGTTCGCCGCCGCCGCGGCCGCCAGGTAGCTCCCGGCGCGCGTGTCCGGGGTGCGGTCGCCGATCACCGCGACCGAGCGGTGCGGTCGGCGGCCACCGCGTCCGGACGCCACAACAGGGCGGCGACGAGGGCGCACACCCCCGTGATCACCCCGGCGCCGGCCAGCACCATGACCGGGTCCAGGCCCGCGGCCCCGCCGGCCGACGGGTAGGTCAGCAGGAAACAGGCGTGGGAGAGCGAGAACTGGGCGGCGAAGACACCGGCCAGACCGCCCTCCGGCGCCGCCTCCCGCAGCAGCCTGCCCGTGGGCGCGGCCACCAGCGCGCAGCCGGCGCCCAGCACCGCCCATCCCGCACCGAGCAGCAGCGGCCCCGGGGCCCACGCCCAGCCCAGAGCCACTGCCGCCGCCCCCGCGGTGAGGACGACGGGCCCGGCGAGCATCAGGGCACGTGTGCCGAAGCGCTCCACCAGCGTTCCCAGCGCCAGCGCCACGACCATGGACCCGGCGCCGAAGCACGCCAGAGCCAACGCCACACCGGTGTCGGTGCCGCCCAGGTGGGAGCGGACGAAGACGACGGTGTCGACCAGGACCAGTGCGGTGACCACGGCCACGGCCGTGTTCAATGCCATCAGCGCCATCAGGCGCCGGTCGGTGGCGAAGGCCCGCCAGCTCGCCGCGGCCCGGCGCGGGTTCCGGGAACCGGGGGACGGTTCGGGCAGGGCGGTGGTGGCCACCAGGAGGGCGGAGGCGGCGAAGCCGAGGGCGGTCAACGCGAAGAGGCCGCCGAAGGGCACCAGGAGCAGGACCAGTGAGGCCAGGAGCGGTGCGGCCATCGCCTCCAGGTCATAGGCCAGACGCGACAGGGCCAGCGCCGAGGTGTAGCCGCGGTCGTCCACCAGTTCGGGGATGATCGCCTGGAAGGTGGGGGTGAAGGCCGCCGAGGCGCACTGGAGCACGCCGATGAGCACGTACACCTGCCACACCTGGTCCACGAACGGAAGGCACGCCACCGCCAGGGCGCGCACGATGTCCGCGCCCACGAGCACCGCCTTGCGCGGAGCCCGGCTCAGAGCCGCCGTCAGCAGCGGTCCGGCGCCCACGTAGGCGAGCATCTTGATGGTCAGAGCGGTGGCCACCACCTGCCCGGCCCGGTCCGCGGCCAGGTCGTAGGCCAGGAGGGCCAGGGCGACCGTGGCGAGCCCCGTGCCCGCCAACGCCACGACCTGGGCGAGGAACAGCCTGCGGTAGGACGCATGGTCCATCAGGACTCGCCACACCACGACCACCACCGGAAGAGAAGGGGAGCACGAACACGACACACCATACATGTGCGTACGTGCGCACATGTAAGGTGTGCGGAACGTGATCTCCGTGCCCGGCCGTCGTCACGTCCTAGACTGCGCACATGCGCACCAGCGACGAGCAGGCCGTCCCCAGCCGCGTGCACCCGGCCCCGCCCGAACCCGAGCGGCTCACCGTGGCCGCCGACGTGTTCGCCCTGCTGGCCGACCCCACCCGGCTGCACCTGCTGTGGACCCTGGCCGGGCGCGAGGCGGACGTCGGCCAGCTCACGGAGGCCTGCGGCGCCTCGCGCACCGCGGTGTCCCAGCACCTGGCCAAGCTGCGCCTGGCCGGTCTCGTGGAGTCGCGCAAACAGTCCCGGCATTCCATCTACCGACTGCGCGACGGCCACCTGCGCCGCCTGGTGCTGGAGGCCCTCAACCACGCCGACCACGTGGTGACGGGGGAGCCGTTCCACGACTGAGGCGCCGAGCCCAGGGACCGGGCGGCGGTGGTCAGGCCGCCGATCCGGTCATGAGCCCGAACTCGTTGCCCGACGGGTCGGTGAGCAGGTGCCAGGGCGCCCCGGGCTCGGACTCGGCCGGGCGCGCGCCCAGCTCCACCAGACGCCGGTGGGCGTCGGCCGCCCGCTCCCCGTCGTCCAGCCCCACCACCAGGCCCATCGCGTTGCGCGCGCCGGCGGGCTTGGTCCCGAGCTCGGGGCAGAACTCCAGGCGCGGCCCGGAGCCGTCGGGGTGGCACAGCGCGGGGTCGCCGTCGGCGCCGCCGCCGACCGGTGTCCACCCCGTGACCCGGGCCCAGAAGTCCCGGTCGGCCCGGGGCGAGACGGAGTCGATGGGCAGCGCACCGAGCCCGGGACCCGGCCCCCCGTAGCGGGCACCGGGCATCACACAGAACAAGTGGTCCTCGACGTCGGCCAGCACATGCCAGGGGACGTCGCCCTGGCCCACGTCGCGGCGGCGGGCCCCGAGCGGGAGCAGGCCCTGCGCGTACGCGTCGTGGTCGGGGCCGCCGTGCAGGTCCAGGTGGAGCCGCATGACGGCCTCCTCCGACTGGGGGGCGCGGGCCGCCAGGGCGGGAACGAGCCGGAAGGCGACACCGGGGGTGGGGAGCTCGAATCCGGCCGCCCCGTGCGCGCGGGCGGGGACGCCCAGGGCGGCGGACCAGAAGCGGGCCTGATCCGACGGGTTCCGTGCTTCGAGTGCGATCGCGTGGAGATACATGCCGCGCACTCTAGAACAGGAGTACGACGGACTCGGCCAGGAAGGCGTCCGTCTCCGCCGAGGTCGGGGCGGTGGCCGATCCGCGCCGGGTCACCGCCAGGGCGGCGGCCGCGTTGGCCCGGTAGGCGGCCGTCCGGGGAGACAGGCCCGCGGCCAGGGCGGCGGTGAACACGCCCACGTGCGCGTCGCCCGCTCCGGTGGTGTCCAGGGCCTGAACGGCGAACCCGGGTACCCGCTGTGCCGTGCCGTCCCTTCCGGCCACCACGCAGCCGGCCGCGGAGTCGCGCACGACCACCACGCCCCCGGGGCGGATGCGCGGGACGAGGTGCGCGGCGGCCTCCTCGGGCCGGGCGTGCCCGGTCACGGCCGCCGCCTCCCCGGCGCTGAGGCTCAGCACGTCCACGCGGGCCAGGGCCCGCTCCAGCGACTCCTGGGGGATGTCGCCCACGACCGGCGCGGGATCGAGGACCAGGCGCACCTCCTCCGGAAGGTCGCCGACCCAGGTGAGGAGCTCGTCGGCGCGCGGCCCGGGCAGCAGCGAGTACCCCACGGTGTAGACGAAGTCGCCCGGCGCCGGCCGCAGGGCGCGCAGCTCGGTCAGGGACAGGTCCATCTCCGCGCCGAGGCGGGTGACGAAGGACCGTTCCGCGTCGCCGTCGACCAGCGCCACGCAGAAGCCGGTGTCCGCGTCGGGGCGGCGGGCGTGCGCCACCCCCGCCCCTTCGGAGCGCAGCGCGGCACGGACCAGGTCCCCGTGCGGTCCGCTGCCGTGCGCGCCCGCGTAGACCACGTCCATGCCCGCGCGCGCGGCGGCGGCGATCACGTTGAACCCGCCCCCGGCCTGGGTCCGCGCGGAGGAGGCGAACACGCCCTCGCCGGTGCGGGGGAGGGCGTCGACCGCCATCACGATGTCGACGATCACCGGTCCCACGTGCAGGAGGCGGGCAGTCATGGCAGGGGTTCCTCGAAGGTCGCAGGGGTGTTCAGGGCACGAGCCGGAAGGAGGCGAACACCTCGTCGGCGACGTGCTCGTATTCGGTCCGGTTCGCGGCCGGGACCATGAACTGGAGGGAGGTCGTCACACCCTCGCCGTCGAGGGCGAGCTGCCAGCGCATCCACCGGTCCGGCCGGTCCCAGACCGTGGACGTGTAGGTGGCCTCCAGCTCGGAAGTGCTCGCGCCGTCCGGTCCGGAGGCTCCCTCCCTGAGCTCGGTCCGGCGCCATTGTGAGACGCGGGAATCGGTCGCGAGGTCGGTTTCAGCGGTCTTGTGGTGCTCACGGGCACTGAACGCCGGGTCCTCCTCCAGGTCGGCGACGTAGAGGCAGATCTGGTGCTCACCGTCGGGTGCGGTGATCAGATACTTGATGACGACGTCGGCGTAGTAGTCCGTGACGTCTTCGAGTTCCCAGCCCAGGGGGTACCGGAGGGTGACGTGATCATCGCTGAAAACCGTGTACTCGGGGGAGTGTGAGGCCTGCGCCTCTTCCGACTCATCGGCCGCATCCACCCTCTCGGCCGCTTCGACCGCGGGTGCGGACCGGTGGTCGGACACGGCCACGAGCGTTCCGGCGACCACCAGGGTGCACACGAGGGCGAGCCCGATCAGGAGCGGTCCGCGCATCCGGGAGCGTGGGTGGGGGAGTGCGGCCGCGGGGTCGTCGGCCGCGGATCGCCGAGGGTCCCTGGAGTGTTCCGGGTTCTGCACGTGGGCCTCCAGCGTGGGGGATGAGGCTGCGACCACCCTAGCCTTGCCCCTATCGGCGAACACGCGGGCCCACAGGACGGCTCCCCGGATCAGCAGGAGGACGGCACACGTGCCCATCGATGACCGGCGGGGCCGGGAACTGCTTCGGCGACTCGACGACCCCGACCACCTGGAGTTCCCCCCGGATTACGACGACGCCGCCACCGGCGCGCGTTTCGCCCGTCTCGTGACCCGCCTGAACGATCGGTTCGACTGCGCCTGCGGCGTCGACCGGTGCGTCGAGGACGCCTCGTATCACGGGACGGTCATCGTCCCGGCCACCGCCACGGACTGCGGAAGGCACATCACGGTGACCGTGAGCAACTTCGGTGACCTCGCGGCCGTGACCCTGAGCCACCCCGGACGTCAGGACGGGGAGAAGGAACGCGCGCTCTTCCGGAGCACCGACCGTCCTCGCGTCGAAGGCGAACTGGAGGCCCTCGGCTACGTCAGCATCTCGGAGCACCTGCTGGGGAGCCGCTACGGCGGCGACAACGACTTCGACTCCTCGCCGGGGAGCTCCCTGACGTGGTGGCTCCGCTTCTTCGACTACCCGTGAGCCGCGTCCGCGCCGCCGGGTACGTGCCCCGCATCCTGCGGGACGGGCCCGAACGGCGCGAATTCCAGTGGAGCCGAGAGATCGACGTCCCTCACTATGTCCGAGCGACCGGAGAAAGAACACCGTCGGTGTCGGCGGCCGGAACGACCGGCGACGCCGCCTCGTCGCGCAAGACGCCCCCGAGGACGAAAGGGCCGGGATGGAACCGGAGAACCGAACGCGCGTGACCGAGCGGCTGCGGCTGGAGCCCGTCGGCCCCGCTCTGGTCGAGGACCTGTGGCTCCTGCACCAGGACGCGGGCATCGCCCGGTGGTACGGCGGGACCTGGACCCGGGAGGAGGCGCGGGAGCGCGCCGTGAACATGGGGCGGACCTGGGAGAGCGGCGGTGTGCACAAGTGGCTCGCCTACGACCGGGAGTCGGGCGGGCTGGTGGGGCGCGGCGGGCTCTCCTGCAAGGAGGTCGACGGCGCCCGCCGGTTGGAGGTCGGATGGGCGGTCCGCGAGCGTCTGTGGGGGCACGGCTACGCGAGTGAGATCGGCCGCGCGTCCCTGGCGCTGGCCTTCGAGGACCTGGGAGCCGACGAGGTGGTCGCGTTCACCGAGGTGGACAACCTGCGGTCCCGCGCCGTCATGGAACGGCTCGGGTTCACACGCCCGCGCCGGATCCGCCACCGTGGCGAACCCTTCGTCCTGTACGTGCTGAACCGGCCCACGGCTCGGTGACGCGGTCGACCGGGTCACGGCCGGGACGCGACCGGTGACCGCCGGTGCGGGCCCGGCCGCCACGAACCGGCGGGGGCGGTGCGCCTCCGCCGGTGGGCGCCGGGCCGGGGCGCCGGTCTCGGCGCTGTTACGAGCGGGGGACGCTCGCCAGGTGCGGCCACAGGGTGCGCAGGTTCGCGTACATGCCCTCGGGCAGCAGCCCGAGCGCGGTCAGAACGGGCTCGGGAGCCCCGTGCTGGTCGGCGGCGGCGATGATCTGCGTGCGGGTCATCCCGCCTGTGGTGAACGATCCGTCGAGGTAGTCCGCGATATCTGTTCGGGTGACCAACGCCAGTACCTCCAGGATTGTGCGCGCGCGGCGCACATGAGTGGGTGGCGGAACGGGCCAACGTGAGGCGGTGGAGTCCGTGCCGCCACGGAAAGGGCGGTGCGCGCGGTTCGCGGGTCCGTTTCCGGGCCCGGCCCCACCCTCGAGGGAGAGTCGGGTCCGGCCCGGCGTGAACACGCGGCCGCGTGCGCCCTACCCTTGAGTGTGCGCCATCGCGGCCCCCACTCGCGCCCCGGGGGGTGGCGATCGGGGGCCGATTCCTGGTGAAACCTTCGCGCGACCCGGTCGGCCGGCCGGCCGCACCCACCGGCGCAGGACGTCGATCGTGGTGTCGGGAGAGGTGTCGAAGCAGAACACGATGCCCGGCACCGACGCGTCGAGCCGGTTCACCACCCGTTCGAAGGGCAGTGTGCGCTCCGGCGCCATGCGCAGGCCCGCACGGATCATGACCACCCGGAACGACTGCCCCGCCACGCTTGCGCGCACTTTCCGCTCCGCCTCGTCGAGGTCGGCGGGGACCTGTCACGTGACGATGTCGTGGCCCGCCTCGCGCAGCGCCGACTCGCCCGCCGCGATGCGCGCCCTGAGCGTCTGCTCGTCGATCCGCGGACAGCGGCTGAAATCGACGGCGCTCGGATGCGGCCCGGGCGAAAGAACAGTGTGACCCATGGAACGTCCTCTCGTCCTCGCCGCCGCAGCGTAGCCCCGGGATCTTTGTGTCCACCACGGGCCTTTTGCGCCCACCCTCCCGAAACGTGCCGGTTCGCGAAGCTGCTAACTTAGGTGAGCCTACCCTCATTCCTTCACGAGTGGGACTACTTCTCATGCGCACATTCCGGTTTCCGGCCCTGACCACAGCCGCCGTCGCCGCCCTCCTGCTCTCCGCCTGCGGGACCGGGGCCGAGGCGGAGGACGCCGTCGCCGAAGGGGGCTCAGGCGAGTTCCCCATCGTCATCGAGCACGCCCTCGGCACCACCACCATCGAGGAGCGGCCCGAACGCGTCGCCACCGTCAACTGGGCCAACCACGAGGTTCCACTCGCGCTGGGCGTCGTGCCCGTCGGCATGGCCTCCGCCGACTTCGGCGACGACGATGACAACGGCGTCCTGCCGTGGGTCGAGGAGGAGCTCGACGAACTCGGCGCGGACACCCCGGTGCTCTTCGACGAGAACGACGGCATCGACTTCGAGGCCGTCGCCGACACCCGGCCGGACGTCATCCTGGCCACCTACTCCGGGCTGACCCAGGAGGACTACGACACCCTGAGCGAGATCGCCCCCGTCGTGGCCTACCCCGACGCCCCCTGGGCCACGCCCTGGCGCGAGATCATCCGGCTCAACAGCCAGGCCATCGGCATGGCCGACGAGGGCGAGGAGCTGATCGCCGACCTCGAGGCGGAGATCGAGGCGACCGTCGCGGAGTACCCGCAGCTCGAGGGCAAGTCGGCCATGTTCATGACCCACATCGACGCCACCGACGTCAGCGAGATCGGTTTCTACACCACGAACGACACCAGGACCCTCTTCTTCGAGGACCTGGGCATGGTCATCCCCGACAGCGTCGAGCAGGCCTCCGCCGACTCCGACCAGTTCTCCCTCACCCGCAGCGCCGAGCAGATCGACGAGTTCGACGACGTCGACATCATCACGGGCTACGGCGACGAGACCGGCGAACTCCTCCAGACCCTGCGCGAGGACCCGCTGGTGTCGAAGCTGCCCGCCGTGGAGCGCGACTCGATCTACCTCCTGCCCGGCAGCACGCCGCTGGGCACGGCCGCGAACCCCACCCCGCTGTCCATCTCCTGGGTCCTCGAGGACTACGTCGCGGAGCTCGCCGCGGCCGCCGACAAGGTCGAGTGAGCATGGTCGACTCTCCTCCCGCACCGGACACCGCCGTCGCCCCGCGGCGTTCGGTGCGGGTACGGATGCTCTGGCTCGCCGTGTCCCTGGCCGTCCTGGCGCTGACCATGCTGGCCTCGGTCGCGTGGGGCTCGCGTGTCGTGGGCGCCGACGACGTGCTCGCGGCCCTCGGCGGCGCGGACGAGACCCTGGAGCAGGCCGCCGTCGCCAAGCGGATCCCGCGCACGCTGCTCGCGGTGGCCGTCGGCGCGGCGCTGGGCCTGTCCGGCGGCGTGATGCAGGGCGTGACCCGCAACCCGCTGGCCGACCCGGGCATCCTGGGCATGAACATGGGGGCGTCGCTGGCTGTGATCACCGGTGTGGTCTTCTTCGGCCTGGCCGCACCCACCTCCTACATCTGGGTGGCGATCGCGGGCGCCACCGCCGCGGCGCTGTTCGTCTACACCGTCGGATCGCTGGGCCGGGGCGGGGCCACCCCGCTCAAGCTCGCGCTCGCCGGGGCCGCCACCACCGCCGCGTTCGCCTCGCTCGTCCGGGCCATCGTGCTGCCCCGCAACGACGTGGCCGGCGGGTTCCAGATGTGGCAGATCGGCGGGGTGGGCGGTGCGTCCTACGACAACATCACGCACGTACTGCCCTTCCTGCTCACCGGATTCATCCTCAGCCTGGGCTCGGCGCGGGCGCTGAACTCCCTCGCGCTGGGCGACGATCTGGCGGCCGGCCTGGGTGAGCGCGTGGCCCTCGTGCGCGCGACCGCCGGCGTCGGCGCCGTGCTGCTGTGCGGCGCCGCCACCGCGGTCGCAGGGCCCATCGCGTTCGTCGGCCTGGTCGTGCCCCACATGTGCCGGCTGCTGGTCGGCGTCGACCACCGGTGGCTGCTGCCGTTCTCCGCCCTGCTCGGCGCCGTGCTGCTGACCGCCTCCGACGTGATCGGCCGCGTCGTGGCCCGGCCGAGCGAGGTCGAGGTCGGCATCGTCACCGCGCTGGTCGGAGCCCCGGTCTTCATCCACATCGTCCGCCGGCAGAAGGTGCGTGCACTGTGACCACACCGACCACGGCGCCCGCACCGCTCGGGGCGGAGGCCGACGCCGCCGGCGTCGCCGCCGTCACCCGCGGCCGGGTCAGGCGCGCGGTCAGGAGGAACGTCGTCCTGGCCGTGCTGGCGGCGCTGATCGTCGCCGTGTTCGCCACCAGCCTGATGGTGGGGCGCACGTTCTACCCGCCGTCCGACGTCATCGCGGTCATCCTCGGTGAGCAGGTCCCCGGCGCGTCCTTCACCGTCGGGACGCTCCGCCTGCCGCGGGCGGTCCTGGCGGTGGCGGCCGGTCTCTGCTTCGGCCTGGGCGGTGTCACCTTCCAGACGATGCTGCGCAACCCCCTGGCCAGCCCCGACATCATCGGCATCAGCTCCGGCGCGGGCGCGGCGGCGGCCTTCGCCATCGTGGTGCTCTCGCTCGGGCGCACGCAGGTGTCGATCGTGGCCATCGTCGCCGGGCTGGCCGTGGCGCTGGTCGTCTACGGTCTGGCGTTCCGGGGCGGGGTCGCGGGCACCCGGCTCATCCTCATCGGCATCGGCATCGCCGCGATGCTGGACAGCCTCACCGCCTACGTCCTGTCCCGGGCGGCCGAGTGGGACCTGCAGGAGGCCATGCGGTGGCTGACCGGCAGCCTCAACGGCACGACCTGGCAGGAGACGGTGCCGGTCCTGCTGGCCCTGGCCGTCCTGGGCCCCGTCCTCCTGGGGCAGGCGCGCAACCTGTCCCTGCTGCGGCTGGGAGACGACACCGCCTCGGCCCTCGGCGTGCGCGTGGAGGTCACCCGCATCGTCGTGATCGTCGCCGCCGTCGGGCTGATCGCCTTCGCGACGGCGGCGTCCGGCCCGATCGCCTTCGTCGCCTTCCTGGCCGGCCCCATCGCGGCGCGCGTCGTGGGGCCGGGCGGTTCCCCGCTGGTGCCCGCCGCGCTCGTCGGGGCGCTCCTGGTGCTCGTCGCCGACCTCGTCGGCCAGCACGCCCTCGGTCTGCGCTACCCGGTCGGCGTCGTGACCGGTGTGCTCGGCGCGCCCTACCTCGTCTACCTGATCATCCGCACCAACCGCGTGGGAGGCTCCCTGTGACCGCGACCCACTCACTCCGCATCGAGGACCTCGCCCTGGGCTACGGCGACCGCACGGTCATCGAACAGCTCGACCTCGTCGTCCCGCCCGGCCGCATCACGGCGATCGTCGGCGCGAACGCCTGCGGGAAGTCGACGCTGCTGCGGTCGATGTCGCGCCTGCTCGCGCCGCGCAAGGGCAGGGTAGTGCTCGACGGCAGGGAAGTGCACCGCACACCCGCCAAGGAGCTGGCGCGCACGCTGGGCCTGCTGCCGCAGTCGCCGGTCGCGCCCGAGGGGATCACGGTCGCGGACCTGGTGGGCCGCGGCCGCCACCCCCACCAGGGGATGTTCTCCCGCTGGAGCAAGGAGGACGACGCGGCCGTGGCCTCGGCCCTGGCGGCGACCGAGACCACGGAGCTCGCGGAGCGGTCGGTGGACGAGCTCTCCGGCGGTCAGCGCCAGCGCGTGTGGATCGCGATGGCGCTGGCCCAGCGGACCGACCTGCTGCTGCTGGACGAACCGACGACGTTCCTGGACGTGAGCCACCAGATCGAGGTGCTCGACCTGCTCACCGATCTCAACCGGGAGCGCGGCACGACGATCGTCATGGTGCTGCACGACCTCAACCTGGCCGCCCGCTACGCCGACCACCTCGTCGCGCTCGCCGGGGGCCGGCTGCACGCGGCGGGGGAGCCGGCGCAGGTGCTCACGGAGGAGGGGGTGCGCGCGGTCTTCGGCCTGGACAGCCGGGTCATCGTCGACCCGACCTCGGGCCGGCCGCTGATGCTCCCGCTCGGCCGCCATCACGTGAGCCGGGAGTCCGACCTGGTGGGCGAGGCCTGACCGGCCGGTCGCCGGCGCGGTCAGGGGAAGGTCGCGGGCCGGCCTCGAAGGGCCGGCCCGGCGACGGTCCGCGGGGGGAGGCCGCTCAGGCGGCGACGGCGCCCGCCTGCATGGCGAGACGGCCCAGGACCGTGTTCAGCCCGTCGACGACCTCGTCGTCGTCGACCGGGTGGAGCTCGGCGAAGCGCGTCAAGGAGCCGGGGATGGACAGCTTGGCGTCGGTCAACACGTCGGCGCCGGCGATCCCCAGGGCCTTGCGGGCCTCGTCCTGGGCCCACACGCCGCCGTACTGGCCGAAGGCGGTGCCGATCACCGCGACCGGCCGGCCCTGGAGGGCACCGGTCCCGTACGGGCGGGACAGCCAGTCGATGGCGTTCTTCAGCACGGCCGGCATGGTGCCGTTGTACTCGGGCGAGACGAGCAGGAAGCCGTCGACCGCGCCGGCCGCCGCGCGCAGGCGGAGGGCGGCCTCGGGCACGCTTCCCTCGGCGTCGAGGTCCTCGTTGTAGAAGGGCACGTCGGCGAGTCCTTCGTACAGCTCGATCTCCACGCCCTCGGGGGCGTTCTTGACGGCGGCCTCGGCGAGCTGGCGGTTGTGCGAGCCGGCGCGCAGGCTGCCGACGAGTGCGAGGAAGCGGACGGACATGGGGACTCCCGGGGTCTGGGGCGAATGTAAACGGACCAAGGTCCGCTTTGGTTGTATCAGACTAAGCGGACCGTAGTCCACTTATCCGGATGTGCTGCTACGCTGTGGTCATGGCCACGTCCCTTCCGCCCCCGACCGACTTTCCGGAGGGGCGCGCGGATCTCCCGCTCACCGTCGCCGGCGAGCCGCCCCGACTGCGGGCCGACGCCGAGCGCAACCGCACCCGGCTCCTGGAGGTCGCGGCCGACCTCATCGCCCAGCGCGGGATCGAGTGCCTGACGATGGACGCCCTCGCCGCCGCCGCGCAGGTCGGCAAGGGGACCGTCTTTCGCCGGTTCGGCAACCGGTCGGGCCTGCTCTTCGCCCTCATGGACCACCATGAGCGGCTGTTCCAGGCCGCGTTCATCTCGGGGCCGCCGCCCCTGGGGCCCGGAGCGTCAGCACGGGAGCGGCTGCGCGCCTTCGGGTCGGCCACCATCCGGCACGAACGCGCCTACGGGAACCTCTACCTCGCCGCGCACGAGGACGTGATCCGACGCTACGAGGCCCCGGCCTACCGGCTGCGGATCGCCCACCTGTCCCTGCTCATGCGCGAGGCGGGGGTGGAGGGCGACCGCGAACTCCTCGCCCACACGCTGCTCGGATACCTCGAGACCCCGCTGGTCAGGCACCTGACGACCGACCTGGGGATGACCCCGGAGCGCCTGGAGGCCGGCTGGGACGCGCTGGTCACCCGCCTGTTCGGTCCGGCCTAGGCCGTGTTTTTTGCAGCATTCCGGGCTCGCGGCCGCCAGGACCGCCTCTCGTGGCACCTCTGCGCTCGTCAAGCACAACCAGGCTGAACGTCGACCATCGTCTTGCGAGAGACGACCTGACGACCGCGAGCTCACCCGAAAGCCTGCAGAAGAACACGGCCTAGCCGACCGCCCGAGGTGGCCGCGCATCATCTCTCTCCGCGTGATCGTCGTATAACTTCGTGTCATGAAGAAGGGGAGTACGCGGGCGCACCCGTGGAACCGGACGCTCCTTGCGGCGGAGATCGCGGCGGTCGTCGCCCTGTACTACCTCCTCCCGCTGGAGGAGGCGGGGTGGCACGTGGTCCCGCGCTGGGCGCTGTTCGTCCTCGGCGTCGGGCTGATCTGCTGGTCGGTGGTCTTCACGGCACGGCGGCAGGAGCGGGTCAACCCCGGGGAGCTCTCCCCGCACGGGCCGGTCCTGCTCGCCGTCTCCGGGCTCGCGCTGTTCGCCCTCGCCGACTACGGGCTGGCCACCGCCTACCCGGGAGAGTTCGAGGGCCTGGAGACCCGGACCGACGCCCTGTACTTCGCACTCACCACGCTGGCCACCGTCGGATTCGGCGACATCCACGCCCAGGGGCAGTACGCCCGCCTGCTGCTCCTGGCCCAGATGGCGTTCAACCTGATCGTCATCGCCGGCGCGGTGTCCCTGCTCACCTCACGGCTGCGCGCCCGCGCCCGCGGGTCGGCGCGCTGACGGGCGCGGTCAGCGGATCCGGTCCCGCCAGTCGGCCGGGACCCGGTCGGCGGGAGCGGGCACCGGCTGGTCCTCGGGGTGCGAGGAGGGCGGCGCGAGCTTCGGCCCCCGGCCGGCCTGGCCGGAACGGAAGTCGAAGAACCAGTCCTCACCCGGCTCGAAGCTCTGCATGACCGGGTGCCCGGTCTCCTCGAAGTGGTGGGTGGCGTGCCGGCTCGGGGAACTGTCGCAGCAGCCGACGTGGCCGCAGGCGGCGCACCGGCGCAGGTGGACCCACCAGCCCTCGCCGTCCAGGCATTCCCGGCAACCGGGGCCGCTCGGCGGAGCGGAGGGGTCGATCACGTTCGCGGAGTCGTCCATGGGGTCCACGGTAGCCGCGCGCCACCGGTTTCCGTCGTTGGTCCGCCGCCCGTGTCGGACCGGGACGCGCGGCGCCAGGACGTGCGACGCCGGGGCGCGCGTCCCGGTCCCGAACGCCGGGACGGGTCACATGATGGTGCGGGCGTACTCGTGCAGCGCGTCGCGCACGAAGACGGCCCCCTCCAGGCCGTCGTAGGTGGGCCTGAACGCCGGGTCGTCGACGTAGAGGTCGCCCAGGCCGCGCACCATGGCGATCGAGCGCTCCCGGTCGCCCTCGGCCGTGGGGGTGCCGGGGATCCCGCTCAACCACTCCACGTGCCGGGCGGCCATCGCCTGGGCGCGCTCGGAGGCGGGCCCCACCCCGGACCGGTGGGTGTCGATCCACGCCGCCACGAGGGCGTCCTGGTCCTTCTTCCAGGCGCGCTGCTCGGCCAGGCTCTTGCCGTGCCACCAGTCGTTGCCGGCCCGGAAGGCGTCCTCGCCCCAGCGCTCGACCACGTCCTCCTCGAAGTGGTCGTTGAAGCCGTTGAGCATCACGTCCATCTGCGGCTCGGCCCCGGACCGCAGCGCCTCCAGGGTGTGCCGCACCGCGCGGATCCGCCGGTCGATGCGGTCCCGCTCGGCCTCCAGCTCGGCGACGTGGTCCATCAGCCCCTGCTCCTGGTCCACCTCATCGGACAGGACCTGCGCGATCGCCGACAGGCCCATCCCCAGGCGGCGCATCAGCAGGACGCGCTGCAACCGGGCGACCGCGTCGGGACCGTAGTAGCGGTACCCGTTGGCGCCCACCCTGGTGGGGGTCACGAGCCCGACGCGGTCGTAGTGGCGCAGGGTGCGGCTCGTGACGCCGGCCCTGGCCGCCAGCTCGTGGATCATCCACTCCATGGGCGGCCCAGCCGGTCCAGTGCGGTGGCGATGACCTTCGCGCTGTCGGCGTGCACGGCCTCGGCCGCGCTCTGCCCGGTCTGCGCCAGGTAGGCGTCGACCAGCCGGTTGCCCGCGGCGTACCCGGCCCCCGTCGGCAGGCCCACCGGGGCGGCGCCGAGGTGCTCGGCGATGGTGTCGCCGAGCACCCAGGCCGGGAAGTTCTCCATCCCGGTCACCTCGAGTCCGGAGACCACCTTGGCGAAGACCGCGTCGTCGTGCAGGTGGGGCACCCCGATGCGGGCGTGGCCGAGGTCGTCGCCGTACAGCTCACGGGCGAAGGCGTCGGCCAGGCCCTCGCCGACCACGTGCTCGCCGACCATCACGGTCGCCGGGTCCCACACCACCCCGCCCGGCGCGTAGCGCACGTTGTGGTTCAGCTCGTGCCCGGCGGTGACCTCCAGGCGCGCCACGTTCTCCGGGAAGGGCCAGAGGGTGATCACGATGGTGCCCGAGATCCCGCCGAACCCGGTCACGCCGAGGGAGGGACCCATGAAGTTCACGTCACCCGGGTCGCCGAGCACGAACAGCACGGTGATGTCGGGGACCTCCAGGCCCGGTCCGGCCGCCGAGAGCGCGGCCAGGCCGTCGTCGAGGGCACGCCGCATCCGGCCCAGGGCGTCGGCTTCGACCAGGGTGTCGAGCGCCGCCAGGCACCGCTCCTCGTCCCGGTCGAGGGGGAACCCGGCCGACCGCAGGTGCAGGTCCACCAGGTCGACCTCTCCGGGGGCGTAGCGGTACATGGGCCGGCTGGGCTCCAGCATGGATCCCAGCAGGTCGGGGCGGTCCTCGGCCGGGGCCCGCAGGATGGCGCGCATGGCCGACAGGGTGTCGGGAACGGTGATCGTCATGACACCCGACCCTAGACATTGACGCAGCGACAAGGTCAAGCTCGTCGCGGCGGCCTGCAAGAGTGGGAGGCGCGAACCGGCGCGGGAGCCGGTCCGTGTGGGACCGCCATCCCCAGGCGAAAGGACCACCGGACGTGGCCGACACAGCGATCCGCGTCGACGGACTCGAAGTCACCTATCCGCGCGCCGACGAGCCCGCCGTCGCGGGCATGTCCTTCGACGTGGGGCAGGGGGAGATCTTCGGTTTCCTGGGCCCCAGCGGCGCGGGCAAGTCCACCACCCAGAACGTGCTCACCCGACTGCTGCGGCGCTACCGCGGCGACGTGCGTGTCCTGGGGCGCCCGCTGGAGCGGTGGAACGCGGACTACTTCGAGCGGGTCGGTGTGGGGTTCGAGCTCCCCGCCGGGTTCGGCAGGCTCACCGTTCGCGAGAACCTGGCGGCCTTCGCCTCGCTCTACCGCGCCCCGGTCCGGGACCTCGACGCCCTGCTGGCCTCCGTCGACCTCGCCGACGCCGCCCACCGGCGGCTCACCGAACTGTCCAAGGGCATGCGCATGCGCCTGAACCTGGCGCGCGCCCTGGTCAACCGGCCCGAACTGTTGTTCCTGGACGAACCCACCTCGGGACAGGACCCCGTGCGCGCGGCCCTGCTCCGCGACCTCATCAGGTCCGCCGCCGACGCGGGCAGCACCGTCTTCCTCACCACGCACGACATGACCACGGCCGACCTCCTGTGCGACCGGGTGGCCTTCGTCTCCCAGGGGCGCATCGCGGCGGTGGACACCCCGCGCGGCTTCAAACTGCGCCACGGCCGGCCGGGGCTCGTCGCCGAGATCCGCGGCCAGGGGCGGCGCGAGCTCCGGGTCGAGGAACTGGCCGACGACGCCGCGCTGCTCGCGCTCATCCGGGAGGGCGCCGTGGAGACACTGCACACCCGCGAGGCCACCCTGGACGACGTCTTCGCCACGGTGACGCGGGAGACGCTGTGAGACGAGTGCGGGCTGCGATCCGGCTGGAGTGCGGGATCGAGTTGCGCTACGGCATCGTGCCCGTCGCGGCGGGCCTGGCGGTGCTGTGGACCGCGGTCCTGCTCCTGCTGCCGGCCGGCACGGCACGGATCGTCGCTCCGTACCTGCTGTTCACCGACACGGCCGGGTTCGGAGCGCTCTTCGTCGTGGTCCTGTTGATGTTCGAGCGCACCGAACGGGCCAGGGACGCGCTGGCCGCCACACCGCTGCGCACGGGCGAGGCCGTGGCCGTACGGGTGCTCGTCCTGACCGCGCTGTCGGTGTGCGTCGCCGCCCCGATGGTCCTGGCGGCCGGACGCGACGACCCGGCCGGACTTCCGGCGGCCCTGCTCGCCGGACTGGCCGGCGTGGCACTGATCTCCCTGTTCCTGTTGTCGCTGTGCCTGGCGGTGAGCGCCCGCGCGCGCACGCTGCAGGACTTCCTCGTGGTGCTGCCCGCGGTGGCGGTGCCGTTGATCGTGGCCCCCGTCGTGCACATGGCCGGGTTCCTGGAACACCCGCTCATGTACGCGGTGCCCACCACGGTCGGCGCCGACCTGATCCGGTGGGGCCTCGCGCCGGAGTCGGTGGCCCAGTCACCCGCCGTCCTGGGGCTCGGGGCCGGGTACGCGTCGCTCTGCGTGGTCGCGGCCCTGGTGTGGGCCCGGCACGCCGTGGACGCGGGAGCGGTGGCGCCGCCCGCGGCTCCGGCCCGAGCGCGGCGGGCGAGCGGCTCCCCGCGGGGACCGGCCGCGGTCGGCCGCGGGGCGGCGCCGGCGGTGCTGCGCTTCGCGCGGACCGACCTCTTCGGTACCGGTCGCGATCCGATGCTGCTGATCGTGTTCCTGGCCCCGCTCCTGCTCGCCGTCGGGGCGCGGTTCGGGTTCGCGGGTGTGACCGACTACGTCCGGGGCGCCTACGGGACCGATCTGACCACCGTGGCCCCGATGGTGCTCGCATTGTTCCTGCTGCACCTGCCCCTGATGTTCGGGGCGGTGGGCGCCATGCGCGCGATCGAGGACGTGGACGAGCGCGTCCTGATGGTGCTGCGGGTCTCCCCGCTCACCTTCGGCGCCTACCTCGCCTACCGCACGGGCGTGGTGGCGGTGCTGTCCTTCGCCGGCCTGCTCGTCGCCCTGCCCGTGAGCGGCCTGATGCCCGGAGGCTGGTCGCCGGGCACGGTGGTCGCCGTCGTCCTGGGCACGGCGCAGGCGCCACTGCTGCTGGTGGCCGTGACCGCGTTCGCGTCCAACAAGGTGGAGTCCCTCGTGGCGGTCAAGGCCGCCGGCGCCGCCATGGTGGTCGTGCCCGTGCTGGCGTGGGTCGTGCCGGCGCCCTGGAACCTCCTGCTGCTGGCGCTCCCGCCGGCCTGGCCCGCGCTGGCCGTCCCCGGGTACACCGCGGGGCCGCTCGGCGCCCCGGCGCTCCTGGTCGGCGGTCTGCTGGTGGCGGCGGTGGCGACGGCCCTGCTCGTGCGGCGTACGGCGCGCAGGATCGACGGGGCGGGCTCGACGCTCTGACCCGGACCCGGTGAGGGGGCCTCGGCCGGACCGCTGTTGGTGGGGTCGGAGGAGCACCGCCCGGCGGCGGCCCGGGGGAGGAGGCCGCCGGGGCGGCGCACCGCGAGCCGCGAAGGCCCACGGTCCGCCAGGGCCGGGGCCCGGTCGGCGCCGGCTCGGGCCGACCGGGAGGGGCCGGTACGTCAGGCGTTGCCGAACTGGTCGCGGGCGGCGTCGGCCGCCGCGGCCCCGGGGTCCTCGACCACGCCACCGAAGGCCTCGGCCTGCTCCTGGAAGCCGCCGACGCTCTCGGTGGCCCCACCGACCACCTCCTCGCCGTAGCCCTGCGCGGCCTCCGTGGCCCCGCCCAGGGCCTCCTCGCCGTAACCCTGCGCCGCTTCGGTCGCCCCGCCGAAGGTGTCCTCGCGGAAGGACTGCGCCGTCTCCTGCGCGGTGTCCAGGCCGCTGCCCTGCAGGGTGTCGGACACCCCCTGGGTCATCTCCTCGGTCGCGCCGCCGAAGATGCCCTTGAACCACTCGATCACGCCGTCGAACATCGCTCTCAACTCACTCCGTAGGTGTGGCCCCTTCCTATCCAATCGGGATAAGCACACGGTAAGGGGCGTGTGCGCAGGGTGATCAACGAGGGAGGGAACGACCCTCACGGGACGGGCAGTGGAGGGCCGAGGCCGCTGCGGGCCAGCCGCCTCCGCGACCGGCCCCGCCTGTCCGTATCCTCTCCCGACCACATGGACGGCCGGGCTCGCGCCGGCGGTGGTGGCGACGTCTCTCTCTGGTAGGCGGTGCGCTCGTGGCCGCTGTGGTCAGTGGAAAGTTCAGTGATTCCCACTCGGCCGATTATCCCTTCCGATAACCGATTTATGTTCGCCTTCGTCCCTTGTGCGATGTTCCGACTTTGTGCACTCTGGCTCACTGGGAGTGCCCGGGAATGGCGCGAGGAGGACTTGTGGCGGACCTTGAGAACATCCTTCGTGGGCTGGTGCAACCGACGAGCCTGACCGTGAGGAGCGGGGAAGAACTCGTGGGAGCGGTGGAATCCACGATCACGAAGGACGACGAGCGGCTCAAGGAGAAGGGGAAAGAGCCTCCTCGGCGCAAACCACGGCTGTCGGCCCTGCCCCACGAGGAAGCCTCCTTTCCTGACGTGGCTCCGCTGAGTGTTCTCCATGCCTTCGCCAGGTCGATCTCCCTTGACGGGCAGGGGTCGGCCAGAGGACTCGCCGAGCACTGGGGCTGCCTGAAGTACGCCCTCGCCCTGGCTTCGGAAACACCGGAGAAACTCCTGCTCCTGTCTCCCGAGGGCCGTTCCACGCGACAACAGCACAGGAGGACTCAGGCACACGAACTGGGCGCGGCTTTCGGTGCTTTCACGGCCGAGTGCGTTCTTCGGCGGCGTTTCCGGGGACACCGGGTCTCGATCGTCCCCGCGGACATCGCGTTACTGGCGGGGTGGACGCTGACAGGCGCCAGATACCGTCCTCGGTTCCTCGCTGAGGTATGGAAGCCGGGGGAGCCCGGAAGCGTCCTGCCCATTGCGTGCAAGGGGCACCATGGGAGGGCTTCGAACTCACATGCGCAGTTCGCCTCCGCTTCGATTCACCTGGAGGCGGTGCACATCGGCCCGTGGAACAGGACGCCGGGTCTGTTGTTCAGCACCGAACTGAGCACGAAGGGGCCGATCGTCGTGCACGCTCTGCGGGCGGACGGCGACGGAGGAGCCCTTCCAGCCGCAGGCGCCCGGGTGAACGTGCCGCTGTGGGACCGCCCCCTGGACCCCTTCATCATCAGGCCCGCCGACGGAGGCCTTCCCGAGGAGGCGTTCTCCGGCTTCCACGTCCGAACGCGGGACTCGGGCTGGTTCCGGCAGGTCCTCGCTCGGGTGGACGCTGCGGGGCTGACCGCCTTCACCGGCGCCAGGAGCGCGACCGCGCGCTACCTCACCCGCCGTCAGGGGCAGAAGGACTACACAGGGCAGGAGCACGCCGCGATCAGTAGCGTCCGGGACACACGCCAGACCCTCCTCGGTACCCGGTGTGTCGGCACCGAGCACGTGTTCCGTATCAACTCTCAGCGTGTGGAAGCGTTCACGGGTGTCGCCGAGGACCTCGTCGAGCACCTCGACAACGGCAGGGTCGACAGGTATCGCCGCGAGGCCCATGCGCGATTCGCCGGCGAACCGTTCGCGATGTGGGACGAACGCTGGCGGGGAGCGGTATCGGTGCGGCCGGACGGGTCCGTGCTGGCGATTCGGCGGCTGCGGGCCTGTACGCACGCGTCACACGACGAGGAGTAGGAACGATCGGCGTGCGCACCGCGGCGGCTGTGACGTCGAAGAAGGCATCCCGCTCTTCCCGTCCCCCAGGGGGAGGAGCAATATGGGCCCATGGTGAGCGAACCCGATGTGACGACGACGAGGGCGTGGACGGCGATCGGCGGGTCCCCGGACCTGACCGAGAAGGTCTCCTACCGTGGTGCGGGGCAGGTGCTCCCCGCCGTCCTCCCGGTGCGTGAGCTCGCCCGCGCGACGGTCGGGGCGTGCTCGCTCGCCGCGGCCGAGCTGCTGGCCGCGCGCAACGGGGGCCCGATCCCCGACGTGCGGGTGGACGAGGGCGCCGTGGCCACCGCGTTCGTCAGCGAACGCCACCTGCTCGTGGACGGCCGAGCACCGACCCCCTTCGCGCCCCTGTCCGGTTTCTGGCGGACCGCCGACGGCTGGGTGCGCACCCACGCGAACTACCCGCACCACCGCGCCCGTCTGCTGGCCGCGCTCGACATCGACGCCGGTGGCAGCCGCGTCGGTGCCGTGTCAGCGGGGGAGGGGGCCGGAGCGGAGGACGACCGCGGCGCGATGCTGGTCGGGCGCCTCACCGAACGCCTGGCGCGACTCAACGCGCGGGAGGTCCAGGAGCGGGTCTACGCGGCCGGCGGTCTGGCCGTGGCCGTGGCGCCCGCGCCCGTGGGCCGGTCCGCGTCGGGGCGGGAGCCCGCCCTGCCCCTGGCCGTGACCGAGGTCGGCGAGCTCGGGGGAGGACCACTGCCGTCGGCCCCGCTGCCCGCCGCCGGCGTACGTGTCCTGGACCTGACCCGGGTCATCGCCGGACCGATCGCCACCCGGACCCTGGCGCTGCTGGGCGCGGACGTGCTGCGGGTGGACTCGCCGGGCCTGCCGGAGGACCCCGACAGCCACATCGACACCGGGTTCGGCAAGCGCTCCACCCTGGTGGACCTGGAGTCCGACGAGGGGCGCCGTGCCTTCGCGCGGCTGCTCGACTCGGCCGACGTGGTCGTGACCGGCTACCGGCCCGGCGCCCTCGACCGGCACGGCCTGGCGCCCGAGGCGTTGGCCGCCCGCCGCCCCGGCCTGGTCGTCGCCCAGTTGTGCGCCTGGGGATGGTCGGGCCCCTGGTCCGGTCGCAGGGGGTTCGACAGCCTCGTCCAGGCGGCCCGCGGCATCGCGGCGATCGAGGCGGACCCGGCCGACCCCACGGGCCGTCCGGGCGCCCTGCCCGCCCAGGCCCTGGACCACGGCACCGGCTACCTCATGGCCGCGGGGGCCCTGCGGGCGCTCACCGACCGACAGGCCGACGGCCGCGGCCGCCTCCTGCGGTTCTCCCTGGCGGGCACCGCCGCGTGGCTGCTGCGCGGCGTCAACGGCGTACCCGTCGGGAACGACTCCTACGACGCCGCCGAGCGGCTGGCCGAGACCCCGTCCCCCTACGGGCTGTTGCGCTACGCGCTCCCGCCCGTCCACTACGAGGGGGCGCCCCGGACCTGGGCCGCTCCGCCCACCCTCTGGGGTACCGACACCGCCGACTGGGCGTAGGCCGTGTTCTTCGCGGCCCGCGCGCCGCGCGGGCCGCGGAGCTCGGTTCACCGGGGCGGCGTGGAACGGCGGGTGAGGGGTGCGTAGGGTCGGCCCCAGTGCCGCCGGCCCGACGCCGGACCGCCCGACGAGAGGGACACCGTCCATGCAGAACCGTGGTGACCGGGACCCGGACCCGACGCCGACCGGGCCCGTCCGGGTGGCGATCCTCGACGACTACCAGGGCGTGGCCACCTCCTTCGCGCCCTGGTCCGAGGCGCCCCTGGACCTGGAACTGTCCGTCCACCGCGAGCCGCTGGCCGACGACGACGCGCTGGTCGCGGCGCTCGACGGCTGCCAGGCGGTCGTGCTCATGCGCGAGCGCACCCCGCTGCGGCGCGCGGTCGTGGAACGGCTCCCCGATCTGCGGCTCGTCGTGACCACCGGGCGCGCCAACAGCGCGATCGAGAAGGACCTGGGCGTCATGGTCTGCGGGACGGACTCCTCCTCGGCCGGCCCGGCGGAGCTCACCTGGGCCCTGATCACGGCACTGCGCCGACACCTGGTCACCGAGGACCGCGCCGTGCGCGAGGGCCGGTGGCAGTCCACGGTGGGCGAGGCGCTGGAGGGGTCGACCCTGGGCGTGATCGGTCTGG
Source organism: Nocardiopsis sp. Huas11 (assembly GCF_003634495.1). Classification (GTDB taxonomy): domain Bacteria; phylum Actinomycetota; class Actinomycetes; order Streptosporangiales; family Streptosporangiaceae; genus Nocardiopsis. The sequence continues at coordinate 5,584,323 of NZ_RBKY01000001.1, read as the reverse complement.
GCCGCATCGGGACGCGGGTCGCCGCGGTCGGGCGGGCCTTCGGCATGCGGGTGCTGGCCTGGAGCACCAACCTCGACCACGACCGGGCGCGCGAGCTGGACGTGGAACCGGTCGCCAAGGAGGAGCTGATCGCCGCGTCCGACGTGGTCTCCCTGCACCTGCGCCTCAGCGAGCGCTCGCGCCACACCATCGGGGAGCCTGAGCTCGCCCTGATGAAGCCCGGCGCCGTGCTCGTCAACACCTCCCGGTCCGGCCTGGTCGACACCGCGGCGCTGTGCCGGGCGCTGGAGTCGGGGCGACTGGGCGGTGCGGGCCTGGACGTGTTCGACCGCGAGCCGCTCGGCCCGAAGGACCCCCTGCTCGACGCTCCGCGCACGGTGCTCACGCCCCACCTGGGCTACGTCACCCGGCAGAACTACCGCGTGTTCTACGAGCAGGCGCTGGAGGACATCGTCGCCTTCTACGCCGGTTCCCCGGTGCGCGTCGTCCAGGACGTCCCGCGCCGCTGACCGCCGACCGCTGACCGCCGGTTCCTGACCACCCGGCCGCGCACTCGACAAGGCTCCGCCACCGGCCCGTACGGACCCCGTACGGGCCTATTTCCACTCCAAGTATGGAAATGATAATCATTACTGACTAGGATTCCTGGGGACACCGACCCCCGGAGGAATCCCTTGGCGCCCATCGGACACACCGTCGTCATCGGCTCGGGCCTGGCCGGGCTCACGGCGGCCGCCGCCCTCGCCCCCCACGCCGAGCGGGTGACCCTGCTGGAGCGGGACCGGCTGCCCGACGGAGCCCTGTTCCGCCCCGGCGTCCCGCAGAGCCGCCACCTGCACTCGCTCATGTGCTCGGGCCAGGAGGCCCTGGAACGGCTGCTGCCCGGCTTCGGCGCCGACCTGCGGGCCGCCGGAGCCGTCGAGTTGCGCGCCCCCTGGGACCACCTGTGGCTCAGCGCCGCGGGGTGGTGCACCCGCTTCGCCCCCACCCACGTGGTCCCCTCCGCCAGCCGCGAGCTGATCGAGTCGGTGGTCCGGTCCAAGGTCACGGCCCTGGGCGCGGTGCGCGTACGCGAGGGAGCCGAGGCCGTCGGCCTGCTCGGGGACCACGCCGCGGTGCGCGGCGTCCGCGTCCGACAGCGGGGCGGGGCAACGGAGGACCTCGCCGCGGACCTGGTCGTCGACGCCGGCGGGCGGTCCTCGCGCGTGCTCGACTGGGTCGCGTCGACGGGCCTGGGCCGGCCGAAGTCCACCGTCGTCGACTCCCGGGCCGGCTACGCCAGCCGCTACTACCGGGTGCCCGAGGGCTTCTCCGACGACTGGCGGATCATCTCCCTGGGCAACCACCCCTCCCAGACCCTGCACGGCGGCGCCCTGGTGCCCATCGAGGACGGCCTCTGGCACGTGTCCCTCTTCGGCTACCTCGACGACCACCCGCCCACCGACGAGGCCGGATTCCTGGAGTTCGCCCGCGGCCTGCGCGACCCCGTGCTGTACGAGACGATCCGCGGGGCCGAACCGCTCGGCCCGGTCCGCGGCTTCCGGCACATGGCCAACGAACGCCACCACGTCGAGGAGATGGAGCGCTGGCCCGCCGGTCTCCTCGTGCTGGGCGACGCCCTGTGCGCGCTCAACCCCGTCTACGCCCAGGGCATGTCCGCCGCGGCCCTGACCGCCGTGGCGCTGGGGGAGTGGGCCGCCGAGGCAGCGCCGGCCGACGCCGCGGCCTTCCACCGGCGCCTCGCCCCCGACCTCGACCGCTTCTGGCAGGTCGCCGTCGGCGCCGACACCGCCTACCTCGCCGACCCCGGCACCCCCGTCACGGAGGAGGCACGGCAGGCCGCCGAGCAGGGCGACCGCCTCCTGCACGCGGCGATGGTCGACCCGGTGGTCAACCGCACCTTCTTCGACGTGATGATGCTCGTGGCACCGCCCGACGCGCTGGCCGACCCCGACATCGTCGACCGCGTCGAGCGCGCCGGCCGGACCCCGGCCAACGCGTCCGCGCCCTTCGAGCGACCCGCGCTGTGACCGCCGCGTCCGCGGACCGCGCCGGAACCGCCGCCGCGGGCGCCCACGACCTGAGCGCGTTCCCCGGCCTCGCCCGCGGGCTCGACCTGGCCGTCCTGCGGGCCATCGCGGCCGGTGTGCACGCCGCCGCCGGTCCCGGCCCCTGGACGGCCGAGGGCGTCGCCGACGCCTTCGCCGCGGCCGACCGCCACCGGTGGATCCCCGGCCACTGGATCGCCGCCCTGGCCGACGAGGGGATGCTGACCGCGCAGGGGTCCGCCCACCGGCTCACCGCCCCGCCCCGGCGGCGCGACCTGGCCGGTGTGCGCCGCGACCTGGACCGGGCGCGCGCCGGACTGGGCTACCCGCCCGAGCTGAGCGCGTTCCTGCTCCGCACGCTGCGCGAACTGCCGCGCCTGCTGCGCGACGAGGTCAGCCTCCAGGCCCTGTTCTTCCCCGGCGGCGACACCGCCGTCGCCGAGGCCGTCTACCGCGACAATCCGCTCAGCCGCTACCTCAACGCCGCGGCCGCCGACGCCGCACGCCACGTCCGCCCCGCCGACCCGTCCGGCCTGCGCGTCCTGGAACTGGGCGCGGGGATCGGAGCCACCACCGCCGACCTGCTGCCCGTCCTGGACGGCAGGACGGCCGAGTACCGCTTCACCGACCTCTCCCCCTTCTTCCTGGACCTGGCCCGCGACCGCTTCCCCCAGCCGTACCTGAGATACGAGGTGCTCGACTTCGCGACCGACCTGCCCGGGCAGGAGGGCCCCTTCGACCTCGTCGTGGCGGCCAACACCGCCCACAACGCGCCGCACGTGCCCCGCCTGCTCGGCCAGGTGGCCGACCTGCTCGCGCCGGACGGGCGCCTGCTGCTCATCGAGACCTGCCACGAGCCCCACCAGTCGCTCACCTCGATGCCCTTCCTGCTGTCGGGCCGCACGCCCCGCCAGGACCTGCGGGCCGGAACCGAGCGCACCTACCTCACCCGGCACGAGTGGTGCGAGGCACTGCACACCGCGGGGCTGCGCGTCCTCCTCGACCTTCCCCATCCCACCGAGCCGCTCGACGCCCTCGCCCAGCGGCTCCTGCTCGCCGCACGCTGATTGGAGCCATCCTTGACCACCTCCGCTCCCGCATCCGCCCCCGCGCCGGATTCCACTCCCGCCCCGGACTCCGCCTCCGTCGACGCCGAGCTCGCCGACATCTGGGTGAGCCTGCTGGACCTGGACCCGGAGGCGATCACACCGGAGGCGAGCTTCCTGCGCCTGGGCGGCGACTCCGTCCTGGCCGTGCGCATGGCGGCGCTCGTGCGCAAGCGCCTCTCCGTGGTCCTGGCGCTGTCCGATGTCACCGTGGAGGTGACCTTCGGCGAACTCGCCGACCTCGTGCGCCGCCGCGCCACCGCGCCCGGTGAGGTCCGCGACCTGCCCATCGACGTGGTCCGGCGCGCGGACCCGACCGCGTCCTTCCCCCTCATGCCGCTGCAACAGGGCTACTTCGTCGGCCAGCAGGGCGGCTGGGAACTGTCCTACGAGTCCGCCCACTTCTACGGCGACGTCGGTCTGACCGGCGTCGACCCGGAGGAGGCCGCCGACGCGCTCACCGACGCCATCGAGCGCCTGGCCGAGCACCAGCCCACACTGCGTGCCCGGGTCACCGCCGAGGGCCGCCAGTACGTCCTGCCGCCCGACGCCCCGGGCGCCGTCCCCGAACTGCGCGTGTACGACCTGCGCGAGGAGACCGAGGCCGACGTCGCGGCCACCCTCGACCGCGTCCGCGCGGAGATGGCCGCCCGCGGCCCCGACGCCACGCGCGGTCCGGGGCTGGACGTTCGGCTCTCCCTGTTGCCCGGTGACCGGGGACGGCTGCACACGGCGATGAACCTGCTGGTCTTCGACGGGTGGTCGGCGACCGTGCTCAACCGCGAACTGCTCACCCTCTCCTCGGACTGGAACGCCGCCCTGGCGCCCCTGGAGATCGACTTCGGGGACTACGTCGACGCCCTCCAACGGCTGCCCCAGACGCAGGCCTGGGCCGAGGACCGCGACTGGTGGTGGTCGCGCCTGGACGCGCTGCCCGACCCACCGGCGCTGCCCCTGCGCACCGACCCCAAGGAGGTCAGCCCCACCCTGATGGGGCTGCGGGAGGCCCACCTGTCCACCGAGCGGTGGGCGGCGCTGAAGGAGGCGTGCGCCGCCCGCGACGTCACACCGTCCACGGCGCTGCTGGCCGCGTTCTCCGTCGTGCTCGCCCGCTGGGCGGGCCACCGGGACCTGCTGCTCAACTCCCTCCAGCTCAACCGCCTGCCGCTGCACCCCGACATCCACCGGGTGGTGGGCGCCTTCGCCTCCACCATGCTGATCCCGATGGAGCTGCCCGAGAACGCGACCTTCACCGAGATCGCGGGCCGGGCGCAGCGCGTCTTCGGCGAGCACGCGGCGCACAACCTCGTCTCCGGCGTGGAGGTGTCCCGTGAACTGGCCCGGCGGCGCGACACCACCCGGCCGGTCGCGCCGATCGTCTTCCAGAGCACCCTGGGCATGGACGCGGCCATCGGCGCGCGGCACCCCTCATCGGTGGGCCCGCTGGGCGAGATCTCCTTCGGCGACTTCTACCACCAGCTGCGCACGCCCCAGGTCGCGCTGGAGGCGCGGGTCTACGAGCTCAACGACGAGATGGCCATCGTCTTCTCCCTCGTCGAGGAGCTGTTCGACCCGGCGCAGGTCGACGACGCCTTCCAGGAGCTGGTGCGCCTGGTCGAGGAGCTCGCGGACGGGCCCGCCTGGGACCGGGTCGTGACGCTGCCCGAGGCGCGCGGGAGCGGCGACGACGGACTGCGCCTGGGCCGGCTGGACACCGCCCGCCGGCAGGAGGCCGCCGGGCCGCCGCGCGACGACACCGAACGGCTCATCGCGCAGGTCTGGGAGGACGTGCTCCAGGTGCCCGTGCTCGACCGGGGCACGGACTTCTTCCAGCTCGGCGGCGACTCCCTCCTGGCCGTGCGCGCCATCGCCCGGCTGGTGAAGGAGACCGGGGCGACCCTGGGGGTGCGCGACTTCCTGGACGCGCCGACGGTCGCGGGCGTGCGCGCGGCGCTCGGGGAGGCCCGGTGATCGGGGTCCTGGGCGGGTCGGGGACGGTGGGGGCGGTCACCGCCGACCGCCTGGCGCGCTACGGCCTGGGGCCGGTGCGCGTGGGCGGACGCGACCTCGGCCGGGCCGCGGCCGTGGCCGAGTCCCTGGACACCGAGGCCGAGGCGGTCCGGGTGGATCTGGCGCACGCGCACTCCCTGGCGGAGTTCTGCGCGGGCACGTCGGTCGTGGTGAACTGCGCCGGCCCCTCCTACCGGGTCCTGGACACCGTGGCGCGGGCCGCCGTGGCGGCGGGGGCGGACTACGTGGACGCGGCGGGCGACGCGGTGGCCATGACCGCCCTGCGGGAGAACGCTCCGGAGGCCCTGGCACGGCGGTCGGCGGTCTTCTCCGCCGGGCTCATGCCGGGCCTGTCGGGCCTGCTGCCGCGGCTGCTGGCGCAGGACGGGCCGCTCGCGCGCCTGGACGCCTACGTGGGCGGGGCGACCGCCATCGGCCCGCTCTCCGCGGTCGACGCCCTGCTGACGCGGGGGCCGGGCTTCGGCTCCGCCCAGGCGCTCTGGCGGGACGGCCGCGTGGTCGAGCACGCCCTGGCACCCCTGCGCGGTGTGGTGCTGCCGGGATTTCGCGACCGGGTCCACGCCGTGCCCTTCCTGTCCGCCGAGGCGCGGGCGCTGGGCGAGGCCCTGGGCGTGGACGAGCTGCGCAACTACACGGTGTACGTGTCGGAGCGCATCCCCGAGGCACTCGCCCGCGCGTGGGCGGACATCGACGCGGGAGGGGACCTCGACGCACACGTGCCGGAGGTCGTCGCGGCGGCCGACGGGGACGTGGCGGTGGGCGGCTCCTGGTACACCCTGCTCTTCCACGCCCGCGCGCGGGAGCGGGGCGGGTCCGGACCGACCAGGCTGCTCCTGCGCACGCCGGAGTCCTACGCCCTGAGCGGTGTGGTCGCCGCCCTGACGGTCGACGCCCTGGTCAGGGGGAAGGTGCCCGCGGGGGCGCACGCCGCCGCCGACGTGCTGGACGCGCGCTCGGTGCTCGACGCGCTGAGCGCCGATCCGCTCGTCGACGAGATCGACCTGGCCTGAGCACCCGCCCGCGCTCCCCGGTCCCGCCCGGCGCTCCCCACGCCCCGGGCGGGGCCGGGGCGGCGGCGGGTCGGCCGGCTCACCGGAGGGCGTCGGCCACGGCGTCGAGCGTCTCGGCGCGGTGCGGCACGAGGTAGAAGTGGTCGCCGGGGAACACCCGCAGGTCCGTGGGCCCCGTGGTGGCGCCCGCCCAGCGCGAGGCCCGGGCGGGGTCCAGGTCGGGGTCGGCGGCGCCGAGGAACACACTGACCGGGCACGTGAGCGGCGGTCGGCGGCGCGGTCGGTAGGTCTCGATGAGCCGGTAGTCCTCGCGGACGTAGGCCAGGATCATCGCGCGCAGCTCGGGGGCGCGCAGGACCTCGGCGTCGGTGCCGCCCAGCCGCCGCAGCTCCTCGGCCAGGTCGTCGTCGCCCATCAGGTGGACCTTGCCGCCCTCCTCGTCGTGCGGGGCCTCGCGCCCGGAGGCGAACAGCCGCAGCGGCTCGGGTTCGCCTCGATCACGCAGGGCGTGGGCCACCTCGTGGGCGACGGTGGCGCCCATGCTGTGCCCGAAGAGCGCGTAGGGCCGGTCCAGCAGGGGTGCGAGCTCGTCGGCGATCAGCGCGGCCATGGCGGACAGGTCCGGCGGGAACGCGTCGCCCACCCGGTCCTCGCGTCCCGGGTACTGGACGGCGAGGACCTCGGTTCCGGGAAGGGCGTCGGCCCAGGGCCGAAAGCCCGTGGCGCCTCCACCGCCGTGGGGCAGGCACACGATGCGGCGTTCGGCGTCCGGTCGCGGGACGAAGCTCCGAAGCCACGTCGTGGATCCGTTTTCCATCGGTATCTCCCTGTCGCTCCGGATTCGGTTGTGCGAGCATGTCGATGGTAACGGTTTTCATTATCAATAAGGAGGCGGAGTGTACGACGTGATCGTGGTCGGCGGCGGCCCGGCGGGTCTGAGCGCGGCGCTCGTGTTCGGCCGGCAGCACCGCAGGACGCTCGTCGTGGACGGCGGCAGCCCGCGCAACGCGCCCGCGGACGAGATGCACATGATGCTCAGTCGGGACGGCTTCGACCCGGCCGCGCTCCTGGAGATCGGGCGCTCGGAACTGGCCGCCTACCCCTCGGTCGAGGTGCGCCAGGGGACCGTGGTGGCCGCGGGCGGGGCGATCGACGACTTCGAGATCACTCTGGCCGACGGCGCCAAGGAACGGGCCCGCCGCGTGGTCCTGGCCACCGGACAGGTGGACGAGCCCTACGACATCCCCGGGCTGGCGGAGCGGTTCGGCTCGTGCGTCTTCCACTGCCCCTACTGCCACGGGTGGGAGGTCTCCGGCAAGAGCCTCGCGGTGATCAGCGCGGAGCCGGCCGAGGCGATGCTCGCCGGCTACCTCGCCGACCGGTTCAGCACCGACGTCGTGCTGTGCACGCACGGGGTCGAGGAACTGCCGGAGGAGGTCGCCGGGCACCTGGCCGCGCGCGGGGTCAAGGTGGACACGACGCCGGTGGCCCGGGTCACGGGCGAGCTGGACGAGGTGACGGTCGAGTTCTCCGACGGCCGCGCGCTCACCCGCCAGGCCCTCTTCCACAAGGCACCGACCCGGCAGCACGCGCTGCTGGCCGCCGAGCTGGGGTGCGAGATCCTCGACGACGGTACGGTCCGGGTCGACGAGATCGGCCAGACCACCGTCCCCGGCGTCGCGGCGGCGGGGGACACCGCCAAGCTGCCGGGCATGCCAGTGGCCACCACGCTGGTCGTCCTCGGCGCCGCCGACGGGGTCAGGGCCGCGGTGTGGATGGACGGCGGCCTGTTCCGCGCCGACCTCGAACGCGCGGCGCAAGAAGCGGAGCGGCAGGGCTAGGAACACGCCCCAGGGGCCGGGTTCGCGCCCCTGGACCACGGGCGCCGGGGCCCCGGCCGCCTCCCCCGCTGCGGATCGCGTGGGGGAGGCGGGACGGTCGGCCCCGGGTTCAGAAGTCGCGCAGGATGAGCTCGTTCCCGTCGCCGATGTCCACCGTGGCGACATGGCCGTAGGGCCGGTCCTCGCCGTAGCCCACGTATCCGGACCAGTACTCCGTGACGGCCCAGTCCTCGCCCTCGGCCACGGTCGCCTCGGCCAGGTACATGCCCTTGCCCGCTTCCCGGAGCACGACCGTGGCACCGGGTGCGAGGTTCTCGCCGCCCGCGCGAACGGCGTACGGGTCGCAGGTCTCGATCCACAGCGTGGCGCCCGTGGAGTCCCTGGCGCTGGCGACCTGCTCGCAGACCGGTTCGCCCGCCTGGGCGGCCTGGACCGGTGCCATCGCGAGGACCGCCGCGCAGGCCGCAGCCCCGGCACCCTGAAGAATCCGCATGCTCTTACCTTCTGTAGTTATTCGAACACCGAACGCTACAGGCCTGCCCTTGCGTGGAAGTGCGGAAACCCCCAGGTCAGAGGTAGTGGAAGGCAGTCCTTCCCCACGAGGACGAGCCCTCAGGGAGCCGTGCGGGCGCGCCCGCCTCGTGCGCGGCCAGGCCCTCCGCCAGCGGCGTCGGTGCGGTGCCGTCGTCTGGAAGTCGGTGGAGTCGGCCACGAACGGCCGTCCCATGGCGTCCCATGGCTGTGTCCCTTCGCTGTGGCGCGTGGGCTGGAGTGGGGGGTGGGGGCCGCCCGGGCCCCCGGTCGAGCGCCACCCTATCCGGCTCCCTCCCGGCCCTCGCGCCGGGCGGCGAAGAGCGTCACCGAGACCGCGTCGAGCGGGTGTTCCGGGCCCGGCGCCGACGCCAGGGGAGTCAGCCCCGCGCCCCGTAGCGCGTCCTCCCACTCCGGCCGGGACAAGAAGACGCGGTCGGTTCCGGCCCGGAAGTCGTGCGCTCCGGGGCCGAGCCCACCCTTGCGCGGCGACATCAGGAACTGCATGGACGCGAGGATCTGCGGGAGCTCGCGGCAGGTGTCCACGCACAGCAGCAGCCCGCCCGGGGCCAGCAGCTCACGCACGCCCCGCAGGCACGCGTCGACGGAGTGGGCGTTGTGCAGCACGTTCGCCGCGACCACCAGGTCGCGCGTGCCCGGCTCGACCACGCCCTCCCCGAGGGGCGCGGCGTTGGCGTCCAGGAGCGCGAACCGCGTGCCCGGGCGCTCGCCGAAGCGTTCCCGGCCCAGATCCAGGAAGTACGGGGACACGTCGGTGAACACGTAGTCCACCGGCACGTCCACGAGCGCACCGAGCAGGTCCGTGGTGGTGCCGCCCACGCCCGCGCCGATCTCCAGGACACGGACGGGCGCCCCCGCGGGACGCCGCTCGGCCGCCCACCGGGCCGCCTCGGCGGCCGCGGCGTTGACGTAGCGGTTGACCGTGTTCTCCCGGTAGGCCCCGTCCGCGGTGTCGGCCTCGCCGTCCGCGAACAGCAGCGCCTGCACGGAGACCTCGTCGCGCAGGAGCGCGGGCAGCTGGGCGAAGGCGCGTTGGAGGAAGTCCACCATGGCGGCGGGATAGCCCAGCCCGTCGCCGGCCGCGGTCAGGGCGCGGGCGGCCTCGCGCAGCTCACGGCGTCCCACCGCGCGCGTGCGGGTGAACCGCGTGCCGTCGCCGTGCAGCAGGCCGTGCCGGGACAGCACGTCCAGCCACCGCCGCAGGATCCAGCGGTGCCGGTCGGCGGTACCGGTGGCGGCGGCGATCTCCGCCTCGGTGTGCGCCGACCCGTCCCGGAACAGTCCGCCGCCGCGCAGCGCCCACGCCATCGCGAGCAGGGCGACCTCGTCGATGGCGTTCAGGAACCCCGGCAGGCGGGCCACGTCCACGTCCGCCACGGCCCGGTCGGCGGCCGCCCGGATCCGGGCCGCCAGGTCCACGGCCGCGGTCACGAGGCCGCCTCGACGGCGACGCGGACCCCGCGCGCCTCGGGGCGGTGCCGACGCAGGTGGGCGCGGGCGGCCTCGCCCAGCCGGCGTTCGACGAACGCGTGGAACGGCTCGTGCGCGCGTGGTCGGCCCAGGAGCTCGCGCACGGGCCGGAAGGCCGCCGACGCGGGGGCGTGGACCTCGAGCGTGCGCGGGTCGGCGGGGTCCAGGCCCACGCACGCGTCCGAACCGGCCAGGTCGCGCCGCAGGTCGGCAGGGGTGCGCGCGCCCGGGGCGGACACGAGCAGCGCGTGGGGGATGCCCGTGACGCGCACCGGGCCCTGGGCGAGCACCCGCTCCAGCTCCTCGCCGCCGGTCCACTCCACCGTTCGGGGCACGACCGGGGGATCGGCCGCCTCCACCCGCAACACCGCGTCGAACCGGTACCGGGTCAGCTCGGTGTCGGCGTCCATGGTCTTGGCCCGCACGCTCAGCCGCACCTCCCGCGGCGACGCGGCGGCGATCTCCGCCAGACAGGCGGGGTCGAAGAGCAGTTCGTCGTCGCGTTCGCCGCGGCGGGCGACCCGGCGTGCGATCTCGGCATCCGAGGCGGCGGGGTCGGCGGCGCGCTCGACCCAGCCGCCGTACTCCGCGAGCAGGCCCGAATGCCGGTTGTCGCCGACCACGACCGTGCCGCCCGGCCGGACCAGGGCGATCGCGTCCAGCAGGACGGCCCGCAGATAGCCCAGGTCGGGAAAGCACTGGGTGACGGAGTTCAGCAGGACGCAGTCGGGGCGCGCCCCCGCGCCCGCCACGCGTTCCAGGGCCTCGGCCACCGGCGCGGCGGTCGCCTCGTGCGCGGCGGCGCGGACGAACGCGGCGCCCGGGAGCCCGGCGGCGGTGAGGGCCGCCACGGCGGTGGGGGCCACGTCCGTGCCGACGTAGCCGCCCACCCGGCCGTGCAGGCGGTGGGCCAGCAGACCGGTGCCGCAGCCCAGTTCCAGGACCAGCTCCGGGCGCGTCTCCAGGACCAGGTCGACCGTGCGGTCGACCCACTCGCCCATGTGGTCGACGGGCAGCGGCTCGCCGGTGTCGGAGGCGCGCCAGCCGGACAGGTCCAGGTCGCCGGCGTGCCGGCCCTCGGCCTTCTCGTAGGTCCAGTCGTACAGCTCGCTCCAGTGGTCGAGGTACTCCGACACCAGCGAGCCCACCTGGGGCCGGGAGGCGAGGGCGTCGGCGCGCGGGCGGATCCGCACGACGCCGTCAAGCACTCGGGCCTGGGCGATCCACGGGTGCTCGGCCAGCGCCTCGGCGGCCAGTGCGGGCAGGTCGTCCTGGTCGGGCCGTGGTTCAGGGCCTGGCATGGGTGGTCTCCGTTCGACGGTGTTCGGCGGGTGGTGGCTGAAGGCGCAGGGTGCGCCCCTCGACGGTCAGGATCCGGTCGGCGCGGGCCGCGACCCCGGGTTCGTGCGTGGCGACCAGGACCGCGAGGCCGGTGCGGCACAGGTCGCTGAGCAGGTCCAGGACCGCCGTGGTCGCGGCGGGGTCCAGGGCGGAGGTGATCTCGTCCGCCAGTAGGACGTCCGGCCCGGCGGCCAGGGCACGCGCCAGGGCCACGCGCTGGCGCTGGCCGCCGGAGAGGGCCCCCGGTGTCCGGTGGCCGACGGCGGGGTCGAGTCCGACCCGGGCGAGCAGGGCGGCGGCCTCGGCCCGCGCGGCGGCGCCGGGCAGTGAGCGCAGGACGTGCGACGGGCGGGCCACGGCCGCGCCCGCGGTGTGCGCGTGGTTGAGCGCGCCGGCCGGGTCCTGGGCCACGAACTGCACGCCGCGCAGGCCGGCGGGGTCGCGGCGGCCCACGTTCGGTGCCAGGGGCGTGCCGTGGAGCAGGATCCGGCCGCGGGCGGGCGCGTGCAGGCCCGCGACGGCACGGAGCAGGGTGCTCTTGCCCGACCCGGAGGGGCCCGTGACGGCCACCAGTTCCCCGGGCCGCAGGTCCAGGGAGACCTCGTCCAGGACCGGGCGGCCCGGATGGCCCACGGCCACGCCCGCCAGCCGCAGGACGGGGTCGGCGCCGGCCGCCGCGGGTGCGCCGCGCACGGGCCGGGCGACGGCCCGGGCCCGACCGGGCGCGGTGGCCGGCGCCCCGAACGGTCGGGGGGTGACCGGTGCCGCGCGCTCGACGGGATGCGGCGGGTCGAAGGCGATGATCCTGTCGGCGACGGACGCGGTGAACACGGGATCGTGCGAGACGACCAGGGTGAGGCCGCCCCGCGCACGCCTTCGGCCGATCTCGCGCGCCACCAGGGCGACCGCGGCGGCGTCGAGCCCGCTGGTCGGCTCGTCCAGGACGAGCAGCGCGGGGTCGGACAGCACCGCTCTGGCCAGCGCCACCCGCTGGGCCTGGCCGCCGGACAGGGTGTGGGTGCGGCGCCGCAGGACGTCCTCGGCGTCCAGCCCCAGCGACGCCAACAGGGGCGTCAGCGGGGTGCGGGCGCCGCCCCCTTCGCGCACGGCGGTCTCGACGGTGCACAGCGGATTGAGCCCCTGGACCGGGTCCTGGGTCAGCACGCCCGTGTGCCGGCGCCGCCAGCGCCGGGCCGCGTGTCCGGGCCGGATCTCGGCGCCCCGCCACCGCACCGAGCCGCGCACGCGCGCCGTCCCGGGTGTCAGGGCGTCGAGGATCCCGAGCACCGCCGTGGACTTGCCGCAGCCGGAGGGCCCGGTCAGGGCGACGGTCTCGCCCGGCCGAGCCGTCAGCGAGAAGCCGTCCACCAGGACGGTCCCGTCCGCCGCGGCCACGGTCAGGTCGCTCACGCACAGGATCGGAGTCGTGGTCATGACGCGGGCTCCCGGAGCCGGACCCGGTGCTCGGCCGTTCCCCGCGCGACCGCGGCGGCGACCAGGGCGGTGACGGTCAGCGCGGTGGCGGGGGCGACCAGGGCCGGCGGGTTGAGCGCGGCCCCTGACAGGTTCTCGCGCAGCATCAGGCCCCAGTCGGGGGCCGGGGGCTGCGCGCCCAGCCCCAGCATGCCGAGCGCCGCCGCCAACTGCAGGGCCACCACGAAGCGCAGGCCCAGGTCGGCGGTGACCACCCCGGACAGGCCGGGCAGCACCTCGCGGAGCAGCAGGACCGGTGTGCGTTCGCCGCGACCGAGCGCCGCTTCCACGTACCCGGTCCGGCGCGCGCGGCGCACGGCGTCGCGCACCACCCGCAGGGTCAGCGGGGCGCCGCCGCAGACCGTGCCGGCCACGACGGCGGCCGGGGCCGGGAGCACGACCGCCAGCACGAGGGCGATCAGCAGCAGCGGCACGCCGAGCAGGAGGTCGGCGGCCCCCGACAGGAGCCGGTCCGGCCAGCCCTCGTACCACCCGGCCACCAGTCCGCCCAGCGTCCCGGCGGCCCCGGCGGTCACGGCGGCCAGCACGGAGATCGCCACGATGCCCCGCCCGCCGGCCAGCGTCCGGGACCACACGTCACGACCGGCCGCGTCGGTGCCCAGCAGGTGCGCGCCGCCCGGCGCCAGCCACGGGGCGGCGACGGTCGAGGACGGGTCGTGCGGTGCCAGGGCGCCGCCGAACACGGCCAGGGCCAGGACCACGAGCGCGGCCGCGCCCACCGAGCCCCTCATGCCCGCACCGGTTCGGTCAGGGCCGCCGCCGCGTCCGCCGCGGCGCCACCGGCGACGACGACCGCCGCCGCCGACAGGGCCACGGCCTGGACGACGGGGACGTCGCGGGTCGCGATCGCGCTGACCAGGAGCTCGCCGAGCCCCTGGTAGCCGAACATCGTCTCCACCACGGCCGTGGCCGCCACGAGCGCCCCCGACGACACGGCCAGCACCCGCAGCGCCGGGGCGAGCAGGAACGGCGCCACGTGGCGCGTGGCGATCCGCCACCGGGGCACCCCGCGCAGGTCCGCGTCCCGTACGTGCGGGAGCGCCCGGGTGTCGGCGAGCGCTCCGCCGAGCAGTCCGGCGCCGTAGGCGGCGATCGGCACGGCCAGCGCGAGTGCCGGCAGGACCAGCAGCGCCGGCTCGTCCAGAGGGGAGCCGCCGGCCCGCACGAGCGAGACCGGGGGCAGCACGCCCAAGGCCACGGAGAACACCGCGACGAGCCCGGCGACGAACGCCGGCTGCGGCACGGCGGCCAGGCCGGCCACGGCGCCCGCCGCCCAGCCGCGCGCCCGGGGCGGAGCCGCTCCGGCCGCCCAGGCGAGCACCGCGGTCAGCGGCACGGCCACGACCAGCGCGGCTCCGGCCAGCGTGAGCGTGGCGGGAAGCCGGGCGCCGACCAGCGCCGCCACCGGCCGGTCGTTGACCAGGGACGTTCCGGCGTCCCCGGTCAACAGGCCGCCCAGCCACCGCACGTAGCGTTCGTGGACGGGCGCGTCCAGTCCCGCCGCCGCCCGCATCGCGTCGAGCTGGTCGGCGGTCGCTCCCGCGCCGGCGCGCACCGCGACGGCGTCCGAGGGCAGCAGGTCGCTCACCGCGAACACCGCGACCGAGACCGCCGCCAGTACGGCGCCGGCGCGCAGAACGCGGGTGAGCGCGCGCGTGGCCCGCGAACGCCGAAGGGACGTGCGCATCAGTCGGTCAGCCGCACCTGGTCGATGAACAGCTTGTCGAACCCGGGACCGTCGGGCAGGTCGGCGACGTTCTCGGCCGCGAGGTCGATGCCGTCGCCGGTCCCCCACACCACGTAGCCGCCCTCGTCGCGCACCTCCAGCATCAGGTCGCCGAGGATCCCGTCGCGCTCCTGGGCGTCGGCGGTGGCCAGCGCCTCGTCGAACGCCGCGTCCCACTCCGGGCGCTCCCAGGCCGTCTCGTTGGTCGGCGCGTCGCTCAGCAGCGCGACCGTCGCGATGTCGGTGAAGGGGATGCCGCCGTAGAAGCCGGTGTAGAAGGACTCCTGCGCGAAGACGTCGGTCCAGTAGGTGTCCGGCGGATCCATCGAGATCTCGACGTCCACACCGACCTCGGCCAACTGCTCGGCGTAGAGCGTGGCCGCGGTGTCCATGCCCGGATAGGAGGTGGTCGTGTGCAGGACCACCTCCAGCCCGTCCTCGTGCCCGGCGTCGGCCAGCAGCTCGCGGGCCCGCTCGACGTCGCGTTCGCGTCCGTCGGTCCGCGGACTCGCCGGATCGGCCGGGGCGATGAGGTCGTCGCCGACCTGCCCGTACCCCAGGAACACCGTCTCGACGAGCTGGTCGCGGTCGGCCGCGAGCCGGAAGGCCTCGCGTACGTCGGGATCGTCGAAGGGCGGGGTGTCCAGCCGCATGACGAACGGGTACATCGTCACGTCCGGCCGCTGGACGACCTGCAGGCCCTGCTCCTCGGCCTCGGCCACGGACGCGGGGTCGACGCTGCTGCCCACGTCGGCCTGGCCGGAGCCGACGGCCTGGGCACGGGCCTGCGGGTCGGCGATCGCCGAGATTTCGACGCGGTCGAGCGGCGGGGTCGGGCCCCACCAGTCGTCGTTGCGCTCCAGGACGGCGTTCTCGGCGTCGCCCTCGGCGAAGACGAAGGGCCCGGAGCCGGGGACGGGCTCACTGAAGTCCTCGGTGCCCTCGGGGACGACGAAGGTGACCGCCTCCAGGGCGCGCGGCACGTCGGCGTAGGGCCCGTGCGCGACGATCGTCAGGGTGTGGTCGTCGACCGCCTCCGAGGCCGTGAAGTCGAACATGCCCAGGCGGCCGAAGTTCTCGGCCGCCTTGTCCTCGATGCGGCGCAGCGAGTAGAGCACGTCGGCCGCGCGTACGGGGGAGCCGTCACTGAAGACGGCGTCCGAGCGCAGGGTGAGGGTCCACTCGACGAGGTCCTCGTCGGCGGGCTCGATCGACTCGGCCAGGCGCAGCTCGGTGGCGCCCTCCTCACCGGGCACGGCCAGGACGTCGTAGAGCAGGCCGAAGCGCAGGGAGTCGGACTCGTTGCCCACGCCGCCGTGCGGGTCGTGGGTCGCGGTCGAGGGCGAACCGGTGGCGGCGTAGCGCAGGGTGGCGCCGTCGGCGTCCGCCTGCGCGGCCGGATCGGTTCCGGAGCAGGCGGTGACGGCCAGCAGGGCGGCGCTCAGGAGCAGAGCCGCCGGTGCCGGGCGCCGGAGGGTGTGCGGTGTGTTCACAGGTGTCCTCTTGTGTCTCGGGGGATGCACCGGGAGCCGTCGTGGCCCGGGTCGATGTGGGGGAGCAGCGCTTCGTTCACCAGGTCGGCGAGCCGTGCGACGGCGGGCGGCCGCATCAGGGAGTAGTGGTCGGCCCGCAGACCCGCCACGCTCGGGGGCGCGGCCAGGTGCCGGCCCCAGCCGAGGTCGGCGAGTCCGGGCGGGGTGTCGTCCACGCCCATGCCGATGCCGGAGTTGCGCGGCGCGGTCAGGTCGGCCCGCACCACGAGCGAGGCGGTCCGTTCGGCCGCGAGCCGACGCGGCTCGAAGGCGGCCAGGGCGCGCATGTGCCGGTCGAAGACGCCGACCCGTTCCCGCAGGACCTCGCCCCCGCCGCCGAGCAGGCCGTGCTCGCGCAGCCGGTCCTCGGCCAGGGCCCACCGCTCGCCGGGCTCGGCGGCGATGAACGCGGCCCGCTCGGCGCCGTCGCCGATGCCCAGGTCGATGCCGAGGTAGCCCTCCAGCGCGGCCAGGTGGCGGGCGAGCGTCTCGCCCTCGGCGTCCTGCGGGTCGTGCAGGTCCACGTTGGTGATGTGGGTCGGGTCGTTGGAGTCCAACAGCACCAGCAGGTCCACGGTCTCGCCCTGTTCGTGGAGTAGGCAGGCCATCTCCTGGGCGAGGTCGCCGCCCATGGACCAGCCGCCCAGCAGGTAGGGGCCGTGCGGTTGGCGGCGGCGGACGAGCGCGAGGTGGTGGCGGGCCAGGCCGGCCATGGTGTCCGGCCCGGTGCCGCCCACGAGGCCGGGGTCGGTGATCGCCTCGACGCCCACACGCGGGTCCAGGGCCCTGGCGAGCGCGGTGTAGCACAGCACGTCGCCGCCGGAGGGGTGCAGGAGGAACAGGGTGCGGTCGCCGGTGCCGGTGCGGAGCGGGAGGAGGGCGTCCTCGCACACCGGAGGGTGGTCGGAGTCCTCGTCCTGGGCGTACGTGTCCGCGACCTCGGCGGTCACGGTCACGGCCGGTTCGTCGCCGGCGGCGTCGCTCCCGTGGTCCTCGGCGGTCCAGTCCTGCGTGGCCAGCCGCCGGACCCGGTCCACGTGGTCGGCGAAGGCGCGGTCCACCTCCCCCGCGGGCAGCGCGGGTTCCAAAGCGTCCCACTGCAGGAGCAGCGCGCCGCGCTGGACGAGGACCTGGTGGTCCAGGACCGTCTGCGGGGTCTGGCTCAGGGCGTGCACCTGGGTGCCCGCCCACTGGAGGTCGTGGTCGAAGGACAGGGCGTCCTCCAGGCCGACCGCGCTGGTGAACACCACCGGGACCGAGGCGATCCGGCCCGTGCGGGCGGCCTGCTCGGACAGCAGGTCCAGCGCGGAGAACGCGCGGTGGTCCAGGTCCTGGAAGAGCCGCCGGTGCACCGCGCGGACCCGGTCGGCGAAGGGGGCGTCGGCCAGGTCCACCTCGTGCAGGAGCAGCGAGGTGAAGTCCCCGACCACGTCGTTGACGTCGGGGTGCACGTCGGGACGGTCGAACAGGGTGAGGGTCAGGGCGAAGCGGTCCCGGCCCGACCACGCGGCCAGGGTCTCCGCGTAGGCGGTGAGCAGGACGGCGGTCGGCGTCACCCCGTGACGCGCGGCCCGCTCCCGCAGGGCGTTCCAATCCGCAGGGTCCAGCCGCGCGGTGCGGCGCTCGAACCGCTGGCCGCCAGCCGCGCGCGTGACCGGCAGCTCCGGAGCGCCGGGCAGCGCACCGCGGTCGCGCCAGTACCGGGCGGCGCGCTCCCATTCGGCCGAACCCCGGCCCGCGTCGATCGCGGCGACGCAGGTGGCGAAGTCCACGCCGGGTTCGGGCAGGTCGCCTTCGGGGTTCTCGTAGAAGTACTGGATCTCCCGGTCGATGATCCAGTAGCTCGCGGCGTCGCAGATCAGCACGTCCACGCCGATGAGCAGCCGGGTGCGCCCCTCGGGCAGGCGGACGGCCTGCACCTGGAACAGCGGCCACTGGTCGGCGGGTCCGGACTCCCGCGCCACGCGCTCGCGCAGGCGGGAGAGCCGCGCCTCGCGACGCTCGGGCGGCCGCGTCGACAGGTCGTGGACGCGGACGCGGTAGCGGGGCAGCCGGTCGAGCACCGTGAAGGTGCCCTGGGCGGTGGCGACGGCGCGGAGCATGGCGTGCCGGCCGATCACCCGGTTCCACGCGGCCTCGTAGCGCGCGACGTCCAGGTCGGCGCAGTCGTATTCGAGGTAGAAGCGGCAGGCCAGATCGCCCAGTTCGTAGCCGCCGTCCCGGCCGACCCAGTAGGCGTGCTGGACCCGCGTCATCGGGATGGCGGAGCCGTGCGGGGCGTGCGCCGGGGCAGGGAGCGGAGCGTGTGCGCGCTCCGGCTCGGGGCCCGCGGCCCGGCCGCCGACCAGTGCCGCGATCGCGCCCAGCGTGGGTTCGGCCAGGACGTCGCGCAGGCCCAGCTCGACACCGAACCGGCGGCGCAGGGCCATGAGCATGCGCGTGGCGAGCAGGGAGTGGCCGCCGAGCGCGAAGAAGTCCGCGTCGGCCGACCGCACGGGGACGCCGAACAGGTCGCTCCACAGGTCCGCCAGGATCCGCTCGACCGGATCGAGTTCGTCGGCCGGTCCGTCCGACTCCGTGCCCGCGCCGGGGATCTGGACGGGGCGGGACGCCTCGGCCATCCGCGTGCGCAGGTCGGTGGTCGACACCGCGACCACGGGCGGGGCGGTGCCGGTGTCGCGGGCCGCCAGGAGCCGGTCCAGCGCGCCCATGCCGGTGGCGGCGTCGAGCGCGAAGCCGAGGTTGACGACCCGGTCGGCGCCGAGGGGTCCCACCCGCCAGGCGTCCCAGACCACGCTGATCCAGCGCGTGTGGTCGTCGTCGGCCTCGGCCTCGGTCGCCAGCGTGTCCAGGAACGCGTTCGAGGCGCAGTAGGGGCCCATGCCGACCCCGCCGACGAGGGTGCCCGCCGAGGACATCAACACCACGGTGGAGGGCCGCCGGTCGGGCTCCAGCGCGGCCACCGCCGCGCGCAGGGCGAGAGCGCCCCGGACCTTGGAGTGGACGTGTCCGGTGACGTGCTCGGCGGTCACCGACCGCAGCGGGGCCAGGTCCGCCGTGGCCACGACGCCCGCGGCGTGGACCACGAGGTCCAGACCGGGGCCGCCGGGGTCGGCGAGTTCGGTGAGCAGGGACGTCATGGCGCGGGTGTCCGCGGCGTCGACCGCGCGCACCTCGACCGGGGTGCCCCGCTCGGCGAGGGTGCGCAGCGCCCGTGCCCGGTCCTCGTCGCGGCTGCCCGGTTCGGGGGAGGGCGCGACCGCGGCCCGGGAGGTGACCACGACCCGCATACCGCGCGCGGACAGGTGCGCCGCCGTCGTGAGACCGACGTCGCCCAGCCCGCCGGTGATGAGCGCGACCGGTCGCCGGTCGAAGGGTCGGTCCGGAGCCTCGGTCGGGCTCGGGGAGGCGTGGATCTCGCTGGGGCGCCAGGGGACGACACCGCGGACCCACCGGGTGGCGCCGCGGACGGCGGCCTCGGTCCCGCCGGTCCCTGTGCGCAGCAGATCGGCGAGTTCGGCGATGACCGCCGGACCGATCCGGACGCGTGCGCCGAGGTCGAGCGTGCGCCACGCCAGGCCCGGTGTCTCCTGGGCCAGGACGCGGGGGAGCACGCGCGCGGTCGCGCCGGCCGGGTGAGCGGGGTCGGCGCTCTCCACGCGCTCGATCGACCGGCCGACCTGCAGGACCACCGGCAGCGGCGGGTCCAGGGCGGTCAGGGCGCGGGCGGTGCCGGCGTGGGCCAGCACCTGTTCGGTGACGGCGTCCGGGTCGTGGCGCCGGTCGGGGTCGGTGTCCAGCAGTACGACCGCGCCGTCGAACGGCCCCTCCTCCTGCTCGCCGAGCCCGACGACGGTGGCGCCGGCCTCGATGAGCGCCGAACGCAGGGCGGCCGCGTCGGAGGACTCTCCGGTGCCCTGAGCGGCGTCGGAGCCTTCCGTGGTGGCGGTGCCGACCAGCAGCCGGCGGCCGGCCAGGGGCGCGGGGTCCAGCGGCGGAGTCTGCGACCACACCGGGACCTGCAGCGGGTCGTCGGCGTCGGGGACCTCCCCCAGGGCCGCGTGCGTGCGCTCGGGCGGGTCCACCCACAGCCGGCGCCGCTGGAACGCGTAGCCCGGGGCCGCGACCCTGTGCCGCGCGCCGGTGTGCAGCGCGGCGAAGTCCACCTCGGCCCCGTGCGCCCACAGCGCCCCCAGGGCGGCGCGCACGGCCACCCCGTCGGACTCCCCGGATTCCGTCGCGAGCGTGGTCAGGGCGCCGGTCAGCTCGGGGAGGCCGTTGCGGCGGGCCAGGGAGGCCAGGGCCGCCCCGGGGCCGACCTGGACCAGTACCGTGGGCCGGTCGCCGACCGCGGTGCGCAGGGCCCGGTCGAAGCGGACCGTTCCGCGCAGCTGGTCCACCCAGTGGTCGGCGGTGCCCAGGGCGTGGGAGACCGTCTCCCCCGTGACGGTGGAGACGATCGGCACCGCCGGTGCTGCGACGGACAGGCCGCGCGCGGCGTCGCGCACGTGGTCCATGGCCGGCTCCACCAACCGGGAGTGCGCGGCCACGTCCACGTGCACGGTCGTGCACGTGTGTCCCTGCGCGGACAGTTCGGCGTCGACGGCGGCCACGGCCGCGCGCGGTCCGGACACCACACAGGCGTCCGGCGCGTTGACGACGGCCAGGTCCACGTCGGGGTGGCGGGTCAGGAGCGCGGCGGTGTCCTCCTCCCCGAGGGGGACCGAGAGCATCGTTCCCTCGCCCGCGCTCTTGGCGACGGCGGTGGAACGGACCGCGACCAGGCGGACGGCGTCGGCGAGGCCGAGCGCGCCGCAGACCACGGCGGCCGGGTACTCGCCGAGGCTGTGGCCGAGCACCGCGTCGGGGCGCACGCCCCACGACTCCAGGAGCCGGGCGGTGGCCAGGGAGACGGCGAACAGGGCGGGCAGGCCGACGGCGGCGTCGCGCGCGCGGTCGGCGGTCCCGCCGGGCCCGATCACCACGTCGCGGATGTCGGCGCCCAGCAGCGGCAGGAACAGCTCGGCGCACTCGTCGACGCAGCGCGCGAACACGGGTTCGTGATCATAGAGCTCGGCGCCCATGCCGGCGTGCTGGCTGCCACCGCCGGGAAAGGCGAAGACGACGCGGGCGCTCGCGCCCGAGGCGTGGACCGGCACGGCGGCGCGCAGCGCCTCGGCGACCCGGCCCTCGGCGGCGACCGCGGCCATGCGGTACGCCGTGGGGTGGGCCCGTCCGGTCTGGAGGGCGTACGCCAGGTCGGCGGGGTCGACGGCTGCCGTGGCCCCGGTGGCCGCCGAGGCCGCCGTGGTCTCCGTGGCCCCGGTGCCTTCGGCGCTCCGCGGGCCGCTCCCGAGGGCCTCGGCGCCGTGCGCGAGGTCGGCCGCGGTCGCGGTCAGCGCCGCGCGGGTGTGCGCGGCCACGGGCAGGAGCTGGGGGCGCGGGTCAGGGGCGGCCGGGGCGCGCTCGGGCGCCGGGCCGACGATGGCGTGGGCGTTGGTACCGCCGATCCCGAAGGAGCTGACTCCCGCGAGTTCGGGCCCCTCCCACGGCCGGGTGCGGGTGACGACCTCGAAGGGGGACCGCTCCAGCCCGAGCAGTTCGTTGACGGGTTCGGCGTGCAGCGAGGCGGGCAGCGTGCGATGGTGCAGGGCGAGCACCGTCTTGATGAACGAGGCGATGCCCGCCGCCGAGTTGGTGTGGCCGATGTTGCTCTTGACCGATCCGAGCCCGCACCAGGACGGACCGGACTCGCCGTAGACCCGCTTGAGCGCGGCCGTCTCGATCGGGTCGCCGAGCCGGGTGCCGGTGCCGTGCGCCTCGACGTAGCCGATCTGGCGGGGGTCGGCGCCGGCGACCGCCAGCGCCTCGACCAGGACCCGTGCCTGGCCGCGCATGGAGGGCGCGGTGAAGCCCGCCTTGGCCGCGCCGTCGTTGTTGACCGCCGACCCGTGCAGCACCGCCAGCACCGGGTCGCCGTCGCGCTGGGCGTCGGCCAGCCGCCGCAGGACGACTACGCCCGCCCCCTGCGTGTAGACCACGCCGGATCCCTCCGAGGAGAAGGGGCGCACGGTGCCGTCCCGGGAGTAGATGCCGTCGGGCGTGTACAGGTAGCCGCGGCCCTGCGGCACGATCAGGGACACGCCGCCGGCCAGCGCGGTGTCGCACTCGCCGTTGAGCAGGGACTGCGCCGCCGTGTGCACCGCGACCAGCGAGGTCGAGCAGGCGGTGTTGACCGCCACGGCGGGACCGGTGAGGTCGAGGCGGTAGGCGGTCTGGGCGGGCAGGTAGTCGGTCTGGGTCGCGATCGCGGTCTGCAGGGTGCCGACGGGGTCGTCGCCGGCCCCCGCGGAGTCCCAGCGGTCGGCGAGGTTGGCCGCGAGGTAGGCGCTCTGCGCGGCTCCGGCGAACACGCCGACCGAGCCCGCCCCGGTGCCGCCGCCGTGGCCCGCCTCCTCCAGCGCCCGCCAGGCGCATTCGAGGAAGAGCCGCTGTTGGGGGTCGAGCAGCGCGGCCTCGGCGTCGGTGAGGCCGAAGGGGTCGGGGTCGAACAGGTCCTGGCCGTCGATGATCCCGGCGACCGGGACGTAGGCGGGGTCGCGCAGCACCGCGGGACGCACGCCCATGTCGGTGAGCTGGGCGTCGGTGAGGCGGGTCAGCCCCTCGCGTTCACC
The DNA here is from genome assembly GCF_003634495.1 of Nocardiopsis sp. Huas11. Lineage (GTDB taxonomy): Bacteria > Actinomycetota > Actinomycetes > Streptosporangiales > Streptosporangiaceae > Nocardiopsis. Next base: position 5,561,498 of record NZ_RBKY01000001.1, on the reverse strand, counting down.
GGCGAGCAGGTCCCAGAAGGACGCGGCGTCGGGCGCTCCGGGGAAGCGGCAGGCCAGTCCGGTGACGGCGATCGCGGTCGCGGGATCGGGGAGGGGGGAGCTCATCGGGCCACCTCCGTGGCGGCGGCACGGGCCCGGAGGCGGGCCTCGGCGCGGGAGGAGGGGGCGGCGGGGACGAAGGAGGCGGGCGGGCCGCCCGGTGTCGGCGCCGGCGGTCCCGCTTCGGCGGCGGGAGCGCCGGCCGCCAGGGGGCCGGTGAGTCCGGCGGTGTCGGCGGGCTCGGACGGGGCACGGCCCGCGGCGACGTGTTCGGCGAGACCGCGTGCGGTGGGGTGGGTGAACAGGTCGACGACGGACAGCGCGGGGTCGAGTTCCTCGACCAGTCGGCGGTGGGCCAGGACGAGGGTCAGCGAGGTGGCTCCCAGGCGGAAGAAGGGGGTGGTGGGGTCGATGTCGGTCTGGAGGAGTTCGCCGAGGACGCGGGTCACGATCCGTTCGGCCTCCGGGTCGCGGTGCTCCCCGCGTGGCGCGGGCCGCGTCCCGGCGGGGTGCCCGGGGGCGGTCCCGGCGACGGACGAGGAAGCCTGCGCGGCGTCGGCCACTGGGGCCGGGGGAGCGGGGGCCGCCGTGAGACCGGACGCGGGCGCGCCTGCGGCCGCAGCGGGCCCGGTGCCGTTGTGGGCGGTGCCGTCGGAGGCGGCACCGGCGGGGAGGAGGTCGATCTCCACGAGCCCGTCGGCGCAGAGCCGGTGGGCGGTGGCCACTCCCGGCAGCGCCGTCTCCTCCACCGCTGCGGTCCACGCGCCCGACGCCGTGAGCGCCCGCGCGGGCGTGAGATCCCCCGCGCCCACGCGCAGCGACACGGCCAGGCCCGAGGCGAGGGCCTGGCGGACCAGACCGTCCAGTCCCGTGTCCGGGGGTGAGCCGATCCCGGTCCGCTCCGGCGCGGGAGCGTGCTCCGCGGCGGGAACGCGGTCCGCGCCGGACGCGTGTTCCGGCGGTGCGGGTGTGCGGCCCCGCTCCAAGGGAGCCTCGTCCCCCGTCGTCCGCGCGCCGTTCCGAGGACGCGCGTAGGGGTTCTCCAGCGCCTTGTAGTCGATCTTGCCGTTGTCCGTCACCGGGAACCGCGCCATGCGCACGATCCGGCTCGGCACCATGTAGTCGGGCACCCGTTCGCGGAGCAGACCGATCAGGCGTTCGTCCTCGGGGGCCGGGGAGGTCTCGCTCTCGATGAGGAAGGCGACCAGGCGCGGCCGGTCGTCCGGCCCGCGCATCGACATGGCCACGGCGTGGCGCACGCCCGGGACCCGGTCCAGGGCGGACTCCACCTCGCCGAGCTCGATCCGGTGGCCGCGGATCTTCACCTGCCGGTCCAGGCGCCCCAGGAACTCGATGTTGCCGTCCGCGCGCCAGCGCCCCATGTCGCCGGTGTGGTAGAGCCGACCGAGCACGGGGTGGTCGATGAAGCGCTCGGCGGTCTGGGCCGGGTCGCCGATGTACCCGCGCGCCAGGCCGTCGCCGCCGATGAAGAGCTCCCCGGGCACGCCCACGGGACTCGGCGCGCCGGTCGCGGCGTCGATGATGTGGAAGCTCTGGCCGCGCAGCGCACGGCCGTAGGGGATGCTGGGCCAGCCCGGGTCCACCTCCTCCACGGGGTAGCAGATCGACCAGATGGAGCCCTCCGTCGCGCCGCCCAGGCTCACCACCTGGGCGTGGGGGGCGAGGGCGCGCAGCCGGTCGGGCAGCGTCACCGGGATCCAGTCGGCGGACAGGAAGACCAGGCGCAGGTCCGCCAGAGCGGTGCGCGCCAGGTCCGGGTCGATCTCCGCGTACTCGACGAGCATCTCCATCAGCGCGGGCGCGGTGTTCCACAGCGTGACGCGGTGGCGGGCCATCAGCTCCAGCCAGTGCCCCGGGTCGCGCTGGCGTTCGGCGTCGGGCAGGACCAGGGCCGCGCCCGTGCCCATGACGCCGAAGACGTCGTGCACCGACAGGTCGAAGCTGAACGCCGACAGCGCCAGCATCCGGTCGTCCGGGCCCACCGGGAAGCGGTCGATGAGGTCGTCGATCGTCGTGCGGGCGGCCCGGTGCTCGATCGCCACGCCCTTCGGGCGGCCGGTGGAGCCGGACGTGAAGATGACATAGGCGAGGTCGTCCGCCGCGGGCCGCCGCGGCCCGTCGCCGCCGGACGCCTCAGCCACCTCGGGCACGGGGGAGAGCTCTCCGGTGGGGGCGGTCTCGTGGACGGCCACCCCGGCGGGCCAGACGACGGTGCTCCCGGCGGCGACCAGGGCACGGCGCACCCCCGCCTGGGCGCACACCGACGCGATCCGCTCGGCGGGCCAGGAGGGCTCGACCGGCACGTAGCCGGCGCCCGAGGCCATGACCCCGAGCAGCGCGGCCACCTGGTCCACGCCCTTGTCCAGACAGACCGCCACGAGGTCCCGGGCCCCGACGCCGGCGCCGTTCAGCAGGGCTCCCGTGCGGGCGACCCGCTCCGCCAGCTCGCCGTGCGTCACCGCGTGCGCGGAGTCGACCAGCGCGGGCAGACCGGGGGCGCGGTCGGCGGCCGCGCGCAGCGGGTCGTTCAGCAGCGGGCCCGCGTCCTCGAAGGGGCACCGGTCCAGGGGTTCCGGGGGAAGGAAGGAGGGATCCCAGGCCAGGGCCGGATCGGTCCATGCCCGCGGCGAGTCGGCGAGCCGGCGCAGGAGCAGGGCGTGCGCGGCCGCCATCCCGGGCGCGAACCCGGGCGGCAGGGAGTCCTCGACGGTGTCCCAGCAGATCCGCAGCGCACCGCCCTCCTCGTGCACGATGTGGTCCAGGGCGACCTGGGGGGTCTGGGAGATCCCGAAGACCTCCTCGCCGAGCCAACCCGCCGGAGACTCGCCGGGCTCGGACAGCCCGATGCCGCTGGTGAAGACGACCGGGTGGGTGGGCGTCAGGTCGGTGCCGCCCCCGGCGCCCGCCTCGCGCAGGACCTCGACCCCGGAGACCGACCGGTGTTCGAGGTCGGTCCAGAAGCGCTGGTTCACCTGCTTGGCGAACGCGAGGAAGCCGGACTCCGGGCGGCCCGGCGGCATCTGGACGAGCAGGGTCGAGGTGAAGTCGCCGACGAGGTGGCGCAGGTCGGGTTCGTCGGGGCGGTCGAAGAGCGTGGTGTTGAGCGTGAACGGCTCCGCCGCGCCCCAGCGGGCCAGCGTCAGCCCGAACGCCGCCAGCAGCAGGCCCGTCGGGCTGAGCCCCTCCGCGGCCGCGCGGGCGCGCAGCTCCTGCCACACCTCGGGGGAGAGGCGCTCGGTGTGGCGGGTGAACCGGTGGCCGTGGATCTCGGCGAGGTCGGTGCTCCAGGGCAGGCGCGGGCCGTCGGGCAGGGTGGCCGCGCGAGCGCGCCAGTACTCCAGGTCGAGCTCGCGCCGCTGTCGTTCGGCCGGGTCCTCGTTCCTGCGGCGCAGGACCTCGGCGAAGGTGGCCCGGGCCTGGGGCAGCTCCGCGTCCGGGTCCTCGAAGAGCGTGCCCCACTCGGCCAGGACCTGCATCCATCCGGCGAGGTCGAGGGCCAGGACGTCGACGCCGAGCTGGATGCGGGTGCGGCCGTCGGGCAGCAGGATGGCGTGGATGTCGAACAGGGGCCAGCGGTCGGTCGGCCGGGTCTGGTGCGAGCGCGCCCGGCGCAGTTCGTCGAGCGCGTTCTCGGCGTCCTGGGGCGCGGCCGCGCGCAGGTCGGTGCGGGCGATCCGGTACTCGTCGACCTCGGGCAGGATCCGTTGGCGCCCGTCGCGGTCCACGACCATGCGGAGCATGGGGTGGCGGGCCACCAGGCGGTTCCAGGCGGCGGCCAGGCGCTCGACGTCCGCCTCGGGGTCGTCGGCCTTGGGATGGCGGTCGTACTCGCGGTAGTAGAAGGTCGCCACTCCGCCCAGGGGGAAGGCCGGGTCGCGGCCGATCCAGTAGGCGGTCTGCAGGGGGGTGAGGGGGAAGGACGCCTCGCCGTCGGGATCGGCCACCCCGGCCGCGACGGTGGCGGCGGTGGCACCGCCGAGGAAGGCGGTCAGCGGCAGGTCCAGGTCCAGGTCCTCGCGCAGGCGGCGGCGCAGGCGGACCGCGGTGAAGGACTCCAGGCCGAGGGAGGTGAGGGACGTGCCCGGATCGACGTCCGCCGTGTCCAGGTCGAGGACTTCGGCGATGATCGCGGCGATCTCCGTGACCGGGGTGGACGCGGGCAGGGCGGATACCTCACGCATGGATCTCCATCCGTCGGGGCGCGGTGTGGGGACGTGGGCACGGGTGGGGTCCGCCGTGCGCACATCGCGATAATGGTAATCATTTTCAACTCATGTGTCCACAGATGCCCGGGATGTTCGTGGATCGACGACGACGGCCGGCCGCACGGCCGGAGCCGCACACGAGGAAGCCCTCGCCCGGCCGCCGTTCGCGTGCCGGGCTGGGATACCGTCCCTGCATGATCGAGGACCTGGTGGCACGGGTGGAGTCCGGCGACGAGAGCGTGATCGACGCACTGGTCGACCACGCGGCGGCGGATCCCGCCGCGATGGCCCCCTACCTCCCGCGGCTCCTGGACGCGGGAGTGTTCTGGCGCCTGCACGTGCTCTACCGGGGCGCCGACGATGACTTCCAGCGTCAGGTGGTGGCCGAGATCGACTCGGGCACCGACGAAGGGACGGCTGTGCTGGCCCACGTGCTGGCGCAGACGCGCGGCCCCGTCGTCGAGGAGGCGTTCCGCCGTTGGGCGCAGTCACCGCCGCTCGGCCCGCACTTCGACCCCTACCGGCGGGGCGTGGCGGCACTGACCCGCGACGGCGGTTGGGAACTCGCTCCGAACGGAATCCGTGAGCTGTGCGGTACCGGCGCCTACCGCTTCGTGCCGGGGCCGGACGGAGAACGGGCCGATGAGGCCTGCCCGCGGTGCGCGAGCCCGCTGTGGGCCGTGCTGGACCTGGACACCGCCGACCCGAAGGCCGCCGACGCCCTCGCCCACACCGGTTGGCGCGGCAGGCTGCGCGTGCTCACCTGCCACCTGTGCTCCTGCTACGGCACCGTCTACACCGAGGTCGCCGCCGAGGGGAAGGCGGGTTGGTCCGCGCACACCGTGCGTCCACCGATCCTCCCCGTGGACAGGCCCGAGGAGCCACCGCTGGTCGCCTTCGTCCCGGGAGCGCGCCGGCCCACGCCGTTCATGGCCAGTGCCTGGGACCGCGGGGGCTCCACCCTCGGTGGGTGCCCCGACTGGATCGACGACCCGTCCTACCCCGTCTGCCCGGGATGCGGCAGGGCGATGGACTACCTCGCCCTGGTCGGCGGCGCCGACCTGTACGACGCCGAGGGCGCCTACTACGTGTTCCTGCACGCGCCGTGCGGTCTGGCCGCCGTGGAGTACCAGCAGAGCTGACCGGGATCCTCCACCGCCTTCGGGCCGGCTCCCCGCACAGGTCGGGACGCTCGGGGTCCGGGGCGCCGAGCCCGTCGGTCCCGCCGACCCGTCGGGGCCTACTCGGGGCCCTCGCCCAGACGGGCCGCGAGCCGGTCGCGGTGGCCGGACAGCGTCGAGATCTGCGTCTCCAGCCGGTCCAGCCGCCGACGGTAGATCTCCAGGGTCCGGTGGCAGTACTCCGGGTCGATCCGCTGCCCCAGACACGGGGCGACCAGCTGGAGGTCGGCGACCGTGAGTCCGGAGGCGAACAGCTCACGGATGTTGCGCACCCGCACCACGGCCTCGTCGTCGTACTCCCGCCAGCCCAGGTCCGTGCGGCGTGACTCCAGCAGGCCCTGCTGCTCGTAGTACCGGAGCGACCGGCGGCTGGCGCCGGTGCGCTCGGACAGCTCTCCGATCCTCATCCTCGTACGGTACATCTCCGGCACGGGGTCGGTCCTGCTCAGCCGGCGGCCGTCCGGTCCGGTGCGCCCGGCCGCCGACCGGCGGGCGGGTTCGCCCGTGCCGGGCCGATGGTGAGCAGGAACGACGCCAGCATCAGCGAGGTCGCCGCCACCGGCAGCAGCGCCACTCCCACGGTGCCGATGACGAGCCCGCCGAGCGCGCCGCCCGCCCCCGCGCCCAGATAGAGCGCCGCGATGTTCAGCGCCAGCGCCGTCATCCCGGTCGCCGGGCCCGCGGCCGCCAGGACACTGCCCTGCACCGGCGGTGTCAGACCCCAGGCGAACACGGCCCACAGGGCGATCAGCGCCCCCAGCAGGACCGTGTGGCCGAGGCCGGTGAACACCAGGGCCGCGAGCAGGCCGAGCGCCAGCGCGTGTCCGCCGACCACCGCGGCCAGGGCTCGCTGCGGCCCCATCGAGTCCGACCACCGGCCGCTGAGCAGGGCGCCGGCCAGACCGGCGACGCCGACCACGGCCAGCAGCGCCGTGAGCAGCGCGGAGGAGTCGGAGGAGACACGGGCGGCGTACACCGACAGGTAGCTGTAGAACATCAGCCCGCCCCCGCCGGCGAGGAAGGTCACCAGGACGCAGCGCAGCACCGCCCGGTTCGCCAGCGGCGCGAGCCGCGCGCGCAGGGGAGCGGGCGCGGCCCCGGGCACCTTCGGGGCACTGGCCAGAAGGCCCAGCGCGGCGATCAGGCCGACGCCCGCGATGACCAGGAACGTGGCACGCCACCCCGCCAGGCCGCCGATCCACGCGCCCAGGGGCACGCCGGTGATCAGGGCGACCGTCATGCCCGCGGTGACGACGGAGAGGTAGCGGCCCTCGTGGCCGCGCGGGGCGCCGGCCGCCGCGGTGGCGAAGGCGGCGGCGGTGACCACGGCCGCCGCCAGCGCGGCCACGGCGCGGGTGCCCAGCAGCGTCCAGTAGTCGGGCGCGAGGGCCGCGACGACGTTCGCCGCGACGAAGACGGCCAGGCCGCCCACCATCACCGCGCGCCGGGGCAGGCGTTCGCAGGCCACGGCCATCGTGGGCGCGCCCAGGGCGTAGACCAGGGCGAACACCGTGACCAGCTGGCCGGTGGCGGCGACGGATACCCCCAGGTCGGCGGCGATCAGGGGCAGCACGCCCGCGATGACGAACTCGTCGGTCGCGGTGGCCAGGAGGACGAGGAAGAGGATGAGCAGCCAGAGCGGCGGTCGGCTTGTCATGGGGATCCCTGCGGGTCGGGGCCGGTGGAACGGCCCGGGACACCGGCCACGGGCACCTCCCGCGGTGCCGGGGCGCCGGGCACGGGGGAACGCTAGGCCGTGACACCGGTGTCAGGTTCAAGCCGACCGCCCGCGCCCGGGACCTTCGGCGGGCCCCGAGCGTTCATGGCGGGCCCCGCGCACGCACGGCGGGAGCGTGGCGGGACCCGGGATCCGCCCCCTGGTCAGATGAAGGGCACGACCGCGCAGACGGTGGCCGCGCCGAGGGCCAGCGCGAGCACGCGGTAGTTCTTGTACCACGGTGTACCGGCCAGGTCCTCGGTCCCCTTGCGCCAGGTCGCCGTGCTCCAGGTGATCTCGGAGACCTTGTCCTCCGGCGGGGCCGGGGTGGCCAGGGAGACGGCCACGAAGACCGCCAGGCTCAGAAGGAGCATGATGCCGGTCGCGTACAGGAACTGGATGTCGAACACCCCGAAGACCTCGGTGAGGAAGAACGCGAGCAGCCCGAAGGGGACCACGCTCAGGGTCCATATACCCGCCGGGACGGAGGCGCGCTTCCAGAACAGCCCGCCCAGCAGGACCACGACCAGCGGCATGGTCACGTAGCCCAGGAACGACTGGAAGTAGGCCACGATGCCGGAGAAGGTCGTGATCACCGGTGCCCACAGCGACGCCGCCACCAGGAAGACGCCGACCAGGATCCGCCCGATGGCCAGCAGTTGACGCTCGGTGAACTCCCGCCTGCGCGTCTTGATGAAGTCGTTGACCACGAGGCTGGCCGCGCCGTTGAGCACCGAGTCCAGCGTCGACATCAGGGCGAACAGGAGTGCGGCGATGATGATGCCGCGCAGGCCCACGGGCACGAAGTCGAAGATCAGCGCGGGCCAGATCATGTCGCTGTCGGGCACCTCGTCGGCATCGTAGACGCCGCGTCCCAGGACGCCGGGGAAGATCAGCAGGACCAGTACGGGAAGCTGCAGGGCGCCGGCGAACAGCGCACCCCAGCGGCCGTGGTCGATGTTCTTGGCCGCCAGGACCCGCTGGACGACGATGTGGTTGGTCACCCACACGTAGAACGACAGCCAGATCGCACCGGTGAAGATACCCGGCCAGGGCAGGAAGTCGTCGTCGGCCGGGGGCGCGACCGTGAAACCGCCCTCGGGCGCCAGCTCCGGCAGGACCGACCAGTCGAAGTCGAACTGGGCGAAGACCGTGATGAAGAGCCCGGCGCCGGCGCTGAAGAGCACCACGCCCTGGATGGTGTCGGTGATCATCACCGACTTCAGGCCGCCCACCAGCACGTAACCTCCGCCGAGCAGGGCGATGATCGCTATGTGCACGCCCAGCGGAACCTCGGGGAACAGCAGGGACAGCACGAGCGACCCCGCGAACATCGCGCCGGCGCTGTCGAGCAGCATGGCCGTCACGACGGTGAACCCGGAGAAGGCGTAGCGGGCCCGGCGGTCGTAGCGTCGTTCGAGGAACTCGGGCACCGTCGTGATCTTGGTCTGGAGGTAGAAGGGCAGGATCAGCAGGGCGAACACGAGCAGGACGAGCGTGGCGACCCACTCGTAGTTCCACACGGAGATGCCCGATTCGAACCCGGCGCCGGCCAGGCCCAGATACTGCGTGCCTCCGAACTGGGTCGCGTAGAGGGAGAACCCGACCACGGGCCAGACCATCGTGCGGCCCGCGAGGAAGAAGCTCTCCGAACCCTGCTGCTTGCGCCCGACCCAGAGAGCGATGCCCACGACCGCGGTCACGCTCACCACGACGGCCGCCATGTCCAGGGGAGTCAGGTGGAAGTCCGGCATGAACGTGTCCTATCGGTGCTCTGGCTCCTGGTCCTGGTCCTGGTCCTGGTGCCGGCCGTCCGGTGGCGATCGGTGCGCGCTCCGGTAGTCCTCGGTGTGCACGACCAGGACCGAGCAACGGGCTTCGCGTACCAGGTGCACGGACAGGTCGCCCAGGAGGTAGCGCTGCCCCGGGGTCCCGCCGCGGGCGCCCACGACCAGCAGGCCGACGCCCAGCTCCGCGGCGGTCCCGGTCACCGTCGTCTCGATCCGCTTGCCCAGCCGGACCTCGGCGTGTTCGAGTTCGACACCCGCCGCGGAGAGGTCGGCGGTACGCCGCTCGACCAGTGCCAGGCCCTCTTCGCGCAGCCGTTCGGTGTAGGCCGGTGTGGGCGGAAAGCCGATGACCGTCGGTGACAGCGACCTGACGTGCACGAGAGACAGGGACGAGTTCGTGGCGCGCACCAGCTGCGCTGCCGCGTCGACGGCCCGGTCGGACTCCGGTGAGCCGTCGTCCGCGACGAGGACGGTCGTGGGAAACGAGACCATGCAGGGAACCTCCGATCCTGGAGTCACACCCGGATGCTCTGGCACGCTACCCGGGAGGGATCGCGAGGAACATGAGCGACGCTCCGTCCCGCCCGAACGGTCCGCGCCGACCCGATCCACCGGCCGGCGGCCACGGCCGGCCGGTGGGATCAGCCGGCGTCGCGAACCCCGCTCAGAGCTGGCCGGTGGCCTCGCGCCACGCCCGCTCCTTCTTGATCCACTCGTTGTCCTGCGGGAACTCGTCGATCGTGCTGACCCGGCGGATCTCCGTCTTGAAGCCCGGGCCCGTGATGGGCTGCCGCTTGGCCCACTCCACGGCCTCCTTCTTGGACGCCACGTTGATGATGTAGAAGCCGCCGAACAGCTCCTTGGTCTCGCCGTAGGGCCCGTCGATCACCACGGGCGGTTCGGCGGAGTAGTCCACGACCACACCCTCGGCGGCGTCCTGGAGCCCTTCCGCGGCGACCAGCACACCGGCCCGGATCATTTCTTCGTTGAAGCGGCCGACGGTTTCGAGCATCTCGTCGAAGTCGGTGTCCTCCATCGTGGCGAAGGCCTCGTCGGTCGCGCGCATGATCAGCATGAACTTCATGGGGCTGCCCTTTCCGGGTCTCTCGGTCCCCTCGGCGGGACCTTCTCACCCCTACGTCGAACGGCCATGGAAGGGATCGACACGTCGGTCGAACTTTTTCCGGCCTTTTTCCGGCGACCTTCGGCGGGGCCGCCCCGCTCAGAGCAGGAAGCTGAACAGCGGGTGGTCCGGGGAGACACGTTCGATCCGGTGCGGGGCCGTCGCCATCCGCTTGAGCAGCGGCTCCAGGTCCTCCGGGGCGCCCAGCTCGACCCCGACCAGGGCCGGGCCGGTCTCGCGGTTGCTGCGCTTGACGTACTCGAACAGCGTGATGTCGTCGTCCGGCCCCAGCACGTCGTCGAGGAAGCGGCGCAGGGCGCCCGGCTCCTGCGGGAACTCGACGAGGAAGTAGTGCTTGCGGTCCTCGAACAGCAGCGCCCGTTCCACGATGTCGGCGTAGCGGCTGACGTCGTTGTTGCCGCCGGAGAGCAGGCACACCACGGTCGCGCCCTCGGGCAGCCCCAGGCCGGGGCCGAGCGCGGCGGGGGCCAGCGCGCCCGCGGGCTCGCTGATGATCCCGTCGCTCTGGTACAGGTCCAGCATCTCGACGCAGATCCGCCCCTCGGGGACGGCGACCAGACGGGGACGCCACCGGTCGGCGACCGCGAAGGTGTGCTCGCCGACCAGGCGGACGGCGGCGCCGTCCACGAACGGGTCGACCTCCTCCAGCGCGACCGGGCGCCCGTGTGCGAGTGCCAGCGCCATGCTCGCGGCGCCCCGGGGCTCCGCGCCGATGACCACGACGTCCGGGTACTCCTCCCGGAGCCAGGTGAGCGTCCCGGCCAGCAGGCCACCGCCGCCGACCGGCACGACCACGGCGTCCGGGGCGCGCCCGAGCTGGTCGAGGGCCTCCCTGATCACGGTCCCCTGGCCGGCGATGGTGCGCGGGTCGTCGAAGGCCGGGATCAGGGTCGTGTCGTTCTCGGCCGCGTGGTCGCGCGCGGCCGCGGCCGCCTCGTCGTAGGTGTCGCCGTGCGAGACCACCTCGACGTGGCGACCGCCCAGCCGTGCCACCCGCTCGCGCTTCTGGCGCGGGGTGGTCCGCGGCAGGTACACGCGGGCCCCGACACCGAGCGCGGCGCACGCGAAGGCCACGCCCTGCGCGTGGTTGCCGGCGCTCGCGCACACGACGCCGCGCTCGCGCTGCTCGGCGGGGAGCCGGCTGATGACGTTGTAGGCCCCGCGCACCTTGTAGGAGCGCACCGGGGTGAGGTCCTCGCGCTTGAGCCACACGTCGAGCCCGTGCCGCTCGGACAGGCGCTCGTTGCGCTGTAGGGGCGTCGGGGGCAGTACTCCGGCGAGCCGCTCGGCCGCCTCGGCCACGTCGGCGGCGGTCACCGGGGTCGGAACTGGGCTTGTCGTCACGGACTCGGTCTCCTGGCTGGTGGTGCGAGAGGGCCGCACGAGAAGTGCGCAAGGCGGCCGGGCGGCTCCGCGGTCGCGGCCGGAGCCGGGCGGGACCGGGCGCCCGGCGCCCTCACATGGGGCGGGCCGACTCCGCCGCCGCGTGGATGTGGCGGCGGACGGGTCTCTGGCCACCGTACAGCGCCACCGGGGGACCCGGGCGGGGGCGGCCGCGGTTCACGGGCGCGCGGACGCCGCCAGGAGCGGTCCGGACCCCGGAACGTTCGAGCCCCCGCGGCCGACACGGGGGTGGGGCCGGCCATCGGCAGGCGGGCGGCCCGGGGCGGGGGAGGAGGAGTGCCCGCGCCCGGGCCGCCGCTGGGGGAGGGGTCAGCCGCTGCCGGTGGCGGACTCCACCTCGGCGATGAACTGCTCGGCGGCCTCGGCCGGGGTGAGCTCGCCGAACCCGAGGTCGTCGCTGACGCGGTCGGTGATGTCCACGACCTCGCCCGCGCCGATCGGCGGCGGCGGGTTGCCGTCGACGATGGAGTCCTCGATCCCGGTCATGAACTCCGCCATCCGGGCGTCGCCCTCGGGCAGGTCGTCGATGATGTGCTCGCGCACCTCCAGGTTGGCGGGCAGTCCCAGGTCGGCCAGGAGCAGGTCGGACGCCGCGGGGTCGTTCAGCATGTAGTCGACGAACCGGGCCGCTTCCTCGGGGTGGTCGGTCCCCGACGAGACGGAGTAGAACATGGCCGGCTTGAAGTAGGTGCCGGTCCGGTCGAACTCGCTCTCGCCCGGGTAGCGCAGCAGCTCGATCTCGCGGCCCGACGCCTCGCTGACGTTGCCGACCTGGTTGGTCCAGAAGTGCGCCATCGCGCCGTCGTTGGTGGCCACGACGGACTGGTCGATGCCGCCCGCCTCGATCTCCACGCTCTCGGCCGCGCTGGGCTGGCCGCCGTTCTCCAGCAGCCGCTCGGTGAGCGCGTACCACTCCTCCAGGGTCTCCTGGGAGAAGGCGAGCTCACCGTTGTCGTCGTAGAGGTTCTCCCCGTGCTGGCGGGCGAAGATCTGGAAGCCGGCCTCGTTGTAGCTCATGCTCTGGGCGCCGACGTACTCGCCGTCGGAGCCCTCGGAGATCTCCGCGGCGATCTCGACGTAGTCGTCCCAGGTCCAGGTCTCGTCGTCGGGCATCTCCACGCCCGCGGCCGCGAAGGCCTCGGGGTCGGCGTGGATGGCGTAGGCGTTGACGCCGGTGGCCAGTCCGAAGGTCTGGCCGTCCAGGTCGCCGCTCTCGGCGATCAGCGGGTCCAGCCCGGACAGGTCCAGCCCTTCGAGCTCGCCGAGGTCGGCCAGCGCTCCCCGCTCGCCGTACTCACGCAGGTAGCGCTCCTCCTGCATGAGGACGTCGGGGGAGTCGTTCGCGGCGGTGTTGGTCGCCAGCCGGTCCCAGTAGGCCGACCAGTCGGTGCTCTCGCCCGCGATGCTGATGTCGGGGTTGTCGGCCTCGAAGTTCTCGATGACCTCGCGCATGGTGGCCGCGCGCTCGTCGGAGCCCCACCACGAGAAGCGGAGTTCGACCGTGTCGCCGTCGCCGCCGCCCGATCCGCCGCACGCGGTGGCGGCCATCACCAGAGCCGCGACCGCGGAGGCGGTGGTGAGCAGGGTGGTGCGGCGCCGGGTGCGAGGGGCCCCTCTGCCGGGGTGTACGCGCATGGTGGTCCAATCTCCCTGGGAGGGCGTTGGTGTGGGCTGGGAACACCGGACGGAGTCAGCTCACGCCGAGCTGGTAAGCGCTATCCACGCTGTGGCGTGTTCAGTTTTTAGCATCGGATCACAAAGGGTGTCAATGGTCACATTCCGTCGACGCGTCCTGGATCGGCGCAGATGAGGCCGTTGAAGGAGGAGCGGGTCGGCCGTCGAGGTCGCCGTCGCCCGCTTCCGAAATCGTGGCGTCCGTCGCCTCGGAGCGACGGGAACGTGGCGCTGGGTGCATGCTCCGACCGGCCTCGTCGCCAGATCGGGAAAGCGCTTGCTATCTCGGGGCGCGCCACGCGGCACCCCGCCGGCGGAGGGGACGACGGCGCAGCCCCCCTCGCGGGCGCGGCGTGGGGCGAGGGCTCTGGCCGACCGACCAGGGGCCGATGCCTCGTACAGTGAGAACTCCAGCTCGGGCGGAGGGGATCCTCGACGGCCCGTGACCGAACGCAGGGCCCCGCCGCGGCGGGCGTGCCCCGGAGAGGAACTCCTTGTACCTGGCCCGTATCAAGCTCGACCCCAAGCGCAGTGCCGGCATGGACCAGTGGGCGGCCATGGGTAAGGCCGTACGCAGGGCGGTCGACCCCGACCCCGCGTCCGACGCCCGTGTCCTGTGGGCGCGTACCTCGCCCGCCACGCTGGTGGTCAGCTCCGACACCGCCCCCGCCTGGGGCAAGGTCCCCGGCGCGGTCGCGGCCACGATCCACCCGATGCCGCTGCACCCCGAGGGCGAGACGATCCGGTGGGAGCTCATCTCGGCGCCCACGGGCCAGCGCGCCCCGGAGTCCGACGAGCAGGACGCGCGCCCGCGCGGCAAGCGCGTCCCCCTGCCGGAGGAGGAGTTCGAGGAGTGGCTCGACGGCAAGTTCGGGAGCGCGGTGCGCGTGACCTCGGCGAAGTGGAAGCACCTGGGCGGCAGGCCCGCCCGCTACCACTTCACGGGGACGGCCGAGGTGCGTGACAGCGACGCCCTCCAGGATCTGTGCCTGTCCGGTATCGGCGCCGGCACGGCGACCGGGGCCGGTCTCCTGCTCACCGCCCCGCTGGCCGACCAGTAGACCCGGGCCCCTCGGCCGCCGACTCCTTGTCGCCGTCGCCGTCGCCGTCGCCGGTCGAGCGGCGGGCCGAGGAGCCCCCGGTCACCGGTCCCAGGCGCGGGAGCGCAGCAGGCGCAGCCCGTTGAGGGCCACGACGACCGTCGAACCCTCGTGCCCGGCCACCGCCAGGGCCAGCGGCAGCGTGCCGGCCAGGTCCCAGGCCACCAGCACCACGATGAACGTGCCCGCCACGCACAGGTTGGCGACGACGAACCGCCGCGCCCGCCGGGACAGGGCGACCAACCGGGGCAGGGTCGACAGGTCGTCGCGCACGATGATCGCGTCGGCGGTGTCCAGGGCCAGGTCCGACCCGCGTCGGCCCATGGCCACGCCGGTGGTCGCGGCGGCCATCGCGGGCGCGTCGTTGACCCCGTCGCCCACCAGCAGGACCCGGGTTCCCGCGTCCTCCATCTCCTTGACCGCCGCGGCCTTGTCCTGGGGCAGGAGGTCGGCGCGTACCTCGGTGACGCCCGTGGCCCGGGCGATGTCGGCCGCGGTGGCCGGGTTGTCCCCGGTGAGCAGGTGGACCGGTCCGCCGGTGAGCGCGCCCACCTGCGCCACCGTGGCGGCGGCCTCGGCGCGCAGGGCGTCGGCGAGGACGATCCGCCCCGCCGTCCGCCCGTCCACGGAGACGACGACCCGCGTGCTCGCCGGACCGCCGGGCTCGGCCGGGGCCCGTTCGACCCGGACCAGCGCGCCGTCCACGGTCGCGCTCACCCCGACCCCGGGCAGGGACGCGAAGTCCCGCGCCGCGAGCACGTCGGCGCCCTCCTCCTGGGCGCGGGTACGGATGGCGTCGGCCAGCGGGTGCTCGCTGTAGCGCTCCACGGCCGCGGCCAGCCCCAACACTTCCGTCACCGTGCGGCCCGGTGCGGGGAGGACCTCGGTGACCCGGGGCTCGCCCCGCGTCAGCGTGCCCGTCTTGTCGAAGGCCACCACGTCGGTCCGGCCGATCTGTTCCATCACGGTGGCTGACTTGACCAGGACGCCGTGGCGCCCGGCGTTGGCGATGGCGGCCAGCAGGGGCGGCATCGTCGACAGGACCACCGCACACGGGGAGGCCACGATCATGAACACGATCGCGCGCAGCAGCGCCGACTCGAAGTCCTCGCCCAGCAGGAGGGGGACGGCCAGCACGAGCAGGGTGGCCGCCACCACGATCACGGAGTAGCGCTGCTCGACGCGCTCGATGAACAGCTGTGTCTCGGCCTTGGTCGCCGAGGCCTCCTCGACCAGGGTGACGATGCGCGCGATCACCGACTCCCCGGCCGGGCGGTCCACGCGCACGCGCAGGGCCCCGGTGCCGTTGATGGTGCCCGAGAGGACCTCGTCGCCCTCGCCGCGGGGGATCGGGACCGACTCCCCGGTGATGGCCTGCTGGTCGACCTCGCTGCGGCCGTCCAGGACCGTGCCGTCGGCGCCCACGCGTTCGCCCGGGCGGACCAGGACCGTGTCGCCGACCTGGAGTTCGCGGGTGTCGACGCTCTCCTCGTGCTCGCCGTCGGGGGTGGTGCGCAGCCGCACGGCACGTTCGGGGGCCAGGGTGAGCAGCGCGCTGACGGAGTCGGCCGTGCGCTGGGTGACCACGGCCTCCAGGGCGCCGGACGTGGCGAAGATGACGATGAGCAGGGCGCCGTCGAAGACCTGGCCGATGGAGGCCGCGGCGATCGCGGCCACGATCATGAGCAGGTCCACGTCCAGGGTGCGCTCCCGGGCGGCGCGCAGCCCGGCGAGGGCGGGCTCCCAGCCGCCCGTGCCGTAGCACGCGAGGAACAGGCCCCACCA
The DNA here is from genome assembly GCF_003634495.1 of Nocardiopsis sp. Huas11. GTDB lineage: Bacteria > Actinomycetota > Actinomycetes > Streptosporangiales > Streptosporangiaceae > Nocardiopsis. Next base: position 5,545,438 of record NZ_RBKY01000001.1, on the reverse strand, counting down.
GAGCCAGGCGGGGGCGCCCAGGAGTTGGGCGGCCCAACCGGCCAGGAACAGCAGCAGCGCGCCCAGGGCCCAGCGGACCTCGGCCAGGCGCAGGCCGGTCCGCAGGAGGGAGGGCGGCCGCACCGTGTCGCGGGCGGAGGGAGTGCGCGCGGGGGCGGAGGTGGCGGAGGGGCTCATCGGACGTCGCCCTCGGGCGCACCCGTGGCGCGGCCGCCGGCCGGACATCCGGCGGATCTCACATCGGCCGGTCCGCCCGCCGGTGCGGTCGCCTCCGCGTCGGCCGGTCCGCCCGGCGCTTCGGCCGCGGCCGCCCCTCCGACGGCCCTGCCGGGTGGCGCGACCCGGGCGCGGTGGTGGGCGGGCTCGACCTCCAGGGCGTGTTCGGCCTGGTAGACGGCGTCGGCGACCAGCTGGCGGGCGTGCTCGTTGGCCAGGCTGTAGTACATCCGGTTGCCCTCCCTGCGGCACGCCACGACCCGGCCCATCCGGAGCTTGGCCAGGTGCTGGGAGACCGAGGGGCCGGGCTTGTCGAGGCGTTCGGCCAACTCGTTGACGGAGAGCTCACCGCCGCGCAGCGCGAGGATGATGCGGACCCGCGTGGCGTCGGCGAGCAGGGTGAGGATCTCCACCGCGTACTCGACGTAGGGGCTGTTCTCGTCGAGCCCGCATCTCTTGCTATCTGCGTTCATACGCAGATAGTAGACATCCACAGTTCGAGGAGCAACCGTCCCCGGTCCGCGGCGGCCACGGTGGGTGGCCGCCGCGAACCCGGGCGCTCATTCGGCGGCCTCGTCCATGACGCGCACGATGGTCCCGACGGCCAGGTCGGGCTGGTCGACGTGGATGTAGTGGCCGCTCTCGTCGGCGGTGCTGAGCACGCTGCCGGTGGAGACCGCGAGCCACCTCTCCTGGCCCTCGGCCCACACGCGCTCCAGGTCGTCGCCGTACTCGGGGATCTCGCCGAGGTACGGAACACCGTGCTGGACGACCTCCACCGGGATGTCGCCGGCGGAGCGGACCTGCGCGTCGCTCTCGATGGTGAGGTTCTCCGGGTTCTCGCCCTGGAACACCGCGAGGTTCTGCGCCCGCACCTGAGCGCCCTCGCCGGTCGCAGACTCGGGGATCACGCCGGTGATGTCGTCCATCATCGTCGGTGACGTGGCGTCCATCAGGACCAGCCCCGCGACCTGGTCGAGGTGGTCGGGCGCGTAGCGGGCGGCGATCAACCCGCCGAGCGAGTGGCCGGCCAGGACGACCGGCCCCTCGCCCGCGATGTCGTCCAGGACGGCGGTCAGCGTCTCCCCGCTGTCGGCGATGCTCTGGGGCCCCTCCGGCGGGTCGCTCTCGCCCTCACCGAACCGGTCGTAGGAGCAGACCCGCTCCGTCTCGCCCAGGGTCTCCTGGAGGTCGGCCATGGTGTCCAGCCCATCGCCCAGCCCGGCCATCAGGACGATGACCGGCCGACCCACCGCCGGGCCGCCGGAGCAGGACACGTGCACGGATCCGCCGTCGACGCTGAGCGTCTTCGTGCCGGTGAAGAGCTGTCCCTCGTTCATCACCTCCTCCGCGGCCGACTCCAGGCCGGACCGCACCTCGGAGGCCACCCCGCAGCCGACCAGGGAAGTGCCGGCCACGGTGCAGCACAGCGCGGTCACGGCGGTCGTGCGGATGGTGCGGAACATGGGGGCCTCCGGGGAGTCGGGATGGGGGGCGACGGCACCGCCCGTGCCGGGTCCCGCCAGGGGAGAGGGAGACAGGAGCGGGGGCGGTCGCCCGTGTGCTGCGAGCGCAGCGCCGTGCAGAACGCTACGGATCCGGTAGCCCCCGGGGCATCACCGCTCAGTGGACACCCGGGTGTGGCTCGCGCGGGGGACCCCCCGGCCGCGGCGGCCCCGCCCGTGTCCCCCGCCAGAGCTACGCGCAGGTGTCCACCCCGAGGTGACGACCGCGCACCCTCCCGGTCCGTAGCGTTTCGACCAGTCGCGGCGCCCCTGCCGCACCACACCAACGAAGGACCCCCATGAGACTTCTCTGGCAACTCCTGGCCGTCGCCGCGGTCGCCTTCCTCGGCGGACAAGGGCTCATGGCGGTCCAGGACAACGCCTGGCTCTCCCTGATCCTGGGCGTCCTGGTCGCCGTGGCCTCGGTGTTCGTCTACCGGTGGGTGGTGCGCCGTACCGAGAAGCGCGACGTGACCGAGCTGGCCTGGACGGGCGCCACCGCCGCCACCGGTTGGGGCACGCTCCTCGGTGTCGGCCTGTTCGCCCTGGTCATCGTCAACATCTCCTTCCTCGGCGGCTACCAGGTCCACGGCCTGGGTTCCCCGATGAGCGCCCTGGGCCTGGTCGGCTTCATGGCCGCCGTCGCGGTGGGCGAGGAGGTGATGTGGCGCGGTGTGCTGTTCCGCGTGATCGAGGAGCGCGCCGGCACCTGGATCTCCCTCGGACTGACCGGTCTGGCCTTCGGCCTGGTGCACCTGATCAACCCGCACGCCACCCTGTGGGGCGCCGTCGCCATCGCCATCGAGGCCGGCGGCATGCTCACCGCCGCCTACGTCGCCACCCGCAGCCTCTGGCTGCCCATCGGTCTGCACTTCGGCTGGAACCTGGCCGCATCCGCCCTCTTCGGCACCGAGGTCTCGGGCAGCGGCACACCCCCCGGTCTGCTGGACGCCACCATGTCGGGCCACGTCCTGGTCACCGGCGGCGACTTCGGCCCCGAGGGCAGTGTGTACTCCGTGGTGTTCTGCGTCATCGCCACCGTGGTGTTCATGTGGATCGCCCGCCGCCGCGGCCGTATCGTTCCCGTCCGCCGGCGCGTCGCGCGGCCCGCCGACGGGACTAGACTTCCCCGGTGACCTGGCTCCGGCGGTTCCCCCCTCTGTGGCGGCGGCTCGACGTCACCGTTCGAGACCTTCCCCTGGCCCTCGTGCTGATGGGCGCCTCGCTGGTCCCCTCCCAGCACGGGTACGGGACCGAGTTCGGCGGCGTGGCCGACCGCCCCTTCGACACCCTGGGCCTGCTCGCCGCCGCCCTGCAGTGCCTGCCCCTGGCCGGGCGGCGGCGGTGGCCGGCCCTGGTCCTGGCCCTCGTGGCGTGCGGTTTCGTCCTCGACCAGCTCAGCGGCTACCACCTGGTCGCGGGCACCGCGCTGCCCATCGCGCTGCTGAGCGCCGGCGCCCACCAGGCCCGGCACCGGCGGACCACCGTGCTGGTGGGCTCGGCGGCCTTCGTCGCGCTGGCCGTCACGGTGGACCGGGTCGCCACGGGCGAGCCCCTGGGCGAGTACCTGATGTTCTACGCGGCGCTGGCCCTCACCTGGGGGATCGGGGCGTGGCTGCGCGCCACCCGCGCGACCGAGGCCGAACGCCGCCGACTCGTCGCCGAGGCCACCCGCACCGCCGAACGCACCCGCATCGCCCGCGAACTCCACGACGTCGTCACCCACCACGTCACCGCGATGGTCGTGCAGACCGAAGCGGCGCGCTACCTGACCGCCGACGCCGAGCGGCTCGACGCGACCCTGACCGCCGTCACCGACACCGGCCGCCGGGCCATCACCGACATGCGCCACCTGCTCGACGTGCTCAACCCCGACCACGCCACCCCCGTCCCCGGGCCCGACGAGGCACTGCTGTCCGTGGTCGAGCAGATCCGCCGGGCGGGGCAGCCGGTGGAGTTCACCGAAGAGGGCACGCCGGCCGCCTCACGCGGCAGCGCCGACCTGGTGGCGCACCGCGTCGTGCAGGAGGCCCTGACCAACGCCCTCAAGTACGCGCACGGCAGCCCCACGACCGTCCGCGTACGCCACCGCCCCGAGGAGATCACCGTGAACGTCAGCACCGACCGCGCCGGGCCTTCGGATGCCGCTCCCGGCGGTGGCGGGCGGGGGCTGATCGGCCTGCGCGAACGCGTGGAGGTCCTGGGCGGCGACTTCGCGGCGGGGCCGGACGAGGGCGGGGGCTTCACCGTGCACGCGCGCATCCCGGCACGCGCACCGGTGGGCGGGTCGGCATGAGCGAGCCGATCCGGGTCCTGGTCTGCGACGACCAGGTACTGATCCGCACGGGCCTGGTCACCATCATCGACGCCCAACCCGACCTCACGATCGTCGGCGAGTGCGCTGACGGCGCGGCCGCGATCGAGCTCGCCGAACGGCTGCGCCCGGACGTCGTGGTGATGGACGTGCGCATGCCGGTCCTCGACGGCATCAAGGCGACCCGGCGCCTGGCGGGGGCCGGGGTGGCCCGGCCCGTCAAGATCCTCGTGGTCACGACGTTCAACCTCGACGAGTACGTCTACGAGGCACTGCGCGCGGGCGCCAGCGGCTTCCTGCTCAAGGACGCGCCCCCGGATCAGCTGCTGAACGGTATCCGGACCGTGGCCACCGGCGCGGCGCTGCTGGACCCCGAGGTCACGCGTCGGCTGGTGGGGCGGTACGCCGCCCGCATCCGGCCCTCCGACACCAAGGTCGACACCCCGCTCACCCCGCGCGAGCTGGAGGTCCTGCGCCTGATCGCCGAAGGGCTGTCCAACGGCGAGATCGCCGCGAGCCTGGTCATCAGCCACGAGACCGTCAAGACGTTCGTCTCGCGCATCCTGACCAAACTCGACCTGCGCGACCGCGTCCAGGCCGTGGTCTACGCCTACCGGCACGGCCTGGTCACCTGACCGCCGTCCAGGCAGCGAAAGGAGGGGATGGACCGTGGCCGTTGAGGGCGTCACGTCCGTGGAGGTGTTCGTGATCGAGGAGGCCGACGGCACCTGTGCCCTGTGGGAGCTGGCGGCGGCCTGGACCGACGATGGATCCGAGGAGGAGCGGCGCGAGGCGGTGCCGCTCCTGCGCGAGGCCGTCGTGAACCTGAGCCGACGCGCCTTCGTCGACGTCCACGTGCTCGTGCGAAGCCCGGGCGGCCCCGAGAGCGCGCAGGCCGTCCCGTCCCACCAGGTGGCGGCCTCGGTCGCGGACGTACGAAGGTGGCTCCGGCCCGACGAGTCGACCGGCCTGGTCACGCTGACGCTGACCGAAGCGGGCGCCTGGTACCTGTGAGTCCGCGGACCCGGTCGTGCCACCGCCGCCTTCACCTCTTCCGGCGCGCCTGCCAGGATGAGTCGGTGGCCGATCTGCTCTGGGACGACGTCGAGGACCTCTTCGATCCCGAGACCATGGGGGCGCTCCCGGACGTGCGGGTGCCCGACACCACGGTGCGCGACTGGCAGGCGCTCCTGGACCTGGTCGTCGAGCGCGGGTGGCGGCACAGCTACTCCGTGGGGGAGATTCCGACAACCCGTCCCCAGGCTCAGGAGGTGCTGTCCCGCCCCGCGGACGCGGAGTGCGCGCAGCTGCGGGTCTGGCCGGCCGACGGAGTGGAGGCGATCTTCCGCTTCCACACCCCGGACGAGATCGACTTCGACGTCGACCTGCGCGAACTCCAGGGCCAGGAGCGCCTGAACGTGCTGTGCGGGTTTTTCGCGGCGATCGGACGACGCCTGGGCAAGCCCGTTCTGATGGACCCCGAAGGCGACCACGGCCACCCGGTCCTGGGATTCGACGTGCGCGCCGACCGCGTCGTCCGGCTCACGGAACCCGAGCTGCACGGGTGGGCACGGCCGGGCTCCGACCGGTGACGGGCACGCTCCGGCCGCCCGCACGGGCCGGACTACGATGGGTGGCGCCCGCAGCGTGAACCCCGAGGAGCCGCACCGATGCCCACCCCCGACAACCCCGGCCGGCGCCCGACCATCGCGGACGTGGCAGGGGCGGCGGGTGTGTCCCGGACGACGGTCTCCCACGCGCTCAACGGCATCGGCAAGGTCGACCCGCGCACCCGTGCGCGCGTCAAGGAGGTCGCCGCCGAGCTCGGCTACCGGCCGAACCTGCGCGCGCAGCGGCTGCGCCGGGGCCAGGCCAAGGCGATCGCGCTCGCCTCGTCCATGCCTTTGGCCGTGGCCGGCGGACCCTCCAGGCTGGGCTTCTACATGGAGGTGGCCGCGGCCGCCGCCGAGCGCGCCCTCAACCACGGCTACGCGCTCGTCCTCGTCCCGCCGGTGGAGTCCGGGTCCGGTCTGGAGTCGGTGGACATCGACGGCGCGATCGTGGTCGAGCCGGACCGCGACGACCCCGTCGTGGCCGAACTGACCACCCGCGGGCTGCCGTACGTGACGCTGGGCCGCCAGATCGGCGCGGGGGACCGCGCGCCCTCCGTGGACCTGCACGGCGGCCCGGTCGCCGAACTGCTGCTGGAGCACCTGCGCGAACAGGGCGCCCGCCGCCCCGCCCTCATCACCGGCACCGGCGACCGGCACACCTACGTGGACGTACGCGAGGTCTTCGCGCGCCTGGCGCGCGAGCACGGCACGCCCGTGCTGTCCGCGACCGCGCCCGAGGAGGGCGGCGAGGAGGCCGGCTACCGCTGCTGTGCGGAACTGCTCGACCAGGACCCCGACATCGACGCGGTCTGCGCGATGGTGGACACCTTCGCGGTCGGAGCGGTCCGGGCCATCGCCGCCAGCGGCCGCAGGGTGCCCGACGACGTCATGGTGGTCACCCGCTACGACGGGATCCGCGCCAGGACCTGCGAACCGCCGCTGACCGCCGTGGACCTGCACCTGGACGAGGCGGCCGTGGGCGCCGTCGAACTCCTGCTGGAGCACCTGCGCGGTGACACCGCCCGGGCCCTGGCCGGCACACCCCGCCCCGGCCTCCTCCCCCGAGCCTCGTCGGCGCGGGTCACGGCCCGAGCATGAGCACTCCGCCCGAGACCAGCGCGAACACCAGGACGGTGATCCGCATCCGGGCGGCGTTGAGGTGGCGGTGCGTGAGCCTGCTCAGCCAGACGCCCACCACCACCGCCGGAACGGCCAGCAGCGCGGGCGTCAACTGGTCGGCCCGGGCCTGCCCGAACGCGAACAGCGCCGCGAGCGAGGCCACCTCGCCGGCGAGGAAGCACACGGCGACCGTCGCCCGCAGCTCCGCGGGCGGCCGGTGCTGGTAGACCAGCGCCAGCGGAGGTCCGCCCACACCGGTCGCCGTCTCGGTGAGGCCGGTGACCGCGCCCGCCGTCAGGTAGGCGGCGCGGCCCGGTGTGAAGGACGGGGCCACCAGGCTGACCGCCGCCGCCAGCACCGTCGCCCCACCCACGAGCAGGCCGAGGTGGCGGTCGGGGACCGCCATCAGCAGGAGCAGCCCGGCAGGGGTGGCGGCCAGCCGGGCGACGGTGATCCAGCCGGCGCCCCGCAGGTCCAGCGCCGCACGCTCCCGCCAGGCCACGTACAGGTTCAGCGGGATCATCACGGCGAGCAGGAACACCGGCAGCGTCGCGGGCGCCACGATGCCCACCACCGGGGCGACGATCAGTGCGAACCCCAGCCCGCTGCTGCCCTGCACGAAGGCCGCGACCGCCACCACCACCGCCACCAGGGCCAGGACTTCGAGGCTCACTGCGCCGCGCTCCGGGCCCGGTGCTCGATGGAGGTGGGGTGCGCGCGCGTGACGGGAGCCCGCGCGCCGATCTCACGACCCACCCGCGCCGTGGTCTCGACCAGCGCGGGCCCGTCCCAGTCGAGCGGCCATCCCTGCCACAGCCGCAGTCGCCCGGCGACGACCACGGCGGTGATCTGGTCGCGTCCCACGAGCCTGACCAGCTCCCAGGGCAGATCCCACGACGGGGTCAGCTCGGGCACCGCCAGATCCACGAGAAGGAAGTCGGCCGCCAGTCCCGTGGCGACGCGGCCGGTGAGCGCCCCGAGCCCGACCGCGTCCGCGCCCAGGCTCGTCGCGTGCTCCAGCCAGGTCCAGCCGCCCCCGCAGGAGGAGTCGCCCGTGTGCAGGCCGAAGGCCAGCCGTTGCGCGGTCTCCGCGGCGTCCACCAGGCGGAACGCGTCCCCGCGCGTGCCGTCGGTGCCCAGTCCGAACCTGATCCCCGCCTCGGCCATGGCCGAAGCGGGGGCGACCGCGTTGCCCTTCCAAGCGCTCGCCACCGGGTTGTAGCTGATCGCCGCGCCGGTCTCGCGCAGCAGGGTGAGCTCGTGCGGGGTGACCAGGGTCGCGTGCGCGCCGAGCAGCCAGGGGCCGAGCACGCCCGCGGAGTGCAGGTACTCCAGGGGGCGCATGCCGTGCTGGAGGAGGCTGCGCTCCACACCCGCGAGGTGTTCATTCACGTGGATCTGCACGATCGCGCCCGCCTCGCGGGCCAGGTCGGCGGTCGAGCGCAGGGTCCGCTCGGTGGCGGACTCGGGGGTGGGCAGCGCGAGGGACGGATGGACGAGGTCGTGGTGCTCGTAGCGGGACAGGTGCCGGCCCGCCATGGCCAGCGCGTCGGCCGCGGCCTGGGGCGGGGTGTCGGGATCGGAGCAGACCACCTGCCCGAGGACGCAGCGGATCCCGGCGTCGGTGGCGGCCCGCCCGATGACGCCGGTGTCCACGGGCGCGCGGGTCCCGGCCTCGGCGACCGTGGTGAAGCCGCCGCGCAGGGACTCCAGGGCCGCGAGCTTGGCGGCCAGGTAGGCGCTCTCCTCGTCCAGCGCGCCTTCGAGCGGCACCCATACCCGGCGGAAGATCTCCGAGGGCTCACCGAAGGCGAGCGAGGAGCCGAAGGACTGGGTCAGGTGGTGGTGCGCGTCGACGAAGCCGGGCATCAGCAGATGGCCGTCGAGACGGACCGGGGTGAGGCGGGGGTGCTCGCGGATCAGCCGTTCGGCCGGTCCGACGGCGGCGAACACCCCGTCCGCGACCACGACCGCGTGGTCGCGGACGGGGCCGTCCGCCAGCAGGAGCACCTCCGGGACCAGCAGTGACGGATCGGCGTCGAATCGGTCCGGGGTCGGCTTGCTCATGGTTCCTTTTCAGGGTCGGTGGGCGTAGTTCTCGGTCGGTTCGTGCGGGCGCGGTTCGCGCGGGGGAGTGAGAGGGAGGGCCAGGCGTGTGCCGCCGTGGGCGCCGCCCGTCGTGAGCGGCACGGCCGGCCCACGACGGGCGCGACGCCCCTAGAAGCGGAGGTCGTCCTCCATGGGCTCGGGGGAGCGGCCGGGATCGGCCGTACCGTCGGCGGGTGCGGGGGAGTGACCGGGGTCGGCCGTACCGTCGGCCGCGTCGGGGTGACCGTCGGGAGTGGTCCGGCCGTCGGCCGCGTCGGGCCGGCTCGGGCTCTCGGTCCCATCCTCGGTGGACGGTCGGGCGGTGCCGTACAGGCGGGGCCGCAGGTGGTGGAAGAGCGCGTTGAGGACGGCGGCGCTGACGGCGCCGACCGCGACACCGCTCTCCAGGAGGATCCGGGCGTTGGGCGGGAAGGCCTCGTACATGCCGGGCACGAGGATCGGCATCAGCCCGAGGGCGAGTGCGGCGCCGATGATGAAGGTGTTGGTGTGGTCGTCCAGTGCGGTGCGCTGGAGCATCTGCACGCCCAGGACGATGACCACACCGAATACCAGCACCGCGGTCCCGCCGACCACCGGGGCGGGGATCGCGCTGACCACGGCGGTGATCGGCGCCACGAACCCGATGACGATGAGGATGATCCCGGCGGCCACGGTGACGAACCGGCTGCGGACGCCGGTCACGCGGACGATGCCGATGTTCTCCCCGCTGCACACCATCAGCGGGGTGCCGAAGAAGCCGCCGGCCAGCGAGGTCAGCGCTTCGGCGCGGATGGTCCTGGGCGCGTCGCGGCGGATGTCGACGTCCCTGCCGACGGCCTGTCCGTTGACGACCGTCTGGCCGGTGGTCTCGGCCATGGAGGCGAAGCTGTAGATGAGCAGCGGGACCGAGGCGAGCAGGCTGAACTCCGGAACGCCGAACGGCATCGGCTGGGGCGCCTGCACGAACCCGCTGTCGGCCACCCCGCTGAAGTCGGTGGTCCCGAGCAGGACCGCCAGGACGGTGCCGCTGACGAAGCCGAGCATCACGGCGATCTGCCGCAGGACTCCGGTGAACAGCCAGAAGAAGGCGATGGTGAAGCCGATGGTGGCCATTCCCAGCAGCAGCGCGCGCGGGTCCCCGAAGTCGGGGTCGCCGGGGCGGCCGGTGATCAGGAACGCGCTGACCTTCACCAGGTTCACGCCGACGATGACGATCATCGTGCCGATGACCAGGGCCGGGAAGAACTTCAGCAGCCGGGTGAACACGGGCAGGACGACGAGGTAGAAGACCGAGGTGATGATCACCGCGCCGACGGCGGTGCGCACGCCGTGCTGCTCGGCGATCGAGATGAACAGCACCACCGGTGCGCCGCCGGGCAGCATGACGAAGGGCAGTCTGGCGCCGATCCTGAACGGGCCGAGCGACTGCAGCAGTGAGCCGATGCCGGACAGCACGAACGAGGCGGCGAGCAGGTTCACGCTGAGTTCGGTGGACAGCCCGAGGGCCGCGCTGACGATGAAGACGCTGGAGATCGGTGCGGCCGCCATGACCAGCACGTGCTGGAGGCCGAAGAGCGCCATTCTGCTGAGGGGACGGTACTCGTCCACGGGGTGCCGGGGGGTTGTCACCACGGTGGGCTCCGTTCGTAGGGACTGCTGCCGAACCGCTTCGGCCAGTGCCCCCGCCTTGGCCAAATCGATTTGGCCGTCAGTATGCGGGGAGGTCCGGGGCAGCGTCAAGGGGGTCGACGGGAAAGACCCGCGACCGCCGGCCGGACCGGTCGGCCCGGCCGGCGGTCGGATTCGACCAGGTCACGCGGGACCGCTGGGGACCACCGATGGTCTGGGAGGTGGTCCCCAGCGGCCGCGAGCCCGGAATGCCGCAAAAGACACGGCCTAGACCAGCACGAAGGAGAATCCCCGCTTCGTCGGGCGGTTCAGCGGGACGTCGCTCTTGACCCGGCGCACGACCTCGTTGCGACTCATGCCCAGGCCCTGGGCGATGAGGCGATCGGGCCGGACCGCCACGGGTGCGTCGAAGGCGACCTCCACCCGAAGGGGCCACGGCGTCTCCGGTGGCGGAGGCGCGTGGAGCTCCCAGCACCCCTCCCAGTCGAGCCCGAAGCCGCCCCGCCGGGCGGTCGACGGGTCGAGGAGGATCTCCGCGACGAGGGAGGGCGCGTTGGTCGTGTACCCGGCCAGCCGGTCGGCGGGCAGTGAGCGGACCGCGACGCGGTGGTGGACGGTGAGCCTGCTGGTCCGGTCGCACGCGACGCAGTTGACCAGGAGCCAGACGTCGAGCAGTTTGCCGTTGGCGTTGACGCGGAACCTGCCGTCACCGGTGTCGGCGCGTTCGGACGGACAGTCCACGCACGGCAGGGTGAGCAGGGGCAGGCGGGTGCGCCGCACGGCCCAGGGCAGCACGGAATGAACGTGTGAAGACAAGCGCGATCTCTCTGAGGATCTGACGAAAGGCATGGCAGCAGAGCCGGCGGCTTGGCCGGCGACCGATGCACGGGGAGGTCAGATCTACAGAGCGGGGGGCGTCATGCGCGCTACGTCCTCACGTCGGGGAGGCACCAAAATAGGCGACCACCGCTCGCCGGGTCCACCCCTTTTCCGGAGGGGCGACTCGACTCGTTCGGGAGGTGCTCCACCGGCGACCGTAGGGCCGAGGCCGATCGCCGCGCACGGCGGATGAGATCATGCACCACCGCCATTCGGACCAGAAGGAACAGCGATGATCATCGACAGGGCCGAAGTCATCGTCACGAGCCCGGACCGCAACTTCGTGACGCTGCGACTGACCACCGACGAAGGGCACGTCGGGCTCGGTGACGCCACCCTCAACGGGCGCGAGATGGCGGTGGTCTCCTACCTCGGTGACCACGTCGTCCCGCTCCTGTTGGGCCGCGACGCCCACCGGATCGAGGACACCTGGCAGTTCCTCTACCGCGGCGCTTACTGGCGCCGCGGGCCGGTGACCATGGCCGCGATCGCGGCGGTGGACATGGCGCTGTGGGACATCAAGGGCAAGGCCGCGGGGATGCCGGTCTACCAGCTCCTGGGCGGGGCCTCCCGCGAGGGCCTGCTGGCCTACGGGCACGCGTCGGGGCGCGACACCGAGGAACTGTTCGACAGCATCCGCTCCCACCAGGAGCAGGGCTACCGGGCGATCCGTGTCCAGACCGGCGTCCCGGGCCTGAAGTCCATCTACGGCATCGCCGGCAACGCCACCTCCGAGGCGAACAAGGGTGTGCGCTACGACCACGAGCCCGCCCAGCGCGGCGCCCTGCCCGCCCAGGAGGACTGGGACACCCGCGCCTATCTGCGGCACCTGCCGACCGTGTTCGAGAAGGTGCGGGCCGAGTTCGGGCCCGACCTGCCGCTGCTGCACGACGCCCACCACCGGCTGACACCGATCCAGGCCGCCCGGCTCGGCAAGGCGCTGGAGCCCTACGACCTGTTCTGGTTGGAGGACTGCACGCCCGCGGAGAACCAGGAGGCGCTGCGGCTGGTCCGTCAGCACACGACCACGCCGCTGGCGATCGGGGAGATCTTCAACAGCGTCTGGGACTACCAGCAGATCATCCGCGAGCAGCTCATCGACTACGTGCGCAGCGCGGTCACGCACACCGGCGGCATCACGCACCTGCGCAAGGTCCTGGACTACGCGGCCCAGTACCAGATCAAGTCCGGGATGCACGGGCCCACCGACATCTCGCCGGTCGGGATGGCCGCCGCGATGCACCTGGGCCTGGCGGTCCACAACTTCGGCATCCAGGAGTACATGAAGCACGGGGCGCGGACCGACGAGGTCTTCCAGCAGTCCTTCACCTGGTCGGACGGCCTCCTGCACCCGGGCGAGGAGCCCGGTCTCGGCGTGGCCCTCGACGTGGACCAGGCCGGCAAGTACCCCTACGTGCGGGCGTACCTGCCCTACAACCGGCTGGCCGACGGGACGGTGCACGACTGGTGACCGACGGGAGGGTCCCGTCAGCCCGCGGGGCCGGGTGACTGTGCCCGCACCGGCCCCGGGGGCGTCGCCCCGGGGCCCGTGTCCCCGGGCTCGTCTCCCTGGGCCCGTGTCCCGGGCCGTGGCCGGTCGTGCGCCACCGCCTACGGTGCGGTCGGGAGTTCGGTGACCGGGGCGAGCCACAGCCCGGTGAGGGCGTCGGTCAGCCTGGAGGCGACCCGCGCCCAGGAGTCCGCGGGCAGCGGGTCGCCAACGGCGAGGGTCCGCTCGCGTTCGGCGATCGTGTAGACCATCAGCCGGCCGACCATGTCCTGCCGTTCCACGAGGATGTCCGGCGGCAGGTCGGGCAGGAGGCGTTTGAGTCGCTCGGCGGCGTGCCGCAGCGGGGGCGAGTCCAGGGCCTCCTGAGTCATGACCTCGCGGTAGGCGGAGTCGGTCATCACCTGGGCGCTGAAACGGCCGAACCAGGTCGGGGGGCCGAGGTCGTCCAGGTGCTGGGCGAAGGGCTCCACCATGCACGCGACCCAGTCCCTGGCCGCGGTGGAGCCGTCGGCCCGCGCCACCATCCGGTGGCGGATCTCGTCGATCTGCTCGGTGTGCCTGCGCACGATCGCGCGGACCAGGCCGTCCTTGGACCCGAAGTGGTAGCTGACCGCCGTGTTGTTGCCCTGCCCCGCCTCCTGGCTGATCTGGCGGTTGGAGACGCCGGCCGGTCCGTGCTCGGCGAAGAGCCGTTCCGCCGTGGCCAGGATCGTCTCCCGCGTCACGGCGACCTGGTCCGACCGCGTCATCCTGCTCCTCATGGACCCCACCGTACCGAGTGCCGTCGGAGGCCGGGTGGACGAGCGGTCGAGCGGTGGAGCCGTCCGCGGCGGGAAGCGGCCCGTGGGAGGGCCCGGGTGACCGGAGTGGCGAGCGCCACACCGCGAACGCGACCGCCCAGGTGGCGGCTCCGTTCACAGCCCCTCCTCCTTCCCGGGTCGCGCGGACGCGGAATCGGGTCAGCACGTGCTGTTATCTTAAGTCATGCGCCTGACTTAAAAGTGAGCGGTGCCGTGGCGACAGAGGAAGGACCGCACGTGAGTACAGACTTCGACGCGCCCCCGAACACCGGCGACCCGGGCGAGGAGATCGACCTCGACGCGCTGCGGGCCCGCTACGCCCGGGAGCGTGAACGCCGCGTCCGCCCCGACGGCACGGCCCAGTACCGCGCGGCCGCCGGCGAGTTCGGCTACTACGCGAAGGACCCCTACACCCCGCGGACCGAGCGGGAGCCGCTGACCGACACCGTCGAGGTGCTCGTGATCGGGGGCGGGTTCGGCGGCCTGACCACCGGCGCGCGGCTGCGGCAGGCGGGCGTGGAGTCGATCCGGATGATGGACGAGGCCGGCGACTTCGGCGGGACCTGGTATTGGAACCGCTACCCGGGCATCCACTGCGACATCGAGTCCTACTCCTACATGCCCCTGCTGGAGGAGGTCGGCTACGTGCCCGAATGGCGTTACGCGCCCGGCGAGGAGATCCGCCGCCACGCCGTGGCCATCGCCGAGACCTTCGGGCTGTACCGCGACACCCTCTTCCACACCCGTGCCACCGGCCTGACCTGGGACGACCAGGCCGACGAATGGATCGTGGAGACCGACCGGGGCGACCGCATGCGCGCCCGGTTCGTCATCACCTCCTCCGGGACGCTGACCCAGCCCAAGCTGCCGGGCATCCCGGGCATCGAGACCTTCCGCGGCCACACCTTCCACACGAGCCGGTGGGACTACGGCTACACCGGCGGCGACGCGAGCGGCGGCCTCGACGGCCTCGCCGACAAGAGGGTCGCGGTCGTGGGCACCGGTGCCACCGGCGTCCAGGTCATCCCGCACGTGGGGCGCGACGCTCAGCACCTGTACGTGTTCCAGAGGACGCCGTCCTCGGTGGACGTGCGCGACAACCGACCCACCGACCCGGAGTGGGCGGCCGCCCTGCGGCCCGGCTGGCAGCGCGAGCGCATGGAGAACTTCCTTGCCATCGTCTCCGGCGAGCCGGTGGAGACCGACCTGACCAGGGACGGCTGGACGTCCACCGCCCGGCTCCAGCGCAAGATGATCACCGGTGCGCTGGACACCAGCGTCTCGCCGGAGGAGCGCGAGCGCATCGACGAGCTCGTGGACGCGCGGAAGATGAACCGGATCCGGGCGCGGGTGGACGAGGTCGTCGAGGATCCGGCCACGGCCGAGACGCTCAAGCCCTGGTACCGGTACATGTGCAAGCGGCCGTGCTTCAGCGACCACTACCTCCAGACCTTCAACCGGCCCGACGTCACGCTCGTCGACACCGCCGACCACGGCGGCATCACCCGCATGACCGAGGACGCGATCGTCGTCGGCGAGACCGAGTACGCCGTGGACTGTGTCATCTTCGCCACCGGTTTCGACGTCGGCGTCTCCGGCGTCATGTCGGGCACTCTGCCGGTCCGCGGCCGCGGCGGACAGGACCTGCTCGCCTCCTGGAACCGTGGACCCCGCACCCTGCACGGCTTCTACAGCCCCGGCTTCCCGAACCTGTTCCACCTGGGCGCGCTGCAGAACGCCAACTCGGTGAACTTCGCGCACATCCTGCTGGAGCAGGCCGAGCACATCGCCGCCGTCGTCGCCCGGGCCCGCAAGAACGCCGCCCCCGTGGTCGAGCCCTCGCCGGAAGCGGCCGACGCGTGGGGCCGGACGGTGCGCGAGACCGCGCACGACAACTCCGCGTTCCAGGCGGAGTGCACGCCCGGCTACTACAACCGCGAGGGCGCCGGCATCCACGGCGGCTTCTCCTACAGCCCCGGCCCGGTGGCCTTCCACCGGCTGCTCGGGCAGTGGCGCGACAGCCGCATGCACGAGGTCCTGGACTCCCAGGCGTGAATCCGTTCGATGGGAACCCCATGCACACGCAGATCCGCGGGACACGGCGAGCGGCGGGCGTCCGCGCGCTCGCCGCGATCGCCCTGGCCGGAGCGGCGACAGGATGCGCCGGCACCGTCACGAGCGCGGACCAGGACACGGAGCCCACCGCCGAACTCCTGGTCCAGGTGACCTCCGTCCACGACGAGACGGGTATGACCCTGCTGGAGGGCCCGACCTTCGACGCCGACGGGAACCTGCTCGTCGTCGACGTCACCGCCCCCGCCGGAGAGCCCAAGGTGCTCAGAGTGGACACCGACTCCCGTGAGGTGGCCCCGGTCTTCACCGACGACGCGGGCGCGTACACGTCCGCGCAGTTCAGCCCGTACGACGACCGGCTGTACCTGACGGACTTCGCCGGGGGCAGGATCGAGAGCATCACACCGGAGGGCGGGGACCCGGCCACGTTCTTCTCCGGTGACGTCGACGGGACGCCGATGCAGCCGGACGACCTGGCCTTCGACGAGGCCGGGAACATGTACGTCAGTGACTCGACCGGGTACTCGGACCCTGCGTGGGAGCTCCGGGGGCGGGTGGTCAGGATCGACCGGGACACGGCGGAGGCGACCGTCCTGGCCGACGAGCAGCCCGCGCCCAACGGCATCTCCTTCAGCGAGGACTTCGGAGGGCTGTGGGTCGGCCAGTACGCCGCGAACCGTGTCGACCACCTCGTGCTCAACGAGGACGGCACGGAGGTGGTGACCTCCCACGCCGCCTTCCACCTCGACGGAGGCACGACCCAGGTCGACTCCATCGCGGTGGACGCCGCCGGGAACGTCTACCTGGCCGCCCACGGCCTGCCGGGGATCCGCGTGCACTCCTCGACCGGAGAGCACCTCATGACGGCGAGCGTGCCCTCCGACGCCGCCGAGGGGCTGGACTCCGCGACCAACGTCGCCATCGCGCCGGGGACGACCGACGCGTACATGACGGTCAGCGGGGCGGACGGCGGGTTCGTCTACCGGTTCGACGCACTCGCCGAAGGGATCCGCCAGTCCAACGGCGGCTGACCTCGCGGGACCCGGTGCGGTGAGGAGCGTCCCGGCGGCCGCGGGGCCGGAGCGCCGCGACCACCACGGTTCAGGCCGTGTTTTTCTGCAGGCTTTCGGGTGAGCTCGCGACGGTCGTCAGGTCCGTCTCTCGCAAGACGATGTGCGAAGTTCAGCCTGGTTGTGCTTTTCGAGCGCAGAGGCGCCGCGAGAGGCGGTCCTGGCGGCCGCGAGCCCGGAAATGCCGCAAAAAACACGGTCTAAGTGCGTGAGGGCATGTCCAGGGCTCGGGCGAGGGCGGCGGTGACCGGGGCGGCGTGGCCGGGCACGTGGTGCTCGGACCACGCGGCGGTGAGCCGGAGGAAACCGGCCAGGTCGCGTTCGACGCCCGCGAGGAGGGGACGGAGTTCCGCCGCGGTCAGGTCGATCGTCGGACTGTCGTCCCGCTCGGTGTCGACGGTCAGCCGGACGTTCTCGCCCGAAAGCTCCGCGCGGGGCGTGGGGTCGTGGCCGAGGTCCGGAGGACGGTCGTGGTCGACGAATGCGCACCAGTCACGCCACTCCCCGAGCCCGGCGCAGCACCCGGGCACCAGCGTGGTGCCGTGCGCCGTGTCGGTGACGCGCAGGCCTCCGGGTGCGAAGAGCTCGTCCCGGACGAGGAATCCGTGGAGGAAGCCTTCGAGCGGTTCGGAGGGCGCGGGAGGAAGGTCGTGGTCCAGGGGCCCGCCGCCGTTCCAGGCGATGATGCTCATCATCGCCGCGCCGACCTCGGGCGGGTCGAGTGAGTCGTGCAGGGCCAGGAATTCGTACGCTGTGAAATCGGTGGCCGGCCACAGTGCGAAGCCGTTGAGGAGGCGGGTCTCCACGACGGGGTGGACGAGGATCATGCGTCGAGTGTGGTCCGTTTCGGCCTACGGCGCCATGCGATATCCGGGACGGGTCAGACGAACTTCGGGTAGAGCATCATGCCGCCGTCGACGAACACCGTCGAACCGACGACGTACTCCGCCCGGTCGGAGGCCAGGAACGCCACCATGCCGGCGACGTCGGACACCTCGCCCCACCGGCCCAGCGGGATCTCCTCCTTCACCGCCTCCCGCTGCTGCGGGTCGGCGACCACGTCCTGGTTGATGGCGGTCTCGATCGCTCCCGGCGCCACGGCCAGCACACGGATGCCGTGCGGAGCGAGCTCACGCGCGATGCTGCGGGTGAACATGCGCTGCCCGCCCTTGGAGGCGCAGTAGTGGGAGAACTCCTTCCAGGGGATCTCCTCGTGGACGCTGCTGATGTTGATGATCGCGCCGCGGGAGCCGCGGTCGAGCATGGTCCGCGCCGCCTCTCGGGAGCACAGGAACGTGCCGGTGAGGTTGACGTCGATGACCTTGCGCCACCACTCCAGCTCCATGTCCACCAGCCGGAACGGGCGCTGGACCCCGGCGTTGTTGACCAGCAGGTCCAGGCCGTCGAACGCATCGGTCGCCCGGGCGAACGCCCGTTGGACCTGGTCCTCCTGGGTGACGTCCATCCGCACGGTGATGGCTGTGCCGCCGGCGCCTCGGATCCGCTCGGCCATCGCCTCGGCGGTGGTCGGGTCGTCCAGGTGGTTGATCGCGACGGCGGCGCCGTGCGCGGCGAGCCGGTAGGCGATGCCGCGCCCGATCCCGGAGTCCGCGCCGGTCACGAGGGCTTTGCGGCCGTCCAGCAGCCGCGCGTCGGGCGGCTCGATCGTGAACGCGTCGGTCGTGGGCTCGCCGTTCACAGCATCTCCCTCTCCGGTGGCAGGGGTACGGGAGTCTGTCTACCGCACGGTGGTCCGGATCGCGGGGACCACCACGCCGCGCGGGCCGCGGGCCGGGAGGAGCGCGGGACCGGCCCTGCGGTCAGATGATGCTCCTCTTGGCCGCGATACTTCAATGCATGGCGCTGACACAGCAACTCGCACGGGTGTCCCCGCAGTACCTGGCTCAGTGCCGTGCGGCTGCGGAAGTGGCACATGACGGCGACCCCGGTTGGGACCCGCCCGCGGAGGACACGGTGGATCTCGATTGGGCGATCTGGGGCTTGATCTGCTTCTGTCAACGCATGCGCATCGAGGGGCCGTGCGTCCAGGTCCTCAAGCGGAGCATCTCAGGAGACCCGGGCGGCGACGTCGAGTTCCTCGATCATCCCGAGGTCTATGACGGCTTCGACTCCCCTCCAGCCCTTCTCGCACCCGCAGCAGCGGCGGAAGTGGCCCGAGGACTGGCCGCTTTGGACATCGGTGAAGTACTCACCTGCCTGCCTGTGAACGACGTGGAAGCTGCCGAGGCATGCGGATTCCGAGGGTTCGATGGACACCCGCGCGAGTACCTTGTCGGGCATTTCGTGCTGCTGCGGAGCTTCTATCTCATCGCCGGCCAACGTGGGCTGGCAGTACTGACCTGGACAGACTGACCCGCTCCGAATACCAATGTCGGACCCGGGTGCTACGAGTGAGAAGGCGACCTGCGACCGCAGCCCGTCGGCCGGCACCGGGAGGCACCGTGGAAGAACGTACCGACCGCATCGGGGCGGGCGGACCGCTCCCGCCCACGGACTTCTGGACCGTCATCGGCGCGAACCGGATCGGGGACGCCGCGGACGTCGCGGCGGCCCTGACGGGGGTGAGGACCAGGCTGGAGCGGCTGGATCCGGAGGGGGTCAGGCGCTTCCGCCGCGAACTCGTCGCTCGGGTCGAGGCCCTTGACCTTGACGTTCTGCGGAGCATGCGCGTCGACGCCCCGCTGGTGGGCCGGATCCCGCAGACCGAGGACGGATTCCTGTACGCGAGGCACGCCTGTGTCCTGGCCGGGCGGCGCACCTACGAAGGAGTGCTCGGGGACGCACCGCGGTTCGCCGCCTTCGTTCACCCGCGTGTGCACTCGGCGGAGTGCCTCGCCTACCTCGCCTACGAAGTCCACGCGCAGATGACCGGTCAAGAGATCGACGCCGTGTGAGCGGTCGCGGTCGAGAGGACCTTCCGTCGCCGTTCACGTGCGGGCGCTGCGGTCAGGCGTTGAGCCTGGCGGCCTGCATGGCGGTCAGCCGCTGGACGAAGAGCGCAGCGGCGATCGCCGCCGGTATGGCCACGACGCGCACGGCCAGGTTGAGCCAGATGACGGGTTCGTAGTCATAGAAGTAGAGGTCGGTGGCGGTGTCGTCGTCCCCGAGATCATCCCATTCCCGGATGACGAATTCGGACCACCGCAGCCAGAAGACGGGCCAGGTGAGGAACGTGGCCAACCAGAGGATCCACCAGGTGTGGAGTAGGGCTGCTGGGGCCATCCGACCGTCTTTGTCGGGTGGACTTGAGGCGTGCCAGATGTCGTTGGCGATCATTTTGGGCAGGAAGAGATTCGCGAGCGGGATGAGCCATCCGAGGACCGCCATGCTTGGCGGAAAGCGAAGTCGACCGGGTTCGAGTTCCTCCGCGATGGTGCGCAGCTGACGGAACCACAGAAGCCAGGCCACGACGAGGCCCACACCCGAAGCAATCTGTATACAGTATATGGTCCACAGGGCTTCGTGATGGTACCAACCTGCCTGCTGCGAGTGCCACTCGTTCAGGCTTGCGGCGCCGACGATCTGTTGGATCACCGTGATGACGGACAACAGGGTGAAGAGGGCGAGCAGTACGTAGACGGCGTACTGGTACAGATTGGCCGGGTGCGGATGGCCCCGCCCGAGTGTGAGTGCACGTTCGTCGGCCAGCGAGAATCGGGGCCATTCGGCTGGCACTGGCTGCGGCTGTGAGGGAACCCGGGGCCTGTCGGAGGGCTTGACCCTGGCCGTGGGTGTGACCGTGGTCAGGGGCAGGGTGCGGTGCCGACCGATGACCTCGGTCAAGTCGTCGGGAAGCCAGTGCCTACGGTCACGGGTGCGATCGGAGGGCGTGGTGGTGACCAGGGCGGTCAGGATCTCGTCCAGGCCGGGCCGGGCACCAGGGTCCTTGGCCAGGCAGGCGCCGATCAGGTCCCGCAGAGGTGTCGATATTCCGTCCAGGTCGGGTTCCTCGTGCACCACCCGGAAGATCACCGCGTGGATCGGGCCCTGGCCGAAGGGGCTGCGGCCGGTGGCGGCGAAGGCGAGTACGCACCCGAGGGAGAACACGTCCGAGGCGGGCCCGACTTGCTGAGCACGGGCCTGTTCGGGGGACATGAACGCCGCGGTGCCCAGAACGGTGGAACTGTGGGTGTGGGAGGTGGAGTCCAGGGCACGGGCGATACCGAAGTCGATGAGCCGTGGGCCGTCCTGGGTCAGCAGGACGTTGGCGGGCTTGAGGTCGCGGTGCACCAGCCCGTGGGCGTGCACGGCGGTGAGTCCCTCGGCCAGGCCCGCCCCGAGCACGGCCACCGACCCCGTTGGGAGGGGGCCGTGGTCGGTGACGGCGCGGTGAAGGGTGGGGCCGGGGATGTAGGCGGTGGCCAGCCAGGGCGGAGTCGAGTCGGTGTCGGCGTCCACGACCTGGGCGGTGTAGAATCCGCCCACCTTGCGAGCGGCCGTGACCTCGGTGGCGAAGCGGCGCCGGAAGTCCACGTCCTGGGCGAGTTCGGGGCGCACGACCTTGACCGCCACCGTGTGCCCGCCGGGGGAGTGGCCCAGGAACACCTGTCCCATGCCGCCGCCGCCGAGGCGTGCGCTGAGACGGTAGGGGCCGACCTGGGCGGGGTCGTCATCGAGGAGAGGGCTGGGCATGGCACCGCTTCCGGAAGGGGGGTTCGGCTCGGTCGCAACAGATGATCCCAAGGAACAGACGCTCAGACGTCCTCCTTGCCGGAACCGGCCATTCCTGCCGTGGGTCCTTACGTGCGCTCCGCGGTGGCGGTGCGCGGTTCGTTCGACTCGTGGTCAATGTGGGCACGGCACCAGGACGGGTGGGCGTGGACTGTCGGCCCGCGCTCTGGCAGCGTGGGGGCGACGGGCCCGTCGCCCGTCGCCCCAGGCCGCACGACCGGAGAGGTGACCATGCCCCACACGACTCCCGAGGCGGACGGCCCGGGCCCGGCCGTGGCCAACACCGAACAGGCCCGGATGTGGAACGGCGATGACGGTCGCCGGTGGGCGGCCCAGTACCTGCGCTACGACGAGATGCTGGCCGCCTACACCCCGCCCCTGCTGGACGCGGCGGGGATCACGGCCGAACAGCGCGTGCTCGATGTCGGCTGCGGTGCGGGAGTGACGACGTGCGCCGCCGCCCGGGCCGCCCGCGGGGGCGAGGCGGTGGGCGTCGATCTCTCGCGGCCCCTGCTGGAGCACGCACGGCGCCGGGCCGGCGGCCAAGGGCTGGACCACGTGCGCTTCGAGGAGGCCGACGCCCAGGTCCATCCCTTCCCCGAGGCGGCCTTCGACACCGCGATCAGCCGGTTCGGCACGATGTTCTTCGCCGACCCCGTCGCCGCGTTCGGCAACATCGCCCGTGCCATGGCTCCTCGGGGGCGACTGGCCTTCCTGTGCTGGCAGCGGCCGCAGGACATCGATTGGACCCGCACCCTGCGCGCCGCTCTGGCCCCCTTCGTCGAGCTGCCGACGCCGGACACCGACGGCCCGGGGCCGTACTCGCTCGCCGAACCGCGGCGGACCCGTGAGCTGTTGGCGGCCGGCGGGTTCGACGAGATCGCGATCGAATCCGTCCGGGAGCCGGTCAGCCTGGGCGGCGACATGGCCGAGGCGATGGCCTTCGTGTCGGAGATGGGACCCGTGCGCGGCCCGCTCTCCGAGGTCGATCCCGCGACCCGCACGCGGGCCCTCGACTCCCTGCGAAACGCGCTGGCCGCCCACCGCGCCGACGACGGCGTGCGCGTGGGGTCGGCCGCCTGGCTCGTCACCGCGCGCCGGGGCTGAGCGCCGGTCGTCGGCGGGGCCGAGGAGCGCTACGCGCGCCGCAGCTACGCGCGCGTCGGGGTGGCGGTCAGCAGGGCGTGGAAGGCGGCCCGGACCTGGGCGGCCACCGCCTCGGCGTCGGTGGTGTCGAGTTTGCCGTCCAGGTGCAGGAACGCCAGACCGTGGACGAGGGACCACACCGCGGTGGAGAGCGCCCCGGGATCGGCGCCGGGGAAGACGCCGACGACGATGCGGTGCACGTACTCCCAGATGGCGGTGCCCGCGGCGACCCGTTCCGCGTCGTCGGGGTCGCAGGGTTCGGCGAACATCGTCCGGAACAGGGACGGGTGGTCGAGGGCGAAGCGGACGTAGGCGACGGCGACCTCGGCGAGGTCGCCGGGGGTCTCCGGTGAGGGGTGCGCCGCGGCCAGCCGGGCGGCGAGCTCGCGGTAGCCCTGGGCGGCGACCGCGGAGACCAGCGAGTCGCGGTCCTCGAAGTGGCGGTAGGGCGCCGTGGCCGACACCCCGGCGCGCCGCGCCACCGCCCGCATGGACAGCCCGCTGCCGCCGTCCTCCTCCAGCAGCTCCCGGGCGGCGCGAAGGCAGGCGGCGCGCAGGTCACCGTGGTGGTACTTGCCGCTCGTTCGCTGCACGGATCACGCTCCCCGATGTTCGCGACGCCCGGGTCGACCGTGATGTGAGCGTCGCGAACATGATAGGCGCAGCGAGGGCGGGGCAGGACCCGCTCGACCAGCGGTGGCGGGCCCTCCGGCCCCGCCCCGCGTGCCGCCACCTCCCATCCCGTCGCTGAGTGCCGGACCCGATCGGGGCGATCGGGCCGGCCGCCAATGTTGACACCGCACACTTCGGTTCCTAGTGTGAGCAGTGCACACATCAGGGCTGTCGGTGAGCCCTGGTCCGTCGGCTCTCCGCGGCCGGGGCGCTCGCACGCCTTCTCCTCCGACCCGTCCGCACGGGTCGGCGCGACGCACGCTCGAACGACCGCCACGAGAGCCCGGCACCCAGCCCCACGAACGGAGAGTGCCATGAAGGCGATCACGATCAAGGAGTTCGGCGGTCCCGAGGTCCTGGAGTGGAACGAGGTCGAGGACCCCGTGCCCGCCGCCGGGGAGGTCGTCGTCGACGTGGCGGCCACCGCCCTCAACCGGGCCGACGCCATCCAGCGGATCGGCCTCTACCCCGTCCCCGAGGGCGCCTCGCCCTACCTCGGCCTGGAGGCCTCCGGCCGCATCAGCGCGCTCGGGGAGGGCGTGAGCGGGTGGAAGGTCGGTGACGAGGTCGCCGCCCTGCTCACCGGCGGTGGCTACGCGCAGAAGGTCGCCGTCCCCGTGGGCCAGCTGCTCACCGTTCCCGCGGGGGTCGGCCTGGCCGAGGCCGCGTCGCTGCCCGAGGCGGCCGCCACGGTGTGGTCCAACGTCTTCATGACCGCCCGCCTGCGCGAGGGCGAGACGCTCCTGGTGCACGGCGGCGCCGGGGGCGTCGGTACCCTGGCGATCCAGATCGCCAGGGCCAGGGGAGCCCGCGTCGTCACGACCGTCGGCCGCCCCGAACAGGCCGCACGGCTCCGGGACCTGGGCGCGGACCAGGTGATCGACCACCGCACCGAGGACTTCACCGAGCACGGTCCCTACGACGTCATCCTCGACATCATCGGCGGCGGGTACCTCGCACGCAACCTCCGCTCCCTGGCCACCGGCGGGCGCCTGGTCATCATCGGTATGCAGGACGGCCTGGAAGGACCGCTCAACATCGCCGAACTCCTGCTCAGGCGCGCCTCGGTCCACGGCACCACCCTGCGTTCGCGGCCCCCGGAGGAGAAGGCCGCCATCGTCGCCGAGGTGCAGGAGCAAGTCTGGCCCCTGATCGAGCAGGGGGCCGTACGGCCGGTCATCGACCGGACCCTGGCCCTGTCCGAGGCGGCCCAGGCACACAGGCTGCTGGAGGCCGGCGGGCACTTCGGCAAGTTCCTGCTCGTCGACGACGACGCACGCTGACCATGGCGGCCGCCGGCACGCGGAGGACCGGGCCCGGCCACCGGGGCGCCGGTGCCCGGCCCCCGCACCGGCGGCGCCATCACCTACGATGGCGGGCCATCCGAACCGGGCTCCCCCGACGGCTCGGGCTCCCGTACCGCCGCGTCCGCGCGCGCCTCCACGAAGGGCGACACCACCCATGACCGGCCGCATCCTCCTGCTCGGCGCCACCGGCTACACCGGCGGCCTCGTCCTCGACGCCCTGCTGCGCCGCGGCGAGCGACCGACCCTGGCCGGACGCCGCGCCACCGCCCTGACCGCCCTCGCCGAACGCTCCGGCGGGCTCGACCACGAGGTGATCGACGCCGCCGAACCCGCGAGCCTGCGCGGACGACTGCGCCCCGGTGACGTCCTGGTCACCACCGTCGGCCCCTTCGAACGCCACGGCCACCACGTCGCCCGGGCCGCCGCCGAGGCCGGCGCCCACTACGTCGACTCCACCGGCGAAGTCGGCTTCGTCCGCACCCTGCGCGACCGGCACCACGAGCGCGCCCGCGAGACCGGCTCGGTGATGCTCCCCGCCTTCGGCTACGACTACGTCCCCGGCCTCCTCGCCGCGGCCCTGGCCGCTCAGCAGGCAGGCGAGGCCGCCCACGCCCTCGACATCGGCTACTACACCACCGGCTCGCTGCGCAACGGCACCAGCCAGGGCACCCGCGCCACCATGCGCGACGGCCTGACCCTGCCCTCGGTGCGGCTGCACCGACACCGGCTCGTCGAGGAACGCACCGCCTCCCGCCTGCGCGGATTCACAGTCGGAGGCCGCCGCCGACCCGCGTTCCTGGTCTCGGGCACCGAAGTGCTCCTGCTGCCCGACACCTGTCCCGAGCTGAGCGACATCACCGTCTACAACGGCTGCTTCGGCGCCCTCAGCCGACCGGTCTCCCTGCTGACGGCCCTCGCCGACGCCGTGACGCGGCTGCCCGGGGGCGGCGGGTTGACCGAGCTGCTCACCCGGCCGCTCGCCGGCGGTCCGCCCGGCGGCCCCGACGCGGCCGCACGCGCACGCACCCGCAGCCACGTCGTCGCCGTCGCCTCCACGGCGGGCCCGCGCAGCACCCCGCTGGCGGAGGTCCATGTCGAGGGTCCCAACCCGTACACGCTCACCGGTGAGCTCATGGCCTGGGCCGCCCAGCGCCTGGCCACCGGCGCCGACGCCGTGCCCGGGGTCGTCGGGCCGGTCGAGGCCTTCGGCCTGGACCCCTTCCGCGACGCCTGCGCCGGGATGGGCCTCGAACGCGTCTGAGCCGCGCGGCCGCGGTCGGTCAGTCCGTTCAGTCCGTCTCGCCGTGCGGGGAGCCGGGGGTGCCGGGCTCGCCGGTGTCGTCGGCTGTGCCGGTGGCGCTCTCGGCCAGCCAGGTGTCCCAGGAGCGCTGCCAGTAACCCCACCCGTTGTCGACCTCGAGTTCGCGGTCGGTCCCGGTGACGACCAGCGGGTCGCCCAGGAAGGAGTTCTCGTAGAACCACTGGGCGTCGGCGGTGGACAGGTTCGGGCACCCGTGGCTGAGGTTGGCCTCGCCCAGCTGGTCGTTCCACGGCGCGGCGTGGGTGAACTCACCGCTGTTGGAGAAGCGCACGGCGTACTCGACCTCGATCTCGTAGCCCTCGGGGTCGTCGACCGGGACCCCCACGGTGGAGGAGTCCATGACCAGCTCCTCGTACTTCTCCATGGTGAGGTGGACGCCGCTGGTGGTGGTGTAGCGCTCGACGTCGGCCTTGCCGATGCTGGTGGGGAAGTCCTGGATCTGCTCGCCGTCGCGTTCGACGGTCATGCGCTTGGTGTCGCTGTCGATGGTGCTGACCTGGGACCGGCCGACGGAGAACTCGAGCCGGTGGTTCTCGACGCCGTAGACGCCCTCGCTCGCCTGGACCCCGGCCAGGCGCAGGTTCACGGTGACGTCCTGGTAGGGCTGCCAGTACTCCTCGGGGCGAAAGACCGCGGTCTGGTCGCCGAACCAGTTCCAGGCGCCCTGCACCGGCTCCTCGGAGAGCACCTCCATCGCCGACTCCACCCGCGCCTTGTTCTCTACGGGCAGGTCGAAGTCGATGATGACCGGCATGCCCACACCGACGGTCTGTCCGCTGGTGGGGAAGTTCGACCGCAGTTCCAGGCGCCGGCCCTCGGTCGCGGCGAGCGTGGAGAACGCGTGGGTGACCTCGTTCCGCTCCCCGTCGTCGGTCTCGGCGGTGGCGGTCACCGTGATGTCGGCGCCGGGAACCAGTGTCCAGTCGCTGGTCCACTCGGTTTCGTCGTCATTGAACGAGCCGGTCATCTCGTCGGCGCCGGTGTCCTCCTGGCCGGCCGTCGTGACCCGCACGTCGGTGAGCGTGCCCTGCTCGGCCTCGACGACGACGGGCAGGTCCGGACGGACGTCGGACGCACCGTCCTCGGGGGTGATACGGACGGCGGGCTGTGGGGCGGCGGTCTCCTGCGGCTGCGGCTGCGGCTCCTCGCCCCCCGAGGTGTCGGGCGTCGGCGCCGAGCACGCGGTCGCGACCAGGACGCCCAGGGCGAGCAGGCCGAGCGCGTGGCGCCTCTTCGGGTCGGCAGGGGTGGTGCCCATGATCGGATGCTCCGTCTGCGGTTCGGGGACCTTCCGGGAGCGCGGGCTGCCCGGGCGGAAGTGGTGAGTGTGCGGCGGCGTGGTGTCGTCCAGGCCGTAAGGCGGCTGCGGTCGTGGGCGCTGATGGCTTGCGGAGTCCGGCTCGCGGCGTTCGGCGCCGACAGCGAGCGGGCCCGCGCAAGCGGCGCGGCGACGCCGCGCGCGAGGCGGTCCGGGCGGTCCGGGCACCGGAACTACACCCGCAGGACGCAGAGCGAGAGGAGCAGTCGCGTCCCGCTCCAGGGAACGGCGGCGGTGGTCGAGGGCTGCCACGGGGCCGCGTAGGCCGCGGGGACGCGTAGAAGGGCCGTTCCGGTGCCGAGGCCCGCGAGCGCGGCTCCCGCGAGCGCGGAGCCGCGGTGGTCGGGGCCCGCGTTCGCATCGGACGGGCACAGGGGGTGCTGTTCGTCGTGGCCATCGGAGGCGGGGGAGTCGGCGTCCGCCGACCCGGCCGTGGTGGTAACGGTGGTCGCGGTGGTCACGGCGGCGGTCCCGCCGGCCTCCGGCGTCGGGGCGGCGGCCACGGCTCCGGCGGCGCAGAAGACGTGGGCGGCGAACAGCAGTGACAGCAGCAAAGCCCCTGTTCCGGGCTGCCGCCACCGCTTCACGTTCATCGCCGACACGGGACAAATCCTACCCAACCGGTCAGGCCGCGGCCGCCGGAAGGAGGCGGCGGCGCTCCTGCGCCGCCGTCCCCGGGATCATCCCCGTGCGGGCTCGCCTTCCCGGGCGGGGGCCGTGGCGGCGGAGACCAGCCCCAGGGCACGGGTGCGTCCGGCACGGATGCCGTTGCCGATGACCACGACCTCGGCCACCTCGTGCACCAGGACGACCGCGGCGAGCCCGAGCACCCCGAACAGCGCCAGCGGCATCAGGCCGATGATGATGGCCAGCGACAGTCCCACGCTCTGCCACATGATCGCGCGGGAGCGGCGGGCGTGCGCCAGGACCTGGGGCAGGTGGCGCAGGTCCTCGCCCATCAGCGCCACGTCGGCGGTCTCGATGGCCACGTCGGTGCCCATGGCGCCCATCGCCACGCCCAGGTCGGCGGTGGCCAGGGCGGGCGCGTCGTTGACGCCGTCGCCGACCATCGCCACCGGCCCCTGGCCGCGCAGTTCGCCGACGATGCGGGACTTGTCCTCGGGGCGCAGTTCGGCGTGCACGTCGCCGGGATCGATGCCCGCCTGCCCGGCCAGGGCGGTGGCGGTGGCACGGTTGTCACCGGTCAGCATCACCACCCGGTAGCCCGCACAGCGCAGGGCCGAGACGACGTCCGCCGCCTCGGGGCGCAACTCGTCGCGCACCGCGAGGGCGCCGAGCAGGGCGCCCTCGTCCTCGACCAGGACGACGGTGGCGCCCTCGTGCTGCATCCGCGCCACGTCCCCGGCCAGCGGACCGGCGGCGATCCACCCCGGCCTGCCCAACCGCACCGCGCGGCCGCGCAGCGTGCCGGTGAGCCCGGCGCCGGTGACCGCTTCGACGTCCTCGGCGCGCTCCGGGGCGGGGGCCGCCTCCAGGACGGCCCGGGCCAGCGGGTGTTCGCTGCGCTCCTCCAGGGCGGCCGCCACCGCGAGCACCCGTTCGCGCGAGTGCCCGGACGCGGGGACGGTCTCCACCACGGCCGGGCGGTTGCGGGTCAGGGTGCCGGTCTTGTCCAGCGCCACGGTCCTGATCCGGCCCATGGCCTCCAACGCGGCACCGCCCTTGACCAGGCTGCCGTGCTTGGAGGCGGCGCCGATCGCGGCCACGACGGTGACCGGGACCGAGATCGCCAGCGCGCACGGCGAGGCGGCCACCAGCACGACCAGGGCGCGTTCGATCCAGGTCAGCGGGTCGCCGAACAGCGAACCGACGACGGCGATGAGCACCGCGGCGATCATCACCCCGGGGACCAGGGGCCTGGCGACACGGTCGGCCAGGCGCTGTCCGGTGCCCTTACGGGACTGCTCGGCCTCCACGATGGAGACGATGCGCGCCAGGGAGTTGTCGGCGGCCGTGCTGGTCACCCCCACCTCGAGCACACCCGTGCCGTTGATGGAACCGGCGAACACCTCGTCCCCGGGGCCGGCCTCGACGGGAACGGACTCGCCGGTGATGGCCGAGGTGTCCACGCTGGTGTGCCCAGAGGTGACGACCCCGTCCGTGGCCAGGCGCTCCCCGGGACGGACCACGAGCGTGTCGCCCACCCGCAGCTCGGCCGGGTCGACGGTGCGCTCCACGCCTTCACGCAGCACCCTGGCCTGGTCGGGGACCAGGTCCAGCAGCGCCCTCAGACCGCGCCGGGTGCGGGCCACGGAGTACTCCTCCAGCCCTTCGGCGATGGTGTAGAGCACCGCCAGCATCGCGGCCTCGCCCACCTCGCCCAACAGCACGGCGCCGACGGCCGCGACGGTCATCAGCGTGCCCACGCCGATCCTGCCCGCGGCCAGGCGGCGCACCGTGCCGGGAACGAACGTCCATCCGGCCACGGCCAGGGCGGCGGCCTTGAGGACCAGGCCCGCCGCGTCGGGGGCCCCGGCCCACCCGGCGCCGTACCCGGCCAGCAGCAGCGCCGCGGCCACGGCGGCGAAGCGGAGCTCGCCCACCTGCCACAGTCGCGCGGGGGCCGCTTCCTCGCCCCGCGGCTCCGGGGCCTCGTCCCCGCCGCAGCACGCGTCGCTCATCGCGCACCCCCGTCGCTGTCGGGTCCGTAGTTGGGGCACAGCGCGACCGCGGCCCCGGTCGCGGCCAGGACCGTCTCGGCGGCCGCGAGCAGGTCGAGCAGTTCGGGTCGGGCCAGGGAGTAGAACACCTGGCGCCCCTCGGGGCGCCCGTCGACCAGGCCGCAGTCGCGCAGGCACGCCACGTGCTTGGACACCGTGGACTGGGCCAGCCCCAGCTGGGCCACCAGGTCGGCCACGCGGGCCTCGCCCTCGGCCAGGCGGCGCACGATGGCCAGCCGGGTCGCGTCGGAGAGGCTGTGGAAGAGCGCCTCGGCCGCGTCGACGCCCTCGGTCCGCGCGCCGCACGCGTCGGTACTATTCATCGTCATGTGGCGATCATATCCGCATTGGGCGATAATGGAAGCCCGCGTAGCCGTTCCGGGGCGCCGTCCGCCTTCGCTACGCTGCACGCACCGGACCCGCCCTGACCCGCCCGGGGCCGCCCGGACCCTCCCGGACCCGCCCGGGACCGGTCGGGACCGGTCGGACCGCCGTCCACGGCAGCACGAAGGAGCCCCGGTGAGCGGCTGTTGCGCCCCCAGCGACCAGGAACCCACGCCGGAGGAGAAGCGCCTCGCCCGGATCGCGCTGGCCGTCATCCTCACGATCGGCGTCGCGACCCTGACCACGGTCGGGGTCCTCGTGCTGGTGTGAACGGCGCCCCCGCCCCCGACGCCTGCGGCCGAACGCCGTGGCGCGGTCGTCGGCTCCCGGTCGCCCGCCCCCGGTCGTGCCGGTGCGCCGGGCGGGGCCCGTCGCCCGCTCCCTGCCGATTTCCCTGACACCGGAGCCGACGCAGCCCTCCACGGGGCCACCGCTACAGTGCCTTGCATGGACGGGCACACCCACACACGGCGACAGCGCACCATCGCGGTGCCGCTGCTCTTCCTGATGGTCATGTGCTTCCTGTGCGCCCTGTGCCACAGCTCCGTTCCGCAGGCCGCGCCCGGCCCCGTGGCCGCGGCCGACTGCCCGGAACAGGCGGAGGAGTCCGCTTGGCCCGTGGCCGACGTCCCCGCGCAAGGGGTCGCGCACGGGTGCCAGGCGGTCGAGGGGCACGGGCTGCCCACCGCGCCGCCCCTGTTCCTCGTCGCCCTCGGCGTCGTGCTCGCCTTCGCGTCACTGTCGGCCCCGAGGCCGGCGCCGCGTCCCCACCGGCCGGAGCCGGCGGCCCTGCACGGCAGCGGGCTGCTGACGCTGCTCTGCGTCCAACGGGTCTAGAACACGGTCATCTGCCGCCGTCGCACCTCACGCGCGCACGAGCGGCCCGCGCCCGCCCACCGGCGGGCCCCTTCCCCTGACCGTTGTCGAGCGCCGCACAGCGCGCTCCCCGTCCCAGGACGCCCACATGAGCAAGAACCTCGGTATCACCCTCGGCCTGATCATGGCCGCCGTCATCGCCGCCGGACTCCTCGTGGCCCTCAACGGCCGAGACGGCGCCACCGACACCCCCGCCGCCCAGCCCGCCCCCGCCGACCAGGACCCCACCACCACGCCCACCGCCCCCGCCGACCTGCTCGTGCGCGAGGACAGCCGCTACCTCGACCGGGTGGAGGACTCCCCGGTGACGGTCGTGGAGTTCCTCGACTTCGAGTGCGAGGCCTGCCGCGCCCAGTTCCCCGTGATGGAGCAGATCCGCGAGGACTACGACGGCCGGATCAACATGGTCATCCGCTACTTCCCCCTGCCCGGGCACACCAACGCCGAGCCCGCCGCCGCGGCGGTGGAGGCGGCCGCGCGCCAGGGCGCTCTGGAGGAGATGTACGCGCGGATGTACGAGACCCAGGCCGAGTGGGGCGAGTCCCAGCAGCCCCAGGACGAGGTGTTCGAGGGCTTCGCCGAGGACCTGGGCCTGGACGTGGACGAGTTCGTCCAGGACATGGAGTCGACCGACACCGAGCAGCGGGTGGCGTCGGACTTCGAGGACGGGGTCGCGCTCGGCGTCCAGGGCACGCCCACGATCTTCGTCAACGGGCGGCTCGCCCCGAGCATGCCCTCCCACGAGGTGCTCTCGGCGATGATCGACGCGGAGCTGGAGGGATGAGCGCCCGCACGCCCGCTCGCGACGCCGGGGCCCCGCCGCCCGGTGCCGAGGTCGCCGTCATCGGCCGGGCCCTGCCCTGGCTGCTCGGCGTGGGCGGCGCCATCGGGCTGCTCGCGGCGGCGGCCCTGCTGGTCGAGAAGATCAGGGTGCTGGCCGACCCCGACCACGTGCCCGCGTGCAGCGTCAACCCGGTGCTGTCCTGCGGCACCGTCATGGCCACCCCGCAGGCCGAGGCCTTCGGGATCCCGAACCCGATCATCGGCGTCGCGGGCTTCGCCGTGGTCACCACCGTCGGCGCCGCGCTCCTGGCAGGCGCGCGGTTCCAGCGCTGGTTCTGGCTCGGGCTCCAGGCCGGGGTGCTGTTCGGCGCGGTCTTCGTGCACTGGCTGATCTTCCAGAGCCTGTACCGCATCGGCGCGCTGTGCCCGTACTGCATGGTCGTGTGGGCGGTGACGATCCCGCTCTTCTGGTACGTCACCCTGCACAACGTGCGCTCGGCACACCTGCCCGTGCCCCCGTGGGCGCGGGGCCCGGCGGGCGTGCTGGCCCGCAACCACACCGTGGTGCTCACCGTGTGGGCGCTGGTGGTCATCGGCCTGGCCGGCCACGCGTTCCGGGACTCCTGGGCCGCCCTCCTGTAGCCCCCGGCGCCCTGCCCCCCCGCGCTCACGGCGCCGACACGGGAAGCGTGTCCGCGCGGCCGTGGGCGCGGGGGCGGGCGGGCCCGGGCCGTTCACGGGTGGTCCGGCCCCCGGTGGACGCTCTTGCCCGTGACGGGTCCGTGGAAGGTGCCGCGGGAGAAGTCGATGTGGTCGCCGCCGTACGTGGCGCCCCTACCCGCCTCGGGTGCGATCTCGTCCAGGACCGCCCGCACCTCCTGGACGGCTTCGGGGTGGGTGAGCAGGTAGCGGGTCAGCCGCCCCTGCCACTCCTGTTCCACGATCGGCGCCAGAGCGCGGTGCTCGACGACCTGGTCGCGGGCGGCCTCCAGCTCCCGCACCGTGCCGGCGTCGTCGCGGCCGAGCACGGCCGCCATCTTGTCCCGGGTCAGGGTCCACAGGTCACCGGCCATGGCCTTGACCAGGGTGGCGGCCGCGGTGGCGGCCAGGGCCGTGATCGCCGGGTCCATGGAATCTCCGCTCTGGTGGGCGCCCCGCTCCGGGGGATGGCATGGCCCTCACGCTAGCGCGCGCAGGCCCGCTCTCGCCGGGCCGACGCGGACCTGGCCCGTTCCGGCCATCCAGGGGGAGGCGGCACTCCGGTGCCCGCCGCCCCTCCTGGCACCGGTCTCGGATGCGCCAGAATCATCCCCATGCCCACACCTACGCACGAACGCTCCGACGGCGGGCACGCGGCGCTGAGCGCCCACGTGTTCCTGGTGCGCGGTGAGCGGGTCCTGATGACCCGCCGCGGACCCGACGTGCCCTACGCACCGGGCCTGTGGCACGCGGGGGTCGCGGGGAAGGCGGCGCCGGGTGAGGACGTCGTGGCCGCCGCGGTGCGCGAGTCCGCTGAGGAGCTCGGCATCGGCGTGGCGGCGGCGGACCTGGAGTTCGCCCACGTCGTCCACAGCCACGAGTCCCTGCCGGAGTGGGTCCACTTCTTCTTCGTCTGCCGCGCGTGGTCGGGGACTCCCGTCAACCGGGAGCCGGACAAGCACACCGAGATCGCCTGGTGGCCCGCTCGCGAACTCCCGCCGGACACGGTCGACTACTGCGCCCAGGCCGTGCGCCACCTGCTCGCCGGCGAGGCCTTCTCGCGACACCGCCCCGCCACCGCCCGTTCCGATGGACCCCTGCGGTGAGCGCGGCCGCCGTGGCGCGGGCGGCGGGCGTACCGGGATCCCGGACAGGCGGCCGGTGCGGCCGATAGCGTGTCTTATCCACGTGCGGCCCGACACGGACGCGGCCCCCCGGTGTGAGGAGTAGGTGCAGGCGCGATGGACGAGACCCCCCTGGTGGAACGGGCCACCGCTCTCCTGGTCCGCTCGATGACCTCCGACGACGCCCCGCTCTGGCGGGTGACCCTGGACGGATTCGCGGCCCTGTTCACAGATGCCGGCCACGTGGCGGCGGCCGAACTGGAACGCTCCCGCACCGAAGTGGCCGCCCGGCCGGGCCTGGCCGCCGAGGCGACCGGGGAGTGGAAGCCCAAACTGCGCCGCCTGCTGGCGGCCGATCCCGAGGCCGCCGACCGGCTCCGCGCGCTCCTGCGAGACCTGGACACCGGCCGCCCGCGCGACGTGATCTACAACCACATGGAGGGGGGAGTGGCGGGGATCGCGATCCAGGTGGGCAGGGTCAGTGGCGGGTTCCACTCCCACCACGAAGGCGACCACCTCGACTTCTCCCAGGGCACCTTCCACGACAAGGTCGTCGGCAAGGAGGAGCACCACCACGAGGACACCCAGGTGGACCAGGACCACCGTGACCGCCGGGGACGGGAATGAGTCCGGGGACCGGGTAGGCCCGCCGACACCCCCGCGCCTTCCGGTGCCGGGCCCGCGATCGCCGGCGGCCACGTGTTCGGGCGCGTGGCCGTGCTTGACTATTCTTCGCAGGTCGATGAACCGCACCCGAGGCCCGGGCGCTCGGCGCCGTGTCCTCGGCCTGTCCGCCCCTACTCGTCGGAGGCCGCCGTGCCGCGCCCGAACACCCTCGCCGTCGACTTCGACGGCGTCATCCACGCCTACTCCAAGGGCTGGCACGACGGCACCATCTACGACGCGCCCGTGCCCGGCGCCCTCGAAGGCCTGCGCACCCTCATGGACGAGTACGCCGTCTTCATCCATACGAGCCGCCGCGTGGACGAGGTCGCCGCCTGGCTGACCGACCAGGGTTTCGACTGCCGCACCGACCACGGCGGCCGGTTCTGGAACGAGCGGGGCGTCCTGCTGGTCACCAACCGCAAGCTGCCCGCCGTCGCCTACCTCGACGACAGGGCGGTCCGCTTCACCTCCTGGAACCAGGCCCTGGACGACCTGCTCCCCTGAGCCCCGACACGTCGGCGGCGCAGCACGTCGGGGCCCCTCGGCGGCCCCACATCCCGGGCCCCGTGCGCTGGTCCGGGTCCCGTTAGGGTCGGACGCATGGGTGAGGCGGCTGAGGTGTCCTATGTCTGGCATGAGGCCGTTCGGCCTCCTGCCTCGTGGCCGGTCCGGCAGGTCTACGGCTATGTCTTCGACGAGTTCGGGCGTGTGGTCGTCCGACGACGGCAGCGGAACGTGGAATCTCCCCGGAGGCACGCCCGAGCCCCGGGACGGGGGCGACGAGGTGGCCACACTCGTCCGCGAAGTGTGGGAGGAGGTCCAGGTCACCTTCACCGACTCGGTCTACCTCGGCCACCAGACGGTGCACCGCCCCGGCACCGAGCCCTACGCGCAGCTGCGCATGGCCGCACGACTGGACAGGCTGGGGGAGCGCGAGCCCGACCCCGACCACGGGCGGATCCACACGCGCCGTGTGAGCCCGCTCCACCAGGCGGTGAGCCTGCTGGGGTGGGGACCACCGGCCAAGGCACAGTTCAGGTGCGCCGCGATGACGGCCGAACGGCGTTGGGGGCTGCCCGTCGGCGCGCCGGCACCGGCCTGCATCGACTGAGCGCCCGATCCGGCCGGGGCGGAAAGCGAAACCGTCGCGCGGGTTCACCGGGCGTTCGGGGCACGCCGTCCGCGCCACCAGCTCGACGTTCGTCCCCCCGAGCACACTGACCACTTCGCCGCACGACGGCGACCATCTTTCGATCGACCAGGAGAGATCTCCGTGTTCACTGGCCTGAGCGCCTTCCCCCTGACCCCGCTGAACGACGACCGCTTCGACGAGCACGCCTACGCCGGGCTCATCGCCCGGCTGGTCGAGGCGGGCGTCGACTCGATCGGCGCGCTGGGATCGACCGGCTCCTACGCCTACCTCGACCGCGAGGAGCGCCGCCAGGTGGCGCGTGCCGCCGTGCGCTCGGCCGGCGATACCCCGGTGATCGTCGGTATCGGCGCGCTGCGCACCTCCCACGTGCGGGCCCTGGCCCAGGACGCCCAGGAGGCCGGCGCGGCCGGTGTGCTGCTGGCCCCGATGAGCTACCAGGCGCTCACCGAAGACGACGTGTTCGGGCTCTACGAGGAGGTGACCGCGGACCTGTCGGTGCCGCTGGTGGTCTACGACAACCCGGCCACGACGCGCTTCACCTTCTCGAACGAGTTGTACGCGCGCGTCGCAGGGCTGCCGAACGTCGCCGCGATCAAGATCCCCCCGGTTCCGCTGGACCCGGCCGCCGCCCGCGAGCACGTGGCCGCGATCCGCGACGTGGTCCCCGACCACGTGGTCATCGGCGTCTCCGGGGACGGCACGGCCGTAACCGGCCTGAACGCCGGTTGCCAAACGTGGTTCTCCGTGGTGGCCGGTACCGTGCCCGAGGTCGCGGTGCCCCTGTGCCGAGCCGCTCTGAACGGTGACTCCGCAACGGCCGCGGCCGCGTCGGAGCGCCTGCGTCCGCTGTGGGACATGTTCGCCGCCCACGGCAGCCTGAGGGTGGTCGCCGCGCTCGCCG
This sequence comes from Nocardiopsis sp. Huas11, assembly GCF_003634495.1. Lineage (GTDB taxonomy): Bacteria > Actinomycetota > Actinomycetes > Streptosporangiales > Streptosporangiaceae > Nocardiopsis. Next base: position 5,508,899 of record NZ_RBKY01000001.1, on the reverse strand, counting down.
AGCACCTGAAGCTGGCCCCTCCGCACTGCCTGCCTCGCCCGATCCTGGGCCTGGCGAGCGCCGAGCGGGAGCGGGTCGCCCGCCTGGCCGAGGATCTGAGCCTGGCCTGAACCACGGGCCGGGTGGGCCGCCGGGTCGGGCCGCGCTGAGGGGCGCCGCCGGTCCGGCGGCCTGGCGGAATCCGCAGGAGGGCGTCAGGACCCGAAGGCGTGCTCGTTGTCGTCCTTGTCGAACAGCGGCGGCACCCCGTCCATCTCCTGGCGGCCGAGCCGTTCGCCCTGGGCGGCCACGGCCTTGCGTTCCTCCGGGCTGAGGTCGTCCGGGATGGGGTCGTCGGACGGGTGCACACGACGGCGCGGGCTCATGAGCAGCTCTCTTCCAGGTCGGGAACGGCGGGAGGCCGGGCGGCCTCCGTTCACTCAAGAGACGGTGACGCCGTACGGTAATGACGCGATTCCGAAGAGTTATTTTATGAGAAGGTGCGGAGAACGCGCCCGCCTGTGCGGCAACGCCTGGCTTCGTGTCCCGGTCTCGCCGAAGGTCCGCCGGTAGGCGCCGGGTGTGGTGCCCAGGTGCGCCCGGAAACGGCGTCGCAGATTGACGGCCGAGGCGAGTCCCACCCGGATGGCGACGGCCTCGACCGGCAGGTCGGTCTGCTCCAGCAGTTCCCGGGCCGCGTCGAGGCGCCGGTCGAGCAGCCACTGGCCCGGGCTGGTGCCGAGCTGCTCGGTGAACCGACGGGTGAGGGTCCGGCTGGACAGCCCGGCGCGTTCGGCGAGCCGGTCGATGGTCAGCCGGGTCTCCAACCGGGCGGCGGCCCATTCCAGCAGCGGTGCCAGTGACTCGTCCGCCCTGGCCGGTGCGGGTCGCGCGGCGTACTGGAGTTGGCTGCCCTCCCGGTGCGGCGGCAGGACCATGTTCCGGGCGATCTGGGCGGCGTAGGCCGACCCGTGGTCGGAGCGCACCAGGTGCAGGCACAGGTCGATGCCCGCACCGGTTCCCGCGCTGGTCGCCACGTCGCCGTGGTCCACGAAGAGCACGTCCGGGTCCACCCGCACCTGTGGGAAGGCGGCGGCGAGCCGCGCGGTGCTGCGCCAGTGGGTGGTCGCGCGCCGACCGTCGAGCAGTCCGGCCTGCGCGAGCACGAACGCCCCCGTGCAGATGGCGACGACCCGCGCCCCGCGCCGGTGGGCGGCCCGCAGCGCCCCGGTGACGGCCGGTGCCACCGGCGTGCCGTACCCCTGCCAGCCGGGGACGATCACGGTGTCCGCGTCCTCCAACGCCTCCAGGCCCGCCTCGACGAGCATCGTGTAGCCGATGGTGGTCGCCAGGGCGCCGGGGTGTTCGGTGCAGATCCGGAAGTCGTAGCGGCTGGGCAGGTCGGGCAGGACGGTGCCGAAGACCTCGGAGGCACAGGCCAGCTCGAAGGGCGACTGGGGCGGACCGAGGAGGGTCACCACCCGGTGGAGGCTCATGGCGGGATTGTACCCATGGATGTCTTTTCAGACTCTCGGCCGGGAGGCCGTGGCCGGTCACAGTGGTCCCATGAGCGAAACCACCGAAACGACAGTGTCGAGGGCCGAGGTCCGGGTCGAGGGCGCAACGGCCAGCTACCTGACCGTGGAGCAGGACGGCCCGGCCGTGCTGCTGCTGCACGGAACGTACTGGAGCCGGGCCTGGCTCCCCGTGCTGGGCCGCCTCGCCCGGGCGGGACTGCGGCCCGTCGCCGTCGACCTTCCCGGGCTGGGGCGCTCGGGCGGCGAGCTCACCCCGGAGACGGCCGCGGTTCCGGTGCTCGCGGACTGGGTGGCGCGGTTCGCCTCCGCGCTCGGGCTCACCGGGCCGGTTGCCGTGGCGGGCCATGACATCGGCGGCGCCATCGCCCAGCACCTGCTCGCCCGCCGCCGACTGGAGGTCTCCCGGTTGGCCCTGGTCAACTCGGTCACCTACGACTCCTGGCCGGTGCCCGGGGTGGCCCGGTTCCGGGATCCGGCGGTCGTCGCGGCCATGACCGCCGCCGACTTCCTCGCCGCCCGCCGACAGGCCGTGACGGCGGCGCTGGCCGGTGCCGCCACGGAACAGCGGGTCGCCGACTACCTGGACCCGTGGACCGAAGGGCGGGTCCGCCGTTCCTGGATGGCCCTGGCGGGTGCGGCCGACAGCCGCCACACCCTCGATCTCGTCCCCGATCTGCGGCGGTCCACGACGCCCAAGCTGCTGGTCTGGGGTGAGGACGACGGCTTCCAGAGGGTGGAGTACGCCGAGCGGTTCGTCTCGGAGATCCCCGCGTCCACGCTCGTACGTATCCCCGACGCGGGGCACATCCCCATGGAGAACGCTCCCGGACGGGTCGGCCGCGCACTGAGCGACTTCTTCACCGCCTAGCTCCGGCGCCCCGCGCACGACCGCCGTCGCGTGCGTCCGAGCGCAGCGCGAGGTGGCGCCAGGTATGCCCCCGCCGTCGCGTGCGCCATCATGGGCGCACGCGACGGCGGCCGGCGTTCGGGTGCCGCGACCCGGCGGGCCGCCGAGCCGGGCGTTCCGCGTGTCGGCGCACCACAACGAACGGACACCGAAGGGAACACGCGACGGCATGAGCGCGATCGAGTACGAGGCCAAGGTGCTGGACATCGACGCCGACCAGGTGGCCGGGCGCATCCTCGGCAAGGGCGGCACCGACCTCGGTGAGGCGCTCCAGCGCCGCTACGTGTACGACATCGAACCCGGCGACGCCTCCCGCTGGCTGCGCCTGCGGGACACCGGCGACCGGGTCACGCTCACGGTCAAGGAGATCGACTCCGACGCCATCGGCGGCACCCGCGAGACCGAGACCGAGGTCGGCGACTTCGAGACCGCCAACGCACTGCTGGGCAAGCTGGGGTACGCCCCGAAGGCCTACCAGGAGAACCGCAGGCACAGCTTCACCCTGGACGGGGCGAGGTTGGAGATCGACGCCTGGCCGCGTATCCCCGCCTACCTGGAGATCGAGGCGGACAGCCGCGCCGACGTGGTGCGCGTGGCGGCCCTGCTCGGTTATAGCGAGGCGGACCTGACGGGGGAGAACACGACGAAGGTCTACGACCGCCACGGCATCGACCTGTCCGCGATCCCCGACCTGCGCTTCGGCGCGCGGTGAGGTCCGGCCGCGGCGCGCCCGGACCCGGGTGCGCCGCGGCACCGGGTGGTCTCAGCCCTCGTGGTGCGTGGCGTTCGCCGCGTCCGGGCCGTCCTCGGTCCGGGCTTCGGCCGGTGGTGCCTCGACCGGGAAGAGGACCGGGTTGACCAGGTACCGGGCACGGTCGTGACGGGGCCCGTTGGCCAGGTGGGGCCCGATGGCGCCCCGCATGCCCTCGATCATCGCGTCCAGTTCCTCGGGGCTGAGCCAGACGGCGTGCCGGCGGTACCCGACCTGGTCCCCGACCGGGTCGGCTCCGTCGCGGCCGAGGTAGGCGTCGAACTCGGCGGCCAGGGTCGCCAGGGCGGCTGCGAAGGCGCGTCGGTGGTCGTCGGCCGAGAGCGAGGCGACCGTGTCGGCGTCGACCCCCGCGCGCTCCTGGCACAGCCGGTCACCGAGCACGACATCACGGTCGGCACCGGCCGGTTCGCCGTGCCGGGCACCGTGAGCGTGCCGAAGGACCGCACCGCCGAGCCCGCGGTCGCCGGCCTGGTCGTCCTGGCCGGGGACACCCAGCCGATGCACCACGCCGCCGTCCGCGTCGTCTCCCACCTCGCCGCGGTGATGCCCGAAGGTCCCGCCCTCGGTCGTCGACACGTTCATCCGACAGGCCGAGCTCGTGGACGGTGACGAGCTCACTCCCCAGACACCGGCCTCGGATCTGCCGTTCGGTCTGCCCGCGTCGTACTGGTTCGAACTGCGCGACTTCGACCCGGTGGCGATCGCCGCCGCACTCGACAGGCCGATGCTCATCCTCCAGGGCGGGCGCGACTACCAGGTTACCGTGGACGACGACCTGTCCCGTTGGCGGTCGGGTCCGGCGGGCCGCCCGGAGGTGGACATCCGCCTCTACGACGCCGACGACCACCTCTTCTTTCCCGGCGACGGTCCGTCCACCCCGGCGGGGTACGAGGCGCCGCAGCACGTCGACCCGGCCGTGGTCACCGACGTCGCCGACCGGCTCCACGCCCAGCGGAGCTGACGCCGGTCACGAGGTCGGCGGGACGGCGGTCTGCGCCGGCCGGGACGATCACTCGTCCCGGACCTCGATCCCCGTGTTGGCGGCGAGCGCGGGGGCGATCGCGAGCAGCTGGGCCTGGCCGATGACCGCGCCGCCCAGTGACTCGAAGCCCGACACCAGGTCGAGTTCGGTCGCCCCGCGCAGGTCGACCTCGCTCAGCTTCGCCTTGGCCAGGTGCAGGCCGCGCAGGCTGGAGCCGGGGAAGGTGACGCGCGTGAGCGCCGCCTGGCCGAAGTCCACGTCGGTGAGCACGCAGTCCTCGAAGACCACGTCGATCATGCGCGAGGCCCGGAAGTTGACCCCGCTGAGCTTGCAGGAGGAGAACACCACCCGCTGGATCTCGCAGTCGAAGGATGCGACCCCGGCGAACATGCTGGCCACGATGTCGCTGTCGAGCCAGGTGCATTCGGCGATGTCGGTGCCCGCCATGCGCGCCGAGTGCAGCCAGACGTCGGTGAACCTGCACCTGCGCAGCACCCCGCCGTCCCAATGGGTGCCGGTGAAGGCGCTCTCGATGAACCGGGCGCCGGTGAGGTTGATCCCGTCGAACCTCTCGCCGTCGAAGTGGACGACCTCGTGCGGGTCGAAGTGGAGCTCGTCCCTGTCGAAGGGGCGCAGGTCCTCGGCGTAGGGCAGGTCGGAGATGGCGGTGGGAACGGGGCGACGACCGGGCACGGGGTCCTCTCCGGAGGCGGCCCTCGAGGGGCCGTGTGGTGGACACGGGCGCGGGGCGGGTTCGGGCCTGGCGGCACCGCGGTCTCCTGGCCAGTGGAACCTACCATCGCCCCGATCGGCGTCCTGACCAGTCCGTACGCCGCCGCGGGCAGGAGGGCGGGTACCCATGAGCCCTCGGCGGCGAGCCGAGCCGGCAGTATCAAAAGACCTCGGCGTACACATTCCACAGGTTCTGATTCTCCGACTTCTTCGCTGCCATGGGCCTTTTCGTCCTTGTCACACCGTGAAGGCGTTCTTCGTCCGAAACATCGCCCTGTCGTTGAAAGACGGTGGTGGGATGTGCGCGAGGCGGTTGGGGCCGTCGAATGAACGAGGCGAGAGGGGAGCCCGATTTCTCCGGCGCTTATCTCCCTGCCGACGATGGTTTCCGGACTTTCCTTTGTCGGCTTGTCCTGAGGGATCTCAGAGATCGTCCGCCGGTGGATGTGAGAAGCACCAGGCTGGGGATACGCCGGTTCCCGAGCCCGATCCGGGGGACCGGCTTTGATGTGCTCGGACCGTCTGTGGGGGACCGCGGGAGATTTTCCCTGGATGGCTGCCGATGTCACGCTATGATCACATTGGCTGGGGGTGTCATTCGTTTCCTCTCCTCCCACGTCACGTGTCCAGACACCAACGCCAGCACCGGATTCCAGTCATAAGCGACATTACGCGCTTTTTGTGCGTTGAACTGAAGAGCGGCCATGACTTCTGCCCCCGGCTACCGTTTCAATCCCCCCTCGAACTGGCCTGCCGCCCCTGCGGGGTGGTTTCCGCCCTCGGGGTGGACTCCGGATCCGTCCTGGCCGCCGGCCCCGCCTGGCTGGCAGTTCTGGCTCCCCGTCGAAACCGTGCCGGAGTCGGCACCGCCGCCTGCCCCGGCCAACCCGTCGTTGCCCACCGGCCTGCCGTCTGTTCCGGTTCCGGCCACCTCAGGCTCGGGTCTGTTCGGCAAGAAGAAGCGGCTGGAGGAGTTGGAATCGGAGAACTCGCGTTTGCGCGAGTGGGTCGCGAGTCTGCAAGGCATGGACGCCCTGCAGATCGCCACGCAGACCGAGGCCATGCGCGAGCGGCAGATCCAGGAGGGGCTGAGGGCGCAGGAAGCAGAAGCTCGGTGGCAGACGGAGATCGGTCGTGCCGAAGCCGAACTGAACCGAGTGCGGTCAGAGGTGGCCCGAGCTCGGACCTGGGTCGTGGAGACGGAAGAGACCGCGCTTCTGCAGGAAGCCGGCGTTTACGAGTACCAACACCCGTTGGCCGACGCGGTCGCCTACAAGGCTCAGCTGAAGAACGTGAAGGACACGCTGAAGGCGATGGTGCGTAGGGACACCGCCGTGCTCGCCGCGACCGACTGGCAGGTCAATGGTTCCCTGGCCCAGGGCCGCGCGATGGTTCGGGACTTCTCCAAGCTCATGCTGCGCGCCTACAACGCCGAAGCCGACAGCCTGGTCCGCTCGATGAAGCCCTACAAGCTCGCCTCGGCCACGGACCGGCTCGGCAAGACTCGCGAGACCATCGCCAGGCTGGGCAAGACGATGCACATCCGCATCGGCGACGACTACCACCACCAGCGCTTGTACGAACTGCAGTTGACAGCGGACCACCTGGCCAAGGTCGAGGAGGAGAGGGAGCGCGTCCGTGAGGAGAGGGAGCGCCAGAGGGAGGAGGAGAAGGCTCGCCGCGAGTTCGAGAGGGAGAAGGCGCGGCTGATCAAAGAGCAGTCCCACTACGAGTCCGCGCTGGCCAAGCTCGAAGCCAGGGGCGACGAGGCCGGAGCCGCCCAGATGCGGGAGAAAATCGCCGAGGCCGAGGAGGCGATCAAGGGCGTCAACGATCGCGAGGCCAAGATCCGCGCCGGGTACGTCTATGTGATCTCCAACATCGGTGCCTTCGGTGAGGACATGGTGAAGATCGGAATGACTCGGCGCCTGGATCCGATGGACCGAGTGCGCGAGCTGGGAGATGCCTCCGTTCCCTTCCGCTTCGACGTGCATGCCCTCATCTTCAGTGAGGACGCGGTGGGGTTGGAGTCGCGGCTCCACCGGGAGCTGGAGAAGCACCGGGTCAATCGGGTCAATATGCGCCGAGAGTTCTTCAACGTCAGTCCCGCCGGTGTGCGCGACCTTCTGGCTCGGATCTCCGACCAACACCTGCTGGAGTACCGCGAGATGCCCGAGGCGCTGGAATGGCGGGCCAGTCAGAAGGAGAGCTGACGCTGCGCACGCCTCGTGATCGGTCCCACCGCCGGACCCGCCGGGCACCGGCGGGTCCGCGGGGTCGGGCTCATGGCAGGGTCGGGAGATGATCGGCCGGGTGCTGACGGGGCGTGCTCATGGCCGTTGGGTTTGGGGAGTCATCGAATGAACGAGGTGATATGGGAGCCCCTGGTCGCCGGCGCGTATTTCCTCGGTATGCTGACGCTGGTTTTCGGGATGATCGTCTATTTGCTCGTCCTGAGGGATACACGAGGTCATCCGCCGGTGTGGGTCAAGATGGCGTTCGGCTCGGTGTTCCTTTTCGCGTTGGTCCTGGTGGCGCTCTCGCATCTCTCGTGAGGGGCCTGGACCGTTCCCCACGGGGTCTTCGCGTGAGCCGATTCCGCGTTCTACGGGCGGGGGCCTGCAGTGATCTCCTCGGCCAGTGCGACGGCGTCCTCCTCCTCGGCCGTGCGCAGTGCGCCGAGCAGCGCGCGCAGGTCCTCCGCGTTCGCTCCTTCGCGCGACCGGAGCTCGACGTAGACTCCCGGACTCCACTCCGCCCGGACGAGGTCTCCCTGTGAGCCGTCCTCGTCGTGGACGCTCATGACCGTGAGTCCTGCTTCCTCGGTCTCCTCGCACGAGATGCCCTCGAAGTCGCAGCGGTCCCGGAGCGGGTCCGCGGGAGCCGGGTCGCCCAGGGCGTCGGCCACGAAGTCCGCCCAGGTGGTGATTTCGATCCGGTCGCCGTCGGAGGTCTCGTAGTCGAGCCTGAGGTACTCGCCTTGCTGGTCCCACGCGTGGACGGCCGACCACTCCCGCGACTCCAGGAGAAGGGCTCGGCCCGCGTGCGCGGAGACCTTTTCCCGCACCTCGTCGAACGCCTCCCGCTCTTCCTGCACATGGCTGTTCCAGTCCACCAGGGCCCGCAGGACGACCACGGCGACCACGACGGCGACCGCCCACCGGAACTCGCGCCCCTGCGTCCACACGAGCGCCACCAGTCCGGCGAAGCCGCTCAGCGCGAAGGCCCACAGGGCGGATCCGACCGGCCAGAGGGAGGTGGAGGCGCCGATCAGGGAGAACGTCACCATCAGTTGGACGTAGACCACGCCCACGACCCCGGTCAGGAAGCACAGGGTGACGGCGGGGCGAGGGACGCCGACACGCTGGAACAGCGGCCAGAGCAGGGCGCACCCGAAGCAGACGAGGACGACGGCGGTGGAGACGAACACGCCGATCGGGTCACCGTACGAGGTGTCCCCGTGGGAGGCCGAGAGCCCGGCGGCGAGCGCGGCGAGGCCGGGGGCGGCGAAGAGGACGATCATGTACAGCGCCCCGCCGACGACCGCGCCGCAGCCGAAGCGTGGATCCGGGTGCGGACGAGAGGCGGAGCCACCGGAGGCGGGCTCGTCGGAGGGCAGGGGGGAGCCCGTCGTCTCGGGTGCAGCGGAGTCCACGGTGCGGCGGCCTCTCGTACGTCGGTGCGGGTGCGGGTGCGGGTGCGGGCTGGGTGCGGGTGCGGGTGCGGGTGCAGGGACAGGTGCGGGTGCGCCGTGCGGGCGCGTCCGGAGGTGGGATGCGCGCGCACGGCCCGCGGTTGCCGGAGCCCTCGCGCGAGTCCTCCGTTCTCCTCCGCCAAGGCGTGGGGCGACGCGTCAGAGCAGGCCCTTGAGGTAGGAGCCCGTCCGGCTGTCCGGGGCCGCCGCCACCTGCGCGGGCGTGCCCTGCACCACGATCCGGCCGCCCTCGGACCCTCCGCCCGGACCCAGGTCGATGACGTGGTCGGCGGTGGCCACGACCCGCATGTCGTGCTCGGCCGCCACCACGGTGGCGCCCGCCCCGACGAGGTCGCGCAGGCGGCCGAGCAGGACGTCGGTGTCATGCGGATGCAGGCCGGTCGTGGGCTCGTCGAGCAGGTACACCGTGTCGGCGACCCGGCGGCGCTGGAGTTCGGTGGCGAGCTTGATCCGCTGGGCCTCGCCGCCGGACAGCTCCGTGGCGGGCTGGCCCAGGCGCAGGTAACCCAGTCCCACTCCGGCCAGGGTCTCCAGGGAACGCCGCACCGACGGCTCCTCGGTGAAGAACTCCACCGCTTCCTCGACCGACATCGCGAGCACGTCCGCGACCGTGCGCCCCCGGTACCGCACGCGCAGGGTGTCGTCCTTGTAGCGCGAGCCGCCGCAGGCCGGGCACGGGGCGTAGGTGGTGGGCAGGAACAACAGCTCCACCGACACGAACCCCTCGCCCTCACAGGTCGGACAGCGTCCGCCCACGACGTTGAAGGAGAACCGGCCGGGCCCGTAGCCGAGTGAACGGGCCTGCTCGGTGGCCGCGAACAGCTTGCGCACCGTGTCGAAGAGCCCGGTGTAGGTCGCCAGGTTGGAGCGCGGCGTCCGCCCGATGGGCTGCTGGCTGACCCACACCACCCGGCCGTGCTCCGCGGCCCGGTCGCCGATCTCCGCCAGCAGCGAGGACTTGCCCGACCCGGACACCCCGGTCACGGCGGTGAACACGCCCAGGGGAATGTCGACGTCCAGCTCCCGCAGGTTGTTGCGCGTGGCCGCGCGCAGTTCCAGCCGACCGCTGGGGGAGTGGGCGCGGTGCTCCGGGAGGACGTCCTGGAACAGGTAGCGGCGGGTCACCGACTCCGGGACCTCGCGCAGTCCGGGCACCGGGCCGCTGTACAGCACGTGTCCGCCGTGCTCACCCGCCTGCGGACCGACGTCGACGATCCAGTCCGCACCGCGCACGATGTCCAGGTCGTGCTCGACGAAGCACACGGTGTTGCCGCCGTCGCGCAGGCGCCGCAGGATCCCGGTGAGCGCCTCGCAGTCGGCCGGGTGCAGTCCGGCGGAGGGCTCGTCCAGGACGTACACCACCCCGAAGAGCCCCGTCCCCAGCTGGGTGGCCAGCCGAATCCTCTGGAACTCCCCGGTGGACAGCGTCGGAGCGGGCCGGGCCACGCTCAGGTAGCCCAGACCCAGTTCGGCCAGCACCTCGACGCGTGCCGTGATCTCCCCGACCAGCGCACCGGCCGCCCCGGTGTCCGCACGCCAGGGGCGCAGCAGGGCGACGAGTTCGGCCAGGGGCAGCGCGGCCAGTTCGGCGATGGTGCGACCGGCGAAGGTGACCCGCAGCGCCTCCTGCCGCAGCCGCCGCCCGCCGCACTCCCGACAGGTCCGGTCGACCATGAACTCGGCGGCCTTGCGCCGCCGGGCCTCACTGGCGGAGGAGGCGTAGGCCTTGAGCACCAGGCTCCGGGCGCTGCTGTACTTGCCCTGGTAGGGCCGGTGGACCCGGCCGGCCTCACGCACCGGGTGCACGGTCACCACGGGCTGTTCGTCGGTGAACAGGATCCAGTCGCGCTGCTCCTGGGGCAGCTCCCGCCAGGGTCGGTGGATGTCGTACCCGAGGGTGTCGAGGATGTCGCGCAGGTTCTTGCCCTGCCAGGCCCCCGGCCAGGAGGCGATCGCCCCCTCGGCGATGCTCAGCTCGGGGTCGGGCACGAGCGATTCCTCGGTGACCTCGTGCTCGACCCCCTCCCCGTGGCAGACGGGGCAGGCGCCGACGACGGTGTTGGGGGAGAAGGAGTCCGAGTCCAGGTGCTCCGCCCCCGCCGGATAGGTGCCGGCCCGGGAGAAGAGCATGCGCAGCGTGTTGGACAGCGTGGTGAGGGTGCCCACGGTGGAGCGGACCGAGGGCGCGGTGCGCGGTTGGGCCAGGGCCACGGCCGGGGGCATCCCGGTGACGTCGTCCACGTCCGGGGCCGGGAGCTGCTGGAGCAGCCGCCTGGCGTAGGGCGCCACCGACTCCAGGTACCGGTGCTGGGACTCGGCGTAGAGCGTCCCGAAGGCCAGGGAGGACTTCCCCGACCCGGAGACCCCGGTGAAGGCGACCAGGGCGTCGCGGGGCAGTTCCGTGTCCACGTTCTTCAGGTTGTGGATGCGGGCGCCGCGCACCCGGATGCGGTCGTCGTGGTTGTCCATGGGACCAGCATGACCCGGTCACGGCCCTGGAAGGGACCCAGGGGCCGTCCGTGTGGGGCAGACCACGGCGGGTCCGCACTTGTGGCCCATACTGGGCGCTGGACGCGCTCGGCATCACCGCGTTCGCGGACCGGCTCACGCACCTGCTCTCCTACGGCCAGCGCAAGCGGGTCGTGCTGGCCGGGGCGATGGCGATGTTCCCCGACGTGCTGATCCTGGACGAACCCACAGCCGGGTTGGACCCGGCGGGGGTGGTGGACCTGGTGTCGACCCTGGACGCCCTGCGGTCGCGGGGCACCACGCCGGTGGTGTCCACCCACGACGTGGACCTGGTGCACGGCTGGGCGGATCGGGCGCTGGTCCTGGACCGGACGGTCCTGGCGGCGGGCCCGGCCGGGGAGGTCCTGGGCGACGCCGACCTGCTGGCCCGCGCCCGGCTGCGCCCGGCCTGGGGCCCGCTGGTGGGGCGGGCTCTGCGCGCGCACGGCCTGCTGCCGGCCGACGCGGCGGACCCCGCCCCACCCGAGGACCTGGCCCGCCTCCTGGACACATGACCGGGTGGCCGCCGAACCTTCCTGGGTCAGGGGACGAGGTCCGGGCGGCCGGTCCACGGGACGTCTTCGACTGAGACGCGAACACATGGGGGTGCGGCGGACGCGGGCGCACGGGAGCCGTCACTCCCCTCAGCAGGCGGAGAAGTGGTCGTCGGCCGCCCAGTCCCCTTCCGCCCACGTCTCGGCCGCGGGCGGGGTGAAGCCGGGGTAGAGCCCGGCCAGTTCGTCGAGCAGCCAGTCGGTGAAGCGCGCCGCCCCCTGGGGGCAGGTGTGGATGCCGTCGGGGTGGCGATCGGCCAGGCCCTCCCTCTCCTGGGCGTACTCCTGGCCCCACACGTCGCCCGCGTCGAGCACGGTGGCTTGCCCTGCGGAGTCCCGCGCGACGTCGCGCGCGACCTGCGGTGCGCGTTCGAGGTCGTCCACGTGGGGCTCGTAGAAGTCGTCGGGGCGGATCGGCGGGGCGGTGAGGACGACCAGCTCGGCCTCCGCGTCCGTCACGGTCTCCACGAGCCGTTCGTAGCCTTGCGACTGCTCCTCACGCGTGCCCCAGTCGTAGGTGGTGATCTGGTAGAGCACCACGTCGGGTGACGCGGACTCGATCTGCTCGGGGAGGGTCTCCCACTGCTCGTCGGAGAAGGGGCCGACGACGTTGCCGCCGCCCTCGGCGGCCAGTGACTCGAACGCGACCGTGCTCTGCTCGAACGCGGCCGTCAGCGGCAGGGACTGGCCCACCGCGATGGAGTCGCCGATGAACAGGACGGAGGAGATCGGTGCGGTCGAGGGGCTGGGATCGGCGGGGGCGGCGGTGTCCGCGGAGTCCGCGGGTGTGCCCGAACAGGCGGCCGTCAGCAGGACCAGAGGCCCGACGGCGGTGAGAGTGCGCAGTGCGTTGTTCATGGCGTCCACACTCGCGTGCCCGTGTCCCGGCCGGTCCGCCGCCGTGTCGCAGTCGTGTCCCGGTCGGCCGCGTTCCACGGTTCACCGTGGTGCCGTGGCCGATACTGGGCGGGTGGCACGACTCCTGCTGATCGAAGACGACCCCATGGTGCGGCGAGGGCTCGAACTCGCGCTGTCCAGGCACGGGCACGGCGTCCGCACGGCCGACACCGGTGAGGAGGGCCTGGAGCTCTTCCTCTCCGCCCCGCCGGACCTGGTCGTGCTCGACGTGATGCTGCCCGGCATGGGCGGATTCGAGGTGTGCCGCCGCATCAGGGCCGTCGGCGACACACCGGTGATCATCCTGACGGCGCTGGGCGACGACTTCGACGTCGTCGGCGGCCTGGCGGCGGGCGCGGACGACTACGTGGTCAAGCCCGCGCAGCCCACCGTGCTCGACGCGCGCGTGCGCGCGGTGCTGCGCCGCAGCTCCGGTGAGGCCGGCGGGGCGCGCGTCCACGGCGACCTGCGGATCGACACCACCGCCCTGACGGTCTCCCTGCGGGGTGGGCCGGTGTCGCTGACCCCCACCGAACTGCGCCTGCTCCTGGTCCTGTCCCGGTCACCGGGCCGGGTGTTCAGCCGCCAGCAGCTGCTGGAGGAGGTGTGGGAGCACGACTACCTCGGTGACTCACGACTGGTCGACAACTGCGTGCAGAGGCTGCGGGCCAAGATCGAGTCGTCCGACGCCGATCCCCGGTACGTACAGACGGTGCGGGGATTCGGCTACCGGTTCGGACCGGTATGAGGACCTCCCGATGGCCTCGCCCCCGCGGGCTCAGGGCCCGGCTCCTGGCGGCGTTCGTCCTGGTCACGGTGCTGGGCGCCGCCGCGTCGGCCTGGGCGGGCGCCGACTCGGCGAGCTCGGCGCTGGTCTCCTCCCACCAGCACCGGATCACCGAAACCGTCGCCGCGCAGATCGCGGGCGCCGCACCACAGCTGACCTACCCACCGGACCAGGAGGCGCTCGACCGCCTGAGCCAGGCGGTCGGGGGCGAGGCCCTGGTCGCGTACGAGGACCTGACCTCCGCCGGCGCGTTCGCCAGCGGCCTGGTCACCGACGAGCTCCGGAGCGCCGTGCGCCGCGAGCACGACGTGGTCGCCCAACGGATCACGCGCGAGGGCCGGTCGTGGCTCCTGGTGGGGACCCCGGTCATGTTCACCGCCCCCGACGGGACGCGGTCCGCGTCCGGGATCGAGGTGTACGCCCTGCGCGACCTCGCCGCCGTGGAGAGCGAGATCGACGGGCTCACCCTGGCCGCGTTCACCACGGCGACGGCGGCCCTGCCCCTGTCGGTGCTCCTGGCGCTCCTGGCCGCACGCGGAGTCCTGCGGCCGGTCCGAGACCTGCGCGACACGGCCGGGCGGCTGGCCTCCGGCGACCTCGACGCCCGCGCGGAGCCCCAGGGCGCCGACGAACTCGCCGAACTGACCGCCGCCGTCAACGAGATGGCGGCGTCGCTGCAGGAGTCCATGGCGATGAAGGAACGGATGCGGGCCGACGCCCGCAGGTTCGTCGCGGACGTCTCCCATGAGCTGCGCACGCCCCTGAGCACACTGGCGGCGGTGGTGGAGGTGCTGGAGTCCTCGACCGACGGCGTGCACGACGACGCCCGCGAGTCCGCGCGGATGGCGATCAGTGAGACCCACCGCCTGATCAGGCTGGTGGAGGACCTGATGGAGGTGTCCCGCTTCGACGCCGGGACCGCCAGGCTGCACGTCGAGGAGGTCGACGTGGTCGACACGGTCCGGGCCTGCCTTCGGTTCCGGGGCTGGACGGACCGGGTCGAGGTGCAGGCGCCGGAGCGAGTCGTGCTGCGCCTGGACCGCCGCAGACTCGACCTCGTCCTGGCCAACCTGGTCGGCAACGCCCTGCGGCACGGGGCGCCACCGGTGCGGGTGGCGGTGCACGCGTCGGCCGGCGGCGTGCGCGTCACCGTCACCGACGCCGGGCCGGGGCTGGGCGAGGAGGTGCTCCCGCACGTGTTCGACCGCTTCTACAAGGCGGACAGGTCCCGCACCCGCACGCCGGGCAGCGGCCTGGGCCTGGGCATCGCGCGGGAGAACGCCCGCCTGCACGGGGGCGACCTCACCGCGGCCGACACCGGATCCGGTGCGCGGTTCGACCTCGTACTACCCGAGCAGGAGGAGGAGCAGTGAGGCGTGTGTGGGCGGTGGTGCCGGTGCTCGCCCTGGCCATGGGATGCGGGAACGGTCCCGCGGAGGTGGTCGACGGCGGCCCGGCCCCCACGGGCGTGGCGCCGGGGGTCACGCTGTACTTCCTCGACGAACAGGGCGATCTCCAGCCCCGGCTCCGGGAGACCGGACGCCTGGGCACGATCCCCGAGGCGATGTCCCTCCTGCTGGCGGGGCCGGGAGGATCGGGCCTGCGCACAGGGATCGAACCCGGCGACGCCCAGCGCATGACGGTGACCGTGAAGGGCGACGTGATCGAGTTGATGACCCCGCTCTCCCTCGATGAGGTCAGCCCCGCGGGCATCGACCAGATCGTGTGCACCGCCCTGGCGACGTACGTGCAGTCGGGCGGATCGCCCGACACCGGGGTGCGTGTCCGGTTCACCCTGCCCACCCCGGAGTCGGACGAGATCCGTCACTGCCCCGTGATCGACTGAGCCGGCTGCTCAGTCCAGTGCGGTGACGTCCACGGAGGGCGGCGGCGGTGCGGGGAGAGCGACCCA
This sequence comes from Nocardiopsis sp. Huas11, assembly GCF_003634495.1. Lineage (GTDB taxonomy): Bacteria > Actinomycetota > Actinomycetes > Streptosporangiales > Streptosporangiaceae > Nocardiopsis. Next base: position 5,493,616 of record NZ_RBKY01000001.1, on the reverse strand, counting down.
CAGCACGGCCAGGGCGACCATGACCGCGGCGAACGCGATCGCCCCCCGGCGCCCCGTGGCCCAGCTCGCGTGGAAGCGGATCGGGTTCTCGACCAGGTGGGTCGACGCCGCGGCCAGTCCGATCGACACCGCGACGACCGCGGAGGTCCACCACCACCCCGTCAGGCCGGTCGCCTCGGGGGAGAGCAGCACGATGACCGGCCAGTGCCACAGGTAGAGGCTGTAGGAGATCAGCCCCGTCCACCGCAGGGGCTCCCACGACAGGACCCGCGACACCGGGTCCCGGGGGGAGCGCGCGGACAGGCTGATGAGCACCGCGCAGGCCAGGGCGTGCGCGACCAGTCCGCCCGGGTACAGCCAGGGGGAGGCCGTCCCGTCGGCGAGGAGCCACAGCCCGGCGATCACGGCCGCCGCCGTGGCGGACACCGTTGTCAGAGCCCTCGGCGAGCGCTCCGCCAGGCGGGACGACAGGTGTCGCACCGAGGGTGTGGCGGCCAGCGCGCCCAACAGCAGCGAGAAGGCCCTCGTGTCGGTTCCGGTGTAGACCCGGGTCGGATCGGAGGGGTCGACGAGGAGGGCCATCGCCAGCACGGACGCGGCCGCGAGGGAGGCGGTGAGCACCGCGACAGGGGTGCCCGCTCTCGTTCTCGTGCCGCGCAGGGCGACCAGGGCCAGGAGCAGCGGCCAGAGGAGGTAGAACTGCTCCTCCACCGCGATGCTCCACAGGTGTCCGAACACCCGGTCGGCCCCGAACCGGTCCCAGTACCCGGCCGACGAGGCGAGCAGGTGCCAGTTGACCAGGTTGGCCTGGACCCACGGCCCGTCCGCGAGCGTGCTGCGCACCAGGCCGGAGGAGCCCACGGCCCGGACCAGCAGGGTGACGCCGACGAGCATCAGTGCCAGCGCGGGGAGCAGGCGGCGCAGGCGGCGCCCCCAGAAGGAGATCAGGCGGACCCGGCCGGTCGCCTCGATCTCGCGCAGGAGCAGACCGGTGATCAGGTAGCCGGACAGGACGAAGAAGAGGTCGACGCCGAGGAACCCGCCGGCCTGGTGCCCGGTGTGGAAGAGCAGGACACCGATGATCGCGACGCCCCGCAGCCCGTCCAGGGCGGACAGGTGCCGCCTGCGGGTCGGGATCGACTGGTCGGTGGTGGCCGATGGCTCTGGTCTCATGGCCCTGAGCCTTCCGGAGCCGCGTCCGAAGGGAGTCCCCAGGATGTCCCGGTTGCGTCGCAGGGCGCGCCCCTGGCCGAGCCCCATCGACGGCGTGCGCCTGGACACCGACACCCACAGGCCGGCCGCTTACACGGCCGACTACTCATGGGCCGGGGCCGGGGCCGGGGCCGGGGCGCGGCGCGGGTCAGCGGCCGATGGTCCAGGGCCCGTCGGCCTGGATGTGGAAGTACTCGACCGCTTCGGGGCCGTCGAGCAGCGGCAGGTCGCCGAGGGTGACGCTGCCCTCGTAGGCGCCGATCTCGTTGACGATGCTCGCGTGGCGCGTCTCGTCGGCGCCGTAGGTGACGATGATGAAGTTGCTGCTGCCGGAGTGGGTGAGCTCCAGGGTCATGTCGGCCGAGGGAGTCCAGTCCAACCGGTAGAGCGCCTCCCCGGTCCCGCTGAGCCAGTAGGTGTCGCTGTCCCAGGTCAGAGCCTCGGAGGCGGGCATGGGCAGGCCCTCTTCGCTGCCGGTGTCGGCGGGCTCCTCTGCCGCCTCCTCGGTGGTTCCGTCCTCCGTGTCCTGCTCGGCGGTGCCGGTCTCCTCGGCCGGGGCGGAGTCGGTCGGCGGGGTCGCGTCCTCGCCGACGGGCTCCAGTTCGCCGACGGAGAAGGAGCAGGAGCAGGAGCTCAGAGCCGCCGCGAGGGCGAGGGAGGCGGTGCCGGGGCCGCCCGTGCGAGAACGGTGCCGCGCGGGGAGCCGGGGGTGATGTGATGACTCATGATCAGCGTTTTCCAAGGTGGGAGTGGGATGGATGCCACTTCGGGGCCTCAGGGGAGTGGGGTGGGGGATGAAGGCGGGGACTTGTTCCATGGCTGTGACGCGATGGGTCCTGCTGAGGTTCCGGATATCCGGTGGCGAGTCAGGACGAACTGTTTATGACCCACACCACCCGGTCGGCTACGGGGTCCGGTCCCCGATCTCCGCCAGGCATGGCCACCGGGGCGACGTCCGCCCCGGGAGAAGGCGCGCAGACGCCCCCGGGGCCAGTGGGCTCCGGGGGCGTGTCCGCGGACGGGCTTCGGCTCGCCGAAGGCGAGGGCCCGGCGCCGCGGTGTCAGTGCAGGGGCCCGCAGGCGGCCGGGTTGGTGGCCTCCATCGGCAGGCTCGGGTCGAGTTCGCTGGCGCCCAGGACGTCGCCGTAGGCGCCGTCGCCGTCGTAGTCGATGCCGTGGACGACGATCACGGCGTTGTCGTCGCGGATCGCGTCGGCGGCGGCCTGGCTCAGCTCGAAGGTGCGGTCATAGGAGATCGTGCCGCCGGATGCGGTCGGGAAGCGGTCGACGGCCAGCGCGCTGTCCGCGCTGGTGTCCCCCTTGGTGGTCAGCGAGGTCTCCACGGCGCCGTAGGCCTCCAGGCCGTCGACGGTGCTGAGCGCCCGCTGCCCGTTGTGGACGCCCGCGTCGTAGTCGGTCGGGCATTCGCCCTGGCCGCCGATGTGGATGTGCTGGGCGTGCGGGTGGTCGGCGAGGATGTCGTTCACGCGGATGCGCACCCGCGCGGTCTCGCCCTCCAGCCAGACCGTGGCGGTGCCCGAGGCCTGGGAGTTGTTGATCTTCACGGGGAGCAGGTCCGCCGTGTACTTCTCGACACCGTGGTAGCCGGCGTAGCCCGACCACTCGTCGGCCTGGGCGCTGCCCATCACCATCGGAACGGTGACGGCGGTCGCGACGGTGAGGCAAGCGAGTCGACTGGTGAGGTTCATGACGCCTTCTGAGAACGGGAGTGATTACTCTCCGTAACTTTATTGGGATCGTGCGCGCCCCGGCCGTGGCGTACGGTCGACGGTTGGGGTCGGGGGCGGGCACCCGTCGTAGAGGCCCTTGCTGGGCCGGTCCTGGGGCCCATCCGGGGCCCGCCTCAGCTCTCGCGCAGGACCTCTTCGGCGGCGCGGTGGCCGCTGGAGACGGCGCCGTCCAGGGTGCCGTTGCCCGGGAAGACCCCGGTCTCGGCGGCCGCCCAGTGCACACGCCCCACGGGTCTGCGCAACCAGGGCCCGTAGCCGGTCAGGAAGCCCGGCGGGGTGGGCGACTGGTAGGCGCGGCTGTAGGTGCCCGGGCCCGCGCTCGACTGGGTGAGGGCGATCGGGTCGTCGGCCAGCGGGCCCAGGGCCACCCGCAGGTTCTCCAGGAGCAGCGCGCGGTGACGGACCGGCGCGCCGGCGATGCCCTGGTCGGCTCCCAGGGGGTCCCTCTCACCGAAGGTGTAGGTGTGCGCCACCAGCCGGCCCTCGGTGGAGTCCACGGGGCTGTCGTCGAGGGTCCAGGCGGGGACGCCGTCGTCGAAGTGCACTCCGCCCGACAGGCCGAACCCGCGCCAGAACGGCCGCCAGTACACCAGGTCGGTACGGATGATCTCGGCCTGCGGCCAGTCGCGCTGCAGGCGCTCGCGTTCGGGCGGCAGCGCCGGGGCGAACGCGACGTGGGCCGCGTCGGCGGGGGACACGGCCAGGACCGCCCGGTCCGCGGCGACCTCGCCCCACGGGCCCGACACCCGCACACCGTGCTCGTCCTGCCGTACCCGCTCCACGTGCCGGCCCGTGCGCACGAGCCCGGCGAGGGGAGCGGCCATGCGCTCGACCAGCAGAGCGGGGTCCAGTCGCAGGAAGTCCTCCTCCTCGGGCAGGTCGGGGCCGATGTGGGCCAGCAGCCACAGCAGGCTGATGCGGTCGGCGGGGAGCCCCGCGTCGAGGGTCAGGGCCTCCTCCACCAGAGCGAGCAGACGGGAGTCGGAGGAGTAGGAGCGCAGCCAGTCGCGCACCGTACACCGGTCCAGCCCCGCCGCCCCGACCGAGCTCCACGGCTCCGCGAGGTCGACCGTCCTGGTCTTGCGCGCGAAGCCGGTGAAGATCCACTCGTTGCGCAGCCGGGTCCACCACGAGGTCCCCAAGGGCACGTTGGCGTCACTGCGGTGGACTCCGCCGTCCTCGTCGACCCGCAGGTCCGCCAGGGCGGAGTCGTGCAGGGCGGGCTCGACCGCCACGTCGAGTTCGGCGGCCAGGTCCAGGAGTGCGCGCGCACCCGGCGGCAGGTACATGCTGCCCGCCCGGAGGCCGTCCGGTTTCGACGGGGGCATCAGCGCGGCACGGCCGCCCGGTTCGCCTCCGCCGTCGAGCAGGAGCACCTCCAGGCCGCCCTCGCACAGTCGCCGCGCCGCGGCCAGTCCGGATACGCCCGCACCCACGACCACGACGTCGGTCCGCTCGGCCACGCTGATCCCCTCATCCCTGAACTCCCTTGGTGAACGCGCCGCGACCGGAGGAGGTTCCACCGGACGGATCGCCGACGGCGCCGCGTGGTCGCGACCGCGTCCCCGGATACGCTCGTGAGGAGGGGCGACCCTACCGCCTCACCGACCAGGACGACACGGCGGGGACATGGACTTCACCATCCACCAGCTCAGATGCTTCCTCGCCGTGGCCCGCGAGCTCCACTTCGGCCGCGCCGCGGCACGGTTGCACCTGAGCCCCTCCGCGCTGAGCGACCAGGTCGCGGCCCTGGAACGGCGGGTGTCGCGTCCCCTCTTCGACCGCTCCTCGCGCGCGGTGGCGCTCACCGAGCACGGCCGTGAACTGCTGCCGCTGGCCGGGCGCGCGGTCGAGAGCATGGACGAGGTCGTGGAATGGGGCCGGGGGGAGACCGCCGAACCCTGTGTGCGCATCGGTCTCATGGTCTCCAGCACGGAGTTCCGCGCGATCATGGCCGAGGCGGCCCAGCACATGCCGCGCGTGCGATGGCAGGTGCGGCACCTGGGCTTCACCGGATGCCACGAGGCCCTGGCCAAGGGCGAAGTGGACTGCGCGTTCGTCGTCGGAACCGAGGAGGGGCCCCTGCCCGGATTCGAGTCGCTGCCCCTGTGGGAGGAGGACTGCCTGCTGGTGCTCTCCAAGGAGCACCGGTTGGCCGGGCACGCGTCGGTCACGCTGGCGCAGATCGCCCGGGAGACCTTCCTGTCGGTGGAGGGTGGGACGCACGACCGGTGGTTCTCGTCGGTGGCCGCCGGCGGCTCGCCGCCCCACCTGCTCCCGGTGGCCCACAACTTCGAGGAGATCCTGGAGATGTGCGCCGCCGGGCAGGGCGTCAACATCGCCGGACGCTCCGCCGAGACCGCCTACACCCACTCCGGCGTACGGTTCGTGCCCATCGTGGACGCCCCGCGGGTGACCACCTACCTGAGCGTGCGCCAGGGGCGCCGCCCCGCGGCGCTGGAACGGTTCGTCCGGCTCTGCGCGCTCGACGACACGCAGGCGCGCGCGTGAGCGTAGTGGAAGGGCTCTCGACATGAGCACCGGCACCGACGACACGCAGGCGCGCGCGTGAGCGTCCGGATGACCCGGACGACCGTTCGGGAGTTCGCGCTGGCCGCCGGCACGGACTCCGCCCCAGGATGGGGGCATGTCCCACGGCTCCTCCCGCTCCGCTGACCCCGTCAGGTCCGACACCGGGCTCGTCTACGCACGACGCGCCACCGGCGACCTCCTGCTCGACCTCCACCGGCCGAGCGCCGCGGACCGCCCCGTCCCCGTCGTGCTGTGGCTGCACGGAGGCGGCTGGTTCACCGGCGACCGGACCCTGGCGCCGGATCTGGCCCACCACGTCCGCGCCACCGGGTTCGCCTACGCGAGCATCGAGTACCGGCTCTCCGGGCAGGCGCTCTTCCCCGCCCAGCTGCACGATGTGCGAGCGGCGATCCGCTTCCTGCGGGCGCGGGCCGGACAGTACGGCCTCGATCCCGGCGCGGTCGGAGCCTGGGGAGCCTCGGCCGGCGGCCACCTGGCCGCGCTGGTCGGGCTGACAGGCCACCTGGCCGACCTGCCCGGTGAGGAGGAGACCGGAGGGGACCCGTCGGTGCGGGCGGTCGCGGAGTCCTACGGGCCCGTGGACCTGGCCGCCGTGGCCGCCGAGGCCGCGCGTGCGGGAAGGGACCCCGCCTCCTCGCCCGAGGCCCGCCTCCTGGGCGGCCCGCCCTCCGAGCGCGCGGAGCTCGCCCGCTACGCCAACCCGCTGACCTGGGTGAGCCCGGCCGCGCCCCCGTTCCAGATCTCCCACGGGACGGGCGACGACCTGGTCTCCCACACGCAGAGCGAACGCCTGCACGAGGCCCTGGCCGCCGTGGGCGTGCCCAGCGACCTCTACCTCCTCGACGGCTACCGGCACGGCTTCCTCAACCCGGCCGGACGCCTCGACGTCCGGACCGCGGCGCTGATGGACGACGGCCGTCTGGCGGCCGAGGGCCGCGCACCGGCCGCGCACCACGGCGTGTCCGGGCCCGGTTCCGGTCCCGGCGCGGGGACCAAGGCCGTCCCGGGCCGACCGGTGTCCTTCGGCTTCGACGACATCGACGCGTTCTTCCGCCGGCACCTCGCGCCCGGCGCCGCAGACCGCTCCCCAGACCGCCCCGCAGCGGACCCCCGACCGCGTTCCACCTCAGGAGAGCCCCGATGACCAGCACCGACCTGGAGACCATGCACACCCTCGCCCCGGTGATGAACGCCCTGCCCGGCGAGCCGGTCCCGTACTACCTGGCCGGCGGCGAGGGGCTGCGCTTCGAGATCGGGGACCAGTTGTGGACGGTCATCGCCCGCGGCTCGGACACCGGCGGTCTCTTCGACGCCGCCTTCGTCCTGGGGCCGCGCGGGTCCGAGGCGCCCTTCCACAGCCTTCCCGGGCACCAGCACTCCTACTACGTGTTCGAGGGCTGCGTGCAGTTCTGGCTCCCCGGCCAGAGCCGCGTCCTGGTCCCCGGCGACTCCATCCACGTGCCGCCGGGCACGCCGGTGGCCTACCGGATCTTCGGGCACATGTCCCGGCTGCTGTTCTTCTCCGCCTCCAGCGGCGCCCTGGACGCCCTGGTGGGATCGCGGGAGACCGTGGAGCGCCACGTCTACACGCCCGCCGAGGCCTCCGCCGCCCTGCTGCCGGGGGCGACGGAGCACGACCTGGGTCGCGTGCCCGCCCAGGACGTCTGGGACGACGCGCTGCCGGACGGCGCGCAGGCGTACTTCCTCCGCTCGCGGACCGGGGACCGCCGCGGGTGGCCGGACGCCCACAACGCCTACTCCGCGCGGGGCCGCAACACCGGCGGACGCTACTTCTCGGTCAGCACGCTCGCCGCGCCCCAGCCCTACATCATCCGCCACTTCCACCGCCTGCACACGGAGAACTTCCTGTGCCTGTCCGGGCGGATCTGGCTGTGGGTCAACGGTGAGGAGCTGCTGCTGACGTCGGGGGACTTCCTGCACGCCCCGGCCGGTACCGTGCACAGCTTCGCGATCGCCGCGCACAACACCCAGATGCTCGGGCTGCTCACCACCGACGTCTTCGAGCCGTTCTTCGACGTCACCGGGGTGCCGACCGACGATTACGTGCACACCGAGGGGCTCATCGACCCGTCCGTGGTGATGGGCGGCGTCCAGGCCGACCCGGACCTGGACCTGGTCGTGGTCGGCGGCCCGCCCCAGCGGGTGAGGGCGACGGGTCTGTGAGCGCTCGCTCCGGAGCGCGGCGCGGGGCGGGCGGAGCGCGCCCGCCCCGCTACAAGTCGGCGGTGGTCAGCTGGCTCGCGGTCTACCCGATCATCACCCTGCAGCTGTGGCTCCTGGGCCCCGTGGTCTCCGCGCTGCCCGTTCCGGTCGTCACGCTCGTCCTCACCGTCGTGCTGGTCACCCTGCAGACCTACGTGGTGATGCCGTTCATGACGCGCCTCTTCGAGCCCTGGCTCATGGCGGGACAGCGCCGTGAGGCCACGCCGGACACCGACGCCCGCGGCGCGGGGAAAGGCCGTGAGCCCGCGCAGGGCACCGATGCCCGCGGCGACGGCGTCGGGGACCGGACCGGCTGACGCGCCGACCGGAGGGTGTCCTGGCCGAGTGGTCCGTGTCCGTATTCGGCTCGCTATTCTCCTGGCGTGACGACACAGGATCCGCGGGCCGACGTCGAGGGACTGCTCGCCCTCCCCTTCCCGCAGGAGCAGGAGCGCGAGGGGGACCGCACCAGCGGGCCCGGCTACCACGTGCGCGTCCTCCGGGCCAGCCGCGACTTCTGGGACGACCCCGACGCAGAGGTCGTCGAGGCGGCCGAGGCCGAGATCGGCGCCGCCTTCCGGGGACTGGCGGAGGCGCTGACCGCGCGGTGGGGCGAGCCCGAACAGGTCGATCTGACCCCGTACCTGCACGACGAACCGTTCGAGCCGCCGCTCGCCGAGCCGTCCGATCAGCGCGAGCCGCGCGGGCAGGACCCCGTGCCCGAGCCGATCGACCTGCTGTGCATGCTGAGCAGCACAATGCTCCTGTGGCGGCGACCGGACGAGGGCCGATGGGTCTGCCTGGCCGTCGGGCAGCATGACCGCGAGTTCCCCATCGAGTTGCTGGCCGCGGTCGGCGAGGCGCCGATCCCCCGCGGACCCGCGTCGTGAGGCGGTCGGGCGGTCACGGGGCCTGACGGGGCGGGGCGGACGCGCAGCGCCCCCGGACGGCAGGGATGCGGTTCGGGGGCGCTGCGTGCGCTGAAACGGTCTGGAGGGTCAGTGCTGCGTGCCGTCCGGCGCGCCACCGTCGGGTGCGGGCTCCGCCTGCGGGTCCTGTGCCTGCGGCTCTGCCGCCGGCACAGGACCCGCTTCGGGTGCCCCAGGCGCGGGCTCGGCGCCGGGCCGCGGACCCGGGCCCTGCTGCGGTCCGGGCGCGGGCTGCGGCGCGCCGGCCGCCTGCCCCATCCGTTCGCGGACCAACCTCGCGCGGTGCGAGGAGCGCCGGAGCAGGGTGACGACGAGGACGACCACGCCGAAGACGAAGCTCGCCAGACCGAGGACGACCAGGACCAGGACACCGGTGATGAGCTTGGCCTCGGCGGAAGCGGTCTGTTCGAGTGCGGCGATCCCGTAGGTGCCCGTGTGGACGTCGTCGCAGCGGAGCTCGTACTCACCGGGCTCGGGTGTGGACAGCTCGGCGGTGAGCCGCCAGCTGTCGTAACCCGTGCCGCTGTAGGAGTGCGGCGCCGTGTCCAGGTTGTCGTTCCCGTACCCGGGGCCCGAGGGCGTGTCGAGTTCGCAGGCGAAACGGTTGGCGTCGCCTTCGACGTACAGCCCCCAGTAGCCCTCCTGCCCCTCCTCGACCTGGAAGGTGGCGCTGTCACCGCCGCGGAACTCGGCGATGAACTCGGGCTCCTCGGTCGCGGAGAGCAGGAGGGAGAGGAAGACGAGGAGGGCGGTGAGCCCGCCGATCGGAATGGTGAGCCCGCCGATCCAGTACCAGCGTGCGCGGGGACGCAGCTCACCGGCGTCGATGACGGGCACGGGCACGGGCACGGGCGGATACTGCGGGTACTGGATCCGCGCCTGCGGGTACGGTGCGTAGGGGTGCGCCTGCTGGTACGGGTTCTGGGGGTGCGGCGCGTGGGGGTGCGCGTAGTGGCCCTGGGGCTGCGCAGGGCCGGAGGCGGGCTGGGGAACCTGTTCCGCGTGTGCGGGTGCGTTCTGGGCAGGCTCGCGCGGGGGAGGAGAGGGCATGGACATGGCTGACATTTTGGCACTCCCGAGTGACTGCCCGTGACGGGTCGTCGTCGAAGCGCGTCACGACAGTGATCGCGAGCGTGTTGGAGGACCGGTAGAGAACGCGCGGGTCCGGCGGATCTGAGGCTGGGTCGGTGACTGCGCCACGTAGGGTAGCGACGCCCGGATCGTCCAGCAGTGCGCACGGCTCCCCTTCGCAGGTCGTGGACCGCCTTCAGTCGCTGGGATTCGGTAGCGTCCAGTCATGGCGGACAGACCCTCTCTTCCAGCTGACTTGAGGCGTCAGGTCCTTGCGGAAGCCGGGCATCGATGCGCGATTCCGACGTGTCGCCGGCATCCCGTGGACATCGACCACATCGAGGACTGGGCAAAGGTGCGTGAGCACCTCTTCGAGAACCTGATCGCGCTGTGCCCGACATGCCGTCGGCGGACGGCAGGCGACATCGACCGCAAGGCGATTCGCCAATACAAGGGGAGCCTGGCGGTGTTGAGCAGCCGGTACACCGATCTGGTGATGCAGCTTCTACGATGGTTCGTCCCGTACCGCACCGGAATGGGATATCCGCACCTACCCAACGGCATGACCTGGGCTATCGGGAACCTTCTGCTCGTTGGACTGGTCAGACAATGGAGGACCGGTTCCCCGACCGCCCCATGAGGCTTCTGCGGACGCAAGCTCAGGAGCGCTCGGCGCGGTATGTGCTGTTGACCGACCAGGGCAGAGACTCCATCTCCAGAACGGTGGACGCGCGTCCCCTCGGCCCTGGCGTCCGTCGCCGGTGGCGTGTGTGGTGTCCGCTCATGCACTGGCGGGCGAGGGTGAGAGACACCTGCACACCCGAGATCCGGCCGATCCCCCCAGATCGCCGAGGTTACGGAAGGTTCCCAGTGACGGTCGACCGGGGGGTACTCCGAGGCGGCCCGGCACCGGGAGAAGTGTGGCCTGTATGCGCCGGAGACTGCGGACGGGACGGCCGTCCGCCCGGTGCACGTGGCGCGCCCGCCGTGATGGGGCTGAAGAGGTCGACGAGGTCTTCGAAGAAGTACGTCACGGCGGTGACCGTGAGCGCGCCGGCCACGGCCAGGGCCGCGCCCGCGAGCGAGGCGGGCAGTTGCGCGCCGACCATGACCGCGCAGACCAGCCCTGCTCCCGAGAGACAGGTAAGGGCCAGATTGCGCCACACGTGAGGCCACCCCAGAGAGGCCCGGGACGTGCCGAAGCAGGAGCAGGGAACGGCGTTGTCGGCGCGCGCCGAGTACAACGCCAACAGGGTGAACGCGGCCAGGAGCAGGGTGGCTGCGGTCAGGGCGGGAATCCGCGCCCACGCGCCGGCGAGCAGGGCGGCGCCGACCGCGATCTCGACGGCGGTGTGGGCAAGGGACGCGGCGCGTGCGGGGAACCGGCGCAGGCGCAGGCGCGCGGCGAGGATCGTCCAGGTTTCCTGGTGGTCCTCGCCGCGGACCTTGGACAGACCAGACGAGAGAAAGACGCCGGCGACCGCCGCCTGGAGAAAGAAGGTGGTGATGGTGAGCAAGGGGCTGGCTCTTTCGCAGTCCGGGGCGGGATAACGGTGGCGGGCATGGCCCGCTCCCGCAGTGGTGTCACGGTCAGGAGGCTGGTCAGTAGCAGCCGACGGTCACCCAGGCGCCGTAGTTGATCTCACCGCTGCCGTGGCGGAGGCGCTCGAGGATCCGGTCGCCGAGGCGAACGAGGGAGGCGATGTCCAAGGGGGACTCCCGTTCCGCCAGGTGTTCAGGGTGGTGGTCGGACGTGTCGCGGAATCCGGCGGCGCGAACTCTCTGCCACCTGCCGGGGCCGGTGTCCGACCGCTCGGTGACGCTGGAACAGCGTGTCAGCGCGACCCTGAACGTTCCTTGCGGAGACCAAGCTTCGGAGAGGAGACGGAGGCCTCGCCCCCGGCCCACCCCTTCTGCTTTTCGGAGCCGCTCCTCGGCCACGGCGGCAAGGTGGGGCCGGAGTTCAGGCGATACCCAGGATCCCGGCGATCCGGTCCTCTGTCGCGTGGGCCTCGACCGGGGGCAGACGCCACTCCTGGGGTGCCTCCTTCATCGCACGTGCCGCCGCGTCCGCCGCGTGCTCCAGAGCGGACCGATCGGCGAACCCGCCGTCCCACCGCGTGTAGAGATCGGCCTTCGGGAGATCGGACAGGACGCGGCCCAGATTGCGGGCGAGCACCTGGGCGGGTTGGACGGGCCAGGCGGTGATGGAGATGTGCAGGGACCAGTCGTCGCAGCTCAAAGCCTGGTGGGGCCGCCCGGCCGGCATATAGCAGGTGTTCCCCGGGGTGAGCGTGAGGCGGTGCGCGGGCCGCACGCCCTCCGGAACGGTCACCAGGCCCGCCCCCTTCTGCGCGTCGAAGGGGTCGAAGATCCGCCAGCGCTTGGTCCCGGACGTCTGGAGGACGATGACGTCCACGTCGTCCTGGTGCAGCGGCAGGGCGCCCCGGCCGGGAGGGCTCAAGAAGGCGACGGCCTCGGCCAGACGTCCGGTCCGGCTCTGCAACAGGCGGCAGATCCTCCTGATCGCCGGATGGAACTCGTGCACCCGGTAGAGGACCAGGCTCGACCCGTCCGCGAGGAAGTCCTCGACCCGGTCCAAGTCGAGTCTTCCGATGACCCGCTTCGACACGCGCTCCACCACGGTTTCGTCGCGCATCGTGTATTCGACGGCGTCGACCTTCCGGTGTTCCTTCGTGGAGAGGGCGACGTACTCGGACGTCGTCCGGCTGTCGCACAGCACCTCGTGAACGTCGCGGAGCGTGAAGAGCCCAGCGGCCCCGGTGCCGGTCGCGGTGAAGCAGTCGCGACCCCAGTGGGCGGCGAGTTCCTCCTCCCCGGGGAGGGCGGACGGCCAGTCGTGCGCGTCGGCGCTTCGGGTCGGGGCGTTCATGGACGTGACCTTTCGTCGAGGAAGGAGACCGTGGTCGGCGGAGGGGCCGCCTGGAAACGGGAAAGGGGTCGTGCCTGGGACGCTCACACCGCTTCGGACACGGTGTTGAGGCGCAGTGCCAGCAGGTAGGCGGGCAGCGCCCACACGACGGCCACAGCGAAGTCGGGCAGCGCCTGTGCCCACTGCGCTGAGGCGGCCGCGGAAGCCGCGCCCTGGATCGCCTGCACCGGGAGCAGGAACTCCACCGGGGCCAGGGAGCCCGGCAGTCGGCCCGCAGTCCACACACCGGAGGACCACGTGACGGTCAGGAAGGCCGTGGTCGTCAGCGGGGAGATGCCGTTGGGGCTCGCCCAACCGCCGATGCACGCGCTGATCGGGGCGAACACCGCCGCCGCGAGGGGGACCGCGATGATCCCGGTGACCACCGACCGGAGGTCGTACACCACACCGAAGCGGACTGCTCCGGCGACCATGATGAGGACGGCGGCGAGGGCCCCCACCATGAGCACCAGGAGCAGGCGCGCCGCGAGCTTGGCCCACGTGGGGACCGGGAGCGTGCGCACGAAGGGGCTCCACTGCTCCGACCGCTCCAGGGAGACGCGTTGGCCGAAGTGGAGCAGGGCCACTGACAGCACCGCGAGGATGATGAACACCAGTGTCACATCCGACTGCATGGACACGGGGGCGAACCTGGTCAGCATGAGGAAGTAGAAGGTCGTCATCCCCACCATGAACAGGGAGACGTGCCAGAACCGCACGAAAACGATCAGGTCGACCCGCAGGAACGCTCCGATCTGCCGCAACCGCGTCATCGCGCACCTCCCAGGACGAGGCAGACCTCTTCCACGGTCGGGCTCCGCTGGACGACGGGCGCCTCGGCCAGCGGAGTGAGTCGTTCCAGCACCGCCGCCGGCCGGCGGGTGAGCAGGGATGTCCGGTCCGTGCCGTGGCGCACGAGCGCCACTTCGTCCCAGGACTGCCCGTCGAGCGGGATCCCGTCGGAGCGCGGCACCTCCAGGACCACGATGCCCGTCGACCGGGCCAGGTCGGAGACACCGCTGTCCGCGCGCAGCCGCCCGCCGGAGACCACGAGCACCCGGTGGGCCAGTGTGGCGACCTCCCGGAAGTCGTGCGACGCCAGAACGAGGGTGCCCCCCGCGTCGGTGAACTCACCGATCAGCTCCCAGGCGGCGGATCTGCTCTCGGAGTCCAGGCTCACCGTGGGTTCGTCGAGCACCAACAGGTCCGGATCGCCGAGGAACGCGAGCAGCAGGGTGAGCCGGCGCTTCTGTCCCAGGGAGAGCACCCCGGACGGACGGTTGAGCAAGGGCTTGAGCTGCAACCGGTCGATCAGCGCCTCCGGTTCCGCCGCCCCCTTCACGTCGCGGACGAAGGTGATGATCTCCCGCACCCGAAGCCGGTCCGGGACGGCGGTGGCCTGCGGGGCGTAGCCGACGGACCACCGGGCGTCGTGGTCGGCCGCAGGCAGGCCGAACAGGCGGCACGAGCCGTCGCTCGGCCGGGTGAGGCCGAGCGCCATCCGCAGCAGGGTGGACTTGCCGGCGCCGTTGCGGCCGAGCAGGGCCACGCGCTCGCCGGCGCCGATCTTCGCGGTGACGCCGTCCACCGCCGTCAACGGGCCGTAGCGCTTGGAGACATCGTCGAACACCAGGGGTGCGGGTACGGCGGTCACCGGGGGCGCCCGAGGAGCACGGCGTTGAGGAACGAGTGGTCGACCCCGTCGATCTCGCAGAGTTCCTCCACTTGGTCGTCGAAGAGCCCGGCGAACGGCACCGCGCCCCAGCCCAGGGACTGGGCCGCCAGGGTCAGCTGCTGGATGACGGCGCCCGCCTCCATCAGCGCGAAGCGGTAGCCGCGCAGCCGGTACTTGAACCGGCTGCGCCAGAACAGGCCGTTGATGAGCACGATCGCCGGAGCCGAAGCGAGCAGGTCGGGCTGGGCCCCCATGCGGCGGATCCGCTCCTCACCGACCTCATCGTGCACCTCTTCGAGGACGTGGTCGTGGATGTTGTAGTGGTACAGGCCCTTGCGGCCGGTCCCGCTGACGTCGGCGAGCAGGTACAGCTCCAACGGGTAGAGGGCACCGCCGGAGGCGACCGGCCTCCGAGCCGGCGGGGCGGCGGACTCGTGCTTCGGGTAGGCGCCGTAGCTCAGCCACAGGGCCCGTCCGAGCTGCTCCACGGGCAGTGCCTCGGTCGTGAAGTCCCGACACGACGCGTTCCTGATCAGGGCCGGGTGGTCGCCTCCTTCGCGCTCGGTGTCGATCGCGGGCAGTGGTATCCGCGGCAGGTGCGGCAGCTCCCGCGCGCCGATCGCGGCGCTACGGCTCAGCTCCGGGTCGGCCTGCAGTCGTCGGCCGTTCGTCTCGCGTCCCATCGTGACCCGGTGGAACTTCGACGCCTCATGGAACTCCTCGGCGAGGTCCTCCTCCGGCGGTTCGTCCTCGTTGAGGAACTCCCAGTACCTGGGGGTGAACACAGTGATGCTGGACACAGCGTCGGGCATGGGGACCGCTTCCTACGTGAAGGGGTGGGGTGCGTGGTTGAGGTCCACGAGCGCGGGGCGGTCCGGCCGCCATCCGCGCCGGGTCGGCTCGGTGAGCAGCCGTTCGATCCCGAGGTGGCGCGAACGGTGGTCGACGTCGAGCGGTATCAGCTGCGGGGACACGACCTTGTACGTGAACAGCCCCGCCTGCGCCATCTCCGGCGGCGTGAGGTCGACCGCGTAGAGGTCGATCCCCCGTGCGTTCAGCCGCTCCACTTCACGGCGCAGTGCCCGCCCCGCGGGCTCGTCGGAGCCGTCGCGGGGCCCGGACTCCACGGAGCGGGAGGGCCGGTCCTCGAAGAAGAGGTCGAGGTCGTCGTGGTGCTCGACGGTCATGTAGTAGTCGGCGTGGCCGGGGAAGCTCCGCACTTGGTCGGCGCGGGTCGTCCGGCGGCCCTGGGAGAGCAGGCCCCGGCGCTGCATCGAGTAGAAGGAGCACGCCTCCTTGACCGCCCGCCAGACCGCCTCGGCCGTGGTCCCCGCGGTCCCTGCGCCGATACCGTGCAGGACGCCGCCTACGGCGGAGCCGCGGACCGCCGCCACCACGGTCGGCACGCCGTGGACCTCGGTGAGGTCGATCAACCGGTACTCCACCCTGGAACCCGACAGGGCCGCACCGATCCAGTGGGCCAGACGTGATGACGGGTCCGGCACCAGACGGGGGAACCGGAGCCGGTGGTACCACAGCAGCATGAAGGCGTCCCGTTCGAGCAGTTCGAACAGGCCGGACAGGCAGGCCTCGGTGGGCCCGGTGCCCGTGGCCGTTCCGTTGGAGGTGGCCCAGTACCACGCTCCTTCGTCCTGGAGCGGATTTCCGGGCTCGTCGGGATAGAAGACGCAGTAGACGCCCGGTAGGAGGATCGCATCACCAGTGCGCAGGTCCACGCCTTCCAGCCACTGGACAGTGTCGTCGTCCGCCGGTACTTCCGCCAGTTCCCCCTGGCGTCTGGTGCCCGGCGGCAGGGAGAGCAGACGCGCGGGCGCGATGTGCGCGACCCCTCCCCGTTCCAGCTCGGCCACCGAGGCGTACCGGGCGCCGCGGTCGTCGATGTCCATCTGGCTGTAGCGCTCGACAGCCTCGCCCAGTGCGCTCGCGCGGAGCGCGTCGGCGTCGGCGTGGTAGCCCCAGCTTCGGAAGGAGGGATCGGCGCGGTCCGGTTCCGCCGCTTCCCCCTGGACGGACAGGCAGCCCATCCGGGGTTCGCCGGGAGCCCACAGCCCGTGGGTCGGCCGTCGGCACAGGCCGACCACGTGACCGACCAGGCGTTCGAGCCGGTCGGTGGAGCGGTCCGCGTGATCTGTCGGCATCGGAGTGCTCTCTCTAAGGGAACGGGTGGGGCACGTGGTTGAGCCGCCCCAGGGCCGGTCGGTCCGGGCGCCAGCCGCGCCGGGCAGGCTCGTCGAGCAGCCGCTCGCGGTTGAGATGGCGGTACTTGTGGTGGGCGTCCAACGGGATCAGCTCTGGAGAGACGACCTTGTAGGAGAAGAGGTCGAGCGGCATGTCCGCGGGCATGAGGTCAACGGCGCAGGTGCGGATGCCCCGCTCACCGAGCCGGCTGGTCAGGCCCCGCAGCTCGTCCGCCGGTGGGCGCGGTGGGGTCTCCGATCGCACAGGGGCCGGGGAGGACTCGCGTTCCTCGAACAGGAAGGCGAGCTCGTGGTGGTGCGCCTGATTCGTGTAGTAGCGCAGGTGATCGGAGAGGTGGACGACCTCCTCCGCGCCGAGCGGCGCGACGCCTGCGGCGACATCGCGGCGCGCCAGCGCGTACAGGCCCGCCGACTCCCTGGCCGCCTTCCAGACCGCGCTCTCCAGGTCGAGCGCCGAGCCGCCGCCGATGGCGTAGACCTCCCGGTCGTGCAGGCGGCCCCGGGCGACCGCGACTACCACCGGAACGTCGTGGACCCGCGTCAGGTCGATGAAGCGCACGTCGATCCGCGGCGCGCCGAACAGGCCGCGGATCCGCTGGCCGAGTCGGCTGTACGGGTCGACGCCCAGGTAGGGGAACCGGAGCTGGTGGTACCACATGAGCATGAACGCGTCGCGCTCCATCAACTCCAGCAGGCCCGACAGGCACGCGGCCGCGGGGCTCGTACCGGCGGCCGTCCCGCTGGAGGTGGCGATGCACCAGGCGTCCTCGCTCGGCCTGCCCGCACAGGTCGGGCACGCGGCGTCACCGCAGAAGTGCTCGAAGAAGATGCAGTACTGGGCGGGGACGAGGACCTCCTCCCCGGTGACCAGGTCCACCGATGCGATCCACCGGATCTCGACGTCGTCCGGAGGAGGCGGCCCCAGGGGCACCGGCCCGCTCGCCACTCCGGGGTCGTCCACGGGTGCCACCTCGGCGGGGCGGATGTGGCGCGTCCCCCGGGCGGCCAGCACGGCCGCGGACGCTGTACGGGTCCGCGTGTCGTCGAGGTCCCGGAGCCCGTACCTCTCAAAGGCCTCGCCCAGCGCGGCCTTGGCCGCGACGTCGGCGGAGATGTCCCGCCCGGCCCCGCAGTACCAGGACTTCGCGCTCCCGAGCGCCTGCGCGTGGGTCGCGTCCTTGCAGAAGACCTGGCCCACGGCGGGCTCGTCCGGGTGGTGCCGGCTGGCCGCGAGCCGCCCGGCCAGGCTGACGAACCGCCCGGACAACGCATCCAGTGCGGTCATGGCGCCGCCGTCTCCTCGGTCTCCGCCGCCTCGGGGGCGAAGTACTCCGTCCACAGCGTCGGCCGCGCCACGGCGGTGCCCGGTCGGCACGCCGGGCACCGGGGGACCCGCAGGACGTACTCGGACCCGATCTCCAGGCCGCGCTCGAAGGTGACGGTGCGGACACCGCCGGGGACGTGGGGGTCGGACCGGGTCTCCCACTCCCGGAGCGACGCCACGGCCAGTCCGGCGAGCACGGTCGTCAGCGCCGCGGAGACCATCCGCTCCTGGGACAGGGGTCGCAGCTCCAGGAAGTCCGCCCCGAGTGCGTGGCGGGCGGCACGACGGCGGCGGTAGCACTCGAAGCAGGGGGTCGACTTGGGATGGATGTAGGGGCCGACCACAGCGGTCTCGCCGTCGAAGTGGATGATCGGCAGCCAGGGCTGGCGGTTGTGGTAGGCGGTCTCGTTCCATTCGGACAGGAGCGGGTCGTTGGGGTCGCTCACCCACACCGCCGTGCAGACCCCCTCCGGCGTCGCGGCGCCGACGATCTCGGCCAGCGTCGCGGAGCGCACTCGCCAATGGGGCGGGGTCACCCGCGCGATCGCCTCCACCTCGTCGGGGTCGCCCACCACGCGCAGCACCTCGACGGGGTTTCGGGGGTCCTCTCCCGCGTCGTCCGGGCGGGACCATTCGCCCAGCAGTCCGCCCGGGTGGTCGATCAGGCCGGCGTCCGCGGTGTCGATCAGCATGCCGTCGGCGACCAGGCGTTCGCAGAGCCGGAAGACGGCAGGGCGAAGTCGGTCGTCGCCCGGTTCGCTGGTCGTGGTGAAGCCCAGGCCACCGATCAGGGTGCCGAGGTCGTGCTTTCCGTCGACCAGCGGGAGCACGCGCTGGAGCAGCCGGGTCGCGCCGCCGCCGTAGCGGAGGTTGCGGCCCCCGGAGCGCAGGGTCACCGAATTCTCCCCGTAGAAAGCGGAGAGTGCGGGCGCCAGGCGCAGTACCGTCGAATCCGTGAGAGCCGTCACCGGATCTCCTTTCCCGAGTTCTGGTCGCCGCGGTGTTGCCGCGATGCCGAGGGCCTCGGCGATCTCGTCACGGGCCCGATACGCGTGAGCGGGGCGCACATTCCAGTCATCGCGTGCTTTCGTCATCAGGCGCGACACGGTTCGTGCCGCGCGGTCGAGGGTGACGGGTCTTTCCTGGTGCCGACCGGGTCCGGGCAGCGATCCTTCGAGCGATCCTGGCGGAGCGGCAGGGGCCCGTGCCCGGAGGGCTGAGAGAGGCCGGGGCCTCGGTGGGGCGTCCGGTCCGCGCCCGTACCGTGATCGGGGTCGCCTGTCGACGGTGGCCCGCCGACAGGCGACCCCTGGGCGGCCGGCTATTTGCACTCTCTGGCGCAGTCGCTGTAGCAGCCGGCGCCACTGCCCTCGGCGATCTTGCCGAAGGGGACGGCGCCTTCGCCCACTTCGGTCACGCTGAGGTCGAAGAGGTCGTCGAATTCCGCGTTGGTCAACACCTGGTCGCTCATATGTCTCCTGTTCTCCGTGGACATGGTGATGCGGTGCCGCCCGCACGGGCGCGGGCGGCAGAGCACCGGGGTCCGCGTCGGCCGACCGTCCTGCTCTGCAGGCCGTCCGTTCCCGGCACGACGACCACGCTTCCAGGGGTGGCGTGGGCATTCCTTGTACGAACCTTGAACGCGTGTGACGGATGGGGTCCGTGGAGCGTCTGTGGTTGGGCCGGGAACGGACGGCCGTGACGTCTGGTCGTCACGCAACCGGGGCCTTGCCGAGGTCAGCGGGATTCCCGGCCCTCGGGGACAGCCGCCGGACCACCACGCCCAGGATCTGGTGCTCGGGGCAGGGGCCGTGGTGCCGTGAGTCGGAGCTCCGCACATGGTCGCCCAGCAGAGCGACGTGCCCCGGCGGCACCGACCCCAGGAGGCCCACCTCCGTCGGATAGCGGGTGCTCGCCGTGGCGACCACGCGCTTGATATACCAGCCCTGCCCCTTGACGGCCCCGTCCAACGGAGCCGAGCCGGACCACCCGGTCTCCAGGTCGGGCTCTTTCACGACCGCGACGGAACCCGGGGCCACACCCGACAGGCCCCGCCGGACCAGTACCCGGTCGCCCGGGGAGAACGTCGGCAGCATGCTCTCCCCGTCGACGGTGACCACGACGTAGCTGCGACGAATCCGCCGCACCGCCGCCACGCCGATGGCGACCGCGGCCAGCGCCAGCACCGCACCCGCGGTCACACCCACACCCCCGGTCACAGCGCAGCCTCGGTCCGGTGCCCGGTCCAGGCGCCGGGGGTGCCCGGGCCGCCGTCGGCGTACCCTTCCGCCTGCATGGTGAACAGCCGGGCGTACTCCCCGCCCAGGGCCATCAGTTCCTCGTGACCGCCCCGCTCGGTGATCTCGCCCTCCTCCAGGACCACGATCAGGTCGGCGTCGCGCACCGAGCCCAGCCGATGGGAGACCAGCAGCGTCGCGGTGCCGTCGCGCATCGCGCGCACCTTCTCGCGCACCTCCCGCTCGGCCTCGGGATCCAGCCCCGAGGCCGGCTCGTCCAGGATGAGCAGGTCCCGGTCTCGGCGGATCAGCGAGCGGGCGAACGCCAGCCGCTGCCACTGCCCGCCCGACAGGGTCGTCCCCGAGACCGAGGTGTCGTCCCCCGCCTCGAAGTCGTCGTCCACTTGGTAGAAGACGCGGGACAGCATCGTGGCGTAGCCATGCGGCAGCTCCGACACGAACCTGTCCGCACCCGCCTCACGTGCCGCGTCGCGGATTCGCCCCGTGTCGTCGATGTGCTCCAGGGAACCGAGCGCGATGTTCTCCCGCACTGGCAGGTCGTAGGACATGTAGTCCTGGAAGACCGCGCTCATCCGCGCCCTCAGGTCGGCCACGTCCATCTCCCGGATGTCCACTCCGTCCCAGAGCACCCGGCCGCGGGTGGGGTCGTACATGCGGGACAGGAGCTTGACCAGGGTGCTCTTCCCCGCGCCGTTGAGCCCGACTACGGCCAGCGACCCCCGGGCCGGAACGGTGAGCGAGACACCTCGGAGGACCCAAGGGCCGTCGTCGGTGTAGCGGAACCACACGTCCTCCAGCCGGATCCCTTCGCGCAGGTGCCCGACGGGCCGCGGGTCGGCCGGGACGGGCAGGTCCGACGGAGTGCCGATCACGTCGTCGTAGTGCCCCATCAACAGCAGGGACTGATGGGCGAGGGTGAGGCCCATGACGATCTCGACCAGGGCGCCCTGGACCCCCGCCACCGCGGCGATGAACGCCGACACGTCACCGATGGTGAACTCGCCCCGCAGCGCCGAGGCCACCATCCAGACCAGGCCGCCTGCGGAGACCAGAGCCCCCAACAGCGCCAGCGGCGCGTGCGTGAGCACCACCCTGCGGTCGACGACCTCCTCCTCCCGGTTGGTGCGCCGGATCTCCCCGCGCATCCGGTCCAGCAGGAACGCGCCGGTCCCGAACAGGCGGACCTCCTTGTTCGCCGCCGGGGTCAGCATCAGCTCCTGGTAGAACATCTGCCGCCGCATGCGTGGGCTCATCCGCCACATCATCCCCGCCCGCTGGCGGTCGAGCAGCAAACGCACGAACAGCATCGGTAGGGCGGCCGCGATGGTGATCACGGCGATCACCGGGCTGATCGCCAGCAGGATCCCGAGCAGGCTGGTGATCGCCAGGACCCCGCGCGCGGTCCCGAACAGGGAACCGATGATCTCCTCGGGTGCTGTACTCGCCGAGGCCTGTGCCAGGCGCAGCCGGTCCAGGAACGCGGGCTCCTCGAAGCGACGCAGTCCCGCGATCCCGTTGACCGCGCCGTACAGGCGCTGCTGCACCAGGAGCGCCACGCCTCGCCGGATCCTCGATTCCAGGTAGGTCGTCAGGTAGACGCTCATCGCGGTGAGCAGGGTGAACAGGCCCAGGAACATGACGAGCAGCAGTGGCCTGTTCGCCAACGGCCCGGGGACGCCCGCGGCGGCGCCGCCCTCCTGGAGGGTGTCCAACAGCCATTTGGTGACCAGTGCGACACCGGCGGGCAGCAGGCCGGACGCGACGGTCAGGATCGCGTACGCGGTGAGGGACCAGGGGGCGGCCCGCCAGGCGAACTCCAGGGAGCGCAGGGCCCGCGCTCCGGCATCGCGTGCGCGGAGGCGGGCAGCAGGGGAGTGGGCGTCAGGGGACATCACGCCCCCGCGGTGGCGGGTTCGAGGTCTGCGACCTCCACGCTCGAACGGACCACCGTGCCGTCGGCGTCGGCGAGCACGAAGGCGGGGATCCCGCGCAGGCCGAACGCCCGGCACGCCTCCCCCTGGAGGTTCTGCAGGACGACGGTGGCGTGGTCAGCGACGACCGAGCTGTAGCGATCCGCCTCCCCCTGTTCGTCACCGATGAAGGCGATCACCTGATCGGGGGCCAGCCCCGCTCCGTGGACGAAGTCGACCAAGGGCTGGAGTTGGTCCTCGCAGACACCGCATCCGGTGTCGAAAAAGGCGTACACGGCACGGTCGCCGAGCCGCTCGGCGGAAGAGACCTTGGTTCCGGCCGTGGACCGGGCGGTGAAGTCCGGGACTCGCGTGCCGACCGGGATCTCCTCCAGATCCGGTGCGCGGGGCACGGTCCGCCCGGGAGGGCCTTCCGTCGCGCGCAGGCGACGCACGACCGCCAGGGTCAGCATGAGGTTGAACAAGGTCAGAGCGGTCGACAGCACGACCGCCACGATGAGGATTCCCACCGTGTCCTCCAAGGTCTGTGTACGGGGCGACGGCGCGGTCGGCGCGCCCCCGCCGAAGAGGTCGACGAGATCGTCGAAGTGGAACGTCACCGCCGGGACTGCCGGGGAAGCGCCACACGGGCGGGCACGCGGCGGTAGTGAGCACGAGGGCTTCACGTCCCGGATCGGACGGGCGCAGGCGGTGGCCCCGCTCGGCGGGGCCACCGGAAGGGAGAGGGTCAGCAGCCGCAGTACCAGTGCTGCCACGGCCCGTAGGTCGTGCCGCCGGTGCCGTCGCAGACCCGACGGCGCTCCATACCGAACCAGACGGTGGTGGCGCACTGCCCGACGAAGCCGTTGCACCTGGACTGCCAGCCGCATCCGACGGGCATGGCCTGGGCGGTGGCCTTCGGTGCGAGGCGGTCGACGATCCGGTCGCCGAGGCGGGCGATGGGGGAGATCCTCATGGGTTGCGACTCCTTCGTGCTTACTCCGCGCGCTCCACGGCGGAACGGCGGAACCGGCGCGGACGTCCTCTGCCCGGCACCGGGAGGAGGCCAACCTCGCAGCGCGACCGTGTGCGTTCCTTGCCGAATCCTTGAACGCTGAGCCGCGTTCCGCGCGTCACCGCGGAGTCACGACGACGCGCGGAGCCTCTCCTCGGTCTCCCGTACCTGCTCGGTCCGGTGCTGTGCGCGGTAGAGATCCAGGGCCTGCCGCCAGGCATCACGGGCGGATTCCGTTTCTCCGAGGGCCTCGTGGGCCTCGGCGAGGCCGCTGAGCGTGTTCGCCTCCTCGAAGCCGTCCTTCATGGCGCGGTGCGCCCGGAGGGCCTGGCGGTAGTGTTCCACCGCCTCGGGATGGCGGCCGGCGTGCGTGAAGATGTACCCCAGGCTGTCCAGGGAGGCCGCTTCTCCCACCTTGTAGCCGAGTGCGCGCGAGGCCTCCAGAGCCTCCACACAACAGGCTCGGGCCCGCTCGTATCGGCCGAACTGTGCGAGGAACCAGCCCAGATTGTTGAGCGCTCCGGCCACCCACGTCGAATGGCCTGCGCTGCGATACAGCTCCAGGGATCGTTCCGCGGGCTCAAGTCCGTTCTCGTCCCCGGTGATGATCGCGGACGCCACGAAGGCCTGGTAGGTGTGCGCCTGGTTGAGCAGGTCGCCGGTCTCCTCGAAGCGGGCGAGGGCCTCGTGGAGGTGGTCGAGCGTCTCCTTGCCGGACCGTCCGGCCAACAGCAGGGCGGAGGCCAGGCCCCGGTGGGCCATCGCCCGCATCGTGACGGCGTCCGGGGTGTCCATCGCCGCCGCGGTGTCCAGCCCGACCCGGCGGAGCTCGATGAAGTCCTCGACTCGTCCGCTGCGGCGGAAGTACGAGTTGCTGTCCCAGCACAGCCGCCAGCACTCGCGATACATGTCCAGCTCCGAGGCGAGGCGGATCACGGCGGGAAGCCAGAATCGTTCCGCGGTGAACCACTCCAGCGCCGCGACCTCGTCCGCTGGCCGCACGGCGAGGGGATGTCCCTCAGAAGGCCCTTCTGCCAGGGACGAGGGGACTTCCTGCGGGTTCAGGAGCCTGTTCGCGGTGGCCGCGCTCTGGACGTAGAAGTCGACCAGGGAGTGCAGGGCTTGGGAGCGGTCCTCCTCCGGCAGGTCCTCCTCCGCTCGTTCTCTTCCGTGCAGGCGGACCAGATCGTGCAGTTCGTAGCGGCCGGGCAGGGGCTGCTGGACGAGGTGGGCCGCTTCCAGCGTGCGCAGCAGGGCCCGGGTGCGCGGCGGTGTGAGTCCGGCCAGGGCCGCGACGGCGGTCAGCCCGATGTTCTGACCTGGGAGCAGGCCCAACAGGCTGAGCAGACGTGCCGCGGCCTCGGGCAGCGCCCGGTGGGAGGCGTCCAGGACACCGCGCAGGGAGGTCTGCAGGTCACCGGTGTCCAGTGCGTCCAGCCGGGTCTCGGCCCCGTGCAGTTCGGCGGCGAGCTCGGCGAGCGGCAGGTGGGCGTCACTCGCGGCGCGGGCGGCGGCGACGGCCAGGGCCAGGGGGAACCGCCCGCATCCGGTGATGATGGACCCGGCCGCTTCCGGTTCGGCCGCCACGCGGTGCTCTCCGATCCGGGCGGCGAGCAACTGGTGGGCTTCGGCGGGGGTGAGCGGGCCCAGCGCGACGGAGCGGGCGCCCTCGGCGGCGACCAGGCCGCTGAGCCGATTGCGGCTGGTGATCAGAACGACGCAGGAGGGCGAACCGGGGATCAGGGCCCGGAGCTGCTCGGCGTCGCGGGCGTTGTCCAGCAGGATCAGCACGCGCTTGCCGGACAGAAGGCTGCGGTACAGGCCGATCTGCGCTTCGGCACTGGTGGGGATGGCCTTCTTGTCCATACCCAGGGCGATGAGGAAGTCGTGGACCGCGGTCTGTGGCTTGGCGGCGGACGTACTCGGGGAGAACCCGTGCAGGTTCACGTAGAGCTGACCGTCGGGGAACCGGTCGAGGTTGTCGTGCGCCCATCGCAGGGCGAGTGAGGTCTTGCCGACACCGCCCAGGCCGCAGACCACGGTGATCGGTGACGACCCGGGTTCGCTCACGGTGTCGAGCTCGGCGAGCTCGCTCCCGCGTCCGGCCAGCAGGGGCGGTGGGGAGGGGAGCTGGCTCGGCAGGGGCACCGCGGAGGGCTCCGAGGGCGGGGACGGCTGGACAGGGGAGGGGACCGCCGAGGGGGTCGGGGCGGGGGCGTTGAGCGCGGGATCTGCGTTGAGGATCCTCAGGTGCAGATCCCTGAGCTCGGTTCCGGGGTCGGTGCCCATCTCGCCGGCCAGCGCGTTCCGGGTGCGCTCGTAGTGTTGCAGTGCCTGCGCGGCACGTCCCTCGCGGTACAGCGTGAGCATGAGCTGGCCGATCAGGCGCTCGTCGAGCGGATGCCGCTCGGCGAGGGAGAGCAGGTCGCCGAGGAGGGCCGCCTGCCTGCCCTGGCGGAGCAGCAGGTCGTTGCGGTCCAGTTCCGCGCGGAAGCGTTCCAGGTGCAGGCCCTCCCTGAACGTGTTGACCCAGGGGGTGTCCAGGAGACCGAAGGCGTCGGACCGCCACAGGGAGAGCGCCTCCTCCAGGAGGCCGAGGGAGGCATCCTCGGCCGGGGAATCCCTGGCCAGTGAGGTGAGCCGCCGGAAGCGGTGCAGGTCGACCGCGTGGAGCGCGTCGTCGCTCAGGGAGAGGACGTAGCCTCCCGGGCGGCGCTCGACCATCGCGTCGCCACCGGCCGGGGCCAGGGCGGTTCGCAGCCGGGAGACGTAGCTGTAGAGCGACGGCAGGGCACTGCCCGGCGGATGCTGGCCCCAGACCCGGTCGATGAGTCGGTCGACCGGCACGAGCTGGTTGGCGTCGGCCAGTAATCCGAGGAACACGGACTGCCGCCGCATGTGTCCCAGATCGACGGTACGCCCGCCGATCCGCGTCTCGATGTCACCGAGTACGGAGATTTCGACCGTCAACATCACTCCCGGGGGCTGGAACGAAAGGGGACGACCCATACACCTGGTACGCGGGAGCACAGCAGTAACTCAGGTGCCAGGAGTGTACTCCCGGATGGTGGCTCGGAAGCCCGTCGCAGTAGCGGATTCCGGTGCGGAGACGGGCGGAGCACGCCCTAGGCTGGGCCGGTGACCGAACCGATCATCGTGGCCGAAGACGTGGGTGTGGAACTGGGCGGCGCCCCGGTGCTGCGCGGAGTCGACCTCACGGTCGCACCCGGGGAGGTGGTCGCGGTGCTCGGCGCCAACGGCGTCGGCAAGACGACCCTGCTGCGCTGCCTCGCCGGTCTGCAACGGGCCACGGGCCAGGTCAGTGTGCTGGGCCGCCCGCCCGTCGACGAGCCCGCGTTCTGGCGCGAGGTCGTCATGGTCGGCGACGAGCCCACCTGGTACCCCGGTCTGACCGCGGGGGAGCACCTGGAACTGATGCGCGCCGTGCACGGCCCCGGGCGGCTGGAGGCGGGGGCGGCCCTGGAACTCTTCGAACTGACCGGCTGCGCCGACCGGGCCCCGTCGTCCCTGTCGACCGGGCAGCGCCAGCGGCTGTCCCTGGCCATGGCGCTCCTGCGGCAGAGCCGGTTGCTGCTGTTGGACGAGCCCGAGCGCGGGCTCGACGCCGCCTTCCGGGACCGGCTCGCCGGGCTGCTCACCGCCTACGCCGCGGAGGGCGGCACGGTGGTCATGGTCACGCACGACCCGCGGTTCGCCGAAGGCGCCCGCCACGTCGCCCTGGAGGTCGCCGCGTGACGGGGGTGGCGTCGGTCCGCGCGTTCACGCGGGCCCGGAACCGTCGGCACCACAGCTGGTCCGACCGGTACGTCATGCTCATGGCTCTGGGACTGCTCGCGACGCTGGTGTTCCCCATGATCGGTCGCGCGGTGGCGGCGGTGCCCCGCGACGTCGACCCGGCGCGGACGGGCACGGGCCTGGCGCTGATCGCCCTGCTGCTGGTGGTCGCGCTGAGCCTGGCGCGCGCGGTCGGGCCGGCGGGGGTCTCCGCGGCGGACGCGTCGTGGCTGGTGCTCTCGCCGCTGCCGCGCCGCGACGTGCTGGCCCCCGCACTGCTGGTCCTCGCCGGGGTGAGCGCCGCCGTCGGCGCGTGCCTGGGCCTGGCACTGCTCAACGCGGTGGGTGCGCCCGACGCGTTGCCGCTCCGGCTCTTCGTGTCCGTGGTGCTGGGGGTGGCGTGGACGCTGGGCGGGGCGGCGGTGACCGTGCTGGCGCAGGCCTCCCCGGCCTGGAACGACCGGTTGAGCGCGCTGCTCGTCGTGCTGGTGGTGGCGGCGGTGGCCCTGGCCGTCATGAGCCTGGGGCCTGGACAGGGAGCGCTCGCCGGTCTCGCGTCGGCCCCACCGGCGGCCTGGGCCGCGGTGGCGTCCGCCTCTGCGGCGGCGGCCGCGGGCCTGGCTTGGCGAGCCGGGGTGTGCGCCGCGCGGATCCCGGCCCGCGCGGTCCTGGAGGCCTCGACCCGGACCGGGCTCGCCTCGGGCGCGTTCGTCCTCATGGACCCGGGCACGCTGGCCTCGATCGCCGAGGACGCGCACTGGCGCTCGCGCGCGCTGCGCTCGCGTGCCTGGCCCCGGCGGCTGCGCGGAGCGGCGGCGGTGGCCTGGCTGGACTGGCGACGCCTGGCGCGGCGCCCGGGACGGCTCGCGGCGATGGCGGCGGCGACCGTCCTTCCCGTGCTGGCCGCGCGGGCGGGCGGCGGGATGCCGGCGGCCCTGCTCGTGCTCGCCGTGGGCGCGGCGGCGGTGGCCGCGACGGGCACCGCGGGAGCGCGCCGGGACGCCGGGGACGGTTCCTTGGCGCGGTTGCTGGGCGCGGGCCCGCGCACGCTCCTGGCGGCGCGTGCGGTCCTGCCCGCGCTGCTGGGCGGCTCCTGGCTGACCCTCGCGCTGGCCGGACTCGACCTCGCGGGTCCAGGCGGTCTCCTCTGGCTCCTCGGTCCGCTGTGCGCGCCGGCGCTGGCGGCGGGCGCCCTGCGTGCGGCACGGCGCCGCCCCGTCGACCACACGCTGCCGGTCATGGACTCGCCGCTCGGCCCGGTGCCGACCGGTCCGCTGCTGTGGGCCCTGGCCGGCGCCGACCTCGCCGTCCTGGGGTGCCTGCCCGCGCTGCTGGCGTTCACCACCGGGGTGAGCGTCCCGCTGCTCGCCGCGCAGGCGGTGTGCGCGGCGGCGGTACTGGCGGCCTACTGCGCGGCCCCCCGGCGCCCGTCCACCTAGGGACCGTCGCGCAGCCGCCGCCGGGTCAGGCCACCACCTCGCGGCAGACGTCGATGAACGCCTGCATCCGCCGGACCGGTGTGCGGTCGGCCAGCTGGACGATCTCGATCCCGAGCCCCCCGGTCCGGATGTCGAGCTCCCTGGTCGCGTAGGGCAGGTCCTCGTAGCTGCGTTCGAGCACAGTGCGCTGGGTGAGCAGCGCGCTGCCCAGCCCGCGGGCCACCAGGCCGCGGACCATCTCGAAGCTCGTGGTGCGAAAACGCACGCTCGGGGCCAGCCCGGCCTGGGCGAACAGACCGAGGAAGTAGTCGCCGCCGGGCGGCAGATCGAACAGGATCAGCGGTTCCTCGGCCAGGTCGGCCAGGCTCACCCGGTCCTTGCGGCTCAGTGCCCCGTCCACCGGGGTGAGCACGTACGGCGGGTCCGACCGCAGCGGTTGCGCGGTCACCCCGGCCGCGGTGCGCACGGAGTCCAGCTCGTAGTGATAGGTGATCGCGAGGTCGATCCGGGTGTTGAGCAGGTCGTCCAACAGCGCCTCGTGGGCCGCCTCCACGAACGAGAACTGCACGTGCGGGTACCGCTGTGAGTACTCCGCGATCACCTTCGGCAGGAGGATCGGCGCGATCGTCGCGTAGCAGCCGATCGTGAGCGTGCCCTCGACCTCCTCCCGCTCCCGCCTGGCGGACTCCCGGAGCTGGTCGAGGCCGGCGAGCACGTTGTCGGCCGCGGTGATCGCACGCTGTCCCGACGCGGTGAGCCGCATCCCCTTCTGCGAGCGGACGAAGAGGGTGATGCCGAGGACCGCCTCGAGGTCGGCCAGCGCCGTCGAGACCGCCGACTGCGAGACGAAGAGCTCCCGGGACGCCGCGGTCACCGAACCGAGCCTCGCGACGGCCATCAGGTACTCCAGTTGCCTCACGCTCACGTCGGCCATCGGCGCGGTCTCCCTGGTGGTATCGGTTTTTCCGAAGGAGCTCTTCAGATCTATGTGTTGTACAGATCATACTCCTGACCTCGATACTCGTGAGCCAGAGCACAGACCGACCGGATGTGAGGCGTGACTTCGTGAGGTCTCTCGCGCGTCTGTGAACGACACCCCCAGGAGGAGAAATGACGAGTGGGACCTCGGATCCGGTGGAGCAGGTGGACCGCAAGGATCTGCGCAGGAGCGTGTTCGCCGGTTCGGTGGGCGTGTTCGTCCACTGGTTCGACTGGGCCGTCTACGCCTACCTCGCCACCACGATGGCGCAGGTGTTCTTCCCCGAGCAGGACGGGACGACCGGATTGCTGTCGGTGTTCGCCGTCTTCGCCGTCGCGTTCTTCGTGCGCCCGCTCGGCTCGGTGCTCTTCGGCCACCTCGGTGACCGTTTCGGACGCAAGGCGACGCTGTCCATCGTCATCATCTCCATGGCGGCGGGCACGCTGATGCTCGGGCTCCTGCCCACGTACGACTCCGTGGGCGTCATCGCTCCGGTCCTGCTCGTGGTCGCCCGCATCATCCAGGGACTGGCGGCGGGCGGCGAGTTCGGCTCGGCCGCGGCCTTCCTCGCCGAGTTCTCACCGCCCAAGCGCCGCGGGTTCGGGTGTTCGTGGATCGAGTTCGGTTCGGTCGGCGGGTTCCTCTGCGCGTCGTTCGCCGTCTGGGCACTGCACTCGGCCTTCTCCCCGCAGGACGTGCTCGACTGGGCCTGGCGGATCCCCTTCCTGCTGACGGTTCCCCTGGCGGCGGTCGGCCTCTACATCCGCCTGCGCATCGAGGACACGCCCGAGTACCGCGCGCTCGAGGACATGAACAACGTCCCGAGCCAGCCGATCGTGGAGGTGTTCCGCTCGAACGGGAAGCAGTTCCTGCAGACGGTGGGCATCGAGACGTTCATGAACTCGACCTTCTACATCGTGCTCGTGTACCTGATCACCTACCAGGAGGAGATCGTCGGCGTACCCGCGGACCGGGCGGCCCTGCTCTCCGCCGCGGCCTCGGTCGTGGCCATGGGCGTGATCCCGCTGTCCGGTCTGGTGTCGGACCGTGTGGGACGCAAGCCGGTGCTCTACACCGCCGCGGGCCTGATGATCGTCGGCGCGGTCCCGTTGTTCCTGCTGATGCAGGTGAACTCGTCGTGGTCGGCGTTCGCCGCCACCTTCGGCCTGGCCGTGATCCTCGCGGTCATCCTGGGCACGCACGCCTCGGCCGTGGCGGAGCTCTTCCCGACCCGGACCCGGCAGAGCGGACTGTCGATGGCCTACAGCGTCGCCGGGGCGTTCTTCGCCGGAACGCTGCCCTACCTGATGACCTGGCTGATCTCGCTCACCGGCAGCTCCATGGTCCCCGCCTTCACGATGATCGTGATCGGCGTCATCGGCGCGGTGACATTGCGGACGATGCCGGAGACGAACGGTTCCGACCTGCTGCACGAGAGCGACCGCGCACAGCGCCGGCCGCAGGCCGCGCCGGAGCCCCGCGCGTAACGCGCGAGGGCCCGCGAACTCTCGCATCCACGCGCGCACGCGGACGCGGCGCACCACGTTGAAATCACCGACCCATGGGGGGTTCGCATGTCGAATGAGGAGATCGAGGCCGTCGTCGTCGGAGGGGGACAGGCCGGGATAGCGATGAGCGAACACCTGAGCCGGCACCAGGTGCCGCACGTCGTGTTGGAGAGGCACCGCATCGCCGAGCAGTGGCGCTCGCAGCGATGGGACTCCCTGGTGACCAACGGGCCCGTCTGGCACGACCGCTTTCCCGGACTGGAGTTCACCGACCTCGACCCCGACGCCTTCGCCGCCAAGGACCAGGTGGCGGACTACTTCGTCGCCTACGCCGAGCAGATCGCGGCGCCGGTCCGCTGCGGAGTCGAGGTGCGGTCCGTGCGCAGGAACACGGGCCGGCCCGGCTTCCGCGTGCGGACCTCGAAGGGGACCATCCAGACCCGCTACGTCGTCGCCGCCACCGGGCCGTTCCAGCGGCCCGTCGTCCCGCCGATCGTTCCCGAGCGGGACGGACTCACGCAGATCCACTCCAGTGGCTACCGCAACCCCGCGCAGCTGCCCGACGGCGGCGTCCTCGTCGTCGGATCCGGCTCGTCGGGAGTGCAGATCGCCGACGAACTCCGTGCCTCCGGTCGACAGGTGTACCTCTCGGTCGGCCCGCACGACCGCCCGCCGCGCAGCTACCGGGACCGCGACTTCGTCTGGTGGCTCGGCGTCCTCGGCAAGTGGGAGGCCTCCGCCCCGCCCAAGGGGGCCGAGCACGTCACCATCGCGGTCAGCGGTGCGCACGGCGGCCACACCGTGGACTTCCGTACGCTCGCCGACCGGGGCATCACGCTCGTCGGCCGGACCGACTCCTTCCAGGACGGGGTGATGCGCTTCGCGCCCGACCTGCGGGACAACATCGCGGCCGGGGACGCGAACTACCTCGCCCTGCTCGACGAAGCCGACGCCTACGTCGCCCGCAACGGCCTCGACCTTCCGGAGGAGCCGCGGGCCCGCGTCCTGGGAGCCGACCCGCGGTCGGTGACCGACCCCGTCCTCGAACTCGGCCTCGCCGACGCCGGGATCACCTCCATCGTCTGGGCGACCGGCTTCACCGTCGACTACGGCTGGCTGGAGGTCGACGCGTTCGACGCCGACGGCAGGCCGAAGCACCAGCGCGGCGTCTCGTCCGAGCCCGGCGTCTACTTCATGGGTCTTCCATGGCAGTCCCGGCGCGGCTCCAGCTTCATCTGGGGCGCCTGGCACGACGCGGGCTACGTGGCCGACCACATCGCCATCCAGCGGAACTACACGCACTACAAGGGGACGGGCTCCTCGACCCCGGTCCCGCGGTTCGGAAAGTGAGCGCACCATGACCACGCACACGCGCATTCGCACGTTCAACACCAAGGACACCTATCCGGAGCAGAACCTCGACAACGACCTGTGCCAGGCGGTCGTCGCGAACGGAGTCGTGTACCTGCGCGGCCAGATCGGCCAGGACCTGGACACCGGTGAGTCGGTGGGCATCGGCAGCGTCCGGGCCCAGACCGAGAAGGCCATGTCCAACATCGACCTGCTCCTGGGGGAGGCGGGCAGCGGCCTCCAGGACATCGTCAAGGTCACGATCTACCTCGTCGACCCCCGCTACCGCGAGGAGGTGTACCGCGAGGTCGGACGCTGGTTGAAGGGCGTCCACCCGGTCTCGACGGGCATCGTCGTCCAGGCCCTCGCCCGGCCGGAGTGGCTGGTCGAGATCGACGCCACCGCCGTCATCTCGGAGGCAGGGGCATGACCTTCTCCATCGCGGCCCACCAGGACGGCCGCTTCGGCATCGCCGCCACGTCGTCCTCACCGGCGGTGGCCGCACGCGTGGTCCACCTGCGCGACTCGGTCGGCGCGGTCACCTCGCAGAACATCACCGACCCGCGCCTGGGTCCGCTCCTGCTGGACGAACTCGCCTCCGGGGCGAGCCCCGAAGCCGCCCTGGCGACGATCCTCAAGGACCGGCCGGACACCGAGTACCGCCAGCTCACCGTGGTCGACGCCACCGGAGCCGCGGCGACCTTCAGCGGCGACCGTACGCTCGGCGTGCACGGAGAGGCCACCGGGCCGCACTGCGCCGCCGCCGGCAACATGCTGTCCCGCCCGGACCTGCCCGAGATCCTCTGCAGCGCCTTCGCCGCCGCCGAAGGCGAGCTCGAGGAACGCCTGTTCGCCGCGCTCGCGGCCGGACTGGTCGCCGGCGGCGAGGCCGGACCGGTGTACTCCGCCGGGCTGTCGACCGTGTCCGGGACCGGCTGGCGCGACACCGACCTGCGCGTGGACTGGCAGGAGGACCCGGTCGACGCGCTCGGGCGGCTGCTCGGGATCTGGCTTCCGCAGCGGGACGACTACGTCCGGCGCGGCTTGGACCCGGCCGCCTCACCCGGATACGGGGTTCCCGGCGATGACCGCTGAACAGCTCGTGCCGCCCAGCGCCGCCGACCACCTCGCACGCCTGATCGAGTACTCCGAGACACTGCACGCCCACCCGGAGACCGCCTGGGAGGAGCACCGGGCCGCACGGTGGACCGCCGAACTGCTCGGTGAGTTCGGCTTCGGCGTGACGACCGAGTACCTCGGTTTCCCCACCGCCGTCCACGCCTCCTACGGGTCGGGCAGCCGCCGTGTCGGCTTCATCGTCGAGTACGACGCGCTGCCCGGCCTCGGGCACGCCTGCGGCCACAACCTCATCGCCGCCATGTCGGCCGGAGGAGCGATCGCGCTGCGACCGTGGGCGCAGGAGCTGGACCTGCGGATCGACGTCATCGGCACCCCGGCGGAGGAGGGCGGCGGGGGCAAGATCGAGATGCTCGACGCCGGCGCCTTCACGGACCTGGACCTGGCCCTGATGGCGCATCCCGGCCCGGTCGACGCACCGCGGGCCGAGCCCTACGCCGTCGCCCACGACCACGTCCGCTTCGTCGGACACACGGCGCACGCCGCCGCCTACCCGCACGAGGGGCGCAACGCGGGCGACGCCTTCGTGGTCTCCCAGGTGGCCATCGGCCTGCTGCGCCAGCAGCTCCCGCCCGGTACCCGGGTGCACGGGATCCAGACGGTCGGGGGCGAGGCGCCCAACGCCATCCCGGCGGTGACGGAGGGCCGCTGGTACACACGGGCCGAGACCCTGGCCCAACTGGAGCCGCTGCGCCGCAGGGTGAGGCAGTGCTTCGAGGCCGGAGCCCTGGCGACCGACACCGCCCTGGACTTCACGCCCGAGTCGCAGCCCTACTCCGAGTTCCGCACGAACGAGCGCGCGCTGGAGATCTACATGCGCCACGCGCGCGCCCTCGGACGATCCTTCGACGCGCCTGCGGAACAGCAGACGATGAACCGCGCCTCGACCGATCTGGGCAACGTCTCCCAGCACGTCCCGGCCATCCACCCCTACATCGGGCTCGGCAGCTTCCCGGTGAGCAACCACCAGCCGGAGTTCGCGGCCGTGTGCGTGGGGGAGGAGGCCGACCGGGTCATCGCGGACGGCGCCACCCTGCTCGCGCGCACCGCTCACGAGTACTTCTCGTAGTCGTCCGCCGCCGACCCGGCCGACACCGGGTCGGCGGCGCTTGTGCGCGAATCCGAGCCACGACCGCGGGGTGGGGGGCCACCAGGTTCACGAGGGCAGGACGGCCTGGCGCCCGGCGCGCTCCCTGACCAGCCGGTCCACGCACCCCGCGGGGTCGGTGACGGGCACCCGCACCCGGGGCGTGGTGACGCCGACGAACGTGAACCGGTCGTTCTCCACCTGGACGGCGGCCTGGCCCAGGTACGGATCGCAGCACAGGGTGGGGGTCAGTTCGCCCCGGAACATGGTCTGCGCGAGCTTGCTGCCCAGCCGCCGGTCGGCCAGGGCGCTTTGGAGGTCGCGCAGGTACGTCACGCGAGTGTCTTCGATTTCCATGCCGCCAGCGTCGCCTTGACCAGCCATGTTGGGCCACGCGTTGACGTATTCACGGAAACACCGGACGCGTCAGGGCAACGCGGTGTACAACGATTCCATGGTCAACCCCCTCGGATTCCCCGCCGTGCTCGCCCGGTATCTGGAACTGTCCGGCCTGACCCAACGGGCCCTGTGCGCCAGGGCGCAGGTGTCGCCCGCGTCGCTGTCGCGCTACCTGTCCGGCAAGACCAGACCGTCCCGGGGCGCGGTCACGGCGCTGGACATGGCCCTCGGGGCGAACTCGGCGCTGCTGACCGCGTGGGAGGACTCCGTGACCGACGATCTGCCCCCGTTCCTGCGCGATATCGACACCCTCGAACGCGAGGCCGTCCGCATCGATCTCGTGTCGCCTGTGACAGTGCCGGGGCTGTTGTGGTGCCCGAGCTACGCCGAACTGGTGTACCGGTCGGGGCGCAAGGTCCGCGACGTCCCGAGGCTTGCGCGGCTGCGGTCGGAGCGACTGGGTCACCTTCACGGCGAGGTCCACGCGGTGTTTCCGCTGACGGCTCTCACGTGGGCTCCGGATTCCGTGCGCGCCGAACAGGTCGAGCACCTGCTGAACCTCCCGGACCGTGTCTCCGTCCACCTGCTTCCCGAGGGGACGCTGCTGTTCGGGGTGCCGGGGCCGTTCTCGCTCTTCCGCATGCATGGCGGTCGGGAGGTCGCGTCCTCGGACCATCTGGAGGCGAACGCCGTCTACGGGGACGCGGTGCTTCCCCGCGTGCGGGAACTGGTCCGCGACGCCTACGCGCTAGCCTTGCCCGCAATGACCAGCAATGAGCAGCTCCGGAGGTTGGCGTCGTGAACGACTGGCACAAGTCGAGCTTCAGCGGTTCGTCGGCGAACTGCGTGGAGGTCCGCGAGCACGCGACGGGTGCCGACGTGCGCGACACCCGGAACCGGGACGCGGGCCACCTGTCCGTGCCCGCCGCCGAGTGGGCCGCGCTCATCGCCCAGGTGCGCACCGACCGGTAGCCGCCCCAGCGCACACGCCCCGGAAGCTCTTGGATGAGCTTCCGGGGCCTTGTGTGCCGTGTCGGCGCCGGTCAGCCCGCGCGGTCACTCATGGTCGGCGCGGGCCGGGTGAAGCCGCGGGTGAGCCGGAGCAGCAGCAGGAATCCCAGGCCCACCCAGCTCAGCCCGATGACGAACGTCAGCCAGGACAGCGACGTCCACAGCCACAGCGTCAGCGCCACGCCGATGCCCGGGGTGAGCACGTAGCGCAGGAAGTCCGTCCCCCGGCGCCTGCCCAGGCCGACCGCGTAGTGCTTGATGACGCTCAGGTTGACGAAGGTGAAGGCGATCAGCGCACCGAAGCTGACCAGTGCGGCGGCCAGGTCCAGCGTCATGACGCAGGCCAGCAGCGACACCGCGCCCACGGCCAGGATGGCCAGGTGCGGAGTCCGGAACCTCGGGTGGACCGCGCCGAAGACCCGGCGCGGCAGCGACCCGTCACGCCCCATGGAGAACAGGATCCGCGACACCGCGCTCTGCGCCGCCATGGCCGAGGCGAAGCAGGCCGCGACGTAGGCCGCGGTGAAGAACGCCGCGAGGAAGCCGCCGCCGGCACGCGCCATCACCTCGACCGACGCCGAGTCGGGATCGGTGAAGGTCTGCCAGTCGGGGTGGACCAGGTGGCCCACCCAGGCCATGAGAACGAACAGCAGCCCGCAGAAGAGCGTGCACAGGGTGATCGCCCTGGGGATCGTGCGCTCCGGCTCCCGGGCCTCCTCGGAGAGCGTGGAGATGGCGTCGAAGCCCAGGAACGACAGGCACAGGATGGCCGAGCCGCCGATGAGGGCGGTGAGCGAGAAGTCCGCGCTGTAGAACGGCGCGAGCAGGTCCGCCGGCGTCGAACGTCCGGACACGGTCAGGTAGCTCATCGCCAGGAACACCGTGATGAACACGCCCTGCGCACCGACCAGCACCATGTTCATGCCGGTCACCAGCTTGATGCCCAGGACGTTCAGCCCGGTGACGAGCGCGATGGTCAGCAGCACCCAGACCCATGCGGGCACGGAGGGGATCGCGATCCCCAGGTAGAGCCCGATGACGATGTAGCTGATCGTGGGCAGGAAGATGTAGTCCAGCAGCAGCGCCCAGCCGGTGAGGAAGCCCGTGGCGGGCCCGAAGGCCTGCTGGGTGTAGGTGTAGGCGGAGCCGGCCACCGGGTAGGCGCGCACCATGTTCGCGTAGCCCAGCGCGGTGAACGTCATCGCCGCCAGGGTGACCAGGAACGCGGTGGGCAGGTGCCCCCGGGTCATGTCGGTCACGATTCCGTAGGTGGTGAAGGCCGCCAGGGGGACCATGTAGGCCAGGCCGAAGAAGAACAGCGAGGGCAGGCCGAGCACACGCTTGAGCCCGCGCCCTTCGGCAGGGGGAGTGCCCGGGGGCACCGCCGTCGGCGCCGCTTCGGAGGGGGACGCTTCGGCGGGGGAGTCGTGCCCGCTCATCGGAGCCCGCCGGAGGTGACGGCCCGGTTCAGGGCCTGCTCGACCAGCCCGACCAGCTCGCCGATGGCGTCGGCGTCGGCGACCAGCGGCGGGGAGAGTTGCAGCAGCGGGTTGCCCTCGGCGTCGATGGCGAGCCGGCACAGCACTCCGACCTCGGCGGCGGCCGGGGCCAGGTGCTGGTCGACGAACTCGGCCGCGGGCAGCCGCTCCGAGGTCCAGGACCTGGCGTCCTTGTCCGTGACCAGCTCCAGCGTGCGGTGGTAGCCCTCGCCGCGCACGTCTCCCACCACCGGGTTCTGGCGCAGCCGTTCGAGCTCGGCGGCGAACGTCGTGCCGGTGGCCGCGACGTTGCCCGGCACGTCCAGTCGGCGCATGATCTCCAGGTTGGCCAGTGCCGCCGCACAGGCCACCGGGTGCCCGCCGTAGGTGAGGGCGTGGTTGTACATCCCGGCCGGGCTGTCGAGCACGGCCTCGATGATCCGGTCGTCGGCGATCAGCCCGCCCAGCGGCACGTAGGCCGAGGCGATGCCCTTGGCGAAGGTGATGATGTCGGGCTGGACGCCGTAGTGGGCCGAACCGAACCACGAGCCGAGCCTGCCGAAACCGGTGATCACCTCGTCGGCGATGAGCAGGACGCCGTGCCGGTCGCAGAGCTTGCGCACGCCCTGGAGGTAGCCGGCGGGCGGTGTGAGGCTGCCGCCGGCGTTCTGGAGCGGCTCCAGGATGACCGCGGCGACGGTATCCGCGCCTTCCTGCAGGATCAGCGACTCCAGTTCGGCCAGGAGGAAGGCGGTGAACTCGGCCTCGGTCTCCTGGGCCGGACGCCGGTACCGCTTGGTGTTGGACACGTGCCGGACGCCGGACATCAGCGGCTCGAACATCTTGCGGACCTGCACCATCCCGTTGAGGGACATGGCGCCGAAGCTGGTGCCGTGGTAGGCGACCCGTCGGGCGATGAACTTGCGACGGGAGTGCTCGCCGCGGCTGATCTGGTACTGCCGGGCCAGCTTGATGGCGGCCTCGTTGGACTCCGAACCGCTGGAGGTGAAGAACACCCGGTTCAGGTCGCCCGGAGCCAGGTCGGCCAGTGCGGCGGCGAGCCTGGCCGCGGGCGGGTGCGCCGCGCTCCAGGTGGTCTGGAACGGCAGGGCGCGCATCTGCTCGGCGACGGCCTCGCCGATCTCGGCGCCGTGCGAGTAGCCCAGCTGGGTGCAGAACAGCCCGGCCAGTCCGTCGAAGTAGCGCTTGCCGGATTCGTCGTAGACGTGGCAGCCCTCGCCGCGGACGAAGATCGGCAGCGCGTCGGTACGGTACTTGCCCGCAGGCGTGAAGTTCATGACCAGGTGGCGCTTGGCCAGCTCTTCGAGGGAGCCGGGGCGGTCCCCCCGCGTGGTCGGGTCGGTGGCGGGGGTCGTCTCCACGGACATGCTGTTCCTTCCGGTCGATGCGGTGGCGGTCGTGGGCGCGCGGTGCGCGCTCAGCCCCACTGCAGCCAGGTCGTCTTGAGGGCGGTGTAGTTGTCGAAGGCGTGCAGGGACAGGTCGCGGCCGAACCCGGACTGCTTGAACCCGCCGAACGGGGTGGTGACCGAGAGGGCGTCCACCGTGTTGACGGAGACGGTTCCGGCGACGAGCCGCGCGGCCGTGCGCTGGGCCCGGCAGAAGTCGTCGGTCCACAGCGAGGCGGCCAGGCCGTAGCGGGTGGCGTTGGCCAGGCGCACGGCCTCGTCCTCGGTGTCGAAGGGGTGGACGACGGCCACCGGTCCGAAGACCTCTTCGGTGTGAAGCGGGTGGGCGGCGTGCAGGCCGGTGACGATCGCCGGTTCGAGGTAGGCGTCGGATCCGGTGATCTCCACCCGGCGCCCGCCGTCCAGCAGTGCGCCGTCGGTCTCGCCGCGTCGGATCCACGCCTGAACGGAGTCGGTGTGCGCGGTGCTGATCAGTGCTCCGTTGCCCTCCGCTCCGCTGAGCGGGTCCACCGGCCGGTACGCCGCCGCGGCCTTGACCAGCGCCTCGGTGAACCCCTCCAGGGCCTGGCGCTGCACCAGGATCCGTGAGTTGGCCGAGCACACCTGCCCCTGGTTGTAGAACGCTCCGGCCGCGGCCATCTCGGCGGCCGCCGCGAGGTCGGCGTCGGCGAAGACCAGGTTCGCGCTTTTGCCTCCGGCCTCCAGCGCGAGCCGCTTGAGGTTGGAGCGACCCGCGGTGACGAGCAGTTCGCGGGCGACCTCGGTGGAGCCGGTGAAGGCGAGCGCGTCCACGTCCATGTGGGCGGCGAGCGCGGCCCCGGTCTCGGCGCCGCCCGTGACCACGTTGAGCGCTCCGTCCGGGAGGCCGGCCTCGGCGGCCAGGTCGGCCAGGCGCAGGGCGGTGAGCGAGGACTGCTCGGCGGGCTTGAGCACGACGGTGTTCCCCGACGCCAGCGCGGGAGCCACCTTCCAGGAGGCGATCTCCAGCGGGTAGTTCCAGGG
Source organism: Nocardiopsis sp. Huas11 (assembly GCF_003634495.1). GTDB lineage: Bacteria > Actinomycetota > Actinomycetes > Streptosporangiales > Streptosporangiaceae > Nocardiopsis. The sequence continues at coordinate 5,453,930 of NZ_RBKY01000001.1, read as the reverse complement.
GACGATGGCCGCGACCACGCCCAGCGGTTCGCGGGTGACCATGGCCGTCGCCCCCGGCGGCGTGCTGGGCAGTTCGCCGCAACGCTTGTCGGCGGCCTCGGCGTAGAAGCGGAACGTCGCGACGGTGCCGGGAAGGTCCACGGTCGTGGTCTGGCCGATCGGCTTGCCGATATCGAGCGTCTCCAGCAGGGCCAGCTCCTCGGCGTGCTGTTCCAGGGTGTCGGCGAGGCGGAGCAGCACCTCCTTGCGCTCCTGGTCGGGCAGCGCGGCCCAGGCCGGTTGGGCTCGGCGGGCGGCGGCGACGGCGCGGTCGACGTCCGCGGAGGTGCAGGTGCTCAGCTCACCGATCCGGCCGCCGTGGGCGGGGCTGATGACGGGGTCCGTCCGTCCGCTGCCGGTGTCGCGGCGCCGTCCGCCGATGTGCGCCCTGCCGTCCGTGGCGAGGCCGGCCGCCCGGCGGTGCCAGTCGATCGGGGACTCCTCGGTTGCACTCATGCGCGTTTCCCTTCGGTGCACTGATCACGGTGTGTAGTGACCTGAGTCACAGCATCCTTTTTATTGAACAGTTGTACCACCAAAGGTCGACGGTGGGACCTTCGAAAATGCGAACGCGGGGTTCGGTGCGGGCGAATGGGATACGGTGACTGCGGTCTGCGGGCCCCGGCCCGAGCGCGAGCCCCGAAGGGGCGCCGGAGGAGGAGCGATCGATGCCCAAGCTGGTCGACCACCAGGCGCGGCGGAGGGAGATCATCGAGGCCACGTGGGAGCTGATCGCCGAGCAGGGCATCGACAACGTCAGCGTCCGCGACATAGCCAAAGCCGCCTCGTACGCCGCACCGGGAGCGCTCAACCACTACTTCGGATCCAAGGACGAGCTGCTCGCCGCCGCCTACCAACTGGTCTGCGACCGCACCGACGAACGCATCGCGCACGTCACCGCCGGCCGGACCGGCCTGGCGGCGCTGGAGCTCATGTGCGGTGAGATCGTCCCGGCCGATCCCCTGACCCGGATCGAGGCGCGGGTCGCGCTCTCCTTCTGGCAGCGCGCCCAACACGAGGAGGCGCTGCGCTCCATCGGCCGGACGGCGCTGGCCTCATGGAAGCGGCAGATCGCCGGCCACCTCGAAACGGCGGCCGCCGACGGCGAGATCCGTCCGGTGCCCCCGTCCCTGGTCGCGGAACAGCTCATCGCGCTGATGATGGGACTCCACGTCACGTCCATGCTGGACGGGGAACTCCACCAGGGCACCCGGCGGCTGGTCACCGCCTACATCGAGGACCTGCGCCGGTAGCCCCTCCGCCGAGCAGGCCGACGGGGCCGGCGGAGGCGGAGGGGCGAGGCGTGTCCGGCGCGGCGGTCCGGGGCCGGGGCGGCGGTTCAGTCCAGGATCTGGACGTACCCGTCGGTTCCGTGGACGCGGACCCGCTGCCCGTCCCGGATCCGCCGGGTGGCCTGCTCCACTCCCACGACCGCCGGCAGGCCGTACTCCCGCGCGATGACCGCCCCGTGCGTCATGAGCCCGCCCACCTCCGTCACCAGTCCGGCCACGGTCACGAACAGCGGGGTCCAGCTGGGGTCGGTGTAGGCGGTGACCAGGATGTCGCCCGGTTCGAGGTCGGCCCGCGCCATGTCCGTGACGACACGGGCACGGCCCTCGACGGCTCCGGCCGAGACCGGCAGGCCGGCCATCGCGCCGTCCGGGGCGTCCTCGCGCCGGTACCGGCCGGTGAGGACCTCGCCGTCCGAGGTGAGGAGCCGGGGCGGGGTGAGGGCCTCGTGGGACCGGAACGCCTCCCGCCGCTCCCGGACGAGTCCGGCGTCCACCTCACGCGTGCGCACGACCTCCTCCAACTCCCCGAACCGAAGGAAGAAGACGTCCTCCTCCTCGCGCAGGACGCCGGACCGGACCAGGCGTGCGGCCTCGGCCAGCAGCGCCCGCTTGTAGACGAAGTAGCGGCTCACCATGCCGTACTTGGGGTACTCCCGGTAGCCGGAGAAGGTGCGGACGCGCTCGATCATCCGCCCGGCCTGCGCGGCCTTCTCCTCGCCGTCGGGCAGAGTGCGCAGGCGCGCCAGCACGTCCTGCTCCTTGCGCCGCGCCTCCTGGAGCCCGCGTTCGAAGCGTCGCGGGCCCTCGCCCGGCGCGAAGTTCCTGATGTTGCCGAGAATGGCGGGCACGAGCGCGGCGGGCTGTTCGCTCCAGCGCGTCCTGGTGATGTCGATCTCGCCCACGCAGCGCATCCCGTACCTGTCCAGATAGCCCCGGACGGCCTCCACCGCCTCGGGCCCGCCCTCCAGCCCGGCCATCTCGCCCAGGAAGCCGTCGCCCTCCCGGCCCTGTTCCACGACGCGGTGCAGGAACGCCACGACCTCGGTGTGCGGGCGGACGGCGTCCGCCACGTCGAGCAGCGCCAGCCCCATCTCCGAGGTGATGTTGCGGTCGACGGACTGCGTGAGGACGTCGGCGGCGTTCTTCTCGCCCAGCCACTCCTCCAGGTGCTCGTTGAGCCACCGGCTCGCCTCCATTCCGGCCATGATCACCTGCAGGCTCCGCGGGTCGAAGAGCACGCGCTTGAGCTCGGTGATGTCGGCCCGGATGAAGTCGAGCAGCGCCGGCCCCGACAGGTCCCGGATCTCGCGGCGCAGGGTCTGGACGGAGGCCTCGGCGTCCCGGATCAGCTCCGTGACGAGCTCGGGGTCGGTCGGGACGGGTTCGGGCGGGTCCAGGGTGGGCGCGGGGCCGGCGGGCGCGGCGGCGGGATCGTCCTCCTCGAGCGTGCGGACGAAGTCCTCGCGGTCGAGCACGGTCCGCAGCGCGTCCCCGAGCAGCGGGTCGGAGTCGCCCAGCGCCACCAGGAGGTTCGCGCGAGCCGTGGGCGTGGCCATGAGCGGGGCGACGTCGACGAACAGCCGTCCGCCCGCCTCGTGCATCTGCCGGGGAGTCGTCATCTGCCACACGGAGAGCCCCAGCGGCTTCATCGCGTCGGTCATCATCTGCTGGTGCCCGACGGAGACGTAGACGTGGTTCTCATCGTCGTCGGCCGCCGGGACGGGGAACAGGGTGGTGATCGGCCGGCTCTGGACGAGGTGGAAGTCCTCGCCGACACGGCACCACTCGATGTCCTGCGGCCGGCCGAAGTGCGCCTCGACGCGCCGGCCCAGCCGCGCCAGGCGCAGGACCTGCGCCTCGGTCAGGGCCGGCCGGTCCTGCCGCTCCGGATCGACCGCCGTGTCCCGGGTACCGCCTTGCGGCGACGCCTGCGCGAGCACGGTCTTGGCGGCGACGGCCGTGGAGACGACCTGGTCGTCGCGGACCGTGTAGACGTCGCCGGAGACCCGGCCGGAGACGAGCGCCTCGCCCAGCCCCCACCCGGCCTCCACGGTGAGGGTCCTGCGGTTCGAGGTCACCGGATCCGCGGTGAACAGGGTCCCGGCCGCGTCCGGGAACACCATGCGCTGCACGACCACGCCCATGCCGATCCTCCGGTGGTCGAAGCCGTTGCGGACGCGGTAGGTCACCGCCCGCTCGGTGAACAGCGACGCCCAACACCGGCGGACGTGCCGCAGGACCGCCGCTTGACCCGTGATGTTCAGATAGGAGTCCTGCTGGCCGGCGAACGACGCGGTCGGCAGGTCCTCGGCGGTCGCGCTGGAGCGCACCGCGCAGGGGGTGTCCTCCCCGAGCCGGGTGAGCGCGGCGCCGATCTCCGACGCGAGGGAGTCGTGCACCGCGACCTCCTCGATGCCGCTGCGGATATCGGCGCTCAGGGCGCGGACCGCCGCGTGGTCGTCGGCTTCCACCCGCGCGAGCCGGTCGAGCAGGGCGTCGATGGACGGCACCTCGGCGACGATCCGGCGGAAGGCCTCCGTCGTGACGCAGAAGCCGTCCGGCACACGGACATCGGCGATCCGCGCGAGTTCGCCCAGCGCCGCCCCCTTCCCGCCGACATCGGCGACATTCGTCGCGTCGATATCCGCGAAATCCACCACATAGCGCAATTGCGTTTCCCCCATCGTGCACCCGAGTCATCTGGCGAAGGAGCAGTATGCAGGAATTATTCGCGCCTCATGAGATGCGGGGATCTGATATAAAGTGAAAGAGGCAGGGGGCGATCGGAATCCCCCTTCCGCGGCGCCCCGGCCTCCCTCCCGCCGCCATCGAACCAGTGGCCCGGTCGAGTCCGCTGCGACCGGAGTTCTCGAAGTCGACGACGCGGACCCGGGAGTCGTGCCGGGCGCGTGTGCGGCCAGGAGAGTGAGTGCGCGCCCCTCCCGGACACACTTTTCCAGGTCGCCCGACCGAAACCGCTTGGTCACCGTGTCCGGGCCGAACTCGATCGTGTGGGTATTCCACGGAGTGTGTGCCACGGCCGACCATTCTCTCGCATGGACGCGCCCCGTGTCCGGGCCCTTCAAGGTCAGGGAGCGAGCAGAGGCGGATGGTGATGATCGGCCCGGACCCATGCGGTGGCCGATGCACGTGCGCGGTGCGGGGGTGGGGCCGCTCCCTGTCACAGCCGCGCGGCACGCTGGACCCATGCGGACACTCTTCAGCGGCGAAGCACACGTGGCCTACGGGCAGATCTACGTCAGCAGCGAGGCGGAAGGATACGACCTCGGGGACCACTTCGCCGGTCAGCGGGCCGGATTGTGCGGTGGGGCCGTGCCGGGCCACCTCTTCCTGCTGACCGGAACGCACACCGGTCCCGTCCCGCTCACCGTCGAGCTGGGCGAGACGGAACCGCCCCTGGACGCGGACGCCTGGGAGGACATCGTCGAGGTGTCGTTCCGGCCCGTGTCGGGCGAGACCGTGCTCGCGGAGTGGGGCGGCGACGCTCATCCGCTCGACCTCGCCGAGACCTCGTACCGGGTCCGATACCAGTGCCGGGGTCTGGACGAGGCGCACGACACCACACGCGTCGCGGGCGACCCCGTGCGCGATGAGTACCTGCTGCGGTTCTGGCCGAGTCCGCCGGCCGCGGACCGTGTGGTCAAGGAGACCAGTCACGCCGCCGCCTACTGGCACGCGTTCGCGCGCGAGCAGCCCCCGGGACCCACCCCCGAAGAGCGAGCCGACGCCGAGCGCCGGGCCCGCGAGCAGGCGGAGCGCGCCGAGCTGCGACGGGAACGGGACGCGTGGGGCGGCCGTCTGCCCAGCGACCGGTTGCGGGCCGTCCGGAAGAAGCTCCGGAGGTTCCAGGGTCATCCGAAGGGCGGCCTCGTCGCCCTCGACGCCGCGCTGGTGCACGCGATCGACGCCGCGGGCGCCGATGACCAGCGTGCGCTCGCCCACTGGGCGGCGCATCGCGCCTGCGCGGAGGCGGGGATCGGCGGCATCGACTGGGTGGCGCGCGCCCTGGCCGAACTCGACCGGGGCGAGCCCTACTCCGGGCCGCTGGACGACCCGCGGCGCCTGCGGGACGCCGTGTTCGCCGACGCACGCGTTCCACGGTCCCCCGACGGCGCCCCCGGCCTGCCGCAGGCCGCCGCCTTCGCCGCTCTCGTGGACGCCGCCGCCGGCGACCCCCTGGAGGCGGCGCTGAACGCTCTCCTCGCCGTGGTGGTCGCCCACGACGCCGACTGCGCCCCGCTCCTCGCGGAGGTCCGCCGCACCTTCCCGGCGACGGCCGTCGCGCCGAAGGAGAGGAGCGACGACCGCCCCTAGCGTCACCACGCGGCTCAGTGGCCGGAACTCCACGTCACCGCTGTGAGCATGTCATGCACACTCCATCAACGGCAGTTCGCCACCCCTCGACGGAGTCGTAGCTCGGGGCGCGGGGCACGGACGCCCCCGCCCCGCGGTGCCGGGGGCGGCCGGTGTCATCGGCCGGGCGAGGCGGGGTTGATCAGGGAGAGGAACTCCCGGCGCAGCTCCGCGTCCTTGCTCAGCGCGCCGAGCATCGCCGAGGTGGTCGTGACCGAACCCGACACCTGGACGCCGCGCATGCTCATGCACAGGTGCTCGGCCTCGACCACCACGCCCACGGCATCGGCGTCGAGCTGCTCGGCCAGGCAGGAGGCGATCTGCTGGGTGAGCCGCTCCTGGACCTGGGGGCGGCGGGAGAAGTGTTCGACCACCCGCGCGAGCTTGGACAGGCCGACGATGCGCGACCCGGGCAGATAGCCCACGTGGGCCACCCCGGTGAAGGGGAGAAAGTGGTGCTCGCAGACCGACTGCACGGGGATGTCGCGGGCGATGACGAAGCCCTCGTACCCGTGGTCGTTGGGAAACGTGGTGAGGCTGAACGGCCGGGGGGACAGGAGTTCGGCGTAGGCGCGGGCCATCCGTCCCGGGGTGTGCGCCGCGGCCTCCGTGCCCAGCGCGACCCCCAGGTGGCGTAGGAAGTCGCGTGCGGCCGACTCGGCGGCGTCCAGGTCCACGAGGCCGGGCTCGCGGTCCGTGTGCGGCAGGAAGCCGTGAGCCGTGTCCGATAGCGGATCGGAGGGCTGTTCTCTCGTCACTGTCACTGGTGTACCTCTGGTCCGTCCGGATCGGTGTCCCGTCGTTCGGCCCCGGCGGAGCCCGTGGCGGCGGCCCTCATCCGCCACGGGCTCCGCCGCGCTGCGCCGAAGGCGACACGGTCGTCAGTCCGCCGCACGCTCGGCGGCCTGCACGGTGTGGGCGAGCAGGAGCGCGGTGGTGACCGGTCCGACGCCGCCGGGCACCGGGGTGAGGGCGTCCGCGACGCCTTCCACCGCGTCCGCGTCGACATCGCCGATCAGGCCGTCGTCCGTGGCGTTGGTGCCCACGTCGATGACCACCGCGCCCGCTCCGACGTGGCCGGCGCCGACCAGGCGCGGAACGCCCGCCGCGACGATCACGATGTCGGCGTCGCGGGCGTGGCCTTCGAGGTCGGCCGTCCGTGAGTGGCAGACCGTCACGGTCGCGTGCCGTTCGAGCAGCAGCAGCGCCACCGGGGTCCCCACGACGACCGACCGGCCGACCATGGTGACGTCCCTGCCCACGAGGTCGACGCCGTGGTGGTCGAGCAACCGCACCACGGCCTCGGCCGTGGCGGGCGCGAAACCGGGCAGACCGGCCGCGCAGCGCCCGAGGCTCGCCGGGTTCGCGCCGTCGACGTCCTTGTCCGGGTCGATCTCCACGGCGAGCTCGGCGGGCGACGTGCCGTCGGGCAGTGGCGTCTGCAGGATGACGCCGTGGACGTCCGGGTCCCGGTTCAGGGCGCGCAGCGTGTCCCGCACCCGCGTTCGCGATGCCGACGGGCCGAGGTCGGCGATGTCGCAGTCGATCCCGACGGCTGCGGCCGCCTTGGCGATCGAGCGCACGTACCACAGGGTCGACTCGTCGTCCGTGGCCGTGACGACGACCAGCCTCGGCCGGGTGCCCGCCGCCCCCAGGGCGGCGGCGCGCTCGCGGGCCTCCCGCCGGATCTCCGCGGCCAGCGGCCGGCCCGACAGCTCGGTGGTGACACGGTGCTCCGAAGTCGTCATGGCCGTCATACGGTGAGCTCCTCCCTGACCGCGGCGGTGACCTTCTCCGACCGCTCGACGATGGCGTCGACGGACCGTGCCGAGGCCGAGAACACCGTCCGCGCGCCGTCGTCCTCGATGCCGCCCAGGTTGATCTCGACGTTCACCCGGGCCGTGGTGGCGGCGGCGCGGGCGGCCTCGGCCGCCGCGGCCACGTCGGTGATCACGTTGCGGTTGCCGATCGGGAGGATGCGCTCGGCCAGCGAGACCACCTCCGCGGCCGTCTCGATCACCGCGACGGGCGGCTCGCACGCCTTCCGCAACGCCGCGGCGATGGCGGTGGAGCGCGCGGCCCTCTCGTCATCGGTCGAACGGGGAAGCGCGTAGGCGTCGACGACGGCCGAGAAGGCCTCCGCGTCAGCCTCCGCGATCCGCAGTGCTTCCGTCCGCAGCCGGTCGGCGCCCTTCACGATCGCCGAAATCTCCTCGGTGTGCTCGACGAAGCGCGCGCCGTCGCTGTAGCGAGCCACCATGGCGACCAGCGCGGCGGCCTGGGCCGCGTGCACGGCCGCGGTGGCCCCGCCTCCGGGGGCGGGGGCCCGGGCCGCCAGGTCGGTCAGGAAGTCGCTGATCGTCTGCCCACTGATCACGATGTCCGTCCTTGGGGGTCGAGCGGGGACCTGTGTCTCATCCGCTGGCTCATTCGAAATCCCGTGCGGTGTCTCGTCCGGCCTCAGCGGAAGACCACGGTGCTGCTGCCGTAGAGCAGGACGCGGTGCTGGCAGTGCCAGCGCACCGCCCGGGACAGCGCGAGCGCCTCGGCGTCGCGCCCCACCGTCGCCAGCGCGCGCGGGTCGTAGGAGTGGTCCACCCGCAGCACCTCCTGCTCGATGATCGGGCCCTCGTCGAGGTCGGGTGTCACGTAGTGCGCGGTCGCCCCGACGTACTTCACACCGCGCTGGTAGGCCTGGTGGTAGGGCTTCGCGCCCTTGAACCCCGGCAGGAACGAGTGGTGAATGTTGATCACCCGCCCTTCGAGCTTGGTGCACAGGTCGTCGGAGAGCACCTGCATGTACCGCGCGAGCACCACGAGGTCGGCGCGGTACTCCTCGACCAGTTCCAGCAGGCGCGCCTCGGCGGCGGTCTTGGTCTCGGACGTCACCGGCACGTGGACGAAGTCCAGGCCGGCGGCCTCGGCCATCGGCCGCAGGTCCTCGTGGTTGGACACCACCCCGACGAGCTGCCCGTCGAGGTTGCCCGCGCGCCAGCGGAACAGCAGGTCGTTCAGGCAGTGCGCGGTCTTGGACACCATCACCAGGATGCGCGGCTCCCGCTCGTCCCACAGTTGGAACTCCATGGCGAACTCCCGTGCCACGGGGGCGAACGCCTCCCTGAGCTCGTCGACACCGTGTTCCGGCGCCGAGCTGGAGAACGACGTCCGTAGGAACAACTGGCCGCGCACGTTGTCGTCGAACTGCTGGTGCTCGACGATGTCGCAGCCCCGGTCGACCAGGAACTCGGTCACCGCGTGGACGATGCCCGCGCGTTCCGGGCAGCGGAGAGTGAGAATGTAGTTGCGCGCCACGATGTCCTCCTCAGAGTGAAGGGGTGAGAGTTCTCGGTGCCCTGGCGACCGGCGTCGTGACCGCCCGTCCATGGGTCGGGCACGCCTGTGGTTCAGCACTCGACGACGTTGAGCGCGAGCCCGCCGCGCGCCGTCTCCTTGTACTTGTCCTTCATGTCGGCGCCGGTCTCGCGCATGGTCTTGATGGCCTTGTCCAGCGTCACGTGGTGCGCGCCGTCGCCGCGTACCGACATCCGCGCCGCGGTGATGGCCTTGATGGCGGCGATCGCGTTGCGCTCGATGCAGGGGATCTGCACCAGTCCGCCCACCGGGTCGCAGGTGAGGCCGAGGTTGTGCTCGATCCCGATCTCCGCGGCGTTCTCCACCTGGTCGGGGGTGCCGCCGAGCACCTCGGCCAGGCCGGCGGCCGCCATCGAGCAGGCGGAGCCGACCTCGCCCTGGCAGCCGACCTCGGCGCCGGAGATCGAGGCGTTCTGTTTGAACAGCATGCCGACGGCCCCCGCGGCGAGCAGGAACCGCACGATCCCGTCCTCGTCGGCGCCGGGCACGAAGCGGTCGTAGTAGTGCAGAACCGCAGGGATGATCCCGGCCGCGCCGTTGGTCGGCGCGGTCACGATCCGCCCGCCCGCGGCATTCTCCTCGTTGACCGCCAGCGCGAACATGGTGACCCACTCCATGGCGCGCAGCGGGTCCGCGGACTCGCCCGCGGCTTCGAGGTCCTCGCGCGAGGCCGCGGCGCGTCGCCGGACCCTGAGCCCGCCGGGCAGCACGCCCCCGGTCGTGGAGCCGCGTTCGACGCACTCGCGCATCACCGCCCACAGCTCCAGTAGCCCGTTCCTGGTGTCCCGCTCCGGACGGCGGGACCGCTCGTTGGCCAGCATCACCGAGCTGAGGGAGAGCCCGGTGCGGGCGGTGTGGGCCAGCAGCTCCCCTGCGGTGGAAAAGGGGTAGGCCACGGGTACCGCGTCCTCGACCAGGACCTTCGCCCCGGCGGCGTCCTCGTCCACGACGAAGCCGCCGCCCACCGAGTAGTAGGTCCGCTCCGCGAGCGGGGTCCCCTCGCGGTCGAGGGCCTGGAACACCATGCCGTTGCTGTGGAAGTCGAGCCGTCTGTTCCGGTGCAGCACGACGTCGTCGTCCACCGAGAACCCGATCACCCGGCCGCCCGCCAGCTCCAGCTTCCCGGTCGCCGCCACGTCGTCCACCATCGGCTGGGCCGCGACCGGGTCGACCGTGTCGGGCGCGTGGCCCGCCAGCCCCAGCACCACGGCCCTGACACTGCCGTGCCCGTGGCCGGTGGCGCCGAGCGACCCGAACAGTTCGGCGCGCACCGACACGGTCCGCGACAGCGCCCCCTCGTCCCGCAGGGCGTCCATGAACGTCTTCGCCGCGCGCATCGGACCGACCGTGTGCGAGCTCGACGGCCCGATGCCGACCTTGAACAGGTCGAACACGCTGAGACTCATGACAGGGCCGCCCGGTACTCGACACAGGCGTCGCTCAGCCACGCGGCGAGATACCCGGCGAAGGAGGACCTGACCAGCACGGTGAACGCGCCGGCCCCGGCGTCGTCGACCCGCAGGACGATCCCGGCCCTGGCGAGCAGGGTCTGCACGCAGGTCCCCGTCGGCGCCGCCGAGGGGTGCAGGTCGATGGCACAGCCGTGGGCGAGGACGTCCCGCACGTGCGGCCCCGACAACGCCACCGCCGTGCGCTGGGCCGAGGTGTCCACGACCGCGCCCGGCGAGGGGCGCAGCGCCGTGCGGAGCACGTCCTCGACCGGGATCCGCAGGTCGGGCCCGGCCATCACGAGGAACTCGTCCGGTCCCAGCCACAGCACCGCGACGTCGCCGAAGGAGCCCCGTCCCCGGGTGAACGCGCACGGGTCGCCGGGGAACGCGACGCCCAGCGCCTCGCCCATCCTGGCCACGGCGACCGGATCCGAGGCCCGCACGGTGAGCTGGGTCAGGAACGGCCGCTCGACCGCCGTCAGCGCGGGCGCGAGGCCGGCGAGTCGGTCCTGCCACGCGGCGAGCGGGCTGGTGCGGATGCTGGTGTCAGCCGTCACGGCGGGCTCCTTCCTTGTCGTAGAGCACGGACTCGGTCACGGTGACCGGTACGAGGTCGTCCCCGACGGGGACGTGGAGCGTCTCGCCCACTCGCTCGCGGCCGGAGCGCACCACGGCGAGTGCGAACGTCCGGCCCAGCGCGTCACTGCGGTAGCTGGAGGTGACGTGGCCGAGCATGCGGACCGGGGGCTGGGGGAGCCGGTCGGTGTCCACGACCTGCGCGCCCTCGGGCAGCCGCACGTCCGGGTCGACCGGGAGCAGCCCGACGAACTGCTTGCGGTCCGGCCGGTTGTTCTCCGCCCTGGCGAACGACCGCTTGCCGATGAAGTCGACCTTCTTCTTCGACACGGCCCACGACATCCCCAGGTCCTGGGGCGTGACCGTGGCGTCGGTGTCCTGGCCGATGATCGGGTAGCCCTTCTCCGCGCGCAGCACGTGCATGGTCTCCGTGCCGTACGGCGTGATCCCGTACCGCTCGCCCGCGGCGACGAGCGCCTCCCAGACGGCGAGGCCGTGCCAGGCGGTCACGTTGATCTCGTAGGCCAGCTCCCCGGAGAAGCTGATCCGGCACACCCGCGCCGGGACGCCCTCTCCCACCGAGAGCACGGTGTCCCGCCACGCCATGAACTCGAAGGCCTCGTTGCTCACGTCCAGCTCGGGGGCGAGCGCGGCGAGCACGTCGCGCGAGCGCGGCCCCACCAGCGGGATCGTGACCCAGTGCTCGGTCACCGAGGCGGCGTACACGTCCAGGTGCGGCCACTCGGTCTGCAGCCACTCCTCCATCCAGTCCAGGACCATCGCGGCGTTGCCGGTCGTCGTGGTCACCAGGAACCGGTCCTCGGCCAGCCGCAGGACCGTGCCGTCGTCGATGACCATGCCGTCGACGCCGCACATCACCCCGTAGCGGACCTTGCCGACCTTCAGGCCGCTCATCTTGTTCGTGTAGAGCATGTCGAGGAACCGCCCCGCGTCCCGGCCCTGGACGTCGATCTTGCCCAGGGTCGAGCCGTCCATGAGGGCGACGCCCTCGCGGGCCGCACGGCACTCCCGCAGCACAGCGGTGTCCATGTCCTCGCCCGGCAGCGGGAAGTACCAGGGCCGCTTCCACTGCCCCACGTCCTCGAACAGCGCGCCGCGCTCGACGTGCCAGGGATGCAGCGCGGTCACGCGCACCGGGTCGAGCAGTTCGCCGCGGTCCCGCCCGGCCAGCGCGGCGAACGACACCGGGGTGTAGGGCGGCCGGAACGTGGTGGGCCGCTGCTCGGAGAGCCCGACCCCCAGGGCCTCGGCGACCAGGCCGGCGGCGATCATCCCGGACGTCTTGCCCTGGTCGTGCGCGGTGCCGATGGTCGTGTACCGCTTGACGTGCTCCAGCGAGCGCAGCCCCGCGCCGGTCGCGCGCAGGACGTCGGACACCGTGGCGTCGCGCTGGAGGTCGACGAAGCGGGTGTCGGCCGCGCCGTCCTCGGGCTCTCCCGGGACGCGCCACAGCACCAGGGCGGGTCGTCCGGCGGCCGGCGCGGCCGACACCGGCAGTGCGACCTCGTCGGGGCGCGAGCCCGTGGCGAGCGCGGCCTCGCACCCGGCCTCCCAGCCCTGCCTCGCGCACGAGGCCAGGTCCAACGCGCCGTTCGCCGACCCGGCCACGCGCACGGTCGGCAGCTCCTGGCCGGGAACGAACGCGCCGAGGCCGTCGTCGTAGCGGAGCGTGCCCTGGGCCTGGCTGAACAGGTGCACGACCGGGTTCCAGCCGCCGGAGACCAAGAGGGTGTCGCAGTCGACGGTGTCGGCGGTCCCGTCCGTACCGGGCAGCGGGGTGACGCGGGCGCCGGTGACCCGGTCCCCGCCTTCGGTGCCGGTGACGGCGTGACCGGTGCGCACCTCGATGCCGTGGGCGGCGCACCGCGCGGCGAGGACGCCGGGGGCCGCGGGCCTGGCGTCGACGACCGCCGCCACGTCCAGCCCGGCCCTGGCGAGGTCGATCGCCGCCTCGTAGGCGCTGTCGTTGGTCGTGAAGACGACCGCCCGCGTGCCGGGAAGGACCCCGTAGCGGTGCAGGAAGGTGCGCGCCGATCCGGCCAGCATGATGCCGGGACGGTCGTTGTCGGCGAAGACGACGGGCCGCTCGTGGGCGCCGGTGGCGATCACGGTCCGCCCCGCCCTGATCCGCCAGACCCGCTGTCGGGCCGTGTCGGCGGGCGCGTCGAAGCCGAGGTGGTCGGTGCGGCGCTGCAGGGCGAGCACGAAACCGTCCTGGTAGGCGCCGAACGCGGTGGTACGGTCCAGGACCAGCACGCCGGGGGCCGCCCGCAGCTCCGCCACGATGCCGGCCACCCACTCCGCCGACGGCCGCTCGTCGAGGTACTCACGGGTGCCGAGCAGCGAGCCGCCGGCCTGGTTCTGTTCGTCGACCAGGACGACCCGGACACCGGCGCGGGCGGCGGTGAGCGCCGCCACCAGGCCCGCGGGCCCGGCGCCGACGACGAGGACGTCGCAGTGCACGTGCTTGGCGTCGTAGCGGGCCGGGTCCGGCTCGGACGCCAGCCTGCCCTGTCCGGGCAGGCCGTGGGCCACGAGTCCGTCGTAGAGCTCGACCGTGGTCGCGGTCAGCATCGGCTCCGGGAACGGCTGCTCGATCTGCACCAGCGAGGTCGGGTCCTCCGACCCCGCCGCCACGATGCCGCGCGGCCTCCCGTACTTGACGCTGGTGCCGATCAGGTGCTCGCCGTTGGCCAGCAGTGCGGACGCCAGGGTGTCCCCGCGGTGTCCGGTCATCGACCGGCCGTTGAAGGTGAACCGCAGCGTGGTGTCCCTGTCGACGAGGCCTCCGGAGGGCAGGCGGAGGTTCGCGCTCATGAGTTCACCTCTCCCAGGGCGGGCATCGGCTCGCCGACGCGGTAGACGGACAGCAGTTCGTGGGTCCTGGTGTCGCGGACGGCGTTGAACCAGCGGCGGCAGCCCGCGCTGTGGCTCCACCGCTCCGCGAACGGCCCGCTCGGGTTGTCGCGGAAGAACACGTAGCGCGCCCACTCCTCGTCGGTCAGCGCGGCCGGGTCCTCGGGGTAGGCGACGTGCGCCTGGCCGCCGTAGTGGAACTCGGATTCCTCGCGCGGCCCGCACCACGGGCAGGGGATGAGTTGCATGCCTGGCTCCTTGCTCTCAGTGCGCCACGGCGGCGGCGCCGTGCTCGTCGACGAGGGCGCCGGTGGTGAACCGTTCGAGGGTGAACGGCTCGTTGAACCGGTGCGGTTTGTCGTGGGCGATGGTGTGCGCGAAGCAGTCACCGACGCCGGGGGTGGCCTTGAACCCGCCGGTGCCCCAGCCGCAGTTGAGGTAGAGGCCATCGACCGGGGTGAGGCCGACGATGGGGGAGGCGTCCGGGCTCACGTCGACGATGCCCGCCCAGGTCCGCAGCAGGTGCGCCCTGGCGAAGACCGGGAACAGCTCCAGCGCGGCGGACATCTGCTCCTCGATGATGTGGAACGAGCCCCGCTGGCCGTAGCCGTTGTAGCTGTCGATGCCCGCGCCCATGACGAGTTCGCCCTTGTGCGCCTGGGACACGTAGACGTGCACGGCGTTGGACATCACCACGGTCGGATGCACGGGTTCGAGCAGTTCCGAGACCAGCGCCTGCAACGGGTGCGACGCGAGCGGTAGCCGCAGGCCGGCCATCGCGGCCACGACCGAGCTGTGGCCCGCCGCGCACAGCGCGACGCGGCCAGCGGCGATGCGCCCGCGGGTGGTGCGCACCGCGGTGACCCGGTCACCCGCCCTCTCGATGCCGGTGACCTCGCAGTTCTGGATGAGGTCGACGCCCATCTCGTGCGCGGCCCGCGCGTAGCCCCAGGCGACGTAGTCGTGCTTGGCGATGCCGGCCCGCGGCTGGAACGTGGCCCCCATGACGGGGTAGCGCACGTCCGGCGAGATGTTGACGATCGGGCAGACCTCTTTGACCTGCTGGGGGTCCAACCACTCGGCGTCGACGCCGTTGAGCCGGTTGGCGTTGACCCGCCGCACGCTGTCGCGCACGTCCTGCAGGCTGTGCGCGAGGTTGAGCACCCCGCGCTGGTCGAAGAGGATCGGGTAGTCGAGGTCCTCCTCCAGGCGCTCCCACAGCTTCAACGAGTGCTCGTAGATGCCCGAGCTCTCGTCCCACAGGTAGTTGGAGCGGATGATCGTGGTGTTGCGGGCCATGTTGCCGCCGGCCAGCCACCCCTTCTCCAGCACCGCCACGTTCGTGATGCCGTGCACCTTGGCGAGGTAGTACGCGGTGGCCAGGCCGTGCCCGCCGCCGCCGACGATCACGACGTCGTAGGAGGCCCTCGGGTCCGGGTCGTCCCACAGGAAGTCGGGGTGGTCGGGCAGGTGTGCTCCGGGCGGCTGGGCCGGGGACACGGGGTCGGTCATCGCGATGCCTCCAGCGGATCGGGAGCGCTGATGCTAGTCAACGACTGATATATCAGAACTCGTTGTACTGTAGGCCACATGGGAACACAGGTCAATGAGTCATCCTCGGGCATCTCGCTGGCCGACCAGGCCTACATCCTGATCCGCGACCGCCTGGTCATGTTGGAGATCCAGCCGGGCGAGCCGATCAACGAGGACCGGCTCAGCACAGAACTCGACATGGGCCGCACGCCGATCCGCGAGGCGTTGAAGCGCCTGGAGCGGGATCGCATGGTCGTCGCCTACCCCCGGCGCGGCACGTTCGCTACCGACGTGCACATCGCGGACCTGGCGCACATCTCGCAGGTGCGGCGCACCCTGGAGCCGCTGGCCGCCTCCTCGGCCGCCGAGCGGGCCACCCCCGCCGACCGCGCCGAGCTCACCGAGCTGCGGTCCCGCCTGGAGGACGACCGCGGGCACGACAACGCCGCCCTGCTGCGCACCGACGTCAGTGTGCACCGAGCGATCTACCGATGCGTGTACAACCCCTTCCTGGAGGACACGCTGATCTCCTACGACAACCTCGCCACCAGGATCTGGTGCGTCTTCATCCCCCGGCTCTCCGAGGTCGCCGGCCACGTGGACGAGCACATCCCGCTGCTGACCGCCGTCATCGAGGGCGACGCCGACAAGGCCGCGGAGCTCGCGCTGGAACACGTCGCCGGATTCGAGCGCGCCATCCGCGCCCTCATCTGAGCACCCGCCCGTTCGCTCCTTGCCTCGCGCCGGGTGTGATGGCGGCCCTGGAGTGTGCCGGTATCGCCTCCCGTCACCCGCTCGAACGCGCGGAGCGGTTGGCCGAAGGTCGCCGCCGGTGATTCGGTGGATGGTTCCGCGCACCTCGGGGTGGCTTCTGGGTCTTGCAAGCCGCGGCTGATGAACTCCAAGGATCGCACCGGAGTCATAGAACGACTCTGGGCGCTTCCGAACATGTCATTGAACAGCCTGACCTGGTGGTCTCTTCCAGGCATACAGACGCGAGCTTCGGGGTCACTCACGTTGTAGAGGTCGAGAAGCTCGTCGAGGATCCTCGCCCGCTGCGGGACGGAAGACCGATACGGCCTCATGGTGCGCGCTGACGCGGTAACGCCGGCAGTACGACTCGTGACACAGGTAGGATCCGCCGCGCGAACTGCGACGAGTCCCGTCCTCGGGACCACGCGGGAACACCGGAGTGACCGATGAGGGCAGGGCCGCTGTCCGACGACGGCGCCCCGGCCTCCGTTCGACGACGATGGCCCGGCTCAGCCCACCGAGTGTTGGTGGGCCTCCAACCGCACCACGACCGCCTTCGACACCGGGGTGTTGGACCGGTCCGCCACAGATCCGAGCGGTACCAGCGGGTTCGCCTCAGGGTAGTAGGCGGCGGCGCACCCGCGGGCCGTCGGGTAGGATACGATCCGGAACCGTTTGGCGTGACGCTCCTCCAGGCCGCCGTGCGGATCGGTCCACTCCGAGACCAGGTCGACCAGGTCCCCGTCGGTGAAGCCGAGCTCGGCGATGTCGGCGTCGTTGACCATCACCACGCGGCGCGCGTCCTCGATGCCGCGGTAGCGGTCGGACAGGCCGTAGATCGTGGTGTTGTACTGGTCGTGGCTGCGCAGTGTCTGCAGCAGCAGCCTGCCGGCGGGGACCTCGATCGGTTCCGGGACGTTGACCGTGAACTCGGCCCGCCCGGTCGCGGTCGGAAAGGTCCGGGAGTCGCGGGGCGGGTGCGGCATGACGAACCCGTCCGGCTCGCGCACCCGCCGGTTGTAGTCCGCGCAGCCCGGCACGACCCCCGCGATGCGGTCGCGGATGCGGTCGTAGTCGCGCTCGAACTCCTCCCATTGCACCGGATGGTTCTCGCCCAGCAGACTGCGGGCGAGCCGGCAGACGATCGCGACCTCGGACAGCAGATGCCCGCTCGCCGGGCGGAGCCTGCCCCGGGAGGCGTGCACCACCGACATCGAGTCCTCGACGGTGACGAACTGCTCCCCCGACTCCTGGACGTCCCGCTCGGTGCGGCCGAGTGTGGGCAGGATCAGCGCGGTGTCGCCCGGCACGACGTGCGACCGGTTGAGCTTCGTCGACACGTGCACCGTCAGCGCGCAGCCGCGCAGTGCCTGCTCGGTGGCCTCGGTGTCCGGTGTGGCGGAGGCGAAGTTCCCGCCCATGGCGATCAGCGCCCTGACGCGCCCGTCGTGCATGCCGTGCAGCACCTCGACGGTGTCCATACCGTGTTCGTGCGGCACCGTGACCCCGAACTCGCGCTCCAGCGCGCCCAGGAACGACTCGGGCATCTTCTCGAAGATGCCCATGGTGCGGTCGCCCTGCACGTTGGAGTGCCCGCGCACCGGGCACAGCCCGGACCCCGGCCTGCCGATCATCCCCCGCAGCAGCATCAGGTTGACGACCTCCTTGATGGTCGCCACCCCCTGCTTCTGCTGGGTCAGGCCCATCGCCCAGCACACCACGGTGCGCTCGGAGTCGATCAGCATGCGCGCGATCCGCTCGATCTGCTCTCTGTCGAGCCCGGTCGCGCGTTCGGTCGCAGCCCAGTCGACGCGCCGTACCTGGTCGGCGAACTCCGCGAACCCGTGCGTATGGGACTCGATGAACGCCTGGTCCAGCACCGTGCCCGGCGCCTCGTCGTCGGCGAGCACCAACAGCCCGGTCAGGGCACGGAGCAGCGCGAGATCACCGCCGATCCGGATCTGCGCGAACTCGTCCGCCAACGCGGTGCCCCGACCCACGATCCCGCTCGGCTTCTGCGGGTTCCTGAACCGGAGCAGCCCGGCCTCCGGCAGCGGGTTGACCGCCACGATCCGGCCGCCGCGGCGCTTGACCTTCTCCAGCGACGCCAGCATGCGCGGGTGGTTGGTGCCCGGGTTCTGCCCGAGGACCAGGACCAGGTCCGCGTGCTCGACGTCGGACAGGGAGACCGAACCGGTACCGATCCCGATGGTCTCCGTCAGCGCCACCCCTGACGACTCGTGGCACATGTTGGAGCAGTCGGGGAGATTGTTGGTGCCGAAGCACCGCACCAGCAGCTGGTAGGCGAACGCCGCCTCGTTGCTGGTGCGGCCCGAGGTGTAGAACGCCGCCTCGTCGGGGGAGCCGAGCGAGGACAGGCTCTCGGCGATGGCCTCGAACGCCGCGTCCCAGCCGATCGGCCGGTAGTGGCTCTCCCCGCGGCGCAGGATCATCGGCCGGGTCAGCCGGCCCTGCCGGCCGAGCCAGTGCTCGGTGCGCTCGGCCAGCTCGGCGACCGAGTACCGGGCGAAGAAGTCCGGACCGATCCGGCGGGTGGTCGCCTCCTCCGCGACCGCCTTCGCCCCGTTCTCGCAGAACTCGGCGGGTTTGCGCCGCTCACCCTCGTCTTCGCGCGGATCCGGCCACGCGCAGCCGGGGCAGTCGAATCCGGCCCGCTGGTTGATCAGCGGCAGCGTCCGCACGGTTCGCCCCAGGCCCATGTGTTCCCGGCTGCGCTGGAGCGAGACCAGGACCCCGGTGAGCCCCGCCGCGGCACGGCCGGGCTCACCGACGCGCAGCGCGTCCTCGTCGATGTCACCGTCGGGAGCGCGCTCGTCCATGTGTCACCCCTTGCCTTCGGTCGTCGCGGCGCGTGTCGCGTTCGGCGGCTTCGCGCCGTTGCCGTTGCCGTTCGGCTCCGTCCAGCCCTCCTCGATCAGGCTCTGCGAGATCTGTCCGGTGAAGTCGTCCCCGTCGAGAAGCTGCTGGGAGACCTGTTCGGTGAACTCGTCGCCCTCCAGCAGGTCCTGCGAGACCTGTTCGGCGAGCTTCTCGCGCTCCAGCTTGCGCTGGAGCCGGATCTGGCGGTGGCGCTCCTCGGCGAATTGCTTCCACGTCGCCACGCACATCACCAGCATGACGACGCTGAACGGCAACGCGATGAGGATGGCGCCGACCTGGAGGGCGCTCAGGCCGCCCGCGAGCAGCAGCGCGATGGCGACCAGTCCCTCGGCCGTGGCCCAGAACACCCGGCTCCACACCGGCGTCTCGGGGTTGCCCCCCGAGGCCAGCATGTCGACCACGAGCGAACCGGAGTCCGACGAGGTCACGAAGAACAGCACGATGAGGACGACCCCGCCCGCGACCAGCAGGGTTCCTCCCGGCAGGTCGCCGAGCAGCGTGAAGAGCGCGGACTCGGTGTCCACGGACCCGTCCGCCGCCACACCGCCCCCCGCACCGAACAACTCGCGGTACAGGGCGCTGCCGCCGAACACGGTGAGCCACAGGAACGTGACCGCGGTCGGCACCAGCAGGACGCCGGTGACGAACTCGCGCACCGTACGGCCGCGCGAGATCCGCGCGATGAACACGCCGACGAACGGCGCCCAGGACATCCACCAGCCCCAGTAGAAGGTCGTCCACCAGCCTTGCCACTGGGCGCCCTCGGCGCCTTCCAGCGCGCTGGTGTCGAAGCTCAACTGCAGCAGGTTCTGGAAGTACAGCCCGATCGACTGCACGAACTCCCGGAAGATGAACAGCGTCGGCCCCGTGAAGAGCACGATGAGCAGCAGCACGGTGGCGAGACCCATGTTGATCTGGGACAGCCACTTGATCCCGCGCTTGACGCCGGTGGTCACCGAGAAGACGGCCAGCGCGGTGATCGCGCCGATCAGGATGATGTACGTCCAGTTGCCCGGGTCGGCGACGAGGCCGAGGAAGTCGAGCCCGGAGGCGATCTGCAGGACACCGAGGCCGAGCGAGGTGGCCACGCCGAACAGGGTGCCGACGACCGCGATGGTGTCGATCAGATCGCCGGCCCACCCCTTCACCCGCTCCTTGCCCAGCACCGGCTCCAGGGCCCAGCGGATCGACACCGGGCGGTTCTTGCGGTGGATCGCGTACGCGATGGCCAGGCCGACGACCACGTAGATCGCCCACGGATGCAGGCCCCAGTGCAGGAAGGTCTGTACCAGCGAGTGCTGGGCGAGCTCGTGCGGCGTGCCCTCGACGCTCGGTTTGGGGGCGGCGAAGTGGTTCAGCGGCTCCGCGACGCCCCAGAACACCAGGCCGATGCCCATCCCCGCGGCGAACAGCATCGAGAACCACGTGCTGAGCCGGAACTCGGGCTCCTCGTCGTCGGGTCCGAGCTTGATGTCGCCGAAGCGGCCGAGACCCACCCGGATCGAGAACACCACGAACGCGCACACGATCAGGATGTAGTACCACCCGAACGTGCCGATCACCGTGTCCTGAATGGTGGTGACCGCCGCGGACACGGTCTCGGTGAAGAGCACCGCGGCCGCCACGAACGCGGTCACCAGAATCACTGAGGGCCAGAAGACCCTGGGGGCAGTGATCATCTACTTGCCGCCATCCTTGTCAGGAGTGAGAGCGCTCTGCACCCACTCATGGAATTCGCCGATGTGGTGCTCGGAGGGAACGAGGACACCGCCATCGGCGTAGGCCCGCGACGACATCGCGGGCTGACAGCGCTCACAAGCGTCGAAGTCCTGCTGGTTGACCCGGTGGAACAGTTCGACGGAGCGCGAGACGTCACGGCCGGAGGCCACGACGTCCTTGCTGTACAGCCAGTCGCACTCCACGATCGTGCGGTCGGCGGACAGCGGGAACATCCGGTGCAGGATCACGTGGTCGGGCACCAGGTTGACGAAGACCTGCGGCCGGACGGTGATCGCGTAGTACTTGCGGTCCTGGTCGGACTCCACCTCGGCCAGCCGCTCGAAGCCCTCACCGCCGTCCACGGTGAACCCGGCGACGTCCTCACCGAAGGCCGCACCGTGCCCGACGAAGAACTGGGCGGCGTAGCCGTCGGCGAACTCGGGCAGCACCTCGGTGAGCTCGGGGTGGATGGTCGCGCAGTGGTAGCACTCCATGAAGTTCTCGATGATGAGCTTCCAGTTGGCCTTGACGTCGTAGGTGATACGGCGTCCCACTTCGAGCTCGTCGATCTCGTAGTTGTCGATGGCCTCCAGCGACCCCAGCCGTGCGGTGACGTCGGCCTGGACCGTGTCGGCGAACGAGGGCGGGTCCTGGGCCAGGCACAGCCACACGTAGCCGAGCCATTCCCGCAGGTGCACCGGCTTGAGGCCGTACTCGGTGCGGTCGATATCGGGCATCGAGGTCAGGTTGGGCGCGGCGACCAGCTTGCCGTCGAGCCCGTAGGTCCAGGCGTGGTACGGGCACTGGAAGTTCCGCTTGACGGAGCCCGACTCCTCCGTGCAGAGCCGGGCGCCCCGGTGTCGGCAGATGTTCAGGAAGGCGCGCGGCGAGCCGTCGCGGGACCGGGTGACGATCACGCTCTCGCGCCCGACCTGGACGGTGCGGAAGTCGCCGGGCTCGGCCAGGTCGGCGGAGCGGACCGCGCAGAACCACATCCGCTCGAAGATCCTCGCCTGTTCCAGAGCGAAGACCTGCGGGTCGGTGTAGGTGTAGCCGGGCAGGGTCGGGATCAGGCTCTCGGGGAGTTCGGAACCGCCGCCGGCCGGGGCGGTCACGAGGTTCTCGGTCATGCTGTCTCTCCGTATCCGTGCTGTGCGGGCTTCAGGGGCCGGTGGCCGTGGGCGTCGGAAGCGTCCCGGTCACGAGCGGATGCGGCTCATGTCGGGGTCGAAGAGCGGCTCGGCCGCCACCACCGCGGCGACGCGCTCACCGAAGTACTCGATCTCGACCCGGGCGCCGGGCCGGGAGACGGACGCGGGCAGCCACGCGTAGGCGATGTTCTTGCCGATGGTGTAGCCGCGCGCGGCGCTGGTGACGTAGCCGACCGGCACGCCGTCGGCGAAGACCGGCTCGGCCCCCATGACGACCTGGTAGGGGTCGTCGATGGTCAGGCACGTGAGCCTGCGCGTGACGGTGTCCGCCGAGCGGTCCTTCAGGGCGTTCTTGCCGTGGAAGTAGCCCTTGTTCATCCGCACCGCGAAGCCGACTCCGGCCTCGTACGGGTCGTGTTCGGTGGTCATGTCCGAACCCCAGGCCCGGTAGCCCTTCTCCAGCCGCATGCTGGTGAAGGCGCTGCGCCCGGCGGCGATCACCCCGTGTTCCCGTCCGGCCTCCCACAGGGTGTCCCACAGGCGTTGTCCCAGATCGGCGGTGGTGTAGAGCTCCCATCCCAGTTCGCCGACGTAGGACAGGCGCATGGCGGTCACCGGGACGTCGCCGACGAAGGCCTGCTTGGCCTTGAAGTAGCCCAGCGCCTCGTGGGAGAAGTCCGCACGGGTCAGCGGCTGCAGGAGGTCCCGCGCGAGGGGGCCCCACAGGCCGATACAGCAGGTGCCCGCGGTGATGTCGCGCAGTTGGACGGTGCCGCTCCGGGGCAGGTGCCGGGTGAGCCAGTCGAGGTCGATCGGACCGTTGGCACCGACCTGGAAGCGGTCCTCGGCGAGCCGCGCCACGGTGAGGTCGCTGCGGATCCCGCCGTCCTCGTCGAGCATGAGCGTGTAGACGACCGTGCCGACCTTGCGGTCGAGCCGGTTGGAGGTCATCGACTGCAGGAAGGTGAGCGCCTCGGGTCCGCTGACCTCGATGCGCTTCAGGGGCGTCATGTCGAACATCGCCACCCGCTTGCGCGCCACCAGCGCCTCGGCGCCGGCGATCGGCGACCAGTACCGCGAAGCCCACGCATTGCGCCCGGGAATCTCCGCGACCTCGGGCAAGTCCGCGTTGGCCTCGTACCAGTGCGGCCGCTCCCAGCCGGACGCCTCCAGGAACACCGCGCCGAGCTCGACCTGCCGCTCGTGGAACGGGCTGGTCCGCAGCGGACGCGGGTGCTCGGCGGGCTGCAGCGGGTGCAGCACGTCGTAGACCTCGTCGAATGCCTGGCAGCTCCGCAGGTGGACGTACTCCGGACCCCGCTGGACCTCCTCGAACCGGTTCAGGTCACAGGTGTGCAGGTCGATGCCGGGCTGCCCGTCGACCAGCCACTCGGCCATCGCCCTGGCCACGCCCGCGGAGTGTGTGATCCACACCGCCTCGGCGACCCAGAACCCCTTGAGGTCGGGGTGCTCGCCGAGCAGCGGGTTGCCGTCCGGGGTGAAGGAGAACAGCCCGTTGATCCCCTCCTCGACCTCGGCGTCGGCCAGGCACGGCAGCAGGTCGACGGAGTCCTTCCAGGACTGGTCGAAGTCCTCGGGGGTGAACGGCATCTCCGACGGCATGGTCGGGGCGACACCGGGGTCGAGGATGTCGTCGGCGGAGATCGGCATCGGGCGGTGCTCGTAGGCGCCGATGCCGATGCGGTCGACGTGTTCGCGGAAGTAGAGGCCGGCCTCCTGGTGCCGCAGCAGCGGCTTGGTCATCTCGCGCAGCTCGTCGTTGACGCCCCGCAGGACCGGCAGCGGTGAGGTCTTGGCGTACTGGTGGGCCATCGGGACCAGGGGGATGTCGAGGTCGACCATGCGGCCGATCCGCGGTCCCCACATGCCGACACAGGAGACGACGATGTCGGCCGCGAAGGTGCCGTGCTCGGTGGCCACGGCCCGGACCCGTCCGCCGTGGCGCTCGATGCCGGTGACCTTGTGGTGCGCCAGGAAGCGCGCGCCGCGGTCCATCGCCCGCCGGGCCTGGGCCTCGCCCGCGCGCACCGGCTTGGCCAGGCCGTCGCTGGGGATGTGGAACCCGCCGAGGAGCTTGTCGGGGTCGAGCAGCGGGTGCAGTTCGGCGCACTCGCCGGGGTCGCGCAGGTAGCTCTCCACGCCCCACGACGTCGCCCAGCCGTGCCGGCGCTTCAGGTCCGCCCAGCGCTCGGGGGTGGTCGCCACTTCGAGGCCGCCGAGCTGCTGGAAACACCACTGGCCGTCGAGTGTGAGCGCCGTGTACTTGTCGACGGTGTACTTGGCGAACTCCGTCATGGTCTTGCACCCGGCGGTCTGGTACACCAGGCCGGGCGCGTGGGAGCTGGATCCGCCGGTGGCGAAGAGCGGCCCCTGTTCGAGCACGGTGACGTCGGTCCACCCGCGTGCGGTCAGCTCATCGGCCAGCGCACAGCCGACGATGCCCGCTCCGATGAGCACGACGCGTGGTTGAGACGGCATGGAAGTCCTCCTGATCGTGTGGCGGGGGCGTGTCGGAACCCCGCCGGGTCCGGTCGTCGACGTGCGGCGCTTCGGCGCCGACGGTCATGCGGTGGCTGTCGCGGACCGTCACAGGTTGGGGTAGAGCGGGTGCGCGGCGGCCAGGGCCCGAACGCGCGCGCTCAGGGCCTGGGCGTCGAACTCCGGCTTGAGGGCCTGGGCGATGACGTCGGAGACCTCGGTGAAGTCCTCCTCGCCGAACCCGCGTGTGGCCAGGGCCGGGGTGCCGATCCGCAGGCCCGAGGTGACCATCGGCGGTCGCGGGTCGCCCGGCACCGCGTTGCGGTTGACCGTGATCCCGACCGAGTGCAGGCGGTCCTCGGCCTCCTGGCCGTTGAGCGGCGAGTGCACCAGGTCCACCAGGACCAGGTGCACGTCCGTGCCGCCCGTGAGCACCTTCACGCCGGCCTCGCCCATGTCGGGCCGCATCAGGCGCTCGGCGAGCAGCTTGGCCCCGGCCACCGTGCGGCGCTGGCGCTCGGCGAAGGCCTCGCTCGCGGCGACCTTGAACGAGACGGCCTTGGCGGCGATGACGTGCTCCAGCGGGCCGCCCTGCATGCCCGGGAAGACCGCGGAGTTGATCTTCTTGCCCAGCGCGGCCTTGGACAGGATCATGCCGCCGCGCGGGCCGCCCAGGGTCTTGTGCGTGGTCGTGGTGACCACGTCGGCGAACGGCACCGGGTTGGGGTGCAGTCCGGCCGCGACCAGGCCCGCGAAGTGGGCCATGTCGACCATGAGCAGGGCGCCGGTCTCGTCGGCGATCTGGCGGAACCGCTCGAAGTCGAGCCGGCGCGGGTAGGCGGACCAGCCCGCGACGATCATCTTGGGCTGGTGCTCCTTGGCCAGCGCCGCGACCTCGTCGTAGTCGACGGTGCCGTCCTGCTCGCGTACGTGGTAGGCCACGGCGTTGAGGATCTTGCCGGAGTAGTTGATCCGCATGCCGTGCGTCAGGTGCCCGCCGTGGGCCAGGTCCAGGCCCAGGATGGTGTCGCCGGGCTTGAGCAGCGCGAAGTACACGGCGGTGTTGGCCTGGGCGCCCGAGTGCGGTTGGACGTTGGCGTGCTCGGCGCCGAAGAGTGCCTTGGCGCGGTCGATCGCCAGCTGTTCGACGACGTCGACGTGTTCGCAGCCGCCGTAGTAGCGGCGGCCGGGGTAGCCCTCGGCGTACTTGTTGGTCAGGACGGTGCCCTGGGCCTCCAGGACCGCCTGGGGGGCGAAGTTCTCGGAGGCGATCATTTCCAGGGTGTCGCGTTGGCGCGCCAGTTCGGCGTTCACCGCCGCCGACACCTCGGGGTCCAGTTCGCTCAGTGTCTGGTCGAGAACCGTGTCACCGGGTGCGGTGAAAGCCAACGGGCACTCCCTTCCGTTGCGTAATACGCAACGAAGTTCCGTGATGCACAACACGATTTCGACCACAGTGGAGGCTACTCGCGGGTCTGTCAAGAGGTTGATGGCGCAGTCTGTGGAGGTTGATCGCCAGTTAATCGGGAATTGATATATCAGGGCACCGCAACGGCGACCGGTGTACGGTCGCCGCCCCGGGGTCAGCGGCTGAGGTAGGCCATCCGGCCGGACAGGTCACGCGCCCCTCGGCGGAGTTCCTCCACGACCTCGGGCATGCGCTTCTTCGACAACCGGTAGGCCGGACCGGCGGCGCTGATCGCCGCGATCGCCTCCTGGCCGGTCGCGAACACCGGTACCGCGATCGAGTGCAGGCCCGGTTCCAGCTCCTCGAAGCAGGTGGCGTACCCGTCCTCGGCGGCCTTGCGGAGCACCTCGCGCAACTCCTCCGGGTCGGTGAGCGTGCGCGGTGTGTAGGAGACGAGCTCTCCGGTGAGGAGTTCGTCCAGGTCGTCGGGGGAGGCGAAGGCCAGCAGCGCCTTCCCGCTGGCCGTCGCGTGCGAGGGCGTGCGCTGGCCGATCCAGTTCTGCGCCGCCACGGCGGAGGTGCCCCGCGCCTGGCTGACGTTGATCGTGTCCGTCGAGTCGAGCACCGCGACGTTCACCGTCTCGCCGAGGCGCTCGGCCAGCTCCTCGCACACCGGGTTGCCGATCTGGACGATGTCGAGCTGGCCGGCGACGGCGCCGGTGAACCGCATCATGCCCATGCCGAGGCTGAACTTGCCTCGCTCGCCGTGCTGCTCCACGAGCCGTCGCGCCTTGAGGGTGTGGACCAGCCGTGACGCGGTGGACTTGTGCACGCCCAACTCGGCGGCGATCTCGGTGATGCCCACCTCGGCGCGCGCCAGGAGTTCCAGGATGGTGATCGCCCGGTCGACGGACTGGACCGGCGCCGGCTCGCGTTCTCCCGTGCCTTCGCTTTTGTTGTCCATAGCGCAACGATAACTGATAGACGCAACTTCTCGAAGAATCGCGCCGAACATGCCTTGACGGCGCGGTCGCCGCTTGCTCATCATTGAGTTGCGCATCAAACATGTTGTTCCACATAGCGCAACGGAGGCCGTGATGATCCCAGCGTGTGCCGTGGCGGACCTGTCCGAGGGCGAGGCGATCCGCATCCCGGGTGAGGTCCCGATCGCGGTCTTCAACGTCGGCGGCGAGATCTACGCCATCGACGACACGTGCAGCCACCAGGACGCCTCGCTCTCCGAGGGGTGGCTCGAAGGATGCTTCGTCGAGTGCCCGCTGCACGCGGCGAGCTTCGACCTCCGCACGGGAATGCCCACCGGTGCTCCGGCCAAGAAGCCGGTCCGAACCCACAGAGTCGTGATCAAGGACGGCGTGATCCACGTGGTCCCGCAGAACCAGGAGGCAGTGGTATGAGAACCGTAGCTGTGGTCGGAGCCTCCCTCGCGGGGCTGCGGGCGGTCGAGGAGCTCAGGGCGCAGGGATTCGACGGGCGCGTCGCGGTCGTCGGCGAGGAGCCGCACCGGCCGTACGACCGCCCGCCGCTGTCGAAGGCCTACCTCGCGGGCACCTGCTCGCCGGAGAGCCTGAGGCTGGCCGACGACGCCGACACGGACGAGCTGGCGGCGGAATGGCACCTCGGGGTCCGCGCCGACTCCCTCGACCCCGCCACACGGTCGGTTCGTCTGTCCAACGGCGAGGAGATCACCGCCGACGGGATCATCATCGCCACCGGCGGCCGGGCCCGCCCGCTCCTCGGCGCGGAGGGCCTGTCGGGGGTGCACACCGTACGGACGCTGGACGACGCGGCGGCACTGCGCGCCGACCTGGAGAACAGTACGGGGGGTGTGGTGGTGATCGGCGCCGGCTGGATCGGTGCCGAGGTCGCCTCGACCTGCCACACGCTCGGCCGGCAGGTGACCATCGTCGAGGCGGGCCTCACGCCGCTGGCGCGCGTCCTCGGTCCGACCATGGGCAGGATCTGCGCGGCGCTGCACAGCGACCACGGCGTGGCCCTGCGCACCGGAGTGGGCGTGCAGTCCCTGACCTCGACGGGCTTCGGCCCGTGGAAGCGCGTCACCGGCGTGGACCTCGCCGACGGCACGCACCTGCCCGCCGACGTGGTCGTGGTCGGGATCGGCATGCTGCCCAACACCGAGTGGCTCGCCGGATCCGGCGTCGCGGTCGACAACGGTGTGCTCTGCGACGCCGGCTGCGTCACCGCGTTCCCCTCCGTCGTCGCGGTGGGCGACGTCGCCCGGTACCAGGGCCCCGACGGGCCGGTCCGGCACGAACACTGGACCAACGCCTCCGAGCAGCCCGCCGTCGCCGTGCGCAACCTCCTGGCGGGCACGACGATCCAGGAGTACCGGCCGTCCGGCTACTTCTGGTCCCAGCAGTACGGCACCCGGCTGCAGGTCGCCGGGCACCCCGGGGACGCCGACGAGGTCGCCGTCGTCGACGGCTCACCGGACGACCGCGTGTTCGTCGCGGAGTACCGCCGCCAGGGACTCCCGGTGGGCGTGCTCGCGATGAACAACCCCAAGCTCTTCGGGCGCCTGCGCCGACAGCTGCGTGCCGCCGTGGCCATCTGAGCCGTCGCGCCGGCGCCGAGGACCCGGGCCTGGCCCGCGCGCGGCTCGATCGGACGTCGGGAACGGCCCGGGAACCATTCCTGGGCCATGCGTTCCCGGTCGCCGTCCTCTTCCCACAGATCCGTGTCCCTGGTCCGCTACCAGTTCTCGATGGCTGGTCCGACGTTCGGCGCGATGCCGATGGCGGCGACGATCACCAGGCCCAGGAGCACCGCCCCGTGCTCGCGGTGGGCGGCCAGTGCGAGCGGTGTTGGGATCACCCGCCGTAGGAGGCGGCGACCGCGGCGGCGCGGTCGCGTAGATAGGCGCGCAGCCACGGCGGGGTCAGGGCTTCGGCGTCCGCGGCGAGCTGCCACAGTGCCCATTGGGCGTGCCGCGCGTCCTGGAAGACCGCCTCCAGCCGGAGCCGTCCCTGTGGGGTCGTCTCCTCACCGCGGACGGTCAGCGCGGTGCCCACCAGTTCCCCCCTGCGCGCCGGGTCCACCTCCACCAGAACGGTGACCTGGTCGCCGCCGGTACGGAAGCGGGTACCGCGTTCCTGCCAGACCCGGTCCAGATCGACCCGGTCCGGCCGCTGCGCGGGTTCGGCGAGTTCCTCGGCGGCCAGCACCCGGGACAGGCGGTAGGTGCGGTCCGCGCCGGACCGGGTGGCGAGCAGATAACCCTGGCCGCGTACGGTGACCAGGCCGATCGGGTCCACCGTGCGCCACTGCGCCGCCTGGTCCGCGGCCGCGTAGTGGATGCGCAGCTTGTGCCCGGCGAACACCGCCCGCCGGACCTCGGCCACGACGGTGTCGGGCACCTCCTCGTCGACCACCCGCCGCGAGAGCAGGTCGGTCTCCGGGTCGATGAGCAATCGCCGGGCCGCGCCCGCCGCGGTGGCCCGGTCGCCTTCGGGCAGCGCGTCGACCACCTTGCGCATGGCCGAGGCCAGCGCCGAGCCCAGTCCGAACGCCTGCGCGCCGCGCCGCGATCCGGCGACCAGCAGGGCGAGCGCCTCGTCGTGGCTCAGCCCGGTGAGCTCGGTGCGAAAGCCCGGCAGCAGCGCGAAACCGCCGTGCCGACCCCGTTCGGCGTAGACCGGGACGCCGGCCGCGGACAGCGCCTCGATGTCGCGCAGCACGGTGCGGGTGGAGACCTCCAGCTCGCGGGCCAGTACGGTCGCGGACATGCGGCCGTGCTGTCGCAGCAGTAGCACCAGGGAGACCAGGCGATCGGCGCGCATGCGGGAACCCTACTCGAATACATGACACAAGATGTCGTGTTTGGTTGGCAGGCTTGCCCCATCGCCTACCAGAGGAGAACCACATGGCGCACACCATCCTCAACCCGGACGGCCTGCACGACCCGACCCCGTTCGGCTACAGCCACACCGCCGCCGTTCCCGCGGGCACGGAGCTGGTGCTCGTCGCGGGTCAGTACGGATCGGGGCCGGACGGCACGGTCGTCTCCGCCGACTTCGCCGAACAGGTGAAGCGGACCTTCCACAACCTCGGTATCGCCCTGGCCGCCCATGGGCTGGACCTCGGCCATGTCGTCCAGCTCAGGACCTATGTGGTGGACCACGACGTCAGCAAGCTCGGTCCCATCACCGGAGCCGTCCAGGAGGTCTGGGGTTCGCGACCGCCGACGCAGACCCTCCTCGGGGTCGCGAGCCTGGCCGCGCCCGACGTGCTGTTCGAGGTCGAGGCCGTCGCCGCCCGGCCCTGACCGCCGCCGCCCCGGGGCCGGGTGGCTCCGGTCCGGGGCGCGGTTCGGACCCGGGACGGCTCGGCAGCGGCCGGGAACCACGCCGGTTCCCGGCCCGTGGCCCCGTGCCGCTTCCGGCCGTCGACGATCGGTCACAGGTGCGGCGCGGCGCCGACACCGATGCCGACACCGGCGGCGAGGACCAGCACGAGGACGAGGATCCCGTACCTGGGGTGGGCGGCCAGCGCGAGCGGGGCGGCCACGGCCATGACTGCTGACCACACGAGGTGTTCCGGCAGGTGCATGCGCGGCAGGATCGACCAGAAAAACGAGTACGCCACGATCAGGTAGACCGGCGAGACCGCGGCGGCCGCGGTGAGGAGACCGGCCTTGAGGTAGGGGAGCTCCACGCCGGGGCCGTCGGTGGCGGGCGAGGGCGAGCGGTTTTTGGGCGGGAACTCGATATGGCGCAGGTGACGGCCGAACAACGCGGTCCCGTACGCTCCCACCCCGGCCACGAGGGCGAGGGCGATCACCGCCGAGGTGTTCGTGGGCCCGTCGGTGCCGTCCGAGAGCAGCACGGGCGAGAGGCACACGGCCCCGGACATCGTGCCCGTGTACAGCAGGAAGTGGCCCAGGGCGGTGAGACGGGGTGTGGTCGACCAGGGGAACACGGTGAGACGTCGCTCCGATCAGGGCGCTCGGGGCGGGTGAGCGCCCCCGTTCAGGGGGTGGGGCCACAGTATGGGCCGCGCAACCGCCTTCTACGGTCGGAGGACTCCGCGCCCCCGGAGCGTGGCCACCGCCCCGTCCTGGGATCGGATCCGTGCGCTGGCGGGAGCGGCGAAGGCGGCCGGGGTCCGGCGCCGGAAACGCCGGGAAGGCCACGGCTCCCGGGCTGCTCAGGGGTGGTCGGCGGGCGCGGGGTCGGTGAAGGCGCCCGCGGACGCGGCGAGCGCCGCGGTGCGGGCCGCCTGGCCTGGCAGGTCCGGATCGGGCGGCGTGCGCAGCAGCACCAGGTGGTGGTAGACAGGCGCGGTCGCGGCGATGAGCAGCGGCCGCGCCTTCGTGCGGGGCGGGAGTTCGCCGCGCCGTACGGCCCGCTCGACGACGATCTCGCAGCGGGCGTACCGGTCCTCCCAGAGTCGGCGCTGGGCGCGTTCGGCCTGCTCGGACCGGAACGAGGCGACGATCAGGGCGGACGTGATCGGTGGCCGCGCGGTCAGTGCGTCCTGGATCTCCTGGTTCAGTCTCGCCAGATCGCTGTGCAGGGAACCGGTGTCCGGGGGCCGCCAGGTATCGTCGCCCGCGGCGTCCAGGACGTCGGCGAGCAGGCCGCCGGCGTCGCCCCAGCGTCGGTACACCGTCGCGCGGTGCACCCCGGCGCGGGCGGCGACGGCCTCCATGGTGAGCCCGTCGTAGCCGTGCTCACCGAGTTCGGCCAGGACCGCGTCGAGCACGTCCCTGCGGATGCGGGCGGTGCGACCTCCGGGGCGGCGCCGCGGCTGTGTCACGGTGGGGGACTCCTGCCGGTCGTGATCCTGGAGCTCCGGTGCTCCGGTTGCCCATGGTGATGGTGTCGTGGCAGGATCTTAAAGTATCACTTGTCGCACTAGTGGTGGCCGTGTTCCCCCGCGCCCCGGCCCACGGGCCCTCCAGGAAGGAACCGCCTCATATGCCACTCGTCCCCGCCGGCCCGAACCCGATGCATCCGGAGAGACCCCTCATCGGGGGGTTCCGCCCGTTGGTCGGGGGAGCGCGGTTCAACGGCGGCGATCCCGTCGGCGTCCTGCGTCGCCGCCACGACGACGCCGTCGAGCGGCTCCTGGCCCTGACCTGAGGGGACCGGCCGCTCGAGCACGGCGACCAACACGTCCGCACGATCATGTCCTCGGGCATCGACGACCCGGAGGCCGTGGCACCCGGCCGTGACCGGCACGCCCCGGCACCCGTGACCCGAGCCCGCCCACACCGAGAATCGAGGCGCCCGCATGCTCGCACAGTCGCCCGCCGACCCGTTCGCCCACCTCCTCCGGGAGGGCGCCGTCCCCCTCACCCACCACGACCCCGAGGCGCCGCTCGACGAACTGGAGCCGCTGCGCGACATCATCGACGGCGCGCGCGTGGTCGCCATCGGCGAGCACTCCCACTGCATCGACGAGTTCGCCCGTCTGCGCCGGCGCGTCCTGCGGTTCCTCGTCGAACGCTGCGGATTCACGGCCCTGGCCTTCGAGTACGGCTTCAGTGAGGGCTTCGCCCTCGACGCCTGGGCCCAGGGCGAGGGGACGGACGACGATCTGGCGGTCCACCTCGCCGGAACGATGCCGGTGGGACTGCACGGCCCACTGCGCTGGATCCGCCGCCACAACCGCACCGCCGAGCAGCCGGTCCGTTTCGGTGGCGTCGACATCCCCGCCGCCGGCGGGTCCGTGCTGCCCGCGCTGGACCCGGTCGCCGACTACCTGCGCCAGGTCGATCCGGATCTCGTGCCGGCCGTGGAGGCGGCGGCGCGGATCGCGGCGTCCTTCGCCGGTGACTCCGGATCCGTGGCCGCGCCGGCCTGGGCGCGGTTGGCCACCGCCGACCAGGACGCCCTCACCGCGACCCTGGCGCGCCTGCTCATCCGGTTCCGGTCGGTCGAACCGCTCTACGTCTCCCGCTCCGACCAACACGCCTACGACGTCGCCCTGCGACGGCTGGAAGGCGCCGGCCACGGCGACTACACCTTCCGCGCCATGGCCGAGCTCTTCGCCGGACGAGGACTGACCGCCGACACCTCGGCGCGGGACGCCTCCATGGCCGAGTCGCTCCTGTGGCACCTGGAGCGCGCCGAGCCCGAGGCCCGTGTCGTGCTGATGGCCCACAACGCCCACATCCAGAAGGCGCCGATCTCGTTCGAGGGCCGGCTCACCACGTTCCCGATGGGGCAGCACCTGCACCGCGCCCTCGGCGACGAGTACTTCGCGCTCGGCCTCACCAGTACCACCGGCCACACCGCTGACATGCGCCCCGATGAGAACGCGCCATCCGGCTTCGCCGCCGACGACACCGAACTGGGGCCGCCCGAGCCGGGGAGCATCGAGGCGTGCCTCCGGGACGCCGAACTCGGCCTCGGCATCGCCGACCTGCGCCGCGCCCGCGCGCAGGACCGCGGGGGCGACGCCGCGGTCATGGGCCCCGACCGCATCCGGATGCAGAGCGCCTACCTGCAGGTTCCCGTCCTGGACGCGTTCGACGGCATCCTCAACACCCCGGTCTCCACCGTGGCCGGCGGCCCCGTAGGGGGGTGAGACGGGCGGTGTGCGACGCCGAGGGTCCGCCGGTCAGTCGAACAGGGGTTCCGGCCGGTTCCACTCGTACACTCCCCAGGCGATGGCGCTCAGGTCCTCGGGCTCGGCCACCCGCAGCTCCAGGGCCTCGACGTGCTCGACGAGTTCCTCCGGCTCGGGGCGGATCTCGCTCTCCCGATCCAGGATGACCTCCACAAGGAGGCCGGGGGCCACCTGCGTGCGGATCCGGTCCGTGGGGAGCCCGCCGTGCGCGTAGGGCGACGGGCCGTTCAGGGGCAGTACGTAGGCGCCGTCGGCCGATTCCTCGCACAAGGAGTCGATGTCGTTGCACGGCGACCGCAGGGGGTCGGGCCCGCCGCCCAGGGTGCCCGTCTCGGGTCCGCTGCGCACGACGACGTGCACCGCGGACGGGCCGCGGTAGGTGACGGTGAACTCGCCGGAGTACACCTCCGCCGCGAACGGGTGCCACTCGTCGGCATCGCCGACCACGACCACCTCGTGCGGGTAGGCCAGCAGGTCCGCCTCGATCCGGTTCAGCTCCGCGGGGCCGCGCCGCGGATCGACCGTGCGTACGAGGCCCGCGTTGGCCGCGAACAGGACGGCGACCATCGCCACCACCCACCACGGACGCCTCACCCGTGAGGCGGCCAACGCGATCGCCGCGCATCCCGCGATGACGAGCGTCGAGAGCAGGGCGCCGGCCGGCCAGGACGGGCCCGGCGGCGTCTCCCCGGGAACCACCACGGCGGGCAGGAGGCCGACCACCATTCCGACCAGGGTCAGCACCGAGAGCGAGACTCCGGGCCGGGGCGCGCCCCACTGGGGCAGCGCCCAGAGCAGCGCGGACGCCGACGCCGACCACACGAACGCCGCCGCCAGGGCCCAGAGCGGTCGCGGCACGCCCAGGGCCCACGCCGGCCAGGTCGCCTCCATGAGGAGGAGCGGGAACGCGCAGGCGGCCAGGGCGCAGGGCACGCCCAGCAGGACCAGCCAGAGCAGGTGGACGCCCCGGGACAGTGGTGCGGGGGTTCCGGGGGGAGCGGAGCTCATGGGCCCGAAGCCTTCCTGGGGGTGCGGAATCCGGTCCACTCAACCACGCTCGGCCCGGCGCCGCGACACCGGGCCGGGCGTGCCAAGCACGCCGGGCATGGCGGAGCCGCGGCCGTGCGGCGGCCGCGGCTCGGAGCGATCGGCTGTCAGGCCAGGTAGCGGAACACGGCCTGGCCCGCGACGGCGGGCTTGTCCTGGCCCTCGATCTCCACGGTCGCGTCGACGACGCACTGCACGCCCCCGCGCACGTCGGTGACCTCGGCCAGGGTCGCCGCCATGCGGATCCGCGAGCCGACCGGGACGGGGGAGATGAAGCGCACCTTGTTGAGCCCGTAGTTGATCGAGACGGAGACGCCCTCCATCACGAGCAGCTCGCTGAACAGCGGGATCACCAGGGACAGGGTGAGGTAGCCGTGGGCGATCGGGCCGCCGAAGGGGCCGGACGCGGCCCGATCGGGGTCGACGTGGATCCACTGGTGGTCGTCGGTCGCGTCGGCGAAGAGGTTGACGCGCTTCTGGTCGATCTCCAGCCACGAGCTGTGGCCGAGGTCGCGGCCCGCGGCGGCGCGGATCTCGTCGAGTCCGTTCACGGTGATGGGCATGGGTGGGTACTCCCGTTCGGGTTCAGTGGGTCTGGCGCAGGCGGTGTTTGAGGAGCTTGCCGGAGGCGTTGCGGGGCAGCGCCTCGGTGAAGGTGAAGACTCGGGGGGCCTTGTAGCCGGCCAGGTGGCGGCGGCAGTGCTCGGCGAGGTCGTCGGAGGTGGCCTCGGCCTCGTCCGCCAGGACGACGACGGCGTGGCCGACCTCGCCCCACCGGTCGTCCGCGACCCCGACCACCGCGCAGTCGGCCACGTCCGGGTGCTGGTGCAGCACGTTCTCGACCTCGGCCGGGTACACGTTCTCGCCACCGGAGATGTACATGTCCTTGACCCGGTCGACGATCCGGACGTAGCCCTCCTCGTCGCTGACGGCGACGTCGCCGGTGCGGAACCAGCCGTCGGTGGTGTGCGAGGACGGGGTGCCGGCGCCGCGCCCCCAGTAGCCGAGCATGACGTTGGGGCCGCGGACCACGATCTCGCCGGGCTCGTGGGGGTCTGCGGGCGTGAGGTCGGGGCGCACGACCCGGGCGTCGGTGAAGAAGCTGGGCCGGCCGGCCGAACCGGCCTTGCGCACGGCGTCGGCGGCGCCCAGGAACAGCACGCCCGGGGCGGCCTCGGTCATGCCGTAGCCCTGGAGGAAGGTCAGCCCGCGCTCCTGGTAGGTGGCGATGGTGCTGTCCGGCACCGGGGCCCCGCCCGCTTCGAGGATGCGGACCGAGGACAGGTCGGCACCGGCCCACCGGGGAGCGGACGAGAGGGCGTTGAACATGGCCGGGACGCCGAACATCCAGGTCACACGTTCGGACTCGATGAGGTCGAAGGTCAGGTCCGGGTCGAACCTGGGGGCGATGACCACCCGGGCGCCCTTGAGGAGGGTGGGCAGGCAGGTCATGTTCAGGGCGGCGGTGTGGAACATCGGCGCGGTCACCAGGGTGACCTCGTCGGCGGTGATGTCCACGTCCAGGAGCACGTTGACGCAGTTCCACGTGATGTTGCCGTGGGTGAGCATCGCGCCCTTGGGCCGCCCGGTGGTCCCGGACGTGTACATGATCATGCAGACGTCGTCGAGGGCCACGGGCGCGTCGAGCGGCTCGGGCCCGTGGGCCGCGATCAGCTCCTCGTAGTCCGCGGCCGCCGGGGCGGGGCCGTCCCCGCCCTGGCCGCTTCCGGCCCCGTTCGCGCCCCCGCCGCCCGTGACCGCGACCAGGCGCGGGACGGCGCCGCTCGCGTGCAGGTCGGCGGCGGTCCCGGCGTGGTCGGCGCCGTGGACGAGCAGGACGGGGACGCAGTCGCGCACGATCGCGTCGAGCTCGGGGGTGGCCAGGCGGGTGTTGAGCGGCACGAAGACCGCCCCCACCGTGCCGCAGGCCAGCAGGGTCTCCAGCAGCGAGGGATGGTTGCCGCCCAGGTAGGCCACCCGGTCGCCGGTCCGCACGCCCAGGCCGCGCAGCGACCAGGCCAGGCGCAGGACGCGCGCGTGGAGCTCGGCGTAGGTGAGGGCGGTGCCCTCGTGGACGACGGCCACGCGTTCGGGGGAGGTGCGCGCCCGGCGGGCGGACCACGACCCCAGGCCTTCGTTGAGCATGGCTACTCCTCGGAGAGGGGGGTGAGCCCGAGCAGGCGCGCGGCGTTGTCCTTGAGGATCTTGGGCCTGACCTCGGGCTTGATGTCGAGCTTGTCGAAGGCCGCCAGCCACCGGTCGGGGGAGATGACCGGGTAGTCGGAGCCGAAGAGGACCTTGTCCTGGAGCAGGGTGTTGGCGTACTGCACCAGGATGGGCGGGAAGTACTTCGGTGACCACCCCGACAGATCGATGTGCACCTCGGGTTTGTGGACCGCGACCGACAGGGCCTCCTCCTGCCAGGGGAAGGAGGGGTGGGCGAGGATGATGGGCATACCGGGGAAGTCGGCGGCGACGTCGTCCACGTGCAGCGGGTTGGAGTACTTCAGCCGGATGCCGCCGCCACCGGGCACGCCGGCGCCGATCCCGGTCTGGCCGGTGTGGAACAGCGCGATGGCGCCGCTCTCGCGGATCGCCTCGTAGACCCGGTAGGCGGAGCGGTCGTTGGGGAAGAACTCCTGCAGCGCGGGGTGGAACTTGAACCCCTTGACCCCGTACTCCTCCACCAGCCGGCGCACCTGGCGGGCGCCCAGGGCGCCCTTGGCCGGATCGACGCTGGCGAAGGGGATCAGGGTGTCGGGGTGGGCCAGGGCGGCCTCGGCGACCTCCTCGTTGGGGACCGCTGGCAACCCGGTCGTGGACTCGGTGTCCACGGGGAAGACCACGCACGCCATGTTCCGCTCGCGGTAGTGCGCGGCGATCTGGTCCAGCGTGGGCCGGCGCTCGCCCTCCACCTTGAAGTAGTCGCCCGAGGCGGCGTGCAGGTCCTCGCCGATCGCGTCGCCGCCGCGCGAGGACACCTCGGCGTGGGTGTGCACGTCGATCGCGGTGATCCGGTCCAGGTCGATACCGTTCGCGCCGCCCATCAGGAGTCCTTCCCGGCCGCGGCCGCGTCGGCGGGCGCGACGGGTGCCGGGATGCCCACGCTCTGCTCGTCGCGGCCCAGCGTGGTGGCCCACACGGCGCCGATGTCCTCCGCGCTCCAGCCGCCGTCGCGGTAGGCCACGGACACCTCCCGCGGGTGCGCCCACAGGGACAGCTTGTCGCCGCCCACGCCCACGCACTGGCCGGTGACGTGCGCGGACTCGGCGGAGGCGAGGTAGGCGACCAGGCCGGCGCAGTCCTCGGGCGTGCCGAAACCCTCGGCCTGGCGCATCCACCCGGGCAGCGGGACGCCCTCGTCCTGGGCGGCGGCCACGTGCGGGGCGAACGCGGGGATGGTGGCGGTCATCGCGGTGGCGGCCACCGGGACGACGGCGTTGACGGTGATCCCGGCGCGTGCGCACTCCATCGACCAGGTGCGCACCATCGCGGCGATGCCCGCCTTGGCGGCGGCGTAGTTGGTCTGGCCGAAGTTGCCGCGCTGGCCGGCGGGGGAGGCGACCATGATGAGCCGTCCGCCCTCCCCGCGTTCGCGCATGTGCGTGACGGCGGCGCGGGCGCAGGTGAAGGCGCCGCGCAGGTGGACGTCGATGACGGTGTCGAAGTCCTCGTCGGACATCTTCCACAGCACGCGGTCGCGCAGTACGCCCGCGTTGGCGACCAGCACGTCCAGGTGGCCGAAGCGTTCCACGGCCGTGTCGACCAGCGCCCGGGCGGTCTCAGCCGAGCCCACGGCGGCGGCGTGTGCGACGGCGGTGCCGCCGGCCCCGGCGATCTCCTCGGCCACGGTGGCGGCGGCCTCGGCGTCGGCGTCATTGACGACGACGGAGGCGCCGCGCCGGGCGAGTTCGAGGGCGTAGGCGCGGCCGAGGCCGCGCCCCGCCCCGGTCACCAGGGCCGACTGTCCGCTGAGGTCCATCGGGTGTCTCCGTTCTCCAGGGGTGCGCCGCTCTGGGCGGGTGCCACGAAGTTATGCGAAATGATGACGGCGGTCAAGAAAATGCATAAGATGATGTGTGCGGTGGGCGCACTCGGGCGCCCGTTACGCTGGTCAGCGAGGGGGCGGGATGTCAGGACACATCGTCGAGCGGGAACCCGAAACCAGGGAGGCGACAGACACCGAGGCAGCGGACACCGAGGCGGCGGGCGCGGTGCGGCCGCGGCCGCAGTCGCTCATGCTCGCCTTCCTCGGCCGGTTCGTCCTGGGCAAGGGTCTGCGGGTCTTCTCGGGATCCTTCATCGACGTGTTCGCCCGCCTCGGCGTGTCCGAACAGGCCGTGCGCTCCACCCTGAGCCGGATGGCCCAGCGCGGCATGCTCGACCGAAGGCGCAGCGGCAGACGCGTCTACTTCGGACTCACCCCCCGCGCCGTCGACGTGCTCACCGACGGCGACCAGCGCATCTGGGACGCCGGGGTGGTCAACCTTGACGAGGACGGCATGTGGACGCTGCTGTCCTTCTCCCTGCCCGAGGCCTGGCAGCGCCAGCGGCACGACCTGCGCTCCCGCCTGTCCTGGGCCGGATTCGGCCCGCTGCGCAGCGGACTGTGGATCGCGCCGACGGTCGTGGACACCACCGCCTTCGTCGACGAGCTCGGCCTGACCGACCACGTCCACGTCTTCCACGCCCGCCTGGGCGCGCCCACCCAGGCCGCGCAGGTGGTCAACGAGGCCTACGACGTCGACGACCTCGCCGAGGGCTACCGGCGCTTCCTGGACCGCTGGGACACCGACGACCCCGCGCCGGAGGCGCCCGACGACCTGGCCCGCCTGCTGCTGCTGACGTCGGAGTGGATGCGGCTGATCCGCACCGACCCGCGCCTGCCGCTGGCCTACCTGCCCGATCCCTGGCCCGCGGTCCCCGCGCAGGAACTCGTCTACGACCTGCACCGGCGCTACGAGGAGTCCGCGACCCGGATCGTGGAGGAGGTCGTGGACACCCTTCCGGCCGACTGAGCCCCGGCCGCCGTGGCGCGGAGCCGGGCTTCGCGCCGGTATCGGACGCGGCCCGGCCCCGACCCGAGACCGGTCCCCGGCCGCCGCGGCTCCGGGGCCCGTCCGTCGCCTCAGGTCGGTGCCGCCGCGCGCTCGCCCGTGAGGTCATGCCGCTCCCGGGCGCGCACGCGTCGGCGCCGCCACCAGTCGGCCAGTGACGGCACGACCCCGTGCGGCAGGAACAGCACCGTCAGTACCAGCACCAGCCCGTAGACCGCGTACGTGAACACCGAGGGGGCGTAGTCGGGCATGCCGCCCAGCGTGCCGAGCACGCCCAGGTAGTGCACCAGGACCGTCACCAGGGCCGTGCCGGCCACCGCGCCCCACACCGAGCCCAGGCCGCCGACCACCGCCATCACCACGTAGGTGATCGACATCGACACCGGGAACATCCCCGGTGACAGGAAGCCGATGTAGAACGCGAACACCCCGCCCGCCGCTCCGGCGAAGGCCGCCGAGACGGCGAACACCGTGAGCTTGTACCGGCCCACCGGAATGCCCGAGGAGGCCGCCGCGGTCTCGCTCGTGGCCAGGGCCCGCAGCGCGCGGCCCGGCCGGGACCGCACGATGTTGCGGGCCACGACCACCACCACCGCGAGCACGGCCCACGCCACGTACGCGTATCCCTGGTTGGTGGACACCTCCAGAGGCCCCAGGGACAGCAGCGGGATCCCCTGGAGCCCGGTACTGCCGCCCAGGGCGTCGGTCTGCGCCACCACGACCAGGAACATCAGGTGCACCGCGATCGTGGCGAAGGCCAGGTGGTGCCCGCGCAGGCGCAGCAGCGGCAGCCCCAGCACCAGCGCGAACAGCGCCGCCGCCACCGGTGCGGCCAGCAGCCCCACCAGCGTGGGCAGACCCGCCTGCGAGACCAGCGCCGCCGTGTAGCCGCCCGCGGCGAAGAACACCGCCTGGCCCAGCGACACCTGCCCGGCGTAGCCCATCAGCAGGGAGATCCCCACGACCACGCTCGCCGACACCGCCACCTGGACGTAGACGGCCAGCCCGCCGCTGTCCAGGACCAGGGGCAGCGCCAGCGTGGCCGCGGCCACCGCCAGGACCGCCCACACACCCGGGGACCTCATACCGTCACCTCCTGGTGCACCGAGGGCCGGCGGGCCGCGTGCCAGATCATCACGGCGAGCATCACCACGAGCGCGACCGTGGTCTGGTAGGCCGCGTTGCCGTATCCGGCGACCAGCGCCTCCACCACGCCGAGCAGCACGCCCCCGGCCAGTGCGACCATCGGCCGGGTCAGCCCGCCCAGGACCGCGGCGGCGAACCCGTGCACGATCAGCGTCACGTCGGAGTCGAACGACATCGGTCGCAGGGGCGCCACCAGCACCCCGGCCACGCCGCCCAGCACGCCAGCCAGCACGAACGCGAACTGGGCCATCCGCGCCACCGGGATCCCCGTCACCCGGGCCGCGTAGGGGTTGGACGCGCACGCCGTGAGCGCCTTGCCCAGGTAGGTGCGGGTCAGGAACAGCCACAGCGCCAGGAACACCACCGCGGTCACCCCGATCACCAGCAGGTGGTGGCGGCGCACCGGGATCCCCAGCAGCGACGTCATCCCCGACAGCCCCGGCGTGGAGCGCGGAGTGTCGCCGAAGACCGCCACCAGCACGGCGTAGGCCAGGAAGCCCACCGCCAGGGTCACGATCAGCGCGGTCATCGGAGCGGTCCCGCGCCGGCCCAGCGCCAGCAGTCCGGTCACCGCCCCGACCGCGGCCGCGACGGCCACCGCCAGCAGTTCGGCGGCGCCGTGCCAGATCCCGGCGCCCAGGAACGCCGAGGCGCAGAGCCCGCCGACCACGGCGAACATGCCCTGGGCGAAGTTGACGACCCCGGTCACCCGGTACACGGCCACCAGTCCGCTGCCCACCAGCGCGAACCCGCACCCGATGGCCAGCCCGCTGACGATGTGCGCGAGCAGCGCGATCATGGCGCCCCCACCCCGCCGCCCAGGTAGGCGCGGGCCACCGCGGACCCGCGGGCCAGCTCGTCGCACGCGCCGGCGGCCACCACGCGGCCGGCCTCCAGGACGTAGGCGCGCGAGCACACCTGGAACGCCAGCCGCGCGTTCTGCTCGATGAGCAGCACGGCCATCCCCTCCTCACGGTTCAACCGGACCAGGTGCCGCACCAGGTCGTCGACGATCTTGGGCGCCAGGCCCAGGGACAGCTCGTCCACGGCGAGCACCTGTGGCCGGGCCATCAGCGCCCGCCCGACCGCCACCATCTGCTGCTGGCCGCCGGAGAGGGCGCCCGCGCGGCGCCCGCGCAGGCCCTCCAGGTCCGGCAGCACCCCGTACACGTGCCGGGGGTCGCGGTCGCGGACCTTCCACGCGCCCAGGCGCAGGTTGTCCTCGACCGACAGGTCGCCGAACAGCTGCCGCCCCTCGGGCACGTGCGCGAACCGGCCCTCGGTGGCCGCCCGTCCGGAGGCGGGGCGCACCACCCCGGACAGGGTGTCGACGAGGGTGGACTTGCCGGCCCCGTTGGGGCCGACGAGGGCGACCATCTCGCCGTCGCCGACGCTCAGGTCGATCCCGTCCAGGGCGGTGGCCGAGCCGTAGCGCACGACCAGCTCCTCCACGGTGATCACGCGGCGGCCCCCTCTCCCGTGCCGAGGTAGGCCGAGACCACCGCCGGGTCGCGCCGGACCTGGTCCGGTGTGCCCTCGGCGATGACCCGGCCCAGGTCCAGCACGGTGACGCGGTCCGACAGGCGCGCGACGAACGCGACGTCGTGCTCGATGAGCAGGGTGGTCTGGCCGTCCTCGTGCAACTCCTCCACGATCGACGCCAGCCGCTCGCGTTCGGGCGCGCGCAGCCCGGAGGCCGGCTCGTCCAGCAGTAGCAGCTCGGGGTCCGCGCACAGGGCGCGGGCGAGCTGCATGGCGCGCTGCAGGCCGATGGGCAGCGACGCCGCGGGGTCCTCGGCCCGGTCGGACAGGCCCACGCGGTCCAGCGCGTCCAGGGCCAGGGCCCGGATGCGCCGTTCGGCGGCGTGGTGGGCGGGCAGGCGCAGTACGGCCGCGGTGAACCCGGCGCTCGCCCGCAGGTGCGCGCCGACCATGACGTTCTCCAGCACGGTCATGCCGGGGAAGATCCGCGCGGCCTGGAAGACGATCGCCACGCCGCGCCGGGCCCGACGGTGGGCCGGGAGCCGGTCCAGGGGGCGCCCGTCCAGGCGGATGCCGCCCCGGTCCGGGCGCAGGTGCCCGCTGATGAGGTTGAACAGTGTGGACTTGCCCGCTCCGTTGGGGCCGATGATGCCCCTGGTCTCGCCGTCGGCGACGGTGAGGTCGACGTCCTGGACGGCGTGGACCCCGCCGAAGGAGCGGCTGAGCCCGGTGATCTGGAGTTCGGCCACCTCAGCCCCCGTAGGCGGCGTCGAGCTGCTCGGCCGCCCAGGGCACGGGGACGAAGGCGCCGTCCTCGACGGTGTTCACCGAGATCGCGTCGGTGGTGATCCCGGCGTGGTCGGAGCCGGAGTAGGCGTAGGTGCCGTTGGGGGTGATCAGGGTCAGCTCCTCCAGGGCGGCGAGGATGTCGGCGTGCTCGGTGGAGCCGGCGTTCTCGATCGCCGCGACCAGCAGCCGCACGGCGCTGTAGCCGTCCAGGGCGAACTGGGGCGGGGCATAGCCGTGCTCCTCGGAGAAGGCGGCCGACACCTCGTCGATGACCTGCTTCTGCTCGCCCTCGGGCAGGTGGTCGCCGACCACGCCGATGGAGCTGAGCACGGTGACGCCCTCGGCGGCCTCGCCGGCGGGCTCCAACCACAGGTGGCTGGCCTGGGCACCGGTCATGACCAGCGGAACCTCGGCCTCCACCGACTCGTACTGCTGGGCGAAGGTCACCGCGGGCGGGCCGGTGCCCCAGAACAGCAGGGCCTGGGGGTCGACGGAGTCGAGCTCACTGAACACGTGGCCGAAGTCGGTGGTGTCCTGCTGGTACTCGTTGACCGCCGTGATCTCGATGCCGTACTCGTCGGCGAGCTCCTCGGTCGCCAGGAAGCCGGCGACGGCGTAGGCGGTGGCGGAGTAGGCCACGGACACCTCGGTCAGGCCCTCGGCCTGGAAGTACTCCATGGCGCGTTCGGCGTAGGCCGCGGCCGTGGCCGGGACGACGAAGACCTCGTCGCGCAGCGGGTCGAGCTGCTCGTCGGCGGGGGTGGGGGAGATGTAGGGGACACCGGCGCGCTCGACGGCGGGGATGGTGGCCATGGCGCTGTCGGAGACGGCCGATCCGATCACGGCGACCGGATCCTGGGACTGGATGTCGTTGAACGCCAGGACCGCCTGGTCGGGCTCGCTCTGGTCGTCGCGGGTGATGAGCTCGATCTGCCGGCCCAGGACGCCGCCGTCGGCGTTGACCTGCGCGACCGCGAGTTCGACGGCCAGCTGGTTGTCGGTGCCCAGGGCGGAGTAGCCGCCGGTCAGCGGCGTGATGTAGCCGACGCGGACGGCGTCGTCGGTGTCCGCGTCCTCGCCGGTGCCGCACGCGGTGGCCGAGAGGGCGAGGAGGGCGAGTAATGAGAGGAACCTGCGCACGGGGGGTGCTCCTGTGAATTGGGGGGTATGGGGTGCGCCCGAAGGGATGGGGGGCGCGGAGGGTCGGCCGTGGGCGGATGGCGCACCGTGCCGGATGCTCAGTGACGAGGATCACCTGAGAGCCCCCAACTTATGCAGATCTATGACGTCAGTCAATAAGTTGCACAACTTGGATCGTACGGCGCCATGTGATAAGAGCGGCACGCAGCGTGGCGGTGGCGTCC
Organism: Nocardiopsis sp. Huas11; assembly: GCF_003634495.1. Classification (GTDB taxonomy): domain Bacteria; phylum Actinomycetota; class Actinomycetes; order Streptosporangiales; family Streptosporangiaceae; genus Nocardiopsis. Next base: position 5,409,486 of record NZ_RBKY01000001.1, on the reverse strand, counting down.
GTGTTGGGGGCACGCGCGCAACGGCTGTAGCGTGAGCCCTCATGAGGATGCTTGTCGTGGGCGGTAGCGGATTCCTCGGCCGCGAGGTCGTCCTGCGGTCGTCGGCCGCGGGCCACCGGGTGGCCGCGACGTATCTGACACGGCGGGCCGACGTGGCCGGGGCGGACTGGTGCGCCCTGGACGTGCGGGACCGCGGGCGGGTCGCCGCCCTGGTCGCCGCGGTGAGACCGGACGTGGTCGTCAACGCCGCCTACCGGCAGTCCGACTGGGAGAGCACCGCCGACGGCGCCGCACACGTGGCCGTCGCCGCTGCCGAGCACGGCGCGCGGCTGGTGCACGTCTCCAGCGACGCCGTGTTCTCCGGGAGCGCGATCCACTACGCCGAGACGGCCGTGCCCGACCCGGTCTCCCCCTACGGCGCCGCCAAGGCCGCGGCCGAGAGGGCGGTCAGGGCCGTCAGCCCGGACGCGGTCATCGCCCGCACCTCGTTGATCATCGGCGACGGCGGCTCCGCACAGGAACGCCGGGTGCACGCGCTGGCCGCGGGAGAGGCCACCGGAGTGCTGTTCACCGACGACGTGCGCTGCCCGGTTCACGTCCGCGACCTGGCCGCCGCGCTCGTGGAACTCGCCTCGTCCCACCACGGCGGCGTCCACCACGTCGCCGGGCCCGACGCGGTGACCCGCCACGAACTGGGGGTTCTGATCGCCCGGCGGGACGGCCTCGACCCCGCGCTACTGCGCCCCGGGCGTCGGTCCGACACCGACCTGCCCGGACCGCTCGACGTGCGCCTGGACTGCACCGTCACGCGGGCGCGCCTGCGCACCGACCTGCGCGGCGTCCGCTCGTTCCTCGGCTGAGCGCCCGAGCCCGCCCGTGAACGCCGCCGGCGGCCGCGACCACGCCACCTCGCGGTCCAGCTGACCGGTCTCCTTGAACAGCCCCACCTGATGCGTCTCGTGCAGGACGCCCCGTCGAGCGCCGTGCCGGGTCGGCCGCCACGCTCCTGATGAGAGCGTGCCGGCGGTCGTCGCTGATCTCGTAGCCCGTGCTGCCGATGATCTCGCCGTCGTCGCCGCGCTCGACCCAGAGGCGCACACGCGGCGAGCCGAGCCCGCTGAGGGTGAGATCGACGACCTGCGGGAAGTCGGTCGACGACGCGACGTCGTCCACGCCCACCTCGCTCAGGGCCACACGTGGGGTCATCGTCCCAGGGATCCAGACCGCGGGATGCGGGAGAGGACCGGGGGTTCCCCGCGTCGCGATGAGTCCTGGGGCGGTCGGCGGTCGTACTGTCGAACCCCGTGGACGAGAAGGAGCTCCGATGCGCAGTGTGACCTACTCGATGGTCGTGTCGCTGGACGGCTACATCGTGGGGCCGGACGGCTCCTTCGACTGGGGGTTCCCCGACGAGGAGGTCTTCCGCCTCGCCACCGACGAGGTGCGCGGGGCGGGCGTCCACCTGCTGGGCCGCCGGCTGTACGAGACGATGCTGTACTGGGAGACGGCCGACCAGCACCCGTCGCTCGGCTTTTCGACGCTCGACTTCGCCGCGACCTGGAGGGCGCTCCCGAAGGTGGTGTTCTCCACCACGCTGTCTGCGGTGCGCGGCAACGCCCGCCTGGCGTCCGGCGGCCTCGCCGCCGAGATCGAGCGGCTGCGGGCCGAGCCGGGGGAGGGCGACATCGCGATCGGCGGCGCCACGCTGGCCGCCGAGGCCGCGGCGGCGGACCTGATCGACGAGTACCGGGCCCGGGTCTACCCGGTGCTGCTGGGCGGTGGTGTTCCGTTCTTCCCCCGGAGCGAGCGCCGGGTGGATCTCGCACTCGCCGAGACGCGCACCCTCGACTCGGGTGTCGTCTACCTCCGCCACCGCGTGGTCCGCTGACGGGCTCAGGGCCGCCGCCGGCACCGGGGAGGCGCATCGGGCGGCAGGCCCCGCGGGACATGACATCTGTCATCTCCCCTGGGTGAGAACCACAGTGCGAACCCGTGTCAACGGGCACTCGTGCACCGGCGCGCGTCTCAATAGCGTGGAACACATGAGCCCCCACGATGAGAGCCGGCCCTCGACGCCGACGCCGACGCCGACCCCGCCAGCGACCGACGACCCGACCCCCACGGCCCCGGGACCCGTCACCCCCGCGGCCCCGGACTCCGAGACGGGCCCCGGGACGGGCCCCGGCCTGGGCCCCGGGGGAGCCGCGTCGACCGCGTCCGATCCGTACGTGCCCGCCGGGCCGCCGCCCCGTCGTCGCGGCCCGCGGCCGGTTCCGCCGGGAGTGCCCTACCACCGGGTCCTCGCCGACGACAAGCGCCGGATCTGGCGGGGCATCGCCGCGCTCGTGCTCCTGATCGGGGGGATGTTCGTCTTCAACATCGTCCTGACCGTGGTCGGTGTCGCCATCGACTTCCTGCTCGGCAGGGACAGCATGCTGATGGGCGGCACCGAGTTCACCCCCGTGGCGATGGCCGCGCACCTCATCTCCCTCGCGCTGCTCACCCCGTGGAGCATGCTCATCCAACGGTGGCTCTACGGGGTTCGAGGTGCCTCCCTGCACTCCGTGGCGTCCCTCTTCCGGCCCGCGGCGTTCGGCCGGGCGGCCCTGGTGATCCTTCCGATCTGGGCCGTGTACCTGAGCGTCGCGCACGCCTTCATCCCCGTGGAGGAGGTGCCCTGGAGCTTCATGGACCTGATCGCGATGTTCGCGGTCATCCTCGTCCTGGTGCCGCTGCAGTCGGCGGGTGAGGAGTACGGGCTGCGCGGGCTGGCCTTCCGGGTCGCCGCGAGCTGGGGGCGCGGACCGCGCGTGGCGCTGATCCTCGGTGTCGTGGTGTCGAGCCTGCTGTTCATGGCGATCCACTTCGCGCTCGACCCGTGGCTCAACCTGTACTACTTCACGTTCGGGGCCACGCTGGCCATCATCACGTGGCGCACCGGCGGAGTGGAGACCGCGGTCGTGATCCACGCGGTGAACAACACCATCTCGTTCCTCACCGTCGTCCTCCTGCGCTCCGACCCGGCGGCGTGGATGGAGCGGTCGGCCGGGGCGGGCTCGGCGCAGCTGCTGGTCCCCTGCGCGCTCCTCATCGCGATCACGGCCGTGGTGTGGTGGCGCACGCGTGAGACGGGCCCGGCCCTGACCCCTGACGGGACCGACGCCCGCGAGGGCGCGTCCCGCCAGGAGCGGGAAACCCGCTGACGCTACCAGGGCACGGGGCCCTGGTCGTCGGAGAAGGTTCCGGTGGGGCCTTCAGCGGGGACGGTCGCCATCCGGACGGCGGCCGCCGCGCCCTGGACGGGGGTGCGGTGGCCGGTGTGGCCGTTCAGGTCGGTCGCGACGAAGCCGGGGCACACGGCGTTGACCAGGATGCCGTCGGGGCGCAGCTGCCTGGCGTACTGCAGGGTCAGCGCCGTCAGCGCGGACTTGGACGGGATGTAGCCGACGCAGATCGGGGGCTGCTCGTGCGCCCAGGCCTCCTGGTCGGCCATGAGCGACAACGAACCCGCCGCGCTGGAGACGTTGACGATGCGCGGGGCGGGTGAACGGCGCAGGAGCGGCAGCAGGGCGTCGGTGACGGTGACGACGCCGAAGACGTTGGTGTCGAAGATCCGACGGACGACAGCGAGGTCGACGGTGCCGGGGCGCTGGCTGGACAGGTCGCTTCCCGGGGGCACGGCGACGCCCGCGTTGTTGACCAGCGTGTCGAGCCTGCCGTGCCGGGCCTGGATCCCGGCGGCGGCAGCGGCGACCGAGGCGGGGTCGGTCACGTCGAGGACGAGCGCTTCGGCGTCGGCGCCGGTGGCGCGGAGCTCCGCGGCCGCCTTCTCGCCGAGTTCGGCACTGCGGGAACCGAGCACGACGGTGTGGCCGAGGGCGGCGAGCCCGCCGGCGATCTCACGGCCGATGCCCTTGTTGGCGCCGGTGACCAGGGTGATGGGGTGGGTGTCGTTCATGGCTTCAGCCCACCACGGCCCGGTCCGCGCGGGCCAACACCGATGCTGGCCCGATCGATACCCTACGGGTATGGACGCACCGGAGACGCGGGAGCTGGAGTACTTCGTGGCCGTCGCCGAGGAGCTGCACTTCGGCCGCGCGGCCCAGCGGCTCGGGATCGCGCAGCCACCGCTGTCCCGCGCGGTGCAGCGGCTCGAACGGCGGATGGGCGTGGTGCTGCTGGAACGGACGAGCCGTGCGGTGAGCCTGACTCCGGCGGGCGCCGTCTTCCTCGCGGAGAGCCGCAAGGCACTGGACGCGCTCGCCGCCGCGGTACGGCGGACGCGGCGGGCGGGGCGGAGCGAGCCACGCCTGCGGGTGGCGATGAAGCCCGATGGGGACGCGGGGCTGATGGAGCGGATCCTGCCGGAGTACCGGCGGGAGCCGGAGGCCGTGGCGGTCGAGGTGGTGGTGTGCGGGATCGGTGAGCAGGCGCCGATGCTGCGCGACGGGCGCGTGGACCTCGCGTTCCTGCACGACCCGCACGACGACCTGGCCGGATTCGACACCGAACGGCTGCTGACCCTGGACCAGGTGGCGGTGCTCCCGCGCGGGCACCGGCTGGCCGACCGCGGCGCACTGGTACTGGCCGACCTCGACGGCGAGCCGTTCCCCCGGTGGCGCGGGACGGACCCGGGGGAGTCGGACGGCCCGGAGGTGCACGACGTCGGGCAGCTGATGCAGCTGGTCGCCCTGGGGCAGACGGTCGCCGTGGTCCCGGAGTCGGTGCGGCGCCAGGCGCGCTCGGACGTGGTGTGCGTACCGGTGGTCGACGCGCCGAGGAGTTCGATCCTGCTGGCGTGGCCCGAGCGGACGCGGTCGATGGCGGTGGCGGCGTTCGTACGGCTCAGCGTGCGGATCGCGGCCGGGGACCCCGTGGCGGGCACGGCGCCGCAAACCTAGGCGCGCGTCGCACACGCCCCAGGGCCCGAGTCGGGGGCCGGTGGCGGTGGTCGCGTCAGTCGGCGATCACGCAGAACGGATGCCCGGCCGGGTCGGTGAACACCCGCCACCGGTCGCCGCCCGGCTGGGCGTCGGGTCGGCCCGCGCCCCACTCCAGCAGCAGCGCCTCGGCCTCGTCCAGGTCCCCGGCCGTGAAGTCGAAGTGGCTCTGCTGCGGCGCGCTCGGATCCGGCCAGCGCGGCGGGCGGTGGTCCTCGACCCGTTGGAAACCGAGCACGAGGCCGTCCTCGCGCACGAGCGCGGCGAACTCCTCGTTCGAGCGCTCGTGCGGGCGCCATCCCGTGGCCCGTCGGTAGAACGCGGCCAGCGCCTGCGGGTCGGGGCAGTCGAGCGTGATCGCGGTGAGCTGCGTCAGTGGGGGCACGGCGGGTCCCTTCGATCGCCCGTGCGGCGTCGGCGCGTTCAGCGGGTGGAGGCGGTGTCGGCCGAGGCACTGACCTCGGCGATGGCGTGGGTCTGCGCCCAGTCCAGCAGCGGCAGTAGGAGCTGGGTGACTTGTTCGCCGCTGTCGGTCAGGCTGTAGACCACGAACGGCGGGACCACGGGGCGGGCGTCGCGCAGGACGAGGCGGTCGGCCTCCAGGGTGCGCAGGGTCTGGGCCAGCATCTTCTCGCTGATGCCGCCGATCCCGCGCAGGAGTTCGCTCCAGCGCCGGGGCCCCTCGGAGAGGGCGACCAGGACGAGGACGCCCCACTTGCTGGTGATGTCGCCCAGGAGGCGACGGGACGGGCAGTTCTCGGACAGGACCTGTCCGCCGACGGTCAGGACCTCGGAGGAGTCGAACGGCGTCGAGGGGGACGGTGTCGTCATTCCTCGACGATACCTGTCCAGATCAAGAGACCTCCGTCCTTCCAGGGATCCGTGCCCGCCGGCCCCGGAAGCGGTCGGGCCCGCGGCCGGCGGGGGCGGCCGCGAGCCCCTGCGAAGGGCCGGAGGAGAACACCCGCTAGTCGACGCGAACCTCGGTGTTCTGGCCCGCGTGGAGCAGCCACCTCCCGTCCCGCTGTTTCGTCATGACGTAGAGCGGTGCGCCTTCCGACTCGCCCTCGGCCGAGTGGTAGACCTGTCGCACCTTGACGGCCGCCACGTCCGGCCGCAGGAACTGCGTGTGCACCGCCTCGTAGGTGACATCGCCGTCCCAGGTCGCCCCGGGCAGGACGGCGCGGGTGAACTCGGCGATCGCCTCGAAGCCGATCAGCACCTTGCCGTGCGCGGTCGTCCAGAGGGCGTCGGGGAGGAAGAGCGCCAGGAACCCTTCGGCGTCCTTGGCACGCTGGGTGCGCTCGACGGTGGCGACGACTTCTTCGATGGCCTTGATGTCCGCGGTTTCGGTGTCCATGCGGATCAGTGTGTTACCTCAAGGAAAGTTGAGGTCAAGCGCGGGAGAGGTCCGGCGGTGAAGGCGGCGGGGCGGTTCCCGGGGGCGGCGGGCGGTGGGATAGCGTGACCCTCGGTTTATGACGACTGTCATAAGCACGTGTCCGCCGGACCCGGGCGCGGGGCGCCGGCCGTACTCTCTCCCCAGGAGGCCGCAGCATGGGAACCGGGCCCGAAGCGTTCTACCTGCCCCTCGACGACCACACCTACGAGCCAACCGCGGCCACCGAGAGCCCGTGGGACAGCCGCGCCCAGCACGGCGGCCCGCCCTCCGCGCTCCTGGGCCACGTGATCGACCAGGCGGCCGGCCCCGGCCTGCGCATGGGCCGGATCTCGGTGGACTTCCTCGCGCCCATCCCGCGCCTGCCCGCGCGGGTGGAGGTCACCACGCTGCGGCCCGGCCGCAGCGTGCACCTGACCCAGGCCGACATGATCATCGACGGGCGCACCGCGGTGACCGCCCGGGCCTGGCACATCGCCACCGGCCCCACCCCGCCGGTGCGCGGCGAACCCGTGGCGCCGCCGGCCCTGCCCGCGCCGGCCGGGAAGGACCCCTTCGCCGGCCGCGCGGACTGGGGGTACGGCCGGGCCATCGAGTGGCGCTTCGTGCGGGGCGGCTTCACCGCCCTCGGCGCCGCCCAGGTGTGGACGCGGGTGCGCATCCCCCTGGTGGCGGGGGAGAAGCTCACCGGCGCGGCCCGCGCCCTGATCGTCGCGGACTCCGCCAACGGCCTGTCGGCCGTCCTGCCGATGGACGAGTGGCTGTCCATCCCGCCCACCATGACCGCCACCCTGCTGCGCCACTCCGAGGGCGAGTGGACGTACATGGACTGCGGCACGGAGCTGTCCGACGACGGCCTCGGGCTCTCGCGTGCCGTGCTGTCCGACGCCGAGGGCCGGCTCGGCGAGGTCGCCCAGCCCCTGCTCGTGCGGCGCCGCTGACCCGGCGGTCGTCGACCGCCCGGAGGCGACGGGCGCCTGCGGTGGAGACCGTTGTACTAACTAAAAAGTGGGTACAAGAACTTTGGAATGTGCGAATGGGCGGCCCGGTTGGCACCACACAGCGGCCGGGAACCTCCCGGTCCACGATCGGAAGGACCGTTCATGTCCGTCGTCATCACCGGTGCCACCGGCCGCCTGGGCCGCCTCGTCGTCGAGGACCTCCTGGCCGGCGGCCTGCCCGCCGACCAGATCACCGCCACCGGGCGCGACACCGCGAAGCTGGCCGACCTGGCCGCCCAGGGCGTCAGGACGGCGCGCGCCGACTTCGGGGACCCCGCTTCGCTCAAGGCCGCCTTCGAGGGGGCCGACACCGTGCTCCTGGTCTCGGGCAGCGAGGTCGGCCGACGCGTGGACCAGCACCGCAACGCGGTCGAGGCGGCCAGGGACGCCGGGGTGGGCCACCTCGTCTACACCAGCGTGCTCAACGCCGCCGAGTCCAGCCTCATCCTGGCGCCGGAGCACAAGGCCACCGAGGAGATCATCCTCGCTTCGGGCCTGACCCACACGCTCCTGCGCAACGGCTGGTACACCGAGAACTACGAGCAGCAGCTCCAGCAGGCGCGTGAGACCGGCGCCGTCCTCACCAGTGCCGGAGCGGGCCGGGTGGCCAGCGCCTCGCGTCCCGACTACGCCGCGGCCGCGGCCGCCGTGCTGCGCGACCCCGCCGCCCACGCCGACAGGGTCTACGAGCTCTCCGGCGACACCGCGTGGACCTTCGACGAGCTCGCCGCCGCGATGGGCCGGGCCCTGGGCCGGGAGGTCGTCGTCCACGACGTGACCCCCGAGGGGCACCAGGCCGCCCTGATCGGCGCCGGTCTGGACGAGGGCACCGCGCGGTTCGTCGTGGGCCTGGACACCGGCACGCGCGAGGGCGGGCTGGCCTCCGCCACCGGTGAGCTCTCCCGCCTCATCGGGCGCCCGACCACCCCCATGGCCGAGACCCTCGCGTCCCTGGCGTGATCCTCCGGGTCCGGCTCCCCGCCCGAGCCGGACCCACCGCGCCGCCGCGCCGCCGCGCCGCCGGGACCGCTCAACTCTCCATGGCCGCCAGGCGCCGGCCGAGCCCTTCGGCCCCGGTGCGCAGGGCCGGGACCAGCCGCGACAGGTCGGCGCGCACGGTCCGGACGACGATGCCCAGGGCGGCCGCCGGCGGGCCCGCACCGACCGGGACCGGGACCGCCACCGAGCACGAGCCCAGGGACATCTCCTCGCTGGTCGAGGCGTAGCCGCGCTCGACGGCCGTGCGCAGCTCGCGCAGCAGCCGGCCCCGCTCGGTGATGGTGTGCCGCGTCTGCCGGGACAGCGGGCGGTCGCAGTAGGCGCGGACGAAGTCCTCGTCGGCCCAGGCGAGCAGGGCCTTGCCCACGCCGGTGGCGTGCAGGGGAAGGTGGGCGCCCACCCGGGAGAGCACGGGGACGGAGCGGTGGCCGGACAGCTTCTCCACGTACAGGGCGCGGTCCCCGTCCAGGACGGCGAGGTGGATGTTCTCCCGGGTCGCCTCGTACAGGTCCTGCATGAACGGCAGGGCGGTCTCGCGCAGCCGGTCGGACACGGGGGCCAGGAGCCCGGTCCGCCACAGGCGCAGACCGATCCGGTAGCGCCCGTCGGCGTCGCGGTCCAGCGCGCCCCAGGCCACCAGGTCGCCCGCCAACCGGTGCGCGGTGGCGGGCGGCAGTCCCGAGCGCCGCGCGAGCTCGGTCAGGGTGGCGCTGGGGTGCGCGGCGTCGAAGGCGCCCAGGAGGTCCAGGGCGCGGGCGGTCACCGAGCGACCCGCCGCTGTGCTGTTGCCGGCCATGGCCCCATTCTCGCCGATCTTCCACTGGACGGAACGTCCCGCTGGTCTGTGACCTGCCCCACCGATTCAGTGGGGGCATGAACGCACTCACAACCCGTACCCAGGTGGCCATCATCGGGGCCGGTCCCGCCGGCCTGACCCTGTCCCACCTGCTGGCCGCACGCGGCATCGACTCGGTCGTCGTGGAGACGCGCGGCCGCGAGGCGATCGAGAGCACCATCCGCGCCGGTGTCCTCGAACAGGGCACCGTGGACCTGCTGACGGGGACCGGGGTGGACACCCGCGTGCTGACCGAGGGCGTCAGGCACGACGGAGTCGAGTTCCGCTTCGGCGGCCGGGGCCACCGGATCGACTTCGCGGGACTGGTGGGCCGCTCGGTCTGGCTCTACCCGCAGCACGAGGTCCTCAAGGACCTGATCGCCACCCGCCTGGCCCGCGGCGCCGACATCCGTTTCGGGGTGAGCGACGTGGTGCCCAGCGGTGTGGAGACCGACAGCCCGGCGGTCCACTTCACCGACGCCGAGGGGCGGCGGGTGCAACTGCGCTGCGACGTGGTGGCGGGCTGCGACGGGTCGGCCGGCGTGAGCCGCGCGGCCCTGCCCGAGGACCGGCGCGTGGACCACTTCCGCACCTACCCCTTCGGCTGGTTCGGGATCCTGGCCGAGGCGCCGCCTTCCTCGCCCGAGCTGGTCTACGCCCACTCCGACCGCGGGTTCGCGCTGATCAGCACCCGGACACCCGAGGTGCAGCGGATGTACTTCCAGTGCGCCCCGGACGAGGACGCCTCGACCTGGAGCGACGCCCGGATCTGGGACGAGCTCCAGGCGCGGGTGGCCGGCGACGGCTTCGCGCTGAAGGAGGGGTCCATCTTCCAGCGCGGTGTGATCCCGATGCGCAGCTACGTGTGCGACCCGATGCGCTTCGGCCGGCTGCTGCTGGCCGGGGACGCGGCGCACACGGTGCCGCCCACCGGGGCCAAGGGCCTGAACCTGGCGGTGGCCGACGTCATCGTGATGGCCCGCGTGCTGGGGGAGTTCCTGGCCTCGGGGGAGGAGCGGCACCTGGACTCCTACGGGCCCACGGCCCTGCGCCGGGTGTGGCGGGCCCAGCACTTCTCGTGGTGGATGACCTCGATGCTGCACACGCCGCCGGAGGCCACGCCCTTCGACGTCCAGCGCCAGCTCGGCGAGCTCGACATGGTCACGAGCAGCCGGGCGGGCGCGGCCTACCTGGCCGAGGCGTACACGGGCTGGCCGATCGACGACTGATCCACGCGCCCGACTCCCACGACCCGACTCCGACGATGCCCGCGGTCGCGGCCGCGGGCATCGTCGTGCCTCAAGTGTTCGCTATATGAACAGTTGTGTGTATAGCGAACGCATGGCACTATGTCGTGCTGTGTCGCAGATCATTTCGTTTGTGGCTCTACATCACGTTCATGCCTGAACATCCTCTTCGGGTGTTCCCGCGTGTCAGGAGAACTGGAGGAGGCGCTCCGTGGACCGAACCGTGCGCCACACCGGGTGGGTCATGCCCCTGTGCTGGATCGCCGTGCTGCTCGACGGCTTCGACATGGTGGTGCTCGGCACCACGCTGCCCACCCTGCTCGACCAGGCGCAGTGGGGCATCACACCGAACAGCGCCTCGGCGGTCTCGACGGCCGGTCTGGCCGGGATGGCGATCGGCGCCCTGTTCATCGGCACGGTCACCGACGTGATCGGCCGCCGCAAGGTGATGATCGTGGCCGTCGCGAGCTTCTCGCTCTTCACCGCCCTGTGCGCGCTGGCCCCGTCGCTGTTCGTCTTCGGCCTGCTGCGCTTCCTCGCCGGCGTCGGCCTGGGCGGCTGCCTGCCCACCGCGATCGCCCTGGTCACCGAGTACGCCCGCGGCGGCCGCGGCGGCAGTGCCACGACGACGATCATGACCGGCTACCACGTGGGCGCCGTCCTGACCGCCCTGCTCGGGATCCTCGTCCTGCCCTCCCTGGGCTGGCGCGCCATGTTCGTCATCGGCGCCCTGCCCGCCCTGGTCCTGGTGCCCCTGATGGTCGCGCGCCTGCCGGAGTCGCAGGACCTGTCCGAGAAGCCGACGGGCCGGCCCGCCGTGGGCCAGGGGATCCAGTCGGTGCGGTCGCTCTTCCAGGGCGGCATGGCCCGGTCCACGATCGCGTTCTGGGTCGCCTCGTTCCTGGGCCTGCTCCTGGTCTACGGGCTCAACACCTGGCTCCCGGAGATCATGCGCGCCGCCGGCTACGAGCTCGACGCGGCGCTGGGCCTGTTGCTCGCCCTCAACGTCGGCGCCGTCCTCGGCCTGGTCGTCGCTGGCCGGGTGGCCGACCGTTTCGGTCCGCGTCCGGCCGCGCTGGGCTGGTTCGCCGTCTCGGCGCTGATGCTGGCGGCGCTCAGCGTCAAGCTGCCGGGCGCGGGCGCCTACGTCGCCGTGCTGCTGGCGGGCTGCTTCGTGTTCAGTTCCCAGGTGCTCGTCTACGCCTACATCGGGCGGGTCTTCGCGCCCGCCAACCGGGCCACCGCGCTCGGTTGGGCCGCCGGTGTCGGCCGCCTCGGCGCGATCACCGGGCCCATCCTCGGCGGCCTGCTGCTCACCGCGGGCCTGGCCTACCCGTGGGGCTTCTACGCCTTCGCGGTGATCGGCGTGCTGGGCGCCGCCGCGGTCTTCGCCGTCCGGCGGTCCGGCACGGCCGCGCCGGAGCCGGCCGGCGAAGGCGCGGGCGCCCGTGCGGTGTCCGCGGACCGCGACTGACCCGCGCACGAGCAGGGGTGCCGGGAGCCCAGTGCTCCTGGCACCCGTCGCCTGTGCCCTCAGTCCTGGTCGGACAGGCGGGCCACCAGGGCGTCTATCACCGTCTCGGTCACCGCGGCCATGTCCACGGCCTCCGGGTCCAGCAGCCACTGGACCTGTAGGCCGTCCATCACCGCGATGATCGCCGCGGCGGCCTCGTCGGCCCGGGTGCGGCCGTCGGGGCCGGGGGCGGAGGCCGCCGCGCGCGCCCGAGGGTCGAGGCGGTCGAGCACGGCGTCCCCGATCTCCTGGCGCAGCACCGTGAACCGTTCCCGGAACCACGCCTGGGCCGGATGGCTGTCGGTGGCGCTCTCCGCCGACAGCACCGCGTAGAGCTGCGTCGTGCCGGGGCGTTCGGCGTTGCGCTGGGCGGTGGCCACCAGGTGGTCGAGCATCCGGCTGCCCTCGGGCGCCGGGTCGGTGTCGTCGCGCAGCTCCAGGACCGCGGTGAGCAGGGCGTGCTTGGACCCGAAGTGGTGCAGCACCCCGGCCGGAGTGATGTCGAGCATCGCCGCGATGTCGGCGAGCGAGGTGTTGTTGAAGCCCTGCGTGGCGAAGGCGTCGGCGGCGGTGCGCAGGATCTGCTCGCGCCGGTTCACCCGCTTGCGCGGCGCTGGGGCCCCGTCGTCGTCGGCGGGGCGGATGTCCGCTGCGGGGGTCGTCTCGCTCATGCCAGCTGTTCTCCAGTTCATCGCACCCGGGGGTACTCGGGACCGTCGGTGCCCGACGCCCACGGTATCGAGACTCCCATAGGAACCCTTGCTTAATGAACATTCAGTAAGTATGGTTCCGGCCTAAGAGACCTACTTCACACGGCATGGGGTCATGACTTCTCACCTGCGCGATCGCGTCGCCCGCCTCGGCGAGCCGGAGTGGCGGGCGGCCCTGTTCCCGCTCTCGGTCGACGGCATGATCGTCGGCGCTTCCATGACGCTGTTGAGCGACGCCCGTCACGGCCGCAAGGGCGGCCTGTGCTGCGGGGGTCCTCGTGGAAGGCAACCACCGCGTGGTCGGCGAGCCGCCGCTGCGCGGCGTGGGCGAGGGCGCGGGTGACCCGGCCAGCTGCGGGGCGGACACGATGACTATCCGCTGGTTCGGGTCGGCCACAGCAGCCGCCACTTCAGGGTCGGCGTCGCGTTCGATGTAGGGGTTCTCTTCCGGGCCGGAGATGGAGGCGCGGGTGGACTTCGACGAGCACAGCCGCGTCACGAACATCGACGGCACCATCACGGCGGCCGGAGGCTGACACCCCCGCGGCCCCGTGCCGTGACCGAAAAACCTGGACCCCGCCTCCATGGACGAGCGGACACGCGCCGTCTACGCCCGCGCCTACTCCGCCCCGGGCGCGGTCAGGGCGGGCACGCCTGGTACCAGGTGCTCACCGACGACATCGGGCACCTGAAGGGCTATGACCGGCTGGTCGCTACAGGCCCCGGGCGTACCTGGAGACGCGGACGCCGCTCTCCTCCGATCCCTGTCGGTGCCGGGGGGTAGCTTCGCCGCATGAACCCCTCTGACGCCCCACGGACAGCCGATCACGTCCTCACCGACGCCACCCGCCTGGTGCACGCCGACCCCGACGAGATCCTCCCGCTGCTGCCCCGCGCGGACAGCGCCCCCGCCCGCCTGGCGGCGGCGGTCTACCGCACCTCCGCGCACCGCCACCGCCGGGTCGACCCCGCGCGGCGCGCCCAGGCGCTCGTCCTCGACGCCGCGCGCTGGGGCGCCGACGCGCTCGCACGTGACCTGGCCGCCGTGCCCGTCGTCCCCGGACAGGACGGAGCCACCGTCGACTGGAACACCGGAACGCCGCCGGACAACCGCCTGATCCGGCGTTTCTCCGGTCGCACCGACCACGTCGCGGCGGTGGTGACCGCGGTCCTGGACGGGCGTCCCGTCGTCGTCACCGGCAGCTTCGTCGCCGACAACGTGCGCGTGTGGGACCCCGCCACCGGCACGGAGCTGCGCGAACCCACGTTCGCTAACCCGACTGCCGTGGCCACCACGGTGCTGGACGGGCGCCCCGTCATCGTCACCGGCGAGCTGCTGGGCGGAATCCGCAGGTTCGACCTGGCCACCGGCGCCGAGATCGGCACCGCCATGGCCAGTCACGGCAGTGCCCAGGCGATCGTCACCACGCGGCTCGCCGGACGCCCCGTAGCGGTGAGCTGCGCCCACGCGTCCGACGCCGTGCAGGTGTGGGACCTGGAAGCGGAAACGCGCGTCGGGGAGCCGCTGAACGGCCACACCGGTCTGGTAAAGGGTGCGGACCTGGCCCAGGTCGACGGGCGCGCGGTGCTGGTCACCTCAAGCGTGGACGGCACCGTGCGCCTGTGGGACCTCGCCGAGGGCACGCAGATCGGCGAGCCCCTCGACTGCCACAGCGACGCCGTGGCCACGACCGTCCTGGACGGCCGCCCGGTGGCGGTCACCGGCGGGCCCGGGAACGCACTGCTCGTCTGGGACCTCGCCGACCGTACCCTCGTCGGCGCGCCCCTGTACGGCCACGACCTGGGCCCCGCCGACATCGCCGTCGCGGAGGCCGGTGGCCGCCCGATCGCCGTCAGCGCGGGCTACGACCGCACCGTGCGGCTGTGGGACCTCGCCGGGGGTACGCAGATCGGCGGTGCCCTCACCGACCACACCGACGCGGTGACCAGCGTCGCCGTCACGGAGCTGGACGGCCGCCCCGTCGCCGTCACCGCGAGTCGGGACGAGACCGTGTCGCTGTGGGACGTCTCCCCGCAGAGTCCGGACCGGCCACGGCCGGTGGAGCGGAAGGACCGGCCGGTGTGGCGGGTGGACTGGTCCACCGGGGCCGACCTCAGCGAACGCGCGCTCACGTCGATCCTCGGCGGAAGCGACGAGCTGGCATCCGGATTCCTCCACGGTCGTCCCGTCGTGGTGTCCGCCGACGACCGGAACCTGCGGGTACTCGACCCCGCCACGGGAGAACAGGTCGGCGAGCCCCTGACCGGCCACCGCGAGTGGGTGACCGCGGTGGCGGTCACCGAGCTGGAAGGGCGGGCCGTCGCCGTCAGCGCCTCCGCCGACAGCACGGTGCGATTGTGGGACCTGGCCGAGAGCGCCCAGATCGGCGAGCCGATGACGGGGCACACCCGCACGGTGTGGGCGCTGGCCGTCACCGAGGTCGAGGGGCGCGTCGTGGCCGTCACCGGCGGCGCCGACAGGACGGTGCGATTGTGGGACCTGGCCGAGCGCGCCCAGATCGGCGAGCCGCTGGAGGGCCACACGGCCCCGGTCGCCGCCATCGCCGTCACGGAGCTGGACGGCCGCCCGGCCGCCCTCGTCGCGGGAGGCGCCTTCCCCCAGAAGGAAACCGCCGTGCACGTCTGGGACCTGGCCACCCGTGAGCCGCTGGGCGCCCCCCTCGACGCGGGCACGTGTGAGGTGCGGGCGATCGCCACGACCGTGCTGGACGACGGGCCCGTCGCCGTAGTCGTGGCCAGAGACACCACCATCGTGTGGGACCTGACCACGCGCACCGAGATCCGCCGTCTGCCGATCGAACTCCACAATCCCCGGGCCATCGCCGTCGCCCGGGTGGACGGGCGCGCCGTGGCCGCTATCGGTGACGGCACGGGCGAGGTCCTGGGGAGCGCCGTGCGTCTGTGGGACCTCGCCACCGGCGACCTGATCGGTGGCCCGTTGGCCACCGACGAGACCAAGGCCGCGACGGTCGCGGAGCTCGACGGCCGCCCCGTCGCGATCACCGGGGGCAAGGGCTCCGTGTGCCTCTGGGACCTGTCCGCGAGCCCGCCGGCCGCGGCCAGCCCGCGCCCCGGCCACGTCGGCGGTCTGGTCGCGGCCGCGATCACCGAACTCGACGGCCGCCCCGTCGCGGTCACCGCCGCCCAGGACGGAGGCACCGTGCGAACGTGGGACCTCGACAGCGGAGAACGCGTCGGCGCCCCCATCGACCTGGGGTATTTCAACGACATGGCGGTCACCGAGGTGGACGGGCGCCCCGTCGCCGTCATCAGCCCGGACATCGACTTCGGCGCCTGGGACCTCGCCACCGGCGGGGAACTCCTGCGTCACCCGACCGACCACGACGCCGAGGTGCTCACGATCGCCGTGGCACGGGACCGCGACCGCCAACTGGTCATCACCGGCACCGGGGACAACGCGGTCTCCGCGCACGTCCTCGACACCGGGGCCCGGGCCGGTCAGCGCAGGACGACCTTGCACTACGATCCCGTCCGCGCGGCCGCCGTCGCCGAGGACGCACAGGGCCGTCCGCTCGTGGTCACCGTGGGCGGCTTCGCGTCGCACGAGGCCAACGTGTGGCAGGCGCGCAACGGCCGTCAGGTGTGCTGGGCGGACGTGGGCCACACCGACGCCGTGAACGCCGTCGTCACGCTGCCCCTGAACGGCCGGACGGTCGCGGTGACGGCCGGCCGCGACAGGGCGGTGCGCGTGTGGGACATCGAGGACGGCAGGGCCGTGCTGACCCCGCTGAACGGCCACACCGGTTCCGTCGAGGCGATGGCGGCGGCGGTCGTCGACGGCCGTCCGCTCGTGGTGTCGGGCGGTGAGGACCGCACCGTTCGGGTGTGGGACCTCGCCGACGACCACCCGGTCGGCGACGAAATCGTCTTCCCCCACCCGGTGACCGCGCTCGCCCTCAGCTCCCAGGGGCGTCTGGTCGTGTGCTTCGGCGGCGACGTCGCGGTGTTCACCCGGGTACCCGCGTCCTGACCGCTGACGCTGAGGACCCGTCACCGGGTGGGGGCGGCGTGGCGGGGCGGCAGCGGTCGGCACCGGTCGCGGCGTTCACCGAACTGTCGTACGGCTTTGCCACCATGGTGCGGACCATCAGCCACCCCCGTGTGAAAGTAGCTTCCCGTGTCGAAGCAGAGCGGTGCCCCCGCCGACCGACTCCTGAACCCCCGGGTCCGAGAAGATGGCCGAGCCGTCGGTGGCGACGGTGTTCGGGTACTTCTCGCACATTCTCGCCGTCGCGGTCAAGGCGCGGAAAATACCGGCCAACCCGGCCCGCGACGTACGCCTGACCACAGGAGAGTACGAGGCCGAACGGCAGGTGGCTACGCCCGTGCAGTTCCTGAGGGCTGCTATGCGGCTGCACGTGTCCTTCGGGCGGACCGGATTCATGCTGGCGTTGATGAACGGCTATGCGGGGGCGGGCTGGTCGGAACTCGTCGGACTGCGACCGCACGACTATGACGAGGCCGACCGCGCCGTCCCGACACGCACGCCGCTGTTGGAAGCCGGCGGAAGGTTCGAGATGGCAAAGAAGCCGAAGACCCCAGCAGGAAAGCGCTCGATTCAGCTCCCACCGTTCGTGGACTCCCTCTACACGGACCTGATCAAGTCCTGCCAGTCCGACTACCTGTTCACCGGTTCCCAAGGAGGGCTGGTCCGGCGTGCGAACTTTCGGACGTCGCATTGGCGTCCTGCGTGGGACGGAGATCCCGGGTGCGGACAGACGTGGATGAGGCGGCCGATCCTGCCGGGGTTCACCTTCCACGAGGCCGGCACACCCATCGGACCTGGCTTGCCGAGGACGAGCTTCCCGAAGTCGCTCGTGCGGCGAGGCTGGGACACAAGATGCAGGGAATGGGACGGGTGTACGAGCACGTCACGCCCCGCATGAGGCAGCGTGTCCTCACGGTGCGCGAAGGCCGGTGGGAACAGAGTGTCGCCGCTCTGTCCGACGAGAGGGACGTGCTTTTCGGTATGGTGCCCTCGCTCGAAGAGCACTGCCGTGTGGGGCTGCAGCGCTTCTGGCGCGGCGGACTCACCGCGGGAGCGGTCAAGGGCTGATCCCAGGCCGCGACAACGGTCGACGGCGGGCTCCGGGAAAGGACACCGGGGCCCGCCGTCGTCGTGCGAGGAGGGGGCGTCCGCGGGAGCGGACGAGGGGGAAGGGGGCCTTTGGCCACTCCCTTCCACTCTCAACGTATAGCGCACCCCGGGGCTTGTGGCAAGACCCCCTCCATGGCGGACAATCATCGATCGTGAGCAGAACCGATGACGGGGGAAACGTCGTGAAACCGCAGGCCAGTACCGCGTTCGCCCTCCCAGAGCACCTGTCGGCCAAGGCCGACCCCACGCTCGTCGCCGACGACGAGCGCCACTTCGCGGCCATCCGGGAGAGCCTGGACCGGTCCATCGCCGACCTGTCCGACCGCCTCGACGCCATGCGCCGTGCGCCCCGGGGCAACCACCGGGAGAACCTGGACCGGGACACCGAGGTCCACCGCCTGTCCGCCCGACTGCGCGCCCTGCGCCGCTTCGGCCTGGACCTGTGCCTCGGGCACATCGTTCCCGCCGACGGAACCGGGCCGGTCTACATCGGCCGGTTCGGCCTGACCGACGACAAGGGGCGGCGCCTGTTGCTCGACTGGCGCTCGCCCGCCGCCGAGCCGTTCTTCGCCGCCACCCACGCCGAGCCCATGGGCCTGGCGAGCCGCCGCAGGTACCGCTGGACCCGCGGCCGGATCGGCGACTACTGGGACGAGGTGTTCACCGAGGAGGGGTTCGGGGGGCACGCCGCGCTCGACGACCAGTCCGCGTTCATCGCCGGCCTGGGCGCCCACCGGTCGGACCGCATGCGCGACGTGCTCGGCACCATCCAGGCCGACCAGAACGCCATCATCCGCGCGGGTTCGGCCGGAGCCCTGGTCGTCGACGGAGGCCCGGGCACGGGCAAGACCGTCGTGGCGCTGCACCGTACCGCCCACCTGCTCTACTCCGACCCGCGCCTCGGGCACCGGCGGGGCGGTGTGCTGTTCGTCGGTCCGCACCACCCGTACCTGGCCTACGTCGCCGATGTCCTGCCCAGCCTGGGCGAGGAGGGCGTGCGGACCTGCACCCCGCGCGACCTCGTCCCCGAGGGGGCCACGGCGGAAGCGGAGACCGATCCGGAGGTCGCCCGCCTGAAGTCGTCCGCGCGGCTGGTGCGGGCGATCGAGCCGGCCGTCGGGTTCTACGAGCGCCCGCCCACCCAGGCGACGACGGTCTCGACGGACTGGGCCGACCTCCGGCTGACCGCCGCCGACTGGGCCGAGGCCTTCGCCGCGGTGGACCCGGTGGTCCCGCACAACGAGGCGCGCGAGGTGATCCTGGCGGAACTGGTCGAGATCGCGACCGACAGGATCGACGACGAGGACGTCACGCCCGACATGGTCCGGGCGGCGCTGTCGCGGGACGCGGAGCTCATCCGGACACTGCACCGCGCGTGGCCGCTGCTCGAACCCACCGACATCGTCGGCGACCTGTGGTCGGTGCCCGCCTACCTGCGCATGTGCGCCCCCTGGCTCGACCCCGAGGAGATCCGCGCGCTGCGGCGCCCGCAGGAGCGGGCCCAGGAGTGGACGGTCGCGGACCTGCCGTTCCTGGACGCGGCACGGCAGCGGCTCGGCGACCCGAAGGCGTCCGAGCTCAAGCGCCGCCACGACGCCTCGGCCGCCGCCGAACGCGAGCGCATGGCCGGGGTCATCGACGACCTGTTGCACGCCGACGACGACGGCGAGGGGGTGGTGACGATGCTGCACGGGCAGGACCTGCGCGACAGCCTGGTCGACGAGGCGGCACTGCCCGGCGCCGAGTCGGACCCGCTCGCCGGCACGTTCGCGCACATCGTCGTGGACGAGGCCCAGGAACTGACCGACGCGGAGTGGCAGATGCTGCTGCTGCGCTGCCCGTCCCGGAGCTTCACCATCGTCGGCGACCGCGCCCAGGCCCGGCACGGGTTCACCGAGTCGTGGCGGGAGCGGCTCGCGCGGGTCGGGTTCGACCGGGTCGAGGTGGCCTCGCTGAGCATCAACTACCGCACGCCCTCGGAGGTCATGGCGCAGGCCGAGCCGGTCATCCGGGCCGTGCTCCCCGACGCCAACGTGCCGACCTCCATCCGCGACGGCGGCGTCCCCGTCGTGCACGGGTCGGTGGCGGACCGGGACCCGGTGCTGGAGACCTGGCTGGCGGAGAACGCGGAGGGGACCGCCTGCGTCATCGGCGATCCCGTCTTCCGCCCGACGCCGCGGGTCCGGTCGCTGACGCCGGAACTGGCGAAGGGACTGGAGTTCGACCTCGTCGTCCTGGTCGATCCGCGGGACTTCGGCGAGGGCGTCGAGGGGGCGGTCGACCGCTACGTCGCGATGACCCGGACGACCCGGCAGCTCGTGGTCCTCACGAGTTCCTGACGCGGCCGAAACTCCGTGAACCGGCCCTGACCCGCGCGAACGGGAGTGCGTACCCCCGAGTGGTGACCCGGGGGTGCGCCGCTTTCCCCTAGGTTCCCGCTGGGGCGGCGGTGTTACGTTCGGCGCGCCGCGGCGGGGTGGGCCCGAGTCCACGCCGCCGCGGGAACCGCGCAGCGCCGTCCACACCCAGGAGGAACCGACCATGATCGTGGTCACCGGAGCGACCGGCAACATCGGCCGACACCTCGTCACGACGCTCGCCGCGGCGGGCGCGAGGGTCAGGGCGGTCGCGCGCCGCCCACCGGACACCGAGGCCGCCGAGGGGGTGGAGTACCGGGCGGCCGACCTGTCCCGCGCCGCGGACCTGCCCTCGGTCGTCGAAGGCGCCGACGCGCTCTTCCTCCTCCTGGGACCGGAGCTGTCGGCGAGCGGGGAGGCCGCGGCCGCCGTCACCGACCACGCGCGGGCGGCGGGTGTGCGGCGGATCGTCGCCCTGTCCTCGCAGGCGGCGGGGACCCGGCCCGACGCCCTCTCCCACGCCGGACTGCGCGCGCTGGAGGAGGCGGTGCGCGGCTCGGGCCCGGCCTGGACGCTCCTGCGCCCGGGCGGTTTCTTCACCAATGCCTACGGCTTCGCCGCCACCGTCCGCGAGCGGCGCACGGTCCTGGCGCCGTTCGGCGACGTCGCCCTCCCGGCCGTCGACCCCGCCGACATCGCCGGGGTCGCGGCCGCCGCGCTGCGCGACTCCCGCCACGAGGGCCGCACCTATGTGCTGACCGGGCCGGAACCGGTCTCCCCGCGGCAGCAGGCGGTGGCGATCGGCGCGGCGCTGGGCACCCGGGTCGGCTTCGTCGAACTCACCCGGGAGCAGGCCCGGGAGCACCTGCTCGCCGCCATGCCCGCGCCCGTCGCCGACGGCACCCTCGACATCCTGGGCGCGCCGACCGAGGAGGAGGTCCTGGTCAGCTCGGACGTCGACAAGGTCCTCGGCCGGGCGCCGCGCACGTTCGCCGACTGGGCCGTGCGCAACGCCGCGGCCTTCCGATGACAACCCCCGAGAGCGAGACCACCATGAGCGAGAGCACCACCGACCCCGCTACCGCCGCCGACCCGGCGCACACCGACCCGCGCGAGGCCCTGACGGGCGCCGTCGCTCTGGTGGGCGAGGTGATCGCGCGGACCCGCCCGGACCAGTCCGACCTCGCCACGCCCTGCCCCGACTACGGCGTCCGCGACCTGTGCCGCCACCTGGTGTCCGTGGGCCGCCGCGTGGCCGTGCTCGGCGGCGGGGGCGATTTCCACAGCGTCCCGCACTTCGCCGAGGACGTCGCCGACGGACAGTGGTCGGCCGCCTGGGACGCCGCCGCGGGGGACATCACGACCGTGTGGTCGGACCCGGCGGTCCTGGGCCGCGAGATCGCCCTGCCCTGGGGCCCGGTGCCGGGCGCCGTGGCGGCGGTGAACCACACCACCGAGTTCGTCCTGCACGCCTGGGACCTGGCCGTGGCGACCGGTCAGGACCCCGAGTGGGACCCGGCCGTCCTCGCGGGGCCGCTGGCCGCCATGCATCGCGCGGTCCCGGCCGAACCGCGCACGGCGCCGGTGCCGTTCGGCCCGGTCGTGCCGGTCCCCGACGACGCCCCCGGCATCGACCGGCTCGTGGCCTGGTACGGGCGCCGGCCCCGCTGAGGCCGCGCCGGGCCCGCGCGCGCCGACGGGCACCGGCCCCGGCGCGGCCGGGCGGGCTCAGGCCCGGGGGCGTGCGGCGTCGTCGTACTCCCGCCGGGCCCGCTCGACCTCGGGCAGGTGGTCGGTGGCCCAGTGCGACAGCGACGCGAAGAGCGGGGCGAGGCTGCGGCCCAGCTCGGTGATCTCGTACTCCACCCTGGGCGGGACCTCGGGGTGGTAGGTACGGCGGACGAGCCCGTCGCGCTCCAGCTGCCGCAGCCGCTGGGTGAGCACCTTGGGCGAGATGGCTCCGATCCTGCGCTGGAGCTCCACGAAGCGCAGCCGCCCGTACTCGTTGAGCGTCCACAGGGTCGGGGTGGTCCACCGGCTGAAGACGATGTCCACCACGGGGGCGATGGGACAGGCCTGGGCGGGCGGAGTCGGGTCGCGCAGGGGCTGGGCCACGGTCCTACCTCCAGGGAAGTCGCTTTCCTTCGGGAAGCAGCGTAGCGCCCCCCGGGCGGGGTCGGTGTTCAGGGACGGGACCGGGGGACCGGCCGCCCCGGGAGGGGAGACCGGTCCCGGCGGGGGTCAGGCGCGCAGGAGGAGCACGATGCCGGAGGTCCCGGCGCCCAGGACGACGGCGGCCAGGCCGTAGTACAGGTGGTGCCGGTGCAGCACGGGCAGGAGCCGGTCCCCGGCGTAGCGCCCCGGGCCCGCCACGGCGATGGCGGCGGCGGCGAGCGCGAGCACCAGCGGGTACTCCATTCCGCCGAAGAAGCCGTCGCTCCAGTGGAACGCGGCGGCGTTGAGCATGACGCCGATGGCCGCGGCGCCGGCCAGCGGTGTGAACAGGCCCAGGGCCAGCCCGAGGCCGCCCAGGAACTCGCTGAGCCCGGCCACCACGGCCATGAGCTCTCCGGGGCGGTAGCCCGCGGCGGCGAAGAACTCGCCGGTGCCGCTGATGCCGTTGCCGCCGAACCAGCCGAACAGCTTCTGTGTGCCGTGGGCGGCCAGGGTCAGTCCGCAGGTGGCGCGCAGGAGCAGCAGGCCGAGGTCGAACGCGTGGTCGGTGGAGGCGTGGGGTGGGGAAGACGTGGCGACAGAGGTCATGGGGGGTCCTCGTCTCATGAGCGGGGGGCAGGGGGCGGGGGCCGCGACGCTGCGGCCCACGGCGGGCGGCCGCAACCGGAGGAGTGGGGGTGCGGCCGCCCTCGTGAGACAGCTCTGGGAGCGCTCCCAGAGCTGGGCTGATTATCCGTGTCCCTGTGGGTTCTGTCAACGGCCCATGGCCGTGTGTGACCGCAGGGCCTCAGCGCCGTAGACGCAGCGTGAGGATCTGGAACGGCCGCAGTGTGACGGCGATCGGGCCGTCCCCCTGCCCGGACCCCTCGCCGCCCACCGTGGTGTCCAGGACGGGAGCGTCGTCGAACTCCTCCTCCAGGAGGTTCACCGCGCGCGCCCCGCTCACCGGGAAGCCCGGCCGTACGGCCACGCGGGCGCGCCCGCCACGCGCCTCGTACAGCCGCACCACGACGTCGCCGGAGCGGTCGTCGGCGAGCTTGACCGACTCCACGACCACCCCCGGATCGTCGACGCGCACCAGCGGCTCCACGGCGCCCGCCCCCGGCACCTCGCGCGCGGGCAGGTTGATCCGGTACCCCTCGCGCACCGCGTCCTCGATCCGCGCCCCGGGCACCAGCGCGTAGTGGAACCGGTGCAGGCCCTGGTCGGTCTCCGGGTCGGGAAAGCGCGGAGCGCGCAGCAGCGACAGCCGCACCGTCGTGGTCGTCCCGCCGTCCTCGCGCACGTCACGCGTCACGTCGTGGCCGTAGGTGCAGTCGTTGACCAGGGCCACGCCGTAGCCGGGCTCGCCGACGTGCACCCAGCGGTGCGCGCAGACCTCGAACCGCGCCGCGTCCCACGAGGTGTTGGTGTGCGTGGGGCGGCGGACGTGGCCGAACTGGATCTCGCAGGCGGCCTCGTGCGCACGCACGTCGACGGGGAAGGCCGCCTTGAGGAACTTCTCGCGCTCGTGCCAGTCCACGACCGTCGACACGTCCAGCCGCCGTTCCCCCGGGCCGAGCGAGAGGTGCTGCTCGACCGTGGAGGACCCGAAGGAGCGGGTCACGCGCACCGTCGCGGTGCCCGCGACCGCCTCGGCCGCGCCCGCTCCGGGGCCGAGCACCTCCAGGGTGTCCAGGCCGGTGAGGTCCTGGCGGGCGTTGCGGTAGAACGCGTCGACGTCCCACGCGTCCCACTGGTTGGGCACGTCCTGGTGCAGCTGGAGGAGGTTGCCCGGCCGCCCCGGTGCGAGGACCTCGCGGTCGGCCACCCGGTCCAGGACCGAGGTGACCAGGCCCCGCCCGTCCACGGTGACCGTCAGCAGCCCGTTGTCCAGCACGAAGCCGCCGTCCGGGCCCGGGCCGGCCGTCGCGGCGGCCTGTGGGGGCGCCGGCGCCGCGGCGGGCCGGGCGCCCAGCGCCGGGACCCCGTCGCGTTCGTGCGGCGCGGCGTTGAAGACGGTGCGCCCGCTCGCCGGGCTGTCGCCCGCCGGGCTGTCGCCCGCCGGGCTGTCGCCCGCCGGGCCGTCGATCGCCGGGCTGTCGCCCGCCGGGCCGTCGATCGCCGGGCCGTGGACCGTCTCCGGGCCGGGCCCGGCGGCCTCGGCGCCGGCGCCCGCCACCAGAGCCGCCTGCGCCGCCCCGATGATCTCGGCCAGCTCCGCGCCAGCCTCGGCGTAGGCGGTGGCCGCCTCGCGGTGGACCCACGCGATGGAGCTGCCGGGCAGGATGTCGTGGAACTGGTGGAGCAGCACCGTGCGCCAGACGCGCTCCAACCGCGCGTAGGGATAGGCCGCCCCCGTGCGCACCGCGGCGGTGGCCGCCCACAGTTCCGCCTCGCGCAGCAGGTGCTCACAGCGCCGGTTGCCCCGCTTGGTGGCGGCCTGGCTGGTGTAGGTGCCGCGGTGCAGTTCCAGGTACAGCTCACCGAGCCAGACCGGGGCGTCGGGGTACTCCTCCCGCGCACGGGCGAAGAACGCGGCCGGGTGCTCGACCGCCACCCGGGGCGACCCCTCCAGATCGCCCAGGCGCGCCGCCCGGGCGAGCATCTCGCGGGTGGGGCCGCCGCCTCCGTCTCCGTGGCCGAACGGCACCAGCGACCGCGTCGCCCCGCCCTTGTCGCGGAAGGTGCGGGAGGCGTGTGCCAGTTCCGCCCCGGTGAGTTCGGCGTTGTAGGTGTCCACCGGCGGGAAGTGCGTGAAGACCCGGGTGCCGTCCAGGCCCTCCCACCAGAAGGTGTGGTGGGGGAACGGGTTGACCTGGTTCCAGGAGATCTTCTGGGTGAGGAACCAGCGCGATCCCGACAGCCGTACCAGCTGGGGCAGGGCCGCGGAGTAGCCGAAGGAGTCCGGCAGCCACACCTCCTGGGTGTCGATCCCGAGCTCGTCGCGGAAGAACCGCTTGCCGTAGGCGAACTGGCGGGCCAGCGCCTCCGACCCGGGCATGTTGGTGTCCGACTCCACCCACATCCCGCCGACGGGGACGAACCGTCCGTCCCGGGCCAGCCGCGCCGCCCGGTCGAACAGGTCGGGCCGGTGCTCCTTGAGCCAGGCCCACTGCTGGGCCTGGCTCATCGCGAACACGAAGTCGGGCCGGTCCGTCATCAGACCGATGACGTTGGCGCTGGTCCGCACGACCTTGCGGACGGTCTCGCGCAGCGGCCACAGCCAGGCGGAGTCGATGTGGGCGTGCCCGACGGCCGAGATCCGGTGGGCGCTCGCCGCGGCGGGGGAGCGCAGCGCGGGAGCCAGCGCGCCGCGCGCCCGTTCGGCGGTTCCGGGGACGTCCTGGGGGTCGAGCGCGTCCAGGGCGCGCTCCAGCGTACGCAGCAGTTCCCAGCGCCGCGGGTCCCCGGTGTCCAGGGTGTGCATGAGCCCGCCCAGGACGTCCAGGTCCATGGCCAGCTCCCACACGGCCGTCTCGAACACGGCCAGGTCGGCGCGCAGCAGCCGGTACAGGGGCCGGTCCGCGGGTCCGGGGCCCTCACCCAGGTCCGTGGGCCGGAAGGGAGGGTGGTCGAGGATGACGGGATTGGCGGCCGCCTCGACGTGGAACTCCACCACCGTGCCCGCGGCGCCCTCCACGGGGATCCAGGCGTTGCGCGGATGCAGGCCCTTGACGACGGTCCCGTCGGGGCGGTGGACCAGGCCCTCGCACTGGAAGCCCGGCATGCCCTGGTCGAAGCCGAGGTTGACGACGGCCTCCACGCGGCGGCCCGCCCACGCCTCGGGGATCCGGCCGCGCAGCCGGAACCACGTCGTGCCCCAGGCGGGCCCCCACGGGTCGCCGACCGAGGCGGGCGTGTAGGGCGCGCCGATCCCCCGCGCGGCGTCGACCGGTTCCCCGGGCACGTCCCAGCGGGCGACCTCCAGGGGGAGGGGAGCCGTGTACACCGCGGGCCACACCCGCTCGCGCAGCACCCGTTCGAGTCGGGCCTCGATCAGCCCGCGGTCGTCGTGCACGGTGGCCTCCGTTCGTCCGGGATCCCGTTCCGGCCACGGTGGCAGCGTGCGCGCGCGGGGTCAACGATCGTGGAGCCCCGCGCCCCCGCTTCAGGGCAGCAGGAGGAAGAAGCCGATCCGGTACACGACCACGAACAGCGCGGCGGTGCCCGCGCAGGTCGCTGCGGCCGTCAGGGCGGGGCGGACCCGCGGGAACCGGGCGGCGGCCGCCCGGACCACGAGCGCGACGCCCGCGACCGCAGATCCCGTCCAGTACACCGGCGAGGTGGTGTCGGCGATGGCCAGCAGGCCGTAGGCGCCCTCGCCGACCAGGACGCCGCCCATCGCCCCCGCGCCCAGGGGCGCGAGAGCCGTCCCGTGGCGGAGCGCGTGCCCGCCCAGGCCCAGGAAGGTGCCCACCACGACCGCGGCGACCAGCCAGAAGGCGGTGAAGCCCAGGGAGGCGTCGAACCCGCGCAGGAGCGATCCGAGGTCGTAGCCGAGCACCGTCATCAGCAGCGCCACCGGGCCCGCCACCGCGGCCGTCCGTCCGCCCCGAACGGTGGCGGCGAGCAGGAACGCCGCCAGGCTCCACGAGCCGGACGAGTTCGCCAGCGGCGCCAGCCCGTGGGGCAGCACGCCCTGGGCGTAGGAGGTCAGCACCCCCAGGCCGAGCGCCGCGGCCGCGACCAGGCCGTGTTTTTCTGAAGGCTTTCGGGTGAGCTCGCGGTCGTCAGGTCGTCTCTCGCAAGACGATGTGCGAAGTTCAGCCTGGTGGGCTTCACGAGCGCAGAGGCGCAGCGAGAGGCGGGCCTGGCGGCCGCGAGCCCGGAATGCTGCAAAAAACACGGCCTGGGCCCAGGGCGGTCCGGGCGGGAACGGGCGCGCGCTCGGTCCTCACGTCGTCGGTGTCCATGGTTCTCCCCCGTGTGTGCGGCCCCGGGAGCGGGTCGTACCGCTCCCGGGGCCGCTATCGCGCGACGGCGGCGTCCGGGTTCGCTCAGCGGGCGGTGGCGCGGTGCAGCACGTCCAGGATCGAGGCGGTGGCGGCGGTGAGGTCGTAGCCGGGGTCGGTCAGGGTCTGGGCCACGACGGCGTCGATCGCGCCGTGCACGATGACCGCCAGTGTGGCGGGGTCCAGATCGGCGCGGTACTCCCCGGCGGCCACCGCCGCGGCGATGAGGTCGGCGAGGGCCCGCTGCCGCGTGGGCGAGGCGGGGGCGTCGTCCACCCCGGTGTCGGTGGCGGGCGCGAGCGCCTCGGCCAGCACGCGCACGTGCGTGGGGTGGTCGGCCATGTGCCCGACCATCGACTCCACGTAGGCGTCCACGGCCGCCGCCGGACCCGGGGCCGTCTGGACGGCCTCCGCCACCCGCGCGGTGAGCGCGTCGATGACCGAGTCGTAGGCGGCGCGGATGACGGCGTTCTTCGACGCGAAGTGGTAGATCACCGCGCCCTTGGTGATCCCGGCGGCGTCCGCGATCCGCTGGAGCGAACAGGCGGCGTAGCCGTGCGCGGCGACGAGCTCGGTGGTGACGTCGACGAGCTGTCGGCGGCGTGCCCGCTCGGTGACGGTGGGCTGCCGGGCGCCGTCGGCGCCCCGTGGTCTGGCGGGCACTCTGCTGCTTCCTGCTTCCTGGTCCGGTGCGGGGCGGTCAGAGCCATGGTGCACCACTCCGGGGGCGGCTCGGGGCCGGGACGGCTCCGGCGTTCAGGGGGAGGCGTCGACGAAGCGCGCGACGTCGGCGGCGACCTCCTCGGGGTACTCGCCGTTGACCGCGTGCGAGGCGTCGGGGTAGGTGACCACGGTGCCCCGGGCCAGTGTCCGCTCCGCCGTGCGGGCGGCCTCGGCGGAGTCGTGCATCACGGACTCGCCCGCCAGGATCACCAGCACAGGCAGGTCCACGCCCGTGAGCCGGTCGTCGGTGAACCGGGTCGGCGCCGGCAGCGCGAGCGAGTAGTGCCGCATCCCCGCCTCGATCATGTCCGCCACCGGGACGTCCTCGACCGGTGCGCCTCCGGCGGTCCACTGGTTGAAGGAGTCCCGCCAGCTCTTCGGGAACCAGGGGACCGCTGCGGGCAGGGAGCGCACCACGACCTCCGGCGGCAGGTCGGCGAAGGTCACGGCCGGGTCGAGCAGGATGAGGCCGGCCAGGGTCTGCGGATGCCGGACCGCGAGGTTCATGGCGGTCCACCCGCCGATCGACAGTCCGAACAGCTGCACCTGAGGCTCGGGCAGCTGGGAGAGCGCCTGGTGCAGCCACAGCGCCTGGTCCTCGTCGTCGCGGATGGGGCGGGACTGGACGCTCGCACCGGGCTCGCCGAGCAGGTCGATCAGGTACACCGTGCGCACCTCCAGCAGCGAGGCGAGGTTGTCGGCGAAGACCGGTGAGGCCGAGGCCCGGCCCGGGAGCAGGACGAGCGGGGCCTCCTCGGGCGCGGCGCCCTCGAACCGGTACATCCGGACCACCCCGTAGTCGGTGCGCAGGTCCAGGACCTCGTCGGGTTCGGGCAGGTCCGCCATCGCCCGCTCGTAGGCGGCGACGAAGGCGTCGTGGCCCTCCGCGGAGGTGAAGTGGCCCACGGGAGCCCCGCCCCTGGTCGCGGCCCAGCCGAGCAGGAGGGCGGCCGCCAGCACGGCCGCGCCCACTTTCAGCAGGCGCCGTCGCCGCAGGGGGAGTGCCGCCGGGGCCTTCGTGGCCGTGTCGGCGGCCTCCGTCGCACCAGGGCCTCCGGCGGGTCGTTCGTCTCGCATAGCGTTCCCCGTCTTCGCATCTTTGACCATTCGGTCAGTAGTCTGACCATACGGTCAAAAGCGCGCGAACGCGAGTCCCGGACAGGGAGCGGGACGATCAGTGCGAGGCGCCGTTCAGCCGTCGGGCGCCCGGTTCAGGAGCCTTCGCCGGCGACGCCGGGCGCGCCGGCCGCGCGCAGCAGGCGCAGCTGGCCGATCTCGGCGACGTTCTTCATCAGCTCGGCGTTGACCCAGGCCAGGGTGTCGGCCACGGTCATGCCGCTGCCCTCGGGCCAGGGGAAGGGCGCCGGGGCGTCGAGGTCGGGCGCCTGTTCCAGCACGCGCGTCCACTGCTCGCGCAGATCGCGCAGCCACGCCACCGACGCCTCCGGGCCCGGCCAGTGGACCTCCTCACGGACCCGGGGCGCGCGACCGCTCAGGTGGTCCTGGGTCACGCCCCACCACCAGCCGATGTGCCAGCTCACCCAGGCGATCGTCGGCACGGGTACGGGGTCGGGCTCGGTGTCGGCCCAGTCGGGCGTCCACACGCCGTCCTGGCGTCGGACGGTCCAGCACAGCCGGGCCGGCTCCCAGAGGAAGTCCTCGGGCACGAGCCGGTCCAAGTGGTACTCGAACAGGGCCCAGGTGAGGTCGAACTGGAAGGCCAGGAGAGCGGTGCGGCTGTCGGTCATGGGCGGCAGTCTGGCACACGCCGCCGCGGCGACCGAAGCGGTTTTTCACGGGCGCGGCGGGCTCCGCGGCGGGCTCACCTCGGCGGTAGCGCCTGCTCGGCCCAGATGGTCTTGCCCGCCCCCGTGTGGCGGCTGCCCCAGCGCTCGGTGAGCTGGGCGACGATGAGCAGGCCGCGGCCGCCCTCGTCGTAGACCCGGGCACGCCGCAGGTGGGGCGCGGCGCTCCCGGCGTCGGAGACCTCGCAGATGAGCGCCTCGTCGCGGATCAGCCGGAGCCGCACCGGCGGACTGCCGTAGCGCAGCGCGTTGGTGACCAGTTCGCTCACGACCATCTCGGTGACGAAGGCCGCCTCCTCCAGGCCCCAGACCGCCAACTGGGCGCCGGCCAGCTCACGGGCCCTGGAGACGATCGCCGGATCGCTGGGCAGCTCCCACGTGGCGACGTGCTCCGCGTCCAGACTCCGGGTCCGGGCCAACAGGAGCGCCATGTCGTCCGCGCGGCGGCCGGGCAGCACCGCGCGCAGCACCCTGTCGCAGGTCTCCTCCAGCGCGGGACCGGGATCGGCCAGGGCGGCGCGCATCAGCGCGTACCCGGCGTTCGGATCACTGTCGGGCGACTCGACCAGGCCGTCGGTGTACAGGGCCAGGACGCTGCCCTCGGGCACGTCGAACTCGGTCACCTCGAAGGGCAGCCCGCCCAGGCCCAGCGGCGGGCCGGCCGGGACGTCCAGGAACTCGACCCGGCCGTCCGGGGTGGCCAGCGCCGGCGGCGGATGCCCGGCCCTGGCCATGGCGCAGCGCCGCGAGACCGGGTCGTAGACGGCGTACAGGCAGGTCGCGCCGAACTCGCCCGCGCCCCCGCCCTGCCCGGACGGCCCCTCGTCCGCGGCCGCCTCCTCGCGGTCCAGGCGCAGCACGAGGTCGTCCAACTGGGTGAGCAGCTCGTCCGGTGCCAGGTCCACGTCGGCCAGCGTGCGCACCGCCGTGCGCAGCCGCCCCATGGTGGCGGAGGCCTGCAGGCCGTGGCCGACCACGTCGCCGACCACCAGCGCGACCCGGGCCCCCGACAGTGGGATGACGTCGAACCAGTCGCCGCCGATCCCGGCCCGCGCGTGGGCGGGCAGGTAGCGCGAGGCCACCTCCACCGCCGCCTGCCGGGGTGCGCGGTGGGGGAGCAGGCTGTGCTGGAGGGCGAGCGCGTTCGCGCGCTCACGCGTGTACCGGCGGGCGTTGTCGACGCACAGCGCGGCGCGGGAGGCGAGTTCCTCCGCCAGGAACTGGTCGTCCTCGGCGAAGGGCTCGGGCGTGCGGTGGCGGGCCAGGATCAGCAGACCCAGGGTCACTCCGCGGGCGGTCAGGGGGACCAGCAGTTTCGAGTGCATCCCGTGCCGCGTCATGCTCTGGGCGCGTTCGGGGGCGTCGGCGGCCCACCAGCGCACGTGGGCGTCGTCGACCGTGTACCGCGCCGCCCGCCCGGCGCTCAGTGCCCGGCCCGGCGGTGAGTGCGCGGTGTAGGTGTGCAGTTCGCCGAGCGCGATCACGGCCTCGGGGCAGCCCTCGATCACCGAGCGCTGGGCGGACCGGCGGAAGACCGCTTCGTCGCTCGGCGCGACCAGGTCGGCCTCCTCGCCCCGCACGACCGCATCCAGCAGGTCCACGACGGCGAAGTCGGCGAAGTGCTCCGTACTGACCTGGGCCAGCTCGTCCGCGGTACGGGCCAGGTCGAGGGTGGTGCCGATGCGCAGCCCGACCTCGTTGAGCACGCCGAGCCGCCGACGGGCCCGGTACTGCTCGGTGGTGTCCACACCCGCCACGGACATGGCCCGTACCCGGTCGGCGGCGTCCTTGACGGGATACAGGTTCAGCAGCCAGGCGTGTTCGCGGGGCTCGCCGGGCACACGCAGATACGCCTCGTAGGGTTCGGGCACGCCGTCGCGCAGGACCCGTTCGATGACCTCGTCGATGCCGTCCAGGCCCTGGACGAGCAGGTCGGGGCCGGACTCGCCCAGGCGCAGGCCGAGCAGTTCGCCCTCGGGCCTGCCCATCGCGCGTTCCATGGCCGCGTTGACCGCGATCGCGCGTGCCCCGTGGTCGACGAGGGCCATCGGCAGGGGGATCTGGTCCAACGCCCACTGCTTGAGCACGGCCGTGGGAGGGGTGTCCTCACCGTCCGCCGGACCGGAGGCGCCGTCGGCCTGTTCCGGTATGGTCCCGGGGGGCACGACCACCGGGACGTCCTCGCTGTCCATCGACCCGCCTCCCCTGCCACGGCCGTCACCAACGCGACGGCAGGCCCTTGCGTGTCGCTGATCCCAGCTTGCTCCCTTTGCTCGGGATTCACAAGCTTGGCGAGGCGCTGACCTGGGGCGGAGCACGCGAGGGATGCGGTGTGGGCGCGGCGCGGGGCCCGACGGATCGGGCCCCGCGCGCGGCCTGGGCCGTGTTTTCTGCAGCATTCCGGGCTCACCCGAAAGCCTTCAGAAGAACACGGCCTAGCGCCGGGCCGCGGACAGGACCACGTCGACCAGGCGCTCGGCGGCGTCGGGGCGGCCGTGCTCGCGGGCGCGCTCCGCCATCCGCTCACGCGCCTGCGGGTCGGACAGCAGGGAGTCCACCGCCGTCCGCAGGTGCTCGGGCGTGACGCCGTCCAGCAGGGCCACGGCTGCGCCGGACTCCTGGAGGTGGCGGGCGTTGTGGCGCTGTTCGTCGCCCGCGGAGGAGGCGAGCGGGACGAACACGGCGGCCTTGCCCAGGGCGGTCAGCTCGGCGATGGTCCCGGCGCCGCTGCGCGAGATCACCACGTCGGCCAGGGCCAGCACGTCCGGCAGCTCGGGCCCCACGAAGTCCGTCAGGTGGTAGCGCGCGGCCAGGTCGGCGGGGAGCTCGGCCGCGTGCGCTCGCAGGCCCTCCACGTTCGCCCTGCCGCACTGGTGCACCACGTTGGCGCGGGCGAGCAGCCACGGCAGGACGGCGCGCACCGTGTCGTTGATCTGCGCCGAGCCCTGCGCCCCGCCCGTGACGTAGACGGTGGGCAGCGCGGGGTCGTGGCCGGAGAACCCCAGCCCCTTGGCGCCCAGGTCGGCCTGCCCCGTCAGCACCTCGGGGCGGACGGGGTTGCCGGTCACGGCGGCGTGCTCGCGCGCGCCGTCCGGGAGGAGCGCGAGGGTGGAGGGGGAGGAGACCGCGACGCGGGCGGCCACCCGGGCCAGGACCTTGTTGGCCAGACCCAGGCGGACGGTCTGCTCGTGGACCACGAGGGGCCGCTGGCACAGCTTCGCGGCCAGGCCCACCGGGACCGCCACGTAGCCGCCGGTGGCCAGGACCGCGTCGGGTGCGAAGTCCGAGACCAGCGAACGCGCCTGGGCCACGCCGAGGGGCACGTTGGCCATGTCGCGGAGGTTCTCCGGGGAGGCCAGCTTGAGCGGGTTCTTGGACCGGCGGATCTTGCCGGTGGCGACCGGGGCGAAGTCGATGCCGTGGTCGGCCGCGACCCGGGACTCCAGGCTGTCCGCCGTGCCCACCCACAGGACGTCCAGGGAGTGGCCGGCGGCCCCCAGGCGGTCGCGCAGGGCGCGCACGGTGGTGAGCGCGGGGTAGGTGTGGCCACCTGTCCCCCCGCCGGTCACGATCAGACGCAGGTCCCGCAGGGGGAGGTCGTCGCTGTTCACACGATTCCTATCTGGTGGCTCCGGAGCGGGGCGGAGCGGGTCGTTCGGGCAGAGCGGGGCGGTGCGCGGTCGGGGCGGTGGTCGCGCGGTGACCCCACAGCACCGTAACGCCCGCGGGGACCGGACCCGGCACGCACACGGGCGGCGGGTCGTCCGGAAAGACGCGCGTGCG
Source organism: Nocardiopsis sp. Huas11 (assembly GCF_003634495.1). Taxonomy (GTDB): domain Bacteria; phylum Actinomycetota; class Actinomycetes; order Streptosporangiales; family Streptosporangiaceae; genus Nocardiopsis. The sequence continues at coordinate 5,375,925 of NZ_RBKY01000001.1, read as the reverse complement.
GGCCGCCCGGTTCCGCCGGGCGCCTCGGGCGGGCCCCGGCGGTCGTGCGAACGGCGGCCGGGCGGGCGCCCACGCGGGCGCCCGCCCGGCCGGGGGAGGGGAGGGGATCCGGTCACGCGGTGGCGGCGCGTCCGGTCCACAGCACCGTGGGCTGGACGACGAAGCCGTCGGGGTCGGCCCCGGCCCATGCGGCGCCGTCCGGGTCCAGGAGTTCCTCGGCCCGCGCCAGATCGGTGTCGCTCATCCCGGCGGCGCGTCCGTGCGAGGCGGCGGCGTGACGCATCTCCGGCCACACGATCCGTTCCAGATACGCCCGCGCCGCGGGCTCGGTCGAGGGCACGGCGAGGGGGAGGACCCGCAGGCCGACGTCGGCGAGTCCGGCTCCGCGCAGCCACGCGCCGAGTCGCTCGTAGTGCGTGGGTCCGTCGCCGGGCAGACCCCACGTGAGCTCGGACGCGGTCCGGATGAGCCGCTCCAGGCGGGAGTGCCCGGGCAGGAACATCGACTGGTAGTAGTTCGTCGTGAACAGCGCCAGGACACCGCCCGGCGCCAGCGCTTCCGCGAGTGCGCCGACGACGCCGGCCGGGTCCTCGAAGGTGGCCGGCCACACGACGTCGGAGGACCAGATCAGGTCGAAGCCGCGTCCGTCGGCGACGGCCTCGGCCGCGACCTCGCGAAGGTCGGCCACGCGCAGATCGACCCCGGGTTCGGTCGACGCGCCGCCGATCCGTTCCCTGGCCGCGTCGATCGCCCGGGCCTCGACGTCCACGGCGACCACGGTGCCCGCGCTCGGACGGGCCAGGTCGATGAGCTCCGGCAGTGCGCCTCCCGCCCCGGTGCCGGCGTCCAGGACCCGCAGCGGACGGCCGGGTTCCGGCAGCGCGATCGAGGCCACCGCGGCGGACACGGCCGGGGCGGTGAAGCGGCGGTTCGTCAGGAGGTAGTCGAGGTAGCGGCTGGTGTCGGGGCCAGCCCCGGTGTCGTCCTCGCGGGTGTCCATGTCCGATGTCACGGTCTCTCCGGTGCCTTGACGGTGTGGTTCGCCGCACTCTATCGTAAATGATAATCATTTCCATTTTTGGAGGGGCACCGGGACCCCACGGCAGGGCGCCGCGCGGGGCCGGTGACCGAGCAGACCAGAGAGCAGCTGAGGGCCCAGCTGGCCCCGGTCTTCCAGGACGTCTACCTCTTCGACGACACCCTCAGGGCGAACATCCTGGTCGGGCGTCCTGACGCCGATGACGACGACGTCCCGCGGCCCGGGCGGCCGGAGTCGACGAGATCGTCGAGCGCCTGCCCCACGGCTGGGACACCCGGGTCGGCGAAGGGGGAGCCGCGCTCTCCGGTGGGGAGCGCCAGCGCGTCTCCCTGGCCCGCGCGCTGCTCAAGCGGGCCCCGGTCCTGCTCCTGGACGAGGCCACGGCCGCCCTCGATCCAGAGGATGAGCGACACGTGACCGCCAGCCTGGCGGCGCTGTGCGGACGCGGCACGGACCTGGTCATCGCCCACCGCCTCCACACGATCCGCGACGCCGACAACGTCGTCCTCCTCTCGCACGACGGCCGTATCGTCGACCAGGGTCCGCACCAGGAGCTTCTCGACCGCTGTGCCCCCTATCGCGACTACTGGCACAGCCGCCAGAGCGCCGGGGGACATGGCCGTCGCCGACCGCCTGACGATGGCACATGGAGGCCGGGGCACGGATTCCCCCGGTTCGGCCGCATCGATCGGTGCGCGCAAGGGCCTCGTTCCGGGATGATGTGAGGTGGGACACGACACGCGAGGGGGTGCGCGATGGCCGCGGCGGAGGACGAGCGGTGGAGCGGGGCCGTCGACTCCGCCCTGGCCAGGCTCGTCGACGAGTCCGGCGCCGACATCGCCTTCGGCGCCCGGCTCGCGGCCGACGGGCGCAGCCTGGTGATGACGCGGTTCCGCGGCGCGCGGACCACCGCCCTGCACGACCTGGCCGTGCACAGCGGGACCGGCCTGGGCGGCAAGGCCCTGGTGCTCGACCGGCCCGTCGCGGTCGACGACTACGTGCGCGCCAGGACGATCAGCCACGAGTACGACCGGCCGGTCGCGCGGGAGGGCCTGCACTCGATCCTGGCCGTCCCGTTGCGGGGCGGCGACCGTGTCACCGGGGTGCTGTACGCGGCACTGCGCCGGCGCCTGCCGCTGGGCGAGCGCATGCTGCGGCGGGCGATGGCCGCCGCCCGCGAGGCGGAGCGCCGGATCGCGGCCGGGCGGGACGGGTGGGCGCCCGCGGCGTGGCCGGGCACCTTGGGCGGCCCGGGCGGCCCGGGCGGCCCGGGTGGTCCCGGTGGCCCGGGAGCGGCCGCGCTGCCGCAGGTGCGCGCCGAGCTGGGGCGGATCATCCCCCGCGTCGGTGACGCGGACGTGCGCCGGGATCTGGAGGCCCTGCGGGACCGCATCGCCGCCCGGCCAGCGCCGGATCGGCGGCCCGCGCTGTCGGTGCGCGAGTGCGAGGCGCTGGGCCACGTCGCCGCCGGGCTCTCCAACGCCCAGGCGGCCGAGCGGATGGGGCTGACCTTGGGGACGGTCAAGGCCTATCTGCGCAGCGTGATGCGCAAGCTGGACTGCCACAACCGGGTGGCGGCCGTCAACGCCGCGCGGGCCCTGGGCTACCCGCTGTGAGTACCCACGAAGGATAGTAGCGGCCCGTCGCGCCCCATGTGACCCTGGTCACCCTTGCTCTCGGGTTCCAGGAGGACGTGGAATGGTCGCCGCGCTGAGTTACGCCTCGGGTACGTCGTCGGTGCCCCTGCTGGGGGAGACGGTCGGGGGCGACCTCGACCGCACGGTGGCTCGGTTCGCCGACCGGGACGCGCTGGTGGAGTGCCGCACCGGCCGGCGCTGGACCTACGCCGAACTGGCCGCCGAGGTGGACGCGCTGGCCCTGGGCCTGCACGCCGCCGGGGTCGGCAAGGGCGACCGCGTGGGCATCTGGGCGCCCAACTGCGCCGAGTGGGTGTTCACCCAGTACGCCACGGCCAAGCTCGGCGCGATCCTGGTCAACATCAACCCCGCCTACCGCGTCAGCGAACTGGAGTACGTGCTGCGCCAGGCCGGGGTGCGCACCCTGGTCTCCGCGACCGGGCACAAGGGGTCCGACTACGCCGCGATGATCGAGAGCGTGCGCCCGGCCTGCCCCGCGCTGCGCGACGTCCTGCTGATCGGCGGACCGGAGTGGGCCGCGCTCGTGGCGCGGGGCCGGGCCGCCGATCCCGCGGTCCTCGCCGCGATCGCCCCGACGCTCGGCGCCGACGACCCCATCAACATCCAGTACACCTCGGGGACCACGGGCTTCCCGAAGGGCGCCACGCTCTCCCACCACAACATCCTCAACAACGGGTTCTTCGTGGGGGAGCTGCTGCACTACACCGAGGCCGACCGGATCTGCGTGCCCGTGCCCTTCTACCACTGCTTCGGCATGGTGATGGGGAACCTGGCGGCGACCAGCCACGGGGCGTGCGTGGTGATCCCCGCCCCGTCCTTCGAACCGGGCGCCACCCTGGCGGCGGTGGCCGCCGAGCGGTGCACCTCGCTGTACGGGGTGCCGACGATGTTCATCGCCGAACTCAACGACCCGGGTTTCACCGAGCACGACCTGTCCAGCCTGCGCACCGGGATCATGGCCGGGTCGCCGTGCCCGGTGTCGGTCATGAAGGAGGTCGTCGACCGGATGCACATGCCGGAGGTGACCATCTGTTACGGGATGACCGAGACCTCGCCGGTGTCCACCCAGACGCGCGGTGACGACTCCCTGGAACGGCGGGTGTCCACGGTCGGACGGGTGCACCCGCACGTGGAGGTCAAGGTCGTCGATCCCGCCACTGGTCTGACCGTCCCCACGGGCACGCAGGGCGAGCTGTGCACCCGGGGCTACTCGGTGATGCTCGGCTACTGGGACGAGCCGGACCGGACGGCCGAGGCGATCGACCGGGCGCGCTGGATGCACACCGGCGACCTGGCCGTGATGGACGACGAGGGCTACGTCGCCATCACGGGCCGGATCAAGGACATGGTCATCCGCGGCGGGGAGAACATCTACCCCCGGGAGATCGAGGAGTTCCTGCACACCCACCCGGACATCGTCGACGCCCAGGTCGTCGGCGTCCCCGACGCGAAGTACGGGGAGGAGCTGATGGCCTGGATCAAGCCGGCGGAGGGCGCCCCGGAGATCACGGCGCGCTCCCCGCGGGAGTTCTGCGAGGGCCGGCTCGCCCACTACAAGATCCCGCGCCACGTCCACCTGGTCGACGAGTTCCCGATGACCGTGACCGGCAAGGTCCGCAAGGTCGAGATGCGCGAGCACTCGGTGCGCCTCCTCGGCCTCGCCGCGCCGGAACGGCCGGGGGAGTGAGGCCGCTCAGGCGGCTCCGATCCGGGTGACGATCGGCGAGACTTCCTCGTTGATCGACGGAGCGAGCGGGGTGTAGCCCGCGTCCTCGATCTCTTCGGCGGCGTCTTCGCCGAGGGCGTGCAGCCAGAAGTCGCGCAGTGCCTCTCCGGTGCCGTAGTCGTATCCGCACTCGAAGGCGAACACGTGGTTGACGCGCATGATCGGGTACGCGTCGCCTCCGGCGCGCGGCAGCGAGGCCGCGCCGTCCTCCGACCGCAGCTGCTCCGTGGCCGCCCGGGTGGAGTCGGAATCGGGCTCGACCGCGTTGCCGTCGTCGTTGGCCACGGCCACGAGGTCGAGGTCGTGGGCCTCGGCGTAGGCGGCGTTGACGAACCCGAGCCCGCCGGGCTCCTCGGTCAGTACCTGGTGGACACCCTCGTCCCCGGTGGCGACCGTCGCGGTGTCCTCCCACTCCGCGGTCCACTCGGAGGACTGCTCGGCGAGGAACCGGCTGAACACCTGGGCGGTGGACGCCGTGTCGTCGTGGCGCACGGGCACGATCTCCAGCTCCGGGAGCTCCATGTTCGAGCCTGCGGAGGCGATGTCGCTGAAGTCGGTGGTCCGGCCGAGGTAGATCCGGGCCAGCTCGGCCCCGGACAGCTCCAGCTCCTCCAGGTCCTCGTTCGCGTGCACGACGGCAACGGCCCCGGCGACGACGGGGAACTGCACGGCCGAGCAGCCACGCGCCTCCTCGGCTCGCGCGAGCTCGTCGGCGTCGAGCGGTCGCTCGGAGGAACCGAAGTCGATCTCGCCGTTCAGAAACTGCTCCACCCCGGCCCCGGAACCGGCGGGCTGGTAGGAGATCGAGACCTCGGGCTGTCGTTCGGCATAGGACTGGTGCCATGTGGCCATCGCGTCGTCGAGGAAGGTGGATCCGGCCCCGGTGAGCGTCCCCGAGAGGGTGCCCTCCTCCGCCAGGGCCGAGGACACCTCCACCGTGTCGGGCTCGGGGGTGACCGGGTCCTCCGCCCTCGCGTTCTCACGTAGGAAGTAGGCGGCGCCGAGGCCGCCCAGGAGGACGACGGAGAGCGCACCGGCGGCACCGACGACGATCGGCGCCCTGCGGAGGGCGCGTCCGGGGGCGCCGGACGCGGGTGTCGGTCCCGTCCCCGGACCCGGTGGGACCGGCGGCGTCGGAGGGCGTGACGTGAGGGCCGGGGTCGGGCTGTGCTCCGTGACCGGGTGTCGGTTGGGCGCGGGGCCAGGGCGCCCGTTGGGCGCGGCGCCCGGGTTCCCGTTCGGCGGCGCGGCCTGGCTCCCGGGCCAGTGGGCGCGGATCAGCCCGTCGACGAGCGTGGTGTCGTCGGTTCCGTGCTCGTCCGCCGGGTCGGGGCCCGCGATCTGGTGCAGGAGCCACGTGGCCGACGGCCGACGCGCGGGATCCTTGTCGAGGGCGGCGGTGACGGGTGCGGACAGCTCCTCCGGCAGCCCTTCCAGGTCCGGCTCCTCGTTGAGGATCCGGTACATGAGCGTCTCCGCCCCGCCGGAGCCGAACGGGATGCGCCCGGTGGCGGTGTAGGCGACCATCGCGCCCCAGGCGAAGACGTCGGCCTCGGGTCCGCTGACGCCCCGGTAGCGCTCGGGGCTCAGCCACGCGGGCGATCCCACCAGGCCACCGGTCCGGGTGAGCCCGGTCTCGTCCGCCGCCCGCGCGATCCCGAAGTCCAGCACCTTGGGGCCGTCCGGGGCCAGGATGACGTTGTCGGGTTTGAGGTCGCGGTGCACGATCCCGGCCGCGTGGATCGCGGCGACGGCCTCGGCCATCCCGGCCGCGACGACCCTGGCCTGCTCCAGGGGGAGCCGGCCGCCGTCGCGTACGCGCAGGCGCAGGGTCGGCCCGGGGAGGTAGGCGGTGGCGTACCACGGCTGTCCGGCGCCGGTGTCGTAGGCGAGCACGGGCGCGATACAGCGGGCGCGGACCCGGTGCATGAGGGCGATCTCGCTGGCGAACCGGGCGCGGAACTCGGGGTCGTGCGCGTACTCGGCCCGGACGACCTTGATCGCGACCCACTCCCCGGCGGGGTCGGTGGCCGCCAGGACCACGCCCATGCCGCCCGCGCCGAGCCTGCCGTGGACCGTGAACGGGGGGAGCTCCCGGGGGTCGGTCGGCTGGAGCGGGCTGAGCCCTGGCGGAACGCGGGGCGGCGGGGCCATCTGAGTCCTCGGAGTCGGGTGCCGGTGTCCCGCGGCGCGTCGCCGCACGACCCGGTGGGAGGAGATCGGTCACGCCCTTGGACGCGGCGGGGACGCCGTTCGTTCAACGGAAACGGTATCGGACGCGGTCCGGCGTGCGACTCCCCCTCAAGGGCCGGTCGCCTCCACCAAAGGTCGTAGAACCGGTGGGCACCTGCGCGCGATGTGCCGGAGGGGCACGGACCAGCACTCTGAAGTCATACGGCACCGGGTGGGACGACGCGGACGAGGTCCGCGCGCCCGGTGCCCCCATGGAGCAGGAGTGAGCGCGTGAGACCCGCCGAAACGACCAGTGCGTCCCCGACCGCCGACGGAGGAGGGCGGCTGCGCGGCCCTCGCGGTCCCCGCCCTGTGGCGGCCCTGGCCGTCGTCGCGGCCGCCGCCGTGATCGCCGCGAGCGGCGCCGCTCCGGCCGCGGCCGCGACGGTGCCCGCACCGCCGACACCGGTGGCCGCCACCGCGGAGCTCACCGGGCAGGACCTCGACACGTGGCTCGACGGCCTGGTGCCGGCAGCCCTGGACAGCACCGGCATCCCCGGAGCCGCCGTCAGCGTCGTCCACGAGGGAGAGGTGCTCACCTCCCGCGGGTACGGCTACGCCGACACCGGAGCCGACGGCACCGACCCGGTGCCCGTCGACCCCGAGGAGACGCTCTTCCGCCCGGGATCGGTGTCGAAGCTGTTCACCGCCACGGCGGTCATGCGGCTCGTGGAGGAGGGCGAGCTGGACCTGGACACCGACGTGCAGGAGTACCTCGACTTCACGGTCCCCACCTCCTTCGACGAACCCCTCACCCTGCGCCACCTGCTGACGCACACCGCCGGGTTCGAGGAGCGCATCGACGGGTTGATCCTGCCCGAGGACGCCGACGCCGACCTGCGCGACCACCTGGTCACCGACCCGCCCGAGCAGGTGTACGCCCCCGGCACGGTCCCCGCCTACTCCAACTACGGCAACGCGCTCGCCGGGTACGTCGTCGAACTGGTCGGCGGCCTCCCCTTCGAGGAGTACGTGCGCACGGAGGTGCTCGACCCCCTGGAGATGGACTCCTCCACCTTCGTCCAGCCCCCGCCCGCCGCGCTGGCGGAACGCATGGCCGGCGGCTACCCCGACGACCGCGCGCCGGCCGGCCCCTTCGAGGTCGTCGGGGGATCGCCCGCCGGGGCACTGACCTCCTCCGCCTCCGACATGACCGCGTTCATGCTCGCGCACCTCGGTGACGCCGAGCATCCGCTGCTGGACCCCGCGACCCTCGAACTCATGCACGCCCCGGCGCTGACCGAGGAGTCGCTGGGCTCCCTCGCCGAAGGCCCCCGGATGGCGCTGGGCTTCTTCGAGGAGCACCGCAACGGCCACCGGATCCTCGGCCACGGCGGTGACACGAACTACTTCCACTCCCACCTGCAGATCTACCCCGACGACGCCACCGGGATCTTCGTCACCCTCAACGGCGGCGGCTACGGGGAGGTCGACAGCCTCCAACTGCGCGAGGCGATCCTGTTCGGCTTCGCCGACCGCTACTTCCCCGCCGAGGGAGAGGAGTCGGCCCCGGTGCAGGCGACCGCCGCCGAGCACGCCGCGATGGCCGAGGGCTCCTACGAGAGCTCGCGGTCGATGCACAGCACCTTCATGAACGTCCTGGGGGCACTCGGCGGGCAGACCCGTGTCGTGGCCCAGGAGGACGGCACGATCCTGGTCACGCCGGGCCCGGAGACACTCACGCCCACCGCCTACGAGGAGATCGAGCCCTGGGTCTGGCGTGAGGTCGGCGGTCAGCGGCTGCTGTCGATGCGGGTCGTGGACGACCAGGTGGAGGCGATCGGCTTCGCCGGGGCGTTCGCCCTCCTGCGCACCGACGCCGTCCGCGACGCCTCCCTGGCCCTGCCGGTGCTCGTGGCCTCCGCGACGATCCTGCTGCTGACGGTCCTGTCCTGGCCGGTCGGAACCCTGCTGCGCCGCCGCTTCTCCCTGCCCCGCCGGGAGCGGGCCGGGCGCACGGCCCGGGTCCTGACCCGGGTGGGCGTGGGCGCGGCCCTGGCCGCGCTGCTGGGCTGGGGGCTGGCCTTCGGCGAGATCATGGCTCTGCGGTCCGTGGGTGCGGGCGCGCTGTCCGTGGTCCTGGCGGCGCAGTGGCTCGGAGTGGCCGCCGTCGTCCCGGCGACCGTCGCCCTGATCGGCGACCTGCGCCGCGGGGCCGGGTGGCGGCGCTGTCTGGCCGACGCGCTCGTCCTGGCGGGGCTGGTCGGCGTGGCCGCCTTCGCGGCCGTCTTCCACCTGCTCTCCTTCGACCTGACGTACTGACGGCGGAGGGCGCGGGGCCGCCGGGAGGACCCTCCCGGCGGCCCCGTCCCCCGCACACGACATGATGCTCATCCGACCAGGAGCGAGGCGAGGCACCAGTGGACGCGATGACCGACGACGGACCGCGGGCGCAGGACGCCGGCGGCGAGGTCACGAAGGGCGGGGACCCTACCCTGGGACCGCGTCCGCCGGGACGTCCGCAGGAGTGGCTCCAGCGTCTGGGCGTGCGCTCTGACCTGGCGCGCGACGGGCTGCTCGCGGTGGCGGTGGCCCTGGTCTCCAGCGTGATCCTGTGGGCGCTGGTGGATCCCATGGCCGAGGTGGAGGGCATCCGGCTCTCCCCCGCCGCCACCTCCGCCTTCACGGCCGTGATGTGCGCGCAGTCGCTGCTGCTGTGGGCGCGCCGCCGGTACCCGGTCCTGTGCCTGGCCGCGGTGGTGCTCCTGCAGGTGGTGATCGTGGCCATGCTGCCCATGTACACGACCGTCCAGGGCCTGGCCCCCTTCGTCGCCGCCTACACGTGCGGCGCCCTGCTTCCCACGCGCCGCCTGGTGTGGACCCTCGCGGCCGTGACGGTCGGCCACGGGGTCATCGGCGGACTGGTCACGGGGATGCTGGTCGATCCGGCGCTGGTCCGACAGGACGCGCCGACGGCCGTGCGGCCGGACTCCGGCGAGGTGACGTGGCTGATCGGCGGGCTGCTCCTCTCGGCCCTGGTCGTCTACGTCGGGTTCGCGCTGTTGGGAGCCTTCGTGGCGACCCGGCGCCGCTACGTCGACCTGTTGCGCGAGCGTGCGGCCGAGGCCGTCCAGCGCCAGCGGGAGAGGGCCGAGGGCGCGATCATGGCCGAGCGGGCGCGCATGGCGCGCGAGCTGCACGACATCGCCGCCCACCACCTGTCCGGCATGGTCGTCCAGGCGGGGGCGGCCGAACGGCTCATCGGCCGGGACGACCGGGCGGCCCGCGAGGCGACCGCCTGGGTTCGCGCCCAGGGGCGGGAGACGCTCGACAGCCTCCGCATGGTCGTGGGGGCCCTGCGCGAACCGGGGGAGGAGCCCGCGTCGACGGGGGACGCGCTGGCGCACACCGGGGACCCCGGTTCGCGTGGCGCCCCCGTACCCGGGGCCGCCGCCCTCGACCGGCTGGTGGGGACCGAACGGGACCTGGGCGCCGCCGTCGACCTGGTGCGGGAGGGCGAGCCCTACGACCTGCCGCCCGTCGCCGACGTGACCGTGTACCGGGTGGCGCGGGAGGCGCTCTCCAACGCCCGCGAGCACGCCCCGGGGGCGCCGGTGCGCGTCACGTTGGCCTACGCCGGGACCCGGGTCGTGCTGGAGGTCGACAACGGGCCCCGCCCCGACGGCGGCGCCGCGTCCGGGGCCGACACCGGACGAGGGTCCGACAGCGCGAGGGCCTCGCTCGCGCCGCGCGGGCTGGGCCTGCTCGGCATGAGGGAGCGGGCCCAACTCGTCAACGCCGAGCTGGCGGCCGGGCCGACCGCTCGCGGCGGCTGGCGGATACGGCTGGACCTGCCCGTGGGACGCGAGGTCACCGCGGGCCGTGAGCACAACTCGAACAAGGAGGACGCCCGGTGATCAGGGTGATGCTGGTGGACGACCAGTCCGTCGTCCGAGCGGGGTTCCGGGTCATCCTCGGCCTGGTGGAGGACATCGAGGTGGTGGGCGAGTGCGGTGACGGGCCCACGGCGGTCGACCTCGCCCGACGGCTGCGGCCCGACGTCATCTGCATGGACGTGCGCATGCCGGGCGGGGACGGGCTGTCCGCGACACGGGAGATCCTCGCCGACGCCGAGGGGGACCCGCCGGAGATCCTCATCGTCACCACCTTCGACCTGGACGAGTACGTCTTCGGGGCGCTGGAGGCGGGCGCCGCGGGGTTCGTCCTCAAGGACACCGACCCCGACGACCTGATCGACGCGGTGCGCCGGCTGGCCGGCGGATACGGGCTGGTGGACCAGGCGGTGACCCGGCGGGTGATGGCCGAGTTCGCCCGCCGCCGGCCCTCGCGCCGGTCCGGGGCGGCGGAGCTGGAGCTGCTCACGGCCCGGGAGGCGGAGATCGTCCGACTGCTCGCCCAGGGCATGTCCAACGCCGAGATCGGCGCGGCGCTGTTCATCGAGACCAGCACCGTCAAGTCCCACCTGGGGCGGGCCATGGCCAAGATCGGGACCCGGGACCGGCTGCAGACGGTCGTGTGGGCCTACCAGAGCGGAGTGGCGCGGACGTAGCGGCGGACGAGGCCGTCACAGGGGTTGACACGTGGCTTACTGGAAGATTGGCTAGGCCAATCAGTCCTGTGGGCTGGATCACTACCCCCCGCTCGAATGGTCGGTCATGTCTCCCCAGCTGCTCACCATCCTCGTGTTGCTGGCGATGTTCGTCGTCGCCACGGTCTTTCCGATCAACATCGGCGCACTCGCCTTCGTCGCCGCGTTCCTCGTCGGCGGCCTCGCCCTGGCCATGGACGCCGACGCGATCCTCGGCGGCTTCCCGGCCGACCTTTTCCTGACCCTGGTCGGCGTCACCTACCTGTTCGCCATCGCCAAGAACAACGGGACCGTCGACCTGCTGGTCCGCGCGGCCACCCGCATGGTCGGCGGCCACGTCGTCGCGATCCCCTGGGTCATGTTCGGCATCACCGCCCTGCTCACCGCGGTCGGCGCCCTGAGCCCGGCCGCGGTGGCCATCGTCGCCCCGATCGCGCTGGGCTTCGCCGCGCGCTACCGGATCAGCCCGCTGCTGATGGGCATGATGGTCGCGTCCACGGCGCGCAGGGCGGGGGATTCTCCCCGGCCAGCGTGTACGGGATCACGGTCAACACCATCGTCGCCGACAACGGACTCGCCGTGCACCCGGTCGCCCTGTTCCTCGGCAGCCTCGTCTTCAACGTGATGATCGCGCTGGTCCTGTTCCTCTCCCTCGGCGGGCACCGTCTGGCCGGGGCACGGGTGGGGGCCTCGGAGGCGGCGGTCGGCGCGGTCGCGGGCGCCTCCGGCGGGGGCGCCTCCGCCGAGGGCTCCTCCGGCGGGGGCGTGGCGGTCGCGACCGGGCCCTCCGGCGACGCGTCCACCGCGGCCCCCGCGTCGGCGCTCCGCCTGGACCAGGTCGCCACGCTCCTGGGCATCCTCACCCTGGGCGTGCTCGCGCTCGGCTTCGACATGAACGTCGGGTTCGTCGCGATGACCGTCACCGTCGTGCTGGTGATCCTCTCGCCGCAGGGGCGCAAGGACGCCCTCTCGCAGGTCAACTGGTCCACCGTGCTGCTCATCACCGGCATGCTCACCTTCGTCGGCGTCATGGAGAGCGCGGGCACGATCGACTACGTCGGCGGTGCGGCGGCCGGCCTGGGCGCGGCCCTGCTGGTCGCGCTCGTGCTGTGCTACATCGGGGGCATCGTGTCGGCCTTCGCCTCCTCGACCGCCTTCCTCGGCGCCACCATCCCGCTGGCGGTCCCGTTCCTGCTGATGGGCGAGGTGAGCACGACCGGGGTCATCATCGCGCTGGCGGTCTCCTCCACGATCGTGGACGTGAGCCCGTTCTCGACCAACGGCGCCCTGGTCCTGGCCAACGCCACGGGTGTGGATCCCGAGCGCTTCTACCGGCAGATCCTGGTCTACGGCGCCATCGTCGTGGTCCTCGGGCCGCTGCTCGCGTGGGGTGTGCTGGTGGTGCCCGGCCTGCTCTGAGCCGTGCCCAGGGCCCGGCCGTCGCATGCGCCGGCCGGGCCCGCGCCGTGCGCCGGGAGCGCCGGCGCACGGAAGGCGCAACGCGGCCTCAGGCGGTGGCCCGGTCCGTGGGGAGCTCGGGCACAGTGGAGACCAGCCGCAGGTGCTGGCGCATGGCCTCCGCGGCCACGCTCGGGTCGCCCAGCCGGATGGCGGAGGCGATGCTCTCGTGTCCGGCGAGCGAGGCCTGCGGGCGCCCCTGCTGGGACAGCGACTCCAGGCGCGTCTCGCGGATCATCGGGGCGAGCTCGTCCATCATCCGGGTCAGCAGGCGTGAACGCGCGGCGTTGGTGATCGCCGCGTGGAAGCGCTCATCGCCCTCGACCCCGCGTTCGCCCTCGCGCACCTCGGCGCGCATGAGTTCCAGGGCGGCGTCGATGGCGGCCAGGTCCTCGTCGGTGCGGCGTTCGGCCGCCAGCTCCGCCAGCTTGACCTCCAGGGCCTGGCGGGCCTCGATGATCTCGGCCCTGCGGTTGGCGCGGTCGCGCAGCAGGGAGAGCACTCCCTCCTCCGAGACCGTGCGGCGCACGATCGCGCCGTCGCCGTGGCGGACGTCGATCACACCCTGGACCTCCAGCGCCACGAGCGCCTGTCCGAGCGAGGCCCTGCTCACGCCGAGAGAGGCGGCGAGTTCGCGTTCGGCGGGCAGGCGGTCGCCGGGGGCCAGTTCGGCCTCGCTCATGAACTCCACCAGGCGCTCCACCAGCTGCTCGTAGAGGCGAGGCCGCGCCGGTGGTCGGGGCTGGGGTTTGGCAGGCACGCGCGCGGACTCCTTCTGGATCAGGTCCTGGCAGGACTCCAGAGTAGTGCGGCCCGCCCGATGCGGTCGACCGGCGGGGGCGGGCCGCCGGCGAGCGGCCCTCGGTCTTCCCCGGGAGGGAGCCGTGTGCCATTCTTGGCTCAGAGACCTAGTGGTCTGGCCACCGAGCCAAAGCGTGGAGGAGTGACCATGGCAAGCCGGCACGGAGCGCGTGGCCTCCTCGACCGCGTCCTCGACCCGGACACCTTCCGGTCCTGGGACACGCCCCCGGTCGACGTGCGCCCCGGCCCCGCCTACGCCGCCGAACTCGCGCGCGCCCGCCGCGTCACCGGCTGCGACGAGGCCGTCCTGACGGGGGAGGGGCTCCTGCGGGGACGTCGGGTGGCCGTGGCCGTGACCGAGTTCCGCTTCCTGGCCGGCTCCCTGGGAGTGGCCGCCGCCGAGCGGCTGGCCGCCGCGGTCGAACGCGCCACCGCCGAGGGCCTGCCGCTGCTCGTGGCGCCCTCCTCGGGCGGCACCCGCATGCAGGAGGGCGCGGTCGCCTTCCTGTCCATGGCCAAGATCGCCGGGGCGGTCACCGCGCACAAGGCGGCCGGCCTGCCCTACCTCGTCTACCTGCGCCACCCCACGACCGGCGGCGTGCTGGCCTCGTGGGGGTCGCTGGGCCACGTCACCTTCGCCGAGCCCGGCGCCCTCGTCGGGTTCCTGGGGCCCCGCGTCCACCGAGCCCTGTACGACCGAGAGCTCCCCGAGGGCGTCCAGCGCGCGGAGAACCTGCACGAGCACGGCCTCGTCGACGCCGTCCTGGCCGCCGACGAGCTGCCGGACCTCGCCGACCGCGTCCTGTCCGTGCTGTGCGCCCGCGACGAGCAGGCCGCCGCGCCGGACCCGGGCCGGGCCGAGGACGCGGGAGAGGTCGCGCCCGCCGCCGCGGACGAGGGCGATGCCGGGAGCGCGGCGGACGCCAGGGCCGCGCTCCCGTCCGGTGAGACGGCGGGAGAGGCGCACCCGACCTGGGCCGCGGTTCTGCGTTCCCGGCGCAAGGACCGCCCGGGCGTGCGCGCGCTCCTGCGCCGCGCCGCCACCGGCGTCACGCCGCTGCGCGGCAGCGGCGAGGGCGAGACCGACCCCGGCCTGATGCTCGCCCTCGCCCGGTTCGAGGGCTCCCCGTGCGTCCTGCTCGGCCAGGACCGCGAGGGCCAGACCGAGGAGCGGCCGATGGGCCCGGCGGCCCTGCGCACGGCCCGTCGCGGACTGCGCCTGGCCGACGAGCTCGGCCTGCCCCTGGTGACCGTCGTCGACACCCCCGGCGCGGAGCTGTCCCAGGACGCCGAGGAAGGGGGCATGGCCGGGCAGATCGCCCGCTGCCTCGCCGAACTCCTCGCCCTGCGCACGCCGACCGTCGCACTGCTGCTGGGCCAGGGCACCGGCGGCGGTGCGCTCGCCCTGATCCCCGCCGACCGGGTCCTGAGCGCCCAGAACGCCTGGCTGGGGCCGCTGCCCCCCGAGGGCGCCAGCGCCCTGGTCCACCGCACCGTCGACCGTGCGCCCGAGCTCGCCGAGAGCCAGGGCATCGGCGCCGCCGACCTGCACCGCAACGGCATCGTCGACCGCGTCATCGCCGAACTCGACGACGCCGCCGACGAGGAGGCGGCCTTCTGCGACCGCGTGGGCGCGGCGCTGGGCGGCGAACTCGCCGCTCTGCGGCGGCGGCCCGCCGACGAACGGCGCGCCGAGCGGGCCGCCCGCTACCGGCGGCTGGGCCTGCCGACCTGAACCACCACCGGACCACCGGGCCGGTCCGTCCTCGCGGACCGGGCCCGCGGCATCACCAGCACACAGGAGGACCACGTGGACCGTTCGCAAGGACCACTCAGGGGCACCGTCGTCGTCGATCTCTCCCGGGCCCTGGCCGGACCGCACGCGGCGATGCTGCTGGGCGATCTCGGCGCCCGGGTGATCAAGGTCGAACAACCCGGGACGGGAGACGAGACGCGGGGGTGGGGACCGCCGTTCGTGGGACCCGAACAGGAACCGGTCAGCGCCTACTTCCTCTCCTGCAACCGCAACAAGGAGTCGGTCGAACTCGACCTGAAGTCCGAGGACGGCGTCGAGCAGCTCACCCGGCTCGTGCGCGCGGCCGACGTGCTGGTGGAGAACTTCCGCCCCGGCGTGCTGGACCGGCTGGGCTTCTCGGCGCGGAGGCTGGGCGAGCTCAACCCCCGCCTGGTGCTGTGTTCCATCAGCGGCTTCGGCCACGACGGCCCCGAGGGCGGCAGGTCCGGCTACGACCAGATCGCCCAGGGAGAGGCGGGCCTGATGAGCCTGACGGGTCCCTCGCCGGACGAGCCCACCAAGACCGGAGTGCCCATCGGTGACCTGCTGGCCGGGATGAACGGCGCGCAGGGCGTGCTCGCGGCGCTGGTCGAGCGCGAGCGCACCGGGCGGGGCGGGGTGGTGCGCACCTCGCTGCTGTCGTCCATCGTGGGGGTGCACGCCTTCCAGGGCACCCGTTGGACGGTGGCCGGCGAGGTGCCCCGGGCGATGGGCAACCACCACCCCTCCATCGCCCCCTACGGCGCCTTCTCCTGCGCGGACGGGGTCCTGCAGGTGGCGATCGGTGGAGAGGCCCAGTGGGCCAAGTTCGCCGGACTGCTCGGGCTGGACACCGCCGATCCCCGCTTCGCGGACAACGCGGCCCGCGTCGTCCACCGGGACGCACTCATCGCCGAGGTGGAGCGGGTCCTGGCGGGGGACACCCGGGACCACTGGTTGGAGCGGATCGGCGGGATCGGCGTTCCCTGCGGCGCGGTGCGCACGATCGACCAGGTCTACGCGTGGGAGCAGACCCGGTCGCAGGGGCTGGTCGTGGACGTCGACCACCCGGACCTGGGTCGCGTGGAGCTGCCCGGTTCGGCGCTGCGCTTCGCCCCGTACGCGGACACCGAGGCCCCGCCCGCCGTCGAGGGGCACCTGGCGCCGCCGCGGCTGGGGGAGCACAACGGATCGGTGCGGGCCTGGCTCGACGACCTCGACCGGGTGGGCACGACGGCCTGACGCCGGCCCTCCCGGAACCGGGCGAATCGGAACCGGATGCGGCGGCCACGCCGCTCCGAGGCCGGCGGATCCAGCCTGTGTGGATACCCCCCGAGGGGTATCGCCCTGTACGGCCGTGGGGCCTGGGGCCAGGGTCGATGAGCCCCTCCCGCGTGCAAACCCCGGGTGGACCTGCGCCGCATGTTCCTCCAGTGCGCGAGTGCCCTGGGCCGGTGGGGTGTCGGTCGATGGATCCAGGTCGCGTGGAAAACCCTCTGGGGTACGCGCGTGTGGCCCTTGGGGTGCACGTGGGAGCTGAGGAGCGAATACTCCCGCCTGTGCGGAAGCTCCGGGGCGAATCAGCCCCGCCTGATCCTGTGATACGCGAGATCCCGGAGCGACTGAACCTCATGTGTGATGTGGATCACGTTTCTGCCGCTTGTCAGATACCCCCCGGGGGTATAAATTTCACAGCATGAAGAAGAACTCCCCAGAACACGAGCACCACCAACACCACGTCGGCTTGCAGGAGCACGTCGACCACACCGACCACGGCATGCACACCGAGCACACCGGTCATGCGGGTCACACCCACCATGGTGACCACGCGGGCCACGAAGGTCACGTCGACCACTCGGGCCACGAGGGCCACGGCGGCCACGGCGGCCACGGCGATCATGTGGGGCAGTTCCGGCGGCTGTTCTGGGTGATGCTCGCCCTGGCCGTGCCCACGGTCCTGCTGAGCGGGATGTTCGCGGGCATCGTCGGCTACACCGTCCCCGACCTGCCCGGGGTGGAGTGGGTGCCCCCGCTCCTCGGCAGCGTGATGTTCCTCTGGGGCGGCAAGCCGTTCCTGACCGGTGCCGTCAGCGAGATCAGATCGCTGCGCCCCGGCATGATGCTGCTGATCGCGCTGGCCATCACCGTCGCGTTCGTCGCCTCCTGGGGTGCGAGCCTGGGCCTGATCTCCCACGAGCTCGACTTCTGGTGGGAGCTGGCGCTGCTCATCGTCATCATGCTCCTCGGGCACTGGATCGAGATGCGCTCGCTGGCCCAGACCTCCTCCGCCCTGGAGTCGCTGGCCGCGCTGCTGCCCGACGAGGCGGAGAAGGTCGTCGGTGACACCGTCGTCACCGTGGCCCCCTCCGACCTGGTCGTCGGCGACTCCGTGATCGTGCGCCCCGGCGGTCGTGTCCCGGCCGACGGCGAGGTCACGGAGGGGACCGCCGACGTCGACGAGTCGATGATCACCGGAGAGTCGCGCCCCGTCAGCCGCGGCCCCGGCGCCCAGGTGGTCGCCGGAACCGTCGCCACCGACACCGCGCTGCGCGTCCGCGTCACCGCCGTCGGCGACGACACCGCCCTGGCCGGCATCCGCAAGCTCATCGCCGACGCCCAGAACTCGTCCTCGCGGGCGCAGCGGCTCGCCGACCGCGCCGCGGGCTGGCTCTTCTGGTTCGCCCTGGTCGCCGGAGCCCTGACCCTGGGCGTGTGGACCCTGCTCGGGACGCCCGACGAGGCGCTCGTGCGGACCATCACCGTCCTGGTCATCGCCTGCCCGCACGCCCTCGGGCTCGCCATTCCGCTCGTCGTCTCCATCGCCACCGAGCGCGCCGCCAGGGGAGGGGTCCTGATCAAGGACCGGCTGGCCCTGGAGAGCACGCGCACGGCCGACACCGTCCTGTTCGACAAGACCGGAACCCTGACCAAGGGCGAGCCGACCGTCACACACGTCGAGCACGCCGCAGGGCGCACCGGGGACGAGGTCCTGGCCCTGGCCGCCGCGGTCGAGGCCGACAGCGAGCACCCGCTGGCCAAGGCCATCGTGCGGGCGGCGCACGACCGGGGGCTCGACGTCCCGCGGGCGAGCGACTTCCGCGCCGCCACCGCCGTGGGCGTCTCCGGAACCGTCGACGGCGCACGGATCGGCGTGGGCGGCCCCGCGATGCTCGCCGAGCACGGCGCAGGGGAGGTGGCCGCCGTGCGGGCCTGGAAGGACGAGGGGGCGATCATCCTGCACGTGCTGTCCGACGGCGAGGTCATCGGCGCGCTGGCCCTGGCCGACGAGGTCAGGGAGGAGTCCCGTGAGGCCGTCCGGGCCCTGCACGCCCTGGACGTGAAGGTCGTGATGATCACCGGTGACGCGGAGGCGGTCGCCCACGCCGTCGCCGACGACCTGGGGATCGACCAGGTGTTCGCCGGGGTCCGCCCGGAGGACAAGGGGGCCAAGGTCGCCGAACTGCAGCAGCGGGGCCGCCGGGTGATCATGGTCGGCGACGGCGTCAACGACGCCCCGGCGCTGGCCCAGGCCGACGTCGGACTCGCCATCGGCGCCGGAACGGATGTGGCCATCGCCTCGGCCGGAGTCATCCTGGCCAGTGACGACCCGCGGTCGGTGCTCTCGGTCATCGAGCTCTCGCGCTCGAGCTACCGCAAGATGAAGCAGAACCTGTGGTGGGCCGCCGGCTACAACCTGGTCTCCGTGCCGCTGGCCGCGGGCGTGCTGGCCCCGGTCGGATTCGTGATGCCGATGGCGGTCGGCGCGGTCCTGATGTCGCTGTCCACGGTCGTGGTCGCGCTCAACGCGCAGTTGCTGCGCCGGCTCGACCTGGCCCCCGGCGCGAGCACGCGGGCGGTGCTGCGAGCCGCGGGGACTGCGCGGGAGGCGGTGCGTGCGTAGGCGCCCGTCGGTCCGGGTCCCGGCCCCCAGGAGCGGGGGGCGGGACCCGCGCCGTGCGGCCGGTCGCGCGATGCGGGCGGCGGGACCGGCCGGCGCCCGCTCAGATCCGGCTGAACGAATCCTCCCGCGCGGCGCGGTCGACCGTGAACCCGCGCGCCCCCGGGGCGAGGGCGGCCAGGGCCGGGGCGGCGAAGCACAGCAGGGCGCAGGCCACCAGCACGGCGTCGGCGCCGAACGCCTGCGCGGCCGGGGCGATCAGCGCCAGGCCCACGGGCGCGAAACCGTAGGAGAACAGGAAGTCCAGCGAGGACACCCGCGCGAGCTTGCCCGGTTCGACCTCCCGCTGGGCGGCGGTGAACCACGGGACGTTGAACAGCTCCACCCCCACGCCCACCACCGCGTAGGCGGCGAACACGACGACCGGACCCACCGGCAGGATGAGGCTGAGCGGCGCCAGCCCGTACAGGGCGAGCCCGGCCAGCGCGGTCCATCCCTGGTGGCGCGGGGTCCAGCGGGCCACGATGACCGCGCCGAGCAGCGCGCCGGCGGTGTAGGCGGTCAGCGCGCCCGCCAGGACGGCCTCGGTGCCGTAGTGGTCGCGGCTGGCCAGCGGCAGCAGCACGCTGGTGGAGGAGTAGCCCGCGGCGATGACGACGGTGAGCGCGCCCAGCCCGGCCAGGAACCACGGGTGGCGGCGCGCCTCGGCCAGGCCTTCGAGGAACTCGGTGTGGAAGGGCGCGCGCGAGGTGCGCGGAGCCGCGGTGTGCGAGCCCGGGGCCGGCAGGAGCGCGGCGGTGAGCCAGAACAGCGCCGTGACCAGGAGCAGGGGGGCGGTGCCGAGCACCGTGGAGAGCAGGGCGGTCAGACCCGGGGCCAACAGGGTGGTCACACGCACGGAGAAGGTGATGGCGGCGTTGGCCCGCTGCCGGTCGTCGGGGTCGACGACCTCGGCGGTCAGGGCCTGGAAGGCGGGGCGGCAGGCGCCCTGGCCGGCTCCCACCACCAGCGCGGCGGCGGCCATCAGCGCGGGCGGTGTCCCCAGGCCGGCGACCATGACCGGGGTCGCGGCGGCGGCGAGCAGGCCGGACCACAGCACGACCGCGCGGCGCGAGTGCCGGTCGGCGAGGAGCCCGCCGAGGGGGACCGCGACGAGGAAGCCGGCGGTGCGGGCGGCCAGGACCAGGCCGAGGTGGACGGCGGTGAGTGTTCCGTCCAGGACGGCGAGACCGAGGATGAACGGCATGGCCCAGGTCGCGAGCCCGGAGGCGGTGGTCGCGCACCACAGCCGGACGAACCGGGGGTGGCGCAGCAGCGCGGGCCGGGGCCTGGTCGCGTTCGGCGGCGTCGGCGAAGGCACGAGTCGTCTCTCATCTCTGTGCGTGTACGGGTGGTCACTCCACCTTAGTGAAAACGATTATCAGTAGCGAACGGGTCCACGGGCGGGGTGGGTCGACCGTGAACTCCCGTCCGTCGCTCTGTGCAGTGTCACGATCTCACTCGGTGTCCGAGCGGGTGCGGACTCGAAGTGACAACGATTTTCATTTCCCCTATAGTGGCCGCGAGTGAGCACCCCGTGACGGAGCCCCCTCCGTCGCATGGTCGGGCGTTCGACGGGGAAGGGCACGCATGTCCGGTTCGGGTCCCACCGCCCCGCTCCCGCCCCGCCCGACCCGAACCACCCCCTCCTCGAAAGGACACGCGTGGATCGCTCCCTGATCGCACGACTCCCGCTTCCGCTGCCCGCCGAGCGGATCATCGCCCTCAACCAGCCCAAGGTCGACCTGCACACGCATCGACGCTACGACTGGAACGGGTGGGAGTTCGACGTTCCACCCGGTGTGTTCCTCCCCGGAGCCACCAGCCGCATGATCCACCAGCGCCTCCTGGACGACGACATCGACGTACGCGGGCGCCACTACGTCGCCATGGGATCGGGACTGGGCGTCGAGGCGGCCGTGGCCGGGCTCCGCGGGGCGCGCACCGTCCACGCCGTGGACGTGCACCCCGCCAGCGTCCGCGCGACCGAGGACAACTACCGCCGGCTCGTCGACGGCGCCGCGGACCCCGCCACCGAGTTCGTCCCGGTGGTCGCCGACGTCTTCGACGGCTTCCCCGACGGCGTCCGGGCCGACGTCATCACCTTCAACCCGCCCGCGGTGAGCCGGACCGTCAGCGACGACCCCGACATCGTCCGCAACGTCTGCGCGGGTGCCCCCGTCATCGACGCCTTCTTCACCCAGATCGCCGACCGCGGCCTGTTGGCACCCGGCGGAGCGGTCTACTTCGTCGCCTCCAACACCGCCGACCTGCGCCACATCGTCGGCCACGCCATGGACACCGGGTTCACCCCCCACGTCCACCACCTCCACGACTGGGAGGACGGCGTCCTGACCTACCTGTTCCGCTTCACCCGGGAGGACGCCCGATGAGGAACCTCGACTCCCTCTTCGCGGCCGTGCTCGCCACCCCCGACCTGCCCGCCGCCACCAGCGTCTTCTGGGTCCACCACGGCACCCGCCTGCCCGGGGGCGACGTCACCTACCTCAACCAGTACGTCCTGGTCCGGGTCGGCCGCGCCTTCGGCGCCTGCGCCTTCGAGGCCGGACAGATCGACCCCTCCGTGTGCGCCGACCTGTCCGGACGCCCCCTCGCCGACCTTCTGGGCGACGGCGACGACGCGCTGCCGACCCCCTTGCGCGTGGCGGCCCTGGACGCCTACCTCGCCCAGGCCGCTCCGCACGCCCTCGACGCCCGGGCCGACGCGGTCACCCTGCCCCTGGGCACGCCCCTGGAACGCGCCCTGGCCCGCGACGCCGCCATCGCCGGGCTCCTGCCCGAGCCCGAGGGCCGCAAGGTCGCGCTCATCGGCGTGGTCAACCCGCTCGTGGCCGCCATCCGCGAACGGGGCGGCGAGTGCCTGCCCTGCGACCTCAACCTGCGCACCACCCAGTGGGGCGACACCGTCACCACCGACATGGACGAGGTCCTGGACACCGCCGACGCCGTCGTGGCCACCGGCATGACCCTGGGCAACGGCAGCTTCGACCACATCCTCGCCCGCTGCCGGGAGCGCGACCTGCCCCTGGTCGTCTACGCGCAGAGCGGCAGCGCCGTCGCACGCGCCTTCCTCGGACACGGGGTCACCGCCGTCTCCGCCGAGCCCTTCCCCTTCTCCCAGTTCAGCGCGGACCCCACCGCCCTCTACCGGTACCGGACGGAGAACGACCAGTGACGACCGGCCTGGGGCAGGCCACCTGCCACCACGGCGAACTCCTCCAGGGCGTCTTCCTCGACGACAACGGCCACCCCGTCCGGGGCCTGGTCACGCTGCCGATGGCCGACCCCCTCACATACGCGGAGTTCACCCCCCTGCCCGGCACGGGTCCGCACCGCATCGCGGTCGACCCGCCGGGCCGGGACAAGGCGGTCCGCGCGGCGGCCCTGGCCGTGGCCGAGTGCGCCCGTGCCACGGGCCGGCCCGCCGTCGGCGGGCACCTGCGCATCACCGGCGGCCTGCCCGCGGGCCTGGGGCTGGGCTCCTCCACCAGCGACGTCACCGCCGCCATCCACGCGGTGGCCGACGCCTACGGGACGCTGCCCCGCCCGGCGTCGGTGGCGCGGATGGCCGTGGCGGCCGAGGGAGCCTCCGACCCCGTCATGCTGGGCGGGCGCCCCGTGCTCTTCGCCCAGCGCGAGGGCCGCGTCCTGGAGGACCTGGGTGCGGCCCTGCCCGAACTCGCCGTGGTCGGCTGCCTGACCGGCCACGGGCGACCGGTCGACACCATGCGCCTGCCCGGCACCGTGCGGAGCCGGGACGCCGCCGTCTACGAACGGCTGCGCTCCGCTCTGCGCGCGGCCGTCGCCGCCGGCGACGCCGCGGAGGTCGGCCGGGTGAGCACCGAGAGCGCGATCCTCAACCAACGGGTTCTACCCAAGGAGGAGTTGGGGAAGATCAGGGGCGTCGCCCGCCACAGTGAGGCGGTCGGCATCCAGGTCGCGCACAGCGGCAATGTCGCCGGTGTGCTGTTCGACGCCACCGTTCCCGATCTGAGCGCCCGGATCGACGCCGCGGTCCGCCGACTGCGGGGCGAAGGGCTGATGCCCACCCGGGTCTTCTCCACCCCCTCCAGGACCGACGGAGAACGAACTTGGACCACCACGTATGCGACGCACTCGGCCGACCTGACCTGATCGATCTGGGCGAGGGCCTGGTGTGCCTGCGCTTCGAGTCGATGAAGGTGGTGTCGGCGCTGGCGGCCGTCCGCCACCTGCTCGACACCGGCGCCGTCCGCCCCGGCGACACCCTGATGGACAGCTCCAGCGGGATCTACGCCTACGGCCTCGCCCTGGCCTGCCACCGCTACGGGCTGCACTGCCACATCATCGGTTCCACGACCATCGACCACGTCACCCGCGTCCAGCTCGACGTCCTGGGCGCGACGCTGGAGCAGATGCCGCCCTCGGACGACCTGCGCCTGGACCAGAGCAGGAGGGTGGCCCGGGTGCGCGAGGTCCTGCGCGCGCACCCCGAGTACCACTGGATGCGCCAGTACCACGACTCCATCCACTACCTGGGCTACCGCGAGGTCGCCGAGCGCGTGGCCGCGGAGACCGGACCCGGGCCGCTCACCCTCGTGGGCGGCGTGGGCTCGGGGGCCTCCACCGGGGCGCTGGCGACCTACCTGCGCGAGCACGATCCCGACACCCGGCTGGTGGGCGTCCAACCCTTCGGCAGCGTCACCTTCGGCAGCGATGAGGTCGAGGACCGCGGCATGATCATCGCGGGCATCGGCAGCTCCATCCCTTTCGGCAACGTCGACCACACCCTCTACGACACCGTCCACTGGACCGGCTTCGAGCCCGCGCTGGCCGGGAGCGTCGACCTGCTGCGCCGCCACGCGGTGTTCGCGGGCCTGTCCACCGGCGCCGCCTACCTCATCGCCCGGTGGGAGCGGCTGCGCGACCCCCGGCGGCGCGTCGTGTTCGTGGCCGCCGACACCGGCCACCGCTACGTCGAACCGGTCTTCGCCCGGCACGCCGAGGCCGAGGCGGTCGAGGACCTGGCGCCCACGGTCGTCCACGACCTCGCCGAGCTGGCTCCGCCGTGGTCGCGCATGGAGTGGGGGCGGGCCAAACCCCCGGCGCAGGGGGTGTACACCGACGAACGGCCGGCCGTGCACGGCTGAGCCGCGGGTCGCGGGGCGGGGGCGGCGATGCGCCTCCGCCCCCTGCCCGGGCCGCCGGGTGCCCGGCACCGCGTCGATGGGGCCGGGTCAACACACGGCGGGATCGCGGGCGGGCGGCATCGGGCCCGCGGAGAGGTCGACCGCCCCGGCGGTGCCGCCGCGCGCGAACCGGCGTACGCGGTCGCCGTAGAGCGTGCGGACCGCCAGCGTGGCCGCCGCCAGTCGCACGGACAACGGCAGGTAGCCGCACTCCTCGACGATCCCGGCGACCGCCGCCGCGTCCACGGCCGGTACACCGGCCACTCCGGCGAACAGTTCCATCGCGGACTCGCGGGTGAGCACGTCCAGCCGCACCGGGTGGGCACCGAAGAACGCCACCAGCCCGGTCAGGTCGTTGCGGCTGGTCACCAGTACGGCGCTGCCGCGGCCGCCCGCCAGCAGCGGGGCCACCTGTTCCACCGAGTCGGCGTCGTCGAGCAGGAACAGCAGACACTGGTCGGCGGTCACCGACCGGAACAGCTTGGCCAGCTCGCACGCGTCCGTCGGCAGGTCGCCCGGGTCCACGCCCAGGCTGCGCAGGAGCTGGCGCAGGGCGTCGCCGGTCGGTGTCGGCTTCCGGCCGGGTGTCGAGCCGTGCAGGTCGACGTACACCTGGCCGTCCCGGAACCGGTCGCGCACGGACGCGCCCCAGTGCAGCGCCAGGGCGCTCTTGCCGACCCCCGCCACCCCGGTCAGGAGGAAGACCGTCGTGGAGCGTCCGTCGGCACGGTCGGCGTCCAGAGCGCGGTCGAGCGCGCCCATCTCCGCGGCACGCCCCACCAACCGGCCCACGGCCAGGGGGAGTTCGGCCGGGCGGACCCGGGCACGCCCCGTCCGCGGCGGCTCGCGATCGCCGTCGCCCTCGCGTCCCGGTTCGTTCGCGTGCAGCAGGTCCAGGTGCAGGCGCCGCAGCTCCGCGCCGGGATCGGTGCCCAGTTCCTCGGCCAGGACCGCGCGCAGCGCCGCGTAGGCCGCCAGTGCCTCGCCGGTGCGCCCGCTGCGGTGCAGGGCGCTCATGAGCAGCCCGGTGAGGCTCTCCCTGGTGGGGTGGTCCGCGCACAGCGTCCGGAGCTCGGCGACGACCGACGCCGCGCGTCCGCGCCGCAGCTCGACCTCGTACAGCTCCTCCCGGGCCCGCAGGCGGGATTCCTCCAGGGCGGGTCGGGCGTGCTCGGCCAGCGCCGGGGT
Organism: Nocardiopsis sp. Huas11; assembly: GCF_003634495.1. Lineage (GTDB taxonomy): Bacteria > Actinomycetota > Actinomycetes > Streptosporangiales > Streptosporangiaceae > Nocardiopsis. The sequence continues at coordinate 5,350,374 of NZ_RBKY01000001.1, read as the reverse complement.
GACGCCGCTCAGCGCCGGCCCGGTCCACAGCGCCAGGCCGAGGCGCAGCGTGCGGGCCGCCTCGTCCAGACGGTCGGCGGCGCGGTCGGCCGCGGCCAGTGCCAGGCTCCGCTCGAAGACGCCCAGGTCCGTGGCGCCCTCGGGGACCACCGCACGGTAGCCGCAGCCGGATCTGTGGATGGTGTCGGCGCCCAGGGCCTTGCGCAGTCCGTGGACATGGCCCTGGAGCTGGGCTCGGGCCCCACGCGGCGGACGCTCGCCCCAGACGAGGTCGATGAGCCGCTCGTCGGGGACCACGGTGTCGGGTTGGAGGAGGAGGGCCGCCAGGAGGGTCCGCCGTTTGGGTCCGCCGGTGCGGATCCTGCGTCCCTCCGCCTGAACTTCGACAGAACCGAGCAATCTGTACCGAATCCCCGACAGGTCGTTCAACACCCCTGGCCCCCTCACGCGCGATGCGTAGTTCACCGCGTAGCGTCGCGGAGCCTACGGGAGGGTTCCGTGCGCAGTCCACTCGTCGTGCGGGGCCTGCGCGCATGTCCGATATCGCCGTGAGTTGACCTGGTGCGTTGTGATTCGGACGTGGTGACGGTTTGTTTCGCCGAAGGTCCAAACCGTGGCGCGGCGGGCGCGCGGGGGCGCATGCGGGAGGCCGGGCGGCGCCGGACCCCTTGCGAGGTCCGGCGCCGCCCGGCCGTGGGGTCAGCCGCAGTTGGTGCCGCGCTCGCCGCCCTCCGTGCCGCCGATCCGGCCCATCCAGTCGACGCACTTGCCGGCGGCGTTGAGGTAGACCGGTCCGGCGTAGGACGTGAAGCTGCCGCCCTCGTAGGCGGCCCAGTGGTTGCCCGCGGGGCTGACCGACAGGCCGGCCTCGATGACCACGGCCGAACCGGGGCTGTGGCGCTTGGTCACCACACAGTTCCTGCCGGTCGAGCTGTTGTAGGTCAGATAGACGGTGCCCTTGCTGCCGACGTTGTCCTCGTTGACGACCTTGTAGCCGCTGCCGCACTCGCCGCCGTAGGTGGCCGCGGCGGCGGGGGAGGCGCTGACGAGCACGCCGCTGACGGCGATGGCGGCGGCCGCGGCGACGGCGGCGGCCTTCGTGGTGAGCTTCTTCATGTCATGTTCCGATCACGTGTCGAGGTGTGGGGTACGAGGTGGCGCGGGTCCGGCCGGTCAGCCGCAGTTGGTGGCCTTCTCGGTCAGCGTGGCCGTGCCGATCGTGCCGCCCCAGTCGACGCACCGCCCGGCGGCGCTGAGGTAGACCGGGCCGGCGTAGGTGGTGAAGTTGCCGCTGTCCTTCTTCCAGGTCGACGAGCCCGTGGTGCGGATGAACGCCTCCATGTGCGTGGCCGTCCCGGGGTTCGTGCGCACGGTGACCACGCAGTTGTTGCCGGTGGAACCGTTGTAGGTGAGGAAGGTGGTGCCCCGGTTGTTGGGCAGCTCGATCTTGTTGACCTGGGTGTAGCCGGAGCCGCAGGCCCCGTTGTAGGTGGCCGCGGCGGCGGGGGCGGCGGTCGCCAACAGGCCCGTGCCGGTGATGGCGGCGGCCGCGGCTACGGCGGCGGCCTTCCTGAGCAGGTTCCTCATGGCACTCCAGTCGAACGTCGGTACGCCGCCCGTCGCGGCGCGGGAAGGGTGGAGTCAGGAGCAGTTCGTGGCGGTGCGGTGCGCGTTGGTGCCGCTGATGTTGCCGAACCAGTCCACGCAGTGGCTGGGCGCGTAGCGGTAGACGGGGCCGGCGTAGGTCGTGTACCTGCCGCCGTCCTCCTGGGCCTGGGCGGGAGAGTCGCTGGAGCGCTTGAGGCCGACGGTCATGTCGACCGCCGCGCCCGGGGTGGCCCGCACGGTCACCGCGCAGTTGTAGCCGTTGGAGTTGTAGGTCAGGAAGACCGTGCCCTTGGAACCGATGTTCGCGTGGTCGACGACGGAGTAGCCGCTGCCGCACGCGCCGTTGTAGCTCGCCACGGGAGCCGCCGCCGAAGCCGCCGACGCGGGCGACGCCGCCGCCAGGGAGCCGAGGGTGATGGCGGCCGCCAGCAGAGCGGCCGACCGGAACTTCTTCAACATGGAACTCTTCCGTCCTTTGAAGCCGCACCCGCCTGTGGGCGGGCACCGGCCACACGGTGGCAGGCGCCGCTTCGCGCGGGCTTCGGTCCTGCTTCGCTCCGGCTTCGCGCGCCCGGGGCAGGCCCCGCCCACCTGGGCATCCGTGTGGCGTCGGCCGTCCGTGACCGGCTAGGGTGCGCTGGTTCCACCGCGACGCCGCGCCCGAGGGCGGCGTGTCCCCGACGAGAGGCCCCGATGCTCAGACTGCGCTCCTGGCGGCGCCAGGACACGATCGGCGCGCAGCGGCTGGCCCGGGAGCTGTGGCCGGCGGGCCCGCACCCGGGCGGGGTCGGCTGGGAGGCCGCCACCGACCAGCTGCCCCGCCGCACGGTCGTGGCCGTGCGCGGGCGACGGACCGTGGGCTGGGCCGGGTTCTCGCCCGGCGTGATCACGGTCCACGGAGCCCCCGTCGACGCCGCCGCGGGGGGTCGGCTCCTGGAGTGGGCCCTGGGCGCGGCGGGGACGGGGGAACTGCGGATCCCCGTGGCGCACGGCGACGACGCCCTGCCCGCGCTCGTGGCCGAGGCCGGGTTCGAGCCCGAGGACGCCGACCCCGTGAGAGGCATGGTCCGGGCCGCGGCGGGGGACGGGCCGCGGTGGCCGCGGGGCTACCGGGTGCGGGCCGCGGGCCGGGGTGAGGAGGCGGAGCGGGTCGCCGTGCACCGGGCGGCCTGGCGGCCCGCCGACATGCCGTGGGCCCCGCACGTGCTCGACCGTGTCGATCCGTCGGCCACCAGCGGCTTCACCCGCGACCACCTGGCGCGCGTGCGCCGGGCCCTGCTCTTCGATCCGGATCTTGACCTGGTCGTGGAGGCGCCCGACGGCTCGTTGGCGGCCTGCGCCACCGTGTGGTGGGACCCGCGCGGCGGCTGCGCCGAACTCGAACCGGTGGGCGTGGTCCCCGCGCACCGGCGGCGCGGACTGGCCGCCGCGCTGGCCCGGCACGCGTGTGCGGAGGTGGCGCGCCGCGGCGGCCGGGAGGTCTTCATCAACGCTCGGCCCATGGACGAGTACCCGGCGCCCGCCGCCGCCTACCTGTCGGCGGGGTTCACGCTGGTCGAGCGCGGTCGGCACCACGTGCGCAAGCCACTGAACACCTAGGTCGTGTTCTACTGCGGGCCGCGAGCCCGGAATGCCGCAAAGAACACGGCCTAGGTACGCGTCGCGGTGCGCGCCGCGCGTTCGGACGCCCACACCGCGACCAGGACCAGGGCGCACCCGGCCAGCTGAACGGGCGTGGCGCGCTCGCCCAGCAGGAGCGCGCCCGCGCCGACCGCGAGCACGGGCGGCAGCACCAGCACGGCCGCGCCCGAACTGGGCGCCAGCCGGGGCAGCGCGGCGCCCACCAGGATCCAGGTCAGCACCTGGCCGGTCAGGGCCAGCAGGGCGAGCCAGCCCCACGCCCGCGGATCGAGTGAGACCAGGTCGATGCCGCTCCACCACGCGCCCAGCGCGCCGGCCGACAGCGCCCCGGCCAGGGTCGCCACGCACACCGGGGTGGCGGTGTGACCGCTGCCCCCGCCCAGGCGGGACAGGAACAGGTAGCCGGCGTAGGCCGCCCCGGCCGCGCAGCCGTAGACCAGTCCCAGCACCGGGTCGCCCTCGGCGGTCGAGGGTCCCGTGATCCCGGCGGACAGGGCCACGCCGACCAGCATGACGGGCGCGGCCATCAGGAAGGACCGCCGGATCGGGGTGCCCGTGAACACCCGGGCCAGCAGGGGGAAGACCACGAGCTGGGCGTTGAGGAGCACGGTCGCGATCCCCGCCCCGACCTCCCCGATGCTCGCCGCCCACAGCACGTAGTCCACACCCAGCAACAGCCCGGCGGCGGTGTCGATGAGCACCAGGCGCCGCGGCCGCCACCCGATCCGCCGGATCTCGACCGCGGCCATCGGCACCAGCAGCGTCAGCGCGAGCGCGCACCGCAGGAACGCCGCGGTTCCGGCGTTGGCCCCCGAGGCCTTGACCAGCACACCCGACAGCGACGTGCACGCGGCGCCCGCCAGGGCGAGCAGGAGGGGATCGTGTCGCTCGAGCCGGGAACCGGTGCCGGAAACGGACTTCTTGCTCATGAAGTTCACTCTGGCGCGCCCGACCCGAAAACAAAAGCGATGATTCGTTGGGCTTTCTCGGTAGCATTTCTGATGTGTTCAACATCGAACGTCTGAGCGCCCTGGCGGCGGTGGCCGAACTCGGCACCATCGCCGACGCGGCGCGCGCCCGGCACGTGACCCCCTCCGGGCTCTCCCAGCAGCTGGCCAAGCTCGAACGCGAGGCGGGCCAGCCCCTGCTGGAGCCGCACGGGCGCACCGTGCGCCTGACCCACGCCGGCCGCGTCCTGGCCGACCACGCCGTCCGCGTCCTCGCCCAGCTCGCCGAGGCCCGCGGCGACCTGGCCGAGCTGAGCGGCGAGGTGCTGGGCCCCCTGCGCCTGGGCGGGGTGGGCAGTGCGATTCGGGCCCTGCTGCCGGGGCCGCTGGCGGCTCTCACGGCCGCCCATCCGCGGCTCCGGATCACGCTGTGCGACGGCGAGGTCGTCGAGCTCATGCCCGCGCTGTTGAACGGTGACCTGGACCTGCTCCTGGCCGAGAGCTGGTCGAGCCGTCCGGTGGCGTTCCCGTCGGGGGTGGCCACGGTCCCCCTCGTCGACGAACCGGTCAGCGTGGCCCTGCCCGCCGCGCACCGGCTGGCCGAGCGGACCCGGGTCGACCCGGCCGAGCTGGAGCGGGAGGCCTGGGCCAGCTGCCCGCCCGGGACCGAGCCCTACGAGGCGATGCTCCAGGCCCTGCGGGGCCGGGGGGTGGAGCCCACCGTGCGCTACGCGCTCAAGGAGCTGCCCACGCAGCTGGCGCTGGTGGCGGCGGGGGTGGCGGTGGCGCTCATGCCCGACCTGGGGCAGCGGCCGGCGCCCGAGGGGGTGGTGTTCCGGCCCCTGGACCCGCCGGTGCGCCGGTCGATCCGGGCGGTGTGGCGCGTGGACGCCGAGACCCCGGGCGTGCGGGCGTGCGTCGCCGCCCTGCGGGCGGCCGAGCACGGTGCCGGTCCGGAGGCGGAACCGGCGGTGGGCCAGCGGTAGGTCCCGCAGTAGGCCCGGGGGAGGCCCCGCGGTGGATCCGGAGGCGGATCCGGCAGTAGGCCCGGGGGAGGCCCCGCGGTAGGTCCGGGGAAGGCCCCAGCGGTGGAGTCGGCGGTAGGTCCGAGGGAGGCTCCGGGGCGGATCCTGCAGTGGGTTCGGGGAAGGTCCCGGCGGTGGCCCCGTCCACCGGTCCGGTCGACGGCGGGCCTCGGACCGAGCCCGCTCAGCGGGCGGCGTCGGGGGCGTCGTCCAGGTCCTCGGCATCGACCCGGCGCAGCACGCGGGTGAGGTCGCCGAAGTCGATCAGCCCCGCCAGCACCCGCGTCATGTCGCCCACTCCTGGGTCGCGGACGATAAGGGAGTCGGCGCGCCAGAAGTAGCGCCCGTCCAGGCTCTCTCCCGTCTCGGCGTCCTCGGCCATCCGCCGCTGGACCGAGGCGAGTGTGAACAGGGTGCCGGTCCAGCGCGTCCCGTCCGCCAGTTCGACCACGACGTCGACGCCGTCGACCAGCGCCGGGTCCTCGTCGGGATCGAGCAGGAACAGGGCCGAGAACCCGTCGCCGTCCACGCGGTACCACGGACCGTCCCAGTGTCCGGTCAGTTCGCTGTGGCTCATACCGACAGTCTGCCCGCCCGCCCCGAGGGGCCTGATCCGCCGCGCCGACGGGGTTGGGGCCGTGGCGCGGAGGCGCTACGATCATGATAATCATTCCCATTGGTCGCGCACCCCCAGGAAGGGACTCCCCATGTCCTCACACCACGACGACTACGCGCACTCGGCGGAGTTCATCGACGTCATGATCGCCGGCTGGTGGGAGGCCTTCGGCGGCCACGTCGCCGAGGCGGTGGCGTCGATGAAGGGCGCCGAGGGTCCCGTGATCGACGTCGGCGCGGGCGGCGGCGCCGGCACCCGGGTGCTCCTGGACACCCTCCCCGAGGCCGAGGTCATCGCCGTCGAGCCCGCGCCCGGCCTGCGCGCGGTCCTGCTCTCCCGCGCGGCCGACCCCGTCTGGAGCGGCGGCCGGGTCACCGTCGACGGCGAGGACCTGCTCTCCGCGCGCCTGCCCGAGCGCTTCGGCGGCCTGCTGGCCATGAACGTCCTGGGCCACTTCACCCCGCTCCAGCGCGCCCGGATCTGGGAGATGCTCGCGCAGCGCCTCGCCCCGGGGTCGGTCGCGCTCGTCAACCTGCTCCCGCCCCAGGAGCCGACCACCGTCGAGCGCACGATGATGAGCGAGTTCACCGTGGGCCGCCGCGACTACCGGGGCTGGAGCGCCGCGGAGCCCACCGGCCCGGAGAGCGTGCGCTGGAGCATGACCTACGAGGTGTACGAGGGCGGGGAGCGGGTCCGGTCCACCGACGTGGACTACGACTGGTGGGTGCTGACCGGCGAGGGACTGCGCGCCGAGGCCGCACGCCACGGGCTGGACGCCGCCCCGACCGGTCCCGACGAGGCCGGCCTGTACCTCCTGCGGCACGGCGCGGGCGCCCGGGCCTGATGGGGCGCTACGACCACGCGGTCCTGCGGGTCCTGGGGCGCGACCCGCGGTTCCGCGGCGCCCAGGAGGTCCACGCCGTCATCGCCACGCCCCGCAGCCAGGAGCGGCCGCCGAGCCTGTCCACCATCTACCGCACCCTGCGGCGCCTGGCCGCCGAGGGTGTGCTGGACACCGTCCACTCCGCCGACGGGGAGCGGCTGTACCGCCTGTGCGGCAGCACCTCGCAGCATCACCACCTGCTGTGCCGGATCTGCGGCGAGGTGGAGGAGGTCCCCGAGATGCGGGAGCTGCCGCCGCTGGTGGAGCGGATCGGCGGCACCAGCGGGTTCGGTTCGCTGGACTACTCCTTCGAGCTGTCCGGCGTGTGCCCGGAGTGCGCCCCCTGAGACGCGCCCGCGGGGGGCGGACACGGTCCGTGTCCGAGGCCTACTAGGCTGTCGCCATGTCGTCGACAGCGCCGCTCCTCGCGCGCAGGCGCCCGGCCCCGGCCTGGGCGCGTCTGCTGCTGTGCGCGGCGCTGCTGCTGGGCGTGGGCGCCATGCACACACTGGGCCACGTCCAGGAGGACGGCCACCAGGGCCACCAGGGCGCGCACGCGATGACGGCCGCCGTCTCGACGGCGGAGCACCCGGCGTCCGATCTGCCGGCCACCGATCCCATGGCGGTCTGCCTGGCGATCGCCGCCCTGGCCGTCGCGCTGCTCGGCGTCGCCCCCGCGGCGTTCTCCCCCTGGCCGGGCACCGTGCCCCGCGCACCGCGCGTGCTGCGCGGCCCGCCGCGCAGCCGTGCCTTCCTCCCGCCCGCACCCTCCCTGGCGCGGTTGCAGGTGTTGCGGATCTAGGCCGTGTTCTTTGCGGCATTCCGGGCTCGCGGCCGCCAGGCCCGCCTCTCGCTGCGCCTCTGCGCTCGTGAAGCCCACCCAGGGTGAACATCGCACATCGTCTTGCGAGAGACGACCTGACGACCGCGAGCTCACCCGAAAGCCCGCGGAAGAACACGGCCTGGACGGCCCACGGGCGCCGCGCCGACGGCGCCCGCGACCCGGACCCGACACCATCGCCGCGCGTCGAGCGCGGCACAGCGACCACACACGAAAGACGCATGCCATGACCTTTCTTCAGCGCGCCCTGAAGCCCGCGACCGCCGCGGCGGCCGCCGCCCTGCTCGTCACCGCCTGTGGCCCGGCCGAGGACACGGCCGAGCCCGGGGCCTCCGAGTCCGAGGTGGCCGCGCCCGCGTTCAACGACGCCGACGTCGCGTTCGCCCAGGGGATGATTCCGCACCACGAACAGGCCATCGAGATGGCCGATCTGGCCGAGTCGCGGGCCGGCGACGAGGTCCGCGACCTGGCCGAGGAGATCGCCGCGGCCCAGGGGCCCGAGATCGAGCAGATGAGCCGGCTCCTGGAGTCCTGGGGCGAGGCCCCGATGGAGGACATGGAGGACATGGGCCACGACGACATGCCGGGCATGATGTCGGACGAGGAGATGAACGAGCTGGAGGCGGCCGAGGGGCAGGAGTTCGACACCCTCTTCCTGGAGATGATGATCCTCCACCACGAGGGCGCGATCACCATGGCCCAGACGGAGATCGAGGAGGGCGTGGACCCCGAGGCCCAGGCCCTGGCCCAGGACATCTTCGAAGCCCAGCAGGCCGAGATCGAGCAGATGAACGCGATGCTCGGCGAGAACGGCGGCGCGGACGGCGAGGACGAGGGCGCCGACGACGCCGAGGAGTCCGAGGACGACGCCGAGGACCACAGCGGTCACTGACGTCACTGCGGGTGTCGGGTGCAGCGCCCGGCACCCGGCGGCCCCCGGGGCCGACGCGATGACCGGAACCCGCGTTGGCCTGCGCCCATGACCGGATACGGCCCGGATGTCGACCCCGTCTTGGCGAACCCCTGCCCGGCCCCACCCGTCCTACTGCGGTGACACACAGTACGGGAGGAACGACCATGGCAGGACAGCCCACACGACCCGGCCCCGGCTCCACCGCGCTCGCGGGCCTGTGCGCGGCGGCGCTGGCCGCGCCGGTGCTGGCGGCCGCGGCCCCGGCGGCGGCAGCGGCCGACACCGAGACGCGCCAGTGCGTCTCCGGCGACTTCAAGATCATCGAGAACGACCGCGGGGCGGCCGCGGGCACCACCTACATCGAGTTCGCCATGATCCGCATCGGCGGTTCGGGCGGGTCCGACGACCCCGCCGAGGAGCCCTGCTCCCTCTACCGGGACCTCGGCGTGTCATGGGTCGACCACTATCAGGGGTCGACCGTGGGCGCCTTCGCCACCTACGACGGCGAGCAGGGGGAGCCCTTCGTGGTCGAGCCGGGCGGCACGGCGACCCTGACCCTGGCCCAGCCCAACCCCGGCAACTACGACCCCGAGGTCTGCGACCCCACCGACGTGGCGGGGATCCGGGTGCAGTGGGACATGGCCGACGAGGGTGCCTACGCCTCGACCGGCGCACGGGACACCATGTGCGCCAACCCCGACGTCGCCGTTCCCCGCTACACGGTGGAGCCCGCCCAGTCCTGACACGGCGTCGTGCCGGTCCGCCACGGGGGCGGGCCGGCACGGTCGTGTCCGCCCCCCGGTGCCTTGCGACCCGATCCGCTGAACTCCTACCGGTCGGCTTGGACCCACGCCAGGAATGGGGGGCCACGGCGAGCTGACAACGAGGCACACACTTCAGGCTCAGGAAGGGGCAAGGACAGTGGACACCATGTGCTGCGGAGGCCAGGACTGTGGGGGCAGCTCCGCGAAGACCACGGTGTTGCTCCAGTAGGCGCGCGTGGCCTCGTCGAAGCGGCCGCTGCACGTGATCGAGACTGCATGCACCGACGGGGAAGTGACCTTCGAGAGCGCTTCAGGCACGTGCCCCAGCGGGCTTCTCGAAGCGGTGGAGCGCGGAGAGCCCGGGGTGGTGGTGTCGCCTGAGGCCTGGTGACCAACTGGCGACGGAAACGGTGAGCAGGACAGGCCGGACACATCCGCTGATGCACCCGCCCACTGACATCCCCGTGGCCGGGTACAGCCGCCCACGAGGGAGGGTGCGCTGTGGCTGTGCTGATACGCGCGCTACAGGACGTGCTTGCTCTGATGAGAGGGTGTCGGCTGGTCTTCCTGGTTCCCGCTCGGCCGCCACACCTCGGGCAACGCCACGGCCCCGGGTCCGCTTTCGACCGCCTCCAACAGTCCGGTGGGGCATGCGCCCACGGCATCCTCGCCTTCTCCGAACCGGCCACGGACGAAACTCACGTCACCACCCTTGAACTCGGCGTCGAAATCCACTTCTCCCGCAGTGAACTCGGCTCCAGCGAAGTCCACTTCTCCGTCGGTGAACTCGGCCCAGGAGAAGTACACATGTCGGGCGGTGAACTTGGCATCGGTGAAGCTCACATTGGCACCAGCGAACTCAGCGCCGGGGAAGGAGACCTCGCCGCCTGAGAACGTGGCGCGGTCGAAGGACACAGAGCCGTCGAAGAACCCCGCGGCCGCGAAGTCCACTCGGTCGCCGGTGAACTCGGCGTCATTGAAGTACACCTGGCTACCGGAGAACCTGGCCCCGTAGAAGTTCGTGTAGTCACTGGAGAACCTGGCGCGAGAGAAGTCCACCTCACCGCCGGAGAACTCGACATCGCCGAGGTCGACGAGGTCGCCGCAGAACCTGGCATCGGTGAAGCTCACTTCGCCGCCGGAGAACACGATGCTGTGCAGGGCGCCGCCGTCGAAAACGACGCCTGTGAAGTCGTAGTCCTTGCCGCGCCAACGGGTGTCAGCGCGTAGGTGGTTGCCGATGATGCGGATGATGGTGTGGCGGACCTCGCGGAGGGAGGCGAACTCCAGCTCGCGCTCGCGGTGCTCCTCCCTTCGGGCCTTGGAGGCGTTCTTCGGGAGCTCCTCGGGCCTGGGGGTGGAGGGCATGCGCAGGTAGGCGCACAGCACGTCGATGACCATCTGCGCCTCCTCCTCCAGGGGGGCGTCGTCGGCCAGGTGGGCCAAGGCGTGGACCGCTCCCAGACGCACAGCGGCGTGCTCGCTCCCCAGCTCCGTGTAGGCGGTGGTGAAGCGCTCGTTGAACAGCTTGGTGACATCACGCGCGGCAGCCCGTTCGGCGCGTTCCGCGTCGGCCTCGGTGGTGCGTTGGCGCCGGTAGTGGATCACCAGCAGTGCCACACCACCGAGTCCGGCCACGACGGCGAAGGAACGGGTGGCGATCGCGTCCATAGCCCGAGGTGACAGTTCCGAAGGTGAGTCGAGCCCGGGAAGGCCCAGGACGAGCCAGATGAGGAGCACCATCGCGGCCACCGCACTGATGGCTACCGCCCAGGCGGCGATGATCAGCCACCACAGCCGGAACGAAGTTCGACGACGCACTTCGGCGCGGATCAGCACGGCGGCCACCGCCAGAGCGACGATCAGCGTCACTCCCAGCAGGATCCGTCCCAGCGGTAGGGCCTCGGGGAGCAGGCCCCAGAGGAAGACGAACAACGGCCAGGCGGTGGCGGTGAGCGCGGGCAGCGCCACGGTGGCGAGGGCGATGCCGATCCGCTGGCGAGGGGTGGGTGAGCGCATGGCCGCAACGGTAGACCGCTCGACCCAGGAGCAGGCAGCGGTTGCCGCATCCGGCCATGACGAGTGGTCTACCCGCGCAGCGCGGTTCGTCTTTGCGTGTCTGGTCTGGCTACCGATAGGCCCCGTACAGCGACGGCGACGGTGGACCCGTCCTCCAGCCGGACGTTACGAGGAGCGACCGGGGCCGGCGAGGGCACTGTTCGTGCGGCACCACCAGGCTGAACTTCGCACATCGTCTTGCGAGGGATGGCCTGGCGACCGCGAACGAAAGCTCGCAGAAGAACACGACCCAGACGGTAGAGGCCGTCCCCCGGGGTGGTCGGCGGGGGCGCCGCTCACCCCTCGTCCAGGTCGAGCTCGAACCACACCACCTTGCCCGGCGTCTTGCCGGAGGCACCCCATCGTCTGGCCAGCCGACTGACCAGTTGCAGCCCTCGGCCGCCCTCGTCGGTGTCCTCGGCCCGGCGCAGCACCGGGCGGTGCTGGTCCTCGTCGGAGACCTCGAACAGCAGGGCGTCGGTGCGCAGCATCCGCACCCCGATCGGTCCGTTGGCGTAGCGGACCGCGTTGGTGACCAGTTCCGTCGCCAGCAGCTCGGTGACGTCCGTGAGCTCCGACAGGTCCCACTCGGCGAGCGTGGCGCGGATCAGCCGGCGGACCCGCGAGGGGGTGGTGCGGCGCGGTTCCATCAGCCAGTGCGCGACGTGGCGCGAGGGCACGCCGCGCAGGCGGGCCAACAACAGCGCCACGTCGTCCTCCTGGTCGTCCGTGCGCAGGTCGCTGAGGATGGTGTCGCCCAGCTCCTCCAGCGGCAGCGGCCGCTCGGCGGCCGAGCACAGGGCCGCCAGGCCCTTCTCGATGTCGCGCCCGCGTGCCTCGACCAGTCCGTCTGTGCACAGCAGCAGGACGTCGCCGTCGTGGACGCGCACGTCGGCCGACTCGAAGGCCACGCCGCCCACACCGATAGGCGCCCCCGTGGGCAGCCGCACCGGTTCGGCGCCGTGCCCCTCCCGGACCAGTACCGGCGGGATGTGCCCCGCGTTGGCCATCGTGCACAGCCGGGCCACCGGATCGTAGACGCAGTACAGGCACGTGGCCACGTAGTCCTCGCCCAGGCGCTGCGCCAGGTCGTCGAGGTGGCGCAGCACCTGTTCCGGCGGCAGGTCCAGGGCGGCCAGCGTCTGCACCGCCGTGCGGAACTGCCCCATGGCCGCCGCCGAGTGCAGACCGTGGCCCATGACGTCGCCGACGACGAACACCACCCGGCTGCCCGACAGCGGGATGGCGTCGAACCAGTCCCCGCCGACCTGCGCGATGTGGCTGCTGCTGCGGTAGCGGTGCGTGATGTCGGCGCAGGAGAGCCGTGGCGGCAGGGCCGGCAGCATCGAGCGCTGGAGGGCGTCGGTGGCGTTGGCCTCGGACCGGTACATGTGGGCGTTGTCCAGCGCCAGCCCCGTCTGGATCGCCAACTGCTCGGCCATGAGGGTGTCGACCTCGTCGAAGAGCTCCCGGCCGGGCTCACGCAGCAGCACGACCGCGCCCAGGACGCGGCCGCGCACGGTCAGGGGCAGGGCGAGCAGGGACCGGTCCAGGATCAGGGGTGTGAGGTCGCCGGTGGTGTGGGTCCGGTCCAGCATGGCGGCGATCTCGTGGTCGATGCGGGGCACGAGGACCGCGCAGGCCTCCGCCATCGCCCGGTGGACGGGGTTGGAGGGCGGCATGACGTGGACCTGTTCCTCCGGGACGACCGTGCGCCACATCTGGGCCTCGACCCCGTTGTGCACGACCGCGACCCGGCGCAGCGGAGCGGTCAGCGACCCCACGGCGTCGGGCAGTTCCACGTCCAGGTGCGGTCCGGGCAGCAGGGCGTCGAGCAGGTGGACGGTCGCGGCGTCGGCCAGGTGCGGAACGACGGCTCCGACCAGTTCACGGACGATCTTGCGCATGTCCATGCTGGCCCCGATACGAGTGGCGGCCTCGTTGAGGAACCGCACACGCTCCCGCACGGCGGTGCGCTCCCGGGCGGACTCGCGTGCCGTGTCGAAGAGGTCCGAGGTCTTGGGATCCATCACTTCGGCTTTCTGCGCTCGACGGGGAATTCCGGCGGCTTGACGCTCCTTTTTCGCTTTCCGTGCGCGATCTTTGGCTGAATTTCGGACACACCGGCGGGCCGGATGATCGTGGTGGGCGGCCGTCGGGTGTCAGTGGGTCCTGCGGCAGGTGAAGAACAGCTGGATCTCGGGGTCGGCCTGAGCACTGGAGGGGGCGTAGGACGCCGTCTCCTCCTCGTTGATGGTGAATCCCGCCTCGGTGAGCAGACCGCGCAGGTCATCGCGGAAGTATCCGGTCACGCGCACATGGTGGCCGAGAAAGGGAATGGGGAGGTCGTCGACGTCGGCTTCCACCATGGACAGCATGAACCAGCCGTCGGGCTCCAGCATCGACCGAAGGATCGACAGGGCGTGGGGCACGTGCGCGCGCGGCAGGTGCAGCAGGGCGAAGTAGGCCACCACGGCGTCGTAGGTGCCCCACTGTTCGGGGCTCAGGTCGACCAGGTCCACCTGGGCGAACTCGGCCTCGGGCACGTTGCGCCGGGCGATGTCGAGCATGACCGGGGAGATGTCCACGCCGGTCACCGACAGCCCGGCCTCGGTCAGGCTCTGCGCGGTGGGCACGCCCGTGCCGCAGCCCACGTCGAGGACCCGGGCACCGCGCGGGAGTCGGTCGATGAGCGCCCGGGTGCTCTTGACCTGGATGTCCTTGTGTGGAAAGGCCTCGTCGTAATGCTCGCCGATGTGGTCGTAGGCGCTCGCCTGACCACGTTCACGCGCGGCCCAGCCATCGTCGGACGACCTGACATCCGGCGCCATGGTGATCGCCTTTCCCTCACGCGGCGCGCTGGAACGCATCGCCGCTCCCGACCGAACGGATTCCCGGCACACGCGTGCGACCGCCTGGCTTGATCGCGTTAAGTCACCACATGTTCCAGCACCCATCTTCGCACATCCGCTCTGTTCCGCCCGTCGGCCCACAGGGGGCCTTTAGGATTTCCCCGCCAAGTGCAAATCGACGGCACGGACGGGACACGATGGAATACAGCGTGAGCCGCAGGACCCTTGTGGCGGGACTGGCAGCGGGAGTGGTCGCCACCGGATTCGACCCCCTGGCCCGGGCCTGGGCCGACGACGCCTCCCTGGCGGAGGAGGATCGCGTACCCGCGCTCGACGGGGAGCTGGTCTTCGACGAGGAGTCCCGCGCCGCCGCGGCGGACGACTTCGGCCACGACGTGTCCCGCCATCCCCGTGCCGTGCTGCGGCCGGGGTCGGTGCGCGACGTCGAGCGGATGGTCCGCTACTGCCGGGCCCGGCGTATCCCGGTCGCGGCGCGCGGACAGGGCCACTCCACCCGCGGACAGGCCCAGGTCGAGGAGGGCCTGGTCATCGAGACGGCCACACTCGATCGCCTCGTGGTCGGCGACGACCGCGCCGAGGTCGGCGCGGGGGTGCGGTGGAGTCAGGTGCTCTCCGCCGCCCTGCCCTACGGCCTCACCCCGCCCGTGCTCACCGACTACCTGGAGCTGTCGGTGGGCGGGACCCTCGCGGTGGGCGGGGTCGGGGGCACGACACAGCACCACGGCCTGCAGGTGGACACCGTCGTGGAACTGGACGTGGTGACGGGGGAGGGGCGGCGGCTGCGCTGCTCACCCGGTGAGCGGCCCGAACTGTTCCACGCCGTCCTGGGCGGCCTCGGGCAGTGCGCGGTCATCGTCGGCGCCACCGTGCGATTGGCGCCCGCGCCGGAGACGGTGCGCCTGTACCACCTGTACTACGAGACCGTCGAGGCCCTCACCGCCGACCAGCGGCTCGTGCTGGCCGACGGCCGGTTCGACTACCTGGAGGGCCAGGCCCAGTCACTGCCCGAGGGCGGGGCGGGGTGGCGCTTCATGCTGGAGGCGGTCGCCTTCCACGACGGCTCCGCGCCGCCCGACGACGAGGTCCTGCTGGCGGACCTGTCCGACACCCGCGCCGACGCCGAGACCGAGGACCTGCCCTACCTCGACTTCGCCGACCGGCTCGCTCCGTCGGTGGAGTTCCTGAAGTCGATCGGCGCCTGGTACGACCCCCACCCCTGGTGGAACGTCTTCGTGCCCTCCGGCGCCTTCGACGCCCTGGCGGCCTCGGCGCTGGCGGAGATGACCCAGGAGGACGTCGGTCCCACCGGGGTCGTCCTGTTGTACCCGATCCGGCGCGAACCGCTGGGCACGACCCTGCCGCGGGTGCCCGACGAACCGGTGGTCTTCCTGTTCGCGCTGCTCAAGACGGCCACCCCCGCCCCCGGGGTACCCGACAACGCCGCCATGGTCGAGGCCAACCGCGCCCTGTACGAGAGGGTCCGCGACGCCGGGGGGTTCCAGTACCCGGTGGGCAGCATCCCGATGGACCGGGCCGACTGGCGGGCGCACTTCGGGCCGGCGTGGGACGACTTCGCCGCGGCCAAGGCCGCCCACGACCCGGCGGGCATCCTCGCCCCCGGCCAGGGGATCTTCGGCTAGCCGCCCCGAGGTCGCCGGGCGCGGTGGGCCGACCCCGCCGCGCCCCGGCGCCCCGGCCGGGACCGGGGCGCGCACGGGCACAGGCCGCCGGTACTACCGCCCGGCGGCGTAGACGCACAGGTGGGTGTAGGCGAGCGAGAACAGCGGTGTGGGCACGCCCAGTTCACGGCCGCGCGCGACCAGGTCGCCGATGATGTGGTCGGCCTCGACGGGGTTGCCCTGTGTCAGGTCCCAGTACATCGAGGTCGTGGTCGTGGCCGTGGTGTCCGAGGCCATGGTCCGGGTGCGCTCCAGCATCGCCTCGCCGGGCGCGAACCCCGAGGCGGTGGCCACGGCCACGGCCTCCTCGACCATGCCCGAGGTGAACTCCGGCCCGCCGGGCACGGTGTTGATCCGGCCCACGGGAGCGCGCATCAGGCAGTTGCAGGCCCCCAGACTGGCCAGGAAGACCCACTTGTCCCACATGCGCCGGCGGATGTTCTCGCTCCGGCGCGCGGCGTAGCCGCCGCAGTCCAGGGCGGCGTGCACCTCGTCCGGTCCGACCACGGGCCGCTCCGACAGCGGGCCGTAGACCAGGTCGGCCAGCGGGCCGACCTGCACGATGCCGCCGTCCTCGTCCAGGCGGGTCTGGACCAGGCTCACCCCGCCGTAGACCCGGTCGGCCCCGAACCGCTCGACGAGGGCGTCCAGGTGGCGCATGCCGTTGAGGAAGGGCACCACCACGGTGCGCGGGCCCACCGCGGGCGCGAGGTCCTTGAGCGCCTCGTCCAGGCCGTAGGACTTCACGGCCACGATCACCAGGTCGTAGTCGGGTGCCAGCCGGTCGGCCGTGACGGGCGAGACGGGCACGGTCTCGGTGTCCCCGTCCTGCGTGGTCAGCCGCAGGCCCTTCTCCGCCAGCAGCCGGGCCCGCGGAGGCCGGACGAGGAAGTCCACGTCCCGGCCCGCCTGTACCAGGCGGGCGCCGAAGTACCCGCCGACCGCGCCCGCACCCACGACAAGGATCCGCATGACCGTCCCACTCTCGCTTTCGGAGAACCACTCGATCAACGCAAAACGTATGACCATGGGACTTCGGGAGGCAAGGCGGGGGTGACCGGTTCCGGTCAGAGCGCTGACGGGGCACGGTCGGCTGGCTACTCTGCGTCCGACGATGGCGGAGAGGAGCCGGAAAGTGGTGGATGCGGTGTCCGAGCGCGCAGCGGCCGAAGGGCCGGAACGCTCACAGGTGGCCTTCGAGGTCGACGGTGAACGCTGGGAACTGGTGACCGAGTCCACCGGCGACGGCCGGCTGGCCGTCGAGGTGCTGGGCAGCGACCGGGACGGCGAGATCCTCACCCGCCTGGAGGGCGAGGTGCCCGCCGACGACCTGGCGCGCGTGGGGCGGCTGTTCCTGGAGGCCGCGGCACACGGCGCGGTCGACGCGGACAACGAGACCCACCGGTCCCTGGCCGCGCACATGGAGCGCGAGCGCCGCAGGCACCCCAACGCCTACGCCCCGTGGACGGAGGAGGACGACGCGCGCCTGGTGGCCCGGGCGAACGAGGGGGCGAGCGTGACGGAACTGATGGCCGAGTTCGGGCGCGGTCGGGGCGCGATCCGGTCGCGGATGCTCAAGGTCCTGCTGCCGCAGGTGCGCTGACCTGGGCGGGTGTGGTTGCGTCCGGGCGGCGCGGGCATGACCCGGGTGTGGATCCAGAGCCGATGCTCGCCCGGGTCACGGCCGAGCTGCCGACCGGTCCGGGCCTGGTGTACGAGCCCAAGTGGGACGGTTTTCGGACCCGGGCCGGCACCGCGCCGACCCGGATCGTCTCGCGCTCGGGCGAGATGACCGCCCGGCGCTGGCCGGAGTTGGCGGCCGCCCTGGAGAGCCTGCCCGGCGGTCTGCTGATGGACGGCGAGATCGTGTGCTGGCTCGACGGCGGACTCAGCTTCGACGCCCTGCTGCGCCGCAACACCGTCGGGGCGCGCCGGGCCCTGGAACTGGCCCGCGCCGAGCCCGCCCACTTCGTCGCCTTCGACCTGCTGCGCGTGGACGGGCGGGACATCCGGGACCGGCCGCTGTCCTACCGGCGCGGGCGGTTGGCGCGGCTCTTCGCCGAGGGGCACGACCCGCACCTGGACCTGACGTGGCAGACCGACGACCCCGAGACCGCGCGGGAGTGGTACGAGGGGCTCGGCGGGGTCGGCATCGAGGGGCTCGTCGTCAAGTCCGTCGACGGTGTCTACGAGTCGGGCCGCCGGGGCTGGCGTAAGTACAAGCACGCGGTGACCACGGAGGCGGTGGTCGTGGGGGCCGTGGGTTCGGTGGAGCGCCCCCAGGCGCTGGTTCTCGGCCGCCGCGATCCCGACACGGGGGAGCTGCGGGTGGTCGGCCGCACGCGCGACCTCACCCCCGCCCAGCGGGAGGAGACGGCGCCCCTGCTGACGCCGTCGGGCGAGCGGGTGGCGGCGCCGTCCCGGTGGCGCGGCGGCGAGGCCCCGCCGCATGAGGGCGTGGTCCCCGAGACCGTGGTCGAGGTCGAGTCCGACACCGGTACCGCGGCGGGGAAGTGGCGGCACGTGGTGCGGTTCGTGCGGGTCCGCCCGGACCTGGGGCCGGCGGAGGTCCCCGAGGGGCTCGACGTCGAGCGGCGGACCCCCTCGGGCTGAGCTCCCCTCCCGCGCCGGGTCGGGGCCGGTGGGCCTGTCTTGGGCGTGCCGGCGCCGTCAGGCCGAGATCCGCTCCCGTACGGCCGATTCCAGATCCTCCCGGGACATCTTCGACCGTCCCGGCACGTCGAGCTCCTGGGCCCGCCGCAGCAGCTCCTTCTTGGTCATGCCCTCCAGGTCCACTTCGGGGGCCGAGGCCTTCTTCTTCTTCGACGTGCGCGCCTTCTTGGCCGGGGTGCGCCCGGCCGCCGACTCCTCGGACCGCCGCGGCTCGGGCGCGCGGGCGCGACCGCCCTTGCGCTCCTTGAGCGTGGCGCGCAGGGCGTCGGTGAGCTCGACGACGGTGCCCTCCTGGACGGGGCGCTCATCGGCGTGGCGGACCTTGCGTCCGGCGCTCTTGGCCTCGATCAGCTCCTGGAGCCGCTTCTGGTAGACGTCCTCGTGCTGTTCGGGGTCCCAGTCCTGGGCCATCGCCTCCACCAGCTGTTCGGCCAGGCCGAGGTCGCGCTCGGAGATGTCGGCCTCGGCGACGGGCGGCATCACGTCCGAGGGGGTGCGGATCTCGTCCGGCCAGAACAGGGTGTTGGCGGTCAGCACGCCCTGCTGGGGATCGACCAGGACCAGGTGTTCGCGGTCGCGCATGACCATGGTCGCCAGTGCGGCCCGCCCGGTGCGCTCCAGGACGGCGCACAGCAGCCGGTAGGGCTTGGCGGCGGACTGGTCCTGCGGGGACAGGAAGTAGGCGTTGGAGTACCAGACGGGGTCCACGGAGTCGGCCGGGACGAACCCGGTGATCTCCATGGTCCGGGACTTGCCGGGCGCCAGGCCGGAGAGGTCCTCCGGCTCCAGGATCACGTACTCGTCGCCGTCGACCTTGGCGCCCTTGACGATGTCGCGCGAGCCGACGTCCTTGCCGGTCTCCTCGTCCACCTTCCGGTAGCGCACCCGGTGGTTCGTCCCGCGGACGAACTGGTGCATGGTCGGCCCGTGCCGCTCGCGCGCGCTGTACAGACTGACCCCCAGCGACAGCAGCCCCACTGTGAGGGTGCCGCGCCACACCGTGCTGACCATGCCCACCACCTCTCCTCCATGATGTCCGCTACCAGGCAAAACGTGCGGATTTGGAGGTAAAGGACAGCGCTGGCCGCGCGATGAGCGATGGGCAGGGGAGGGTTTGGATATCGTTGGAAGAATCCTCGTTCGCCATGGATTCACGCGAAGCATGGTGTTGACGCAACGAAATCGATAGCCTGAGTCGAGTTTTGTGCCCCCGTCGAGAGAGCGACCATGACCGACACCGACCTCCCGTCCCTGTCCGCGACCGAACGGACCCGTCACCGGCGCCTGCGCGAGCAGGGGAGCCCGTACCGCGCCGACCTGGACGCGATCCTGGCCGCGGGCTTCCTGTGTCACCTGGGCGTGGTCGTGGACGGATCGGTCATGGTCGTGCCCACCGTCTACGGAGCCGACGAACGGACCCTCTACGTCCACGGGTCGGTGGCCGGTCGCAGTCTGGCCGACGCGCCCGGCACCGACGTGTGCGTGACGGTGACCCACATGGACGGCCTCGTCCTGGCCCGCTCGGTGTTCGAGCACGGCGTCAACTACCGCAGCGCCATAATCCGCGGCGTCCCGCGGCTGGTACGGGACGCCGACGAGAAACTGGAGGGCCTGCGCCTGCTCACCGAGCAGGCCGCGCCCGGCCAGTGGGACTACGCGCGCCGCCCCAGCCGCAAGGAGCTCGCCGCCACGGCTCTGCTGGCGCTGTCCCTGGAGGAGGCCTCGGTCAAGACCAGCTCCGGACCGCCCGAGGACGGCGAGAGCGCCGACGCCGCGCTCGGCCTGTGGGCGGGGGAACTGCCCCTGCACACGCGCTGGGGCCGCCCGGTGGCGGACCCGCTGCTGCCCGCCGACGTGCGGCCACCCGCGCACATCGCCGACCGATCCGGCGAATGGTTGCTCTGACCTGCACTTATGGCCGATTGTGGCCGTAGTGTGGACGCTCGACGCGGTGCGTGCTCCCATTGACGTAGGAGACCCGGGGACGCGGGCGCCTGTCGGACGGCGACCCGTCCCGGTGGAAGGGAGGTGCGACCTGGCATCGAACCGCACAGTTCCACCGGGAGCGAACCCGGAGGGAACGAGCAGTGACAGGGCGCCGCGCCCCGCCCCGGGACGTGGCGCTCACGCGTGTGAGAACGCCGTCGGCCCCGGATCACGCCCGGGCGCGGCGGTGGCGGGAGAGTAGCCCGGGGGCGAGCAGCGCACCCAGGCCCGCGCGCCGCAGGCGGTCGAGCAGGTCCGGTTCGGACGTGCGCAGGTCGCGCGCCGCCATCGGCGCCGACCACTCGTTCTCCTCCAGCGTCCGCAGCAGGTGGCCCCGGCGCACTTGGGCGGGGGAGAGCCGGAAGGTCTGGAGCAGCGCGGTGCGGCCCTCGGCGTCGGTGACGAGTTCACCGACGTGGTTCTCGCCCTGCCGGGAGAACTCCGGGAAGAAGCGGTGGGTCGTGAAGCCCCGCCATTCCTGCACGCGCTCGAACTCATGGCCGTCGGTCAGCGACGTCCGCAGCAGCCCGTCGTGGACGCGCGCCGTCGCGGCCCGACTCGCCGCCACCGCACGGCGCAGGTCGCCCAGGTCGCGGACGGACTCCGGATCGATCGGGTCGTAGTGCACCGGGGCGTCCGGGTACATCAGGCCGTAGGTGTACATGGTGTCGGCGAACAGGTCCAGCAGCAGGCCGTGGTGCAGGGCCCGGTAGTCCTCCGCACACGGGTACACGTGCACGGAGGCCAGCGTGTCGGCGACGTAGACCGCGACGCCGCACTGGTCGCGGTGGATCTCGAACACCCGCAGGGCCTCGGCCAGGCCGGCCACGTCCTCGCCGGAGACGAACGTGTCCGACCGTGCGCCGGGTCCGTGGCGCACGGTCGAGCGGGACCAGTCGGCCCACGTGAACGTCGGGGCGCCGAACCGCAGGCACAGGTAGCCCTCCACGGCCAGGTGCAGCGGCAGGAAGCCCGCCCGGCCGGGCCGGCCGCGCCCGGGCCGCCGGAGCAGCGCGGCCTCGCGGCGGGGCCCGGCGGCGCTCGGCTCGACCGGGACCAGCTGCGTGCCGTAGGTGAAACCGCCCCACGCTTCCTCGTCCCACGGGGCCGCGTAGGAGTGCGGGACGTAGGAGACCTCGCGCGTCCCGTTCGGCCGCGCGGCGACAGCGCGGCTGCCCCCGTCCACACGACCGTCCTCGTCCACGCGGCCGTGCAGGCGCAGTCCCGGAATCGGCGCGGCGCGCAGCAGCGGTACCAGGCGCACGCTGCCCCAACGGGCGTCGGGACCGACCGTGAGACCGTCCAGGTCGAGGCGGGGCGTGGGGAGGGCGGTCACGTGTCGGACTCCAGGTAGGCGGCGGCCGTGGCCTCCATGTGGGCGCGCAGGTCGGCCAGGCCGAGCCGTCCCTCGCCGAAACGGGCCAGCTCCACCAGGGAGGGCAGGGCGTCAGGGTCCCGGAGCCCGATGGTCGGCACGGCGGGGGAGAGCGGGCGCAGGCTCAGTCCGTCGGAGTCGAACACCGGGTTCAGGTGCACCACCGTCGTGGCCCGGTCCGGGTCCAGGCGTCGGCGCCACACCGTGAGCGCGTCGGAGAGCAGCGGCGGATGGTCGTCGTGTCCGTCGGAGACGATGACGACCCGGTCGGGGCGCGACTCCACGGCGTCGAGCACCGCCTCGGCCAGGAGCGTGGGTCCCAGCGGCCGCACCGTGAGCGCGTCCGTGTGCCCGGACAGCCACCGGCTCGTGGCCCGGGGCGAGAGCGCGTGCAGCAGGTGGTGGCAGGCCAGCGCCGCGGCGAGCGGGTGGTTGCGGCGCTCGGGCGAACCGGACGAGGAGTAGCTGTCGTCCAGGACCGCCACCGTGGTCGGCCAGGTGCCCGCCAGGGGGCCGGCCACGCGCCGCGCCGCCCGCGTCAGTGCCTCCTGGAGTTCACGGCGGCGCTCCTCGCGCTCGGCCATCGGCATCCCCAGCACGTACACGCACAGGCGCAGCAGGGGCATCGCGCCCAGGTCCACCCGCGACTCGACGCCCGCCCGCCGGGTCGCGGAGTCCAACCGCAGGCGTTCGGCGCGGGTGGTGCGCGCGCGGACGCGCTCCAGGAACCGTTCGCGCGGCACCCGGTGGTGCGCGGCGAATCCCTCGGCGACCGTGTACGGCAGGTCGTAGGCGTCCTGGGCGGAGTAGTGGGCCCGGCCGTGCGCCCGCAGCAGGGCGGAGTCGTACCGGATCCGGCGCCGCCGGGAGGTGCGCGAGAACAGGAACCGGTCCACGTCCGGCGGCAGCGGGAGCCGCGCGTGGCGCGCGGCCGCGTGCAGTCCGGAGCGGTACTTGAGCGCGTCCAGGTCCAGGTGGGGGCGCGCGCTCAGCCAGTCGCGCATCGTGGCGCGGGTACGGCGGTTGTTCACCCGGTCCTCGGCCAGCCGCCGGAAGAGGCGGTACACCCGCTGCGGCGGCATCCGTGCCAGCCGCCTGCGGATGAGGCCGTTCTCGCGGGCGCGCTCCTCGGCGGGGGCGCCGGGCCGGGGGTGGCCGAGCAGGGTGTGGACGACGCGGGCGGCGTGGTGGTCGTTGATGTGCAGGGCCAGCGTCATCGCGTACAGGTCGGGCAGCGTCTGGTGGACGTAGTCGTGCAGGAAGTCCATGGACAGCCGCTGGTCGTCGGCGCCCGAGTGGAATTCGCGCCGGCCGGTGGCGGCGGTCGCGGCCCCGGCGAAGAGGAGCAGGTCCTCGCACGCGAGCAGGTCGGCGTAGGTGTCGGTCATCGGGAGTGCTCCTGCCGGGGGACGGGGGCGGGCCGGGGATCGTCGGCGCGAACAGCGTGAATGGTGCTTCATAGGCAGTTCTCGGAAGTCGCGGTCAAGTCCCACGGCCCGCCCTGCGCCGAACCTAGCAAAGCGCACGCCCCGACCCACAACCGTTTTCGTCCGTCGGCCGGGGTACTGGAGCGCTCTCCAAGGAAGCCGGCGGATCGTTGGGAAGCCGTACATGGGCAGGGAGCCGCGTCGTGGCCACACTGGCGGTAGGGCGACCGGCGAGTGTCCGGTCCCGGCGCCGGTCCGGCGCCGGTCGAACCGTCGGCGCGTCCCCGCCGACCCTCCCGACAGGAGCCCCCATGTTCACCTTCACCAGCGCCGACGGCCTGACGGTCCACGTGCACGCGTGGGTCCCGGACGGCCCCCTGCGCGGCATCGTCCAGATCTCGCACGGCATGGGCGAGCACGCCCTGCGCTACGCCCCGCTCGCCGCGGACCTCAACGCCCGCGGGTACGCCGTGTACGCCAACGACCACCGGGGCCACGGCGCGACCATGCACGCGGGCCCCGGTGTCCTGGGCGAGGACGGCTGGAGCCTGCTGGTGGCCGACGTCGCCGCGCTCTCGCGCCTGCTGCGCGAGCGCCACACCGGGCTGCCCCTGGTCCTGCTCGGCCACAGCCTGGGCTCGTTCGCCGCCCAGCAGTACCTGCTCGACCACCCCCGTCTGGCCGACGGCGTGGCGCTGAGCGGCACCACCGCCGTCGACCTGCTCCTGGTGGACCTGGCCCGGCAGGGCACCGACCCCCTGACCGCCCTGAACGCCCCCTTCCAGCCGGCGCGGACCCCGGCCGACTGGATCAGCCGCGACCAGGCCCAGGTGGACGCCTACATGGCCGACCCGCTGTGCGGCTTCGCCCTGGACGCCGAGGGCATGGACGGGCTCACCGCGGCCGCCATGGGGCGGCTGGCCAATCCCTTCGGCGTCCCCCAGGACACCCCCGTCTACGTGCTCGTCGGCGACCGTGATCCCCTCAACCAGGGGCTGGCGTTCAGCGACCAGCTCGTCGAGCGCTACCGCGAGGCGGGAGTCGCCGACCTGGTCTACCGGGTCTACGACGGCGCGCGCCACGAGCTGTTCAACGAGACCGACCGCGACCTCGTCGTCGCCGACCTGCTGGACTGGATCCGCCGGGTCACCGTGCGCCGGCCCGACACCGAGGGCGCCCGCTAGTGTTCTGAGTCGTTAATTCGATGAATAATTGGTTACGATGGTCTCATGGCGCAACGCGGCAGGAAGAAAAGGCCCCTGGTAGTCAGTGACGAGGACCGGCGCACGCTGGAACAGATCGCACGGCGGCCCACGTCAGCGCAGGTCATGGCGCAGCGCGCACGGATCATCCTGCGCTGCGCCGAGGGCGGCACCGATGCCGAGGTCGCCCGGGTGCTGGGGGTCTGGCCGCAGACGGTGGGCAAGTGGCGCAACCGCTATATCGACGGCGGGCTGGAGGCGCTCTCCGACAAGGACCGCCCCGGCCAGCCCCGCAAGATCACCGACGCCCACGTCGAGGAGGTCATCCGCCAGACCCTGGAACAGCCCTCGCCCGACGGCGGTACACACTGGTCGACCCGGTCGATGGCCGAGCGGACCGGGCTGAACCAGACCGCCGTCTCGCGGATCTGGCGAGCGTTCGGGCTCAAACCCCACCTGGTCGACGAGTGGAAGCTGTCCAACGACCCGTTCTTCATCGAGAAGGTCCGCGACGTCACCGGCCTCTACCTCAACCCGCCGGACGCGGCACTGGTGCTGTGCGTGGACGAGAAGTCCCAGATCCAAGCGCTCAACCGGTCGGCCCCGGTGCTGCCGATGATGCCCGCCGTGCCCGAGCGCCAGACCCACGACTACATCCGGCACGGTACGACCACCCTGTTCGCGGCCCTGGACGCGGCCTCGGGCAAGGTGATCTCGGCTCACCACCGCAGGCACCGCTCCGTCGAGTTCCGCAAGTTCCTCAACCAGATCGACCGCGAAACGCCCCCTGGGCTGGATGTCCACCTCATCGTGGACAACTACGGCACGCACAAGGCGCCGATCGTCAAGGACTGGCTGCTGGCCCATCCCCGCTTCCACCTGCACTTCATCCCGACCTACTCCAGTTGGCTGAACCTGGTGGAGCGGTTCTTCGCCGAGATCACCCGCAGGATGATCCGGCGGGGGTCCTACACCTCGGTCAGCGATCTGGAGCACGCACTCCAGGGGTGGATCGATACCTGGAACGAGAACCCCCGGCCGTTCGTGTGGACCAAGACGGCCGAGGAGATCTTCGAAACCATCGCCGCGTATCTTCATCGAATTAACGACTCAGAACACTAGGGCGTGTATGACGGACACTCACCCTGCTGCGCGACGCCCCAGCGGCGCCCTCACTGCGTTCTCATCAGTCAACAGCCACACCAGGATGCTTCCTTCTTCGGCCTTGCGAGGCCACCACTGGAACGCCGCTCGCGACGGGCGGCATCCGTCATACACGCCCTAGACCGGTCCGCTCCGTGCCGGTCCGCCCGCGGTCCCAGGTCATCCCCGTAGAGTGACCCGGGACACCCGGTGGTGGAGGCGCAGACGGCGGCGCACGGACGGCGGCGAGCGGTGGGGCGGACGTGACGGAACCAGATCTGCGGCGGATCGTCGAGGCGCTCGAACCGTCCATGGAACGGATCACCCTCGACGCGGCCGACCGCATCTGGGAGCAGGTCCCCGCCTACCGCGCCAGCGCCGATCCGCGGCTGCGCGCGGAGCTCGCCCGCCATGTCGGCCAGGTGTTCCACGCGCTGGTCACCAGCGTCAAGGAGGACCGCTTCGTCCAGCCCGCCGACTTCCCCTCCACCGCGGAGCACGCGCGCAGGAGGGTCCGGCAGGGCGTGTCGCTCTCGGACTTCCTCCAGGCCTTCCGGATCGGCCAGCTCACCCTCTGGGAGGGCGTCAGCGCGGCCGCGCGCCAGGATCCGGGCGCGCGGGACGCGGCGATGGCACTGGTCGGCCGGGTCATGCACCTGATCGAGGTGGGCAGCTCGGTGGCGGCCGAGGCCTACCTCGACGCCCAGCAGCACGAGGTGGCCGAACTCGACCGGCTGCGCCGCGACGTGTTCGAGGACCTCCTGGCCGGTCACGAGATCCCGCCCGGTCCCAAGCGCTCGCTGCTGTCCTCGGCGGGACTGGACCCGGGCGTGGGCCTGGTCGTGTCGACCGCGCTGCCGGTCGCCCCGCTGCCCGACCAGTACACGCTGCCGGACGTCGCCGCCGCCCTGCGCGGCGCCTTCGCACAGCGCACCCCCGGCCTCACCGTCGTCCGCCAGCAGGAGGTGACCACCCTGGCCCCGGCCGACGCCCGTGCCGCCGGGGCGGTCGTGGAACGGCTGCGCCGCGCCCTGGACGAGCTCGCGCACGCCGGTGTCCACCTGGCCGTGGGACTGAGCGCCGTCCACGCGGACGTGTCCGCCGTCCCGGAGGCCTATGCCGAGGCGTGCACGGCCAGGGACGGTCTGGGCGGTGCGGCCGGGCTCGTGCCGCTGCCCCTGCTGTCGACCTTCGACTACCTGGTGCTCCGCGACGACGCCACGGCCCGGCGGCTCGTCCGCCCGGAGCTGCGCAGGTTCGTCGAAGAGGACCTGTCCCGCGGCGGGACCCTGGTGGAGACGGTGCTGGCCTACGCCGCGCACGATCTGCGGGCCAGGGCCATGGCCCAGGCGATGCACCTGCACGTCAACACGGCCTACTACCGGCTCGACCGGATCGCCGAGCGGACCGGTTGCGACCTGCGTGCCTTCGCCGACCTTCTGGAGCTCGTCATCGCCATCCGGCTCCTGAGCGACGGCCACCGGGTCGTGAGGGCCTCCGGCGGTCGGGACGGAGACGCGGACACCAGAGGAGGGTGAATCCGCGGCGGTCCCGGCCGGTGAGAACGCCGTCGGCCCCGGTCCGTGTGGGGTGGACCGGGGCCGACGGCGGCACGTGCTCAGCTCACTCGGCGGGCGTGGGGTCGTACTGCTCGCCCGTCACCGGGTTGGTGGCCAGGCCGGTGGCCTGGTCGTAGTCGACGTCCATGCCCAACTGGGGGTCGTGGAAGAGCCCGGTGTCGGGGTTGCGGGGCAGCCCCACCTCCGGGTCGATCTCCCAGCCGGTCGCCGGGTCGATCTCGGGCGTGGGGTCGGCCGAGGGCGCCTCGCTGGGCTCCGCGGACGGTTTGTCCTCGGCCGCCGCGCCGTCGTCGCCCTCGGCAGCGTCCTCGTCCTCGCCGACGGTGTCCTGCGCGACGATCTCGTTGCGCGCGGTCTGCGACTCGGCGCCGCCCTCGGGGTCGAGCACACCGAAGCTGACCAGCGTCAGGACGAGGATGCCCAGGCCGATGCGGTAGTACACGAACGGCATGAAGCTGTGTGTGGAGATGAACTTCATCAGCCAGGCGATGACGATGAACCCGACCACACCCGCGATGACCGTGCCCACGATCGTGGCGCCCCAGCCGGCGTACTCGTTGGAACCGATGTCGGTGAGCTTGTAGATGCCCGCGCCGAACACCGCGGGCAGCGCCAGAAGGAAGGCGTACTCGGCGGCGTCCTTGCGGTTGAAGCCGAGCAGCATGCCGCCGGTGAGCGTACCGCCCGAGCGCGAGACGCCCGGGATCAGCGCCAGGGACTGGAAGAGGCCGAAGATGAGGCCGCGGGAGGCGGTGAGGTCCTCCATGCTGCGGTGCTTGCGCGAGTACCGGTCGACGAGGCCCAGGATCACACCGAAGATGATGAGGTTCAGGGCGATCAGGCGCAGGTCGCGGAAGACGCTGTCGATCTGGTCTTCCAGGAGCAGGCCCAGGACCACGATGGGCACGGAGCCGATGATGACGTACCAGCCCATGCGCGCGTTGATGTCACTGCGCAGCTCGCGCTTGAACAGCGAGCGCGACCAGGTGGAGACGATGTTCCAGATCCGCTGCCGGAAGTAGATCATCACGGCGAGCTCGGTGCCGAGCTGGCTGACGGCCGTGAAGGCCGCGCCCGGGTCCGGCCAACCGAAGAACGCGGAGATCACCCGCAGGTGGCCGCTGGAGGAGATGGGGAGGAACTCGGTCAGCCCCTGGACCAAGCCGAGGATGACTGCTTCGATGAGGGACACGGAGGGTTCTACTCCTGGCTGTGTTCTGCTCCGGTCAGGGGAGCCGGGGTCGGCTCGGGCGCGCCGGACGTGCTCGTTCGGATGAAGGGGACTCCGGCAGCTTACTGAGAACTCAGGGGTCACGGGACCACGAGGTGCCCGCCGTGTCCATGCCCGGGCCGGGCCGTGACCGCCTCAGCGGTACGGCCCGACCGCCGTGTCAGTGGGAGCCGGTCGCGACGGCGGCGACGAGGGCGGTCCACTCGTGGTGGGGGGTCTCCAGAGCGCCGAGGCGGACGTGCCGGGAGTCCCGCACGGCGGCACCGGCCGGGACCAGTGCGGCCTCGACGCAGTTTCCACCATTGGTCCCGCTGTAGGTGCTCTTCTTCCATACACGCTCAAGTGCCATGGTCAAACGTCCTTCGGTATTCGTACAGAGCCTTCAGGCTCTTCTCAGGGGACAGGGCCACACCCAGGAGCTCGCTGAAAACCCTATCCATGCGACGTACGTCGTCGTCATCGGTGACCATTCGGCCGGACACTGCGTCTTCCACGTACAGGACGTCCGCCTGCTCCGGAAAGCTGAGGAGGCTGAAGGAGGTCGTGAACGGGGGCTGTTCGGTGTCGAAGGGGACGACGTGCAACCGGAGCGTATCGGCTTCCACCATCGAGATGAGACGGCTCAGCTGGTGGGACATGACCGTTGGACCGCCGGTGGGGGCGGTGAGTGCGGCCTCGTTGAACACGACGACCATCTTGGGCGGATTCGGGCCGTCCCAGATGGTTTGTCGGCGCAACCGCCCTTCGACCAGGTGGTCGATCGCCTGCGGCGCGGAGAAGGCGTTCCCCGCCTTGAGCAGGGTGCGGGCGTAGTCCGGGGTCTGGAGGAGACCGGAGACGACGACGGGTTCGAACTCCCGGATGAGGCTGGCCCGGGGCTCGGCCTTGATGCGCTCCCCCATCCATTCGGGATAGGCCCGGCGCGAGGACAGACGCAGCCAGGAGGTCGAGAGGGCGCCGTGGGCCTGGACGAGCGTGTCCAGTCGGTCTGCCATCTCCTTGCTCGGCCAGTGCGTGCCCTTCTCGAAACCGCATACCAGGCCGTTGGAGCAGTGCAGTTGTGCCGCGAGCCAGGACTGGGTCTTTCCCGCCTGATTGCGGTACTTCCTCAGTTCGGTTCCCCACTGCAAGGCATGCGTCCTGACCTTGCGTTTCGCCAATTTATTCACCATCCCCCAGTGGATTTACACCATCCCTGATCTGTGTCGTCCCATTGTTGCACTCGGTTCAGAGCTCTAGGTTTTCGAAAGCCGTTCCAGCATCCTGATTCCGATCAGCGATGAACCTGGTGAGCGGACATATCACCTTCATTGCATAATCCGCAACAAAAGGGATCACGATGACACCACGCGAAGCGGCCAAGGCTCTGTGCTTGGAACTGGACATCTGTGGGGTGGAGCCCCTTCCAGGGAAAGGAATGGTGATCGAGGTGCGCAAGGGAGAGCAGAGCCAGACGGTGCTGCTGCGGAACACCGGTGCTGGGCTCCACTGGTTCTGGGTCTGGGAGTCGTCCGACGGCGGGTTCGAGTACGACCGGGCTCTGCCCGCCGGGCAGGAGCGCGAGTTCGCGCGGCGGATCGCGGGTGTGCTCTCGATCCCGAAGGTGGGGTCATGATGAGCGCCACCACCCGAACCCCCCGCTACCTGGCCGAGGTCGCGCCGGAGGTGGCCGAGTCGCTGGCCATCTTGGAGGGCGTCTCCCAGGTCTCGCCGGGCCGCATCCTGTGCTCCGCCGAAGGACTGCTGCACCTGTCCGAACGGGGCACGCTCTTCCGCTGTCCGAAGGGCGCGGTGGTGGTGCGCCAGGGGCGGATGATCTGCTTCGAGCGCCTGGCCGTGGGCGACCGGCCCGGGATCCGCCGCTGACCCCCGCCTCGGCCCACAGAGCACATGCGGACGGGCCGGACGAGCCGCACCGGTCCGGGGTCCGTGCGGCCCCGGGCGCTCCGGCCTAGGGGCGCGGGTGGTGGACCGCACGGCCGACCCGCGCCGGAGCCGACCGGGCGGGGCGTCGGGCCACGCCTCAGCGCTCCAGGAGGCCCTCCACCACGTCCACCAGGTCGGCGCCGCTGACGTCCGCGGGCTCGAACACCTGGGGGAAGAGCCCCTCCAGGTGCGAGGACCATCCGGTGGTCAGCCCCGCGCGGCGTGCACCTTCCACGTCCCACGCGTGCGCCGCCACCAGCGCCAGGCGTGCGCGCGGGACCCCGCAGGCCGCGGCGGCGTGCAGGTAGGGCTCGGGCGCGGGCTTCCAGCGGCGCACCTCGTCCGCGGAGATGACGCGCTCCACGTGGGCGTCCAGACCCGTCCGGCCCAGGAGCGCACCGGTCGTGTCCGCGGAGCCGTTGGTGAGCGCCACCACGCGCGGGCCCGCCGTCCGGGCGAGCCGGAGCGCCGCGGCGGCCTCGGGACGCGGCTCCAGTTCGGCGATCGCGCCCACCAGTTCCCGCACGGTCGGCTCGGTGAGGCGGTGGCCGTCGACGTCCAGCAGGGCGCCCACCGCCACCTCCGCGAAGGGCCGGTACCCGCCGCCCGCCGACAGGGCGAAGCCGTTGCGCAGTGTCCGCTCGAACCAGAGCCGCACCGTGCCCGGCGCCAGCCCGGCCGCGGTGAACCGCGCCTCCAGAGGCACGATCGGGAACAGGGTCTCCATCACGTCGAAGGCGATCACCAGAGGGCGTTGACGCTCGTCCATGCCACCACCCTTCCCCCTTCGCCGCCTCCTACGCGACCAGGCGCGCCGGAGTCGCAGGTCAGCGGATCCGGGCGCCGTAGACGTGGTCGACCGGCATCGTCATCAGCACCCGGCGCTCGGAGACCATCACCGACCGGTACTCGTCCCAGTCCGGGTGCTCCCCGGCGGCGGCGCGGTAGTACTCGACCAGGGCCTCGACCTCGGGCCCCTGGGGGTCGGTCCCCGGCCCGGTGAGCGTCACCGTGCCCTCGGCGGTGGCCCACGACCCGCCGTCGGCACTGGTGACCTCCAGCGCGGCCCGGGGGTCGCGGCGCAGGTTGGCGGTCTTGGCCCGCCCTTCGGTCATCGACACGTACAGGGTCTGCGACTCGCGGTCGTAGAACGGCATGACCGGGGAGAGCTGGGGGCGGCCGTCGGACTTGATGGTCGCCAGGACGCCGAGCCGGCTTCCGGCGAGGAGCGCGCGCGGGTCGAACGGTGCGGTGGTCATGTCAGGGTCCTCTTCCTGTGCGGCTGCCGACAGCTCATGACCGTACTCCGAAGGACGCCCGCAACCGCGCGATCGACGCGGCGCGGTCCGCGCCATCGTGCCCGTCGGCCGAGGCGCGGACCGCCGGTTCAGCGGACGCGGTCGTAGACGAGGGCGAGTTCGCCCCGCTCGCCGGTCTCCTGGCGGGTGAGCTCCCATCGCGAGGCGGGCAGGCCGTCGTCGAACAGCCGCTGACCGCTCCCGGAGATCTCCGGAGTGATCATGAGGTAGAGCCGGTCGAGCAGGTCCGCCGCCAGGGCCGCCTTGATGACGCTCACGGAGTTGTTGACGAGGACGTCGCCCGTGCCGGTGGCCTTGAGTTCGCCGATGACGTCCGCGACGGGAGCGTTCACCAGGCGGGTGCGTTCCCACGGCGCCTCGGTCAGGGCGGTCGAGAAGACCACCTTCTCCGTGTCGACGAGCCACTTCGCGTATCCGCGGTCACGCGGATCGGCGTCCCCGTCCTCGGCGACCGAGGGCCAGTAGCTCAGGAACCCCTCGGCGTTGGTCCGGCCCAGCACGGCCGTCGTCGCGCCCTCCCAGATGCGGGTGAGATGGTCGCGCGCGAGGTCGGTGATCGCGTAGGGGACGATCGCGCCGAGGTCCCCGGGCCCGCCCGGGCCGCTGTAGCGGCCGTCGAGCGAGACGGCGATGTTCGCGCGCACCCTGCGCCCGGTGGTCCGGCCGGTGGTCTGCCCGGTGGTCTGCTCGGTCATGGCGTGCTCCTCGTGTGGGTGGGGGTGTCGCTGTCCTGCGCGTTCGCGGCGAGGACCGCCGCGAGCGTGTCGAGGCTCTGGCCGAAGCCGGTCTCGATGCCCGCGACGAAGTCGGCGGAGTCGACGGTGCTGTCGGTGACCCGGAAGTCGACGTCGAGCTCCGTGCCGGTGCCGCCGGGCCTCAGGTCGAGGCCCACGTGGGCGGTGAAGGCCGGGCCGCCGTCGGGCAGCAGGGGGGAGAGCCGGTAGGAGAGGCGCTCACCGGGGCTCACGTCCTCCACGACCCCCTCCGCGTACCCGGCGACCGGGTCCGAGCCGTCGGTGTCCTCCGCGTCGCGGTACTCGTGGACGATCCGTCCGCCCGGGCGCGCCTCGAAGACGAGCGCGGAGACGCGCAGGTCGTCGGGCGTCCACCAGCGGGCCAGCAGGGCGGCCTCGGTCAGATGGCGCCAGACCAGTGCGGGAGGCTCCGTGAGCGACCGGTGGAAGGTGAACGAGCGGCCGTCGGCCCAGCCCGGCTCCTTCGCCGCCAGCCGTTCCGCGCGCAGAGTGTGCCCGTGGCGCTCGAAGGCCGCGCTCGGCCCCTCGGCCCGGTCCGCGGTGTCGGCGAGCTCGCCGAGGACGGCGGCCAGGTCCCGCAGCGGGCCGGGCCGGAGCGCGTAGACGCGGCGCTGTCCGCTGCGCTGGGAGGTGACCACGCCCGCGCGTTCGAGGGTCTGCAGGTGTTTGGTCGTCTGGGGCTGGCGTGCGCCGGCCAGCCGGGCCAGGACTCCGACCGGGCGTGGCCGCTGCGCCAGCAGGGTGATGAGCCGCCAGCGGGCCGGGTCGGCCAGTGCGGTGAGGAGAGCGTCCATACGAGAAGTATTCCTCATGGTGAATATTCGTGTCAAAGAATACTTGAGATGAGCGGACGCCCTCTCCCCGTGGCCTCCACGCCCTCTCCCCGCGTCCTCCCCGTGGCCTCCGGGCGACCTCCACGGGGCCGCGGCGGCACCGCGTGGGATCGTGCGGTGGCGGGGAGTCCTAAGCTGGCACCGGAGATCAGTTCGACCTGGGTCAGGACCGCCGCCACCCGCCCCCGCCGCCGCGCGGGGCACCGACTCCGTGGCGGACGTCCGCCCGTGGGGGCCCGACATGTCCGACTGGCGAGCACGCGCGGTGCGCAGGGGCAAGAATCCGTTCACGCGGTCTCCGCGGCGGCCCGGCGCCCCCGACCCGAGCCCTGGGCAGGAACCCGCCCCGGAGTGGTCGATGGACCCCCGGGCCAACGACGGGGGCACGCCCGTCGAGGCGCCCCTGGAGCACAGCGTCGTGGACGCCGCGCTCTACCGCGACGGACGGCGGGTGCGCACACCGGGGAGCCTGGAGGAGATCTACGGCCGACTGCCCGACGAGCGCGGGTCCACCATGGCCTGGATCGGCCTGTACCGCCCGGCCGAGGCGCAGATGCTGGCCGCCGCCGACCAGTTCAACCTGCACGAACTCGCGGTGGAGGACGCCATCGTCGCCCACCAGCGCCCCAAGCTGGAACGCTACGGCGACACCCTCTTCGTGGTCCTGCGCGCGGCCCGCTACATCGACGAGACCGAGGAGGTCGAGTTCGGGGAGATCCACCTCTTCGTCGGCCGCGACTTCGTCCTCACGGTGCGCCACGCCGACGTCCCCGACCTGGCGGCGGTGCGCGCCCGACTGGAGGGCGACCCCGAGCTGCTGGCCCTGGGCCCGGAGTCCGTCCTGTACGCGATCCTGGACGCCGTCGTCGACGGGTACGCCCCGGTGATCGCCGGTCTGCAGCACGACGTCGACGAGATCGAGACCGAGGTCTTCAGCGGCGACCCCCGGGTCTCCCGCCGCATCTACGAGCTCTCCCGCGAGGTGATCGAGTTCCAGCGCGCCACCCGGCCGCTGCTGCGCATCACCGACGACCTGACCGCGGGCTTCGACAAGTACGGCACCGACGAGGAGCTCCAGCGCAGGCTGCGCGACGTCGCCGACCACGCCACCACCGCCGCCGAGCGGGTCGACGGCTTCCGGCAGATGCTGCAGAACATCCTGGCGGTGAACGCCACGCTCGTCTCCCAGGCCCAGAACGAGGAGATGAAGCTCCTGGCCGAGGCCGGCCACTCACAGAACAACGAGCTCAAGCGGATCTCGTCGTGGGCGGCCATCCTCTTCGCCCCCACCCTGATCGGCACCGTCTACGGCATGAACTTCACCCGGATGCCCGAGCTGGACTGGGCCTTCGGCTACCCGTTCTCGGTCGGCCTGATGGCTTTGGTGTGCGTGTGCCTGTACGTGGTGTTCAAACGCCGCGACTGGCTCTGATCCGGGGGCGCGCCCCTGCCGCCACGGCCCTCAGCCCCCGGTGCCTCCCTCGCTCCCGGCGCCCCCGACCGCGGACCGCAGCAGGGACTCCAGTTCCACGGTGACGTCGTCCAGGGGACCGATGTCGCGCTGGGCGCGGCACAGCGCCACCGTCCCCTCCACCGAGGCCACGACCAGGGCGGCCAACCGCGTCGCACGGGCGGGCTCGGCCCCGTGCGCGCGCAGGGACGCGGCCAGCAGCTCCTGCCATCCCCTCAGCACCTCGGCCGCCGCGGCGAGCGCCTCCGACGCCCCGTCCCGGGGCGGCTCCTCCACCGCCACGGCCAGCACCGGGCACCCCGCCCGGAAGTCGCTGTCGAGCACCGTGCGCCGCCACTCCCGCAGGAACGCCCGCAGCCCGGCGACCGGTCCCGCCCGCAGTTCCTCGGCCAGCCCGTCGCCCACGACCACCCCCGCGAACCGCACGGCCTCGGCGGCCAGCTGCTGCTTGCCGCGCGGGAAGTAGTGGTAGGTCGATCCCAACGGCGTCCCGCTGTGCGCGGCCAGTTCGCGGACCGAGGTGGCGGCCAGTCCGCGCCGCCGGATCATGTCGGCCGCCCCCGCGACCATGCGCCCGCGGGCGTCCGCGCCCTCGCTCACCATGGGCGCTCCCCTCTCGGCCACTGGGCCTTCACATCCGGCACAGATTATCGCGAGCGCGCCGAGACCCCGAGGCCGTACTCTTCGACCGGTAGGCGCACGATGCGGCGAGAAAATCGGATAGGGGAGACGCATGGCGCAGTCGACGGGTTCGGGACGGACCGTCATTCTGACCGTGGACGACGACCCGGGGGTCTCGCGCGCGGTGGCCCGCGACCTGCGGCGCCGCTACGGCGACGGGTACCGGATCGTGCGCGCGGAGTCGGGAGCGACCGCGCTGGAGACCCTGCGGGAGCTCAAACTCCGCGGCGACCAGGTGGCGGCGGTCCTGGCCGACTACCGGATGCCGAAGATGAGCGGGATCGAGTTCCTCGAACAGGCCATCGACCTCTACCCGAGCGCGCGGCGGGTGCTGCTGACCGCCTACGCCGACACCGACGCGGCCATCGACGCCATCAACCTGGTCGACCTCGACCACTACCTGCTCAAACCCTGGGACCCGCCGGAGGAGAAGCTCTACCCGGTCCTGGACGACCTCCTGCAGGCCTGGCGGGAGGGCAGCCACCGGCTGGTGGCCACGACCAAGGTCGTCGGACACCGGTGGTCGGCCCGCTCCTCGCAGGTCCGTGAGTTCCTGGCCCGCAACCAGGTGCCCTACCGCTGGTACTCCAGCGAGGACCCCGAGGGCCGGCGGCTGCTGGAGGCCGCCGGTCAGGACGCCGAGCGGCTCCCCCTGGTGGTCGCCGAGGACGGCACCGCGCTGGCCGAACCCGACGACACCGAACTCGCGGGACTGGTCGGGCTCGCCACCACGCCCGAGGAGGACTTCTACGACCTCGTCGTCATCGGCGGCGGTCCGGCCGGGCTCGGCGCGGTCGTCTACGGCGCCTCCGAGGGGTTGCGGACCGTCCTGGTGGAGCGCTCGGCCACCGGCGGTCAGGCGGGCCAGAGCTCGCGGATCGAGAACTACCTCGGCTTCCCCGACGGCGTCTCCGGCGCCCAGCTCACCGACCGGGCCCGGCGCCAGGCCGCGAGGTTCGGCGCCGAGATGCTCACCGCGCGCGAGGTCACCCGGCTGGAGGCCAACGGCGCCGCGCGCACCGTCCACTTCTCCGACGGCACCTCGATCGCCGCGCACAGCGTCCTGCTGGCGACCGGGGTGTCCTACCGCCAGTTGGACGCGCCGGGCCTGGCCGAGCTGACCGGGCGCGGGGTCTTCTACGGGTCGGCGCTCACCGAGGCGCCCTCCTGCCAGGGCCACGACGTGTACGTCGTGGGCGGCGCGAACTCCGCCGGGCAGGCCGCCATGTACCTCGCCCGCGGCGCGAAGTCGGTGACCCTGCTGGTGCGCGGGTCCTCGCTGACCGCGTCCATGTCCCACTACCTCATCCAGCAGATCGACCGCACGCCCAACATCCACGTGCGCACCGGGACGGTCATCGGGTCCGCGCACGGCTCCGACCACCTGGAGCGGCTCGAACTGCGCGACGTCAAGACCGGGGAGACCGAGTCCGTCGACACCCAGTGGGCGTTCGTGTTCATCGGCGCGGCCCCCCTCACCGACTGGTTGGAGGGCACCGTGACCAGGGACGAGCGCGGATTCATCCTGGCCGGCCCGGACCTGGCCGTGGCCGGGCGGCCGCCGCGCGGCTGGGAGCTGGACCGGCCGCCCTACCACCTGGAGACCAGCGTCCCGGGGGTGTTCGTGGCGGGCGACGCACGCGCGGAGTCCGCCAAACGGGTCGCCTCCGCCGTCGGCGAGGGCGCCATGGCCGTGATGCTCGTCCACCGCTACCTGGAGCTGTCGTGACCACGGAGCCGACGCGCTGTGACCGGGAGGAGCTGCGCACGCTCTTCCTGTTCGAGGAACTGAACGACGACCAGCTCGGGCGATTGTGCGACGAGGGTCGCCTGGAGCGGTTCGAGCCCGGCTACGTGTACCGCGAGGGGGAGCCGGCCACGTGCTTCTACGTGCTCCTGGAGGGCACGGTGGCGCTCTCGCGCCGGGTCGGCGCCGACGACGTGGAGACCAACCGCACCTCGCACCGGGGCGCCTACGCCGGGGCCATGCAGGCCTACGTGAGCGGCCTACAGGGCGCGCACTACCGGGGGTCCCTGCGGGCCGTGGAGGCCTCCCGGTTCTTCGTGCTGCCCGCCGAGACCTTCTCCGCGGTCATGCGCGAGTGGTTTCCGATGGCCGTCCACCTGTTGGAGGGGGTGTTCTACGGGACCCAGAACATGCAGGCGCGGATCAACGAGCGCGAGCGCCTGCTGGCGCTGGGCTCCCTGTCGGCGGGGCTGACCCACGAGCTCAACAACCCCGCCGCCGCGGCCGTGCGCGCCACCTCGTCGCTGCGCGAGCGGGTGGCCGGCATGCGGCACAAGCTCGGGATGATCGCGGCGGGCCCGTACACGCGCCAGACCATGGAGACGCTCGTCGGCCTCCAGGAACGCACCGCCGAGCAGGTCTCCAAGGGCGTGCCGCTCAGCCCGCTGGAGGCCGCCGACCGGGAGGACGAGCTCGGCGAGTGGCTCGACGAGCACGGGGTCGGGGAGGCCTGGGAGCTGGCGGCGACGCTCGTCCAGGCGGGCCTGGACACCGACTGGCTGGAGGGCGTGGCGGCGGCCGTGGACGGTGCCACCCTCGAAGGCGCCGTCCGGTGGCTGGGCTACACGGTGGAGACCGAGCTGCTCATGAACGAGATCGAGGACTCCACGACCCGTATCTCGCACCTGGTGGACGTGGCCAAGCAGTACTCCCAGCTCGACCGGGCGCCCTTCCAGGTCGTGGACGTGCACGAGCTGATCGAGAGCACGCTCGTGATGCTCTCGGGCAAGCTCGGCGCCGGGATCGACATCGTCAGGGACTACGACCGGTCGCTGCCGCGGATCCCCGGCTACCCCGGCGAGCTGAACCAGGTGTGGACCAACCTCATCGACAACGCGGCCTCCGCGATGGGCGGTGAGGGGACGCTGACCGTGCGCACGGTGCTGGACGGCGACCAGGTGCTGGTGGAGTTCGGCGACACCGGGCCGGGAGTGGAACCGCAGATCCGCAACCGGATCTTCGACCCCTTCTTCACGACCAAGCCGGTGGGGGAGGGGACCGGGCTCGGTCTCGACATCTCCTGGCGGATCGTGGTGCACAAGCACCACGGGAGCCTGCTGGTGGAGTCCGAGCCCGGGGACACCCGTTTCCAGGTGCGCCTGCCCCTCACCGCGCCGGAGGGGGAGGCCGAAGGCGAGCAGGCGGGCGAGCACCCGTAGCCCTCCCGGCCGCCGGGGCCGCGGGTCAGGCCCCGGCGAGCTGGACGAGGGCGTGCGTGCCGCTGGTCCGCCACGCCTCGCCGGTCGCGTCCAGCTCGTCCACCGTCGCCTGGTCCACCCCGGTCACGGCGTCGGACTTGAGCGTGCGCAGCGCCGCGACCGGGCCGGGGAAGTAGGCGGTGACCGCCGCGAACGGGGTGGTGGCGGGCCAGTGGCGATCGCCGACCAGGCGCCGGTAGTTCAGATCCCCCTTCATGAGGGTCACCGACGCCGACGCGAACTCCTCGAACAGGTCCGCGGGCATGTCCCGGTAGGGGAGCGGGGCGCAAGAGAAGGCGTGCGCCCGCACACGCAGCCGCCCCTGTTCCATCGCCCGCCACGACCGGGTGCCGATCCGCTCGGCCGCGCCGCCCGCCTCGCGCAGGTGGCGCAGGCAGTCGAGGACGTCGGCCATGGTGGCGTCGGAGACGTAGTACGGGCCCGGCTTGACGTGCAGTACGACCTCGCGGGCGCGGTCGGTGGTCAGCAGCGTGTCGGCCAGGACCAGGTCCGGCAGGAGCTCGCGGCCGGCGTTGTCGGCCACGAGGCACACCCGGCCGCCCGCGCGGGTGTCCAGCAGCTCCCACAGCCGCGCGGAGTCGTCGGCGACCAGGCCCGAGACCGCGTCGCCGGTCCCGCCGCCGCCCACCTGGAAGCTCAGGTCGGCCCGGTTGCCCCACAGGGACGACCGCAGCAGCGCCTGGTCCCGCTCCCGAGGTGACAGGTCGGAGAGGGAGTCGAGGGCGGCGGTCTCGTCCGCGGCCTCCGCACTCCTCAGTTCCGCGCGCTTGAACGGGGCGAACGGGTCCACGCCCCGCCAGGGGCCCGGGTCGAAGTAGCCCAGCGCGCCGAGCAGGCGGCGGTAGAAGTAGCTCTCGGCCCACAGGAAGGGCGCCTGCGTCCAGGTGGTGCCGACGTGGTCGGCCACACCCCACGCGCGCCACGCGCGCAGGTCGTGCGCGTCCCCGGCCAACGGCGCGATGACCCCCGCGGTGGCCTCCTCCCGCAGGGCGGCCAGCCGCGCGCGGATTCGCGGCGGATAGGGGAAGGCGTCGGCCACCTTGCGGATCAGCGCGGGGTGGCGCTCGCACATCACGCCGTGCGGGAAGGAACCGGGCACGTCGCTGGTGATCACGTCGGCGTCGGGAAGCGCGCTCGGGACGGCACGGCGTGACTCTTCGGGCATGGTGCGACTCCTGAATCGGATGAGGCGGTCAGGTCCAGTGGGACGGGCGGCATCGGCGGGTCCTTCCACCCTCGCTGCGACGGCCGCCGATCCGGGGGCCGAATCGCCACGATCACGACTGCACGAGTGCCCGTAGGAGGAGGACGATGGGGGTGGGACCGGCGCGGATCGGCGGCTGGGTGCTGATGCCCGCGCTCCTGGGCATGCCGTTGTTCCCCATGGACCAGATGTCGATGTGGAGCCTGTTCGGCCACGTGCTCTTCGGGCTGTTGGCCGGCGCCACGCTCTACGGACTGAGCCGCAACGAGCCCTGGGATCCCCTCAGGAACGGCCACGCGTCAGCAGCGTGCCCCGCACGGTGCCGACCCTGTCCCTCGCGCGCGTGAGCACCGCGCGGGCCCTGGCCAGCGGGCCGCCCCGTTCCGCCTCCGGTACGGGAACCGGGCCGGGCGGCTCGGTTCCCTCGGCCGCCGCGGAGGCCTGGGCCACACGCTCGCGCAGCCGGTCACGGACCTGGTCGGGTGTGTAGGCGCGACGCTTGCGCTCGGCGCGGGCGATCGCCACACCGCTGGCCGCCACTCCCGCGAACGCGGCCACACCGAGAACCTTCCACCAACGCATGCCCCCACGCTACAGCCACCAGCGCGCCCCGGGCGGCGCGGGCGGAGGTAGGTTCTGAACGTGACAGGTTCGAGCATCACCCTGGACAGGGCACTGGAGATCACCCGCACCGGCGACACGTGGGTCTTTCGCGGGACCAGCGTGGCCGACCGCGCCATCCAGATCACCACGAACAGCCCCGTGAACCACGTGGGCATGTCGGTCGTCGTCGACGACCTCCCGCCGCTGATGTGGCACGCCGAGCTGGGCCGCTCGCTCACCGACATGTGGACCGGCACCCACCAGCGGGGCGTCCAACTGCACGATCTGCGCGACGCGGTCCTGGTGTGGGGCCGCCGGTACGGGCAGCGGGCGTGGCTGCGCCAGCTCGACCCGGAGGCGGACACGGCCATGGAGGACGCGGTCCTGCGCACGATCGCCCGCCTGGACGGAACCCCCTTCCCGTCCTCGGCGCGCATGGCCGCCCGGTGGCTGCGCGGCCGGGTGCCCCTGCGCCGCCTGCCGAGGGCGCGGCGCGAACGCGAACGCACCCTGGAGAGCACCTACTGCGCCGAGGTGGTGGCCGTGACCTACGAGGCGATGGGTTTGCTCCCGGAGGGGCGCCGGCCGGGCTACTACGACCCGGGCCGGTTCTGGAGCGGGGACTCCCTGCGCCTGGAGGGCGGGGCCCGGCTCGGCGGCGAGATCCAGGTGGACCTGCCCGAGGCCTGAGCGGATCAGCCGGGAAAGGTCCACCTGGTGGCGCCGTGGCCGACGTCGTCCGCGGCGGGGAAGGCGTAGACCTTCGCGGGGGTGACGGCGTAGGCGCGGTAGGGCGGCGGACCGGCGGTCGGCGCGCCCTGGGGACCGGTCAGGAACCCGTCCCCCGGGGTGGGCGCCCACCCGTACCGGTCGGCGTAGGCCAGGGCCACCCGCTCCAGCGGCTCGGCGTCCAGGACCGGCGCGGCGGTTCCCTCGACCACGACGTGGAGGCGGCCGGTGTCCAGAGCGAGGCTGACCCGGGTGTCCCGGACCAGCCGACGGGACTTGGCCGTTTCCTCGCCCGAGGCGAAGCACGGGCGCCCGTCGACCCACACGGCCAGGACCGGCCGGGTGTGCGGCTCCGCGTCGCGGCGCGTGGTCGTCAGCCAGGCGGTCCCGGCGGCCTCCTCCAGGTGCGCCAGGACGTCCGTCCACGTGCCGGGGGGTTCGGCGGTCAGGGACTCGGCGCGGGGGTCGGGAACTGTTGCTGCATGAGTGTCCATCAGTGTCCTTCTTCATCCAGGGGTGGTCATGAGCGCACCGGCCGCAGGCGCCTGGCCGTGGTCGTACGGGTCCTGGATAGGGACGCCGTCCTCGATTTTCGTGGTTCGCCGGACACGGCCCCGCCCGCGCTGCTAGCTTCTGTGATCGAACATACGTACCACGGAAGGCAAGGGGGTGGAGTCGGTGGCCAAGCGTGGCACGACACGGTTGCGGTCCATTGAGGCTCCCTCTGTGGTCTCGGGCCCGTCCGGGGTGGCGGTGCGTGACCGGCTCACACACCTCCGCCCGGCCGATGAGCAGGTTCTGCGTGTGGTGGGCGCCCATCTGGGCTCGCTGGCCTCTGGCGATCTGGCGACCCGGTGCCGTCAGGGCCGCGACCACGATGCCGATACCTGGGCGGCGCGTAAACGGGATGTGACCGTGCAGTCGTCGTCGCGGTGGGCGGGGTCGATCACCAAGGCCACCCACGACCAGTGGGCGCTGGCCCGGCGTGGGCAGGCCGCCCATCTGGACTCGTTGGAGTCTGGTGTGCGCAGTCTCAAGCGCCGGCTCTCGCTTGCCCTGGGTGCCAAGGGCTCCAGGCACGCCCCCGGCGGGTACCGGTCGCGGCGGGAGTGGCATGCCAAGGCCCGCCGCCTGGCGGTGCTCGAAGACCGTCTGGCCCAGGTGCGCCAGGACTTCGAGGCCGGGATCGTGCACGTGGTGCGGGGCGGCAAGCGACTGCTCAATACTCGTCACCACCTGGATCAGGCTCAGCTCAGTGAAGAGCAGTGGCGGGCCCGGTGGGAGGCCGGGCGCTTCTTCCTCCAGGCCGATGGGGAGTCCGGTAAGCGGTACGGGAACGAGACCATCCGCCTCACCCCGGACGGGCGGGTGTCGATCCGGCTCCCGGCTCCGCTGGAGTATCTGGCGAACGCCCCGCACGGCCGGTACGTGCTCTCCTGCCGGGTGGCGTTCGCGCATCGCGGTGCCGAGTGGGCCGACCGTGTCGAAGCCAATCGGGCGGTGGCCTACCGGATCCACCTCGATGTGGAGCGGGGCCGGTGGTACATCACCGCGTCCTGGACCCGGCCCAAGGCGCGGACCCTGCCGTTGGTGGCGGCCTGCGCGCAGGGGGTGGTGGGTGTGGATATGAACGCCGACCATCTGGCCGCCTACCGGCTCGACCCGCACGGCAACCCGGTCGGGGACCCCGAGCGGTTCTCCTTCGACTTGACCGGTCGTGCTGCGCACCGTGACGCCCGGGTCCGGCATGCGTTGACCCGGCTGCTGCACTGGACCCGGCGCACCGGCGCGCAGGCGATCGCGATCGAGGACCTGGACTTCGCCACCGGCAAGACCCGGGAGAAGCACGGCCGCAGGAAGCGCTTCCGGCAGCTCATCTCCGGCATGCCCATCGCCAGGCTCCGCGCCCGGATCGTGTCCATGGCGACCGTACTCGGGATCGCGGTCGTGGCCGTGGACCCGGCGTATACGTCGAAGTGGGGCGCCCGGCACTGGGCCGAGCCCCTGACCAGCAGTAAGCGTACGATGACTCGCCATGACGCCGCCGCGGTGGCCATTGGCAGGCGCGCCCTGGGGCACCCGGTCCGGCGTCGGACGGTTCCGCCCCGCCACCACCGGAGTGATGGTGGCGGGCCTCGGACCGTCCAGACCGAACCGGGGTCTTTGGGGTGTGAGGGACCCGGCCGCCCTGCCACGGGGCGCGCACACGATGCGCGTGCCCGGGCAGGGAAGGAGAGAACGCGGGGAACCAGCGCGTCCAGCACCGTTCGGGACGCGCGCAGTGCCAGCAGATGGGTTCAAGACCCACTCCTGCAAACTGAATAGGAACGGTTCGACGGCTCCATCGCGGCTCCTTCAGGGCTTGGCACTCAGCGTGTGTGCGTGCGTGCGCCAGGCTAGCGTTAGGCCGCGGCCGGGCGGGTGCGCCGCGCCCGCAGCGCGAAGCCCACGAAGACCGCGGCCGCGCCGACGGCGGTGGCGAGCATGACCGTGGTCATGCTGGACAGCGTGACCGGGCCGGACAGGCCCGCGGTGGCGGCCAGGCCGGAACCGATCCCGAACTGCAGCGTGCCCAGCAGCGCCGACCCGCTTCCGGCCCGCGCCGAGGACTGCCCCGACAGGGCCAGCGCGGTGGCGTTGGGCGAGATGAGTCCGGTGAAGACCATCATGACGAACAGGGCGGCGGTCACCGAGACCAGATCTGCGCTGCCCGCGGCCTCCAGCACGCCGATGGCCAGGACCGACAGGATCGCCCCGCCCAGGCCGAGCAGCAGCCGGCGGTTGATCTCCATGCGGCGGATCAGCGCGACGTTGACCTGGTTGCCCAGGATCATGCCGAGCGTGGTGACGGCGAAGACCAGGCTGAACTCCTGCGCGCTGGCCCCGAACCGCGACTGCGAGACGAAGGAGAACGTGGAGATGTAGGTGAAGCTCATCCCGAAGCTCAGCGCGAGCGTGAGCGTGGGACCGAGGAAGCGCACGTCGCGCAGCAGCTCACCGAAGACCCGCATCTGCTCGCCGACGCCGACCCGCTGGCGCTGGTCGGCCGGCAGGCTCTCGGGCAGGGCGAAGTGGACCAGGACGAGCGTCACCAGTCCGGCGGCGCCGAGCGCGCCGAACACGATCTGCCACGAGCCCAGGAACAGCAGCTGGCCGCCGATGACGGGGCCGAGCATCGGCGCGAGCCCGGCGATGAGCACCAGCCGCGAGAAGAAGGTGGCGGCGGCCTCGCCGTCGAAGACGTCGCGGACCACGGCCCGGGAGATCACCAGTCCGGCCGCGGCGGAGGCCCCCTGGACGAGCCGCAGCAGGCTGAAGGTCGCCACGTCGGGGACGAACATGATGGCGAAGGTGGCGGCGGTGAACACGGCCAGGCCCAGGAGCAGGGGTCCGCGCCGTCCCCAGCGGTCGCTGAGCGGCCCGATGACGAGCTGGCCCAGGGCCAGCCCGGCCATGACCGAGGTCAGGGTGAGTTTGACGCTGGCCTCGCTGGTGCCCAGGTCGGTGGCGATCTGCGGCAGCGCGGGCAGGTACAGGTCGGTCGCG
Organism: Nocardiopsis sp. Huas11; assembly: GCF_003634495.1. Classification (GTDB taxonomy): domain Bacteria; phylum Actinomycetota; class Actinomycetes; order Streptosporangiales; family Streptosporangiaceae; genus Nocardiopsis. The sequence goes on along the minus strand of NZ_RBKY01000001.1, from coordinate 5,305,596 downwards.
AGCGGCCCGATGGCCGAGAGCGCGCCCAGGACGGCGACGAGCAGCAGGGTGCGCAGGCGCGTCAGGGCGCTCGCGTTCCCGCGGCGCTCGGCGACCTCCTCGTGGCCCGCGCCGGGCACGGCGGTCACCGGCTCGGTGGCCGGGACGGCGGTGTCGATCGGGGCGGCGGCGGCCGTGGGGGCACGGCGCTCGGGGCGTGTGGACAGCAGTGTCACAGGGAGCTCCAGGGCATGGCGAAACGGAGGTCGAGCGAGTTCGGGGCGCCGTGAACCGCCTGGGGCGGGGCGCGGAAGAAGGGTCCTCGGGGCATGCTCCGCAGAACACGCCCTACATGGACGCACCCCGGCTCCAACGTGCGACCAGGGGAGGGCAATCCCGGCTTTGCCAAGCCGTCCGCGTGATTCGTATTACCAATAGAGAATCCCCTGGGCACAGGCTTTTTTGAGGTTCTGTGACCACTCGCATGGTCATCGGATGACCGGCCGGTCGCCAGGTGCTGGTAGCCCTCGCGTCCGGCACGACACCGTGCGCCCCTGCGGATTTTCCGGTTCGGCCCACCAGTGGCGCCCGGGTTCGTTAACGTGTTCGAATATGAAGGTGGTCGTGGCTGTGAAGCTATTGCCCTCGCCGGATCAGGCGCAGGTGCTTCAGGCGACCCTTGATGCCTGCAACCGGGCGGCGAACGCCGCCTCCCACGTGGCGTTCGCCACCGGTGCCGTGCACAAATACGCCCTCCAACAGCGTGTCTACACGGCTTTGAAGGCCGAGTTCGGGTTGTCCGCGCAGCCCGTGGTGCGGGTGATCGGCAAGGTCGCCGACGCTTACACCACCCGGGCCTCCCACCTCAAGAAGGGCCTGTTGGGCCGCCCGGGGGCCCAGCGCCGGGCTCGGGCTGAGTCCACGCCGATCCGGTTCCGCCCGGACGCGGCGCAGCCGTTCGACTCGCGGTGCCTGTCCTGGCAGGTGGATGCCCGCACGGTCTCGATCTGGACCACCCAAGGCCGGATGAAGAACCTGGCCTTCACCGGCTCGCCCGAACAGCTCAAGACGCTGGCCGAACACCAGCGGGGTGAGAGCGACCTGATCGTCCAAGACGGGGTGTGGTTCCTGTCCGCGACGTGTGAGGTGCCTGAGAAGCCGTTGAACACCAAGCCGGTGGGGTTCGTGGGGGTGGATCTGGGGATCGTGGAGATCGCCGCCACCTCCACCGGCCAGCGCCACGCAGGCCGGACGCTCAACCGGTACCGCCGGCGCCAGAACCGCCTGAGGGCCAAACTCCAGAAGAAGAACACCAAGAGCGCCACACGTGTGCTCAAGCGCCTGCGCCGCAGGGAGGCCCGGCGGGCGCGGGATGTGAACCATACGATTTCGAAGAGCATCGTGGAGCGGGCCGAACGCACCGGCCACGGCATCGCCCTGGAGGATTTGAAGGGCATCCGTGGCCGGGTACGGCAGGCCAAACGACAACGTTCGACGCTGCATTCGTGGAGTTTCGCCCAGCTGCGGGACTTCCTCACCTACAAAGCACGCAGGGCCGGGGTGCCGGTGGTCGTGGTCGACCCCGCGTACTCCTCCCAGTCCTGCTCGGAGTGCGACCACACCAGCAGGCGCAACCGGCCTACCCGGGCCGTGTTCGCCTGCACCTCCTGTGGTGTGGTGTTGCACGCCGACACCAATGCTTCCCGCAACCTCGCCCGCAGAGGCGTAGTTGTGTGGAACGCGGGGCGCTCAGTCAGCCGCCCCTGCCCCTCGTGAATCGAGCGGGTTGGACGCGGGAGGTAGCTCGACAGCCAGCCGGGCTCCTACTCGCAAGCTCGTGGGTTCAACCACGGGTGGTTGACGCCCATGTACGCCCCCTACCAGGGCGCCGTCTCCTCGGCCACGATCGAGTTCCCCATGCGGGTGAACAACGCCGACTACGACCGGCTCGACGAGGAGGAGCTCCAGCGCAGGTCGGCGATCAACACCGACATCTCCGCCGCGACGATCGAGGCCACGCTCTCCTACGTCCAGGACCACCGCGACGAGCTCGTCGGCGACCAGATCGAGATCTTCCGCCGCGGTGCCGCCGGCGAGGAGCAGGTCGTCCCGCCGGAGGAGTGGGTGCCCGGCTTCGGTCCCGAGGACGTGTGGACGACCGACTTCCCGCGCGCCTACGTCATCCCCGTCGGAGGGGAGCAGCGCTCGGCCACGGCCGCCGCCCGCCTGGTGGACTTCCTCATCGCCAACGACGTGCGCGTGGAGCGCGCGGGCCGGGCGTTCACCGTCGAGGGCGCCGAGTACCCCGCGGGGTCCTACGTCGTCGACATGCACCAGCCCAAGCGCGGCATGGCCAACGTCCTGCTGGAGGACGGCCGTGACATCAGCGACGACATCGGCGCGATGTACGACATCTCCGGTTGGAGCCACGGGCTCCTGTGGGGCGCCGACGTCGAGGCCGTGCAGGAGGAGGTGGCCGTCTCGGCCAAACCCGTCACGGTCGCCTCGCCCACCGGATCGGTCGAGGAGGCCGGTGACGGCGGCTGGGAACTGCGCCTGGACGGCGGCGCCGAGGTGGCCGCGCTCAACGACCTGCTCGCCTCGGGCACGGACGTGGCCTGGAACGGCCGGGGCGGTGTGATCGTGCCCGCCGAGGCCGACGCCGCCGGACTCGCCGACCGGTACGGGGTGACCTTCCGGGCCGCCGAGAGCGGGGACCCGGCCGACGCCGTGGTGTCGGGAACCCCGACCGTGGCGATCGCGGGAGCCGCGGACGAGGTGTTCACCCTCGACGAGATGGGCTTCGACCTGCGGCCGGTGTCCACGTGGGTGCTCAACGCCGGGTTCGACTGGAGCGGCGTGGACGTGCTGTACGTGTCGAGCGGGCTGGTCTACGCCGACCTCGACGCGCACGCGCGTGCGGACCTGGACGCCTTCCTGGCGGAGGGCGGCGTGGTCGCGCGGGGCGTCACCGGGGCGCGGTTCAACGAGCAGGCCGGGCTGTTGGACGCGACCCGGCGGTCCGCGCGCTCGGACGCCAACGGCGTGGTGCGGGTGAACGAGGGCGAGGGAGTCCTGGCCGGGACCGGCGGGCACGCGTTCGTCTACGGGCCCGGCTGGTTCACCGACCTCGGTGACGGTGTGGCCGTCGAGCAGTCCTACGCGCAGGAGTCCCCGCTCGTGGCCGGGCACTGGCGGTCGGACCAGAACGGCGCCGGCGGCCAGTCCGACGCCGCGGGTCAGGCGTCCGTGGTCAGCGGTGTCGCCGGGCAGGGCGGTCGGTGGTGCTGTTCGGCACCGAACCGCTCTTCCGCAACCACCCCAAGGGCCAGTTCGGGCAGGTCGCCCAGGCCGTGTACTGGAGCGCGTCGGCCGAGGTCGGCTAGCGGTCCAGCGGGTTGGCGGGCCGCGGGGGCGCCGATCGGGAGGACCCGGTCGGCGCCTTCGCGTGGGCGGGGCAGCGGGGTCAGGAGTGGGCCGCGCGGGTGAGGGAGCGCGCGTACAGGGCGATCTGCAGCTCGAACCGGCGCTCGGCGTCGTCCAGGTCGGCGCCGAACAGGTCGCGGATCCGGCGCAGCCGGTAGCGCACGGTCTGCGGGTGCACGTAGAGGTGCTCGGCGACCCGGTTGGCGTTCTGGGCGTGGCGCAGCCAGGCCAGCAGCGTCTCGGCCAGCCGGTCGGCCTGGACCGCGGGCAGGTCCTCCAGGGGCGCCAACCGGGCGCGGCACAGCAGGTCGAGCAGGTCGCGGTCGGCGAACAGGGCCAGTGTCACCAGGTGGTCCGAGCAGCGGATGAGGCCGCGGGCGTCCAGGACGCCCCGCCGGCCGAGTTCCAGGGCCTTCTGTGCGTAGCGCAGGGAGAGCGGTAGGCGGCTGAGCGGCACGGTCGGCCCGATCGCGGCGGTGCGGCCCGAGAGCGCGGTGTCGAGCACGCGCCGCCGTCCCGGGCCGTCCGGGTCGGGCATGACCAGGTGGGCGTCGAGCCAGGTCACGTCGGTGAGGACGTCGGGCGGAAGGGCGGGGGCACCGGGTGCGGAGTCCTCGCCGTCGGCCACGACCACGGCGGCCGCGGTCTGGGGCAGCGGCCAGCCGAGCACGCGGGCGTGGTGGGCGATGGTCTCGGGCGGGGCGGCGGGCTCGGTGAGCAGGAGCCGGACCAGGCGTCCGCGCTGGCGGTCCAGTTCCTCGCTGCGCTGGGCGCGAGCCTCGGCGTAGCCCTCCGTCGAGGCCACGGCCAGTTCGTCCATGTGGAAGAAGATGGCGTCGGCGATGCGGAAGAGCGTGTCCGCGCTGATGCCGAGCGCCTCACGGTGATCGGTGAGGAAGCGGAACGACATGCGGGACCCCACCCGCAGAGCCGACTGCAGGGCGTCGAGGTTGCGGCCGTCGCGCAGTTCGTCGCGGCCCAGGTCGCGGAACCGTTCCAGGAGGGGTTCGCGCGCACGCGTGGGAGCCTCCACGAGGTCCCAGAACCGCTCCACCGCCAGGGCCACCCCCTCGGCCAGGCGTCGGCCCAGGTCGCTGTCGGGCGGCACGTCGAACTCGGGGAAGAGGCGGCGGATCTCCTTGACGACCAGTTCGGTGCCGGTGGCCAGGTGGGGGCGTATCCGCGACGCCAGCTCAGGGGGGATGTGCCGCGCGGGGTGGTCGACCCCCCGGCCCTGGACCGAACCGAACGCCACACGTGCCTCCTCGTCCCCGGTGCCGCGCCTGACTGACCGACCCTAGGCCTCGCGCGGACGCGGCGGTAGCCCCGGGAGGGAGGGTTCGGGGCGGTCGGATTGTCACGGTGGTGACAAGGCGGTGTGGGGGTGCGGCCCGGGCAGGCGCGGGGCGGACCCGCGGCGAGGCGGTGCACTCACCGGGGTGAGTGACCGCAGGGTGTCCCGCCGGTTCGCCCCGCCGGCCCGTCCGCCGGTCCGTCCGCCGGCCGTGCCGGTCGGCCGGGCCGCTCAGCCCGGTGTGCCCTCGGCCGCCTCGCGGGTGATGCGGTCGAACTGGGCGCCCATGGCCTCGGCGAGGGCGGTGGCGCCGCTGAGCGGGCGGACCATGACCGTGAACTCGTCGATCAGGCCGTCCTCGTTCAGGTGCAGGAAGTCGCAGCCCTGGATCTCCCGGTCGCCGACGCGGGCCCGAAAGACGAGGGCGTGGTCGCGGCCGCCGGGGTCGGCGATCTCGCGCTCGTAGTGGAAGTCCTCGAACACGCGCAGGACCCCGCGCAGGATCGCCGCGGTGATGGCCTTGCCCGGGTAGGGGCGAAAGACCACGGGGCTGGTGAACACGACGTCCTCGGCCAGCAGGTCCGCCATGGCGTCCGGGTCCCCGGCCTCCACGGCCGCGCGGAAGGAGTGCATGAGGGGCTCCATAGTCAACTCGTTGAATAGGTGGAGGGGACGGTAGCACGGCAGGGCCTGATTAGTCACGGAAGTGAATAGTCACCACCGCACTACAGTGGTGCCATGGCTCTGCGCAACGCGGTACTGGCCGCACTCCTGGAGGGTCCGGCCTCCGGATACGACCTCGCCAAGATCTTCGACGCCTCGGTGGGCAACTTCTGGATGGCCACCCCGCAGCAGCTCTACCGGGAACTGGAGCGGATGGAGGCGGACGGGCTCATCGAAGCCACCGTCGTCGAGCAGAGCCGACGGCCCAACAAGCGGGTGTTCACCCCGACCGAGGTCGGAGAGCGGGCCCTGCGCGAGTTCACGGCGCGCGCGCCCCGGCCGACCGCGATCCGCGACGAACTCATGGTGCAGGTGCAGTCCGTGGACGCGGGCGACGCCGAGGCCGTCCGGGCGGCGGTCGCCGCACGCGTGGAGTGGTCGCGCGCCAAGCTGGCCCGCTACGAGCGGCTCCGCCTGCGCGAACTCGACGGGCGCACCGAGGAGGAGCACCTCGCCGGCGGCGAGCGGGTGGGGCCGTACCTGACCGTGCGGCGCGGCATCTCCCTGGAGCAGGAGAACCTGCGCTGGGGCGAGTGGGTGCTCTCCGTGCTCGACCGGCGCGCCGCCGCCCACCGGTCCGACTGAGCCGGGCACCGTCCGAATTGACCATGGATTTCTCCACGGAATCCGTGTTATTCTGGCCGGGTAAGCCGCGATAAAAGAAAAGCGCATTCGCTTTCCCGGCGTTATCGCGGGTATTGTTCGCGCATGCACACCACCCATTCCCGGTCCCGGGTCAGGCTGTCCGCGTCCGTCATGGCCCATCCCGACCGCAGCGCCTCCGCGCACCGGGTCCTGGCCGATGTGGGGGTGGAGAACGCCCGCGTGGCCTTCGATCCCGAGCCGGATGGCCCCGCCTCCTCGCTGCGCAGCGCACGGCTCGCCTACGCCGATGCCGACCTTTACCCCGGCAGCACCCACCACCTCGTGCTCCAGGACGACGTCACCTTCTCCCGCGGATTCGTGGAGTCGGCGCGTGCATGCCTTTCCCTTCACCCCGATTCCGCCGTGTCCTTTTTCGTGGAATGGGGTTCGCGCACCGCTTTCCTGGCCCGGTGGGCGGTGTTCACCGGTGCCGCCGCCGTTCCGGTCGTCAATCCCTACGTGCCCACCCAGGCGCTCGCACTGCCCCGCCGCCTGGCGGTGGACCTCGCACGCTTCCTCACCGAGGACGTCGAGCACGGGGAGGCCGACGACGAGGCGGTCCGCAGGTTCCTGCGGGGCCGCGGCGTCCCGGCTCTGGTGATGGTGCCCAACCTGGTCGAGCACGAGGACCTGCCGAGCCTGACCGGCAACAACGAGCACGGGGCGCGGCACTCGGTCTGCTTCGCCCCGGAAGGGGCCGCGCACGACGGCTCGGTCCTGGACCCGCCCCGCCTGCTGCCCATGGTCGCGTGGAACGTCGGCCGGGCGGTCGTCGTCGACCTGCACGACGACGTGCCCGCCACGCGCCGCCCCACGCTCGACGTGCTGGGGGAGTGGGGCGCCACGGAGTCCGTCCTGCGCGGGGCCCTGGACCGGGTGGTCGGCGCGCGTGCCTACCCCGTCGGCCCGGACCTGCTGTTCCAGGCGTGGATCACCGCGGTGGCCCTGGGCGCACTCCAGGAAGGGCACTGGCCGGGAACCGTGGGCGCGTTGCGCGGCCGGCTGGGCGAGCCGCTGGTGGCGCGGGCCCTGGCCACCCTCGTGCCGGGCGCGCTGCGCGTCTTCACCGACCCCGTCGCCCTGTCGCGGCGCGCCGACGACCTCGCCCTGCTGGTCCTGGCCGCCATGGAGTACGGAGCCGCCCACTGCCGTCCCGGCCTTTGAGGGCCGCACGCGCGGGCTCAGCGCCCTGGTCGTGTCTCGAGCGCACCCGGCGGCCGGCCCCGGCAGGCCGGGGTCAGAGCACGGGCCGGTACCGGCGTTCGCCGTCCTCCCGGCAGAGTCGAAACCGGGCGGAGTCCCGGGCGCAGGCCCTGAAGAGGCGATCCGCCGCCTCGTCGTCGATCTCGTCGGGCACGTGGAAGCCCTGGAACACGGCCTGGCCGACCCGGACACGGAACCGGTGCCGGAACTCCTCCTCGCCGATGTAGGTCAGCGCGATCCGTCCGTCCCAGGCCAGTGCGAACGTGAGGGGAGAGCCCCCGGCTGCGAAGCGGACACGGTGGTCGGCGACGGAGTCGTGGCCCAGGAGGTAGACGTGGAAGGCGGCGTCGTCGTCCTCCAGTGCGGCCACGTCCTCAAGGCGGTCGACGCGGAAGGTGCGGCCGGCGATCCTGCCGAAGTCCAGTGGCTCGTCGGGGGTTCCCACGACGAACCCCCGGGACGGAGTGATGCGGCAGCGGTGGTAGTTCTGCCAGACGGGCCGCGAGGCGAAATCCTCCGGACCGTCGTCGTCATCCTCGTCCTCGGTCTGGTGCTCCGGCGCGTCGTCGGCGTCGTAGTCCTCGCTCGTCAGCTCGAAGGCGAACCGCAGGCCGGCCTCCGGGTCGAGCTGGCCGCCCCACGTGAACGCGCGGATCCGGTGGCCGTCCGGCCACGGATTGCCGAGGAACCAGATCCGGTCGTCGTCCTGTGGCACGGGTCGCCCGCCTCCCACCGCTCTCACACTCCCTCACTTGCGCGACACCTTCCTACACCCCGGCACCGACAGTCGCGCCCGGCGGCCGGTCCCGGCAGACCGGGATCAGCCGTCGGCGCCGACCCCGTCGCCGATCCCGTCGTCGGCCCTGGCGCGCTCACGCGTGCGCACGGCGCGGACCACCCGCACGGCCACCGCGGAGGCGGCCAGGCAGTACGCGCCCAGCACCGCGATCTGGGCGGAGAAGGGGACGGCGGCGTCGATGAGCAGACCCGCGACGCCGGGTCCGGCGGCGGAGGCGAAGACCAGCACGGCCACCACCACCGACCGGATCGACCCCAGGTGCCGCACCCCGTACACCTCGGGCCACACCGCGCCGAACATCCCCAGCGACAACCCGTTGGTCACCCCGTACAGCGCCATGAACGCGAACACGCTCCACGGTCCCTGTGCCACCGACAGCACCAGCAGGCCGCAGGCCAGGGGGAGCAGGAACAGCGGTGTCATGCGCAGCGCGGTGAACCGGTCCACGAGGAACCCGCCGACGAGGTTGAACACCACCGTCAGGGCGGCGTAGACCGCGAACGCCGACGCGAACAGCGCCGGAGCCCAGTCCCGCGACTCCACCAGGTGCGCCTGGTGGAAGAAGACCGTGTTGCCGATCAGCGCGGGCGCGGCCATCACGGGCAGCAGGAGGTGGAGGACGGGGTCGCGCAGTGCCGCGCGGCGGGTCCACCCGACCGCGGTCCGTGCGCCGCGCGCCCCGGGGCCGGTGTCGGGGACGCGATCCCGTCCGGTCAGGGCCGCGAGCGGCCACAGCAGCACCATCAGGCCGGCGGCCACCAGCCACCACGTCTCGCGCCACCCCGTGAGGGCCACCACCCCCACCACCAGCAGGGGCAGGGCGGCCTCCGCGGTGTTGAGGCCGAGCGTGGCGACCGAGGTCGCACGTCCCCGTTCACGATCGAACCACCGCCCGGTCAGGGTGAACGCGGTGTGGGACATCAGCCCCTGACCGAACAGGCGCAGGGCGAACAGCGCGGCCAGCAGCACGGCCGGATGGGTGGCCCAGGCCATCGCCACCGCGCCGAGGGCGAGCAGCGGCACGGTCACCAGCACCACCGTGCGGGCGGGCAGCACGTCGACCATCCGGCCGATCCGGGTCAGCGTCAGCGCGCCGGCGAGTGTGGCGACCATGAACAGCGAGGCGAAGGCCCCGTGCGAGAGCCCGTGCTCGGCGCGGATGTCGGCGGAGAACAGCGAGATGAAGAAGGTCTGCCCGAACGACGAGCCCCCGAAGAGCAGGAAGCCGCTCGCGAGCCACCGCCGTTCGGTCAGCAGGAAGCGCGGATAACTCGGCATGCGGGCGGCTCCGGGGGCTCCAGGGGATCGGGTCGGCCTGGCCCTAGGGTGTCCGCGGGCGCGATCGGCCGGCGGCGTCCAGGCCCTCGCGGGCGAGCGCCGCCCGCATCCGGCCGAGCCACTCCGTGCCCAGCCGGAGCCCGTCCGGGAGCTGGTCGTCCCGGTCCCAGCGCCAGGTGGTGTTGACCGCCAGGACGAGGATCCGGCACAGGCGCAGCAGATCGCGGTCGACTCCCGGATAGTGGTCGCCGACGTCCTCGGGCGCCTGGGCGAGGTCGAACTCGACGGGACCGCGGCAGCACGTCTCCAGGTCGATGAACAGCGGCCCGTCTTCCGTGGCGAGCAGGTTGCCCGGGTGGGGCTCGCCGTGCAGGACCTGTTCCGGGCCGCCGTGGTCGCGGACCATCCGTCCCAGGTCGCGCAAGGTGTCCCCGAGCAGGTCCCGGTCGGCGTCGTCGATCGCCGGGGTGCGGTCGCGGTCCGCCACGAGTCGTCGCGCCTGGTCGACCCGATCCGTGAAGTGCGGCACCGCGGCGTCGACCGTGCGCATGCCGGCGTGCAGCCGCGCGAGCGCGTCGGCGAAGTCGGCGGGCGCGACCTGGGGCGCCACGGTCGCGTGGTAGGTCCACAGCGTGACCGCGTAGCCGTCGCGCGCGTGCACGCGCGGCTCCACCCGGGGGTCGAGGGCGGCCACCGGGCACCCGGACGCGACGAGCCGCTGAGCGAGGTCGATCTCGAACTGTGCGACCTGGTGCGCGATGGGCGCGACCCGGGCCAGGACGTCGCAGGGCAGCAGGCGCAGAGTGAGCTTGTTCGAGTCGTGGAGGACGACCGCGTCGTCGACCGCCAGGCCGAGCGAGGAGGCGATCGCGGTGGCCGCGGCCACCGCACGGGCGGCCTCCGACGTCTGCATGGTGGGCGAGCCCCTCTTGTGCGCGCGGCCGCTGCCCCAGCGGCGCGACCAGCGAACGATACCAAGGTGGCGCACGGGGCGGAGCGGCGGCCGTGACGGCCCTGGCGCATGGCGTTCTAGGGTGGCCCCATGACTGATACGACCACCCCCACCACCCCCACCACCCCCGCGTCCGACCTGTCCCCGTACCTCGCGGAAGTCACCGAGGACAACGTGATCGCCGCCTGTGGACTCGCTGTCGCCCCCGAGCAGCGCACGTTCGTCGCTCCGGTGGAGCGCTCGCTGGCCGAGGCCTACGCCGCCAGGGACACCGCCTGGGTCCGGCTGGTCATGGAAGGCGACGAGATCGTCGGCTTCGTGATGGCCAACTTCGCTCCCGAGGAGTCCGATCCCGACTTCCGCTGCGGCCTGTGGCGCCTGGCCGTCGCCGAGGGCCGGCAGGGTCGGGGGTACGGTCGGTTCGCCGTGGAGGGCTTCCTCGCCCAGGCCCGCGCCCGGGGCGTCGAGCGCGTCACCGTGATGTGGGTCGAAGGCGAGGGCGGACCGGCGGACTTCTACCGCAAGCTGGGCTTCGAGACCACGGGCCGGGTCCTGGACGGGGAGACCGTCGCCGAGCTGTACCTGAACTGAGCGGAGGGGCCCGCACCCCACGGGTGCGGGCCCGGTTCGGCGCACAGGGGAGACGGTGGCGTTGACGGATACCCCCCGCGGGCCACGGGTCAAGCGGGAACCGTGGGGCCCCAGGCCAGGTTCACCACGCGCTCGAAGTTCACGTACCCGGCCCGCGCGAACGCGGCGGCCATGGGGACGTTGTCGAGATCGGTGGCCGCGCGGATCCGGGGCACGTCCTGCTCGGCCAGGACCCGCGTGCCCTCCGCCAACAGGTCGTCGATGTGGCCGCGGCCCCGGTGCGCGGGCACGACGCCGATGTAGCCGATCATCGCGTTGTACGGGTTGCGGGCCGGGAAGACGAAGCCGACGGGTGTGCCGTCCGGCAGAGCCGCCACGCGCCACCACTCCCGAGGGCTGGGGTACCGGGCGATCTCTTCCCAGAAGTGCAGCTCGGCCGCCTCCCGCGGGCTCATCCGAGCGAGGTCGGCCTGGCCGTGCGCGTCCAGCGTGCCCTCCATGACCGACGCCATGAGGGACAGGAGCTCCTCGGTGTCCTTCGGCTCGCGCAACTCCAGCCGACCGCTCGTGCCGGGCGGGGGAGTCCCCCGTCGCCACTCGAAGCGCAGGCGCTCCGCTATCGGTCGAGCGCCCAGGCGCTCCACCACGGCGACGCGGGTGCGCACCACGTCCCCGGCGGCGCGGTCCTCGTGCCAGTCGCCCGGCACGTAGCGCACGTACTCGGGCGGGATCGCGCCGTCGGGGACGACCGCGGCCGTGGCGGTGCGCAACAGCTGGACGCCGACGTCCACGGCGTCGGGCAGGGTGTCGTCCACGTCCAGGACGTCCAGCACGAGCGGCGTTCGCGCGCCCGGCGGGCTCCACCAGGACAGGCGGGCGACGAGGTGGTCGCCCCGCAGGGCCACCCAGGTCCATGCGGGGCGCCGCCGCCCGGCGGCGAAGTCGTCGGCGAGCTCGTGGTCCAGTTGGTAGGACAGCCGGGTGAACAGGTCGAGTTCACCGGGGCCTGTGAGCGGACGCACGGTGAGGTCGGTTCTGGTCGGGATCGGGCCACACTCCTCGTCGAGGCGCCTCCCACGGGCGCCCGGCCACCCGGTTGTACTCCGCCGCCGACGCGGTCGGCAAGTCCTTTCCGCGCGCCGAGGCGGCCGCCTCCCACCCGCCTCGCCCCCTGGGGCGCTACACGGGGGATGGGAGGCGCCGCCCTCGATCGAGGCTCCGGTCGTGATCAGTGACCGCGGTCGATCCACTCCTGCAGGTGAGGGGCCTCCGCGCCGATGGTGGTCGACCCGCCGTGGCCGGTGTGCACCACGGTCTCCGGCGGCAGCGTCAGCAGCCGGTCCCGGATGGACTCGACGATGGTCGGGAAGTCCGAGTAGGACCGCCCCGTCGCCCCCGGGCCGCCCTGGAACAGGGTGTCGCCGCTGAACAGGACACCCAGCTCGGGTGCGTACAGGCACACCGCGCCGGGTGCGTGCCCCGGCGTGTGCAGCACGGTCAGTTCCGTCCCCGCGACCGGGACGGACTGCCCGTCGGAGAGTGCGCCGTCCGGCGCCCGGTCCGGATGGGTCATGTCCCACAGCACCCGGTCGTCCGGGTGCAGGAGTACGGGCGCGCCGGTGGCCCCGGCCACCTCCACGGCCGCGTTGACGTGGTCGTTGTGGGCGTGCGTGCACACCACGGCCACCACCCGGCGGCCGTCCACCGCCGCCAGGATCGTGCCGGCGTCGTGCGCGGCGTCCACGACCACGACCTCGTCGTCGTCACCGATCAGCCAGACGTTGTTGTCGACCTCCCACGATCCGCCGTCCAGGGTGAACACCCCGCTGGTGGTCGTGTGGTCCACGCGCGCGCCGCTCACAGCCGCACCACCGATCGCAGGACCTCGCCGCGTTCCATCCGGGCGAACGCCGCCTCGACCTCGCCCAGGCCGATCTCCTCGCTCACGAACCCGTCCAGGTCCAGCCGGCCCTGCAGGTACAGGTCGATGAGCATGGGGAAGTCGCGCGAGGGCAGGCAGTCGCCGTACCACGACGATTTGAGCGCGCCGCCGCGGCCGAACACGTCCAGCAGCGGAAGCTCCAGGCGCATGTCCGGGGTGGGCACGCCGACCAGGACGACCGTGCCCGCCAGGTCGCGTGCGTAGAAGGCCTGCTCGTAGGTCTCGGGCCGGCCCACGGCCTCGATGACCACGTCGGCGCCGAACCCGTCGGTGAGCTCGCGGATCGCCTCGACCGGGTCCTTCTCCCGCGCGTTGACGGTGTGCGTGGCGCCGAACGAGCGAGCCCAGTCGAGCTTGCGCTCCTCCAGGTCGACCGCGATGATCCGCGACGCCCCGGCCAGGTTCGCCCCGGCCACCGCGGCGCTGCCCACACCGCCGCAGCCGATGACGGCGACCGAGTCGCCCCGGCCCACGCCGCCGGTGTTGACGGCGGCGCCGATGCCCGCCATCACACCGCAGCCGAGCAGCCCGGCCGCGGCCGCCGAGGCGGCGGGGTCGACCTTGGTGCACTGCCCGGCCGCCACGAGGGTCTTCTCGGCGAAGGAGCCGATGCCCAGGGCGGGGGAGAGCTCGGTGCCGTCCTCCAGCGTCATCGCCTGGCGCGCGTTGTGGGTGTCGAAGCAGTACTGGGGGCGGCCCCGGCGACAGGCGCGGCAGTCGCCGCACACCGCCCGCCAGTTCAGGACGACGAAGTCACCGGGCGCCACAGTGGTGACGCCCTCGCCGACCGACTCCACCACGCCCGCGGCCTCGTGCCCGAGCAGGAAGGGGTACTCGTCGCTGATCCCGCCCTCCCGGTAGTGCAGGTCGGTGTGGCACACCCCGCAGGCCTGGACGGCGACGACGGCCTCCCCGGGCCCGGGGTCGGGAATGACGATCGTGGTCACCTCCACGGGCTCTCCCTTGGCCCGGGCGATGACTCCGGATACTCGTTGTGGCATGGGCAGGCGCTCCCAACACGTGGCTGTGGTCGCCGCGCGACGCCGGTGCGCGTCGCCCGGAGGCATCACCATGCACCACCGCGCGTGAACATGTCCAACATGTGAGAGGTCTGGGATTCAGTAATCCGCGTCATCAATCGGGTGCTCGGCGCGCAGCAGGTCGACGAAGGCCCGCGTGGCCGTGGAGTGGCGCGTGCCGCCGGGCAGGGCCAGCCCCACCGCCCACCGGGTCCCGCCGGGCAGCGCCGTGCTGCGCAGGCCGTCGGCCTGCGGCTTGTCCAGGACCGGGCGGGGGACCACCGCGACCCCCATGCCGCGGTGCACCAGGTCCAGCAGCGTGTAGACGTCGTTGACCTGCAACGCCACCCGCCGGGTGATGCCGAAGTCGGCGAAGGCCCGGTCGGCGCAGTCCCGGGCGCCCCACCCGGGGTGCAGGTCGACGTACTCCTCGTGCGCCAACCGCGTGAGCACGTCACCGGAGTCCAGGGGGTGGTCGGGAGCCGACAGCAGCATCATCGGCTCCTCGGTGATGCGCAGGATCCGCACCCCCTCGCCCTCGCGCAGGGTGCCGGCCACCAGCGCCGCGTCCAGGCGTCCGGCGCGCACCTGGGCCAGCAGCTCGCCGGTCGCCTCCTGCTGGAGGTTGAGCGTCACCTCGGGGTGCAGGGCGCGGTAGCGGTGCAGCAGCGGGACCGCCTCCACCACGCCCATGCACTGCTCGGTGCCCAGCGACAGCGTGCCCCGCACGCTCTGGTCGTCGGCGACCAGTTCACGGAGGCCGTCGGCGGCGGCCAGGATGCGCTGGGCCTCGGCGAGCAGCAGGCGCCCGGTCGGTGTGGGGGTCACCCGCCGGGTGGTGCGCAGCAGCAGCTGGGCGTCCAGATCGCGCTCCAGGGCGCGGATCGACGCGGACAGGCCGGACTGGGTGATGCCGAGGTACTCCGCTGCGCGCGTGAAGTGCTGCTCCTCGCACACCGCGGCGAAATGCCGCAACTGACGTAGTTCCACGCGGCTCAGACTACGACCTCACCCGTCCGGCCCCCTCGTCGGACGGCCCCGGGGCCGACCCCGGGACGGACCGGAACGGCGCCCGGTGGCCCACCGCCCCGCGCCGGCTCGGCCGGGGGACGGAGCGGCCGGGGGCGGGGCCCCGGCCGCCTTCGCGAACCGCGACGGCCGCGGTCACATGGCCGGGTTCAGCCCCATGCCGAGCCCGCCGTCGGCGGTCAGCTCGATCCCTGTGGTGAACGTGGCCTCGAAACCGAGGAAGAGGACCGCCCGGGCGATCTCGGCGACGGTCCCGTGCCGGCCCATGGGGGTCGCCTCGTCACCCACGCGCATGAACTCCACGCGCTGCTCGTCGGTGATCCCCGCCACGCCCATGGTGGGCGTGTCGATGAAGCCCGGTGCCACGGCGTTCACCCGGATCCCGCGCGGGATCAGCTCGGCGGCGAACACCCGGGCGAAGGTGAGCACCGCGGCCTTGGAGCCCATGTACACGCTCATGTTCTCGGACACGGTGGTGTTCGTGGCGGTGGTGAACACGATCGAACCGCCCTCGGCGATCAGCGGCGCCAGGTACTGCACGGTGAAGAACGCGCCCTTGGCGTTGACCGCGAACATGCGATCGTAGGACTCCTCGCTCACCTGGTCGAACGGCATCAGCTCCGAGGTGCCCACGTTGACGTGCAGGAAGTCGATCCCGCCCAGCGTCTCGCGGACCGTCTCCGCCAGCACCGCGGTGTCGGCCAGGTCCGCGGCGTCGGCGCGCACCACGTGCACGCCCGGCCCGAACCGGCCGCGCAGCTCCTCCAGGTTCTTCTCGTTGCGCCCGGTCAACAGAACCCGGGCGCCTCCGGCGAGCAGGTCCTCGACCACGCCCAGCCCCATCCCGTGCGTTCCACCGATCACCACGGCGCGCTTGCCCTCGTAGACACCCATCATCCGACTCCTCGTCCTTCGGTGCGGCCCGGTGGCCGCTCCCTCATGACGCCCACGGTGCCCGCCGCCGCCACGGGTTTCCTACGGGCCCGCTACGGTGGGGCGCATGCGTTTCGGGGTGCTGGGACCGCTCGCGGTGTGGACCGACCAGGGCCGGCCGGTGGAGGTCCGCGACACCAAGGTCCGGGCGCTCCTGGTCTCCCTGCTCCTGGCCCGCGGCGCGACGGTCTCCGCCGACCGCCTGGTCCAGGACCTCTGGGGTGACCGGCCCCCCGCCAAGCCGCTGCCCGTGCTCCAGGCCCGCGTCTCCCAGCTGCGCGGCGCCCTGGACCGCGCCGAACCCGGCTCCCGCGACCTGCTGCGCCGCCGCGCGCCCGGCTACGCCCTGGCCGCCGCGGACCTCGACCTCGCCCGCTTCGACGCCCTCCTGGCACGGGCCGCCCGCGCCGCCGACCCGCGCCCGGACCTCGCCGGCGCCCTGGACCTGTGGCGGGGCCCGGCCCTGGCCGAGTTCGCCGACACCGACCACGTCCGCGCCGCCGTCGCGGCCTGGGAGGAACAGCGGGCCACGGCCCTGGAGGACCTGGCCGAGGCCCGCCTGGCGGCGGGGGAGCACAGCGCCCTGGCCGCAGAGCTCGCCGCGGCGGCCGAGCGCCACCCCTACCGCGAGCGCCTGCACGCCGCCCACATCCGCGCCCTCTACGGCGCCGGACGCCAGGCGGAGGCGCTGGCCGCCTACGCCCGCCTGCGCGTCCGGCTCGCGGACGACATGGGCGTGGACCCCGGGCCCGACCTCCTCGCCCTGCACCGGGCCGTCCTCGCCCAGGACCCGGCCCTGGACCCGGTGCCGCGCCCCGCCCGCCCCACGGGCAACCTGCCCGCGCCGACCGGTGCGCTCGTGGGCCGTGAGGAGGAGTTGAGCCGGCTGGGCGCCCTCGTGCGCGAGCACCGGCTGGTCACCCTGACCGGGCCCGGCGGCGTCGGCAAGACCCGGATGGCCCTGGCCGCGGGCCACGCCTGGGCGCACGGCCGGGGCACGGCCCACGGCGGTGACGGCGCGACCCCGGCTCCCGGCCGGGGCCCCGAGAGCGGTGCGGTGGGAGCGCGATCCGGCGCGGCCCGGTCCGCCGCCGGCCGGGGCTGCGCGACCGGTGCCGTGCCGGACGCCGGCGGTGCGGTCGGCGCGGGATCCGGCGAGGTCTGGTTCGTGGAACTGGCGCCGCTCCCCGCCGGCAGCGACCCCGCCGCCGCCCTGGCCGCCGTCCTCGGCGCCCGTGACGACCAACGCGCCGGCGACCCGCTGGACCAGGCCGCCGGCCTCCTGCGCGGCCGCGCGGCCCTGCTCGTCCTGGACAACTGCGAACACCTCGTCGGACCCGCCGCCGACGCCGTCGCCCACCTGCTGCGGGCCGCCCCCGACCTCACCGTCCTGGCCACCAGCCGGGCCCCGCTCGACCTCGCCGACGAGCACCTGTACGCCGTGCCCCCGCTGGCCCCGCCACCGCTCGGCGCCGCCGACCCCGCGACGCTCGCCGACTCCGGAGCGGTCCGGCTCTTCGTCACCAGGGCCCGGGCGGCGGTCTCGGCGTTCACCCTGGACGAGGAGACCGCGCCGGCCGTGGCCACCGTCTGCCGGCGCCTGGACGGCATCCCCCTGGCCCTCGAACTCGCCGCCACCCGGCTGCGCCACATGAGCGCGGCCGAGCTCGCCGCCCGCCTCGACGACCGCTTCACCCTCCTCGACGTCGGCCGCCGCGACGCCCCCGCGCGCCAGCGCACCCTGTGGGCGATGATCGACTGGAGCTGGGAACTCCTCGACGCCACCGAGCGCACGGTGCTCACCCGCCTGGCCGTGCACCGTGACGGCTGCGACCTGGCCACCGCCGAGGCGGTCTGCGCCGACCACGGCCCCGCTCCCGGCGGTCCCGAGCGCGCCCCCGCCGTCCCCGCCACCGCCGTCCTGGGCGTGATCGGCGCACTCGTGGACCGCTCGCTCGTCACCGCCACCGCCCACCCCACGGGCACCCGCTACCACCTCCTGGAGTCCGTGGCCGCCTACGCGCTGGAACGCCTGGAGCGCTCCGGCCACGCCCACCAGGCGCGGGACCGGCACGCCCGGCACTTCGCCGACCTGGCCGAGCGCGCCGACGAGCTCCTGCGCGGCGCCGACCAGCCCCACTGGCTCGACCGGCTGGACTGCGAGGCGGCCAACCTGCGCGCGGCCCTGGACTTCGCCGCGGCCGAGGGCAGGACCGACCTGGCACTGCGGGTCGCCACCGCCCAGTGCTGGCACCACTACCTGCGCGGCCGCACCGCACGGGCACGGGCCGCCCTGGACACCGCCCTCGCCCTGCCCGGCGGGCGTCCGCCCCTGCGCGCCGCCGCACACGTGTGGCGGGCCGCCCTGGCCGCGCCCGGGAGCGAGGACGACCGGCGCGGGTACGCCGACCTCCCCCGCGCGCTCGACGCGGTCACCGACCCGGCCACCCGCGCCCGCCTCGCGTGGCTGACCGAGCACACCCGTTGGGCACTCGGTGACCTGCGCCCGGCCGCCGAGCGCGTGGAACGGGCCCGCGCCGCGGCCGCGGCGGCGGGCGACGCATGGACGCTCGCCCAGGCCCAGGTGACCCTCGCCCAGGCCGCGTTCCTGCGCGGTGACCTGGCCGAGTCCCTCCGTCTGGCGATGGAGGGACGGCGGTCCCTGCGCGCCCTCGGCGACCGGTGGGGCCTGCTCCGGGCCTCCGACACCCTCGCCCAGGCGCTGGAGGCCCTGGGCGACCTGGAGGGCGCCGCCGAGCACCACCGCGAGGGGCTGCCCATCGCGGAGGAACTGGGGCTGTGGAGCAGCGCCGGCCTCACCCTGTCCGGGCTCGGCAGGATCGCGATGCTCACCGGCGACCTGGACCGGGCCGACGTCCTGCTCACCCGCGCCGGGCGGCTGGCGGCCGAGCGGTCCGACGCCGTCGGCGAGCAGTTCGCCGACGCCGGGATCGCGCTGGTGGCCCGCCGCAGGGGCGACCTGGACCGCGCCGAACGGTCGCTGCGCCGGTGGCTGGACTGGAACCGGCGCACCTCCGGCCGGGTCGGGCTGGCGTTCATCCTCACCCAGCTCGGCTACACCGCCGAACAGCGCGGCGACGCCGACGGGGCCCTCGAACTGCACACGGAGGCCGAAGCGGAGGCCAGGGCGAGCGGAGACCCGCGCGCGGTCGCCCTGGCACTGGAGGGCCTGGCCGGCGCCCACGCCCTGGCGGGGGACCGGGACCAGGCCGACGACCTGCTCAAGCGTGCCGCGGCCCTGCGGGACGAGGTGGGCGCGCCGCTCATCGCGGCCGAGCGGTTCGACGTCGACCGCGCGGTGGCCCGCCTGGAGCGGGACGGGGCGTGACGCCCGGCCGTGGCCCGGGCCCGGCGGCGTCCGGCGGCGGGACGACACGGACCGACACGGACCGACGCGTCCGTCAGTGCGAGCTTGCCCGCTGAGTGCACTGGCGGGCACGGCGGCGACCGTGCCGGCGCGAGGAGACCCACGGCCGTGCGTGTGCGGTGTCGACGGCCTGTTCGACGTGGTCGGGCCCGCCAGGCGAGGGCACTGTGTCGGTGGTGCCCGAAGCCGGTCGCGGGCGCGACGCCTGCCCGGGGGTGCGTTTCCACCCCCGCTTTCGACCTCAGGCCAGGCCGTCCCAGGCGCGGGCGTCCATGATCAGGGCGTCGTCGCCCACCGCGAGGATCTCCCGGTCCCCCGTCTCCACACGGACACGGACGGCTCCATCGAACGCCTCCGTCCGCGCCCGGAGCAGACCCGGATCACGCGCCTCCAGAACGCGCATCCGCCACGGCAATCCCTCCGGCCCGGGCACGGCCAGGTGCACGATGGCGGACGCGTCACGGCGGCCCGTCAGGCCGCCGCTCTCCGCCGTGTACGAGACCATGCGCGCCTCGGCGCGCTCCGGCAGGCCGGTCGCTTCCCCGCCCTCCCCGTCCTCCCCGGTGCCCCAGGGGGGCGGGAGGGCGCCGCGGGCCGTCAGCTCCTCCCGCACTTCGCGCGCCAGCTCCCTGGCCTCCGGGACACCGGTCAGGAGCACACTCCAGTCCGGCGCCAGGTCGGCGCCCCCGCGGCGCAGCCAGCCGGTCACCAGTGAGCGGAAGGCGGCCTCCCGCTCCCGTGGCGCAAGCGCCCCCGCCGCCAGGATGTCCCGTCCGGCCCCCTCCAACGCGCGGCAGTACGCCTCCAGCGGCACGTGAGCCACCTGTTGGGGATAGCGCACCGTGCGGATCTTCAGCAGCGCCCAGCGCACGAAGTCCGCCGCGCCCCGCACGTCGCCCTCCAGCTCCCCCTCCTCAGGCCCCTGAACGACCGGTGATCCGGGCTCACGGGGCGGAACGAGCGCGTCCGCGCGGCGGCCGGCACTCGACAGGTGCCAGGACGCGTCGCTGATCCACAGCGACCCCGCCCGGGCACGCAGCACGCCCGCCCCGCCCAACCCGATCGCGATCTCGTCCCGACCGCCGTCCAGGCTCAGGCCCGGCGCCGCCCGGGTGTCCACGTCCACCTCGACCACGTCCTCCAGCCGGACGTGGAACTTGGCGGGCACCGGGAGCGCCCGCTCGTCGGGTGCGTAGCGGCGGTCGAGGCCGAGGATGAGGAAGCCCTCCAGGCGCGTTCCGACCCGCTCGACCTCGACATGGCGGACGGTGGCCGTCTCCAACGCGTAGTCGGCCGCCAGGTCCGCCGCCGGCCCGGTCACCGTGCGCGGGGTCAACGCCGTGTGCGCCGGGCGGACCGCGTCCCGGTAGTCGCGATGGGGCCGGTCGAAGCGTGGGGACGAGGGCTCGACCAGTGCGTCGATCCGGTGCCCGGCGAGCGCTCCCTGCTCCACCACCCAGGTCCAGCGCCCGGGCCGCAGACGCACCATCCACGCCAGTGCCGCGCGGGCCCGGTCCTCCCGCTCCGCGCTCGTGCCGCCCGTCGCGGCGCGGAACAGGGGAAGTACGCCGTTGTCCCACAGGTCGGAGAGGGCCCGGACGGCCTCACGGTCGAAGGTGCGCGCGTCGCGGGCGGCGGCGCCGATCTGGATGAGGGAGCGGTCCAGCAGGGCGCCCAGTGCGGCCAGGGCGGGCTCAGCAGGCCCGGGGGACTCGGGAGGTTCGGGGGTTCGGGAGCTCACCGTTCGCATCCTGGCACAGGCTCGTGTGCGACCGCCCGAGGCCGGGGGAGCCCGACGAGGGAGGCGCATCCGTCCAGGGCCACCGACGCGCCCCGAGGGTGCCCCACCGCGGTGACGGTCCCGCCGAGGACCTCGCCGACCGCGACCGCGGCCGGAGAAATTTTCGTCCCACAGCTCGTTCCCGGCTCCGTTCGGCCTCCCGTCCCTGCCCTCATCCTGCCGGCGGGGCCTGGTCCGTAGAGGTCGGACGTCCCACATCCGCCCAGGCGTGGGGATTTTGTGAAAGTCCAGGTCCGACACGTTTTCCACCAGATTCGATACCATACTCGCCGGTGTCCTTCGACACACCCCAAGTTCCGCCCAGGATGATTTTCCTGTGCTAAGTTTCAGGGAGTTGCAGTTGTGGCCCCCCGATGGGATTCCATCCGTTCGGGAGATCACCGCGGTGACGGAAAATCGTCATTCGCGGTTTTCTTCATGCTCGAACGAGAGGTATCCATATGGCGACCGGTACAGTTAAGTGGTTCAACGGCGAAAAGGGCTTCGGCTTCATCGAGCAGGACGGCGGCGGCCCCGACGTCTTCGCCCACTACTCGAACATCCAGGCCACGGGCTACCGTGAGCTGGCCGAGGGCCAGGCCGTGCAGTTCGACGCCGTGGCCGGGGCCAAGGGCCCCCAGGCTGAGAACATCACCCTGATCTAGGGGAGTTCGCTCTCCCCCAGCGGTGGTGCCCGCCCTTCGGGTGCCGGGCCCACCGCTTTTTCTTGTGCTTCGCCGGATTCTCCGCCGTCGTTCACCGACAGGCACCGGCGACCTCCGCACCCCGGAAGACTCCGGACCGGTGCGGTCATCCGAGTTATTTCCTCCGGCGTACCCGGTTTCCCCCTGCGAGGCCAGAAGGCCTCCCGCCCGGCCAGCGCCGTCGGCGAAAGGCCCCACATGAGTCAGCCCTACCGCACAGCCACAAGCCGTAACCGCCCCGCGCGGCCCTTCGGTCGGCAGCGGCCCTACGCCCCCCAGCGTTCCCAGTCCAACGGGCGCGCACGCAGTGGAGGCGGCCCCTCGGGAGAGTTCGCTCTCCCGACCACCGTCACCCCGGCGCTCCCGCCGGTGGAGACCTTCGACGCGCTCGACATGCCCGAGCCGTTGAAGCGCACCCTGGCTCGCCAGGGTCTGACCACCCCGTCCGAGATTCAGGCGGCGACCCTGCCCAACGCCCTGGCCGGGCGTGACGTCCTGGGTCGCAGCCGGACCGGTTCCGGCAAGACGCTGGCCTTCGGGCTCGCGCTGCTCGCCAAGCTCCAGGGAACCACGGCCGAGCCGCGGCGCCCCCTCGCCGTGGTCCTCGCGCCGACCCGCGAGCTCGCTCAGCAGGTCACCGAGGCGCTGGACCCCTACGCGCGGTCGGTGGGAGTGCGCGCGACCACCGTCGTCGGCGGCATGCCCATCCACCGCCAGGCCCGCAGCCTGCGCCAGGGCGTCCACCTCGTGGTGGCCACCCCCGGCCGTCTGCGCGACCTGATGGAGCGCGGCGACTGCGTCCTGGACCAGGTGGAGTCCGCCGTCCTGGACGAGGCCGACCAGATGACCGACATGGGCTTCATGCCCCAGGTCACCGCCATCCTGCAGCAGATCCCGGCCGGCGGTCGGCGCATGCTGTTCTCGGCGACTCTGGACCGCAACGTCGACACGCTCGTCCGTCGTTTCCTCAACGACCCGGTCGTGCACTCGGTCGACCTGTCCGAGGGCGCCGTCTCCACCATGGAGCACCACGTCATGCACGTGACGCACATGGAGAAGCAGGACATCGTCACCCGGATCGCCGCTCGCGACGGTCGGGTGATCATGTTCCTCGACACCAAGCGCGCCGTCGACCGGATGGCCGACCACCTGCTGGCCAACGGTGTTCTCGCCGCGCCCCTGCACGGTGGCCGCAGCCAGCCCCAGCGGACCCGCACGCTCGACCAGTTCAAGCGAGGCGACGTCACCGCGCTCATCGCCACCAACGTGGCGGCCCGCGGCATCCACGTGGACGGCCTGGACCTGGTGGTCAACATCGACCCGCCCACGGACCACAAGGACTACCTGCACCGCGGCGGCCGTACCGCCCGCGCCGGGGAGTCCGGCAACGTGGTCACGCTGGTCCTGCACAACCAGCGACGCGACATGACCCGGCTGATGAGCCGGGCCAAGATCGAGCCGCAGACGCTGCGGGTGGACATCGCCGACCCGGAGCTGGCCAGGGTGACCGGGGCGCGCGAGCCCTCCGGCGTCCCGGTCTCCGTGCCCTCGCCCGCCTCCCGCGAGCGTCGCCACGGCTCGGCACCGTACGGAGCGGGTCCGCGCGGATCCGGCTCGCGCGCACCGCGCAGGCGCCCGCGCCGCTGAGGCGGAAGCCTCCGCTGATCAACGCGTGAACGGGGCCCGGGAGCATTGCGCTCCCGGGCCCCGTTTGTCATGCCCGGCTGAAGCCGCCTTCCGCCACCCGCTCCGCTGCTCCTGGACCGGCGCCGCCTGCTCGGCCTACGCTTCGGATCGTGCGAGCCATGATCTGGGACGGTGTCCTGGCCCCGTGCGGGCACGGGCCCAGGCCGTTCGCCGGTCGGATCTACCCCGCCCCTGAACCCGGGTCGAGGCGCGCCAGAACAGCCGACATCGTGTCCCTCGTCTCAGCGTGCGGCTCCTCGGCCGCGGCCAGGCGCAGCACGGACACCGCCGCCGCGGGAAGGTCTTCCGCCGGCCACGCTTCCAGAGCACGGAGCGCGGCCAGGCGCGCCCCCACGCACCGATTGCGCAGCCCGGTCCGGATGAGCGGCCAGCCCGAGCCCGGGGAGCGCGCCAGGTGGCGCAGGACGTCCGTCAGAGCCCGGTCGTCCTCGAAACCGGGGCCCACCGACGACACCTCGGACGGCCCCGTCGCCAATGCTCCGAGAGGCAACAGGGTCTGGGCGAGCTTCACGAGATCGGGCACGCCCTCCTGGTCCACCCACCGGAAGGCCACATGCCAGGCGAACGTGTCCCGCGGTCGCAGTCGCAGGCGCCGAAGGACCTCGTCGAACGGGCGCAGTCCCATGCGGTCGGCCGCCCACAGCGCACGGCCGAAATCCTCTCCCTCCGGGTCGGCCAGGTGCGCGCGGACCACCTCCTGCCCTTCCGGACGCTCCAGGATCCGTGCGAACCGTCGGCCGAGCCGGGTCACCTCCTCGGCCGTGCGCCCCAGGTCGGCGGGTTTGTCGAGCAGGTGATCGCGGATTCTCGCCAGGTCGCTGAGCCGCCCCACAGCGGCGGGCGCGGCCTCGATCAGCTCCGCATAGCGTTCGAGCGCGGGGAACGCGTCCGGATAGTCCGCCAGGCCCGGGGCCGGACCGCCCCCGGGCACGGCCATGGCGCTGAGGATGCCGCCCGCCCCGTCGAGCAGCGCGTCGTCCGGTCCTTCTTCCCGGTCGGCCCGGATGAGGGCTTCCGACAGGCCGCCGTTCACCGCGGCGACATGCGCGAGGTATTCGTCCATGACGCCGTTGCGGAATCCCTCGCGCAGGAGCCACGCCCGAACGGCGGGATCCGTGGTGCCCTCCAACCGTTTCACCGTGTGGATCCGCCCCCACCCCGTGGTCCGGCGGGCGAGGCGGAACAGGTCCGGTTCGGGATCGGCAACGGCGCGCCGCAGCGCGAGGGCCGCGTAGAGCGCGAACTCGTCCAGCGACCCGAGCAGGACGAACAGTTCCCGTTCGCGTTCGTCTCCGCACAGGCCCAGCAGGGCCAGCGCGATCTTGACGGCGTTGCGATCGGTTCCGTGTTCGGCCGTCCACCGGGCGAGCACCCGCGCACGGCGACGGGACACCGCACGCGTTGCCAGGGGTTCGAGGAGGTGGTCGACCACCGTCAACGCGTCGGTCTCGGCCAGCGCGTCATGGAACAGCTGCGCGGCGGCCGTGTCCGGGGGTGCGGCCACGGTGCGGGCGATGAGCTCGGCCAGCGCGTCGGCCCGTTCCTCGTCCGCGGTGCTCCCGAAGTGGTGGGTGCGGATCCCGTCGAGGACGACGCTCGCCATCATCGCGTTGGCCCAGTCGGGAGGGTCGTCGGGGAAGGGACGACCGTCGTCCGGCCACGGGGGTTCACCGTGCTCGGCGAGGAGGGAGCTGACATGGTGCAGAAAAGTGGATCGTCCGTCGGCGGGGGCGCCGAGGGTCCACTCGGAGGGGCTCACAGGCCCGGGCGGAGGCCGCCCTTCCATACGAAGTGCATCTTCATGACGGCTAGGGTGGCCTATTTCGCTCCCGGCCGCAAGACCGACTCCGGGAATCTCACGCCACGGCGGGTAGGCACCACGCATCCGGCACAGTCGACCCCAGGGGTGACGCACCGACCATGGAAGAGGTGGGATCCATGCCCTCGAACGAGGACGCACCGGCCAGGGCCGACCGGGCGCCCCGCCCGAGTCGGGTGGAGCTGGAGGCGGCCCGCCACAAGGTGGTGCCCGACGTCCTGGCGCAGGACCTGGACGTGCTCTTCTGCGGGATCAACCCCGGCCTGGCCTCAGGTGCGGCCGGGCACCACTTCGCCAACCCGGGCACACGCTTTTGGCCCGCCCTGCACGGATCCGGGTTCACGCCCCGCCGACTGCGCCCCGACGAGGAGGACGCACTCCTGGCACTGGGTCTGGGCATCACCAACGTCGTCGAACGGACCACCGCCCAGGCGAACGAGCTGAGCCGGGCGGAGGCCGTGGAGGGCGGACGGACGCTGCGGCGCAAAGTCGAGTCGTGGCGCCCCCGGTGGCTGGCCGTCCTCGGCGTCACAGCGTTCCGGGACGCCTTCGGCGACCGCCACGCCAAGGTCGGGCCCCAGGCCATGGAGATGGGGCCGACCCGGGTGTGGCTGCTGCCCAACCCGAGCGGCAGGAACGCGCACTGGCAGCTGGGCCCCCTCACCGACGAGTTCGCGCGCCTGCGACGCGCCGCGGGCCTGCCGGACCGGCGCGACGGTCATTGAACCCCTCAGCCGAAGGGCATCGGGCGCAGCGGGTCCCAGGGGCCCTGGCCCCGGGCGGCGACGGCCGCGGCGCGGGCGGTGACCCGCTCGCTCAGCAGTCGCGGCTCGGCCGGGGCGTCGGCCATGCCCAGGACCTCACTCCGCGCGCGTGTCGCGATCGAGACCTGGCGGTGGAAGTGGCGGATGGCGTGCACGTCGAAGGCGAGGCCGGCGTCGGGTTCCGCGCAGGACTCGTCAGCGTGCCAGAAGCGGCCCAGTCCGCCCATGCTGAGCGCCCACCGCCGCAAAGCCGCGAGGTCACCGCTGATCGTCACGAAGTCACCGAACACCCTCACCCGGGGCTCCGGCACGGGCTCCGTCCACTCGCGATCGAGGCCGGAGTGCCCGGCCCACATCTCGCGTTGCCACGTGAGGTCGGCGGTGAGCGCCCGCGCATAGCTCCGGGTGTTCCACGTGAGGGTGCCCTCGGAGGGGCGCCGGGAGGGCCGGTCCCGACGGATGCTGCGGACCGCCGCGGCGTCGACGGTGGACAGCGGTGTGGGCACGAAGGCCACGGGCGGGCTGGCGAGACCGTCGTAGGGGTTGGGCACCAGGTGCGGGGAGTCGAGGAGCAGCACGGTGTCCGGACGCCGCTGGAAGGACAGGCCCCACAGCAGGCGGCCGAGCAGCCGGGTGCCCGCGAGGTCGGAGGTGATCATCGTGCACTCGTCGACCCGGACCCCGAACCGCCAGGGGTCGGAGGGGCGCAGCGTGAGCAGGGTGTAGCGGCGTCCGCCGTGCCCGACCGTGCGCCGGTGCAGCCGGAGCCGCTGCTCGTGCGACGCCGGCAGTCCGGCCGCCCGGGGATCCCTCGACTCTGTCATCGCCGACGATGATCGCAGCGGCGCCGGGCCCGGGGCCACCGGATTAACACGTGGTTCACGGGTGGCGTCCGGCGAGGACGCAGAACTCGTTGCCCTCCGGGTCGGCGAGGACGACCCAGCTCTCCTCGCTAGCCTGGCCGACGTCGACGCGGCGGGCGCCCAGGTCCAGCAGGCGGCGGACCTCCTCGTCCTGCTCCCTGTCGGTCGGGTTGACGTCGATGTGGAGCCGGTTCTTGACGGTCTTGCCCTCGGGCACGCGCGCGAACGTCAACGACGGCGGCACCGGGCCCGGGCGGTTCTTGCCCTCGGGGACGGCGGGGGAGCCGATGGCGACGAACCCGTCCTCCGACTCCTGCACCTCGTAGTCCAGGACCGCGCACCAGAACCGTGCGAGGGCCTCGGGGTCGGCGCAGTCGATCGCGAGTTCGGTCAATTTACTGGCCATATCAGGACCTCCCTGGCACGTAGCGGTTTGCCGCAGGACACGCTAACCGTCCTGCGGCGAGAACCCAACGGACTTTCCGTCAAAAGCGCCGCACACATCGTGAAGGTGTGGCAGTGTGCTTCGTGATCGCGGCGCGTGCGAACTCCTGTTCGCCTCGGTGTCGTGACGCGCACAAAAATCTTGGACGGCCTCTGACCACCGATTCCCGCACAACCAGGAAGGCGGCTCGGAGTCAACTACCTGTGGCTGATGCCACGGGGTCTTGCGGGTAGGGGCCCACCTGGGTGGTGGGAGGCCTCCCGCGTCCGGCCCCGCTCAGGGTGAGGGGCGGGGGCGGCTGACTGAGCGCCCCGCGTTCCACACAACTACGCCTCTGCGGGCGAGGTTGCGTGAAGCATTGACATCGGCGTGCATGACCACACCACAGGAGGTGCAGGCGAACACGGCTCGGGTGGGCCGGTTGCGTCTGCTGGTGTGGTCGCACTCCGAGCAGGACTGGGAGGAGTACGCGGGGTCGACCACGACCACCGGCACCCCGGCCCTGCGTGCTTTGTAGGTGAGGAAGTCCCGCAGCTGGGCGAAACTCCACGAATGCAACGAGGCGCGTTGTCGTTTGGCCTGCCGTACCCGTCCACGGATGCCCTTCAAATCCTCTAGGGCGATGCCGTGGCCGGTGCGTTCGGCCCGCTCCTCTTCGAAATCGTATGGTTCACATCCCGCGCCCGCCGCGTCTCACGGCGGCGCAGGCGCTTGAGCACACGTGTGGCGCTCTTGGTGTTCTTCTTCTGGAGTTTGGCCCTCAGGCGGTTCTGGCGCCGGCGGTACCGGTTGAGCGTCCGGCCTGCGTGGCGCTGGCCGGTGGAGGTGGTGGCGATCTCCACGATCCCCAGATCCACCCCCACGAACCCGGCGGGTTCGGTGTTGAGCGGCTTCTCGGGCACCTCACACGTTGCGGACAGGAACCACATCCCCGTCCTGGCACAGCAGGTCGGTTTCGCCTTGGCGGTGTTCGGCCGGCGTCTTGAGCTGTTCGGGCGAGCCGGTGAAGGCCAGGTTCTTCATCCGGCCTCGGGTGGTCCAGATCGACACGGTGCGGGCGTCCACCTGCCAGGACAGACACCGGGAATCGAAGGGCTGGGCCGAGTCGGGGCGGAACCCGATCGGCGTGGACTCAGCCCTTTTTCGGCGCTTGGACCCCTGGCGGCCCAGCAGGCCGTTGCGCAGGTGGGCGGCCGGGAAGACCGTCAGGCGAGGGCGTCGAGGTAGACCCAGGCGCCGTCCTCGCGGACGAACCGGCTGTCCTCGCGCAGCTCGCCCTCGCGACCGTCCTCCCGGTACACGGCCCTGAACGAGACCGTGCCCTCGTTGTGGAACGGCGTTCCCTCGCCCGTGCCCAGGATCTCCAGGTGCACCCATTCGGTGCGCGGGTCCAGATCGAGCGTGGCGGGTCGGGTGCCGGCCGCCCAGGTGCGCATCAGGTAGGCCGCGTCACCGACCGCGAAGGCGCTGTAGCGGGAGCGCATCAGAGCCTCGGCGGTGGGCGCCGTGGACTCGCCCCGGTGCAGCGGCCCGCAGCACTGGCCGTAGGTGCGCGGCGAGCCGCAGGGGCAGGGGCCGGTGTCGGGCGGAGCGCTGGCGCGGCGGCGGGATCGGGACATGGTTCCATTGTGGCCGCCGACGGATGTGCACGGTGCCTTACACGCGCCCCGTCTCCCGTCGACGTGCACCGCTCGCGCATCGGCTGCCGATCCGTGCCAGGAGGGGTCAGGCGACCGCTGTTCCTTGGACTCGTCGATGCCGGACACCACCGGTCCCGGCGCGGTCGGCGCGCCGGGACCGGTTCCGGATCAGGCCAGGGCGTCGACCACGACCTCGGTGGCCTGGGCGATGAGGGCGTCGTCGTGCTCGGCGCCCTCCTGGCCGCGGGTCGACATGACCGCCAGGACGATCGGGTCGCCCTCCGGCGGCCACAGTACGGCGATGTCGTTGCGGGTGCCGTAGCCGCCCGACCCGGTCTTGTCGCCGACCTCCCAGTCGTCGGGCACGCCGGCGCGGATCAGGTCGTCCCCGGTCGTGTTGCCCCGCATCATCTCGACGATGGTCTCGCTCTCGTCCTCGGGCAGGACGTCGCCGAGGGTGAAGGCCTCCAGGGTGGTGGCCATGGCGCGCGGGGTGCTGGTGTCGCGTTCGTCGCCCGGGGCGCCCTCGCTCAGGTCGGGTTCGATCCGGTCGACGTTGATGACGTCGTCGCCGATCTCCTCCAGGGCCGCGTCCAGGGCCTCCGGGCCGCCGAGCTCCTCCAGCAGCAGGTTGGCGGCGGCGTTGTCGCTGTGGCGCAGGGCGGCGTTGCCCAGTTCGTACAGGGACATGGTGCCGCCCACGTGCTGTTCGGCGATCGGGTCCCAGTTGACCAGGTCGTCCTCGGAGACGGGGACCTCCTTCTCCAGCTCCTCCGGTGTGGTCTGTTCGAGAACGACCCCGAACAGCGGCACCTTGAAGGTGGAGCAGTAGGCGAACCGGTCGTCCGCTCGGTACTCGACGGCCTCGCCGCTGCCGGTGTCGAGCGCGTAGACGCCGAGGGTGGCGTCGAACTCCTCCTCCAGAAGCGCGAAGTCGAGCTCGGTGGCCGCCGCGGACTCCGATGCGGCCGGCGACGCGGAGGGATCGGGTCCCTCCGCCGGCCCGGGCGACGAACAGGCGGCCAGCGGGGCCAGTGCTGCGACGGCCAGTGCCGCTAGAGTCTTCTGTCGGGTCATGGGTACACGCATGGTGGAAACTCCCCGTCCGGATGCGATCGGTAACGCTCAGGAGTTTCGCGGTCCTCTTTCATGCTGTCCAAGACGGAAACGAATACTCCCATGCGATCCCGGCATACTGCGGTGCGCGTTCCTCGTCGGAGCGGGCAGGACCGTCGTCCACGTGAGCGATCGCGGCGGCTACACCCCCGGGGGGGCGGGACCTGATGTGGTTGTGCCTCGGTGGGCGCATGCGGCTACGGGCCCGCCGTCAGGTCCGGTGGACCATCCCGGTGTGTGCCCGGACTACCGATTCCCGGCGTTGGCGCGGATCGCTGGTGTGGACGGGGCGATATGTCACGGGTGCGTGTACGTGCTCGGGGCGAAGGGTATGGGCGTGTGACCGTCGCGTTCGCTGATGTGGCCCGCGCGGGATAGCCCCCTCGGAGGGCCGGTGACTTTCGAAGAGCGCCTCATACGCATGCTGACGGCTGATATCGACCTCGCCCCCATCAGGGCCCGAGCCCGCCTCACTGCCTGGTGGGTGGACCTGGTGGCCCGCACGCCGGAAGTCCCCGAGGGCGCGCACCTGGTTGGGTGGGACACCGTGCTGGTCGAGGACGAGGCCGCCCAGGACCGGGCCGTCGCCGCTTTCGGAGGGCGCCTAGTGGTGCTCCTGGACGTGGGGGAGGCCGCGGACATGGGGTTGGTGGACGGGGACCGGTTCGGCGGGACGGATGCGGACGGTGCGGAGTTTCCCGTGATGGTGTGTGGCCTGCGGTGGGAGGCGTGATCCGAGGGCGGGCGGGGTTCTCCGGTGGCCCGTGGGATGGCGAGACGCACGTCGCGGAGCAGGGTGCGTCGGGGTGAGGGCCTGGCCGGTCACCACCCGGCCTGGTCTGGCACCACGGCCAGTCCTTTGCCCTCCGACGTTGTGAGGACTCGCCTCCCCGTCCCCGGGTCGCACAGCTGATCGTTGTCCGCGGGTTCGCCTGCCAGTCGGGACTCGTCTCAATGCCGGCTTCGTGGGGGTAGGTGGCGTTGGCCGGGGCCTAGAGATTGTCGCGGGCGGCGAGCCCGGCCCGCGAAGCCAGGTCGTCCGCCGCGCGCACCCCTGCCCGTGCCCCGACATCGACGCGCACCGGCCCTCGACCCGGGCCGGGAAGGGGTCAGGCGACCGTCTCGGGGGCGCGCTCGGCTCTCTCGCGCCGCTCCGGCGGCGTCAGGCGGCCGGTGCGGTGCAGCCACCAGTCGGCGACCAGGGTGCACATCGGGGGGATGGAGGCGGCCAGCGCCAGCAGGGTGGGCCACACGCCCCAGCGCAGCCGGAACCCCGCGAACAGGGTCAGCAGCACGTAGACGACGAACGCCCCGCCGTGGATCGGCCCGAAGATGTGCACGCCGAGCTCGCTGCCGTTGATCAGGTACTTGAAGCCCATGCCGATCAGGAGCCCGGCCCAGGTGAGGGCCTCGAAGGCGGCCACCGCACGGAAGGCCGTCGCTGTCAGGGTGGAGATGCGCACGCTGTTCCTCGAACTCTGGGATATCCGGACATGACCGGACCCGGCGCGCCGTCGGCGGCCGGGACCGGTCCCAGGTTAGGCCAGGGCGTCGACCACGACCTCGGCGGCCTGGGCGATGAGGGCGTCGTCGTACTCGGCGTCCTCCTGGTCACGGCTGGACATGACCGCCAGGACGATTGGGTCGCCCTCCGGCGGCCACGCCACGGCGATGGCGTTGCGGATGCCGTAGCCGCCCGCGCCGGTCCGGTCGCCGACTTCCCAGTCCTCGGGTACACCGGCGCGGATCAGGTCGTCCCCAGTGGTGTTGCCCCGCATCATCTCCACGAGCAGGTCGCTCTCCTCCTCGGGCAGGACGTCGCCCAGGGTGAAGGCCTCCAGGGTGGTGGCCATGGCGCGCGGGGTGCTGGTGTCGCGCTCGTCGCCCGGGGTGCCCTCGTTCAGTTCGGGCTCGATCCGGTCGACGCTGGTGACGTCGTCGCCGATCTCCTCCAGCGCAGCGTCCAGGGCCTCCGGGCCGCCGAGCTCCTCCAGCAGCAGGTTGGTCGCGGCGTTGTCGCTGTAGCGCAGCGCGGCGTCGCCCAGTTCGAGCAGGGACATGTCGTCGCCGACGCGCTCTTCGGTGACCGGGTTCCAGTTGACCAGGTCGTCTTCGGAGATGGTGACGACCTTCTCCATCTCCTCCGGTGTGGTCTGTTCGAGCAGGGCTCCGAAGAGCGCGACCTTGAAGGTCGAGGCGTAGCCGAACCGTTCGTCGGCGCGGTACTCGACGGCCTCGCCGCTGCCGGTGTCGAGCGCGTAGACGCCGAGCGTGGCGTCGAACTCCTCCTCCAGAAGCGCGAAGTCGGCCTCGGCGTCCGCCACGGCCGAGTTCGAGGGCGAGTCGGAGGCGTCGGTTCCCTCCGCCGCCCCGGGCGTCGAACAGGCGGCCAGCGGCATCAGGGCCGCGGCGGCCAGTGCCGCCAGGGCCTTGTGTCGGGTCATGGGTACACGCATGGTGGGACTCCCCGTCCGGATTCGATCGGTGACGCTCAGCAGTCTTACGGACCTCGTTCATGCTGTCGAAGACACGAATGAGCATTCTCATGCGCTTTCGACATAGTGTGTGGTGCATGGACCTCGTCGGAGCCTGTCGGGCCTTCGTCTACGTGAGCGACCGCGGCAGCTTCACCCTGGGGGCCGCCGCGGCGCGCATTCCGCAACCGGTGGCCAGCCGACGCGTCGCCGCCTTGGAGAAGCACTTGGGCGCCCGCCTGTTCGACCGCACCTCGCGCCGGGCCACGCTCACGCGCTTCGGCCGCGACATGCTGCCCTCGGCCCGCCGCCTGGTCGACCTGGCCGAGTCGATGGAGCACGACGCGCAGCGGGCCCGCCAGGCGCCCTTCGGGTTGGCCGTGCCGGAGGTGTGCCCCACCCGTGAGCTCGCGCTGCTGGCCGCGCAGGGCCGTCGGGAGGGGCTGCGCCTGGACCCGCGCCCGGCCGCGCCGGGCGAGCGCGTCCACCTGCTGCGCTCACGCGAGGTCCGCGCCGCCGTCACCGCCGTGCCGTCGGGCGACGCCACGTGGTCGGTGCCGCTGGGGGTGGCGGCCGCGGCCGAACCCGCGATGGCGGTCGCCTACGTCGAGACCCTGCGGGTGGGCCGCACCGATCCGCCCTCGGGGGCGCGCCGGGTGTGGATCCAGCCCGAGGACGACGTGCCCCACATCCGCGACCCGCTGACCCGGATCCGCGACGCGGTCGGTCTGCGGCCCGGACAGGTCGCCGTCGCCGCCTCCCTCGCCTCCGCCGCCGCCGAGGTGCTGGCGTCGGCCGACCTGCTGCTGTGCTCGCGCCGCCAGGCCGCGGAGCTGGGCCTGCACTGGCGTCCCACCGGCGAGATCCGGCTGGAACGCGGCTATGACGTGTCGGCCGACGACGGTGGTGACGCCGAGACCCTGCGCGGTGCGCTGCGCGCTTCCCTCGGCCGCTGCCTGGGCGCCCTGGAGACGGAAGAGGTGGCGCGGTGAGCCCCCAGGCCCTGCTCAGGGAGTTGCGCGAGGAGCTCGACGCCGGCGGGTTGGACGGATCGTTCCTGGTCCGGGACCTGAACAGCGGCGAGGAGATCGGCATCGAACCGGACCTGGAACTGCCCTCGGCCTCCCTGGTGAAGATCCCGTTGGCCGTCGCCGTTCTGGAACGCGTGCACCGCGGCGAGATCGACGGGGCCGCGCCGGTCCTGGTGCAGCCCGGCGGGGTCACCACGCCGGGCCCCATCGGGCTGACCCGGTTCCGGCATCCGGCCAGGATCGCCGTGGACGACCTGCTGTACATGAGCACGGCCCTCAGCGACGGCTCGGCCGCCGACGCGCTGTTCGATCTCACACCGCCGGCCGAGGTCGCGGCGGTGCTGCGCGCGGCCGGGCTGGGCGGGATCACCGTCCGGCACACCATGGGCGAGCTCAACCAGACGCCCGCCGACCGCCTCTCGCCCGCCGAGGTCGACCTGGCCCACGTCCTGGCCATCGGCGCGGGGACACCCGGTCGGGGCCACCGGATCCCGCAGCTGGACATCACCCGGGCCAACTCCGGGACGGCGCGCGCCTTCGTCGACCTGCTCCAGGCGCTGTGGACCCCGTCCGCGATCACGCCGCAGGTCGCGGAGCGCGTGCGCGAGCTCATGGCCGGGAACGTCCTGCGGCACCGGTTGGCGCCCGACTTCAGCTCCGACGCCTCCCAGTGGTCGTCCAAGACCGGCACCCTGCTCCATCTGCGCCACGAGATGGGGGTGGTCGAGCACGCCGACGGGCAGGCCTTCGCCGTCGCGGTCATGACGGCCTCGCGCGTGCCCGCCTACAGCCAGCCGGGCGCGGAGGCCCTCATGGCCCGGGTCGCCCGCGCCCTGCGCGACCACCTGCGCGCCGCCTGGATGTGAGCCCCGGGCCCGCGCGCCGCCTGGATGTGAGCCCCGGGCCCTCCGCGCACCGCCTGGATGTGAGCCCCGGCCCCGCGCGCCGCCGCCCGCCCATGTGGTCGAACGCGGGAGGCTGCGGCCTTGCCGGGCTTCGCGCCTCCCTACGGGGCCCGGTGTCGATCCCGGTCCCGGGCCACCGGTGCACCGGACCGGCCGTCCGCTACCGGGCCACGGCCAGGGTGGGGCGCAGTCCCGCGGTCACCCCGGGCGACCACAGCACGGACACCGGCTGCGGGTCGGTGACGGACAGCCCGACGGCCTCCAGTAGGTCGCCCCGGTACTCCAGCAGTCGGGCCCGGTACAGCGGCCAGGGCTCGTGGGTCACGCGGAGCCACTGGGTCGCTCCCAGGTGCGCGGTGTGCAGGCCCCAGCGCGCGGTGAGGAAGTGCTCCATCGGCGAGGGCGCCGTGATGGGGTCCTCCACCGCCACCCGCCAGTGGCCCCTGGTACCGCGCCCGGGAGCGCGGCGCCGCACCGCGCCCGCGCGCACCCCGTCGGCGGTGGCGTGCAGGGACACGTCCGACCACGTGTAGGGCAGGCCGGTCAGGAGCCGGGCCGCCATGACGATGTGCGGCGCGTCGGCGTCCATGGACAGGAAGACCACGCCCTGGCGGCCCCGCCGGTCCACCGAGTACACGCGTACGTTGACCTCGTTGAATCCGCCGAGCGGCACCGCTGCGAGGGCCGTGGTCGAGCGCGCCCGGAAGGCGACCAGGCCCACGTGGGCCGTGCCGTCCAGGACATCGGGACGTGTGTGGGCGGGCAACAGCGGCGCCACCTGGTCCGGGTCGACCCGCCAGTGGACGAAGACCGCGTCGCGCCACGCCTGCGTCAGCGGCGGCGGCCCGGACAGGGGCGGGGGAGAGGGGCTCGTGGTCGCCTCGTCGTGTGCCATCGGATCCGTCCTCCGCCTCGCCCGCGGGCCGTTCCGGCCCCTGTGACCGGAACGATTCCACACCGCGGGGCGCGGGTGGGACCGGTGCGCCCGGCGTGTGACCCCTGACTCTGTGCCCCGGTCGGTGACGACGATTAGGTAAAACGTTTCAAGCTCATCACCAGGCGAAGTGCTTCCTAGCCAGGTGAGGGGATATTGACAGGTCGGGACGCACGACGATAACTTCTGCGAAGTTGTACTGAAACGATTCAATCGGCTTGCCCGACCCGCCGGTACACCTCACGGCACGCCGACCACCACCCGAACGGAGCCCCACCGTGGCACCCTCCACCGACAGCCGCGCGGACGTCCTGGACGTCCTCCGACGCCAGCACATCGAGCTCCCCTCCTGGGCGTTCGGGAACTCCGGCACCCGCTTCAAGGTGTTCGGCCAGCCGGGCGTGCCCCGCGACCCCTGGGAGAAGATCGCCGACTCCGCCGAGGTCCACCGCCTCACCGGCGTGGCCCCCACCGTCGCCCTGCACATCCCCTGGGACCGGGTCGACGACTACTCCGCGCTCGCCGCCCACGCCCGCGACCTGGGCATCGGCATCGGCACCATCAACTCCAACGTCTTCCAGGACGACGACTACAAGCTCGGCAGCGTCACCAACCCCGACCCCAAGATCCGCCGCAAGGCCACCGACCACCTGCTGGACTGCGTCGACGTCATGGACGCCACCGGCTCCCGCGACCTCAAGCTGTGGTTCTCCGACGGCACCAACTACCCCGGCCAGGACGACCTGCGCGCCCGCCAGGACCGCCTGGCCGAGGCCCTGTCCGAGGTCTACGGCCGGCTCGGCCCCGGCCAGCGGATCCTGCTGGAGTACAAGCTCTTCGAACCGGCCTTCTACGCCACGGACGTCCCCGACTGGGGCACCGCCTTCGCGCACTGCCTCGAACTCGGTGAGAAGGCCGTGGTCTGCGTCGACACCGGCCACCACGCCGCGCACACCAACATCGAGTTCATCGTCGCCTTCCTGCTGCGCGCGGGCCGCCTGGGCGCCTTCGACTTCAACTCCCGCTTCTACGCCGACGACGACCTCATGGTCGGCGCCGCCGACCCCTTCCAGCTCTTCCGCATCATGTACGAGGTCGCCCGCGGCGGCGCCCTGGCCACCGACACCGAGGTGGCCTTCATGCTCGACCAGTGCCACAACATCGAGCCGAAGATCGCCGGCCAGATCCGTTCGGTCATGAACGTGCAGGAGGCCACCGCCAAGGCCCTGCTCGTGGACGCCGACGCCCTGGCCGCGGCCCAGGCCGAGGGCGACGTCCTGGCCGCCAACGCCGTCATGATGGACGCCTTCAACACCGACGTGCGCCCCATGCTCGCCGAACTGCGCGAGGACATGGGCCTGGCCGCCGACCCCATGGCCGCCCACGCCGCCTCCGGCTACATGGAGCGCGTCATCGACGAGCGCAAGGGCGGCACCCAGGCCGGGTGGGGCGCGTGAGCGAGTCCCGCCCCCACCGCACAGCCGAGACCGACCAGGAGACCACCATGGCCGACTCCGTCATCGACGACCTCATCAAGCGCAGCAACACCCTGGGCGCCGACCCGCGCAACACCAACTTCGCCGGAGGCAACACCTCCGCCGCCGGTACCCGGACCGACCCCGTCACCGGGCAGCCCGTCGAACTGCTGTGGGTCAAGGGCTCCGGCGGCGACCTGGGCACCCTGGCCGAGGACGGCCTGGCCGTGCTCCGCCTGGACCGGCTCCACGCGCTCGTGGACGTCTACCCCGGCGAGGAGCGCGAGGACGAGATGGTCGCCGCCTTCGACCACTGCCTCTTCGGCAAGGGCGGCGCGGCACCCTCCATCGATACCGCCATGCACGGGCTCGTGCGCAGCGCGCACGTGGACCACCTGCACCCCGACTCCGGCATCGCCCTGGCCACCGCGGCCGACGGCGAGAAGCTCACCCGCGAGTGCTTCGGCGACCGCGTCGTGTGGCTGCCCTGGCGCCGACCCGGCTTCCAGCTCGGCCTGGACATCGCCAAGATCGCCGAGGAGAACCCGCAGGCCATCGGCGCGATCCTGGGCGGCCACGGCATCACCGCCTGGGCCGACACCAGCGAGCAGTGCCAGGCCAACTCCCTGGAGATCATCCGCACCGCCGAGGCCTTCCTCGCCGAGCACGGCCGCCCCGAGCCCTTCGGCCCCGCGCTGGAGGGCTACGGCGCCCTGCCCGAGGAGCAGCGCCGCGAGCGCGCCGCCGCCCTGGCCCCGGTCATCCGCGGCCTGGCCTCCACCGACCACCCGCAGGTCGGCCGCTTCACCGACAGCGACGTGGTCCTGGACTTCCTCGCCGCCGCCGAGCACCCCCGCCTGGCCGCCCTGGGCACCTCCTGCCCGGACCACTTCCTGCGCACCAAGGTGCGTCCGATGGTCCTGGACCTGCCGGCCGACGCGCCGCTGGAGGACGCCGTCACCCGGCTGCGCGAGCTCCACGAGGAGTACCGCGCCGAGTACCGCGCCTACTACGAGCGCCACGCGACCCCCGACAGCCCCGCCATGCGCGGCGCCGACCCGGCCATCGTGCTGGTGCCCGGGGTGGGCATGTTCTCCTTCGGCAAGGACGCCAAGACCGCGCGCGTGGCGGGCGAGTTCTACGTCAACGCCATCAACGTCATGCGCGGCGCCGAGGCGGTCTCCACCTACCGGCCCATCGAGGAGTCGGAGAAGTTCCGCATCGAGTACTGGGCCCTGGAGGAGGCCAAGCTCGCCCGGATGCCCAAGCCCAAGCCCCTGGCCACCCGCGTCGCCCTGGTGACCGGCGCCGCCAGCGGCATCGGCAAGGCCATCGCGACCCGCCTGGCCGCCGAGGGCGCGTGCGTGGTGGTCGCCGACCTGGACGCCGACAAGGCCGTCGAGGCCGCCGCCGACCTCGGGTCCAGCGACGTCGCCGTGGGCCTGGCCTGCGACGTCAGCGACGCCTCCGCCGTCGCCGCCGCCTTCAAGGAGGCCTCCCTGGCCTTCGGCGGGGTGGACCTGGTCGTCAACAACGCCGGACTGTCGATCTCCAAGCCGCTGCTGGAGACCACCGAGCGCGACTGGGACCTGCAGCACGACGTCATGGCCAAGGGCTCCTTCCTCGTCTCCCGCGAGGCCGCCCGGCTGATGACCGCCCAGGGCCTGGGCGGGGACATCGTCTACATCGCCTCCAAGAACGCGGTGTTCGCCGGACCCAACAACATCGCCTACTCCTCGGTCAAGGCCGACCAGGCCCACCAGGTGCGCCTGCTGGCCGCCGAGCTGGGTTCGGAGGGCATCCGCGTCAACGGCGTCAACCCCGACGGCGTCGTGCGCGGCTCCGGGATCTTCGCCGGCGGCTGGGGCGCCCAGCGGGCCAAGGTCTACGGGGTCCCCGAGGAGGAGCTGGGCGCGTTCTACGCCAAGCGCACCATCCTGGGCCGCGAGGTCCTGCCCGAGCACGTCGCCAACGCCGTGTTCGCGCTGACCGCCGGGGAGCTCTCGCACACCACCGGCCTGCACATTCCCGTCGACGCCGGCGTCGCAGCCGCCTTCCTGCGATGAGCGCCGCGCACTCCGTCCACGCCGCGGTCGACCTCGGCGCCTCCAGCGGCCGGGTCATCACCGGCCGCCTGGAGGGCGGGCGCCTGCACACCGAGGAGGTCGCCCGCTTCCCCAACGGAGCCGTCGCGGTCCCCCGCGGGGGGCGCGACACCCTGTACTGGGACATCCTGTCCCTGTACAAGGGCGTCCTGGAGGGACTGCGCACGGCCGCCGAGGCGCACGGCGGACTGGCCTCGGTGGGCATCGACTCCTGGGCGGTCGACTACGGCCTCCTGGACGGCGACGGCGGGCTCCTGGGCAACCCGGTGCACTACCGCGACGCCCGGACCACCGGCGCTCCGCAGAAGGTGTTCGAGCACCTGCCCGCGGACCGGATGTACGCGGTCAACGGGTTGCAGGTCCAGCAGTTCAACACGGTCTTCCAGCTGGCCGCCGCGGCCGGCGACGCCGACCTGTCGCTGGCCCACGACGCGCTGCTCGTCCCCGACCTGCTGGGCTACTGGCTGACGGGGGAGCGGGTGTGGGAGCTGACCAACGCCTCCACCACGGGGCTGGTCGACGCCCGCACCCGGACCTGGGCCAAGGAGTGCCTGGACGTGCTGGAGGGCCCGTTCGCGGTGCCGGTCCGCGGCCTGACCTCGCGCCTGGTCGAACCGGGCACGGTCGTGGGACCGCTGAGCCGGCGGGAGTCGGTGGGCGCCGCCGCGGGCGCGCCGCTGGTCGCGGTGGGCTCGCACGACACCGCCTCGGCGGTGGTCGCGGTTCCGGCCCAGACGCCGAACTTCGCCTACGTCTCGTGCGGGACGTGGTCCCTGGTCGGGGTGGAGCTGGACGCTCCGGTGCGCACCGAGCGCGGCCGGGCCGCCAACTTCACCAACGAGCTCGGCGTGGACGGCACCGTGCGCTACCTGCGCAACGTCATGGGGCTGTGGGTGCTGCAGGAGTCCCTGCGCACCTGGCGTGAGCAGGGCCGGGAGGTCGACCTCGCGGACCTGCTGCGCCGCGCGGGCGCGGTGCCCGCCCTGTCGTGCGTGGTGGACGTGGACGACGCGCGCTTCCTGCCGCCGGGCGACATGCCCGCGCGTGTGGCGGAGCTGGCGGCCGAGACCGGGCAGCGCCCGCCGGCCGACGACGCCGAGCTGGCCCGGTGCGTCATCGACTCGCTGGCCCTGGCCTATCGCCGCGCGGTGCGCCAGGCCGCCGAGCTCAGTGGTCGGGACATCGACGTCGTGCACGTGGTCGGCGGGGGAGCGCACAACACCCTGCTGTGCCAACTGACCGCCGACGCGACCGGCCTGCCGGTCGTGGCGGGCCCCACGGAGGGCGCGGCGATCGGCAACCTGCTGGTGCAGGCCCGCGCGGTCGGCGCGGTGGAGGGCGACCTCGCGGCGCTGCGCCGGATCGTCGCCGCCTCGACCGAGACCCGCCGGTACACCCCGACGGGCCCCACGGGTCCGTGGGCCGCCGCCGAGGCCCGCCTCTGGGGCTAGAACCCAGGGCGTAGAGCCCACGGGCTGGGTTCCAAGATCTGGGGCCCAGAGCCTAGAACCCAGGCTCAGGGCTTCAGGGCCCAGAACCCAGTGTTCAGGGTGTGGAGGTGAGACTTCACGGCACAGGAGTGCCCCGCCGAGACCGGCGGGGCACTCCTGCTTTCCGGCCTGCCCGCGTCCGCCCGAGCCCGGTCGCCCGGCGGCGGGCCGCCGCTGGGGGCCATCACACCGACACGGGCACAGGGGCATTGCACCGCATGCCTCCACCGGCCGATCATGGGAGCCGGAGGCGACCATGACCGAACACACGACATGCGTGATCGCCGGCGGCGGTCCGGCCGGAATGGTGCTGGGCCTGCTTCTGGCGCGTGGCGGGGTCGACGTGACCGTGCTGGAGAAGCACGGCGACTTCCTCCGCGACTTCCGCGGCGACACCGTGCACCCGAGCACCCTGCGGCTCCTGGACGAACTCGGTCTGGGCGAGCGCTTCGCGGCCCTGCCGCACAGCAGGGTGGACGAGGTCGCCCTGCCCGACGTCCACGGGGACCGGGTGGTCTTCGCCGACCTCACACGGCTCCGGGCCCCCTACCCCTACATCGCGATGGTGCCGCAGTGGGACCTGCTCAACCTGTTGGCCGAGGCGGCCGAGCAGGAACCGCACTTCACCCTGCGGATGAACACCGAGGTCACCGGGCTGACCCGACGAGGCGGCGTGGTCACCGGCGTCCGATACCGGGACCGCGACGGCGGGGGAGGGGAGAAGGAGCTGCGCGCCGACCTGACCGTGGGGGCGGACGGGCGCGGGTCCACGGTGCGTGCCGCCTCCGGGCTGAGACCGCACGAGACGAAGGTGCCCTTCGACGCCTGGTGGCTGCGGCTGCCCCGGCGCCCCGACGACGGCATCGAGGCGCTCGGAGCCGGTGCCGCGCCCGGTCACATGGCCGTGGTCATCCCACGCGAGGGCTACTACCAGATCGCCTTCCTGATCCCCAAGGGGTCCGATGCCGAACGCAGGGCGCAAGGCGTCGGCCGGTTCCAGGAACGGCTGGCGGAGTGCCTTCCCGCGCTGGCCGACCGGGTCGACGCACTCACCTCGATGGACGACGTGAAGTTCCTCGACGTGCGCCTCGACCGGCTGTACCACTGGCACCTGCCGGGACTGTTGTGCATCGGCGACGCCGCGCACTCCATGTCTCCGGCGGGAGGCGTGGGCATCAACCTGGCCGTGCAGGACGCGGTCGCCGCGGCCGAGATCCTGGCCGCGCCGCTGCGCGGGGGACACCCCAGCGTTCGCGACCTGGCACGGGTGCGTCGGCGCCGCTGGCCGGCGACCGTCCTTGTGCAGGGCGTGCAGCGACTCATGCACCGGAACGTGATCGCACCCGTGCTGGAACGCAGGCGGACCGGGCCGCCCGAGGCGATGACCGCCCTGGTCAAGCGGTTCCCCCAGCTGGGTGTCGTGCCCGCCTACGTCATCGGTGTGGGCGTGCGCCCCGAGCACGCCCCGGAGTTCGCCAGGCGCCCGTGAGGGGCCCACCACGACCGTGGGCCGCCCCTGCCCGGCGCTGCCGTGCCCGGCGCGGCGACGTGCGCGCCCACGACGGGTCCGCAGCACCGGGAGAGCGGCCCGGCGGCGCCACGCGGGCCCGGTGGTGGTCCGTCGGCCGGTGGCGGTTCGCGGGGCCGGTCGCCGTGGGACTACGGGGCGAGAGCCTCGACCGCCACCCGCGTGGCCTGCGCGACGAGGGCGTCGTCGTACCCCGCGCCCGCCTCGTCGCGGCCCGACATGACCGCCAGGACGATCGGGTCGCCCTCCGGCGGCCACGCCACACCGATGTCGTGCCGGGTGCCGTAGCCGCACGCGCCGGTCTTGTCCCCGACCTCCCAGCCCTCGGGGACTCCGGCGCGGATCAGCTCCTCCCCGGTGGTGTTGGCGCGCATCATGCCGACGAGGATGTCGCGCTCGTCCTCGGATAGGACGTCGCCCAGGGCGAACTCCCGCAGGCTGGTGGCCATCGCGCGCGGGGTGCTGGTGTCACGTCCGTCGCCGGGGACCGCCTCCGCCATCTCCGGCGCGGTCCGGTCCACGCTGGTGACGTCGTCGCCGATCTCCTCCAGGGCGGCGTCCAGCGCCTCCGGGCCGCCGAGTTCCTTGAGGAGCAGGTTGGAGGCGGTGTTGTCGCTGTGACGCAGCGCGGCGTCGCCGGCCTCGTGCAGTGTCATTCCACTGGACACGTGCTCCTGGGTGATGGGGGAGTGGAAGACCAGGTCTGCTTCGGAGAAGGTGACGACCCGGTCGAGTTCCTCCACGGGTGTCCGGTCGAGCACGGCGCCGAAGGCCAGGACCTTGAAGGTGGAGCAGTAGGCGAAGCGCTCGTCGGCCTGGAACTCGACCGCCTGGTCCGTGCCGGTGTCGAGCGCGTAGACGCCGAGCCGGGCGTCGAACTCCTGCTCCAACCGTGTGAACTCCGTGTCCGCCCGAAGAGGAGGGGGCGGTTCGGCGGGCCGAGTGGCCTGCGCGGACGGTGTCGGGGAGGCGGGTTCGGCTGGTCGGTCGGGGGAGGGGCAACCGGTGAGCGGCGCCAGCACGACCGGGACCAGTACCGCCAACGGAACGCGCCGGGACCACGGCATCGCGAACAACCTTCTTTCCGTGTGCGTTCGGTGACTCTGTGAAGTCTCGTGGTCGGCGGGCGCTCTGTCGACGATGTCGGTGGCGCGCCGTCCGGGCGGCGGCCCTGGAGGGTGCGGGGCGGGTTCCCGACCGAAGTGCAACTGGAGGGTTGCTTCTGGATTCCCTATATGCAACCCTGTAGTTGCACTTACTGGAGCGACGAAGGAGATGTCCATGAGTGAGGACCGAGTCGAGCGCGACACCCTGATCGCGGCGCCGCTGGAGCGCGTGTGGCCGCTGGTGGCCCAGCCGGGGTTCTGGGTCAGCGACCCGGAGGTCGCGGCCGACCCCGCGGCCAGGGAGGGCGAGACCTTCGTGGCCCGCAGCGCCGAGTACGGCGAGTTTCCGGTCCGGGTGGAGAAGGTCGACCCGCCCGCCTACCTGGCCTACCGCTGGGCCAGCGCCTTTCCGGGCGAGGAGCTGCGCGCGGACAACAGCACGCTCGTGGAGTTCACGCTGACCGCCGAGGGCGACCAGACACGGCTGCGCGTGGTCGAGAGCGGCTTCGCCTCGCTGGCCGGAACCCAGGAACTGCGCGACCAGGCCGTGAAGGACAACACCGTGGGCTGGCCCGACGCGTTCGAGAGGTTCAGGAAGCGCGCCGAGCAGACTGCGCGGTGACCGGGGCAGGACACGCCGCGGGGGAGGAGGCCGACGGCGTCCTGGCCGCCCTGGCCGACCCCACACGGCGCCGACTGCTCGACCTGCTCGCCGCCCGCGGCGAGGCCAGTGCGACGGCCCTGGCCGAACGACTGCCGGTCACCCGGCAGGCGGTGGTCAAGCACCTGTCCGTCCTCGACGAGGCCGGGCTGGTCACCGGACGCCGGGTCGGACGCGAGGTGCGCTACACGGTCCGGCCCGCCGCGCTCGACGCGACGGCCCGGTGGATGGCCGCGCTCGCGGTCGACTGGGACCGGCGCCTGGCGGCGGTCAAACGTGTCGCCGAGGCCGCCGAACGCCAGGATCCGCGGGCCTGAAGGGGCTCCGGTGGTCCGTGCGCCACGGGCCGGTGCGCTCGCCCGGGGGCCGGCGGACGGGCCGCCGGCCCCCGGCGCGGAGCCGGGATCAGTGGGACGTGTGCGAGCGGCGCCGGCCGAAGCCCCGCAGCCGGCCGCCCTGGTCCTCGGCGGAACGCGGACGCGGGGCCGAGGCCCGCACGCCTTCCCCGGTCGCCGCGCCGGGCCGCGTCCCGGCGCGCAGGGTCGACCACCCCACCGGCCAGAACGCCACGATCGCGGCGACGGCCATCACGTAGAAGGCCCAGAACGGCGGAGCCGCCAGCGCCAGTGCCGTCACGACCAGTGCGATCGACGTCAGCGCCGTCGGGCCGGGACCCATGATCCCGGCGCGGGCCACACCCATGGCGAACGCCAGGGTCCCCAGCACGAAGGCCACGGAACCGCCGATGAACAGGGTCATGAACCACGGGCCGACGGCCTCGATCAG
Organism: Nocardiopsis sp. Huas11; assembly: GCF_003634495.1. Lineage (GTDB taxonomy): Bacteria > Actinomycetota > Actinomycetes > Streptosporangiales > Streptosporangiaceae > Nocardiopsis. Next base: position 5,261,062 of record NZ_RBKY01000001.1, on the reverse strand, counting down.
CGCCACGGAGTCGACGCCGGTGTCGATCGCGCCCGCGATGGTCATCTCGATCGCGGGCAGCCCGGCCAAGAGCACGAAGCCCACGATGACCAACGGCAGGCCCCACGAACTCCAGCGCTGCTCGCCCGCCTCCCTCAGCCGCCCGCGCAGGGCCTGGAAGGCGAGGGCGGCCAGGGCGAACGCTCCGAGGGTCAGCAGGTGCGCCGCGGCCCAGCGGGTGGTGTCGGCCTCGGCGGCCTCCGCGACGGCCTCCGGGGCCGGGGCGGCGGCGCCCGCGGTGAACGGGTGGTAGAGGAAGGCGGCCAGCAGGACCACCGGTGCGATGATCATGACGGCCGCTCGGAACCTGTTGCGGGTTGGTGTGGACACGGCGTCCACCTCCAGGGCGAGAACCGGCCTGGCCCGGACGCCCGTTGAGCCCGGGCACGAGGAACTTACCGCCACAGTACGCCCGATGGTGCGCATCGGTACAGGTCACAGGCGCCGAGTTCGTACCGGCCTATGGGCCGACGGGTTCCCCGGGCCCTGGCCCAGGGATTCCTCGGGCTTCCTGGGCCTCCGAGCCACATCCGGCCCGGCGGCGGGTCAGTGGCGGCCGAGGCGCTCCTGGAGGGCGGCGCGCGAGGTGAACACGTGTCCCTGTAGGCCCAGTGCCATCGCGGCGTCCACGTTGTGCTGCCGGTCGTCGACGAACAGCACCTTCTCGGGCGGCACCCCCAGGCCGTCCAGGCACCACTGGTAGGCCGCGGCCTCGGGCTTGGCGAGGTTCAGCCGGCACGACAGGCCCAGCACCTCGAACAGGTCCAGCACGCGCGTGTGGTGCCGTTCGAAGTAGTCGGCGTTCTCGAACGGGATGTTGGACAGCAGCCCCAGTTTCACGCCGTCGGCGGCCAGCGCACCGACGAACGAGACCATCTCCTCGTCCACGAGCGACCAGCTGTGCACGTCGAGTTCCACCAGTTTCGCGGCGGTGGCGTCGTCGAAGGCGGTGCCCAGGCGCTCGCCGACCGCGCGCCAGAAGCCGGGGCCGTCCAGGTCGCCGCGGTCGTAGTCCTGGCGGGGGTGCCAGTAGGCGGACCAGAAGTCCTCGGCCGACGCTCCCGCCGTCTCCACCAGGGCCGAACGCCCTTCCTCGGACTGGTCCCTGGCGATGACACCGAACATGTCGAAGAGCACTGCGTCCACGAAGGTCCTCCTGGGTCGGTCAGGCGGCACGGCCGCCCGCGGCGGGTTCGAGGGAAGGCTACCGTCCGCCCCCGAGGGGACCTTCGCCCTCTCCCGTGCAGGGTCGAAGGGCCCGGCCACCGGGGACGACGGCCCCAGGACCAGGGCGGAAGGCCTTAGTGACCTGGGTCACGTTCTGGTATGTGCTGGTGGTGGAGGGGCGCATGCCGCGCGGGTGGGAATCGATCCCGGCCGGGACGGCGGGCGTGTGCCCGCCCTGCCCCCGGTGCTCGCCGTCGGTGGGGACCGACCGAGGAGATCGCGATGAACCAGCAACCGCCGTACGAGGTGGGGACGCCACCCACCGGCTTTCCGCCCCAGGGCTACTACCAGCCGGTGGTCCCGGCGGAGACGTCCGGTCTGGCCACCGTCTCCCTCGTGGCCGGCATCGCCTCGGTCACCCCGCTGGGCTTCCTGGTCTTCCCGCCCATCGTCGGAGCCGTGACCGGCGCCCTGGCGCTCGTGCGGATCCGCGGCTCGGCGGGGCACCTGAAGGGCACGACCATGGCCCTGTGGGGGACCGTCCTCTCCGGGTTCTCCCTGCTCGTGCTGCTGGTGGTGGGCGGATTCCTGGCCGTGGCGGCCGACCAGGGCGCCACCGTCCCCGAGACGGTCGCCGAACAGGCCCCCGACGCGGTGGAGGGGGAGCCGGTGGAGCCGGCGCCCGAGCCCGCGGAGCCGGAGCCCGCGCCCGAAGCCCAGGGGGAGACCGTGGCCATGGGCGAGGCCGGGACCACGGGCGACTGGGAGGTCACCGTGACGGGCATCGAGACCCAGGCCTCCTACACCGACGAGTTCGATTTCACGGAGTACCCGCAGGGTGAGTTCCAGGTCGTCCAGATGGAGGTGTCCAACCAGGGGACCGAGGCCACGATGTTCGACGCCGAGGAAGCGGTGACCCTGATCGACGCGGACGGGAACAGCCACGCGGCGAGCTTCCTGGTGGGCGACTTCTTCTACACGGACATCAACCCCGGCAACTCCGCCACGGGAGACGTCGTCGTGGACGTGCCCGCGGGCACCGAGATCTCCGCGGTGGAGATCGTCGATCCCTGGGATTTCGCCGACCCCCTGACCGTCACGGTGAACTGACCTGCCACCGACGCACGGTCCGCTCCGGGCCCGGCCCCCGGCCGGGCCCGCGGGCGTGCCCGCCGCGGTGCCGGACCGGGCGCGGCGGTAGCGCGTCAGGACGACCTGGGAGTCGGACGCGCGACTCGACCAGGGACAGACGGCGGACGCCCCCGGGGTCGATGCCGGGGGCGTCCTTCCATGGGTGGACCAGCGGACTCAGTCCGTGCCGGGCGGGAGCTGCGTTCCGGGTGCTCCGGTCGTTCCCGGCTTTGCGGTCGGCGCGGTCGTTTCGGCCGGTCCCGCCGTGCCGTTCGCGTCCGCCGTGGCGGCCGGTTCCGCGGGCCGCTCGTGGCCCGGCAGGTCCAGGCTCTCGCGCAGCCGCACCCGGGGCAGGAACAGGGCGACGACGAGGCCGACCACCGCGATGCCCGTGGCGAGCAGGAAGATGTCGCCGGTCGCGGAGCCGTAGGCGGACTCCACGGTCCCCCGGACGAACGGCGGCATGGCGTCCAGGTTCAGCATTCCGCTGCCGGCGGAGGCGGAGGCGTCGATCCCCGCGTCGGCCAGGCCGTCGGTGATGCCGGTGCTGACCCGGTTGGCCAGCACGGCGCCCAGGATGGAGACGCCCATGGTGCCGCCCAGGGAGCGGAAGAAGGTGATGGACCCGCTGGCCGCCCCGAGCTCGCTCAGCGGGACGGTGTTCTGCACGACCAGCACCAGGTTCTGCATCGACATGCCCACCCCGGCGCCCATCAGCACCATGCCCACGGCCACGAAGTACAGCGAGGTGGTCTCGTCGATGGTGGACAGGACCAGGAAGCCCGCGGTCAGGGAGACCATGCCGGTCACCACGTAGGACTTGACCCGGCCCGAGCGCGAGACCATGCGTCCCGAGACGGTGGAGGCGACCAGGACGCCCAGCATCAGCGGGGCGGTCAGGAGCCCGGCCTGGGTCGGGGAGTAGCCGCGGGCGAGCTGGAAGTACTGGCCCAGGAACACCGCGCCGCCGAACATCGCCATACCGACCGCCGCGCTGGCCAGGATGGCCGTCGCCGTCTCGCGCCGCACGACCAGGTGCAGCGGGATGACCGGCTGCGACACCCGGGACTCCACGAGCACGGCCAGGCCGAGCAGGACCAGTGTGCCCCCGACCATGGCGCCGGACTGCCAGGAGATCCAGTCGAAGTCGTTGCCGACGAAGGTCACCCACAGCAGGAGCAGGCTGACGCCGGAGGCGATGAGCACCGCTCCCGCGTAGTCCACCTTGGTGTCCGGGCGGCGGGTGTCGGACAGGTGCAGGGTGCGGCCGATCACGATGAACGCGATGACCAGGAACGGCACGCCGATGAGGAAGCACCAGCGCCAGCCCAGCCAGGAGATGTCGGTGATGGCGCCGCCGATGAGCGGGCCGCCCACTGTGGCCACCGCCATGATCGCGCCGATGTAGCCGTTGAACTTGCCGCGCTCCTTCGGGCTGACCAGCGAGGCGATGATCACCTGTACCAGGACCTGGGACGCGCCCATGCCCAGCCCCTGCACCGCGCGGAAGGCGATGAGCTGCTCGGTCGACTGCGCCAGGCCGCACAGCAGCGAGGAGACGACGAAGAGGACGATCGACAGCTGGAGCAGCCGCTTCTTGTCGAACAGGTCGGCCAGCTTGCCCCAGATCGGCGTGGAGGCCGTCGACGCCAGCAGCGTCGCGGTCACCACCCACGTGTACTGCGACTGCGTGCCGTTGAGGGACCCCACGATCTGGGGGAGCGCGACCGACACGATCGTCCCGCTGAGCATCGTCACGCCCAGCACGGCGAGCAGCCCGCTCAGCGAGCGCATGATCGGTGGTGTCCGTGTCTCGGGCGCAGGGCGTGTTCTGCTCAAGGGAACCTCGGGAAGTGCGGGATGGAACGGGACCGGCCAGAAACTCTGCCCATTGGGCAAAGATGCACAGTGGGCATGTTTGCACTTTGTGTAGACTAGCACCGTGGACAGAGCGGGTGGGTTGCGGGAACGCAAGAAGGAAGAGACGCGGCGAGCGGTGCACGCCGCCGCCGTGCGGCTGACCGCCGAGCTCGGGTACGAGCAGGTCACGGTGGAGGCCATCGCGGAGGCCGCCAACGTCTCGCGCCGGACCTTCTCCAACTACTTCTCCTGCAAGGAGGAGGCCGTCCTGCACGGCGAGCACGTGTACATGCGCTCGCTCACACAGGCGGTACTGGACCGGCCCGAGGACGAGGGCGCCTGGACCGCGCTGCGTGCCGCCGCCCGCGGCGTCTACGCCCGCTGGGGCCGGCCGACCGACCGCGAGGGGTGGGCCCGTGCCAAGCTCGCCCGCAAGCACCCCGCGCTGCTGGCCCGGCTGCTCGCCAACCACGCCGAACTCGCCCGGGACCTGGAACGGGCCCTGGGCGAACGGCGCCGCCCCGAGGGGGTGCGCCCCGCGGTCCTGGTCGCCGTCTTCCTCGCCTGCCTGCGGGTGTCCCTGCAGACCTGGACCGAGGAGGAGGCCGCCCGCGACCTCGCGGAGATCGCCGAGGAGGTCCTGGACGAGGCCGAGGCGCCCTTCACCCCCTGATCGGTCCGGGCGATACTGGCCCCATGGACGATCGGACCGCGCGTTCCCTGCTGCCGCTGACCACCACCGCGCAGGAGGGCGAGCGCGCCGCGCGGGTGGCCCTGCTGCCCGTCGGCAGCCTCGAACAGCACGGCCCCCACCTGCCACTGGTCACCGACACCGTCATCGCCTGCACCGTGGCCGCCGCGCTCGCCGACGCCCACCCCGTGCGCCTCCTGCCGCCCCTGACCCTGTCCTGCTCCCACGAGCACGCCGCCTGGCCCGGCACCGTCAGCATCTCCGCGCGCACCCTGCACGCCGTGGTCACCGACGCCGCCGACTCCCTGCGCCGGTCCGGCACCCCGCGGCTGGTCCTGGTCAACGGGCACGGCGGCAACCACGTCCTGGCCAACGTGGTCCAGGAGTCCGGCGGGGCCATGGCGCTCTTCCCCCAGGCCCACGAATGGGAGGCCGCCCGCACCGCCGCCGGGATGGCCACCGACAACGACACCGACATGCACGCGGGCGAACTGGAGACCTCCGTCCTGCTGCACGCCCATCCGGAGATGGTCGGCCCCGACGCCGCCCGGGCCGACCACGTCACCGGGCCACGCGACCACATGCCCACCCTGGGCCTGGCGCCCTACACCCCCACCGGTGTGGTCGGCCGCCCCTCACTGGCCACGGCCGACAAAGGAGGTCGACTGATCACCGCCCTGGTGCAGGCCTTCGCCGGGCACCTCACGGCCCTGGGCGGCGCGGAGCACTAGCACGACGGCGCCGGGCAGGGCGGCCACCAGCGCCAGCAGCCCGTAGACCACCGAGACCGTCACACCCTGGTCGGCGCCCAGCCCGGCCGCGCCGAAGGCCAGCCCCGCCACGGCCTCACGCGGCCCCCACCCGCCGACGTTGACCGGCAGGCTCATCGCCAGCAGCGCCAGGACCACCAGCGGCACCAACTGCGCCCACGGAGCGGTCACGCCCGCCAGGCGCGCCGCGACCAGGAACAGCACGACGTACCCGGCCAGCGCCGCCGCCGACAGCACCACCACCTGGACGCGGTGCGACCACAGGCCCGACCGGGCGTCGGCCGCCGCGGCGCGCAGCGCACGCCACCACCGCGGACGGCGGCGCCGTCCCGCCGCCAGGCCGAGGGCCGTTCCCGCGGCCAGCACCGCGACCACGCCCGCCGACACCCCGACCGCGCGCAGCCCCGGCCCCAGCAGGGCGGCCGGCAGGGCGAAGAGCAGCGCGGCCGCGGTCAGGGCGAGCACCACCTGACCGGCCAGGCGCTCGAGCACCACCGCGCGCACGCCGCGCGGCAGGTCCCCGGCGTAGCGCCCGTGCAGCAGCGCCCGGTGCACGTCCCCGAGCACCCCGGCGGGCAGCACCGCGTTGAGGAAGACGGCCCGGTAGTAGTCGGCGACCGCCCGGCCCAGCGGCAACCGCAGACCGACCGCGCAGGCCACCACCCGCCAGCGCGCCGCGCTGAGCACGGTGGTGGCCGCCCCCACACCCAGGGCCAGAGCGATCGCGCCCGCGTCCACCAGGGCGAACGCGTCGGTGAACACCTCGATCGGGTACCACCACACCACCCCGGCCAGGATCGCGGCCCCCGCCAGGCCCCGCAGCCACACGCGGATCCTCATCGGTCGTCCCTGGTGGGGTGCACGGTGGGGTGCACGGTGGGATCGGTGCTAAGTGGGTCGGCTGCCCCGGTCGCCCCTCGTGAGCACGCGCGGGTCCTCATCACGGGCCCCCGGCCGGATCGGCCCACAGGTCGGTGTGGTGGACGACGGCGGACAGGGCGCCGCGCGAGCACTGCGCCGACCGCCGCTCCAAGTAGGCGGCCGCGGGCAGCGCGGGGTCCTGCTCCTGGGCCGCGCCCACCCAGCCGCGCAGCCACGCCGCCAGCAGCTCTCCCTCGTCGGGGCCCAGCCGCCACGGGCTCGGGAACGTGCGGGTGGCGACTCCGCGCTCGGCGAAGGCCGCGCGCGCCGCCTCGACGGCGTCGGGTCCCAGCAGCCCCGCGCGCCGCTGATGGGCGTCGAACGCGCGTGCCACCGCCCCGTCGAGCGGGTCGGCGGGGTCCAACTCCACCCGGCCTGCCACCGTCAGCGAGAACAGCGCCGGGCAGCCGGCGTCGACCACGGCCCCGGCCAGCGCGTCGACCGCGGGGCGGGTGAGGACGTCGAGCAGGGCGGAGGCCGCCACCAGCGTGCATCCGGCCAGGTCGGTGGCGCGCAGCGACGCCAGGTCGCACCGCCGGGTCTCGGTCGTGGCGCCGGGCACGCCGTGCTCGGCCATCGCGAGCAGCCGCGGGTCGCGGTCGAACAGCACCCAGTGCTGCGGGGAGGGCAGGCGCGGGGCGAGCCAGCGCCCCAGCGATCCGCTCCCGCAGCCCAGGTCGGCGATGACCCGGCCCCGGTCGCCGATCAGCCCGACCGGCTCGCGCGAGCGCGCCCGTGCGTCGGCGTCCTCGCGCAGGGCGAGCCACTCCGGAGCGAACGGGGGCAGGTCCGTTGCGCTCATCGCGCCACCTCCCGGTTCAGGACGGCGGCCATGGCCCGTGCCGCCTCCTCCCATCCTGCCAAGTTCCGGCGCCGAAGGCGCGCCGCGTCGCGCAGCCGTTCGCGCAGCGACGCGTCGGTCAGCCACCGGCGCAGGGCGTCGCCGAGCGCGGCGGGGTCCTGCGGGGGGACGAGCAGGCCGGGGCGGCGGCCGTGGGGGTCGCGGCCCAGCGCCTCGGGCACACCGCCGACCGACGTCGCCACGACCGGGACCGCGCGGGCCAGGGCCTCGGTCACGACCATGCCGTAGGTCTCCGCCCTGGAGGGCAGGACGACGAGGTCGGCGGCGTCGTAGGCGGCCCGCAGGTCCGGCCCCGTCCGCGCGCCGACGAAGCGCACCGGGAGCGATCCGGCCCGGGCGCGCAGCTCCGCCACACGGCCGGCGGCGCCGAGGGGGCCCACGCACTCGCACGACCACGCGGGGCCGCGCACGAGCGCGAGCGCGTCCAGCAGCGTCTCGTGCCCCTTGCGCGGGGTCAACGAGGCCACGCACAGCAGGTGGGAGGCTCCGTCGGTCCCGCGGGCGGGCGGCGCCGGGTCCACGCCCGGGGGCACCGCGTGGACGCCGTGCACACCGTGGCGGGCGGCCACGTCCGCGGCGGCCGCCGCGGACGTGGCCACCACCCGCGCGGCGGCGCGCAGCACCCGGCCCTCGCGCTCGGCCAGGTCGCGGGCCGCGTCGGGGGCCAGACCGGTCTCGTCGGCCAGCGGCAGGTGCACCAGGACGACCGTGCGCAGACGCCCGGTGTGCGGCACCACCACCTCGGGCACACCGCAGGCGACCAGCCCGTCCAGGAGCACGGTGGAGCCGTCGGGCAGCTCGGCGAGCACCGCGTCCAGACGCGCCCGGGCGGCGGCGTCCGGGCGCGGCCACCCGCCGGGCACGGCCACGGTCCGCAGGGGGCGCCCGGCGGAGGCCAGCGCCCCCGCGAGCCGCTCGTCGTAGACGTGGCCGCCGCTGGGGGCCTCGCCCACGGGGACGACGAAGACCGCGCTCACAGCTCGCGGTCGTGGCTCGCCCAGGCCACGTGCGACTCGCTCAGGGTCACGGTCAGTCCGCTCAGGCCGCGCGCCGGGGCGTCGATCCGGTCCACGAGCCGGTCGCCGATCACCTTGGCCAGGTACTCGGTGGAGGTGTTCACGCCCGCGAAGGCGGGTTCCTCGTCCAGGTTGCGGTAGTTGAGCTCGGCGACCACCGCGCCCAGCTCGCGGGTGGCCAGGCCGATGTCGATGACGATGCCGTCCTCGTCCAGTTCGGGGCGGCGGAAGGTCGCGTCGACGACGAACGTCGCCCCGTGCAGGCGCTGGGCGGGGCCGAAGACGGCGCCGCGGAAGCTGTGGGCGATCATCAGGTGGTCGCGGACGGTGACGGAGAACACGTGCGGCTCCTCTGGCGGGGTCGGATGCGGTCACGGATAGACGATGCGGTGGCACAGGGCGGGCAGTGACCCGTCGGCGAGCCGGGGCAGGACCGCGGGCAGGTCGTCGAAGGAGCTCTCCCCGGTGAGCAGCGCGTCGAAGGCGGGGTCGGCGAGCAGTTCCAGGGCCAGGTCCAGCCGCTCGCCGTAGCCGCGCCGGCCCCGGCGGGCGGCGGCGACACCGCCGACCTGGCTGGAGCGCAGGGTGATGCGGCGGGAGTGGAAGTCCTCGCCCAGCGGCACGCTCACCGGCCGGTCGCCGTACCAGCTCAGCTCGACCACCTCGCCGTCGGTGGCGGCCACCCGCAGCGCGAGGGCCAGCCCCTCCTCGGTGGCGCTGGTGTGGAAGACCAGGTCGCGGTCGTCGGCGGCCTCCTCGGGCGCGGCGAAGCCCACGCCGAGCCGTTCGGCGACGCGGGCACGGGCCGGGTCGACGTCGATCAGCTCGACCCGTGTGCCCGGCACGCGGGCCAGCAGCCGGGCCACGCAGCAGCCCACCATCCCCGCGCCGATGACGGTGACCCGGTCGCCGAGCCGCGGCGCGGCGTCCCACAGGGCGTTGACGGCGGTCTCCACCGTGCCCGCCAGGATCGCCCGCGCGGGCGGCACCCCCTCGGGCACGAACCGCAGCGCGCCGGCCGGCAGCACGAACCGCGTCTGGTGCGGGTACAGGGTGAACACGGTGCGACCCACCGCGTCCTCCGGGCCCTCCTCGACCACACCGACGTTCAGGTAGCCGTACTTGACGGGGCCCGGGAAGTAGCCCTCCTGGAAGGGGGCGCGCATCACGCGGTGCAGGCGCTCGGGCACACGCCCCTGGAAGACCAGCGTCTCGGTGCCCCGGCTCACCCCGGAGTACAGGGCCCGCACCCGCACCTCGCCGCGTCCGGGTTCGGGCAGCTCGGCGGTACGGATCTCCCCCACACCCGGAGCGCGTACCCAGAACGCCCGTGCCTGTTCGCCCATGTCTCTCCTCGTGCTCATTGCTCACAGCGGACACATCCTCCTCGCGCGCGGCCACCACCCCGTGGTCGGAACCGACCGGTTCACCGGCGACGCGCGGCCAGGGACCCGCGGCACTCACGCGAGCGCCACAGCCGGCGGACGTCACGGCCGAAGGACCACACCAGGGCCGCCAGGGCGGCGGCCACCACCGTGGTGGCGGCCCAGGAAGGCAGCAGCCCCGGGGCCGCCACGACCAGGGCCGTCCCCTGCAGGGCGGCGACCAGCTTGCGCGCGGGACTGGGCGGCAGCGGGCGGGACAGCCAGGGCGCCGCCCACGCGGCGGCGCCGAACACATAGCGCATCGCACCGATGGCCAGCACCCACGGCCCCAGGAACTGCACAGCGTGCACACTCAGGACGAGGATGAGCAGGGCGTCGGCCTCCATGTCGAAGCGCGCGCCGAAGTCCGACTCGGTGCCGGTGCGGCGTGCCACGAACCCGTCCACCAGGTCCAGGAGCAGGGCCGGGACGGCCAGCACCACGATGGACCAGGTGTGGCCGCCGTCGGCGACCAGCGCGGTCACCCCGCAGATGAGGACCGCCCGCACCAGGGTCACGTGGTCGGCCGGGCCCAGGGCGCGACGGCCGGCCCGGCGCATCGCCCATCGCAGCGCGGCGGTGCCGGCCACGAGGTAGAGGGCGCCCACCGCCCAGCCCACCGGGCCCATCCCCGCGACCGCCGCGACCCCCGGCTCCGGCGGGACGCCGGCGGCGACGCTCAGAGCGCGCACGGCCGATCACCCCAGCGCCGGGTCGGATCCGTCCAGGGGCGGTTCCAGGTGGGGCAGGTCGTGGCCCAACCGGTCGCGCTTGGCCGTCAGGTAGGGCAGGTTCTGCGCGCGTGCGGGCGCCAGCAGAGGGACCCGGCAGGCCACCTTGAGGCCGTGCTCCTCCAGGGCGCGCCCCTTGTCGGGGTTGTTCGTCAGCAGCCGGACCGAGCGCACCCGCAGATGGCGCAGCACGCGCGCGGCCGGGCCGTAGTCGCGCGTGTCCACGGGCAGGCCCAGCGCCGTGGCAGAGTCGACCGTGTCCAGGCCCTCCCGGTCCTGGAGGGCGAGGGTGCGGACCTTGGCCAGCAGGCCGATGCCGCGCCCCTCGTGCCCGCGCAGGTACACCAGCACGCCCCGGCCCTCACTGGCGATCCGGTCCAGGGCGGTGTCGAGCTGGTCGCCGCACTCGCAGCGCAGCGCGCCCAGGGCGTCCCCGGTCACACACTCGGAGTGGACGCGGACCAGGACGTCCTCCCCGTCCCCGAGGCGGCCGAGCACGAGGGCCAGGTGCTCGTTGCCGTCCCCGGGGTCGCGGAAGGCCACCACCCGGAACGCCCCCCGCCGCGTCTCCAGTTCGGACTCGGCCACCGCACTCGGGTCAATGTTCTGATCGTTCATACGCCCCTTCGATCCATCGCGGAATCGACTCGCCCGCCGTATCCCCCACCGCTGGATGCCGCACACGCTAGCGGCGCCCCGGGGCGGGTTCAAGCAGTCAGGCGATCGGAAGAGTGGACGTACTCCTGAGCGTCCGCGGGGCCGAGGTGCGACACGGCGGTGGTCACGCCAGGGCGGCGTCAGGACCTGTGACCGTCGGGGCGCACCACCCTGCTCTGCGTGAGGAGGCGGCGGGTGTGCCCGACCTGCCGGACCGGCCCGCGCAGCGTGATCCGCACCAGCAGCCCCGGATCGGCCGAGGACGCGGCCAGGCGCAGCTCCAGGTCGCCCGGATCCACGATCCGGCGCAGGTCGGGCCCGGTGTAGGCGGCCAGGTCCGCGTGGACCGTGAACTCCACCCTACGCTCGTCGCCCGGTTCCAGGTCGACCCGCGCGTAGCCGATGAGCCGCCGGACCGGCCGGGTCACCGACGCCACCGGGTCGCTCAGGTACAGCTGCACCACCTCGGTGCCCGCGACCGGGCCGTCGTTGCGCACCGTGCACGCCACGCGGATCTCCCCGTCGGTGGCCACCTCACGGGCCGGATCGTCCGGACCCTGCACGGCCCCGTCCACCTCCGGCCGCGACCACGAGAAGTCGGTGTAGGACATCCCATGGCCGAAGGCGAAGAGCGGGGTGGGATCCACCGAGCTCACCTCGCTGGGCCCGGCCAGGGGCGGGCCCAGGTAGGTCGAGGGCTGGCCGCCGGGATCGCGCGGCAGACCGAACGGCATCCGGCCGCTGGGGTTGACGCGTCCGGAGAGCACACCGGCCACCGCGGGGCCGCCTTCCTCCCCCGGGAAGAAGGCCTGCACGATCGCGGCCACCCGGTCGCTCAGCCCGTCCAGGGCGTAGGGGCGCCCGCCCAGCTGCACGAGCACCACGGGGGTGCCCGTCGCCGCCACGGCCGCCACCAGGTCGCGTTGCGCCCCGGGCAGGCGCAGATCGGCCGCGTCGCACCCCTCACCCGAGGTCCCGCGGCCGAACAGCCCGGCCCGGTCGCCGAGCGCCACCACGCACACCCGCGCCCCGCGCGCGATCGCCACCGCCTCGGTGATCCCGGAGGTGTCGCCGTCATCCACACCGCATCCGCGCGCGTACACGATGTCGGTCTCGGGCAGCTCGGCGCGCAGCGACTCCAGCACCGTGGGGATCTCCACTCCCAGCGGCAGCCCGGGATGGGCGACCCCCACATGGCTGGGGAAGGAATAGCAGCCCAGCATGGCCTCGGCGGTGTCGGCGTTGGGCCCCACGACCGCGATCGTGCCCCCGGTCGACAGCGGCAGCACGCCGTCGTTGGCCAGCAGCACGACCGACTCCTCCGCCAGGCGCCGGGCCAGGTCGCGCTGCGGCGCCGGATCCAGGTCCACCCCGCCCTCGGCCGCCGCCCCGGCGCCGCCCGCCTCGGGGTCCCAGTCGGGATCCAACAGGCCCAGCTCGCACTTTTGCCGCAGCACCCGGCGGGCCGCCCGGTCCACCAGCGACTCGGGGACCTCGCCCGAGCGCACCGCCTCCACCAGCGGGTCCGCGTAGCAGCGCAGGGTCGGCAGCTCCACGTCCACCCCGGCGGCCAGGGCCAGCGCGGCCGCCTCGCCGTCGGAGCCGGCCACCCGGTGCAGGGTGCGCAGGAAGGTGACGCCGAAGTAGTCGGCCACCACCGTGCCCTCGAAACCCCAGGTGCCGCGCAGCAGCCCGGTCAGCAGCCCCGGGTCGGAGGCCGCGGGCAGGCCGTCGTTGTCGGTGTAGGAGTGCATGACCGACCGGGCGCCCCCGTGGCGCAGCGCCATCTCGAACGGCGGCAGCAGCACGTCGGCCACCTCGCGCGGGCCGACCGGGGCGGGAGCGAGGTTGCGGCCGGCGCGCGAGGCGGAGTACCCCACGAAGTGCTTGAGCGTGGCCACGACCCCGCTCGACTCCAGCCCTCGCACGTAGGCGCCGGCGATCGTGCCGACCAGGTAGGGGTCCTCGCCGATGGTCTCCTCGATGCGCCCCCACCGCAGGTCGCGGGCCACGTCCAGCACTGGAGCGAGCCCTTGGTGGACCCCCACCCGGCGCATCCCGGTGCCGATCTGGGCCGCCATGCGCTCCACCAGGTCCGGGTCGAAGGCCGCGCCCCAGGCGGGCGGCACCGGGTAGACCGTCGCCTTCCAGGTGGTGAACCCGGCCAGGCACTCCTCGTGCACCTGGGCGGGGATCCCGAACCGGTTGGCCGCGGCGACCTCGCGCTGGGACCGCGCCAGGGAGCGCGCCCCCACGGCCGGGTCCACCGGAGCGGTCCCGAAGGGCCGGGTGAGCTGACCGAGTCCGTCGGCGATCGCCTCCCGCCACGCGGGCGGCTCCTCCATGTCGTGCTGGTGGGGCGCGACCCCGGTGTCGCTGTCGTCGGCGCCCACCCACAGGCCGCGCAGCTGCGCGGCCTTCTCCTCCAGGGTCATCCGGCCCAGCAGGTGGTCGACGCGGTCGTCGGTCGGCAGCGCGGGGTCGCGCCACACGTCGAGGGCCGTGGAGTCGGAAGCGCGCGTCATCAGCTCTCTCTCTGTCAGGGTGCTCCGGGTCGCGGAGCCTCGGGGGTGCTCGGGGCCGGGGGCGGCCGCCGGGGGGTTCACTTGCCGCCGACCCCCATCAGTCCGGCCACCAGCGAACGGCGTGCCACCAGGTAGACGATGAAGAGCGGAACGGTGGACAGCACCACGGCGGTGAGCAGGCCGGGCACGTCGACCCGGTACTCGCCCTGGAACTCGAAGAGCCCCATCGTGATGAGCCGCTTGTCGTGCGACTGGGTGAGGATGAGGGGGAAGAGGAACCCGTTCCAGGCCTGCAGGGCGGAGTAGACCGCCACGGTGCTCAGCCCCGGCCGGGACAGCGGCACCACCAGCTGGAGGAAGGTGCGCACCGATCCGGCCCCGTCCAGGGCCATGGCCTCGTACAGCTCCTCGGAGATGTCGCGCATGGACCCCACGAGGATGAGCATGCAGACCGGCAGCGCGAACGCCGCGGTGGGCAGCACGATCGCGGTGAGCGAGTCGTACAGGCCCATCTCCACGATGATCAGGTACACGGGGATGATGACGGCCTGGGAGGGGATCGCCAGCCCCAGCAGGAAGGCGCGGAAGACCCCGGTGGTCCACCGGGTGCGCGAGCGCACCACGGCGTACCCGGCGGTGGCCGAGAGCGCGACGACGATCACCACCACGGCCAGGGTCACGATCGCGGTGTTGAGCACGAAGCCCAGGAGCCCGTTCTCGATCGCGGCGACGTAGTTGCGCAGCGTCGGCTCGCTCGGCGGCGCCAGCGGCCCCTCCGCCGTGTAGTTCTCGCTGCGCTGGAAGGTGGCCACGATCAGGGCGTACAGCGGTACGCCCACGATGGCCAGCCACACCAGCGATCCCGCCCCCGCGAGGAGGTTGGGCCGCCGGCGGTTTCCGGCGGGGCGCCGCGTTCGGGTCCCGGCCGCCGGGGGCCGGGTGGTCGTGGTGGTCATCGGTTTCCTCCGGAGACGCCCCGGCTTTCAGACTGGGGGGGAATCGGGTTTCTGAGGAGAAAGCCGGGAGAAGTCGAAGCGCCAACCGAACGACGTGCCATCGGCGCATGACCGGGTCGAGCCGTCCGGTGCGAATGGGGGACTCTCAACTGTCGTACCTTGCCTCTAAGTTGCCGTTCATGACGCCACCGCCGCAGACGGATCCGGTAGCCGCCATGGCCCGGTACACCTTCCGGCTGCGCGTGTCGTCCACCGCCCGCCAGACCCTCCTTCGGGAGTGGGGCCGGAACCGGTGGGTGTGGAACCAGTGCGTCGCCCAATCCCGCGCCGCCTACAAAAGCGGGCAGAAGTGCGGCCCCGCGATGCTGGACAAGATGCTGACCGGATGGCGGTCGACCAGAAAGTGGCTGCGCAGGGGTGCGTCGGTCCCTCAGCAGCAGACCATCCGCGACTTCGCCGCCGCCCGGTCCACAGCACTCGAGGGCATCAAGAACCGCCTGCCCGTCAAGCAGCGGTCGGGGATGCCCCGGTTCAAGAAGAAGGACGTGTCGGCACCGACGCTGAACTACACCCGGCGCGGGTTCCGCCTCAAAGCCGGCCGGTTGCAGCTGGCCGGAGGCACGGTCGCCACGGTGGTGTGGTCGCGAGAGCTGCCCGCTGAACCGTCGAGCGCGCGCGTGTATCGGGACAGCCTGGGCCACTGGTACTGCTCGTTCGTGGTCCCGGTCCGAACCGAACCGCTTCCGCGGACCGGCCGGGTGATCGGGATCGACTGGGGTGTGGCCGAAACCGCGACCACCACCAGCGACGACCACGACCTGCCACATGCCGGGCACGGTAGGACCGCCGCCCGACGCCTGGCCCGCTACCAGCGGATGATGGCCCGCCGCAAGCCCGCCCGTGGTCGCAGAGCATCCACGGGGTACCGCGAGGCCCAACGGCTGGTCGCCAGAACACACAAGAAGGTGGCTCGGCAACGCCAGGACACAGCCCGCAAGTGGGCGAAAAGGGTTGTCCGTGATCACGATGTCATCGCGATGGAGGACTTCAAGCCCAAGTTCCTCGCCAAGAGCACCATGGCGCGTAAGGCCGCCGACGCGGCGATAGGCCAAGCCAAGCAGGCTTTGGTCGAGATGGGCCGCAAGCACGGCCGGGACCTGCACCTGGTGCACCCGGCCTACACGACCATGGACTGCGGCGACTGCGGTGCGAGAGCCAAACACCGCCTGCCTCTGTCCGAACGTACCTACACATGCACTGCCTGCGGAGCGTCCCGTCCCCGGGACAAGAACTCCGCCCGTGTGGTGCTCGTCCGGGCAGGTCTGGGCCCGGCTGGTGTCGAGGGCGTCAGACCCGAACGTTCGCAGGGCGTTCGGGCGGCCTGAGCCAGGAATCCCCGCACGACTCATGGCGGGAGGGGACGCTTGCACAGGCCCTTTCCCTTCGGAGTGGGGAGTAGTCAAATGCCCTCCCGGGTGCTGCGCATCTTGCCGAAGCCGGTGAAGCGGACCAGCAGCAGGGCGATGACGGTCGCCACGACCACGAGGGTGAAGGCGATCGCGCTGGCGTAGCCCAGCTCCCAGCTGCGGAAGCCCGCGCGGTACATCAGGAACGGCACGATGGTGGTGTCGGTGCCCGGGCCGCCTCCGGTGAGGATCAGCACGGTGTCGAAGTAGGTCAGCGAGCCCACCACCATCAGCACCGACGACGTCGTGATGGTGTGCCGCAGCTGCGGGAGCGTGATGTGCCAGAACGAGCGCAGCGTGCCCGCCCCGTCGATCCGGGCCGCCTCGTACAGGGAGGCCGGGATCTGGCGGGCGCCGCCCTGGTAGAGCAGCATGTGCAGCGGGATGAACTGCCAGGCGGTGACGAACACGATCGTCGCGAACGCGCTCGTGGACCCGCCCAGCACGTCCACCGACCCCAGGCCGAGCCGGGGGCCGACCCAGGCCAGCGGTCCGAAGTTCGGGTCGAGCAGGGCCCGCCAGATGATGGCGATGGCGGCCGAGGACAGCAGCAGGGGCAGGAAGAAGACCGCGGAGAGGATGGCGCGGTTGCGCTGCGGGCCGGCCGCCCAGACCCCCAGCAGCAGGGCGATGGGGGTCTGGACGATCCAGTTCAGCACGGTGAGGACCAGGCTGAGCCACACCGCGCGGCGCATGACCGGGTCATCGACCAGCCGCGACCAGTTCTCCAGGCCGACGAAGCGCGGTGAGCCCAGCCCGCCCCACTGGGTCAGGGACAGGTAGGCCACCAGCACCATCGGCAGCGCGGCGAACAGACCGAAGTACAGCAGGGCCGGCAGGGCCCAGGCCCCGCCCGGGCGGCCCACGTGGCGCATCGAGCGCGCCCCTCGGGGGGAGGGGGTGGGCGCGGTCGGCGCGGAGCCGGTCCGGGCGGGGCGGTTCTGGGAAAGGGTTCTCATCGAGGTCTCACTCGTGTCGCTCCCGGTCACGGAGCCGGTCACAGGGCCGCCAGGGCGTCGACGAACTGCTCGGGCGTGCTCTGGCCGTTGAACAGCGACTCGATCTCGGTGACCATCGGCGTGGCGGTCTCGGGGGGCAGGGCCTGGTCCCAGGAGAGCTGGAAGTGCGGCGCGTCGCGCACCATCTCGTACTGGAAGACGGCGAAGTCGGGGTTGGGGCTGTCGGCGACGGCCTCCTCGGCGTTGGTCGTGGTCGGGACTTCGCCGTTGGCGACCATGTCGGCCACGTACTCCTCCTGGGAGGTGTAGCCCAGGAACTCCTGGGCCGGCTCGGCGAAGTCGGTGTCGGCGGAGATGGAGAAGAAGTTGGTGGGGTTGCCCACCACGTTGGCCGGGTCGCCCTCACCGCCCGGCACGGGCGGGAAGACGGTGTAGCCGAGGTCCTCCTCGGCGAAGGGGCGGTCCTGGTCCAGGTGCGTGGAGTACTCCCACGAGCCCATCAGGTGCATGGCGGCCCGTCCCTCGGACAGGAGCGTGGAGGCGCCGCCCTCGGTGTAGCTGACCGAGGCGTAGGATTCTCCGAACGCACCGCGGTCGACCAGGTCCTGCACGGTCTCGGCGGCCTCCAGGACGGCCGGGTCGCGCCAGCCCTCCATGTCGCCGTCGTGGATGCGCTGGAAGACCTCCGGTCCGCCGATGCGGTCCACGAGGTACTGCAGCCACATCTGCTCGGTCCAGGGGTCGGCCCCGGCCAGGGCGAAGGGCGTCACGCCGGCCTCGTCGAAGGCGTCCACCAGGTCCAGGATGTCCTCCCAGGTCTGCGGCGGCTCGACGCCGACGTCCTCGAACACGGCCTCGTTGTAGAAGAGGATCACCGGCTGGGTGCCGCGCATGGGGATGCCGTACTGCACGTCGTCGACCTTGCCGGCCTCCAGGACGGAGGGGATGAAGGCGTCGGCGAGCTCGGGGTCCTCGGCCAGCAGGTCGTCCAGCGGCATCAGCATGTCCTGGTCGACGTAGGGCTGGATGCTGCCGGCGCCCCAGTTGAAGAAGACGTCGGGCTGCTCGCTGGAGCCCATGGCCGTGCGCAGCCGCTCCTCGTAGTTGTCGCCGGGGACCTCGTCGATGACGGCCTGGACCTCGGACTCCTCGTTGAAGCGTTCGACGGCCGCGTCCTGCACGACGACCAGTGTGTCCTGGTACATCCACACGTGCATGTCGCCGTCCGCGGCGGCGCCGCCACCGCCACCGCACGCGGTGGCGGTGAGGAGGGCCAGAACGGATGCGCCTGCTGCGACGACTCGGGGGGTGGTCATGGGCGAACCTCTTCCGAAACTATCGGATGGTATTTCGATATCTGCGTGGCCCGAATTTACGCTGACGCAACGAGAGGCGTCAATAGCGGTTTCGTTGCGATGCCTTGTGCCGGACCGCTCCAGAGCGCGTAGTATCAGGCGACGTGAGTGCAGACCCGACCCCCGGCCCCGAAGGATCGACGCTCTCGGAGCCGGTCACCATCTCGAAAATTGCGGAAGCCGCCGGTGTTTCGGTGCCGACCGTGTCCAAAGTGCTCAACGGCCGCGCCGACGTGGCCAGCCAGACCCGGGCGCGCGTGGAGGAGCTGATCCGCCGGCACGGCTACCGGCGCCGACGCGGCCCCGGCGGCGGCCGGTCCTCGATGATCGACCTGGTCTTCCACGAACTCGACAGCGCGTGGGCGATCGAGGTCATCCGCGGCGTGGAGAACGTCGCGCGCGCCGAGGGGCTGAGCGTGGTGCTCACCGAGTCGGGCGGCGAGCAGACGCCGCGCGAGGCCTGGGTCGACGCCGTGCTGGCACGCCAGTCGACCGCCGCGATCCTGGTCTTCTCCGACCTGGCGCCCGAGCAGCGTGCCCGCCTGGCCGCCCGCGACATCCCCTTCGTGGTCGTGGACCCCGCCGGCGACCCCGGTCCCGACATGCCGGCGGTGGGCTCGGCCAACTGGAACGGCGGCCTGGCCGCCACCCGCCACCTCATCGACCTCGGCCACCGGCGCATCGGGGTGATCGGCGGTCCGCGGCCCGTGCTGTGCAGCAAGGCCCGCATCGACGGCTACACCTCCGCCCTGGACGCCGCCGGGATCGAGGTGGACCCCGCGCTGATCCGCTACGGCGACTTCCACGTGGAGAGCGGCCGTGACCGCGGGCGCGAGCTGCTCCTGCTGGAGGACCCGCCCACCGCGATCTTCGCCGGCAGCGACCTACAGGCCATGGGCCTGTACGAGGCCGCCCGCGAGCTCGGCGTGCGCATCCCCGAGGACCTCAGCGTCGTCGGCTACGACGACCTGCCCGTCGCCCGCTGGGTGGGGCCGCCGCTGACCACCGTGCGCCAGCCGCTCACCGAGATGGCCGAGGAGGCCACCCGGATGGCGCTCTCCCTCGCCCGGGGGGAGCGTCCGGCCAACCTGCGCCTGGACCTGGCCACCGACCTGATCGTGCGGCGCAGCACGGCGGCTCCGGCCGCTCCGGCGGCCACCTGAGCGCCGACCGCCCGGGGCGCCCCGGCCGGGGGCTCACTCGGGCAGGTCGGCGTCGGCCAGGATCTCGGCCAGTCCCTCGGTGCGGTAGTCGTCCACGACCAGGATCTGCGACTCCGGGAGCAGCCAGTACCGCTGCTCGTAGTAGTTCAGCGGGGTGTTGGGCTCGATGCTCGTCATGCAGGGCATGCTCCACACCCGGTAGTAGGCCATCCGCTCGCCGATCGGGGCCAGGGTCTGCTCCTCCCGCGGCGGCGTCGCGGTGGCTCCCATGGCGGGCGAGCACAACACCGCCCCGCCGGCGGGGTAGTACGGCGCGTCCTCGGTGAGCTCGTCTGCGCTGATGGCGCCGGGACCGGCGATCTCCACGTACGGGCAGTCGAGCCAGTCATCGAACGTGCAGGAGCTGTCAGGGTCGGTACCGACCCTGATCCACTCATCGTCCATCAGCTCGATGCCGTCGTTCGTGAAGAAGGTGCGCTCCTCCCGGAGGACCTCCCACTCCGCGGGGAGCTCCAGTGCCATGCCGCGGTACTCCACCGTCTGGGTGTCCTCCTCCTCGGCCTCGGACCACCGGGCGTCGGCCAGGACCGCGTCGAACTCCTCGATCCCGTAGTCGTCCACGACCAGGGTCTCGCGGTCGTCCAGCAGCCACAGGCGCTGGTCGTGGTAGGCGAGGTCGGACGAGGCGGCGTCGGCGGGGGCGACGCAGACCGCGCGGCCCTCCGCGTACGCGGCCGTCTCACCGCCCGCGTCGCGGTCCTCGCGCTCCCACTGGCCGATCCGCGCGCGGTCCTCGGGGTGGACGGGCACCCCCTCGGGGCAGGGCCGGGGGTCACCGCTCGGGTTGAACGAGTACTGGCCGCCCGCGACCCCGCTCTCCCGCATGGAGGCGTAGCCCTCGCCGCCGTAGTCGATGCCCGCCGGACCGAGCACCTTGACGTGCCGGCACCCCGTGGCCCCCTCGGTGTAGCTCCACTCGACCCCCTCGCAGGCCTCCTGTCCGCCCGGGTACAGGACCAGCCACTCCTCGGTGGTGTAGGGCCCGGGGTCGGAGAAGACCCCGAACTCCTCCTCGACGAACTCCGCCGTCCATCCCTCGGGCAGGGCGATCGACATGCCGCGGTACTCGATCCGCTCCGGCTCCACCGACCGCTCCGCGACGCTCTCCTGGCCGCCGAACGGCCAGACCGGCTCGCCGTTGTACAGCTGTCCGGCGGTCCATCCGCCCGACGCGACGGCGGTGACGCTCGCGACCGCCACCAGGGCGGCCGTGGCCTTGCTCATGCCCGCGACGGTCCCCGCTCCGACGGCCGACGCGGCACCCGACGCCGCGCCTGACGCCGCGCCCGAGGCGGCCCCCGACGCGGCGCCCGAGGCCGCTCCGGACGCCGCACCCGTGAACGCGCCGCCTCCCGCCACGGCGGCCGAGGACCCCGACAGCAGGGCCACGGAGCCGGCCGCCGCCACCCAGGGGCCGGCGCCGCGCACGGCCTCGAACCCGGTCCAGGCGGACGAGAGCAGCGCGCGCAGCCGGTCGCGGGCGGCCTCCTGGCCCGGCGCCGCCGCCCCGGCCAGGGCCAGCACCTCGGCGAAGGCCTCGGCTGCGGAGGGCCGCCCCCGCGGGTCCCGCTCCAGCGCCCGGGCGACCAGCGACCGCAGTTCCTCGGGCACTCCGTCGAGGTCGGGTTCGGCCTCGCGCGTGCGCGCCAGCAGGGTGGCGGTGTCGCCCCGGCCGAACGGCCCGTGTCCGGTGGCCGCGTACACGACCAGGCCGCCCCAGGCGAACACGTCCGAGCGCGGGTCGGCGGCCACCCCCTCCAGGCGTTCGGGGGCGATCCACCCCGGGGTGCCGAACACCCCGGCCTCGGCGGTCTCGTCACGGGTGTCGCGGGCGATCCCGAAGTCCAGCAGCCGGGGGCCCGCCAGGGCGAGGATGACGTTGGCGGGCTTGACGTCGCGGTGGACGATCCCGGTGGCGTGGACGGCCGACAGCGCCTCGGCGGTACCGGCGGCGAACGACAGCAGCCGGTCGCCGCCGAGCGTGCCGAGTTCGCGCACGTGCCCGCTCAAGGTGCGGCCCGCCACGAACTCGGTCGCCATCCACGGCTGCTCGGCGTGCGGGTCCGCGCCGAGGAAGGCCGGGGCGCACTCGGCGTCGACCCGCGCCAGCAGCGCGGCCTCGCGGACGAACTGCTCGCGAAAGACCGGGTCGGCGGCGTGGCGCGGATGGACGACCTTGAGGGCGACGTGCCGGCCCTCGCGGTCCAGCGCGCCGTAGACGGTTCCCATGCCTCCCGCGCCCACCCTGCCGACGAGGGCGAACGGGCCGATGGCGGCCGGGTCGGCCGGTTCGAGCGGGGCGAACCCCTCAGGAAGCGGGCGAGGGGAGGGGGAGTCCGATTCGGGGGTGTGCACTGCGCTCCGTCCGGTCCGGATCCCGGAACGGCGGTCCGGAATCGAGTGACAGCGCCTGGTGAGAGTGCTCGCGCGGCCGAACGGTTCTGGTGGGCCACCGACTTCACAGGCATGAACGAACCGTTTAAAACAATGAGTTGACAACGGGTCATTCACAAACCACCATGGAGGCATGAGCGAACACCGTGACGCCTTCACCCCGCCCGACCCCGACCGTGAGCGCCGCCGCCGGAGCCACGAAGCGCTGGCGCGCATCACCGAACGCCACGCCGTCGGAGAGGACCGCCTCCGCTGGGACGAGTACCGCAGGCCCATGGCGCCCTTCGACGCCGTGCGCCGGGTGAGCGACGCGGCGGCGGGCAGCGCTCCGCCCCAGGACGGCGAGCCCGCCGTCGACCGCGAGGACCTCACCGCCGCGCTCTCCCTGCTGCCGACCGCGCGGGCCGAGTTCGACCAGATGGAACTCGGCGTCCTGGAGATGGCCAAGGGCCGCGGGATGACCTGGCAGGAGATCGCCTTCGGTCTCGGTCTGGGTACCGCCCAGGCCGCCCGCCAGCGCCACGAGCGCCTCAGCCGGCGGGCCGGCCCCGACGCCTGACCCGCCCGTGCACGGCGGCGGCCCCCGGCGCCCGCCTCGGGCACCGGGGGCCGCCGCCGGCGGTCACACCGTGAGGTGGACGTACTCCAGCCCCATGAGGTCGGCCACGGCGCGCACGTCGGCCGCGCGGTGGCCGGTGCCCAGTGCCCAGTGGTGGGCGATACCGGTGGCGCTCCAGGCGTCCACCCACTCCCCGGGGTCGCAGTCGAAGTCCACGCGCGAGGTCGTGTTGCCGATCCGCAGCAGCGGGCCCTCGCCCGTGCGGCCCTGCGCGGTCAGCAGCGCGAACGACCCGTCCCGGCGCTGGATCACTCCGAACAGGGTCACCGGGCCGGGCTTGACGTCGAACTCCACCGAGACGCCGTAGCCGCGCTTGCCGTGGAAGACGCCCAGGCCGCGCAGCAGCGGGCGGCGCGCGCTGATCGCCAGGTGCGCGGGGCCGTCGTGGCCCATCTCCACGTGGCCGCGGGTGAAGTCCAGGGCCTGGAGCTCGGTGAACGATCCGCCGCCGCCCAGCCGGTCCATCATGAGCATCGCCATGCACGTGCGCAGTTCGAACTCGCCCACGGCCGGCACGCCCCGGGCGGTCAGCAGGGAGGCGCCCAGGATCATCCCGGCGCCGAGGCGCTCGTGCAGCTCGCCGGACAGGCCCCGGTGGTAGTACGACAGGCTGTCCAGGGCGAAGTCGGCCACGAGGCGGTCGAGCCCCACGGCGACCTGGGCGCCCCAGCGAAAGTCCTCGGCCACCACGGAGTCGGTCACCTCGAACACCTCGCGCGCCTCGTCCAGCTTGGCCGCCACCGCGGCCTCCCCGGCGTCGGGCACGCGCTCGCGCAGGTCGTCGAACTCCAGGACCTCCACGTGCCCGCCGAGGTTGCGGGTGATGAGCGTGGGGTCGGTGGCCACGTCCATCATCCCGGGGTAGACGTGGCCCATGAGCCCGTGCCGGGCGCGCTCCATGGTCGCCCGCACCCCGGCGGCGCGGATCCAGCGGCCGATGCGTTCCCAGGCCCGCTCGTCCTCCAGGTAGCCCGACACCGAGCGGAACTCCACGCCCAGGCGCTCGAACAGGTTGGCCATCTCCGGCAGGGGGCAGGCGCCGCAGTAGGCCAGCCACTGGCCGGTGTCGAAGGACTCGTGGTCCATCGAGGCGGTCGGCTGCAGGTTGACGAACAGGACGGGCGCCTGGCTGCGCCGGGCGATCGGCGCGACCATGGACGAGGTCATGTACGTCGTCAGGAAGCACACGATGAGGTCGCAGTCGGCGGAGCGCAGCCGGTCGGCGGCGGTCGCCCCCTCCTCGGCGTCGCTGACGAACCCGACGTCCACGACACGGGCGTCGAAACCGCGCATCCGCTCGGCCACGCGCTCGGCGGAGCGCCGCAACTGGGGGAGCAGGTCCGGGAACTGCGGCCAGTACGTGCCCAGGCCGCCCGCCACCAGGCCCACGGTGGGTCCGGTGCGGTGGGCGAGGGGCGTGCTGTCGGTGTCGGATGCGGCGGTCATGCTGGGCGCTCCTTGTCGGGGGGGTCAGGTACGGCGCGCGGCCGTGGACCCCCGGACCACGAGCTCGGGCGTGAACCACGTGCGTTCGTGCCGGTGGTCGGGGTCGTTGAGCTCCGAGACGAGCAGGCGCATCGCCGCACGGCCCAGGTCGAACTTGGGCTGGGCGACCGAGGTCAGTCCGGGGTGGACGAGGTCGGCGAAGTCGACGTTGTCGTAGCCGATGACGGAGATGTCCTCGGGCACGTGGATCCCGCGCCGGCCCAGGCCCTTCATCAGGCCCAGTGCCAGCTGGTCGTTGGCGCAGAAGACGGCCTGGGGGCGCCGCCGGGGGCCGCCGGCCAGGACCGCGTCGACGGCGCGCTCCCCGTGCTCGGCGTTGAGCTGGGGCTGCTCGATCACGCGGACGGCCTCGTCGGGGTCCAGGTGCGACTCCACGCACGCCTCCCGCAGCCCTTCGTGGCGGCGCCGTACCTGCTCGATCGCGAACGGGCCGGTCAGGAAGGTGATCCGCTCGTGTCCCAACCCGATGAGGTGGCGTCCGGCGGCGAGCCCGCCCGCGTGGTTGTCCACGCTGACGCTGCAGCCGACCTCCTCCGACACGTCGCCCCGGTCCAGGGCCACCCAGGCGGTGCCCTGCCTGGCCAGCCAGATCAGGTCGGACAGGTCGTCGTCGACGGGCATGACGACGGCGCCCGCCGCGCGCTGTTCGGCGAGCAGGCGCAGGTTGCGGCGCTGGCGGTCCTGCTGCTCCGCGGAGTTGAGCAGGACCACGGCCAGTCCGGCCTCGGCCGCCTCCTGCTCGACGCCGCGGGCGACCTCGGTGAAGAAGGGGTTGGTGACGTCCAGGACCAGCAGGCCCACGGAGCCGCTGCGGCCCGAGCGCAGACTGCTGCCCGAGGAGTTGCGCACGTAGTCGAGCTCGGCGATGGCCGCCTCGACCTTGCGCCGGGTCGTCGCGGCGACGCGCTCGGGCCGGTTGAGGACGTTGGACACCGTGCCGGGGGAGACCCCGGCACGGCGGGCGACCTCGGTGATGCCCACCGTACGACGGGTGGCGCGCGGGCTGGGGCTCAAGGGATCTCCACGGGTGCTCGAACGGTCGGGCGACGCGCTCGAATGCTACTGACACGGCCCTCAGAACGTCGGTTCATGCTCACACTCGGATTGAAACGTGTCAATAACCTTCCGGAACCGGGTGCCCCGGGCAGTGGGGAGCCAGAGGGCGGGCGGGGTACGGGGTCGATGTCGTTACCAGCGCAATACCTGGGATTTCTCCGGTGATCCCCTTGACGGGGTGGTGTGCTGGACTTAACATCCACTTCATATTAAAACGTTTTTGCACGAATCTCCTGGACCCCAGGGGATCGGCACAGGAAGAAGGAGGACGCACGTGACGGACGACCGATCACCAGTGCCTCCGCCTCTCGCGCTGGTGGACGTCACGAAGTCCTTCGGGAGCGTCAGAGCGCTACGGGGACTGAGCCTGCACCTGCGTGCCGGTGAGATCCACGCGCTCGTGGGGGAGAACGGCGCGGGCAAGTCCACGCTGGTCAAGACCATAGCCGGTGTCCACCGGCCCGACGGCGGCGAGGTCCTGGTCGACGGCCGGCCCACCGAGTTCACCGCGCCCGCCGACGCCCAGCGCGCCGGCGTCGCGGTCATCTACCAGGAGCCGACCCTCTTCCCCGACCTGTCGGTGGCCGAGAACATCTTCATCGGCCGCCAGCCCCGTACCCGGCTGGGCACCATCGACCGCGCCCGCATGCGCCGCGACACCGACGAGGTGTTCGCCCGCCTGGGCGTGGCGATCGAACCCGACCGCCCCGCGCGCGGACTGTCCATCGCCGACCAGCAGCTGGTCGAGATCGCCAAGGCCATCACCCGTCACGCCCGCGTCCTGGTCATGGACGAACCCACCGCCGCGCTGTCCGGCGTCGAGGCCGAGCGGCTGTTCACCGTCGCCCGCACCCTGCGCGACGAGGGCGCGGCCCTGCTGTTCATCTCCCACCGCTTCGACGAGGTGTTCGGTCTGTGCGACCGCATCACCGTCGTGCGCGACGGCGCCTTCGTCTCCTGTGACCCCACCGCGGACCTGGACGTGGACACCGTCGTGCGGCGCATGGTCGGGCGCGACGTCGCCAGCCTCTACCCCAAGGAGGACGCCGAGTTCGGCGACACCGTCCTGGAGGTCGAGGGCCTGACCCGCGAGGGCGTCTTCGCCGACGTGTCCTTCTCGGTGCGCTCCGGCGAGATCGTCGCCCTGGCCGGGCTCGTGGGCGCGGGGCGCAGCGAGGTGGTCCGCGCCGTCTTCGGCGTCGACCGCTACGACGCCGGCACCGTCCGCGTCGGCGGAAAGGCCCTGCCCGCGGGCCGTCCGCGCGCCGCCATGGCCGCCGGCATGGCCCTGGTCCCCGAGGACCGCCGCCAGCAGGGACTGGTCATGGAGTCCTCCATCGAACGCAACGCGACCGCCACCCGGCGGCGCCTGCTCAGCCGCTTCGGGCTGCTCCGCGCCCGATCCGAACGCGAGAGCGCCCAGGAGTGGGGCGGTCGGCTCCAGCTCAAGTGCGGCGCCTTCACCGACCCCGTCTCCACGCTCTCCGGCGGCAACCAGCAAAAGGTCGTCCTGGCCAAGTGGCTCTCCACCGAGCCGCGCGTGCTGTTCGTCGACGAGCCCACCCGCGGCATCGACGTGGGCACCAAGGCCGAGGTCCACCGCCTGCTGTCCTCCCTCGCGGGAGAGGGGCTGGCCATCGTCATGGTCTCCAGCGAACTCCCGGAGGTCCTGGGCATGGCCGACCGGGTCCTGGTCATGCACGAGGGCCGCGTCACCGCCGAACTCGACCGCGCCCAGGCCGACGAGGAGTCGGTCATGTACGCGGCCACCGGACAGCGACCGAGCGAGGCCGCCTGATGAGCACACCCACCACCGCCCCCACCCCCTCGACCACGGGGGCGCCGCCCCCGTCCACCGCCCGGGCCGCCCGGCGCCGGCCCCAGGTCCGCGAACTCGGCGTCCTGCTGGCCGTCGTCGTCCTCATCGCGGCCACCTGGCTGCACAACCCCGGCTTCCTGTCCCACCAGGGCGTGCGCGACCTGTTCCTGGGCGCCACCGTCCTGGCGGTCCTGGCCGTGGGCCAGGCCCTGGTCCTGATCACCAAGAACGTCGACCTGTCGGTCGGCTCGGTCATGGGCCTGTCGGCCTTCGGCACCGGCATCCTCTTCGTCACCTTCCCGGGCCTGCCGGTCCCGGTCGTCATGCTCGCGGGTGTGCTGATCGGTCTGGCCTGCGGCCTGGCCAACGGCCTGCTCGTCACCACCGTGCAGGTCCCGGCCCTGGTCGTCACCCTGGGGACCCTGTACGCCTACCGCGGCCTCAACCACTGGTGGGCGAGCGGCGGACAGGTCAACGCCCACGACATGCCCGCGTCCTTCCTCACGCTGGGCCGGGTCCCCGTCCTCGGGGTGCCCCTGCCCGCGGCGATCGCCGTCGTGGTGGTCGTGGTCGTGGGCCTGTACCTGGCCCACTTCCGCTCCGGACGCGAGCTCTACGCGATCGGCTCCAACGCCGACGCCGCGCGCCTGTCCGGCATCCCCGCCGGCCGCCGCGTCATCACCGCCTTCGCGGTCAACGGCGCCCTGGCCGGGCTCGCGGGCGTGCTGTTCGCCGCCCGCTACGGCACCGTCGACTCCACCGTCGGCACCGGCATGGAGCTGCAGGTCGTCGCGGCGGCCGTGGTCGGCGGCGTGGCCATCGCCGGGGGAGTGGGCACCGTCTACGGCGCCGCCCTGGGTGCCGTGCTGCTCACCACCATCACCGCGGCCCTGCCCATCTGGCAGATCGACCAGTTCTGGCAGCAGGCCGTGGTGGGCGCGCTCATCCTGGCCGCCATCGGCCTGGACCGCCTGCTGGCGCTGCGCACGGCCCGCAAGCTTCGAGGAGGAGGTGCCCGTGGCGCCTGAACGCGTCATCTCCAGCCCGGCCGTCGCCCCGGCGACCGGCCCCGACCGGCCCGGGGGCGCTCGGCGGATCGCCTCGCTGCTGTCCCTGCGCGAGTCACCGGTCATCGCCGCACTCGTCGTGGCACTGCTCGGCGCGTCCCTGTTCGTCGACATGTTCGCGTCCGGACGCAACATCAGCTTCCTGCTCCTGAGCGTGGCCGCCATCGCCCTGATGGCCCTGCCGATGACCCTCATCGTCGTCACCGGCGAGATCGACCTGTCGGTGGCGAGCACGCTCGCCCTGACCAGCGCCACCCTGGGCGTGCTGTGGGAGTCCGGGGTGCCCATCGAGTCGGCACTGTGGATCTGCCTGGCCGTCGGTGCGGCCCTGGGCGCCGTCAACGGCGTCCTGGTCACCGTGATGGGACTGCCGTCGCTGGCCGTGACCATCGGCACGATGGCCCTGTACCGCGGCCTGGCCTATGTCCTGCTGGGCGACCGGGCCGTGGCCAGCTACCCGCAGAGCTGGGTCAGCGGGGCCCGTGCGCCCTTCCTCGGCATCCAGGGACTGCCGTGGATCGCCGTGGCCGTCCTGGTCCTGGCGGTGCTCTTCGCCGTCCTGCTGCACGCCACGTCGATCGGCCGCTCGCTGTTCGACATCGGCAACAACGACGAGGCCGCGCGCTTCACCGGAACGCCCGTCCGATGGACGAAGTTCTGGCTGTTCACCCTCAGCGGTGTCGTCGCCGCCGGAGCGGGCGTGTTCTGGACCCTGCAGTACGGCACCTCCCGGGCCGACACGGCCTTCGGCCTGGAATTGCAGGTCGTGGCCGCCGTCCTGCTCGGCGGGGTGTCCATCTTCGGCGGGGTCGGCTCGATCCTCGGCGTCATGTGCGGCGTCCTGCTGCTCGGCGTCATCCGCAACGCGCTCCAGCTCTTCGGGCTCTCCAGCGAGGTCCTGCAGATCGTCACCGGTCTGATCCTCATCGCCTCCGTGGTCACGCCCAACCTCGTGGCCAAGGTCCGCGCCAGACGTGCGCCCGCCGCCGCGCCCGTGGCCACACCCGCGCCCGCACCCAGCTCCACCGACCGTCCAGACAACGGAGAACAGTCATGATCGATCCCCTGCGCCCGCGCCACCTGGCCCTGGTCGCCACGGCCGCCGCGGTGCTGATGACCGCCGCGTGCGGCGGCACCACCATCGACGACGCCGACGAGTCGGGCGGCTCCGGTCCGACCGGCACCGCCGACCCCGACGCGGAGATCCCCGAGGGCCTGAAGATCGACTTCCTGCCCAAGCAGCTCAACAACCCCTACTCCGACATCGTCAACGCCGGTGGCGCGCAGGCGGTCGAGGAACTGGCGGGCGAGTACACCGAGCGCGGCGGCACCGAGCCCACCGCCGACTCCCAGGTGGAGTACATCAACGCCGCCAGCCAGGCGGCCAGCGACGTCATCGTGATCGCCGCCAACGACCCCGACGCGGTCTGCCCGGCGCTCAACGAGGCCCGTGACAACGGCGCCGCCATCGTGGGCTACGACTCCAACGCCAACTGCACCGACGTGTTCGTCAACCAGTCCTCCGACGAACTGATCGGGCGCGCGCTGGTGGAGATGATCTCCGCGCAGCTCGACGGCGAGGGCACCTTCGCGGTCCTGTCGGCCACCCCCAACGCCACCAACCAGAACACCTGGATCGCGGCGATGGAGGAGGTTCTGCAGGAGGACGAGTACGCCGACCTGGAACTGGTCGACACCGTCTACGGCAACGACGACGACCTGGAGTCCTTCCAGGAGATGCAGGGCCTGATGCAGTCCTACCCGGACCTGGACGGCGTCGTGTCGCCGACCACCGTGGGCATCGCCGCCGCGGCGCGCTACGTCAGCGACTCCGAGTACAAGGGCGAGGTCGCCATCACCGGTCTGGGCACGCCCAACCAGATGCGCGAGTTCGTCGAGGACGGCACCGTCGAGGAGTTCGCGCTGTGGAACCCGCACGAGCTGGGCTACCTGGCCGGCTACACGGGTGCCGCGCTCAAGGCCGGACAGATCACCGGTGCCGAGGGCGAGACCTTCACCGCCGGTGAGCTGGGCGAGTACACCGTCGGTGAGGACGGCGAGGTCGTTCTCGGCCCGCCGACGGTCTTCAACGAGGACAACATCGACGACTTCGACTTCTAGAGTCCTGCTCCGGGCGGGCCGCGACGGCGATCGCGGCCCGCCCGTCACCCACCACCGGCCGGGGGCGCTTCGCGCGGGGGCGGCCACCCTCAACGGACGCCTTCGGCGCAGCCCCGCCCGCGCGTCACCCACCACCCGCCCGGAGCTCATCGTGGGGCGACGGCCCCGCCCTCCCTGGAAAGGAACACCGTGCAGCGCGTCTGCTTCATCCTGAAGGTCCGCCAGGAGCGACTGGAGGAGTACAAGGAACGGCACGCCGCCGTGTGGCCCGAGATGCGCGCCGCGCTCAGCGACACCGGCTGGCACAACTACTCCCTCTTCTGTACCGACGAGGGCATGGTCGTGGGCTACCTGGAGACCGAGGACTTCGAGGCGGCCCGCGCGGCGATGGCCCGCACCGACGTCAACGACCGCTGGCAGGCCGAGATGGCGCCCTTCTTCGAGGGACTGCCCGGCCGCCCCGACGAGGGCATGCTCCCCCTCACCGAGATCTTCCACCTGGCCTGACCCGGCACCGCCCCCCGCCCCCGTCGAAAGGCACCGGATGCCCCTCCGCACCGCCTCCCGCGCCCGCGTCCTGAACTCCGCCCTCGCACTGACACTGGCCGCCCCCCTCGTGGGCGCCCTGGCCTCCCCGGCCGCGGCGGCCGTCGAGCCAGCGGCCACCCCGCTGGGGTCGCAGACCCTGGACGAGCAGGCCCTGTACTTCGTCTCCTACGACGGCCTGGTCAACAACGGCTCCTACCAGCAGTCCGGCATCATCACCCACGGCGACCACCAGTACGCCGCCTGGTACACCGAGAGCCGGCACGCCGTCCTGGCCCGCCGCGACCTCGGCGGCGGCGACTGGCAGACCCTGGAACTGCCGCACCGGCTCAGCGTCGACGACTCGCACAACAGCATCTCGCTGGGCGTCTCCGACGAGGACCGCAGCCTGCACGTGGCCATGGACACCCACAACAACCGCGTCCACTACACGCGCTCGGTCCGGGGCCTGCTCTCCGGCGACGCCCCCTGGTCCCTCGACTCCTTCGCACCGATCAGCCGGGACCTGGACGGGCTCGACCTCGGCTCGATCACCTACCCGCGGTTCATCAGCGCCCCCGACGACGGACTGCAGCTGGCCTACCGGACCGGCGGATCCGGTGACGGCACCCTGGAACTGGCCGAGTACGACGGGGACGACGACGGCGACGGCCACTGGGAGCACCTGGGCGCGTGGTCCTCCCCCGAGGGCTCCTACGAGGCCAACGGCGCGGTCAGCACCAGCCGAAACATGTACCTGCACGGCATCGGCTACGGTGACGACGGCCGCCTGCACGCGTCGTTCACCTGGCGCGAGACGGCCGCGGGCGGCGACATCCTCTGCCACCCCGGCGGACTGTCCAACCACGACACCGGCTATGTCTACAGCGACGACGAGGGCCGCACCTGGCGCACGGACGACGGCGCCGTGGCCGCGGTCACCGGGACCTCGCGGCGGGTGTCCGTGGACACCCCCGGCCACGTGGTCGACCCGCTGCCGCTGAACTACGCCCTGATGAACCAGGAGTCGCAGGCGGTCGACGGAGAGGGCAACCCGCACATCCTCATCAGCTACCGGCCGGGCCGGTTCGGGCACTGCTCCACCGACTTCGTCGGCGACCGCCGGAGCCAGGGGTACGTCTTCCACCTGCACCAGGACGACGCGGGCCAGTGGCACAAGGTCGAGATCCCCGAGCCGCTCCAGGCCTTCGGCCGCTCCCGGCTGGTCATGACCGACGAGGACACCGCCTACGTCGTCATGCCCTTCGGCCGGATCATGGCGGCGACGGCCGGGTCCGGCTGGACGGACTGGACGATGGTCCACGACGGCTCCGACATCGACGCCTTCGGCGAGGTTCTCGTCGACGAGTCCAGGGTCGCCGCCGAGGGCGTGCTGTCGATCCTGTACCAGGAGGCGGGCGAGCGCCCCTCCACCCCCATCCGGGTCGCCGACTTCCGGCTCGGCTGATCCGGCCGCCACGGCGGTCCGGCCGAACGCCGCGGGGCCCGTGCCGACGCGCACGGGCCCCGCGGCCTCGGTCAGGGCGTGGCGCGCACCAGCTTGAACGCGTGGTCCCAACGGCCGTGCAACAGGCCGGGCAGGCACCACAGGACGCACAGGGGCTCGATGGCGCGGGCCGCCTCGACCGGGCCCATGTCCTCGGTCTCCCACCCGAAGGCGTCCAGGATCCCGGTCACCTCGGCCTTGGCTCCGGCGTCGTCGCCGCACACGAACATCGTGGGCGGCCCGCCCTCGAACGCCGGGTCGACCATGGCCTGGTGGCCCACCGAGTTGAACGCCTTGACGAAGCGCACCTCGGGAAACTCCGTCTGGAGGCGTTCCATGAGGGACTCGTCGGGCCCGGTGAAGTAGCCCAGCACCCCGTTCACCGGCGGTGCGTCGGAGATGGGATTGGTCGTGTCGATGACCGTCGTCCCGGCCAGGGTGCGGCCGGCGTCGGCCCGGCGCAGCACCTCGGCCGCGGCCGAGCCCTTGACCGCCAGCACGACCAGCTCGCCGTGGGCGGCCGCCGCCTCCAGGCCCTCCGCCCGTCCGCCGGGGTTCTGTTCCAGCCAGTCGTCGAGTTGGGCGGGATCGCGGGTGCCGAACACGACCTCGTGCCCGCGCGCGTGGAAGCCACTGCCCAGGGCACGGGCCACCGACCCGGAACCCAGAATGCCGACCTTCACGATGTGGTCCTCTCACAGGGACGCGGGCTCGGTCCCGCGCGATGACCGCACGCTACGGACTCGCCGGAAGCCCCCGCAAGTAGGTACTTTCGGGTGCCTGGGGCGTGCGGAGCGCTCCGCTGAGAGGAGGGCCATGGCCGAGGATCGGGTGTACTCCTGTCCGGTGGAGGTGACGGTGGACCTGATCGGCGGTCGCTGGAAGCCGTTGATCCTCTGGTACCTGCGCGAACACGGCGTCCTGCGGCACGGGCAGCTGCGCCGGCTGATCCCCGGCATCACCCAGAAGGTGCTCACGCAGCAGCTGCGTCGGCTCGAGGACGACGGCCTGGTCCAGCGCACGGAGTACCCGCAGGTCCCGCCGCGGGTGGAGTACCGGCTCACCGAGCAGGGGAGCGACCTGCACGAGCTCCTCGACCGCTTCTGCGCCTGGGGCGAGGCCCAGGCGCGGCGCCAGGGCCTGACCATCACCAAGCCGGACACCGCCCCCGCCTGAGGGCGGGCGGCGGCCCCGCGCCGCGCCGGGCCGGGCCGGGTCCGGCGGACCGGCGCGGGGTGCGCGGGCGTGGCCTAGTGGACGTAGGGCCAGCCGGAGGAGTCCCAACCGAGCAGGTTGATGCCCAGCAGTGCCGTGCCGTCGTCGGCGTAGTAGTGGTAGGCGAGGATGTCGCTGTCACTGTCGGCGAAGACGTCCTGGTGCCCGGGGCCGTGGACGCCGCCGTGGCCCGCCAGGACCTCGGTGCCGCCGCCGGAGGTCATCGCGGTGCCGGCGCGGTCGTGGTAGGGGCCCATGATGTCCCGGGAGCGGCCGACCATGACGCGGTAGGTGCTGTCCGCGCCGTTGCAGCACACGTCGAAGGAGACGAACAGGTAGTACCAGCCGTCGCGGTGGAAGAGGGTCGGGGCCTCGATCGCCCCGCCGCCGCGTCCGGCGAGCGAGTACAGGGCGCCGTCGTAGCGCTTGCCGGTCGCCGGGTCGATGCGGACCATCTTGATCCCGGACCAGAACGAGCCGAACGCCATCCACCACCGGCCCTGCGCGTCCACCTGCAGGTGGGGGTCGATCGCGTTGTAGTCGTTCGAGGTGAACGACTCGATGACCAGGCCCTCGTCGCTCCAGGTCCCGGATTCCCCGCTGGTACTGGTCGCCAGGAAGATCGCGGACCGGTTCGAGCCGAAGCTCGAAGCGGAGTAGTAGAGGTAGTAGCGGCCGTTGGCGTGGGACAGGTGTGGAGCCCACAGGTTGCGGTCGCCGCCCGTGTACGGGGTGGTCCACGGCGCGCCGTTGGGAAAGACCGTGCCCGCGTTACGGAAGGCCGTGCGGTCGGTCGAGGTCTTCAGGCCCACGCCGTGCGCGGTGTGGGCGACCAGGTAGCCGCCGTCGGGTCGTTTGACGAAGGACGGGTCGTGCAGCCTGACGTCCCCGGTGACGACACCGGGTCCGGGGTAGTCGGCTGCCGCGGCGAGCGGGGAGGCGGCGGCCGTGGCCACGGCCGGGACCGCGGCCAGCGCTCCCGTCGCCAGGGCCGTGCCGAGCATCGTGCGGCGGGAGAGGAACGGTGAGGGGGTGCGGGGGTGTCGTGTCATGGAGAGCCTCCTCGGGCTCGGGTGCATCCTGGCCGACAGGGGCGGCGGAACCGCGACCGAAGTGTTAGCGCTAACATTTCGTGCGGGCGCGGTGCCCGGCTCGGGTCCGTGGGGTGGGCCCCGCCTCGCGGGCCGCCGCGGACCGTCTCGGTCCGGTGGTCCGCCGGGCCTGCTGTCGGGCACGGGGGGTGGTGTGCCGCGTGGGGGGTAGGGGGTACGGGTCGACGATCGCCGTTCACAATGACGAACACGCTTCGTAATTGTCCGGTCATCGTAAGGTGGCCCCCTGTTCGCGTCAACCCTCCTTCGGGCTCCTTTGTGTCCCCCGCGTGAAGGCCCCGGTCCCCGATCGGGGACGGGTTCGCGCATTCGGGGTAGGTTATG
Organism: Nocardiopsis sp. Huas11; assembly: GCF_003634495.1. Taxonomy (GTDB): domain Bacteria; phylum Actinomycetota; class Actinomycetes; order Streptosporangiales; family Streptosporangiaceae; genus Nocardiopsis. The sequence continues at coordinate 5,226,044 of NZ_RBKY01000001.1, read as the reverse complement.
GACGAAGCCAACGACGCCTCACCCGCCCCCTGGAGGCAAAGAATGCGCTTACGGATCGTTCTGTCGACCCTGGTCATCCTGTGGCTGCTGATCGGACTGGTCGCCGCAGTCCAACGAGGTCTCTTCACTCCCGACGAGGCCTCGTGCTCCACCATCGGGCACACGCTGGGCACCGTTTTCGTCGGTCCGTTGAACTACGTCGGGGTGAACCCGAGCGTGGAGTGCCCGACCCTGCCCGAGCCCTCGGAGTAGTCGGGCCTTCGCGCCGGCGCGATCCTGGCAGGTGAGGGGCCGACGCTTCGGGGTCGGCCCCTCGGTCGCTGGTCATGGCAGGGACGACGAACGTAAACCTACCATGTAGGTAGGAATAATAGGCAAAGGTCGGCCCGGCTGGCGGCAACGCTTGTTACCGGCAAGTTCTACTGGCTGGTAGCTTTGCTCCGGTGCCGGATCGGAGAGCGATGGGAGGAACAGTGCACGAGGGCGTCCTGACGCGGATCAGACCCGTCCCCGAGAGCCGGTTCCGGCTCTTCCTCCTGCACCACGCGGGCGGCTCCCCGCAGGGCTACCGGGCCTGGGTCCGCCACTTCCCGGCGGACTGGGACGTCTGCCTGGTCGAGGCGCCGGGGCGCGGCCGCTCGTCGGACAGCGCGCCCTTCACCGACGCCCGAGCCCTGGCCCGCCACCTGTGCGACCACCTCGATCCGTACCTGGACCGGCCCTACGGCCTGTTCGGGCACAGCATGGGCGCGCTGGTGGCCTACGAGATGGCCCTGCGCCTGGCCGGCGGGCGCGCGCCCTCCTGGCTCGGCGTCTCGGCCTGGAGCCCCGCGCCCGGCATCGAGTGGGACCGCCCCCGCCACCGGCTCACCGACGACCGCCTGCGCGCGTCGGTCGCCCGTATGGGGGGCACCTCCACCGCCGTCCTGGACGACCCCGACCTGTGGCGCGCCGCCGAACCCCTCATCCGCGCCGACCTCGCCCTGGTCGACACCTGGCGGCCCCGGCCCGGCACGCCCCGACTGCGCCATCCCGTGACGGTCCTGGGCGGCGAGGACGACCCAGGGATGCCCCCGTCGCGGCTGGCCGCCTGGCACGACCGCGCCGAGGGCCCCGTGCGCACGCACATCCTGCCCGGCGGGCACTTCTACTTCGTCGGCCGCTTGCGCGAGGTCGCCGCGCGCGTGACCGAGGACGTCCGCGCGGCCGAGCCCGTGTCCGTCTGACCGACCACGTCGCGGCGTGACGGCGTCGCGGCCCAGCGGCCCCGGCACACGTCGAGGGCCGGAGCCCGCGGTCCCGATGATCGGGACCGGCTCCGGCCCTCGGCCGCGTCCGACGGCGACCCGGGTCAGACCCAGGTCAGACGTCGCCGCCGATGACGTTCTCGACGAAGACGCGGTAGTCGTGCATGGCCAGTCGCAGCGACTCGGTGTCGCCGCCCCCGCCGCCGTCCTCGCCGTTCTCCCACATCGAACGCAGCGCGGACCGCCGGGCGTTCAGCCGCGCGACGACCGCGTCGCAGACCTCCGCCGCCAGCGTGTCGGCCTCGCGCACGGCCCGTTCGGGGTCGTCGACGAACGCCCCCTGGGCGGTGCGCCAGCGCTCGCGCACGTCCTCCGGCGCGATACCCGGCGCCGGGTCCCAGGAGCGGCCCGCGCCGGCTTCGGCGTCCGGCCGCGGCGACGTGTCTCCGTCCGCGGCCCCCGCGGCCTCCGGCCTGGGGTCGGGGACCCGCGTGTCACCCTCGGTGACCTCGGGCTCGTGTCCACGACCGGTTCCCATGGTGTGCCGCATCGTCTGCACCTCCTCGCTGTCGCGTTCGCTCCGCTGCCGCCGGGCCCGACCCGCGGCGCGGGCCGGGCCCGGAGCGCGTCAGCGACGTGTGCTCGGTCCGGTGGTGAGCCCCGGGCGCCGCGACGTCGGCGACTCGTCCAGCAGGGCCGTCACCAGCCGGCGGTAGGCCACGACGGCCTCCCGCAGCTCCTCGGTCGGGGCCTGCCGGGCGTCGGCCAGACGGCCGGCGGTGTGCGCACCCCGGAACTCGGCGACCACCGAGGGGTGCTCCACGGACAGGTCCTCGACCCTGCGCTCGAACGCCGCGTCGTCCTCGGCGGGGGACGGCCGGCCGGTGTAGCCGCGGTCCGTCATGATCGCCTCGACCAGGAGTCGGGCGTTGCGGACCGCGTCGACCGGGTCGTCCACGAACTGTTGCTGGACCGAGGCCCACGTGCGCTCGTGGATCTCGCGCTCCTGGTCGGTGAGCTCGCGCAGATCCATGTTCTCGTGACGGCGGAGCCGTCCGTGCAGTTCCCGCTCGGCCGCGGCCCTGTCCCCGTGGCTCCGCACGGTGCGGTCGTACTCCGGGCCGAAGCGCTTCTTGAGCCGGGCGGAGCGGCGGGCGGGAACGACCCAGGCCCGCACGGCGATCAGGATCCCGACCACGATGGCGACCGTCGCCACCGCGACGAGGATGGTCACGATGATTCCGGTGTCCATGACGACACCTCCTAACTTGACCTCCTTGTGTGCGGGACTGCCCTTGACGGCCCCGTGTGAAACTCCGTGCCGAGCCATGACCCGTCCACGATCGGCGTTCGCGCAGGTCGGTGGCGGCGGGATTGTGCGTATCCGTTTCCGCCCCGGCCCGCCGCCCCACCGGACAGGGGGTGGGGTCACAGGGGACACCCCCCTGTCCGGGTGGTCGGAACCGGGTTACCTTTGTGATATGGGACTAGAGCTGCCGACCGACCGACTCCGTATCCGCGAGTGGGAGCTGAGCGACGCCGACGCGGCCCTGAAGGTCTACGGGGCCGAGGATGTCGCTCACTGGCTGACGCCGGAGTGGCAACCGGTGAACGATGTCGACGCGATGCGCTCGGTGCTGCACGCCTGGATCGAGGCCGGGCCGAACCTGGTCCCGCCGGCGGGCCGCTGGGCGATCGTGCGCGAGTCCGACGGGGAGCTGGTGGGCGGTCTGTCCCTGAAGCTCCTGCCGCCCTTCGAGGAGGACTTCGAACTCACCTGGGCCGTGCGCCCGGACGTGTGGGGACAGGGCTACGCCACCGAGGCCAGCCAGGCGCTCATGGACTGGGCGTTCAAGCAGGGGATCGAGGAGGTCTTCGCCGTCGCGCGTCCTGACAACTCCCGGGCGATCGCCGTGGCGCGCCGGCTCGGCATGGAGTGGGTGGGGGAGACGGAGAAGTACTACGACATGCGGCTCCAGGTCTTCCGCATGCGTCCGGTCTGAGCCCTCGAGCGGGGCGGGCGCGCTCACGGGCGCGGGAACAGCGGGGGGTCGAGTCTGGCGAAACCCTCCTGGCGCTCGTAGGGGAAGCGGGGGTAGGGAGCGGGCCGGTGGCTCACCGCGTCCAGTCGCGCCACCTGGGCGGGAGTGAGCTCCCAGCCGACCGCGCCGAGGTTCTCGCGCAGCTGCGCCTCGTCGCGTGCGCCGATGATGACCGAGGACACCGTCGGCCGGCGCAGCAGCCAGTTGATCGCGACCTGGGGGACCGAGCGGCCCACCTCCCCGGCGATCTCGTCCAGGGCCTCGACCACGTCGTAGAGCAGCTCGTCGTCCACCGGTGGGCCAAGCTCGGCGGTCCGGTGCAGGCGGCTGCGCTCGGGCAGGGGCCGCCCGCGGCGGACCTTGCCGGTGAGCCGTCCCCAGCCCAGCGGGCTCCACACCATCGCGCCCACCCCCTGGTCCAGGCCCAGCGGCATGAGTTCCCACTCGTAGTCGCGGCCGACCAGGGAGTAGTAGACCTGGTGGACGATGTGGCGGGGCGCGTGCAGGCGGTCGGCGGCGGCCAGCGACTTCATCAGCTGCCAGCCGGCGAAGTTGGACACCCCCACGTAGCGGACCTTGCCGTCGCGCACCAGCGTGTCGAGCGCGGAGAGGCCCTCCTCCACCGGGGTGCCGGCGTCGAAGCCGTGCAGCTGGAGCAGGTCGATGTGATCGGTGTCCAGGCGGCGCAGCGCGTCCTCGGCGGCACGGATGATCCGGGAGCGCGAGGTGCCCGCGTCCTGGGGTCCCTCGCCCGTGGGCAGGCCGAACTTGGTGGAGAGCAGGACCTCGTCGCGGCGGCCCTTGACCGCGGCGCCCAGGACCTCTTCGGCGGCTCCGTCGGAGTAGGCGTCGGCGCTGTCGAAGAGGGTCAGGCCCGCCTCGAGGCTGATGTCGACCAGGCGTCGTGCCTGGTCGGCGTCGGTGCCGCCCCACTCGCTGAACAGCGGGCCGTGGCCGGCGAAGGTACCGGTGCCCAGGCTCAGCTCGGGTACGCGCAGGCCGCTGGCGCCCAGGGTGCGGTATCGCATGGAGTCCTCCTACAGAGACCACTAACGGGTCAGTTGTTCCGTTAAGATGTCTCGTACGCTAGCACGAACGACGCTTTAATGGAACTGGAGTCCCTTTATGGTTGGTGAGCCGGGAAGCGTCCGCCCTGGAGGACGCACCGCGCGGGTCAGGGCCGCGGTCCTGGCCGCGGCGGGCGACGCCCTGGCCGAACACGGGATGGCCGGTCTCGACCTGGCCGACGTCGCGCGGCGCGCCGAGGTCGGCCGGACCACCGTCTACCGGCGCTGGGGGACCGTGCCCGCGCTGGTCGCGGACCTGTTGGCGGACATGGCGGAGCAGTCCCTACCGCGCGTGGAGACCGGATCGCTGGCGGAGGACCTGCTGGCCAACGCCCGCCTGGTGCGCCGCACCCTGTCCGATCCCCGGCAGGGGGCGCTGTTCAAGGCGATGATCGCCGCCGCGGCGTGCGACGAGCGCACCGCCGAGGCGCTGCACCGCTTCTACGCCGCGAGGATCGCCGAGTGGGCCCCCTGCGTGGAGCAGGCGGTCGGGCGCGGGGAGGTTCCGCCCGGCACCGACGCCGCCGAGGTGGTCCGGGCGGTGTCGGCCCCGCTGTACTACCGCCTCCTGGTCAGCGGCGACCCCCTGGACGAGGCGACCGCCGAACGCTGCGCCCGGGCCGCGGTCGAGGCGGCCCGGGCGGGGGTCTTCGTGTCCGGGTGATCCCGTCGCCGTGACCCGGGTGCCCGGGACATGGGGCGCCGGACGTCGCGGGCGCCGGGCGTCGGGGTCACCGGCCCGGGGCTCCTAGGCTCCGAGGAACCGGCCGATGCGCTCGGTCTCCTCCTCCGTCAGGCGCACGGCGGCCGCCGCCGTGTTCTCCTCCAGGTGGGCCACGCGTGAGGTGCCGGGAATGGGCACCATCACGGGGGAGCGGTGCAGCAGCCAGGCCAGCGACAGCTGGACCGGGCTCACCCCGTGCTCGGCGGCGATCGCGGCCAGGGGCGAGTCCGGGCCGGCCAGCTCACCGCGCGCGACCGGCGCCCAGGGCAGGAAGGCGATCCCGTCGCGCTCACACTGCTCGAGCACCTCCTCGTGCTCGCGGAAGGCGGCGTCGTAGCGGTTCTGGACCGAGGCGACGGGCGCGATGGCGCGTGCGGCCGAGAGCTCGTCCACGGTCACCTCGCTCAGCCCGATGTGCCGGATCTTGCCCTCCGCGCGCAGCTCCAACAGGGCGCCGAGCTGGTCGGCCAGCGGCACCTCCGGGTCGATCCGGTGCAGCTGGAACAGGTCCAGACGCTCCACCCCCAGCCGGCGCAGGCTGAGCTCGGCCTGCTGCTTGAGGTACTCGGGGCGGCCCAGGCGGTGCCACTGGGAAGGGCCGGTGCGCGCCAGCCCGGCCTTGGTTCCGATGACGAGGTCCTCGGGGTAGGGGTGCAGCGCCTCGTGGATGAGCTCCTCGCTGGTCCCCGGGCCGTAGGAGTCGGCGGTGTCGATGAAGGAGACGCCCAGTTCGACGGCGCGGCGCAGGACCGCCAGGGCCTCGTCGCGGTCGCGGGGCGGTCCCCACACCCCCTCGCCCACGATCCGCATCGCACCGAAACCGAGCCGGTGCACGGGCAGGTCGCCGCCCAGTGCGAAGGTTCCCGCCTGCGCGGCATTGCTGTGTACGTCGATCACGTGAACCGTCCTGTGTCCAGAAGTGGGTCGTGGACCCATCCTCCGGCACCGCGCGCGTCCCGAACAGCGGGGGACACGCCGGGCCCCCGCGTTCTCGCGGCCTCCGCCCGGCTCCTCAGGCGCCGGCGTCGCGCCGGGCGACCGAGGCCAGGTCGGACTCGATGCGGGCGGTGGTCTCCAGCAGGACGGGCAGCAGGTCGCGCCGGATGTCCTCGTTCGAGGAGCGGTTGGCGTGGGCGGAGACGTTGGTGGCGGCGATGACGCGGCCCGAGGCGTCGCGGATGGGGGCGGCCAGCGATCGCAGGCCCTCCTCCAACTCCTGGTCGACGATGCAGTAGCCGAGCTCGCGGACCCGCAGGACCTCGGCGCGCAGCTCGGAGGGGTCGGTGATGGTGAAGCGCGTGAGGGGCTTGAGCTCCACGCGCCCGAGGTAGGCGTCGAGTTCGGCGTCGTCGAGCCCGGCGAGGAGCACGCGGCCCATCGAGGTGGCCGAGGCGGGGAAGCGGGTGCCCACGGTGATCGCGACCGCCATGATGCGCGAGGTCGCCACGCGCGCGACGTAGAGGACGTCGTCGCCCTCCAGCACCGAGACCGACGCCGACTCGTGCACGCGCGCGGACAGGTCCTCCAGGTGCGGCTGGGCCACGTCGGGCAGGCCGGCGGAGGCGACGTAGGCGTAGCCGAGCTCCAGCACGCGGGGCGTGAGGGAGAACAGCCGGCCGTCGGTGCGCACGTAGCCGAGGTCGCCCAGGGTGAGCAGGAAGCGGCGGGCCGCGGCGCGCGTCAGGTCCGTCTCGCGGGCGACCTCGCTCAGCGTCATGGAGGGGCGCTCCGCGGAGAAGGCGCGGATCACCATCAGCCCCCGCTCCAGGGACTGGACGAAGTGGGAGCCGCGAGCGGTGTCGTCGTCGGTGGGCATGGAGCCTTCCTGGGTCGGGAGTCGTGCGGCAGGCGTGGGGCCCTTCGCGATGTTCTCATGTCGCACAGGCGGGATCGCACTCGTGGGCGCCTTGACCCCGTCCGTGGTCGACGCTACTGTCGTACCCAAGATGTTCGCTGTGTGAACATGCATTCGCTATACGAACGGGAGGTCACATGATCGTCCCCCTGGACGAGGCGGTCCGTGAACTCGTCCATGACGGCGACACCGTCGCCCTGGAGGGGTTCACCCACCTCATCCCGGTCGCCGCCGGGCACGAGATCATCCGCCAGGGCCTGCGCGACCTCACGCTGGTCCGGATGACCCCCGACATCGTCTACGACCAGCTCATCGGCGCGGGATGCGCCGCCAAGCTCGTGTTCTCCTGGGGCGGCAACCCCGGCGTGGGCTCGCTGCACCGGTTCCGCGACGCCGTGACCTCCTCCTGGCCGGTTCCGCTGGAGATCGAGGAGCACAGCCACGCGGGCATGGCCAACCGCTACGTCGCCGGGGCCTCCGGTCTGCCCTTCGCCGTCCTGCGCGGCTACAGCGGCACCGACCTGGTGGCGCACAACCCCCACATCAAGTCGATCACCTGCCCCTTCACCGGGCAGGAACTGGCCGCGGTCCCCGCGATCAACCCCGACGTCACCATCGTGCACGCCCAGCGCGCCGACACCCGCGGCAACGTCCAGCTGTGGGGCATCACCGGCATCCAGAAGGAGGCCGCCCTGGCGGCCGAGCGGGTCCTGGTCACCGTGGAGGAGGTCGTGGACACCCTCGACCCCGTTCCCGGGCAGGTCATCCTGCCCGAGCGCGTGGTCACCGCCGTCAGTCCGGTCCCCGGCGGGGCCGCGCCCTCCTACGCGCACGGCTACTACGAGCGCGACAACGACGCCTACAAGGCCTGGGACGCGATCGGCCGCGACCGCGCCGCCTTCACCGCGTGGTTGGAGGAGCTCACGGGCACGTCCGACCGCACCAGCGCCCAGCCCGCAGGGAGGGGCCTGTGACCACCGTGACCTGGACCTCCGACGAGATCATGACGGTCACCGCGGCGCGCTCGCTGCGCGACCGGATGGCCTGCTTCGTCGGGATCGGCCTGCCCAGCACCGCCGCGAACGTGGCCCGGCGCACGCACGCGCCCGGACTGTGGATGATCTACGAGTCCGGGACCCTGGGCGCGGTGCCCGACCACCTGCCGCTGTCCATCGGCGACGGCATCCTGGCCGAGACGGCCGACACCGTGGTGTCCGTGCCCGAGGTGTTCAACTACTGGCTCCAGCCGGGCCGGATCGACGTGGGCTTCCTGGGTGCCGCGCAGATCGACCGGTACGCCAACATCAACACCACGGTGATCGGCGACTACGACGCGCCCAAGGTCCGGCTGCCCGGGGCGGGCGGCGCTCCGGAGATCGCCGCGTCCTGCCGCGAGGTCGTGGTCATCATGCGCCAGAGCCCCCGGGCCTTCGTCGACCGCGTCGACTTCGTGACCTCGGTCGGCCACGGCGCCGGTCCGGGCGACCGCGAACGGCTCGGACTGACGGGTGCGGGTCCGATGCGGGTCATCACCGACCTCGGCGTCATGGAGCCCCATCCCGAGACCAGGGAACTCGTCCTGACCGGCGTGCACCCGGGTGTGGACGTGGCGGCGGTCAGGGAGGCGACCGGGTGGGACCTGTCGGTCGCGGAGGACCTCGCGATCACCCCCGAGCCGACCACGCGGGAGCTCGCGGTGCTGCGGGAGCTGACCGGGTCGGCGTGAGCCGGGAGCATCCGACTACTATACCTAACACTGTTAGGTTCAACATCGCCCGCGACCGGCCCCGCGCCGGCCGCGCCACACCCTGGAGGCCCACGGTGACCGACGCCTACATCCTCGACGCCGTCCGCACCCCCTTCGGCAAGTTCGGCGGCGCCCTGTCGGGCGTACGCCCCGACGACCTCGCCGCCCACGTGCTGTCGTCGCTGGCCGAGCGGGGCGGCGCCGACCCCGAGGCCTACGACGAGGTCTACCTCGGCAACGCCAACGGCGCCGGCGAGGAGAACCGCAACGTCGCCCGCATGGCCGCGCTCCTGGCGGGCCTGCCCACCGGACTGCCCGGAGCCACCGTCAACCGGCTGTGCGGATCGGGCCTGGAGGCCGTCGTCCAGGCCGCCCGCACGGTCGAGACCGGCGACGCGAGCCTCACCCTGGCCGGGGGCGTGGAGTCCATGAGCCGGGCCCCCTGGGTCCTGCCCAAGCCCGCCAAGGGCTTCCCCGCCACCGACGCCACGCTGCACTCCACCACCCTGGGCTGGCGCATGGTCAACCCCGCGATGCCCGACCAGTGGACGATCTCGCTCGGCGAGAGCACCGAGCGCCTGGCCGACACGTTCGGCATCGACCGCGCCGAGCAGGACGCCTTCGCCCTGGCCAGCCACACCAAGGCCGCCCGGGCCTGGGCCGAGGGCGTCTTCGACGACCAGATCGTCCAGGTCCCCGGCGCCGAACTGGAACGCGACGAGTGCATCCGGGCGACCACCGCCGACAAGCTCGCCGGACTCAAGACCTCGTTCCGCGCCGAGGGCACCGTCACCGCCGGCAACGCCTCGCCGCTCAACGACGGAGCGGCGGGCCTGGTCATCGGCGACCGCCGGGGCGCCGAGGCCACCGGGCTGGAGCCCATGGCCCGCATCGCCGGGCGCGGCACGGCCGGCGTCGACCCCGACGTGTTCGGCATCGGCCCCGTCCAGGCCGCCGAGACCGCGCTGCGGCGCGCCGGCATCGGCTGGGGCGACCTGTCGGTGGTCGAACTCAACGAGGCCTTCGCCGCCCAGTCGCTGGCGTGCCTGCGCGGCTGGCCGGACCTGGACCCCGCCATCGTCAACCCGCACGGCGGCGCCATCGCCATCGGCCACCCGCTGGGCGCCTCCGGTGCGCGCGTGGTCGGCCAGCTCGCCCACGAACTGCGCCGGCGCGGCGGGGGCTGGGGCCTGGCCGCCCTGTGCATCGGGGTCGGCCAGGGCATCGCCGTCGTCCTGGAGGCCTGAACCGGCCCGCACACGAACAGACTGAGAAGACGAGCACGCGGGCCGGGGTCGACGACCGGGCGCCGCACTGAGGGAAAGAACCACCGCCATGCCCACCACACCGGACGGGACCCCGCGCGGGCTCATCGTGCCCGGCTACATCCGCGACCACGACACCCACCCGCCCCTGGACTACCCGGGCTACAAGAGCACCGGGCTGCGCCATCCCAAGCGGCCCCTCACCCTGCTCCCGCACACGCTCACCGAGATCACCTCGCCCGTGCTGGGCCAGGACCGCCTCGGCGAACTCGACCACGACCTGACCCGCCAGCACGAGGAGGAGCCGCAGGGACAGCGGATCATCCTGCACGGCCAGGTGCGCGACAGCGACGGCACCCCCGTCCCGCACACCCTGGTCGAGATCTGGCAGGCCAACGCCGCCGGGCGCTACCGCCACACCGCGGACGACTGGCCCGCCCCCCTGGACCCCCACTTCACCGGGGTCGGGCGCGTCCTCACCGACGCCGACGGCCGCTACCGGTTCGTCACCATCCGCCCGGGCGCCTACCCCTGGAAGAACCACCGCAACGCCTGGCGGCCCGCCCACATCCACTTCTCCCTGTTCGGCCGGGCCTTCACCCAGCGGCTCGTCACGCAGATGTACTTCCCCGACGACCCGCTGTTCTTCCAGGACCCCATGTGGAACTCGGTGCCCGACCCCAAGGCGCGCGAGCGCATGCTCGCCCGGTTCGACTACGACACCACCGAGCCCGAGTGGGCCCTGGCCTACCGGTGGGACATCGTGCTGCGCGGACGCGAGCAGACGCCGTTCGAGTCCGACGAGGAGATCATGGAGGACGACGAATGAGCACCCACCCCACCACGCCGTCCCAGACGGTGGGCCCCTACCTGCACATCGGCCTGCCCTGGGCCGACGGCCCCTTCGCCGTCGCCGAGGGCGCGCCCGACGCGGTGTGGATCCGCGGCACCGTCTACGACGGGGCGGGGGCGATCGTCCCCGACGCCCTCATCGAGACCTGGCAGGCCGACCCCGAGGGCCGCTTCGACCACCCCGACGACCCTCGCGGCGCCGAGTCCCACCCCGACTTCCGCGCCTTCGGCCGCTGCCCCACCGACGCCTCGGGCGAGTACGGCATCCTCACCCTCAAGCCCGGCACCGTGCCGGGACCCGAGGGCGACCAGGCGCCGCACATCGACGTCTCGGTGTTCGCGCGCGGCATGCTGAACCGCGTCGTGACCCGGGTGTACTTTCCGGAGGAGGAGGCGGCCAACGCCGCCGACCCGGTCCTGAACAGCATCGACGACCCCGAGGCCCGGTCCACCCTGGTGGCCCGCCCCGCCCCGGACGGCTACCGCTTCGACGTCCGCCTCCAGGGCGACGCAGAGACCGTCTTCTTCGACATCTAGCGAGGAACCAGCATGCCCGGCCTGTTCGACGGTGTCCTCAACCACGGCCCCGTGGGTCCGCTGACCGATGACACCGCCTGGCTCCAGGCCCTGCTCGACACCGAGGCCGCGCTCGCGCGCGCCCTGGCCGACACCGGGGCCATCACAGCGGACCGGGCCGAGGCGATCGCCTCCGCCTGCACCGCGGACCGCTACGACCCCGACGCACTGGGGCGGGCCGCCGCGGGCGGGGGCAACCCGGTCATCCCCCTGGTCAAGGAGCTGACCGCGGCGGTCGGTGAGGTCGACCCGGAGGCTGCGCGCCACGTCCACCAGGGCGCCACCAGCCAGGACGTCATGGACACCGCCGCCATGCTGGTGGCCCGCCGCGCCGGGCGGGCGATCCTGGCCGACCTGGCCGACCTCACCGGCGACCTGCGCCAGCTGGCCGCCCACCACCGCACCACGCCCATGCCCGGGCGCACCCTGCTCCAACAGGCCCTGCCCACCACCTTCGGTGCGGTCGCCGCGAGCTGGTCCCACGGCCTGTCCGAGGCCGCGGACCGCCTCGACACCGTCCTGCGCACCGGGTTGGCCGTCCAGCTCGGCGGCGCCGTGGGCACCCTGGCCTCCCTGGGCGCCGACGGGCCGGCGGTCACCGCCGCCCTGGCCGCCCGCCTGGACCTGCCCGCACCCGTCCTGCCCTGGCACACCGAACGCGGCCGCGTCGCGGAGCTGGCCGCCGCCCTGGCGCGGGTCTGCGGCGCCGTCGGCACGTGCGCGCAGGACATCGTCCTGCTCGCCCAGACCGAGGTCGGCGAGGTGACCGAGGAGGGCGGTCCCGGGGTCGGCGGGTCCTCCACCCTGCCGCACAAGCGCAACCCCGTCGCCGCCGTCGGCGCGCTGGCCGCCGCCCGCCAGGCACCCGGGCTGGCCGCCACCCTCTTCGCCGCCCAGATCCAGGAGCACCAGCGGGCGGCGGGCGCCTGGCACTCCGAGTGGCTGCCCCTGACGGACCTGCTGCGCCGCACCGGCAGCGCGGTGTCCTGGCTGCGCACCGGGGCGACCCGGCTGCGGGTGCACCCCGAGCGCATGCGCGCCAACCTCGACGCCACCGCGGGGCTGGCCCTGAGCGAACGCGTCACCACCGACCTGGCCCCCGAACTCGGCCGGCTTGACGCCCACCGGCTCGTCACCGCAGCCTGCGAGGAGACCGCGGCCACCGGCCGGCCGCTGGCCGAGGTCCTGGCCGAGCGCCTGGCCGGCAGCCGTACCCGCGAGCGCGTCGAGACCCTGCTGGACCCGGCGGGCTACCTGGGCGCCGCCGCCGAGTTCACCGACCGGGTCACCGCGGCCGGGGGCCGCGGCGACCGGACGAGCACCGACGAAGGATGAGCATGAGCGTTGACCTGCACTACACCGACAGCGGCCCCGCCGACGCCCCGCCCGTGGTCCTGGCCGGCTCCCTGGGGGCCACCCTGGACATGTGGGAGCCCCAGGTGGAGGCGCTCTCCGCGCTCTTCCGGGTGATCCGGATCGACCACCGCGGCCACGGCGGCTCGCCCGTGCCCGAGGGGCCCTACTCCATGGCCGACCTCGGTGGGGACGTCGTGCGGCTGCTCGACCGGCTGGGGATCGAGCGCGCCCACTTCGTCGGACTGTCCATCGGCGGCATGGTCGGCCAGTGGCTCGCGCTGCACGCGCCCGAGCGGGTGGACCGCCTCGCGCTGCTGGCCACCTCCCCGCACATGGGCCCGGCCCAGAACTGGCGGGACCGCGCCGAGCTGGTACGGCGGGAGGGGACCGGCGCCGTCGCCGAGTCGGTGGTCGAGCGCTGGTTCACCCCCGACTTCGCCAAGGGGCGCGCCGCCGAGACCGGCGCACTGCGCGACCAGATCGCCGCGACCGCCGCGGAGGGCTACGCCGGCTGCTGCGGGGCCATCGAGAACTGGGACGTGCGCGAGGACCTGGCGCGGATCCAGGCGCCCACGCTGGTCGTCTCGGGCGCCGACGACCCCGCCGCCCCGCCCGCGGGCCACGGGGCGCTGATCGCCGAGCGCGTCCCGGGCGCGCGCCTGGCGGTCCTGGACGGGGCCGCCCACCTGCTGTCCTGGGAGCAGAGCGCGAAGGTCAACACCCTGCTGACCGCGCACCTCACCGCCGGGGACCGCGCCTCGGCGGGCATGCGGGTGCGCCGGAGCGTCCTGGGGGACGCGCACGTGGACCGCGCCGAAGCGCGCAAGACGCCCTTCAGTGAGCCGTTCCAGGACCTCATCACGCGCTACGCCTGGGGTGAGATCTGGACCCGCCCGGGGCTGGACCGCCGCACACGCAGCTGCATGGTGCTCACCGCCCTGGTCGCGCACGGCCACTGGGCCGAGCTGGCGATGCACGTGCGCGCGGCCCTGCGCAACGGGCTGACCCGGGACGAGATCGGCGAGGTCTTCCTGCAGGCCGCGATCTACTGCGGGGTCCCCGCCGCCAACAAGGCCTTCGCCGTGGCCCAGGAGGTCTTCGCCGAGCAGGACTGACCACCGGCGGGCCGGGGCCGGGCCGAAAGCCCCGCCCCGCCCCGGACCGCCGAGGGCCGTGGATCAGCGCCGGAAGGCGACGCCCGACAGCTCCCAGAGCTTGCTCTCGGGGGAGGTGGGACGGAACCGGGGCTCGGCGTCCGGCTTGCGCCAGGTGGCGCAGTCCACGGCGAACGGGCCCTGGTCGCGTCCGTCCATCCACGGGCTGGCCAGCTCCAGGCCCTCGAAGACCACGGAGGCCTCCTCGGGGCTGCGCACCCGGCCCCACGGGGTGCCGAAGGACAGGATCTTGTCGGTCATCCAGACGGCGGCGGCCGGGTCGTCGGAGACGATGTGCGAGAAGATGACGCACGAGCCGGGAGCCAGCCGGTCCATCAGCCGCCGCACCATGCCGAACGGGTCGCTCTCATCGGGCAGGCAGTGCAGGAGCGAGACCAGCATGACGCACAGCGGCCGGTCGAGGTCGAGGAGCCGGGCGGTCTCGGGGGCGCCGAGAATGCGGTCGGTGTCACGGATGTCGGCGAGCAGGAACGCGGTCCTGGCGCTGTCGTCGACCAGCGCGCGGCCGTGCGAGAGCACCATGGGGTCGTGGTCGACGTAGACGACCCTGGCCTCGGGGTTGTGCCGCTGGGCCGCGTGGTGGGTGTTGTCGGCGGTGGGCAGGCCGGCGCCCAGGTCGAGGAACTGGTCCACGCCCTGCGCGGCGACGAATTCCACCGCCCGCGCGAGATAGGCGCGGTTGTCATTGGCGAAGGCGACCAATTCGGGGATGCCGTTCGCAAGGGCCTCGCAGGCTTTGCGATCCGCCTCGAAGTTGTCCTTTCCGCCCAGCAGGAAATCGTACATGCGTGCGATGCTGGGGGTTTCCATGTCGATGTTGGGGGGGAAGTGGTCGGCCATCGAGGGGCACCAATCCGGTCGGTCGGGAGGAGATGATCTCCAGGCGAATCGTAACCGTGTTCCGCCGTTCCCATAGGCGTTTTCGTCATCCGGATGACATCTTTTCGACGGCCGTTCTCACGTTCGCGCAACCGTGAACGAGGGGATGTCGTCGACGAGCGTCCCCGGGGCCGCGGCACGCACCCGCGCGCCGACACCCGAGGGCGCGGTGAAGGGGCCGGGCAGCGGGGGAGCGGACCAGAAGCCGGCCGCGGTGTCCGCCTCGGGGGCGTGCGCTCCGTCCCCGTCCCCGTCCGCGTCCTGTCCCGGATCGGGCCCGGACGGCTCGGCCGCTCCGGGGGACCGGGCGATCGCGCCGACCCGCGCCAGGAGTTCCCGCCGCGCGCGCCCGCACCAGCGGGTCAGGGTGAAGGGGTCGCGGTCGGCCTCGCGGCCCAGCTCCGCCACGGCGGCGGCCAGGTGCGCACAGCGCCCCCGCCAGTCCTCGCACGAGCACGTGGCCACCACGTCGGCCCACCCCCGCGGCACCAGGTCCAGGCCCAGGACGGAGAACACCCGCGCCACCGCCGGCGGCAGCTCCCCGGCGAGCACACGCGCACGGAACACCGGCTGCGAGGCCAGCGCCGCGCAGGCGCGCTCCCACTCCTGGTCGGTCAGGACCGGGCGGATCAGGCTCACCTCGAAGCCGCCGCGCACCCGCGCGACCACCTCGCCCTCGCGCACCGCGAGCCGTTCGACCGCGGGCGCGGCCGGGCCGGCCGAGCCGACCGGGCCGGCCGAGCCGACCGGACCCAGGGCCTGTTCCAGCGACGCCGACCACGTTCCGCTCATCCGGCCACCGCCTCGGGCGCCAGGCGCACGACCTCGCGCAGGTCCGCCACCGAGAGCCCGGTCAGCCACTGCTCACCGGTGGCCACCGCCCCGTCGGCCAGCGCGCTCTTGCGTTCGATCATCTCGTCCACCCGCTCCTCCACGGTGCCCACGCACACCATCTTGCGCACCTGCACGTCCCGGCGCTGGCCGATCCGGAACGCCCGGTCGGTGGCCTGGTTCTCCACCGCCGGATTCCACCACCGGTCCACGTGCACGACGTGGTTGGCCGCGGTCAGGTTCAGCCCCGTGCCCGCCGCCTTGAGCGAGAGCAGGAACACCATCGGCCCCGAGGCGCTCTGGAAGTGCTCGGTCATCCGCTCGCGCTCGGCCCGCGGCGTCCCGCCGTGCAGCCACAGCACCGGCACGCCCGTCCGCGCGGCCAGATAGGGCGCCAGGCGCTCGCCGAACCGCGCGTACTGCGTGAAGCACAGGGCCTTGTCGCCCTCGGCCGCCGCCTCGCCCAGGATCGACTCCAGCCGGTCGAGCTTGCCCGAGCGGCCCGACAGCGCCGATCCGTCGCCCAGGAACTGCGCCGGGTGGTTGCAGATCTGCTTGAGCCGCGACATCGTCGCCAGCACCAGGCCCTTGCGCTCCTTCTCGTCGGCCTCGGACATGCGCTGGGCCATCTCGTCCACGACCGCCTTGTACAGGGACGCCTGTTCCGGGGTGAGCGTGCACCAGGTCCGCATCTCCTGCTTCTCCGGCAGGTCCGCGATGATGGAGCGGTCGGTCTTGAGCCGGCGCAGGACGAACGGCCCGGTCAGGCGCCGCACCAGGTCGGTGCCCGCGCCGGCCCGCGCGGGCGCGCCGTCGCCGTCGTCATCGCCGGCCACCGCGGCCTCGGCCGGATCGGCCACCGCGCGCTGGAAGTCCTGGGCCGAGCCCAGCAGCCCCGGGTTGGCGAACTCCATCACCGACCACAGCTCGCCCAGGTTGTTCTCCACCGGCGTCCCCGTCAGCGCGATCCGGGTGGCCGCGGGCAGGGACCGCACCGCGCGCGCCTGCCGCGTGGCGTGGTTCTTCAGTGCCTGGGCCTCGTCGCACACCACCCGGTGCCAGGGCAGCGCCGCCAGCTCGTCGTCGCGCGCGACCACGCCGTAGGTGGTCACCACCAGATCGCAGGCGCCCACCAGCCGCGCCAGGGCGTTGCCGCTCGGCCGGTCCGGCCCGTGCTGGACGTGCACGCGCAGGTCCGGCGCGAACCGGGCGGCCTCGCGCCGCCAGTTGCCCACCAGCGAGACCGGGCACACCAGCAGGGTGGGCCCCGGAGCCGGACCCTCGGCCCGCTCGTCGGCGAGCAGCGCCAGCAGCTGGACGGTCTTGCCCAGGCCCATGTCGTCGGCCAGGACCGCGCCCAGGCCCAACTCGCCCAGGAAGCGCAGCCAGGCCGCGCCCCGTTCCTGGTAGGGGCGCAGCGTCCCGGTGAACCCCGGGGGAGTGCCCATCGGCCGCGGCTCCGCCTTGGCCCCGCCGTCCAGCAGCGCGCCCAGCGGGCCGTCGGCCACCACGTCGGCGACGGGCAGCGCGACCCCGGGGTCCGCGCCGACCGCCATCCGCAAGGCCTGGTCCCGGCGCATGCTGCCCCGTTTGCGGAGCAGGTCCAGGGCGGCGCCGACCCGTTCGGGGTCCATCTCCATCCACCGGCCCCGCACGCGCACCAGGGAACGCTTGAGCCGGGCCAGTTCGGCCAGCTCCGCCAGTTCGGACTCCTCCAGCGGCCGGTCGGAGCCCGCGCCGCGCAGCAGTGCCTCGAAGGACACGTCGACCAGGTCGGTGGGCCCGACCCCGCCGCGCCGGCGCTTGCGCGGCTGGTCGTCGACGGCCATGCGCAGGGCGAGCGGGCTCCGACCGCTCCACTCGGGCAGTACGACCGCGAACCCCGCGGCGCCCAGCCGCGCCGCGGCCCGGCCCACGAACTCCTCGGCTCCGGCGGTGTTCAGCGGCAGCCGCGCCGGGGCGAGGTCGGACAGGGCGCGGTGCAGGACGGGGTAGTACCGGGCCGCGCGGCGCAGGTCCGCCAGCGCGGTCGTGCCGACGTCGTCGGGCAGCCACGCCGCGCCCTCGCCCAGCCACACCCGTTCCAGCGGCAGGCGCAGCCCCGGGTCGCTGTCCGAGCGCACCCAGAACTCCACCTGCCACGGGCCCTCCCGGTCGGGCTCGCGCAGCAGGAACAGCAGCCGTGCCCGGCCCGCGCCGCGCACGCGTTCGCGCCACTGGCGCAGCGGCCCGCGCAGCTCCTGCGCGGTGTCGGCGTCCACGCGCGTGTGTTCGCCGGTCAGCGCCGCCGCCAGCCGCGCGGCGGGCGCGGGTCCGTCCTGTCCGTTCGACGCGGGCCGCGGCGGCGCGGGCGCCAGGCGCCGGGCGGCGGCGTCGGTGAGCAGTTCCAGGGGCGCCAGGACGCACGCGCGGGCGGGCGAGGGGGAGTCGTGCCCGCGCAGATGGGTCCGCGCGCTGGGCGGCAGCGCGGCGGTGAGGGCGGCCAGGTGCTCCTCGGCGGTGTCCATCGGCGCGGGCCGCCAGCGCGCCCGGGGCGGGTCGCCCACGAGGTCGGGCAGGACGGCGCCGGCCCCCACGAGCCGCTCGGCGAAGTCGTGCACGGCGGCCAGGTGGACCAGGGAGGGACCCGGGACGGGGGCGTCGGCGTGCCCGAGGAACGGCAGCAGGAGGTCGGCGTCGGCGGCGGTCAGGGCCAGCCCGGGGACCCGCCAGGGGGACCGGGTCGCGTCCGCGTGCCCGGGAGCGGAGTCGGAGGGGAAGGGGCCGGCGCCGTCGCCGGGCAGGTCCAGGACCAGCTCGCTCGCCCGTGCCCGCTCGGCCACCGGGCCGGCCCCCACTGCGCCGAGCAGGGCGCGCAGGGCGTCCACGCCGGCGGCCCGGGGGTGCCGCGGGGGGTTGCCGCCCCGGGCGTGCGCCCCGCCCGCCCGGGCCGGGTCGCCGTCGGTCTCCCCCCACAGCACCAGAGCGTCCCTCACCCACGCGCCGTGCACGATGCGCACCAGGCCTCCCGTCATCGCCTCCACCGGCCCCAGTATCGCGGGGACCGACGACAGGCCGGGACGGGACCACTCTCAGTGCATCCCCGTGAGCCCCGCGGCATCGACCGACGGTGGGTCGTGGGCCCGCCCGGGAGGATCCGGTGCGGGCCCGGCGCTCACAACCGCTCGGGCACCTTGTTCCCGACCGCTTCGATGCCCTCGCGCATCCGGGTCCGCCACAGCAGGGCACCGCCGATGACGAAGAAGACGATGAGCGAGAGGATCGCGACCCGGTAACCGCCGGTGAGGCTCACCGCGATCGTCACCGCGAGCGATCCCAGGAACGTCGACCCCCGGTCCGAGATCTGGTAGAGGCTGAAGTACTCCGCCTCCCGGCCCGGCGGGATCAGCTGGGAGAACAGCGCCCGGGCCAGTGACTGGGTGCCGCCCAGGACCAGGCCGATGCCCACGCCCATCGCCACGAACAGCACGACGTTGCCCGCGGGCAGGAAGTAGGCCAGGGCGACCAGCAGGCACCACACCGCCAGGCTGCCCAGGACGGTGGCCTTGCTGCCCACCACCCGCGCCACGCGCCCGGCCAGGAACGCCCCGGCGAAGGCGACGAACTGGATGACCAGGATGGTCATGATCAGCGCGTCCTCCTCCAGGCCCAGGTCCTGGGTCGCGAACGGCGCCGCGTAGCGGATGGCCGCCTGCACGCCGTCGTTGAACAGGATGAACGCCAGCAGGAACAGGATGGTGTTCGGGTATTTGCGCATGTCGCGCAGGGTGTGCCAGAACTGGCGCAGCGACCCTCCGACGGCGCGCCCCGACCCCGATCCCGACCCCGCCGACGCCGCCAGGGCGCCGTAGCGGTTGCGCAGCGGCCGCAGGGACAGGACGGTGAAGCCGGCCCACCACAGGCCCACCGACACGAACGCGATCCGCACGGCGTGGCCGGTCTCCAGGCCCAGCGAGTCCGCCGAGAGCACCAGGCCCAGGTGGACGGCGAGCAGCAGGGCGCCGCCGAGGTAGCCGATGCCCCATCCGGTGACCGACACCCGGTCGCGCTCGTCCGCGGTGGCGATCTCGGGCAGGAACGCGTTGTAGACCACGATCGAGAGCCCGTACAGGACGTTGGCCAGCACGAACAGCACCGACGCCGCGTGGTAGCCGTCGGTGGCCGCGTACAGGCCCGCGGTGCACGCCGAACCGCCCACGGCCAGCCACAGCAGCCAGCGCTTCTTGTGCCGGGACCGGTCGACCATGGCGCCGAC
Source organism: Nocardiopsis sp. Huas11 (assembly GCF_003634495.1). Taxonomy (GTDB): domain Bacteria; phylum Actinomycetota; class Actinomycetes; order Streptosporangiales; family Streptosporangiaceae; genus Nocardiopsis. The sequence goes on along the minus strand of NZ_RBKY01000001.1, from coordinate 5,206,173 downwards.
CGAGGGCAGCAGGAGGATCTGGAGCAGGATCGCCAGCGTGGTCAGCGCCGGGTAGAGCGCGTTGGGGTGCAGGGTGAACCAGTCCACGCCCAGCGGCGCCAGGGCCAAGGAGGAGTCCTGACAGGCCGCCGCGTCGGCGGCCCCGACCGAGGCGCACGCCAGGGTGCTCATGTACGGGCCGATGAGGACGGTCACCACGGACGTGATGAACACCGAGTTGGCCCAGTCGTACAGGTACCACCCGCGCTGTTCGCGTCTGCGCCGGCGCGGGTCGGAGGAGGGCGCGTTGTCCGCCCTGGGTGCGGGAGGGGCGTCGGCCATGGGGGACTATCCGTTCTGGAGGGTGCTGTCGGTACCGGGGGAGGAGCCGGACCACAGGCCGCGGCGGACCAGGACCTGCTTGAGCCCGAGCGTGTTGTCGGTGACGATGCCGTCCACGCCCGCGTCGATCAGGCGCTCCATCACCGCGGGCTCGTTGATGGTCCACACGTGGACCTGCAGGCCCCGCTGGTGCGCGGTGCGGATCAGGTCCCGGCTCAGCACCGGGAAGCCTCCGCGGCTCAGGGGGATCTGCGCGCAGTCCGGGCCCCGGCCGGCCAGGGGCAGCAGCGGCCGCCACAGCGAGGCCAGGCGCAGGCGCACCACGTCCAGGGGGCCGCAGGAGGTGGCGACGGGACGGTCGAACAGGCGGCGTGCGCGGTCGATCCGCCGCTGGTCGAAGGAGCCCACGCACACCCGCTCCCAGGCCCGCGTGCGGCGCAGGACGTCGAGCAGGGGCTCCACCGCCGCGTCCGACTTCAGGTCGATGTTGAACCGCGCCTGGGGCCAGGCGCCGAGCAGGTCCTCCAGGACGGGGACGGGCTCCTGGCCCGCCACGCGGGCCTGCGCGACCCGGCGGTAGGGCAGGTCGCCGATGGCGCCGTTCATGTCGGTGGCGCGGTCCAGCGTGTGGTCGTGGAAGGCCATGAGGACGCCGTCGCTGGTGGCGTGCACGTCCGTCTCCAGGTACGTGTAGCCCAGGTCGACGGCGTGCTGGAAGGCGACCGCGGTGTTCTCCAGCTCGGTCCGGCGGACCCCCCGGCCATCGGTGAACCAGCCGCCGCGGTGGGCGAGCGCCAGCGGAGGGCGGGAGGAGAGGTAGGCGTCTGTCACGACGCCAGTATGCCCGGTACGCGTCGCGGGCGGCGGGCCGTCCCCGACCGGGCGCTTACGCGCAAAGCTGGAATGCCAGGTGGCACACGAGGGTTCGGGGCGCTCCTGGCAGGGGTGAAGGCGAGTGTCCGCCCCATGGAAGGAAGCTGTTCATGTCGCACTCCCGGCCCCGTCACTCCTGCCCCCGGCCCCTCTGCCACCGCGACTCCCTCTCCCACCGCCCCGTCACGACCCCCGCCCGCACACCGCTGGGCCGCCCGGCCACGGCCCGCTGCGGCGCGGCCCTGCGCGGGCACCGCACCCCGAACGAGGTGCACCTGCTGGCCCAGCGCGTGGCGGAGGTGCTCGTGGGCCGGCGCACGCCCGAGGCCCTGCGCGACCAGCTCGCGGTGCCCGTGCGCGAGGAGCTGCGGCGCCTGCGCGGGTCGGTGCCCTGCGCGCTCGCGCCCCGGCTCACCCGCGTGTTCCACCAGGCGCTGCCCGGACCCGCCGTGGAGGCCAACGCCGTGATCATGTGCGAGGACCGCACCCGGGTCTTCGCCTTCCGCGCCCGCCGCGAGGGCGGCCGGTGGGTGTGCACCAGCCTGGAGACCGACATCTCCCGGCGCGCGCGGTGAGCACGCCGGACCGCCGTGGACGGCCCGCCGTCGGCCCCTCTCCGCGCAGCGTGAAACCGTTCCTATTCAGTGTGCAGGAGTGGGTGTTGGGCCCATCTGCTGTCACTGCGCGCGTCCCGAACGGTGCTGGACGCGCTGGTTCCCCGCGTTCTCTCCTCCCCTGCCCGGCCGCGCGCATCGTGTGCGCGTTCCGTGGCAGGGCGGCGGGGTCCCTCACGCCCCAAGGACCCTGGTTCGGTCTGGACGGTCCGAGGCCCGCCACCATCACTCCGGTGGTGGCGGGGCGGTGCCGTCCGACGCCGAATCGGGTGCCCCAGGGCGCGCCTGCCAATGGCCACCGCGGCGGCGTCATGGCGAGTCATCGTGCGTGTGCTGCTGTGCAAGGGCTTGGCCCAGTGCCGGGCGCCCCACTTCGAGGTGTAGGCCGGATCGACGGCCACGACCGCGAGCCCGAATTCGGCGGCCATCGACACGATCCGGGCGCGGAGCCTGGCGATGGGCATGGCGGAGATCAACTGCCGGAAGCGCTTCCTGCGGCCGTGCTTCTCCCGGGTCTTGCCGGTGGCGAAGTCCAGGTCCTCGATCGCGATCGCCTGTACGCCGGTGCGCTGGGTCCAGTGCAGCAGCCCGGTCAAAGCGTGTCGGACCTGGGCGTCACGGTGCGCAGCACGACCGGTCAAGTCGAAGGAGAACCGCTCAGGGTCCCCGACCGGGTTGCCGTGCGGGTCGAGCCGGTAGGCGGCCAGATGGTCGGCGTTCATATCCACACCCACCACCCCCTTCGCACGGGCCGCCGCCAACGGCAGGGCCCGCGCCTTGGGCCGGGTCCAGGAAGCAGTGATGTACCACCGGCCCCGCTCCACATCGAGGTGGATCCGGTAGGCCACCGCCCGATTCGCTTCGACACGGTCGGCCCACTCGGCACCGCGATGCGCGAACGCCACCCGGCAGGAGAGCACGTACCGGCCGTGCGGGGCGTTCGCCAGATACTCCAGCGGAGCCGGGAGCCGGATCGACACCCGCCCGTCCGGGGTGAGGCGGATGGTCTCGTTGCCGTACCGCTTACCGGACTCCCCATCGGCCTGGAGGAAGAACCGCCCGGCCTCCCACCGGTTGCGCCAGTCGGCTTCGGTGAGCTGCGCCTGCTCCAGGTGGTGACGCGCGTTGAGCAGCCGCTTACCGCCCCGCACCACATGCACGATCCCGGCTTCCCAGTCCTGGCGCACCTGGGCCAGACGGTCTTTGAGGCAGGCCAGGCGGCGGGACTTGGCGTGCCACTCACGCCGGGTGCGGTACCCGCCCGGGGCGCGTTTGGTGCCCTTCTCCCCCAGGGGGAGGGAGAGCCGGTGCTCCAGCATCCGGATGCCCGCTTGGAGCTTGTGCAGGTGAGCGGCCTGGCTGCGGCGGGCCAGCGCCCACTGGTCGTGGGTGGCCTTGGTGATCGACCCCGCCCACCGCGACGACGACCTCGCGGTCAACTCCCGTTTACGCGCCGCCCAGGTATCGGCGTCGTGGTCGCGCCCCTGACGGCACCGGGTCGCCAGGTCACCAGAAGCCAGCGAGCCCAGATGGGCACCCACCACACGCAGAACCTGCTCATCGGCCGGTGTGAGGTGTGTGAGCCGGTCGCGGACCGCCACCCCGGTCGGGCCCGGGACCACAGAGGGGGCGCCAATGGACCGCAACCGAGTCGTGTCGCGCTGCACCACGAGCCCCACCTCACGAACGTGTCCTGGTACGTGTGTTCGATCACAGAAGCTAGCAGTGCGGGCGGGGTCGTGTCCGGCGAACACGGAATATCGAGGACGGCGTCCCCGTCCAGGCTCGGGTGCTCCGGGCACACGCACGAGCACGACCGCGAGTTCGCAACCGAGGCGGGTCGATGACCACTCATGCATGGGCAAGGACACTCATGCACACTCAACCGACAACAGTCCCCAACCCCCTGGATTTCCCCTCAACGGCGCGGATAGGGTCCACCGGACACGCCCCGGCCCGACCGCCGGAGGCCCCCAGGCCCACAGAAGGAGGAGGCGGCCCGGCTCCACCCCCGTCCGGGCCGCCGACGATGCATGAAACCCGTTGACATCGCCCGCCTGCACAGCCTCGGCGCACCCACCGTGTCCCCCGACGGCCGCCGTGCGGTCTTCACCCTCACCCGCCCCGACCTGGAGAAGGACACCTACACCAGTGCCCTGTGGGCCGTGCCCACCGACGGCTCGGCGCCGCCCGCCCGCCTCACCCGGGGGGACCGGGACAGCGCCCCCGCGTACTCGCCCGACGGGCGCTGGATCGCCTTCCTGCGCGCCGACGACGACCAGCGCCCCCAGATCCACGTGCTGCCCGCCGACGGCGGCGAGCCCTGGAAGGTGACCGACCACCCCCTGGGCGCGGGCGAGATCGCCTGGAGCCCCGACTCCACCCGGATCGCCCACACCGCCCGCGTGCCCGAGCCCGGGCGCTACACCGGCGGCGATCCGGGCAAGGAGCTCCCGCGCCGCATCACCGAGCTCAAGTACCGCCTCGACGACCTCGGCTTCACCAACGACCGGCGCAAGCACGTGTTCGTCACCGCTCCGATCGACCCCTCCGGCGTGGTGGGCGAGCCGGTCCGCGTCACCGGTGCCGACACCGACCACTCCGGCCCGCAGTGGAATCCCGACGGCTCCGAGCTGGTGTTCTGCGCCGCGCTGCACGAGACCCGCGACACCGACCTGGTGGTGGACGCGTGGGCGTGCGCGCCGGAGGAGGGCGCCGAGCCGCGCCGGGTGAGCGCCGGCGACCTGGACGTCCACGCGGCGCGCTTCTCCCCGGACGGGGCCACCGTGTACTTCCTGGCCGACGAGCTCGGCCCGGATCTGATCGACTTCGTCGGGCAGACCACGGCCGCTTGGTCGGTGCCGGCCGACGCCTCGGCCGCGCCCACGCGGCTGACCCCCGGCGAGGGGCCCAGGCTCCAGGTGGCGCTGCGGGTGAGCGCGGACGGACTGCTCACCCTGGCCGAGAACCGGGGCGCGGTCGACCTGGTGCTGGTGCCCTTCGACGGCGGCGTGCGGCGGCTGTCCGCCGGCGAGGCGCAGACGCAGTCCCTCGACCACGTGGAAGGGTCCGACGGCGGCGTCACCGTCGCGGTCGTGGCCGACGGCCGTACCAGCGGCGAACTGGTCCGGGTCACGGAGAACGGCGAGCACCGGCTCACCGACTTCGGCGAGATCGACCCGCTGCCGATGGCGGAGCTGACCGCGCACACCGATGACGGCTACCCCGTGCACGGGTGGGTGACGCTCCCCGAGGGGGAGGGCCCGCATCCCGTGGTGCTGATGATCCACGGCGGGCCGTTCTCGCAGTACGGGCACCAGCTCTTCGACGAGACCCAGGTCTACGCCGCCGCCGGGTACGCGGTGCTCATGTGCAACCCGCGCGGGTCCTCCGGCTACGGGCACGAGCACGGCCGGTCGATCATCGGCTCGGTGGGCGCGACCACGGCGACCGACGTCCTGGCCTTCCTGGACGAGGCGCTCAAGGACGACCGGTTGGACGCCTCGCGCGTGGGGATCATGGGCGGCTCGCACGGCGGGTTCATGACGACGTGGATCGCCGCCCACCACGGCGGGCGGTTCCGCGCCGCGATCAGCGAGCGCGCCGTCAACGCGCTGGACAGCTTCCACGGCTCCTCGGACATCGGGGCGTTCTTCCCCGGTCCGCTCTACGGCCCGCCGCAGGCCTGGGAGAGGGAGAGCCCGCTGACCTACGCCGACCGGATCGAGACGCCGTTCCTGATCATCCACTCCGAGCACGACTGGCGCTGCCCGGTGGAGCAGGCGCAGCGGCTGTTCGTGGCGTTGCGCACACGCGGGCACGAGACCGAGATGCTGCTCTTCCCGGGGGAGGGGCACGAGATGTCGCGTTCGGGCCTGCCCAGCCACCGGGTGGCCAGGTTCGACGCGATCCTGGAGTGGTGGGGCCGCCACCTGTGACCGGTGGGGCCGGGGTCGCCGCGACCCCGGCCCCTGAGTGGTACATGTCACTCAGACGGCTCGTATGACCTTGTTTTGACGTGCCTTGATCGGGAAGAGAAAAAGCCCGATTCTCCCGTGGGGCGGGCGATGTCGACGCGCGGGCGTGATCGTGCAGGTCAGGGGGTTGCCCAAGGCAAGGTAACGAAAAGGTCGCGCCCGGGTCGGGAATGAATTAGTGTTCCCTCCAGACCGGAACGCCCCGATCTGTCATCACCTGGGTGACGGCGTCCGGTCTCCGTCGCGCTCTGCTCGCCTTGTCCGTCTTGTCCCAGGAGCAGAGGCCGCCGCAGACAGCCGGCTCGCCCCCTGCGGCCCACACGCCGCCGCCGGACCCCCCTCCCACACATCCCCACGCACCTGCCACAGGTGTGCCTTCGGGATGTCCTGCGCCGGTAGACGGGAGTGGGAGGAAGGCAGTCGGTCCAGTGACCCGCACACCCCGTTCGCGTGCCCTGCGCCGTGGCGCCACGGTCGGCACCGTCGCTCTGAGCGCCCTCGTCCTGTCCTCGGGCCTGGCCATGGCCGAACCCACCCAGGAGGAGGCCCAGGAGCGCTACGAGGAGCTCCAGCAGGAGCTGTCCGAACTCAACGAGGCCTACAACCAGGCCCAGGAGGACCACGCGGCGGCCGAGGCCGAGGTCGAGGAGGTCGAGGGCCAGTTGGAGACGGCCCAGGAGGAGCTGGACGAGGTCTCCGGGCAGGCCGCCAACATCGCCCAGTCCGCCTACGTCGGCGCCGACTACAGCACCTTCGGCGTCCTGTTCGGCGTCTCGCCCGACGACTCCCTGCAGAACATCGCCGACCTCGACTTCCTGTCCGTGGGGCAGGAGATCGTGCTGGAGGACTACGTCGGAGCGGTCGACCGCTTCGAAGGGCTCAAAGGCCAGGCCGAGGAGGCCGAGACGGCCGCCGCCGAGGCGCTGGAGGCCGCCGAGGCGGCCCAGGAGGAGGGCGAGACCGCGCTGGAGGAGCAGGAGGAGCTCGTCGCCGAGCTCGTCGCCGAGCTCGCTCCGCAGCCGGCCGCCGCCCCGTCCGCCGGGGAGACCGCGGAGGCCGCCGCGGCCTCGGGCGACGTCCAGGCCGTGCTGGACTTCGCCCGCGCCCAGATCGGCAAGCCCTACGTGTGGGGCGGAACCGGCCCGGACTCCTATGACTGCTCCGGTCTGGTCCAGGCCGCCTGGGCGCAGGCCGGTGTCAGCCTGCCCCGGACCACCTACGACCAGGTCAACGCCGGTACGCCCGTCTCCCGCGACCAGCTGCAGCCGGGCGACCTGCTGTTCTTCTACAGCGCCTCGGCGCCCAGCCACGTGGGGATCTACTCCGGCAACGGAATGATGATCCACGGGTCCAACCCCTCCAAGCCGCTGGAGGAGATCGACCTGGCCTCGTACTGGGACAGCGTCTTCACCGGCGCGGTCCGCGTGGGCTGACCGGCGCGGCGGCGCGGCGGCGCGGGCAGCGGGCGTGGCCCGGGGCGGGGGTGGCCGCCACCGCCCCGGCCGCGTATCCTTCCGCGAATGGGACGTCTTCTGCTCAGGATCGCCGCGGGTGTCGCGGCCGTGATGGTGCTCTTCTGGCTCCTGTCCATCGTGGTCGGCCTGCTGGTGTGGATCGTGATGATCGCGGCCGTGGTCGGCGTCGTCTGGCTGGGCGTCAAGATGCTCAGGTCCGACACCACCGGTCCGGGGCGTTGAGCCCGGCCGGAAGGGACGCGTCGTGCTCCGGGGGGGCGCGGCGCGTCCGACGCGCGTCCGCGTCCGCGTCTCGTCGATACCGATTCGTGACACATGGGTGATCAGCACCACATGGAGACGCCAAACAGGGCTACAGTGACTCTGTGTCACTGAATAAGTACGTAGGGTGCGATGGTGTCTCCCATCGAGGCCGGGTGGAACGTGTCCCGACCCGCGTCTTCCGCAACGACTGGGGTGCGCTGACACCGCCCGCCCCGGGGCGCTGGACACCCGAGATGCGGGTCAGCGTGGTCATCGCGGCCCGCGGCGGCCAGCGCCGCCTCGACCTGGCCCTGGCCTCCCTGGCCGCCCAGACCTACCCCGGTGACCTGATCGAGGTCGTGGTCGTGGACGACCACTCCTCGCCGCCCCTGCGACTGCCGGCCCTGCGCCCCGAGCACTGCCGGATCCTGGCCGCCCCCGACGGCGGCTGGGGCGCCGGGTTCGGGCGCTCCTACGGCGCCCACGCCAGTACCGGCGACATCCTGGTCTGGATGGACGCCGACATGATCGCCGCCCCCGCCTTCATCGAGGCGCAGGCCCGCTGGCAGCACGTCCACGCCGAGTGCGTCACGCTCGGCCGGGTCCGCTTCGCCGACACCGGTCCGGGCCACCCCACCGAGGTGGTGTCCCTGGCCCGGGCCGGCCGGCTGCACGACGCGCTCGACACCGGCCGCCACCACGAGTGGATCACCCACCTGCTCGCCACCAGCGACGACCTGCGCGACGCCGACCACCTGGGCTTCCACGCCTACATGGGAGCGGCCGCCGCCCTGCGCCGCAGCCTGTACGAGGCGGCCGGCGGGGTGGACCCCGACCTGGACCTGGGCCAGGACACCGAGTTCGGCTACCGCCTGTGGCAGGCCGGGGCCGTCCTGCTGCCCGAACCCGCCGCGACCGCCTGGCATGTCGGCCGCGCCACGCCCTCCCGCACCCGCCTGCCCTCCGAGCGCTTTCGCACCGAGGCCCTGGCCGAACTCATGCCGCATCCGCACGCCTACCGCGAGCGGGTCCCCGCGCACCGGCGCCGCGTCCCGCTCGTGCACGCCGTGGTCGACGTCCGCGGCGCCTCCTACGACCTCGTCCGAGGCTGCGTCGACCGCCTCCTGGACAGCGCCGAGACCGATCTGGTGCTGACCCTGGTCGCCGACTGGGAGGGCGCGGGCCACGGCCCGGCGGGGGCCGGCGGACCGCACCTGGACCTGCGCCTGGTCCAGGCCAACTACCTGCGCGAGCCGCGGATCACCTTCGCCGGAACGCCGCCGCTCACCGGCTTCCCCTCACCGTTCCTGCTCCAGGTGCCCGTCGCGTGGGGGCTGGGCCAGGTGGCCCTGTCCCGACTCCTGGCCAGCGCCGAGCGCCACCGGTCCGGGCTCACCGAGCTCTTCCCCGCGGCCTCGCCCTCCCACGACGCCGGCGTGCGGCTGTGGCGCACCAGGGCGCTGGCCCGGGCGCTGCGCGTGCGCCAGGACGGAGAGGACCTCGCCGACGTGGTCGCCGCCCTGCACGGGCGCTACCGCATCCACGCGGGGGAGGACACGCTGGCCGACCTGTCGCTGTACCGGTCGGTCCCGCCGCCGCCCCGCACCGAGACCGGTCCCTGCGCCCGCGGCCCCGCGGTCGCCGTGCCCGGACAGGCCGGCCCGGGAGCACCGCGCTCGCCCGGCGCGGCCGCGGACCGGCGCGATCGCCGGGCGGGAGCGGAACAGGAGGGGCCCGCCTCGGCGCCGGGAGCGTCCGTGCCCGAGGGCGGCCCGCGGCCGACCGGCGTGCGGGCCCGGGTCGCCGCCGCCTGGCGCCGGATCCTGTGCCGGGGCCGCGGGCCCGAGCGCGTGTGAGGCGAGCGGGGGAGGGGCGCCGCCGGGCCCGGTCAAATCCAGGTGAGTTCTGTGCCATGGCCCGCGGTGTCGCGCCCTGCCCGGTGGCATGGCCGGGATGATGGCTTCCGACCCGCAATCGCGGATCGTTCGGAAGGGTTCTCGCTCGTCTATTCCGAAGTCTGACGTGACTCCACGTCCATGTCGATGATGCGGACGAAGGGGCAGGCGGCGCGAGGACGCACCAAGCCAGGAGGAACACGATGTCGGTACGCCACACACGCCTGACCGCCGCCGCGACGGCCGGACTCGCACTCGCCCTGATCGGGCCGATGGCCGCCCAGGCGCACACCACGGTGGCGGAGGACCTGGCCGCGGCGAAGAGCGCGTTGAACCAGTACAAGGACGAGTACCGGGCCGTCGCCGACGGCTACCTGCCGACCGACGAGTGCGCGCAGAGCCCGGCGGGGGTGATGGGGTACCACTACGCCAATCCGGAGCTGATCGACCGTGAGCTGGACCCGCTGACGCCCGAGGTCCTAGTGTACCAGCCCGACGGCTACGGCGGCCGCAAGCTCGTGGCCGCGGAGTACTACTACGTCGACGCCGACCAGGACGTCACCACCGACGACGACCGCCCCTCCCTCTTCGGGCAGCCGTTCGACGGCCCCGACCCGGGGCAGGCGCCTGGCCTTCCCGTCAACTACACGCTGCACGTGTGGTTCTGGCAGGACAACCCGGACGGCCTGTTCGCCGCGTGGAACCCGGCGGGTTCCTGCGAGGTCTGACCCGGACGCGGCCCGCGGGCGTGACGGACACGCGCGCCCGCGCGGTGCCCGTCACGCCGAGCGTGCTCCCGGCCCGGCTCAGTCCTGCGAGCCGAGCGAGTCGATGGACTCCAGCAGCTGCTCGCGCAGCGCCTCGTTGACCGGAGTGGAGCCCGTCTCCTCCGAGACCAGCTCCTGGCCCTCGGGGCTGACCACGTAGCGCAGGAAGGCCTGGACGCGCTCGGTGGTCCGCGGGTCCTCGTACTCCTCGCACACCGCCTCGTAGCTCACCAGCACCAGCGGGTAGCTGCCGGGCTCGGTCGTGCCGTAGTCCAGTGCCAGCGCCAGGTCGTGCTCACTGGCGTTCTCCTCCCGGCGGGGGGAGTCGGCGACCACCTGCGCCGCGGCCTCCGGGGAGATCTCCACGAACTCGTCCCCCACGCCCACCGCGACCGTGGACATGTCGTGCACGTGCGACATCTCCACGTACCCGATGGCGCCCTGGGCCCGACCGACCGTGTCCGCGATACCGCTGTTGCCCTGCGCGGACTCGCGCGGCGTGATCGGCCACATGCCGTCCGCCTCGTGCGGCCAGGCGTCCGGAGCGGCCTCCTGCAGGTACCGCGTGAAGTTCTCCGTGGTGCCGGAGTCGTCGGCGCGGTTGACCGGGGTGATCGGCAGGTCGGGCAGGTCCACGTCCGGATTGGTCTCGGCGATCTCCGGATCGTCCCAGTGCGTGATCTCCTGGTTGAAGATCTTCGCGATCGTGTCCGGCCGCAGGTCCAGCGAGTCCACACCCTCCAGGTTGAACACCACGGCGATGGCCACCACGTACGCGGGCAGGTTGAGGGTGTTCGAGCCCCCGCAGCGCTCCAGCGCGTCGGTGTTCTCCTCGGGCGTGAACGCGGCGTCGGTGCCGGCGAAGTCGACCGCGGCGTCGATGAACTGGCTGCGTCCGCCGCCCGAACCGATCGAGTCGTAGTACACGCGCGCGTCGTCGCACGCCGACTGGTAGCCCGCGATCCAGGTGGTCATCGCGTTCTCCTGGGCGCTGGACCCCGAGCCCGAGAGACTGCCGGAGAAGCACTCCAGGTCCGCGGGCGCCGGCAGGGACTGCGACCCCGGCAGGGCGTCGTCGCTGCCGCAGGCGGTGGCCGCCAGCAGCAGGCCGGCCAGCGCGGCCGAGGCCGCACCCCGGTGGGCGCCGAGCGGACGCTGGGCTCGGGTCTGGGTGCGCGAACGCTTCTTGGACGGCACGACTGGATCTGTCCCCTTCATCGGTGTCGGTGGTCCTCCAGTGTGATCACCGCGCGCGGGCGCTTCCGGGGCGCGTCGCCGCAGGTGATGGAACACCGCCGAGAATTTAACCATTCGCGTGCCGCGGCCTTGACCCGGGTCCCGTGCGCCACGGATCCGCCGACCGCGAGGCGGCATGCATGACACGCGGGCGGGACGGGCACGGATCATCCGTGAAGAGCACCGACGACACGTCCGCGGACACCGCTCCGACGTCAACCTACCGTCTCCAACTGGGCCCCGGGTTCACCCTGTCCGACGCCACCGACCGGCTCGACTACCTGCACCGCCTCGGTGCGGGCGCCGTCTACCTGTCCCCGATGCTCACCGCGGCCCCCGGGTCCACGCACGGCTACGACGTGGTCGATCCCGCCGGGGTCGCGCCCGTCCTGGGCGGCGACACCGCCCGCGCCGCCCTGGCCGACAAGGCGCACGGCCTCGGCCTGGGCGTGGTCGCCGACATCGTGCCCAACCACATGTCCGTGGCCCAGCCCGCCGCCAACCCCTGGTGGTGGGACGTCCTCGAGCACGGCCGGGCGTCGGTCTTCGCGCGCTGCTTCGACATCGACTTCGACCGGGGGCCGATCCTGGTGCCCGTCCTGGCCGACGACGGCGACGGCGGCCGGTCCGCCCTGGACGACCTCACCGTCACCGACGGCTGCCTCGTCTACCACGACAAGCGCTACCCGCTGGCCCCCGGCACCCACGTGCCCGGCGCGCCCGTCCAGCAGATGCACGAGCGCCAGCACTACCGCCTGGTGTCGTGGCGCCGCGGGGACGCCGAGCTCACCTACCGCCGCTTCTTCGACGTCAACGAGCTGGCCGCCGTCCGCGTGGAGGACCCCGGTGTGTTCGACGCCACCCACGCCGAGATCCTGCGCTGGGCCGAGCTCGGCCACCTCGACGGACTGCGCGTGGACCACGTGGACGGACTCACCGACCCCGGCGGCTACCTGCGCCGCCTCGCCGAGCGCTTCGACGGGTGGATCGTGGTGGAGAAGATCCTCGCCCCCGACGAGGACCTGCCCCCGTCCTGGCCCGTGGCGGGCACCACCGGCTACGACGCCCTGCGCGAGATCTGCGGGGCGTTCACCGACCCCGGCGGCGAGAGCGCCCTGACCGGGCTGGCCCGTGAGCAGGGCGTGGAGACCGACACCGGGGCCGCCGACCACCGCGCCCGCCACCAGGCCGCCCACGAACTGCTGCGGGCCGAGGTCCGCCGCATCGCCGCCCTGCTGCCCGCCCAACCGCCCGCCACCACCCCCCGGCCCTCGGCCATGGCGGCCCGCCAGCGCGAGGACGCCGTCGCCGAGCTGCTCTGCGCCTTCGACGTCTACCGTTCCTACCTGCCCGAGCGCGACGACGCCTGGACGCGCGCCGTGCGCCGCGCCATCGACCGCCGTCCCGACCTCGCCTTCGACCTGGAGGTCATCGACCGCCGTGTGCGCGCCGACCCCCGGGGCGAGGCCGCGCGGCGCATCCAGCAGACCAGCGGCATGGTCGTGGCCATGGGCACGGAGAACACCGCCTTCTACCGCGCCACCCGCTTCGTGGCCCTCAACGAGGTCGGCGGCGACCCCGGGCGCTTCGCCGTGGACCCCGACGAGCTGCACGCCGCCGCGGCCCGGCGCGCCGCCGCCCGTCCGCACACCATGACCACCCTGTCCACTCACGACACCAAGCGCTCGGAGGACGTGCGGGCCCGCCTGGCCGCCGTCTCCGAGGTGGCCGAGGACTTCGCCGACGCCGTCCGCCGCTGGACCTCGCGCCGCCCCCTGCCCGAACCCGCCCTGAACCTGCTCGGCTGGCAGACCCTCGTCGGCGCCTGGCCCATCGGCACGGACCGGCTCGCCGAGTACCTGCTCAAGGCGGCTCGCGAGGCGCGCCTGGGCACCTCCTGGACCGAGCCCGACACCGGCTTCGAGGAGGCCGTGCGGGCCTGGCCCGACCAGGTGCTGGGCGACGCCGACCTGCGCGCCGAGGTCGCCGCGATGGCCGGGTCGGTGGTGGCGCCGGGGTGGAGCAACTCGCTGGGCTACAAGGCCGTCCAGCTCCTGGGCCCCGGCGTTCCCGACCTCTACCAGGGGACCGAGCTGTGGGACCTGTCCCTGGTGGACCCCGACAACCGCCGACCCGTGGACTGGGCGGCCCGTGCCGCCCTGCTCGAACGGATCGAGGCGGGATGGCGCCCGCCCGTGGACGCCACCGGCGCCGCCAAGCTGCACCTCGTCCGCACCTGCCTGCACGTGCGCCGCGACCTCGACCCCGCCGGCCACCTGCCGCTCACCGCCACCGGGACGGCCGCCCGCCACGCCCTGGCCTTCGCCCGCACCTCGCGCGGCGGCGCCCGCCCCGACCTGGCGGTGGTCGCCACACGGCTGCCGATCACGCTGGCCGAGACCGGCGGCTGGGGGGACACCTCGCTCGCCCTGCCCTCGGGGCCGGGCGTATGGACCGACCGGCTCACCGGCCGCGCCCTGGCACCCGCCACCGCCGACGGGCTCACCCTGGCCGGGCTCGCCGACCTGCTCGACCACTACCCCGTGGCCGTCCTGGTGCGGGAGTGAACGGAACCGGCGCCGGCCCGGCTACGCTGGGCGCGATCATGGCGCGAGAGAACACCACACACCACACCGGCCCCCGCCTGCGCATGCCCGACCGGGTCGCGGCGGCGCTGGCCTGTCCCGTCTGCGGCGACGGGCTCGACCGCGGGCCGCGCGGGCTCGCCTGCGGCCGGGGGCACGCCTTCGACATCGCCAGGGAGGGCTACGCCGCCCTGCTCACCGGGGCCACGCCACCGGGCACCGGCGACAGCAAGGAGATGGTCGCCGACCGCGTGCGCTTCCAGGACGCCGGCCACTACGACCCGATCGGCCGTGCCCTGGCCGAGGCCCTCGCGGCGACCGGCCCGGCGCCCCTGGTCGCCGACGTCGGCGGGGGCACCGGCCACTACCTCACCCAGGTGCTCGACGCCCGGCCCGACACCGTCGGGCTGACCCTGGACGTGTCCAAGTTCGCCGTGCGCAGGGCCGCCCGCGCCCACGAGCGCGGCGGAGCCGTCACCGCCGACACCTGGCGGCCGCTGCCGCTGCGCACCGGATCGGTCGACGCCCTGCTCAACGTGTTCGCCCCGCGCAACGCCGCCGAGTTCCGCCGCGTCCTGCGCCCGGGCGGGGCGCTGATCGTGGTCACCCCCGACACCGACCACCTCGCCGAGCTCCGCGCGCCCCTGGGCCTGCTGGAGGTGGACCCGCGCAAGGACGAGCGCCTCGCCGAGTCCCTGCACGGCGACTTCGCCCCGGCCGGGGTCCGGCCGCTGCGCTTCACCATGGCGCTCACCCACGACGACGCCGCCACCGTCGTGGGCATGGGCCCCAGCGCCCGCCACGTCACCCCCGCGGACCTGCGCGAGCGGATCGCCGCGCTGCCCGCCCCCGTGGCGGTGACCGCGTCGGTGCGGCTGCACACCTACCGGCCGTGCTGAGGCCCCGGACCGACGAGTCGAGTGCCGGCACCGATGCCGGCGCGACGGACCCCGTCGGCCGATGGCTGCGCGGGCACGCACGCATCGTCGACGCCGTCGTGGTCACCGCGGTGTTCGGCTACAACCTGCTCGTCATCGGCCCCTTCCCGCCACCGGAGGGCCGGCCGGACTTCTTCGCCCTGCTCGCCGTCTCCTTGCTGCTCTGCGCGCCCTACCCGTTCCGGCGCCGGTACCCGTTCACGGCGTTCGGCCTCATGCTCGGGGCGGCGTGCGCCCAGATTCCGGTCGCGGCCGGCTCCGTCAACGGCATCCTGGCCGCCGACGTCATGCTCGTGTTCGCGGTCCACCACATCGCGACCCGGTTCCGGTGGACCGTCGGCGTCCCGGCCGCCGCCCTGGTGGCGGTGTGGCTCTGCCTGGCGGCCGTGCCGATGCTGCGCGCCGGGTACATGTCGCTCGACACGGTGGTCCTGCTCGTCATGGTCATCGTGTGGGCCTGGACCTGGGGCACTCTGGTCCGGGTCCGCCGCGCCCACGTCGCCGGTCTGCGGGAGCGGGCCCTGCACCTGGAGCGGGAGCGGGACACGCAGGCCACCATCGCCGCGGCGCGGGAGCGCGCCCGCATCGCCCGGGAGATCCACGACGTCGTCGCCCACAGCCTGGGCGTGATGGTGGTCGTCGCGGACGGGGCGTCGAGGACGGTCCACACCGCACCCGAACGCGCGCGGGAGGCGATGGTGAGGGTGCGCGACACCGGGCGCACGGCGATGACGGAGACGCGGCGGATGCTCGACGTCCTGCGCGACGACGAGCCAGGAGAACCCGAACTCGCCCCGCAGCCGGGGATCGCCCGGTTGGAGCACCTGGTCGAGGACGCCCGCGCCGCAGGGCTCCCGGTGACACTGTCGGTGGAGGGTGAACCGGTGGCGCCGGCGCCGGGCCCGGACCTGGCGGTGTACCGCGTGGTGCAGGAGGCGCTGAGCAACGTCCGCAGGCACGCCGGTCCGTCGCTGACCCGCGCCGAGGTCGCCCTGGCCTACCGGGGCCACGAGATCGAGGTGCGCGTCACCGACGACGGACGCGGGAGCGCCGGCGCCGGCCCGGCCGGGGGAGGGCACGGGCTCGTGGGGATGCGGGAGCGGATCGCCGCGTGCGGGGGTACCTTGCACACGGGAGGGCGTCCCGGGGGCGGGTTCGAAGTGCTCGCCGTGGTTCCGACCGGAGGTGGACGGTGACGACCCGGATCGTGCTGGTCGACGACCAGGAGATGTACCGGTGGGGATTCCGGATGGCGCTGGAGTCCCGGCCGGAGTTCGAGGTGGTCGCCGAGGCGGACGACGGCGACACCGCCGTGGAACTGCTCCGCTCGGTGGAGGCGGACGTGGTGCTGATGGACGTGCGCATGCCGCGGATGGACGGCGTCGAGGCCACCCGCCGCATCCGCGCCGGGGACGGTCCGCGCGTGCTCATCCTCACCACCTTCGACCTGGACGAGTACGCCTACGAGGCGATCCGCGCCGGGGCGAGCGGGTTCCTGCTCAAGGACGCCCCCTTCGAGGAGGTGGCCGCGGCGATCACCCACGTGCGGCAGGGCGACGCGGTCGTGGCTCCGAGCACGACCCGCAGGCTCCTGGACCGCTTCGCCGCGCTCCCGCCCGCGCCGGAGGAGCCCCGTGCCCGTGCGGCGGCGCGGACGCTCGCCCGGCTCACCGACCGGGAACGGCAGGTCCTGCGCCTGGTCGCGCGGGGGATGGCGAACGCGGAGATCGCCGCGGAGCTGGTCATCGCCGAGGGGACCGTCCGCGTCCACGTCAGCCGCGTCCTGGCCAAACTCGGCCTGCGCGACCGGGTCCAGGCCGTCGTCCTGGCCTATGAGACCGGCGTGGTCGAGGCCGGCCGGGACTGACCGCGCCGCCGCCTATGCGCCGTGCATAGCCGAAGATAGGCCTGTGGGCAGACGCCCCGCGGCCCCGCCGCGACGACAGTGGACACCATGTCCCTGATCGTCTCCACAGAGAAGCTGACCAAGAGGTACGGCGGGCGCTCCGTCGTGGCCGACCTGGACCTGCGCGTCCCCGAGGGCTGCGTGTACGGGTTCCTCGGACCCAACGGATCCGGCAAGTCCACGACGATGAAGATGCTGCTCTCCCTCATCCGGCCCAGTGAGGGCGAGGTGCGGATCATGGGCCGGCCCATGAACCGGCGCACCCGGCGCGAGCTCCTGGGCGGCATCGGGTCGCTCATCGAGTCCCCGCCCGGGTACGCGCACCTGACCGGGCGGGAGAACATGCGCGTGGTCCAGCGCCTGCTCGCCCTGGACGACCGGCAGGTCGACCTCGCCGTGCGGACCGTGCGCCTGCAGGACCAGATGGACAAGAAGGTGCGCGAGTACTCCCTGGGAATGCGCCAGCGCCTGGGGATCGCCATGGCGCTGGCCCGCCGACCCCGGCTGTTGATCCTGGACGAGCCGACCAACGGCCTCGACCCCGCCGGCATCGAGGAGATCCGCGGCCTGTTGCGCCGGCTCACCGACGGCGGGGTCACGGTCATGGTCTCCAGCCACCTGCTCGGCGAGATCGACCGCACCGCCACCGTGCTGGGCATCCTCGCCCACGGCCGCCTGATCTTCCAGGGCACGCGCCACGAACTCCTGGCCGCCTCCACCCCCGACGTCCTCATCGACTGCACCGATCCGCGCGGGGCGCACGAGGTGCTCGGCCGCGAGTACGGCGGCGGCCTGGACGGCGGGACGCTGCGCCTGCCCGGCCTGGGTGACGCGGCCACCGCAGGCGCCGTCGCCGCCCTGGTCGGCCAGGGCATCGGGGTGCACGGCGTGCGGCGTGAGGAGCAGTCGCTGGAGGATGTGTTCATGGACCTCACCGAGGGAGGCGGCCTGTGAGGACGGCGACGGTGAGGACGGCGACCGTGGCCAACGAGTTCGCCAAGATGCGCCACCTGCGCGTGGGGTGGTTCCTGGGACTACTGCTCATCGGCGTGGTCGCGGTGACGGTGTTCTCGTGGGTGTCGATGATCGCCTCCGCCGACACGCCGGCTCCGGACGACCACGTGTGGCGGTCCGTCCTGGCCGGCCTCGGACTCGCGACGACCCTCCTCGCGCCGGTCCTGCTCGCGGTCCTGGCCAGCCGCCAGGTCGAGATCGAGCACCGCGGCAACGGGTGGATCCTCTCGGCCGTCTCCGGAGCCACCCCGGGCCGGCTCTGCCGGGCGAAGTTCCTCGCCCTGGGCTCCCTGGTCGTGGCCGTCGCCATCGCCTCTTGCCTGCTCCTGGTCGCCTTCGGCCTGGCGGCCGGAGCGCAGGCCCCGGTCCCGGTCGGGCGGTGGCTGGCCTACACCGCCTCGGTGGCCGTCGTCCACCTGGCCGTGCTGGCCTTCCACCTCCTGCTCTCCGCCAGGGTCGAGAACCAGCTCGTCTGCCTCGGCGTCGGCGTGCTCGGCGTCCTCCTCGGGACGTTCGGCGCCGCGCTCCCCGTATGGGCCCGCCACCTGACGCCGTGGGGCTACTACGCGCTCATCACACCCGCGGACTACGTCGGCGCCGAACTGGTCTACCTCGACCCGCACCACACCAGCGTGATCGCCCTCGCCGTCGTCGGCGGCGGGCTGTTCCTGGTCACCACCGCCCGCTTCGACCGGCAGGAGGCCTGAACCATGGGATCCGTCCACGCCGAGTTCCTCAAACTCCGGCGCTCCCTGAGCTGGGGCGTCGTCGTGCTCCTGCCGGTGATCGTGGTGCTGGCGGGCGCGATGGCCGCGTTGGCGCCCGGAGCCGCCCTCACCGACGGCTGGCACACGCTGTGGATCAGGTCGATCGGCTTCCACGGCATGGCGCTCCTGCCGGTCGGCATCGCGCTCCTGGCCTCGCTCGTCTGGCGGGTCGAGCACGCCGGCGGCAATTGGAACGCGCTCATGAGCCGGCCCGTGCCCACGACGCGGCTGGTGATCGCCAAGGCCGCGGCGGTCGCCGTCCTGGCCGCGGTCACGCAGGCGGTCCTGGTCGCCGTCGTGATCGCGCTGGGCACGTTCGTCTTCGGGCTCCCGGGCACGCTTCCGGCGCGGTACTGGGTCAGCAGCGCGGTCGTCATCGTCGCCTGCGTGCCGGTGGCCGCTCTGCAGTCC
The DNA here is from genome assembly GCF_003634495.1 of Nocardiopsis sp. Huas11. Classification (GTDB taxonomy): domain Bacteria; phylum Actinomycetota; class Actinomycetes; order Streptosporangiales; family Streptosporangiaceae; genus Nocardiopsis. The sequence continues at coordinate 5,187,151 of NZ_RBKY01000001.1, read as the reverse complement.
GGCCTGTCGGCCCTGCTGCGCTCGTTCGCCGCCCCGGTCGCCCTCGCGTTCGTCCTCACGGGGCTCTCGACCCTGCTGCTCATGACCGGGGCCGAAGCCGCGTCCGTGCTGCCCTACGCCCTCGCCACCCGGGCCACCCAGCTCGGGACCGTCCTCGGCTCCGGTGAGGCGACGAGCTTCGCCGCCGCCACACTGAGCGTCGAGGGCGTCCTGTTCCTCGTCTTGACGTCGGTGGCGATGACCGTCGTCATCGTGGGCGTCACGGCCGCGGTGCTCGACCGCCGCGACACCCGGACCTGAGCGGCGGCGGGGTCACGGGCCGCCGAGTTCGGCGGCGAGGCCGGGGTCGCGCATGCCGGGAATGGCATAGCCCTCGTCCTCGTCCCACGGAACGTCCAGATCGTCCAGGTGCACCCGCCACTCGGCGCCCGGCAGGGCCCGGCGCAGCTCGGTCAGGGAATCCAGGACGTGGACCAGCACCGACAGCATCCGCTCGGGGTCGCCGAGCATCTTGGTGAATCCGGCCGGCAGCTCGCCCGGAGCGGGGTCGTCGTGCAGGAAGAGGCTCTCCTGGTCCTGGTAGGGAAAGGAGTCCTGGTGGGCGGCGTTGACGCGCGCGATCTCGGCCGACTCGGCCGCCGTCGGCGGCTCCGCCCGGTGCGCGCTGTAGTAGAGGGAGACACTCATGCGGCGAGCGTAGCCGCGAGGGCCGACACCAGGCCGGCCGCACACCGCTCCGGCACGGAGGCGGAGCGCTCGCGTGAACCGCCGCGCACCGGGGTAGATCACCCTCCGTGAGCGAACTGGAGACCGTTTCCACCACCACGACGCCCGGACGCGGGGTGGACGGCGACTTCGCCGTCTGGGCGCCCCACGCCACCCGCGTCACCCTGCGTGCCGACGGCGCCGACCACCGCATGCGGCGCGGCGACGACGGCTGGTGGCGCGCCACCGTCGACACCGCCGGCCCCGGCACCGACTACGCCTACCTCCTGGACGAGGACCCCCGGCCGCTGCCCGACCCGCGCTCGCTGTGGCAGCCCGGCGGCGTCCACGCCGCCAGCCGCGTCTACGACCACGCCGCCCACGCCTGGACCGACTCCGCTTGGAACGGCCGCGCCCTGCCCGGCGGCGTGGTCTACGAGCTGCACGTGGGCACCTTCACCCCCCAGGGCACCCTGGCCGCCGCCGTCGAACGCCTGGACCACCTGGCCGACCTCGGCGTCACCCACGTCGAACTCCTGCCGCTCAACGCCTTCGACGGCACCCACGGCTGGGGCTACGACGGCGTCCTGTGGTCGGCCGTGCACGAGCCCTACGGCGGCCCCGACGCGCTCAAGCACTTCGTCGACGCCGCCCACGCCCGCGGCCTGGCCGTCCTGCTCGACGTCGTCTACAACCACCTGGGACCCTCGGGTGCCTACCTGCCCCGCTTCGGGCCCTACTTCTCCGGGGAGAACGCCTGGGGCCCCTCGCTCAACCTCGACGGACCCGACTCCGACCCCGTGCGCCGCCACGTCCTGGACGGCGCGCTCGGCTGGCTGCGCCACTTCCACCTGGACGGACTGCGCCTGGACGCCGTCCACGCCCTGCACGACGACCGCGCCACACCGCTGCTCGCCGCGCTCTCCGACGAGGTCGAGGCGCTGTCCGCGGCCCTGGGCCGGCCGCTGACGCTGATCGCCGAGTCCGACCGCAACGACCCCCGCACCGTCGCGCCCCGCGAGGCGGGCGGCCTGGGGATGCACGCCCAGTGGTCCGACGACCTCCACCACGCCCTGCACGTGGCCCTGACCGGCGAGACCCACGGCTACTACGCCGACTTCGACGACCCCGAGGCGCTGCCGACCACCCTGACCCGCGCGTTCTGGCACGCGGGCACCTACTCCTCCTTCCGCCGCCGCACCCACGGAGCGCCCGTGGACACCGTGCGCGTACCGGGCCACCGCTTCCTCGGCTACCTGAGCAACCACGACCAGATCGGCAACCGCGCGCGCGGCGACCGCATGGGCGAACACCTCTCGCCCACGCTGCTGGCGTGCGGCGCCGCCCTCGTCCTGTGCTCGCCCTACACGCCCCTGCTGTTCATGGGCGAGGAGTGGGGCGCCACCACGCCCTGGCCCTTCTTCGCCTCCTTCACCGACGCCGACCTGGTGGAGGGCGTACGGCGGGGCCGCCGGCGCGAGTTCGCCGCCCTGGGCTGGGCCGAGGAGGACATCCCCGACCCCATGGACCCCGCCACCCGCGACTCCGCCGTCCTGGACTGGGACCAGCGCGACCAGGGGCACCACGCCCTGCTCCTGGAGACCTACCGCTCCCTCATCGCCCTGCGCCGCGACGAACCCGAACTGGCCGACCCGCGCCTGGACCGGTTCGAGGTCGTGGTGAGCGGGGACGGCCGCCGGCTCGTCCTGGTCCGCGGCGGCCTGCGGGTCGTGTGCAACCTGGACCCGGTCGGCGCCGAGATCGAACTCGACGCCCCGCCCCGCGAACTCCTGTTCGCCAACGGCCGCCCGCGCGTGCACGGCACCCAGGTCGACCTGCCGGGGGAGTGCTTCGCCGTGCTGCGGCTGTGAGCGGGCCGCTCCTGGGTCGTCCGGTGTTCAGCGGGCGAAGCGTTTGAGGGTGTCGGTGTCCAGGACGATCCCGACCCCGGGGACCTCTACGGCCTCGCCGTAGGGGTGCTCTGACCGGTCCAGGTATCGGCCTACCGCCGGCCTGGAGTGGACCACGACGGCGTTGGCGTCGCGATCCACCAGCAGGTAGACGCCGATGCCGGTCGCTGCGTACGCGGCGGGCTTCTCGACACGGTCGCGGGTGTGGGTGTCGGCGTCGCCCGAGGTGACTTCGACGACGGCGAGGACCCCATCCGGTTCCGCCCACTCGGGAGATCCCCGGAAGTGTTCCCTGGGCGCGAGTACACCGTCCGGTCGGGCGCGTCCGTTGCGGTAGGTGTCCACCTTCAGGCCGCGTCCGGTGATGTTGAGACGCAAGTCGGGGCGATGCCCCATGAATTCCTGCATCATCCACATCAGGATCTCGTCGTGGTCGCCGTCGGGCACGGGGCGGGTCTCCATCTTCCCGTTCAGGTATTCGAGGTGGACGTCCTCGCGGGCCGCCAGGTGGGCGATCTCCTCGAACAGTTCGGGGCTGATCTGCGGTTCGGCGGCCGGTGGCGGGTGGTGGTCGGTGACGGTCATGGTTCCCCCTAGGCGGCGTCGGTGGTGGTCAGGGGTTGAACGGTGATGCCGGCGTGGACGTGGCCTTCGGTGTAGGCGCGCAGGAGCAGTTCGCACAGGACGGACATGGATTGGACGCCCTCGCTCCGGCGGCGCCGGTCGGCGTTGGACCAGGCGTTATCGAAGATGGCTGTCGGGTGGACACCGCGCCCTGGTGCGCGTACTCCTTCGGTGGGGACGGGTACGTCCAGGACGCCATTGGCGTAGGCGTTGAGGAGTTCGCTGAGGATGTGCCCAACGGTGATGGCCTGGGTGGCCGTCATGGCGTCGGCGCGTTCCCAAGTGGTGTCGTCGACCCATACCGAGCGCCTTCTACGCCCTGTGGTGCGCTTACTGGTCCTGGTCGGCATGCGGGTGTCTCCGTGAGGTGTCAGTCGTTGCGATGGCTGTCACAGCGCCGCTCGGTATCAGAAAGTATCACTGAACCACATTGGCAGTCTAAGCAAAAAGTATTAGGGGTCATCGCGGAGGAATCAGTTCTCCTGGACTTGCGTGACCGAGTCCGTTCACTCGTCGAGCACGCGGAACACCGTCATCCACTGGTCGGGGGAGACCGCGCCCACGGGGGCCTGCGGCGCGATCCCGGCCGCGCCCAGCGCCGCCGCCACCCGGCGGGCGGGCCGCGCCCGGCGCAACGAGGCGCCCAGCGACCCGCCCACGCCGCCGAAGCCCAGCTCCACCAGGTGCCGGTAGGCGGCCCGGCGCTCCGGACTCAGCAGGGGCCGCGCACGCCTGCGCAGCACGAGGATCCCGGCGTCCACACGGGGTACGGGGCGGAACCGGTCGCGGTCGATCCGCCCGGCCAACGACCACGACCACTCCGGCCACGTCAGCACCGTCAACCGGCTCCAGCGCCCGTAGGCGCCGGTGCGCTTGCGCGCGTACTCCAGCTGAGTGACCAGCGTGGCCCGGGTCAGCCCCGGGGCGGCCAGGCACCACCGCACGATGTCGGCGGTGCGGGCGTAGGGGATGTTGCCCACCACGGCGAAGGGGCCGCGCGGCGGACGGGCCCGGGTGAAGTCGGCGCAGACCACCCGCAGCGGCCGGTCGCGGTAGCGCTCCGCCAGCCGGTCGGCCAGGCGCGGATCGAGTTCGTAGGCCGTCACCCGGTCGGCGGCGGGGATGAGGAAGCGGGTGATCGCCCCGTCGCCGGGGCCGACCTCGACCACCAGGTCGTCGGGCCCGATCCCGGCCAGGCGCGCCACGCGGCGGGCGGCGGCGGGATCGGTGAGGAAGTTCTGGGACAGGCGGCGCCGGGTGTTCGCGGCGGAGCCGCGTCGCGGGCGTGGGGTGCGTGCCATGGTGCGGTCCGTTCCAGCCACGGGAGTGGCCGACATGGACGGGCACGCCGCGTTCGGCGCGGCATCGTGCGCGCGCCGGGATGGGTCCGGGCGGCCCGTCCAGGAGAAGGGTGGACAGGCGGGGACCTGGACCGGAACGCACACGGGCGCGCTCGCGCCGACCCCGGGCGGGGCGGCGCGGGCGGGAGACTCGACGGGGCACTCCGGGCGCGATGCGCCGGGCGGAGGAGGCCTCAGGCGTCGGTTACCGGTCCAGGGAGGCGGACCGGGGCCGGACGACGAGTTCGGGGGCGCTCAGGGACCAGGCCGATGCCCGGTTCGTGATCGCGCAGAAGCAGCACATGCGGCTCACCGTAGAAGAGCCGCGGACCGGCGGGCAACGGGTTTTTCCGGCGGCGGGCCCCGCGGGCGCGGGGGCGGCGCGACGCCCCCGCGCCCGCGCCGGAAAAGGACTCGCGTCCACGGGCCTGACCAAGCCATACTCGCGACCATGCCGAACTTCGCGGACTTCGACACCCGCCACTACCGCACCGTCGACGTGGCCACCGGCTACGACGGCTGGTCGAGCACCTACGAGGACTCCGTCCTGGACGCCATGGACCTGGCCCTGCTGGAGGGCCTCGCCCACCCCGACTGGGCCGCCGTCCGGCGCGCCGCCGACCTGGGCTGCGGCACCGGCCGCACGGGCGCCTGGCTGCGCGGGCGGGGCGTGACGCGCGTGGACGGCGTCGACCTCAGCGCCGGCATGCTGGACCTGGCCCGCGCACGCGGCGCCCACGACAGCCTCGCCCAGGCCGACGTGCGCGCCAGCGGTCTGGCCGCGGGCGCCTACGACCTGGTGATCGCCTCGCTGATCGACGAGCACCTGTCCGATCTGGCCCCGCTCTACGCCGAGGCCCGGCGGATCGCCGCCCCTGGCGCCACCTTCGCCCTGGTCGCCTACCACCCGCAGTTCATGATGGTCTCCGGGATGCCCACGCACTTCACCGACGACGCGGGGGAGGACGTGGCCATCACCACCCACGTGCACCTGCTCAGCGACCACGTGCGCGCCGCGATGGCCGCCGGGTGGCGGCTGGCCGAGCTGTCGGAGGCCACCGTGGACGACGCCTGGATCGCCGCCAAGCCCAAGTGGAAACGGTTCCGCGGCCACCCCATCTCCGCCGCCCTGGTCTGGGAGCTTCCGGCCTGAGGCCGACCGGCCCCCACCACGCGGGCGGCACGGGTCACGGAGCGGTCAGGGCCTCCAGCCACACGTGGCGGTGCCGTTCGACGTAGCCGGCCGCCGGCCCCCAGTGGTCGGCGTGCCCCTGCGCGTGCAGCCGCGCCCACGGCTGCACGCCCGTGCGCGCCCCCTCCTCCAGGGTGTGGAACATGCCGCGCACCCGGTGCAGGACCGCGTCGGGCAGTTCCCGCCGCTGGGCGTCGTCGCAGCCGTAGCCGTCGGCCAGCGCGCGCAGGCGGAGGGCGTCGGCCCGCGGGTCACCGCCGGAGTGCAGGGGGACGAAGCCGTGCGCGGCGTAGCCCAGGTCCTCCATCCGCGAGCCCGGGGCGGCGCCGTCCCAGTCCACGAACACCCAGCGCTCGCCGTCGCGCACCAGGTTCCACGGGGCGAGGTCGTGGTGGCACACGACCTCCTCGCGCAGCGGCGGCAGCCATCTCTGCCACGCGGCGTCCGGCGGCGGACGGTACAGCGCGGTCAGGTCGTGCAGGCGCCGGATCATCCCGCCGACCCGGCCCAGCTCGGCCGTGGTCAGCGGCGCCATCCGGTCGGCCATCGTCCCTGGCACGTACTCCAGCACCTGCCGGCCGCGGTCGTCGCGCCCCAGCCCGGCCGGCGCTCCGGTGTAGCCCCGGCGCTCCAGGTACCGCAGCAGGTCCAGCACCGACCGCGAGGAGGGGAGCCAGGGCTTGCGCACCGTGGCGCCGGCCCGCCCGACCTCCGCGGCCACGTTGCCGCCCGTCAGCGGGGTCTCGTTCGGCCCCGAGGGCCACAGCTGCGTCATGGCTCCCATGCTCCGGTTCATGGGGCGCCGCCGTCCACCCGATTAACGGGAGCCGTCCCCGCTCGCGCCGTCGTCCTCCAGCGCCGCGCGGTCGATGCGCGCCATCGGCACGAGCAGCGTCAGCACCAGCAGCGCCATCACCGCGAACACCGCCCGCAGCCCCAGCAACTGGGCGAGGAGCCCGCCCGTGGCCGCGCCCAGCGGCATGGTGCCCCAGGCCAACAGGCGATAGGCGCTGTTGACCCGCCCGAGGAGGGCGTCGGGGACGGTCCGCTGGCGCAGGCTCACCGTGATCACGTTCCACACAGCGATCCCCACGCCGCCGACCAGGAAGCCGGCCGCCACCGCGTACGGACTCGTGCTGAGCGCGGGTGCGCCGACCAGCAGGGCGGAGGCCAGGACGGTCAGCCGCAGCGACCACGCCCGGCCCAGGAGGCGCTCGATCCGTTCGGCGCCCAGTGCGCCGAGCAGGCTGCCGACCGCGGCGGCGGTCATGAGCACGCCGTAGCCGGGTTCGGTCAGGCCCAGCGCCGAGTCCGGGCCGACCGCGTACAGCACCAGGACGGCGAAGACCGCGTTGGTGGCGAAGTTGGAGACGCCCACCATGACCGCGAGGGTCCGCAGCAGGCGGTGGCCCCACAGGAACCGCAGGCCCTCGGCGATGTCGGCCCGCAGCGTCGCCGGCGCAGCCCGCTCCACCCGGTAGCGGCCGCCCACGGTGACCAGCGCCCCCACCGCCACCAGCCACAGTCCGGCCGGCGCGGCGAACGCGGTGAGCAGGCCGAGCGCCACCAGCAGGCCGCCCAGCGGCGGGCCGACGAACTGCTGCGCGGTCAGCTCCGCGGCGTGCAGGCGGCCGTTGGCGGCCGAGAGGCGAACGCGCGGCACGACCTGCGGCAGGATCGACTGCGCGGCGGTGTCGTAGACGGTCTCGGCCACGCCCACGCACAGCGCGACCGCGTACAGCGTCCAGATCGAGGCCGTGCCCGAGGCCAGCGCCAGCGCCAGTGCCGTGAGTGCGAGGCCGCGCGCGAGGTTGGCGCCGAGCATCGCCGCGCGCCGGTCGACCCGGTCGGCCAGGGCGCCGGCGGGCAGGGCGCACAGCAGCCACGGGACGGTGAGCGCGAAGGTCACGCCCGCGATCAGGGGCGGGGAGTCGGTCAACCGGAGCGCGGCCAGGGGAAGGGCGACCTTGAGCACGCCGTCGGCGAGGTTGGACAGCCCTGAGGCGCCCCAGAGGCGCCAGAACCGGCCGCCCAGGGGCGGGGTCGAGCCGGTGTGGGGGTCGTCGGGACGCGGCCAGGTGGAGGAACCGGACATGGATCGACGATGACAGATCGATTGAGAAAACTCAATCGATTCGTGCGACCTCGATGGTTGTTACGCTGGCGACCATGAGTGACGAGGAAGAGCACGGCGCCCCGGCCCCGGCCAGGCGGAGGCGTCCGGCCACCGTTCAGGAGGCCAAGGCCCTGGCACACCCGCTGCGCGTGCGCATCCTGCGCCTGTGCCTGCACCAGGAGCTCACCAACCGGCAGCTCGCCGACCGCCTCGACACCACGCCCGGCACGGTCCTGTACCACGTACGGCAGCTGGTGGCCGCGGGTCTGCTCGTGGCCGCGCCCGTGCGCGCCGGCGCCAGTGGAGCGCTGGAGAAGCCCTACCGCTCCACGGGTGAGTCCTGGTGGCTGGAGGGGACCCGGTCCGACACCGGCGCCTACGACACCGCTCCGGTCAGTGCCTTCCAGCAGGAGCTGGACGAGGCCGGACCGGAGTCGGTGCGCACGTTCGCGCGCTTCGCGCTGCACCTGTCGGACGAGGACGTCGCCGAACTCGACCGCCGCATCGTCGCGGTCCTGGACGAGTACGTGTCCACCGACCACCGGCGCCGGGACCGGCCCCTGTACGGCGGGGCGTTCATCGTGCACCGCCCCGCCGAGTGAGCCTCAGCCGTAGATCAGGAACAGCACGAACACGATGACGACGATGAGCGCCGCCAGCACGGCCGCGGTGATCTTCACGGCGCTGTAGGGGCGCTCCCCCTGGACCTCGCCCGTGCAGCCGTTGACCACGATCTGCCAGGACTTGCCGCTGTGCAGGTAGGCCCCGGCCCAGACCGGCAACAGGACGAGCTTGCCCTTGACGTCGCGGTGCTCGGTCGAGACCGACGACACCTTCTGCTCGTCGCCGCCGATGTCGCGGCGGCAGTCCTTCTCGATGGCCTCGGCCATGATCTTCTTGGCGGCCTCCAGCCCTGTCTCGGGCTCGACGTCGTAGCGCAGGGCCTCGTGCCCGGCCAGGTACTCGGGCCGGTGCGGCTGCGCCTTCTTCAGCGGCCACGGCTGGAGGGCGGCCACCTTCTCCGGGTCCACCTGCGTCGTACCGGCGACCAGGACGTCGTCGAAGTCACGCGACACGGTGCCCTCCACCCGGCGCCAGCGCGTCTTGCGGACCTGCCGCGTCTTCTGGACGCTCTTGCCGTTCTCCTGCGCGGTGTAGGTCTCGGTGACGTAGTAGTACTCGCCCCGCTGGCCCTTGTAGTCCGAGCGGGTTCGGGAGTCGAAGGTCCAGTGCGGCAGGTAGGTGCTCCTGAGTCGCTCCGCCTCGTTGACCTTCTTCAGGCTGTTCGGCGCGAACCAGCGGCTGCGCGCCCACGTGCCGAGGGAGTCGCGCGCCGCGACCCGGTCCACCTGGAAGGGCAGGACCGCCTCGGCCGCCACCTGGGAGTCGTCGGAGGTGTCGGTGACCAGGGGCGCCGTGCAGAACTGGCACGTGCTCGCCAACTGGTCGCCCTGCACGTGGGCGCCGCAGCCCTGGCACACCGAGTGCCGCGCGGCCAGTTCCGAGGCCGGACGGCGGGTGAAGAGGGCCTTGACGTCGTGCTCGCGGATCTTCGCCTTCTTCTCCTGCGCCACGCGTTCCTGGCTGCCGCAGTACGGGCAGCGCATCTCACCGACGCCCGGTGCGAACTCCAGGGACGCGCCGCAGGTGCCGCAGGGGTAGGCGCGGTGCGCGTCCGAGGGGGAGGGGGGAGGGGCTTGGGGGTCTGGCATCTCAGTCCTACTGGGTAGTTCGGGGGAGGAGGACGCGGAGCGGGCGCGCGGAAGGCGGGGGTGGGGGCGTCCCTCCGGGGAGAGCCGTCCCTCAGGAGGGCGGCATGGGGGGAGGGGTGGCCGCGAACAGGCCGGACAGCTCCGACACCTGGCCCGCGGGGGTCCACTGCTCCATGCCCTCACGCCACACCAGGGTGTCGCGGGTGAGCTGCCCGGAGCCGGCCCGCTGGGCGAGCACGTCGGCGCCGAAGGGGCCCTGCTGCTGTCCAGAGGCGCCCACGAACCACTGGACCTGCTGCGGCAGCGGGGGCGGCCCGGCCGGTGCCTGCGGCTGGGCGGCCTGCGCCGGCTGCTGGGACTGTGCCGCGGGCTGCTGGGGGTTCGCGTTCTGGGCCATCTGCTGGGCGGCGGCCAACCCCATGCCCATGCCCAGCGCGTCGGACATCCCGCTCCCGGGCGTGCCCGCCGCGGTCTCCACGGCGTTGGCGGTCTGGAACTTCGAGTAGGCGTCCAGGTCGCCGACCATGCCCATCTGCGTGCGCTTGTCCAGGGCCTTCTCGACCTCGGGCGGCAGCGTGATGCTCTCGACGTTGAACTGGTCGATCCGCAGGCCCACGGACGCCATGTCCTCGGACAGCACGGCGGCCAGGCGCTGACCCATCTCGTGCTGCTCGGCGGCCATGTCCAGCACGGGGATGTCGCGCGCCGCCGTGCCCAGGGCGCTGCCCAGGCGGCTGACGATCATCTGCCGCAGGTAGCCCTCGACCTCCTCGGTCCGGAACATCGGGTCGGTCCCCACCAGTTCGCCGACGAACTTGGCGGGGTCGACGACGCGGGCTGCGAACCCGCCGAAGGCACGCAGGCGCACCGGGCCGAACTCGGGGTCGCGCACCATGACCGGATTCTTGGTCCCCCACTTGAAGTCGGAGAACAACCGGACGTTGACGAAGTAGACCTCCGCCTTGAAGGGGGAGTCGAAACCGTGCTTCCACCCCTTCAACGTGCTCAGGATCGGGACGTTGCGGGTCTCCAGGGTGTAGGTGCCCGGCGTGAACACGTCGGCGAGCCGACCCTCGTTGACGAACACCGCGGCCTGTGACTCGCGGACGATGAGCTGGGCGCCCATCTTGATCTCGTTGTCGTGGCGGGGGAACCGCCACACCATGGTGTCCCTGGTGTCGTCGGTCCATTCGATGATGTCGACGAGTTCTCCGCGCAGGGAGTCGAGCAGGCCCACATTGTCTCCTCATGCCGTCGTCGCCCGCTGAGGGCGTCGGGTGGAACACGTGTTGGACGCCCAGGGGGTCTTGGAGGTTCCACCGGAACGGGCCCCGGCTCCGCTCACAGGCCGATCCAGGTACCGGCGGGCGCCTGTTGGCCGCGTCCGGGGACGGAGTGGTCGCAGATCCCCTCGGCGAAGATCCGCGCGGCCCGCGCGGCCTGCCCCTCGTCGAAGTCGGCCGGGTGCTCCGCGGCGTCGAAGGGCCGCAGCCGGCACGCCAGGACGTCGGAGGACAGCGGCGCGCCCGCCACCGTGCGCGGCGAGGTGTGCACCGGGAAGGCGTCCGAACACCGGTCGCCGCCGGTCAGAGGGCGCTGCTCGGCCACCACGCGCTCGGCGTCGGCGCCGTCGCCGATCCAACAGGAGTCCACCAGCCACTCCGGGCGGGCCGCGCGCACGTGCTCGGCCCGCGGCCGTCCCGGATGGGCGGCCTCCCGCTCGCGGACACCGCTCACCCACGCGTCGAGCTCGGCCAGCGCGCGTCCGGGCACCGGGGCCGAGGCGGAGAAGCGGCCCCGGTCACGGGACTCCACCAGCATGACGTGGTTGTCGGCGTGGCCGTTGGCCGCGAGCATCCGTGCCCGGGTGGAGAAGGAGTGGTAGCGCTGGTGGATATCGCCGCCGGGGGTGTCGTCCTGGTACTCGCGGTAGTCCACCACGGGGATCTCGGCCAGCCCGCCGCCGGTGTGCAGGACCCGCCCCGTGCGGTGCGCGGCCACGACCGCCCCCGGATCGGCCCGGATCCGCTCCCCGACCACCCGGGCGTCGGCGTCCAGGCCGCCGATGTGCTCGTTCAAATGCAAGAACGCGTCCACGTCGAGTGTGCCGTCGAGCAGGGCGCCCAGGCCGTACTGGACGCCGACGTTGTCGAGCGGGCGGCGGGGCAGGCCGGTGTCCGGGTCGGTGCCGTAGACGTTGACGGTGTGCGCGAACAGTTCGCAGCGGGCCCCGTCCGGGCGGTGCTCGGGGTGGTAGCGCTCCTCCTCCGGCAGCTGGTCCGGGCACGTGCCCATGGGGTCCAGGCGCACGGCCGAGTCGGCCATGCGCTCGATGCCGGCCCAGTGGCCGAACCCCGACACCGCCGTCTGCTGCTCGCGGGTGAGCGCGCCGGGGTGGGCCCGTGCGTACTCGTGCAACAGGCGCGCGTCGGCCACCGCGGGGACCACGGACGAGACCACGTCCGGGAAGCTCTGGGCGACGACGATCCCGTCCAGCAGGCCCGGCTGGTTGTCGGCGATCTGATGGGCCTGGTAGGCGCCGCCGGAGTTGCCCCAGCCCAGAGTCGCGTCGGGCACCCCGTGGGTGAGGACGAAGCGTTCCTTGACCGCGGCGGCGCTCTCGGCGGCCAGCAGGTCGTTGCAGTTGTGGCCGAACACGTTCAGGGAGGAGGAGGCGACCGCGTACCCCCGCCCGAGCATGCCGGGGTCCAGCACGCCGGCGGTGGAGCGGCCCTGGACGTACCAGCCGCCCGCGCACCCGCCGCCGAACGTGAACACGAGCCGGCCGTTCCAGCCCGCGGGCCGGTGCCAGGGGTCGGGGCGCTCCTCGCCCGGCGTGTACAGCACCGCCGTCTCGTAGATCGACCGGTTGGCCGTGCCCGTCAGCACCCGCACGGTGAAGGGGACCGTCCGCCCGGTGGAGACCGTGGTCTCGGCCGCGTCCGAGGGCACCCGGTCCGGGTCGGGCATCTGCTCCCACGCGCCGCCGGTGGTCCGGTACATGTACCTCTCCACCGTCCGCGCCGAGCAGTCCGCGTCCAGGGCGGGCCCCAGCGTCCCGCCGCCGTGCAGCGCGAAGGCGTCGGTGTCGCACACGAACGGCTCCTGGTGCGGGCCGGAGAACACCGGGCCCTGGGCCGGGTGGCCGGTGACCGGGAGCCGCGCCGAGAGGTCGGAGTCGCGCACCGTCGCCACGAGCGTGGAGGCGCCCTCGGGCAGTTCGGTGACCACGCCCTCCAGGGCCAGGCCGCCGTCGTCGAGCACGACCGTGCGCAGGTCCCCGGTGACGTCGGAGCCGTCGGCGGTCAGCCGCACCAGGTGCGGCTCGACCGAGGCGGGCAGGGCCACGCGCACCAGCGCGGTGCCGGCGGTCACGGTGTCCGGCCGTGAGGAGAGCACCTCGACCGTGAGCGGACGGGCTCCGTCCGGGTCCGCCTCCGCGTCCGGGGCGACGGCCGGGGGAGGGATCGCGGGCGCGGCCGAGGCGGGCAGGGTCGAGGCGATGACGGTGGGCAGCCCGGCCAGGGGTGCGCCGGAGACCGTGAGCAGGGCGGCCAGCGCGGCCGCGCCGACGCCGAGCAGGCCCCGCGCTCTCGGGCGGCTCAGCACGGGCGCCCCGGCGCGGGGCGCCGGGCGGCCCGCCCGTCCGGCAGGCGTGGCCGATCACCCGCGTACGGGCCGGTGACGCCGGTGCCGGTCACGTTCCGGACGCCCCGTGTCCGTCGCGGGCTTCGCGCTCCCATGAGGGGAGCGATACCCCGAACCGGGGTGCGGTGAACCCGGGCCGCCCCGGGCCGGACGCCGCAACGGCTCCGCGTCCCCGCCGTCCCCGGGGACGCCGCCCTCCGCGGTCAACTCCTGGAGATCCGTCGGCCGGAGATCCGGCCCGGCACGATCTTCAGCACCTGGTCGCGCTTGCCCGCCGCCCAGGGTTTGGCGAGCCGTCCCTGCGGGATGCGGCTCAACTCACCATCGTCGCGGATCCACCGGCAGCGGCCCGAGGCCAGCACGCTCCACCCCTCGAAGTGCTCGTGGTCGAAGTGGTCCACCTCGAAGGCGGCGTAGCCGCGCCCGTGGCGCATGATGGTCCCGGCCAGGTTGGACCGGAACACGATCGTGTCGTCGAGCAGCGCGTAGTTCACCGGCAGCACCGTGGGCGCGGCGTCGCCTTCGATGGTGAACGCCACCCGTCCGATGCCGCGCGTGGCGAGCAGGTTGAAGCACGTCTCCCGTTCGAGCACGGTGAAGCTGGAGTCCGTGCTCTCGGCGATGTCCGCGCCCACCAGCAGTTCCGCGTCCTCGCCCAGCTGCTCGGTGCCCGCCAGGTCCGCAGAGGACGCGCGCGGAGCCGGGGGCGTGGGCGCCCCCGTGACGCTCCCGCGCCCTCGTCCCGACTCGTCCGCACCGCTTGAAGAAGTCATCACGCGCCCCCTTGGTCGCACGACGGATTCGCTGCCTGTCCGCCACCATCCTCCCCGGCGGTCGTGTCGACGGAGCCGTCCGTCGGTCCCGACCCTGGCGGCGAAGGTCCTCGATCCTCGCCTCCCCCGGCGACCTGCGGCTCAAACAGGGCGGGACGTTCGGCTCACGACCGGACCGTCCTTGTTGGCTAGGCTGTGCACTCAGAGCCGTGGCCTCTCGCGTCCGCGGCGGCCGGGCCGCCCGGACCGCCCGGGGCGGTGACGAAAGGGTGTCAGCCGATGAGCGGTGAAGGCGCGATCCGCGTGTTCCTCGTGGACGATCACGAGGTGGTGCGGCGCGGGGTGGGCTCCCTCCTGGCCGACGAGGCCGACATCGAGGTCGTGGGCGAGGCCGGCACCGCCGCCCGGGCCCGGGCCCGGATACCGGCGCTGGCCCCGCACGTCGTCGTGCTGGACGTGCGCCTGCCCGACGGAGACGGAGTCACTCTGTGCCGGGAGATCCGCTCGCGCCTACCCGAGACACGGATTCTCATGCTGACCTCCTACTCCGACGACGAGGCGCTCTACGGTGCCGTGATGGCCGGGGCGTCGGGGTACATCCTCAAACAGATCCACGGCACCGACCTGGTCGGCGCGGTGCGCACGGTGGCGGAGGGCCGCTCCCTGCTCGATCCGGAGTCCACGACCCGGATGCTGACCCGGTTGCGCGAGGACGCCGTGCGCCAGGACCCCCTCAGCGAACTCACCGAGCAGGAGCGGCGCGTCCTGGAGCTGATCGGGGAGGGTCTGACGAACCGGGAGATCGGCGCCAGGATGTTCCTGGCCGAGAAGACGGTGAAGAACTACGTCTCACGCGTGCTCGCCAAACTCGGCATGGCGAGGCGTACCCAGGCGGCCGCCTACGCGACCAGGCTGTCCATGAGCGAGGGCCGGACCCACCGCTAGCGCGCGGCCCGGTCCCCGCCCGGACCGTTTCAGCCGTCCCGGCGCGCGGGGGCCGGCTGGACCCGGCACGGCACCCGCCACTCGACGGTGGTGCCCTCGTCCTGGGCCGTGGTGATGACGACCTGGCCGCCCAGCTCGTGGGCGCGGGACTCGACGTTGCGCAGGCCGCTGCGGCCGGCGTCGTCGGGGATGCCGCACCCGTCGTCGACCACCCGCAGGCGCAGGTCGTCCCCGACCGACAGTTCCACGTCCACCCGGGTCGCTCCGGCGTGCCGGGCGACGTTGGACAGCAGTTCGCGCAGGACCGCCGCGAGGTGCTCGCCGACGGTCTCGTCGACCTCGTTGTCGATGGGCCCCTGGGTGAGCAGGCGGGGTGCGAACCCGAGGATGTCACCGGCGCTGTTGACCAGGTCCAGGACCCGGGAGCGCAACCAGGAGGGATTCGATCCGGTGCTCTGCAGGGCGAAGATCGTGGACCGGATCTGGCGGATGGTGTCGTCCAGTTCGGTGACGGCGTTCCGGACCCGTGCCGCCGTGCCCGTGTCATCGATCCGTCGGACGGTGCCCATCAGGGTGATGGCCGTGGCGTAGAGCCGCTGGATGACGGTGTCGTGCAGGTCGCGGGCGATCCGGTCACGGTCCTCCAACACCGTCAGCCGCTCGGAGTCCAACCGGGCCTCGGCCAGCTCCAGGGCGACGGCGGCCTGGTCGGCGAAGGAGGACAGCATGCCCAGCCAGCTGTCCTGGAAGGCGTCCCCGTCCCGCGAGCGGGCCAGGAACAGGATGCCGCGGGCGCCCTCGGGCGGACCGAACGGCAGGACGATCACGGGCCCCGCACCCAGGTCGCGGAGGAAGTCGGCGCCCTGGTGCCCGGGTTCGGACACCTCGGCCATCAGGGCGTCGCCGCCGCGGTAGACGCGCCCCAACAAGGTGTCGGGGCCGCAGGACAGAACCGCCCCCTCCAGGGCCGCCCACCGCCGGCCGTCACCGTCCTCAGGGGCGTCCCAGACCCGCACGGCCAGCGTGTCGGGATCGGATCCGGGCATGGCGATGACCGCGCAGTCGGCGTGCGCCATGACGCGGGCCCGACGCGCGACCAGCCGCAGGACCTGCTCGGGTGCGGCGCCGGTCAGCAGCTGCGTGGTGATCTGCCCGGAGGCGTCGAGCCAGGTCTCACGGCTCTGGGACTGGGAGAACAGCTGCGCGTTCTCGATGGCGGTACCCGCCGCGGTGGCCAGGGCCCGCAGCAGGAGTTCGTCGTCCTCGGTGAACCGGGTGCCGTCGCGCTTGTCGGTCATGTACAGGTTGCCGAACACCTGGTCGCGGATGCGGATGGGCACCCCCAGAAAGGAGCGCATGGGCGGGTGGCCCTCGGGGAACCCGCGCGATTCGGGGTGATCGCGCACGTCGCTGAGCCGCAGCGCGTGGGGCTCCTTGATCAGCAGGCCGAGGATGCCTTTACCTTCGGGCCAGTGCTCGATGGCGGCGATCTCCTGGGGCTGGAGGCCGACCGGGATGAACCGGGCGAGTTCGCCGTCCGGACCGATCACGCCCTGGGCGCCGTAGCGGGCGTTGACCAGGCGGGCGGCGGTCTCGGTGATGCGCAGCAGCAGCGGGTCCAGGTGCAGGCCCTCGCCGATGGAGATGACCGCCTCCAACAGCGTGCGGATCCGGTCCTGGGTCGCGGAGATGTCGGACATGCGTGCCCTGACCTCGTCCAGGAGGTCGTCCAGCCCAGCGCGGGGAAGGGACAGCCGGTTCCGCTCGTCGTGCTCGTACGGATCGTCGCCTGGCTGACTCATGAGGGCTCATCTCCGGCCGGTGTCGAGGCTGATGACTTTGACCCTACGACCCCACCACCTCGCCCGTCTCCCGCCTACCGGCCCGGGTTCCAGAAGGTGTCCGGAACCGTTTTCGCGAATCCGCCACGCCGATCCCGTCGCTTTCAGTAGCCTGCCGCCGTGCCCACGATCGAACACGAGTTCCTCGTCGAGCTCTTCCAGAACGAACCCGATCTCGCCCCCCGACTGGTCGCCGAGGTCTTCGGCATTCAGATGCCGACCTACACGGCGGCACGCCTGGAGTGCGGGAACCTCAACGACGTGCTACCGACGGAGTACACCGCCGACTCCGTCATCACGCTCCGCGACCCGGCCAAGGTGCGTCGGCTGGGCAAGAGACGGAGCGACGCGACGGCGGCGGTCGTCGTCGAGATCCAGCGGGGCCACGATCCGGGCAAGGAGCTGAGCTGGCCGGTCTACCTGACCACCCTGCGGGCGCGGCTGCTGGGCGCGCCCACCTACCTCGTGGTCCTGTGCCCGGACCGCGCGGTCGCCCGGTGGGCGGCCCTGCCGATCCCGATGGGGCACCCGGGGTACGACCTGCAGCCGATGGTGATCGGTCCGGACGAGGCGCCGCTCGTGGACGATCCGGCGGAGGTGGGGCGGGCGCCGGAACTCGGGGTGCTCTCCACCCTGGTCCACGCGGCCGCACGGCCGGAGCTGGTGGACGTGCTCATGGCGGGGCTGTCGAAGATCGACCCCGATCGGGCGGCCAACTACACTCAGTTCGTGATGGCTCTGCTGGACGGGGCGGCACGGGAACGCTTGGAGGCGATCATGAAATCGGCGATCTGGGAGTTCAGTACCCCCTTCACCGAGCAGTACAGGGCCCAGGGCCGCGCTCAGGGCGAGGCCGAGGCCATCCTGATCTTCCTGGATGCCAGGGGGATCGCGGTGAGCGACGAGGTCCGCGAGCGCGTCACGTCCTGCACCGACCAGGAGACGCTCCGGACGTGGTTGCGCCGTGCGGCGAAGGTCGAGACCGCCGAGGAGCTCTTCGACTGAGTGCCGGTAGCCACCACAGGACGCCGCTTCCGGACGACCGGTGGAGAGCCGGGCCTGTGCCGAACGCCGGGGGTCGTGCCCAGGTGGCCCAGATCGGATTCGAGCTGTCCGAGAGCGAGCCGCACAAGGAATCCGCTCTGTTCGGCGTAGAGCCGCAGGCTCGGCCCGTGTGCTGACCGAACTCGGTCAGGGAACGCGAGTCAGGAGCAGGGGGACGGGACTCGTCTCCAGCATCTTGGAGCTGACACTGCCCAGTACGAGCCGGGACAAGCCCATGCGGGCGTGGCTGGCCAGCACCGCCAGCGCGCCGGGGCGCCGCGCGAACAGCCCGGTGATCCCTTCCGCGGGATCCGAGCCGGTGAGCACCGTGGCCCCGGCCGCCAAGCCGTTCTCCTGCAGACGCGCGGCCGCGTCCGAGACGCGCGTGGCCGTGTCGTCGTCCGCGTCCCCGTCCCGGACATGCACCAGCTCCAGTTCCAGCTTGAGCTGTTGGGCCCAGCTCCCGGCCACGGCCAGAGTCGCCTCATCACGGTGCCCGCCGTCGCAGCAGACCACGGCACGCTCGTACACGTCCTCGGCCTCACCCGGCCGGTAGCGCGGACCCACCATCACCACCGGCGATTCAACGTGGTGCAGTACGTGCTCGGTCACGCTCCCCGCGACCAGCCGCGAGAACCGGTCCCGGTTGTGTGTGGCCATGCACACCACGGTGCCCGGCTGCTGGGCGACCGAATCCACGATCACGGCGCCCGCCCAACCGGCGCCCACCACGGCGACCTCGACGCGCTCATACATCAGACCGGCCGCGATGTCGTCGATGTCCTGCGCCCACTTGCCGTGCACACGGTCGTGCACCGTCATCAGCTCCACCGGGACCTGGAGGGTGCGGGCGATCCGCAGCGCCGGGTCGATCGCCGAAGCGGCCTCACGCGAGCCGTCCAGCGGCACCAGCAGCCGACGGATGGCCGACGGCCGCACCGCCGAGCCGTGTCCGCGCCACCTGAGCCACATCGCCACCGATAAGCTCCTTATGAAACCACCGCATCCCCGACCATGAGGGACGATGACCGTTCAACTGCCTGCCGACGGTTGGATCCTGGCAGGGGGATTCCTGCTGATTGCGGCCATCCTAGCGGCCGGGTTCGCCAGCCGGATCCGGCTGCCCGGCCTGCTGCTCTTCCTCGCGCTGGGCATGCTCATCGCCGACGACGGCCTGGCCCTGGTCACCGTCGACGACCCCCGCCTGGCCCAGATCGCAGGCACCGTGGGGCTGCTCCTCATCCTGTTCGAGGGTGGCCTGACCACCAAACCGGGTGACATCCGGCGCGCGGCCGCACCCGGCTTCCTGTTGGCCACGGTCGCCGTCCTCATCACCGCCGCCCTCGTGGGCTGGGGCACCTACCTGCTGCTGGACGTCGCACCGCTCACCGCCTTCCTGATCGGCGCGGTCGTGGCCTCCACCGATGCCGCGGCCGTCTTCGCGATGCTGCGCCGCGCCCCTCTGCCCCGCAGGCTCGCCTCCCTGCTGGAGGTGGAGTCCGGCGCCAACGACCCCATCGCCATCATGCTCACGATCGGGCTCATCGCCACCTGGCAGGGCACCCCCGCCCCGGCCGAGTGGGCGGTGTTCGCCCTCGTCCAACTGGGCGGGGGCATCGCGGTCGGCGTCCTGGTCGGACTGACGGGAAGCTGGCTGCTGACCCGCATCAACCTGGGACCCGCCGGGGTCTACCCGGTGCTCGCGCTGGGAGTGGCGGGGCTCTCCTACGGGTCGGCGGCCGTGCTGGGAGCCTCCGGCTTCCTGGCCGTCTACATCACCGGTCTGATCGTGGGCGCCCGCGCACCCCTGCACCGCCGCGGTATCCGCAGTTTCCACGAAGGTCTGTCCAACACCGCCGAGGTCGGGCTGTTCCTCATGCTGGGGATGCTCGTCTTCCCCTCCCAGCTGCCCGCCGTCGCCGTGCCCGCGCTCGCCGTCTCGGCGGTCCTCATCCTTGTGGCCAGGCCGGTCGCCGTGACGCTGTGCCTGGTGTGGTTCGGCTACAGCTGGCGGGAGCTGGTCTTCATCAGCTGGGTGGGTTTGCGCGGCGCGGTGCCGATCGTGCTGGCCACCTTCCCGTTCGTGGCCGGCTACCCCGATGGCGCGCTCATCTTCAATGTGGTCTTCTTCGTGGTCCTGCTGTCGGCGGCGGTGCAGGGGGTGAGCATCCGGGCGGTGGCACGCCGGCTCGGGCTGTCCCGAGGTGAGGAGCACACGCTCTCGCCCGTGGCGGAAGACGTTCCGCTCAGCGATGTCAACACGGAGCTGATCGAGGTGCGGGCGACACCGGACCTGTACATCGTCGGCCGACAGCTGGAGCAACTGGACCCCCCTCACGGGCTGGTGACCACGATCGTGCGGGGCTCACACGTGTTGCTCCCCACTCCTCGTACCCGGATCAGGGAGGGTGACCTGATCATCGTGGCGATGGCGAGGCGTCCGGACGCGAACAGGCTGGTCACCGCATGGGCCAAGGGTGAGACCTTCACGTGAGGGCTCAGCGGCGTCTCGGTGGCCCGTCCCCCTCGGGTGCGCGGTCGGCGCGGCGTGCGGCCGGTTTTCTCCACGATCGCACAGCTGGATCCTGAAGCGCTGCCAAAGCGGCCTGTGAACTGCGACGACGGCCGTTTCCGGTCACATGCGACGAGCCAGGAGGTAGGCCTGGGGCACGCCCTCGCCGGGGTCGGGCTCGCGGACCGCCCGCACGCGCACGGACAGTCCGGCGTCCGTGAGCAGGTCGGCGACATCGTCCGGCCGGAGTCGCTGGAAGTCGAGCGAGACCTCGTGCCCGAGCGGCCGCTCCAGGTACAGCGGCTCGTCGCCGACCTGGAAGGCGAGCATGAGGTGCCCGCCCGGGGCGAGTACCCGGTGGAACTCCGCGAACGCCCCGGGCAGGTGCTCCGGCGGCATGTGGATGATCGAGTAGTAGGCCAGGGCGCCGCCCACCGAACCGTCGGGCAGGTCCAGGTCCAGGATCGAACCCACCTCGAAGCGCAGGCCGGGGTGCTCCCGCCGGGCCAGCTCGACCATCGCGGGGGACAGGTCGATCCCGAACACCGGCAGGCCCAGGTCGCGCAGGTACGCCGTCACGCGGCCGGACCCGCACCCAAGGTCGGCGACCTGGCCGCCCTCGGAGCGGACGAGTTCGGCGAACATGCCCAGCATCGCCCGGTCCATCGGCATCGCGTCGAGCGCGTCGCGGAACCGGTCGGTGTAGGTGGCGGCGAAGGCGTCGTAGAACGTGCGCGCCTCGGCCAGGAAGTCGGGTGGTGTCACGGTCGAGCACCTTACCCGGCCCTGGAGTCGGGTGGCCTCCCCGCCGCTTTCCGGTCGTCCCGAAGGGCGAAGACGTCACCCGCCCGGAAATAGCGCCAGCCGTACTTGCTGCGGAAGGACTTCACGTCGTCGAGGCGGCCGACGCGGGCCCACGCGCGCAGAGTCGACGGGCAGACGCCGATGACGGCCGCCGCCTCCCCGTTGGTGAAGTACATGTCCGGGTGGGTCTCTTCCAGGAACTGGATTTCTCGTTCGTCCATGAGCCCAGCATCCGACTCGTCCCCGCCATTGCGCGAGGAACGAGCATGTGTCCCCAAAGTAAGGGTGCGCAATTCAACATAGGGCTACGCTTTCACTATGACGCAACGTTTTCCCCAGCACCTCAACAAATTGCGGATTTTGTCCGGATTGTCGCAGAGGCAACTCGCGTCCCGGGCGAGCGTGTCCCCTTCCGCGTGCTGCCGCTGGGAGAAAGGGGAGGTCTC
The DNA here is from genome assembly GCF_003634495.1 of Nocardiopsis sp. Huas11. GTDB lineage: Bacteria > Actinomycetota > Actinomycetes > Streptosporangiales > Streptosporangiaceae > Nocardiopsis. The sequence goes on along the minus strand of NZ_RBKY01000001.1, from coordinate 5,165,539 downwards.
CCCGAGGCGTGGGCACGTCGAGACCCTGGACCGCCTTCTGGGCGCCGAAGGGCGGCTCGTCCAGACGTGGCAACGGGACACCACGGATGGGTCGCTGCCGTCATTCATGCAAGATGCCGGATTACTGCAAGCGGAAGCCATCACGATCGACTTCGTGTCGCCCGTTCTGGTGTCCGGGTTGATTCAATGTCCCTCCTACGCGCGCATCGTCTTTCGCGAAGCGAACCCCACTCTTCCGGATGCGGCGATTGAACGTCTGGTCACCGCCAGGTGTGCGCGATTGGCGTTTCTGAGGAAACGCAACAATCCCATGGTGACGGCTGTTTTCCCGGAGAGTGCGCTCACCTGGCCTCCGGAATCGGTGCGCCGGGAGCAGGTCGAACACCTGCTCGCTCTTATGGACGACGAACGGATACGCGTCCACCTGGTGCCGAATGGGTCCGTGCTGGTCGGCGTGACGTCGCCGCTCTTCCTGGTGAAGCTGGTCGATGGAGGGCGCGCGGCTTCGAGCGATCACGTCAGCGGTAACGTGATCATCGAGGATTCAGAGGACTTTGAGCGGCTGTCCGAACTGGTCAAACGCGCCTTGGGTGCCTCCCTCCCCGAAGGTCGGTCCCGGAAAGCACTGGAGGATCTACTGTGAGTGGCTGGCACAAGTCCAGTTGGTCGGACACCGGTGGCCATTGCGTGGAAGTACGTGAGCACCAGGACGCGGTGGATGTGCGCGACACGCAGAACCGGAACGCCGGTCACCTGTCCTTCACCGCCGTCGAATGGGCCGCGCTGGTGGCGACGGCCGCGCGCTGACCCCGGCCCCGCATCGGGAGGGCCCCGCCGGAGAAGTCCGACGGGGCCCTCCCGCAGGGGGTGCTCATCTCTATCTTGCGCCGCGCGAGGGGATCGCGTCCAGGGAGTCGTCCTTGGTCTCTCGGCTGAGCAGCAGTGCCACCAGCGTGATCACGCCGACCAGCACCAGGTATCCGCCGACCCAGTTCAGCCCGAACCGGCCCGCCAGCCAGGTCGCGATGTAGGGAGCGAACGACGCCCCCAGCAGACCCGCGAGGTTGTACGCCACCGACGCGCCCGTGTAGCGGACGTTGGTCGGGAAGAGCTCCGGCAGCTGGGCGGCCATCGGCCCGAACGTCAGGCCCATCAGCGACAGCCCGATGATGAGGAAGGCCATCACGCCGACGGTGCTCCCGCTGCCCATCAGCGGGCCCATGGCGAAGCCGAACACGATGATGGCCACGGTCGCCGTGATGAGCGTGGGGCGGCGGCCGAAGCGGTCGGCGATCAGACCGGAGATCGGTGTGAACAGCGCGAAGAACAGCACGCCGATGAGCAGGAACACCAGGAACTGGGACCGGTCGTAGCCCAGACCGGACTCCGCGTCGGTGCCGAAGCCCAGCGAGAACACCGTCATCAGGTAGAACAGCACGTACGTGGCGACCATGATGAGCGTGCCCAGCAGGACCGCGACCCCGCTGGTGCGGAACACCTCGACCATCGGCGTCTTGACCCGACCGCCCGAGGCGATGACCTTGGCGAAGGCCGGGGTCTCGTGCAGCGTCAGGCGCACCCACAGGCCGATGACGATGAGGACCGTCGAGAGCAGGAACGGCACGCGCCAGCCCCAGGCCAGGAAGGTCTCGTCGCTCATCGTCTGCGTGATGATGAGGAACACTCCGTTGGCCAGGAAGAACCCGATCGGGGCGCCCAGTTGCGGGAACGTGCCGTAGAACGCGCGCTTGGCGCGCGGTGCGTTCTCCGTGGCCAGCAGGGCGGCGCCGCCCCACTCACCGCCCAGACCCAGTCCCTGGCCGAACCGGCAGACCGCCAGCAGCACCGGGGCCACCACGCCCACCTGGGCGTAGGTGGGCAGCACGCCGATGCCCACGGTCGCGATCCCCATCGTCAGCAGCGACGCCACCAGGGTCGCCTTGCGGCCGACCCGGTCGCCGAAGTGGCCGAAGACCCACGATCCGACCGGCCGCGCGACGAACGCGATCGCGAACGTGGCCAGCGACTGCAGCCGCGCGGCCATCGCGTCGCCCTCGGGGAAGAACAGGAGCGGAAACACCAGTACCGCAGCGGTCGCGTAGATGTAGAAGTCGTAGAACTCGATGGACGTGCCGACGAGGCTCGCCGTGAGGACCTTGCGTTTGGGGTTGGTCGGCGGCTGCTCCGCATCGACTCGTGGCCGATCGGGCTCCGGCGTGGCCGAGGCGACGTCCTCCGCGGTCATAACGTTCTTCTTCCCAGCTCAGACTTGGTCGTTCGGCTGGATCCTAGCCCGATTGTGCACCATGTGGGATCTCTGTCTCATAGTGTGGACATTCGGGGTGCTCGGGACCTTTGGCCCGTTCGGCCCGGGCGGGCGGCCGCCCCCGCGCGGCAGGGCCTCGCGGGGACCCACGCCCCCGGCCCCCTCGTGCATGTATGAGGCGCCTCACCTGAGCGCCGTGTCACGGACCGCACCGGCCGTCTCGTCCTTGCTGCGAAGGCCTCCCGAAGGCCGCCGCCACGCGGAAGGGACCACGTTTCCCATGACTCACCGACTGCTCGTCCTCGGCGCCGGATACTCCGGACTCGCGGCCGCCCGCCGCGCCCACGACCTCGCCCGGCGCGAGCGCGCCGACGTCACCGTCACCCTCGTCAACGCCACCCCGGACTTCGTCGAGCGGGTCCGCCTGCATCAGGTCGCCGCCGGTCAGGACGTCGGCGTGCACTCCCTGGCCCACGCCCTGGACGGCACCGGCATCGACCTGGTGGTGGGCCTGGTCGAGGGAGTGGACCCCGACGCCCGCGCGGTCACGGTGCGCGCCGGCCAGGGGCCGCGCACGCTCGGCTACGACTCGCTCATCCTCGCCCTGGGCAGTTCGGCCGGGGCCGGCCGCGTACCCGGAGCCGACGAACACGCCCTGACCATCGCCGACCTGGACGGCGCGCGCGCCGTCGCCGCACGCATCGCCGCCGACCGGCCCGAACGACTGGTGGTGGTCGGCGGCGGGCTCACCGGCATCGAGGCCGCCAGTGAGATCGCCGAGTCCCACCCCGGCATCGGCGTCGCACTCGTCACCGGCGGCGAGGTCGCGCCCGGAGCCGGGGTGCGCGGACGGGCCCACGTGCGCCGCGTCCTGCACCGGCTCGGTGTGACCGTGCGCGAACACGCGCGGGTGGAGGAGGTCGACGCACAAGGCCTGCTCATGGCCGACGGCGAGCGCGTCCCCGCCGACCTCGTGGTGTGGAACGCCGGGTTCAGCGCCTCCGGCCTGCCCGCGGCGATCGGCCTGGCCGTGGACGACGACGGCCGCGCGATGGTCGACGCCTCCCAGCGCTCGCTCTCCCACCCCGACGTCCTGGTCGTGGGCGACGCCGCCCATACCCTGGGCTCCTCGGGCGCACCCCTGCGCATGTCCTGCGCGATGGGCCTGCCGATGGGCTGGAACGCCGCCGAGGCCGTCCTCGCCCGTCTGGCCGGGCGCACTCCAGCGGCCGCCCCGTTCGGCTACCTGGTCCAGTGCGTCAGCCTGGGCCGGCGCGACGGCCTCATCCAGTTCGTGCGCGCCGACGACAGCCCGCGCCCGTTCCACCTCGCCGGCGGCCTGGCCGCGCGCGTCAAGGAGTACATCGTCGCCGGGGCCTATGACAACGCCCGCACCGGCGGCCAAGCCGCGGTGTACCTGCGGGTGTCCCGCGCGGTGGCCCGGCGGCACCTGCGCCGGGAGGGCGCGCGGCCCGGCGCGGTTCAGCGCAGGGCGCCCTCCGCGGGCGCGGCTCAGCGGCGGGAGCCCTCCACGGGCGCGTCGAAGGGCGCGTCCCTCGGCGCGGCCAGGAAGGGTCGCATGACGCGCTCGGCCAGCGGCGTCGACGACAAGCGCAGCGCCTGACGGCGGACGAACAGGCGGGTGGCCGTGGCCGGCACGAACCACCGTGCCAGGCCGCGGCCCGCGCGCTGTTTGGCGTCGATGACCGGCTTGACCCTGCCCTCGTAGCGCCGCAGCGCGGCCGTGATCTCCTCGGTCGTCCCCCCGGTCGGCGCGCCGCGCGCCGCCCGGCGGCCCGCCGCCAGCGGCCCCAGCTCCTGGGCCAGGACCTCGGCGGCGGCCACCGCCATGCTCGCCCCCTGCCCGGCCATCAGGGAGACCGCCTGGCACGCGTCGCCGACCAGGACCACGCGCGCGGCGGACCAGCCCGGCATGATGATCTGCTCGACCTCGTCGTAGTAGGGCCGGGGCGGGCAGGCCGCCAGGAGGCGGGGCACCAGCCAGCCCAGATCGCCGTGGACCCGGCGCAGCCGCGCGCGCGGGTCCTGCGGCAGTGAGCCGTCGGGGGACAGGTGGCACAGGAAGGCCGCCCCGGTCGTGTCGGAGAGGCGGTACATCCCCGCCTGGACTCCGGGGGCCTCCACCGCCTGGAACTCGTTGGCCAGGGCCCCCATCAGCTCGGGGTCGCTGAACACGTACGCCGCGGCGTGCGCCCCCAGGTAGCGGCGGTAGCGCGACTCCGGCCCGAACACGAGCCGCCGCGTGCGCGAGTGGATCCCGTCGGCGCCCACGAGCACGTCGGCGCGCTCGGCCGAGCCGTCGGTCAGGACCGCCGTGACGCCGTGCTCGTCCTGGCGCACCTGGTCGATCCCGGTCCCGTACCGCACGTCGGCCGCGGGGCCCAGCGCCTGGCGCAGCACCCGCTCCAGGTCGCCGCGCAGCAGCGTCAGGTAGCGCCCGCCGGTGAGCCGCGCGGGCACCGACGCGTCGATGCGGGCCGAGTCGCGGCCGTCGGCCCTGCGGTAGCGCAGCGCGTTCAGGCCGAGCCCGTACTCGTGGACCCGCGCGCGCAGGCCCATGCGCTCCAGGGTGTCGTAGCCGGGGCCGAAGTAGTCGATGACGTAGCCGCGGTCCAGGGTGCCCTCGGCGGAGTCCGGCGCGTCCGGCGCGTCCAGGGCCGCCAGGCCGGTGGCGGCGGAGGGGGCGGGTGCCCGTTCGACCACGGTCGCCTGCCAGCCTTCGCGGCGCAGCCACCACGCCGTGGCCAGTCCGGCGATGCCGCCGCCGATGATGATCGCTCTCACCTGGGGTCTCCTTCGGGTGCGGGCGCCGCGAGCATGCGGCGCAGGGGTTCGAGGTAGGCGTCGGCGGGCGGCACCGGGCCCAGTGCCCGGTGCAGGACCACGCCGTCGAGGAACGCGCACACCAGTTCTGAGGCGGCCTCGGGGTCCGGGGTGCCGTGCTCCCGCAACCACGCGGTGACGGCGTCCCGGGTCCCGGTCACGATCCGCGCCATGACCGCGTGCAGCTCGGGGTCGCGGGTCGCGGCGAGGTAGGCCTCGGTGACCAGGACGGACGCGGGGTCGTCGCCCTGGAACTCGTCCAGCGCCCGCAGCGCGCCCACGACCCCCTCGGCGGGGTCGGGCGCGGAGGTCATGGTGGCGAGCGGGCCGCCCAGCAGCTCCTCCAGGACGGTCGCCGCGGCGGAGCGCAGCAGGGCCGGAAGCGAGTCGAAGTGGTAGTGGACGAGCCCGGAGCGCACCCCGGCGCGGGTGGCGACCAGGCGGGTGGTGACCGCGTTCCACCCCACCTCGGGGATCAGCTCCACGGCCGCCGCCAGCAGCCTGGCGCGGCTGGAGCGCCCGCGTTCGACGGAGGTGACGGGGGTTTGGTCAGTTGCCTTGGTCATATGACCAAACTACGGGCGCGCGCCGCCCAGGGCAAGGGGGGAGTGCGGGCGCACAGGCGGCGCGGCGGCCGAAGGGGACGATCGGGCCCTCATCGGCCCTCATCGGGCCCTACCGGGTGGCGGCCGGGGTCAGCTCAGGTCCAGGGGCCCCGGGTGGACGACGCGGGTGCAGTTGTCCCGGAAGCGCTTGACCAGTTCGCCGTTGGGGCGGTCGCTGCGCTCGACCCACTCCCGGGCGGCCTCGTCACTGGACCCGCCGCTGACCTGCCGGTGGTGCAGCCGCTCCTCGCGCACCCGGTCCTCGGCTTCCACGTACCACAGCTGCGTGAACAGCCCCCGCAGCCGCACCCAGGGCTCGTCGTCGCCGGCGAGGTAGTTGCCCTCGGTCACCACCAGCACGGTGTGCGGCTCCACCACGTGCCGTGCGGCCACCGGTTCGTGCAGGCGGCGGTCGTAGTCCGGGACGTACACGGGGTGCTCCGCCTCGGCCAGCAGGCGCCGCACGAGCGCCACGTAGCCGTGCGCGTCGAAGGTGTCGGGGGCGCCCTTGCGGTCGCGCCGCCCCAGCCGGTCGAGCTGGGCGTTGGACAGGTGGAAGCCGTCCATGGGCAGGTACCCGGCCGCCCCCGCCCCGAGGTGGTCGTTCACCCGGGCCACCAGGTGGCGGGCGAGCGTGGACTTGCCCGCGGCCGGGGCGCCGGTCAGACCGAGGACCGAGCGCCGTCCCGGGCGGGCCGCGGCCTCACGTGCGATCCGGAGGGCTTCGGCGACGAGCGAGTCGGACATGCGACCGAGCCTACGCGCTGGAGCCCGCGGGGCGGGGCCCACGGCCGCGCGGACCCCGCCCTGCTCACGGGGCCCGCGCGGCCGGGCGGGGGTCAGGGCGCGTGGCCGACGAAGGCCAGTGCCTGGCGCAGCAGCACGCCCTGACCGCCGGTCATCTCCTCGATCACCTTCGGGCTGGCCGCCTCCTCCGGGGTGAACCAGATCAGGTCCAGCGCGTCCTGGCGCGGCTGGCAGTCACCGGAGACCGCCACGATGTAGGCCATCGCCACCGCGTGCTGGCGCGGATCGTGGAAGGGCGTGACGCCGGGGGTGGGGAAGTACTCCGCGATGGTGAACGGCTGCGGCGCGGTCGGGATGCGCGGCAGCGCCACCGGTCCCAGATCCTTCTCCAGGTGGCGCAGGAGGGCGTCGCGGACCCGCTCGTGGTAGAGCACCCGGCCCGAGACCACGGAGCGGTTGAAGCTGCCGTCGGGCGCGGCCCGCATCAGCAGGCCGAAGTGGGTCACCTGTCCGGTCTCGTCCACCCGCACGGGCACGGCCTGGACGTAGAGGACCGGCATACGGCCGCGGATGTTCTCCAGTTCCTCGGCGGAGAACCAGCCGGGCTGGGTGTCGGCGGTGTCGGTCATAGGGGTGCGCGGCGGTGCGTCCCGCGACGCGCGCGCGTGGCGCGGCCGGGGTGCGGCCACCGCTCCCTCCCTTCGCTCGGTCGGCGTCCCTGAAGGACCAGTCTCCCGCCCGTGGCGGACGGGAGCACACGATCCCTACTGCCTACCGCACACCGGGGCGCCGCGCACGATGCGGGGGCGCCTCCGAGTGTCCGAGAGGAGAGGGGAGCGCCGGTGTACGGCCCGGACGGTCGGACACGAGCACGATGTCGACCATCGGGGAGATTTCGCTGGGTTTTCGGACCGAAAGCCTCCCTGAACCTCCCTGGAGAGGTTACGATCTCGTACGCGGTTGCGTAGTGGACAGGTTACGTCCGGTGAGAGGTGGTCCCGAGTGGCACGTGAGGCCCGGTTCTCTGCCCAGGAGCGTTCACCCTGTACAGGTGTCACCGTGGTACCCGTCCACGGCGAGGTCGACCTCGCCACGGCCGACCGGATGCGCGATCGGCTCCTGCGAGCGGCGTACGACTCACGGTGCGACTGCCTGGTGGTGGACATGTCCGGGCTGGAGTTCTTCGACGCCAGCGGTGTGCGCGCCCTGGTCTCGGTCGCCAGGATCCTGTGGGCCCAGCAGCGGCACACGGTGCTCGCCGAGCCCTCGCCCATCGCCGACCGCGTCCTGTCGGCGCTGGACATGGGACGGGTCTTCGAGATCTACCCGCTGCTGGAGATGGCGCTGACCCATACCAGCGGCCTGCGCGTGGACGGCGAGCCCATCGCCAACAACGCGGTCCCCGAAGGGTCCTAACCTGCCGAGCCCGGCGCGGCGTCCTCCCCCGTGGGAGGGCGCCGCGCGTCGGGGCCGGCGCTCACTCCGCGGCGGCCGCCTCGCGGGCGCCGCTCCCGCCGTCCTCGCCGTCCTCTCCGCTCCCGCCGTCCTCGCGGACCAGGAAGGGGGCCAACAGCTCCGGCACGGCCGCGTCGGCCCACGCCAGCCCCTGTCCCAGACCCACGTCCTTGGCCGCGTACATGCCCTGGCCCGCGGCGGTCGTGGCCGCCACGTCGGCCAGATCCAGCCGGCGCTGGAACGGCGACCGTGTGATCCGCCAGCCGATCACCGCCGACCGCTGCAGCACCACGGTCTCGCGCGCGGCCATACCGCCGCGCACCACCAGGAAGCGCGGGTGCACCCCGTGGCCGAGCCCCCGGTAGGAGCCCACCGCGTACCAGAACGCCACCACGGCGATCAGCACCGCCAGGAACGCCCAGCCCCAGCTCGGCGTCGTCTCCACGGCGTGCGAGGCCAGCGGCACCGGGATGATCTCCTCCTCGAACCGCCGCACCGCGTCCCACCACGCCTGGGTCGCGAGCGTGTGCAGCCATGCCAGGGCGGCCGAGAGCACCACGCCCAGAAGCGACACGATCGCGGCCCGCGTGAACCGGCGGCGCAGCGCGGCGCGCGGATGCCGGGCCAGGGGCACGTCCAGGGGCGAGTCGTCCTCCTGGACCAGGGCGGCGGCCAGCGCGCGGGCGCGCCCGACCGGCATGGGCGGGGACAGGCGGCTCTTGGCGCTGGTTTTCTCGTCGTCGGCGGCGGCCAGCCCGGTCGCCACGGCCCGCACGTCCGCGCCGCCCACCGACCGCAGCACGAACGGCTGGTGCAGGGTGACGCCGTTGAGGCGCCGCCCCTCCACCGACAGCGACACACTGGTCAGCAGGCCGCGGCGCAGCCGGACCGAACCGTCGACCTCGCGGGTGAGCCGGTAGTTCCACCAGGTCTCGACCGCGATGGCGGTCAGGACCGCCACCCCCGACAACAGCAGGACGAGCAGGGTCACGGGCAGGACGACCAGCAGCCGGCTCATCACCATGGAGGCGAGTTCCTCGGTGGTGGGCAGGCCCACCTGCTCGGACGCCCATTCCCAGGCCCAGCCGCCGGTCTGGGCGTTCAGGCCCAGGACCGCGGCGATGAAACCCAGGCCGATGCCGAGCGTGGCGGTGGTGGCGGGTGCGTAGGCGAACCACGCCCGATTGAGTCGGGCCAACTCGACCTCCCCGGTCTCCTCGTCTCCCTCGGCGGACGGGTCGGCGCCGGCGGTGGCCGCGCCCGTGGCCGGTCCGCGCAGCAGCAGCTCCCGGCGCAGCCGCTCGCCCTGCGCCGCGGTCACGTACAGCAGTTGGAGCTGGTCGGAGCCGCCCTGCTCGCCTGTGCCTACCGTGACCGAGCACAGGTCGAACACGCGCACGTAGATCGGGGCGTTGACGTCCACGCTGCGCACGCGCTCGCGCGGAACGGAGCGGTAGGCCTTGGCGATGACGCCCGAGCGCATCTCCACGCGCTCGGCGGTGACGCGGTACCGGGTGGCGCGCAGGCGCAGCAGGTCCATGGAGGTGAACAGCGCCAGCAGCGCGATCGTGCCGGGTAGGGGGGCCAGCGCCCACCAGGGCTGGGGGGCGGCGAACACGATCGCCACGGTGCCGATGACGGCCGTCGGGATCATGAAGATCCCCGCGACGACCGCGCCGGCCCACACGCTCAGGGGGTGCAGCCCCTGCCAGTCGCCGGCCGGGCCGCTCGGGGGAGCCGGCTCGTCGGCGGGGTCCGCACCGGACACCGGGTCGCCGTCGGGCTCCGTGCCGGTTTCGGGCACGGTCTCGCCGACGGGTTCCTGGCCGCCGTCGGGCTCGGCGTCGGCTCCGGGCTTCTGCTCGGGGTGGGGCGCCCGGTGGTCGTCGGAGACCGTCTCGGGTTCGGACCGGGGCGCCGCCGGGGGAGTGCCGTCCTGGGCCCCGTCCTCGGGGCGGATGTCGTCGGGACCGCTCATGTGGCGTCTCCCTCCGTGGCCTGGGTGGTCTCGGTGAGCTGGTCGGCCACGCGGGTGGCCAGTTCGTGGTCGAGTCCGGAGATCGCGATCGGCCCGGCCGCCGAGGCGGTGGTCACGGTCACGCTCGACAGGCCGAACACGCGCTGGAGCGGGCCGCGCGCGGTGTCGACGGTCTGGATCCGCGACATCGGAGCCACCCGCCACTCCTGCCACAGCCAGCCGCTGGCGGTGTAGACGGCGGTCTCGGTCACCTCCCAGCGGTGGACCCGGTAGCGCCACACCGGCATCGCCACGGTGATCAGCAGTCCGAGACCGCCGATGACGGCGGTGGCCGGGACGAGCCAGGGGCGCGCGGGTTCGAAGAAGACGGCGGGGATCGCGGGCGCCGCGGTCAGGACCACGGTCACGGCCAGTGCGCGGGTGGACCACCACAGGATCGCGCGCCGGTCCACGCGGTAGTGGGGTGGGCGCAGTCGCAGAGCGTCGGTGCTCATCGCGTCCGCCTCTCTTCATCGTCCGGGCCCCGGAAGTGGGCCGCCTCGTAAAAGTGATATCACAATGCTATTGTCGTGTCATCACCACGAGAGGACGGTAGAACCCGATGAACGAACCCGTACCGACCATCGCCCCAGCTCCGAGATACCGGGAGCGCGCCGCTTTCGGCTACGACGGGATTCCGGTGGCCGCGGCCTGTGCGGTGGCGATCCTGGGCGGTGTCGCCCTGGCCGTCTCCCCGATCCTGGACGCCCCCCTGTTCCTCGCCGTGGTGGGCGTCGTGCTCGCCCTCGCCGGCGCGGTCCCGGCCCTGGGGCTGACGATGGTCGCGCCCAACCAGGCCCAGGTCGTGCAGTTCTTCGGCCGCTACGTCGGCACCATCCGCACCGACGGCCTGCGCTGGGTCAACCCCTTCACCGTGCGCAACTCGGTCTCCACGCGCATCCGCAACCACGAGACCTCCGTCATGAAGGTCAACGACGCCTCCGGCAGCCCCATCGAGATCGCCGCGGTCGTGGTCTGGCAGGTCGAGGACACCGCCAGGGCGAGCTTCGAGGTCGACGACTTCGTGGAGTTCGTCTCGATCCAGGCCGAGGCCGCCGTCCGGCGCATCGCGGGCGAGTACCCCTACGACGCCCACGGCGAGGACACGGACATGTCCCTGCGGGACAGCGCCGACGTCATCACGGGCAAGCTCGCCAAGGAGGTCGCCGACCGCGTCGAGGCGGCGGGCGTGGCCATCGTGGAGTGCCGCTTCACCCACCTGGCCTACGCGCCCGAGATCGCCCACGCGATGCTCCAGCGCCAGCAGGCCGGCGCGATGATCGCCGCACGCCAGCAGATCGTGGAGGGCGCCGTGGGCATGGTCGACCGCGCGCTGGCGCGGCTGTCGGACGAGAACGTGGTGGAGCTCGACGAGGAGCGCAAGGCGGCGATGGTGAGCAACCTGCTCGTGGTTCTGTGCTCGGACCGCCCCGCCAGTCCCGTCGTCAACACCGGGACCCTGTACCAGTAGCCCTCGGGGGTGCCAGTGTCCGATCGCAAGAAGGTGCTGCTGCGGCTCGATCCGGCCGTCCACGACGCGCTCGCGCGCTGGGCGGGCCAGGAGCTGCGCAGCACCAACGCCCAGATCGAGTTCCTTCTGCGCCGTGCGTTGGACGAGGCCGGACGGATGCCGAAGGACGCCGGGGGGATTCCTCGACGGGGACGGCCGCGCAAGCGGTCCCCGGACACGGACGAGACCGGCGCCTGACGGTGGCGGGCGACCCGGTGCCGGGCCGCCCGCCACCGTCAGGCTGCGCCGCTACGCCGTGGCCTCGTCGGACCCGCCGATGTTCCCGCGCCAGTCGCCCGCGCCGACCAGCCAGTGCGGGACGACGCGCAAGGGGAAGGGCAGGTCGGTCTTGAAGGCCGTCTGGCCGGAGACGGTGGCCACTTCCCGGTATCGGCCGTCCTCCAGGCAGAGTTCGGTGATGCTCGGCAGGTCGCGGTCGGGATTGATGATCCAGTACGAGCGGATGCCGAACTCCTCGTACTCGCGCCGCTTGGTGTGGTGGTCGCGGATGGCGCTCTCGGGCGAGACCACCTCGACCGCCAGAAGGGGCGGCCTGGTCAGGGGCTCTCCTCGTCGGCGGCGCGGAGTACGGCCAGGTCCGGGGTCCGGTGGTGGGTCCGGTCGCCGTTGACGTTGATGCCCGGGGTGGCGACGACCTCGAACTCCATCGGGGCGAGCGCGTTGAGATGGTAGGTGAGCCGGGACTCGGCGCGACTGTGCAGGAAGACCGGTGCGGGCGACACGTCAAGCCGTCCGTCGACCAGCTCGTAGCGCTGTCCGTCGTCCGGCAGGCGCCTGAGGTCGTCCACGGTCAGCGGGTGGTCCGCTCGCGGGCCGTCTTGCCGGTTGTCATGAGAGTCATGATGCCTCGTCAGCATGATGACCAGGGTTCCGTGACCCTCCGTGGCGGCGGGCGGAGTTCGCATATTCGTGCATATGCGGCGGTCCTCTTCATCTCCAACGGACCGCCTTTTCTCGCGCCCGCGCGGGCAGGGGCGCGAGACGGCGGCTAGAGCAGGGTGGGCAGGAGACGTGCGGTGGCCGGGTCGGCGGGCAGGAACGTCTCGATCCGCAGCTCCGACACCGTGATGTCCACCGGCGTGCCGAAGGTCGCCACGGTCGAGAGCAGCGACAGCTCGCCGAGCTCGTGCCGCAGGCGCAGCGGTACCGCCAGTTCGGCCGGCCCAGTCGCCCCAGGGGCCGGAGCGGGATCGTCGCAGGGGTAGGCGCGCAGCTCGCGCTCCAACGCGGCGAGCTCGGGGTCGCCGGACCACTGCGCCTCGCGGTGCAGCCGGTCGAGCAGGTGCGCGCGCCACTGCCCCAGGTTCGCGATCCTGGGTGCCAGTCCCCGCGGGTGCAGGGCCAGGCGCAGGACGTTGGCCTGCGGGGCCAGCAAGTCCTCGGCCACGCCCGCCATCAGCGGCGCCACCCCCGCGTTGGCCTCCAGCAGGGTCCACCGGCGGTCGACCACCAACGCGGGGAACGGCTCGTGCGCGGTGAGGATCTCCAGTACCGCGCCGCGCAGCGGCTCCATGGAGGGACCCTCCAACGGCGTCTCGGTGTAGGCGGGGGCGTATCCGGCGGCGAGCAGCAGCCGGTTGCGCTCCCGCAGGGGCACGTCCAGGGTCTCGCCCAGCCGCAGGACCATCTCCCGGCTGGGCAGGGACCGGCCGGTCTCCATGTAGCTCAGGTGCCGGGTGGAGATGTCGGCCTCGATCGACAGGTCCAGCTGGCTGATCCGGCGCCGGCGCCGCCACTCCTTGAGCAGGGCGCCGACCGGATGCCGGACGGTGGTGGACAGGTCGTTCACAGGCCTTCCTTGACACTCGTGCGCAGCAGGACGGTCTCGGCCACGGTGAGCGCGAGCACGGCCGCCGCCTGCGCCAGGACGAAGGCCACCCCCAGGCCGCTCGGGGCCATGAGGACCACCACCGCGACCGAGCCCAGCAGCCACACGACGTTGGCGACGATGACGGCCGCCACCCCGGCGAGCGTGACCGCCTGGCGCGAGGACAGCAGCCACACCAGCGCGGCGAACGGCAGCAGGAACAGTCCGGCGGCCAGCAGCAGCTCCGTGGGCAGGCCCAGCGGCCCGGACAGGAAGGTGGATCCCAGGGCCATGGCCAGCCCGGCACCGACGCAGGCGAGGGCGTCGGCGCGCAGGACCAGCCGCAGGGGGCGATCGGGGGCGGCGGTGGCGGTGGGGACGGACACGGTGACCTCCTGTGTGTGCGGCGGTTGCGGGACCCAGACTCACCGACCAGTGGTCGTGCTGTCGATGACCTCTGAGGTCATGCCCGGGGCCTACCCCAGTGCGGCCGCCACGGCCCGGCCCGCGGTACGGCCGGAGAACAGGCAGCCGCCCAGGAACGTGCCCTCCAGGGCGCGGTAGCCGTGCACGCCCCCGCCGCCGAACCCCGCGACCTCGCCTGCCGCGTAGACGCCCGGCAGCGGGGTGCCGTCCGCGCGCAGCACCCGCGCGTCCAGGTCGGTGTGCAGGCCGCCCAGGGTCTTGCGGGTCAGGATGTGCAGGCGCACGGCGATCAGCGGGCCCGAGGCGGGGTCCAGGATCTGGTGCGGCGTCGCCACGCGGGCGAGCCGGTCGCCCCGGTACTTGCGGGCCGCGTGGATGCTCATGACCTGCACGTCCTTGGAGAACGGGTTGACGAGCTCGCGGTCGCGGGCGACCACCTCGCGGGTGACGGTGTCGGCGTCGAGCACGTCGTCGCCCGCCACGGCCTTCATCTTGGCGATGAGCGCGGGCAGCCGGTCGGCGACCACGAAGTCCGCCCCGTGCTCCTTGAACGCCTCCACGGGCCCGGGCGCCCCCGGCAGGACCCGCTTGAGCACCAGCTTGAAGTCCTTGCCCGTCAGGTCCGGGTTCTGTTCCGAGCCCGAGAGCCCGAACTCCTTCTCGATGATCTTCTGCGAGAGCACGAACCACGTGTAGTCGTGCCCGGTGTGCATGATGTGGTCCAGGGTGCCCAGGGTGTCGAATCCGGGAAGGTAGGGCGCGGGCAGCCGCTTGCCGGTCGCGTCCAGCCACAGCGACGAGGGTCCGGGCAGGATGCGGATGCCGTGGCGGGCCCAGATGGGGTTCCAGTTCTGGATGCCCTCGGTGTAGTGCCACATCCGGTCGGGGTTGATGACCTGGCCCCCGGCCTTCTCGGTGATGCCCAGCATCCGGCCGTCGACGTGCTCGGGCACACCGGAGAGCATGTGCTCGGGCGGTGTGCCCAGCCGTGCGGGCCAGTTCTGGCGCACCAGGTCGTGGTTGGCGCCGATCCCGCCGGAGGTGACCACGACGGCCTGCGCGCCCATCTCGAACGCGCCGACGGCGTCCCGGTTGCTGGCCTGGCCGCGCTCGGTGTCGCTGGGCGCCAGCACCGAGCCCCGCACGCCGGTGACGGTCCCGTCGGTGACCACGAGGTCGTCGACCCGGTGCCGGAAGCGCAGCTGCACGAGCCCCCGCTCGACCGCCGCGCGCACCCGGCGCTCGAAGGGCGCCACGACGCCCGGACCGGTGCCCCAGGTGATGTGGAACCGGGGCACGGAGTTGCCGTGCCCGCCGGCCAGGTAGCCGCCCCGCTCGGCCCACATGACGATGGGGAACCACCGCATGCCCATCGCGTGGAGCCAGGCGCGCTTCTCCCCGGAGGCGAAGTCCACGTAGGCCTCGGCCCACTTGCGCGGCCAGGCGTCCTCGGGGCGGTCGAAGGCGGCGGTGCCCATCCAGTCCTGCAGGGCGAGCTCCGGCGAGTCCTTGATCCCCATCCGGCGCTGTTCCGGTGTGTCCACGAACATCAGGCCGCCGAACGACCAGTGCGCCTGGCCGCCCAGGGTGTGCTCGGGCTCCTGGTCCAGCAGCAGGACCCGTTTGCCCGCCTCGGCCAGCTCGGCGGTGGCGGCCAGCCCGGCCAGCCCGGCACCGACGACGATCGCGTCGGCCTGCTCGTTGCTCATGGACCCGTCCCTTCGTGGTGCCCCGCGGGCACGGTGTGCGCGATGGTGACGACTCTGGCCCCGGCACCCTCTTCCGGCAAGACCGGTGTGTGTCGCACGCCATATCCTTTGTCAGCCGGTGACAAGTCGCCGCGTCTTCCCTGCGGTGCACTGACAGCGGGGCAGGGCAGGGCCCGGCCGCCGTCGGTCACGGGGGCGACCGACGGCACGAACGGCCGAGGGCTCAGGCGCCGAAGCGGACCAGTGACCGGCCGCCCTGGCCCTGGCGCATGCGCTCGAAGGCCTCCGGCACCCCTTCGAGGGGGATCTCGTCGGTGATCATCGCGGACAGCTTCAGATCGCCCGCCCGCACCAGCTCGGCCAGGACGGGGATGTCGCGGGCCGGGTCGCTGGACCCGAACACGCATCCGCGCAGCGTGCGCGCCTGGTGGAACAGCTCCAGGGCGTTGAAGCTCACCTCGTCGTCGACCCGGCCCAGGCCCACGACGGTGATGGTGCCCCCGCGCCGGGCGGCCTTCCACGCCGCGCGCACCACCTTGGCCGACCCGACGACCTCGAAGACGTGGTCCGCGCCACGGCCCTCGGTCAGTCCCCGCACCTGCTTGGTGAGCGAGGCGTCGGCCACCAGGAAGTCGGTGGCGCCCAGGGACCGGGCCAGGTCCTCCTTGGCGGGGGAGACGTCCACGGCGATGAGCGGGTCGGCGCCGGCCAGGCGGGCCGACTGCAGCAGGGACAGGCCCACCCCGCCCAGACCCATGACCACGGCGGACTGGCCCCGGCGCAGCTGGGCGGAGTTGTTGACCGCGCCCCACCCGGTGATCACCGCGCAGCCGAGCAGGGCGGCGACCGACGGGTCGATGCCGTCGGGCAGCGGCACGACGGCGTGCTCGGGAACGACCGTGGCCTCGGCGAAGGCGCCGGTGCTCAGCCCCGGGTAAACAGGGGTGCCGTCGGTGAGCTCGGCGTAGGGCGTGAGCATGCCGTCCAGGGCGTGCTCGCACAGGTGCGGCTCGTCCTGGCGGCAGAACCAGCACTCGCGGCACGGGGGCGCCCAGTTGAGGATCACCTGCTGACCCGGCATCACGCTGGTCACGCCCTCACCGACGGACTCGACGGTGCCGGTGCCCTCGTGACCGAGGACCGCGGGCATCTTCTGCGCCAGGGTGCCGTTGGACAGGGACAGGTCGGAGTGGCACACGCCGGCCGCGGCGATGCGCACGCGCACCTGCCCGGGGCCGGGGTCGGGAAGGACCACGTCGCGGATCTGCGGCGGCGCGTCGATCTCGTGGAAGACGGCGGCCTTGACGGTCATGCTCATGAGGGCGCTCCAATCGCGGACTGCGGAGACACTAGCAATACCGACCGGTTGGTACATCGTGCGGGTGGGGCGAGCCGCGCTCCGGGGACCACGGTCTCGGACGGCGGTCCCCAGGGCGGCGTTTCCGCGAATTCGCCGAACACATGGCCATGACTTTGGCGAAATCGCCATCGTGGTCGCCCCGTCCCGCGGGTATCTTCGTCGCGTCCGTGCGGATGTCGCGACGTCGTCCACACCTGTTACCGCCGGGGCCGCGGTCCCGGCGCGTGTCTGGGAGGTTCCATGGCCCGATCAGCGGATGCGGTACGGACCCGGAGGCACTACCTCATGTGCCCGCCCACCTACTTCGCCGTCGAGTACGCGATCAACCCCTGGATGGACCCCGGGGTCGGCGTCGACCGCGCCCGGGCGGTCCGGCAGTGGGAGACCCTGCGCGAGCTCTACACCTCCCTGGGCCACCGCGTCAGCGAGATCACGCCGATCGACGGCCTGCCCGACATGGTCTTCGCCGCCAACGGGGCCCTGGTCGTCGACGGCCGCGTCTACGGGGCCCGCTTCGCCAGCGCCGAGCGCACCCCCGAGGGGCCGGCCTACCTCGAATGGTTCCGCCAGGCCGGGTTCGCCGAGACACGCGAGCCCAAGCACGTCAACGAGGGCGAGGGCGACTTCATCACCCTCGACACGGTCGTCCTGGCCGCGACGGGCTTTCGGACCGAGGCCGCCGCCCACCAGGAGGCCGAACTCTTCCTGGGGCGCCCCGTCATCACCCTCCAGTTGGTCGACCCGCGCTTCTACCACCTGGACACCGCCCTGTTCGCGCTCTCCGGCGACCAGGTCGCCTACTACCCGGGCGCCTTCTCCGCCGGCAGCAGGCGGGTCCTGGCGTCCCTGTTCCCCGACGCCCTGCTGGCCACCGAGGAGGACGCGGCCGTCCTGGGGCTCAACGCGGTCTGCGACGGGACCGACGTCGTCATCGCGGCCGAGGCCACGGCCCTGGCCGCTCGGCTGCGCGACCTGGGCTACCGCGTGCACCCGGTGGAGCTGGACGAGCTGCGCAAGGCGGGCGGCGGGGCCAAGTGCTGCACCCTGGAGATCCGGGACGCACGCGACTGACAATCCACGGGCGCCGGAAACGCACCCGTGTGCGCATCCCGGCCACTAAACGCCCTCGAATGTGGGAAATACCACGCTGGGTCAGGCTGGACTCACTGATAGCCACTGGTCACGCGCATGGCATCGCTCCCGGCCCCGCGGGGCCCGCGGAGGCCCGGGACGATGGCCTCTGGCCAAAAACGCCCCGGCCCCTAGGGTTTGAAGGTGTGAAGACCACACAGCGCCGACTACCGCGTCGGGTCCGGGAACAGCAGATGATCGACGCCGCCGTCACCGCCTTCGCCAAGGGCGACTACCACACGGTACGCGTGGAGGAGATCGCGGAGGCGGCCGGCACGTCCAAGCCCACCGTCTACCACTACCTCGGTTCCAAGGAAGGCCTGTTCACCGCCTGCGTACGCCGAGAGGCCGAACGGCTCACCCAGGCGATCCGCAGGGCCGTCCACGAACCTGACCCCGACGCCGGGGACGACCCCCTGCGCCGCGGGATCCAGGCCTTCTTCACCTATGTCACCGAGAACCGCGAGAGCTGGACGGTCCTGTACCGGCGCGCCGCCGTGCAGGGCGAGCCGTTCGCGGCCGAGGCCACCCGGGTGCGCGAGAGCGTCATGGCCGAGATCGTCGACCTCGTCACCATCTGCACCCGGGGCGCGCACGGCGGCTCCGCCCGGCACGACCGGCGCTGCCCCGACGCCAAGGACGCCCAGCTGATGGCGCGCATCGCGGTCAGCACCGCCGACGCCTTCGCCGACTGGCTCGTGGACCACCCGGAGGAGTCGCCCGACGCCATGGCCGGGCACGTCACCGAACTCGCCTGGTCCCACCTGGGCAGGCACCGGGCCGGCGCCGCCTTGTGACACCGCCGCCGAGGGTCCCCGCCCGTCCCCGTGCCCTCGGGCACGGGGACGACCCGAGCGGTGACCGGCGCCCCCGTCAGCCCAGCGAGCTCATGACGTGCTTGACGCGCGTGTAGTCCTCCAGGCTGTAGGCCGACAGGTCCTTGCCGTACCCCGAGTGCTTGAACCCGCCGTGCGGCATCTCCGAGGTCAGCTCACCGTGGGAGTTGACCCAGACCGCGCCGAAGTCCAGCTCCGCGCTCACGCGCATCGCCCGCGCGTGGTCGGCCGTCCACACCGAGGACGCCAGTCCCTGGTCGACGCCGTTGGCCAGGTCCACGGCCTCGGCCTCGTCGGTGAACCGCTGCACCGTCACGACCGGCCCGAAGACCTCCTCGCGCACGATCTCGTCGTCGGCGCGCAGGTCCGAGACCACCGTGGGCGCCAGGAAGAACCCGTGCTCGCCCACCCGGTGCCCTCCGGTCCGCACCACCGCGTGCGCGGGCAGCCGCTCCAGCAGCCCCGTCACGCGCGCGAACTGGTCGGCGTTGTTGAGCGGACCGAAGTCGCCGTTCTCCTCGCTGGGCAGCCCGGTCGTCTGCTCCGCGGCCAGGCGCGCCAGCTCCGCCACGAACGCGTCGTGCACGCCCTCCTGCACCAGCACCCGCGTGGCCGCGGTGCAGTCCTGGCCGGCGTTGAGGAAGCCCCCGGCCACCACGCCCGCGGCGGTCGCCGCCACGTCGGCGTCGTCGAAGACCAGCACCGGCGCGTTGCCGCCCAGCTCCAGGTGCAGGCGCTTGAGGTCGGCCGAGGCCGCCCGGGCCACCTGCACGCCCGCCCGGGTGGACCCGGTGATCGAGACCAGGCGCGCGGCCGGGTGCTCCACCAGCAGACGGCCGGTGTCGCGGTCGCCCACCACCGTGGACAGCACGCCGGCGGGCAGGACCCGCGCGGCGATCTCGGCGAGCATGACCGTCGTGGTCGGCGTGGTCTCGGCGGGCTTGAGCACCACCGTGTTGCCCGCGGCCAGCGCCGGACCGATCTTCCACACCGCCATCATCAGCGGGTAGTTCCACGGCGTCACGCCCACGCACACGCCCACCGGCTCGCGGCGGATCCACGAGGTGTGCCCGCCCATGTACTCGGCGGCGGCCCGGCCCTCCAGGTGGCGCGCGGCCCCCGCGAAGAAGCGCAGGGTGTCCACACAGAAGGGGATCTCCTCCTCCAGCATGGACGCCCGCGGCTTGCCGGTCTCGCCGCACTCGGCGTCGGCGAACTCCTCCGCCCGCTCGGCCAGGGCGTCGGCCAGGGCCAGCAGCACCTCCTGGCGGCGGCCCGGGGTGGCCTCGCGGCGCCAGCTCCGGAAGGCGCGGGCGGCGGCGGTCATGGCCGACTCCACCTCGGGCCGCCCGCAGATCCCCGCCCGGCCGCTCACCTTGCCGGTGACCGGGTCCACCAGATCCAGGGCCCTGTCCCCCTCGGGCACGACGGGGGCGCCGCCGATGAAGCTCGGCAGGGTCTCGAACGTGTGCGTACGCATGATCTCTCGTCTCGTCGGTGGGTGTGGGACGTGCGGGTCAGCGCGCCGCGGGGACGTGCTCGTGTTCGTCGACGCTCTCGGCCGAGGGGACCCAACGCGGACCCTGCGGACCGAAGACCTCCCGGGGCTCCGGGAAGACGGTGACGGCGACGGGGTAGACGACCGCGGCGGTCAGCAGCGCCGCGGGCAGACTCAGGTCGATGCCGCCGGCCAGGTTCCCCAGGGGGCCGACGAGCATCGGGGTGTTGGCGAACAGCAGGCCGGCCACGGCGGCCAGCGCCCACGCCGCCGCGGCCCGCCAGTTGACGCCGCGGGTGAACCAGTAGGCGCCGCCGCGGCGGCCCTCGTTGAACACCTGCAGGTCATCGACGAGGTAGTGGCCGCGCCGGAACACGTACCCCAGCATCATCACGACCATCCACGGCGAGGTGAGCAGCACGATGAGGATGGCGAAGGCGTTGATGGTCTCGACGATGTCGAACAGGAACGTGCCCACGAAGATCAGCACCAGGGCCAGCGACCCCACCACCACCGTGCCCTGCACGCGGTTCAGCCGCGGCACCAGGGAGGAGAAGTCCAGCCCCGTGCCGTACAGCGCGGTCGTGCCCGTGGACAGGCCGCCGATCAGCGCCACCAGCAGCAGCGGCAGGGCGTACCAGAGCGGCGAGGCCACGGCCAGGCCCGCGACGTAGTCGCCCGGGTCGGCCACCAGCGTGGCGGTGGCGAGGCCGAAGCCGAACGGCAGCAGCGTGGCGACCTGGGCCAGGAACGGGGCGGCCAGCAACGACCGGGTGGACCAGGTGGCCGGGATGTACCGGGCCCAGTCGCCCAGGAACCCGCCGAAGGACACCGGGTTGGACATGATGGTGAGCACCGCGAGCACCCACGTCGGCCAGAAGCCGCCCAGCAGGTAGTCCCCGGTCCCGGCGAAGGAGGGGTCGAAGGAACCGCCGTAGGCCACGGCACCCAGCAGCATCAGCGCGCTGCCCGCCACCACGGCGACCTTGTTGATGAGCAGCATGAACTGGTAGCCGTACACGCACACGGCGAAGACCGCCAGGGCGATCACTCCGTAGGCGGCGGCCCGCAGCCCCTGGCCGCCCTCGAACCCGAAGCGCGTCGCCGCGCCCACGATCGCGTCACCGCTCACCCACACCGAGATGGAGAAGAACGTGACGGCGGTGAGCAGCGACAGCAGCGAGCCCAGGGACCGCCCCACCACACCGAAGTGCGCCCCGGAGGAGACCGCGTTGTTGGTGCGCGTGCGCGGGCCGAACAGCGCCATGGGCGCCAGGATGAGCGCGCCCAGCAGCATGCCCACCACTGTGGCCGCCGCCGCGGCGGCGAAGCTCAGCCCGTAGGCGATCGGCAGGGTGCCCAGGATGATGGTGGCGAAGGTGTTGGCGCCCCCGAAGGTGAGCCGGAACAGGTCGAAGGGGCGCGAGGTCTGCGCCCGGACCGGGATCGGCGCGACGCCGAAGGCCTCCACCTCGGTCACGCGCTGCGGTGCGCCCGCGGCGGTGGTCGGCGTCTGGTCGTGCGTGGACACGGAGGTCCTCCTGAAGGGCGTGCCCCTGGGCGGGGGATCGGGGACGGCCGGCGCCGGCGGCGCCGACCGGGGTCTCAAGCGGTGTGGGTGGGGGCGAACAGTCCCAGCACCATGGGCAGGACGACCACGTGCGGGCCGGGCGCGGCCAGCGCGGCCGCCAGGTCCTCGCGCAGCCGCTCGGGTGTGGTCAGGGTCGAGCGCACCCCGAACGCGGCGGCCAGGGCGGGAAAGTCCGGGCGCTCCAGCTCGGTGTGGACGGCCTCCCCGAACGCCTCTTCCATGTACTCGCGCAGGATGCCGTAGCCGCCGTCGTCGACGATCAGCCACGTCACGTCCAGGTCGTGCTGGCGGGCGGTGGCCAGTTCCGCGATCGAGTACATCGCGCCGCCGTCACCGGACACGGCCAGCACCGGCCCGCCGCCCGCGGCCGCCGCGCCCAGGGCGGCGGGCAGCGCGTAGCCGAGGCCGCCCGCGCCCTGCGCGGAGAACATCGGCCCCCGACGCGGCTCCCACGCCGACCACGCCCAGTAGGCGAGCATCGTCATGTCCCAGCAGCTGGGCGCGTCGTCGGGCAGCGCCGCGCGCACGGCCGCCAGCACGGCGCGCTCGGCGGCCAGGTCCTGGGCGTCCAGGCGGGCGGCCACCGCGGCCCTGACCCGGGCCACCTCCGCGGCCGCGGTCGGATCGGCCGGGCGGCGCGTGACCCGCTCGGCCAGCGCGGCCAGGACCAGGGCGGCGTCGCCGTGCACGCCCAGCGCCGGGACGTTGGCCTCCAGCTTGCCCAGATCCGCCTCGACCTGGATCACCCGGCCCCGCGGGGCGAGGGTGTGGTAGTTGCTGGACAGCTCGCCCAGCCCCGAACCGGCCACCAAGAGCACGTCGGCGCTCTGGAGGTAGTCCGTGGTGTGCCGGTCCTCCAGCCACGACCGCAGCGACAGCGGGTACTCCCACGGGAAGGCGTCCTTGGCGCCGAACGTGGTCGCCACCGGCGCCTGGAGGGCCTCGGCCAGCTCCAGCAGCGCCCGCTGCCCGCCCGCGCGGCTCACCCCGCCCCCGGCCAGCACGACCGGGCGCCGGGCGCCGTCCAACAGGCGGGCGGCCTCGGCCACCAGCTCCGCGCGCGGCTCCAGCGGTACGGGGGAGCCGTCCACGTCCGCCACCGGCGGTACCGCCGTCGGCTCCAGCAGCACGTCCTGCGGGATCTCCACCAGCACCGGACCGGCCGGGGCCGCGGCCGCGGCCCGCCAGGCCTCGGCCAGCGCCGAGGGGATCTGCGAGGTGTGCCGCACCGTGAACACCGACTTGGTGACGGCCGCGAAGGCCGCCGACTGCTCGGGCAGCTCGTGCAGGAAGCCGCGGCGGGCGCCGCCCAGCCCGGCACGGGGGATCTGGCTGCTGATCACCAGCACCGGTGCGCTGGAGGCCATGGACTCCTGCAGGGACGACAGCGTCAGGAGCGCACCGGGCCCGGTGGAGACCAGGAGCGGGGTCACACGCCCGGTCCGCCGGGCGTGGCCGTCGGCGGCGAAGGCGGCGTTGTTCTCCACCCGGGCGGAGACCAGCTCCAGCTCCGGTGAGCGCCGCAGGGCGTCGAACAGCCCCAGCGCGTGCTGGCCCGGGATGCCGAAGGCCGTACGGGCGCCCAGCGCCGTCAGGGTCTCGGCGACCAGGTCACCACCGGTGCGCGGTGCGTCCACGGGTTCAGTCCCCCAGGCCGTGGTTCAGGGCCAGGACGCTGACGAGGTCGTAGGCCACGTGCGAGGCGGCGGTCGCGGTGATCTGCGCGTGGTCGTAGGCCGGGGCGACCTCCACCACGTCCGCGCCCACGAGGTTGCAGGTCGAGAGGCCGCGCAGGATCTCCAGGAGCTCGCGGCTGGTCAGACCGCCCGCCTCGGGGGTGCCGGTGCCCGGGGCGTGGGCCGGGTCCAGGACGTCGATGTCCACGGAGACGTACAGCGGTCGGCGGCCCACGCGCTGGCGCAGGGCGTCGGAGATCTCGTCCACGCCCTTGCGCATGACGTCGGCGGCGGTGACGATGCCGAACCCGAAGCGGCGGTCCTCCTCCAGGTCGCGCTTGCCGTAGAGCGGGCCGCGGGTGCCCACGTGCGCGATCGCCTCGGTGTCGAGGATGCCCTCCTCGACGGCGCGGCGGAACGGGGTGCCGTGCGTGTAGGGCTCACCG
Source organism: Nocardiopsis sp. Huas11 (assembly GCF_003634495.1). Classification (GTDB taxonomy): domain Bacteria; phylum Actinomycetota; class Actinomycetes; order Streptosporangiales; family Streptosporangiaceae; genus Nocardiopsis. The sequence goes on along the minus strand of NZ_RBKY01000001.1, from coordinate 5,141,594 downwards.
AAGTAGGTGTCCCAGGTGTCCAGGTGGGCGTCGAAGTGGACCATGGCGATGGGGCCGTGCCGCCGGTACAGCGAGCGCAGCAGCGGCAGCGCGATCGTGTGGTCGCCGCCCAGGGTGACCAGCTTGGTCCCGGCCCGCACGAACTCCGAGGCCGCCTGGTCGACGGTCTCGACGGCGTCGCCGATGGAGAACGGGTTGACCGCGATGTCGCCGCCGTCGACCACCTGCGCGGAGGCGAACGGGGACACGTCCAGGCCCGGGTGGTAGGGACGCAGCAGGCGGCTGGCCTCACGGATGGCCGAGGGGCCGAAACGGGCTCCGGGCCGGTAGGACACACCGGTGTCGAAGGGCACGCCGACCACGGCGATGTCGGCCTTGTCGACCTGGTCGATGCGCGGCAGCCGCGCGTAGGTCGCCGGTCCGGCGAAGCGCGGGACGAGGCTGGAGTCGGTGGGTCCGATCGGTGCGGTCATCGGTGGTGCTCCCTGTCGGTGCGTCGGTGGACGTCGTCGTCGTGGTCGGATGCGGTCGCTGGGAGGTGGGCGGGCAGGGGCCGGCGCCGTCGCCGGCGGTGTGAACGGCGACGAAGTCGGCGCAGGTCACACGGACTGTCGTCAGGTTAGGGACCGATTACACTCCTCTCCAGTGGATGAACCGCACCGAATCCGGAGCGGGTGTGGACGAACCATCCAGAATCTGCGGTCCGCGCACCCGTGGACGCAACACCGGCGACACACGTCCGCGCCCCGGCGCGGGGAAGGACCGCGCCATGGCCGACACCGCGTCCCGCGACCAGGCGTACTCCGTGCCCCTGAGCACCGTGGTGGGCCGCCGCGACCTCGACCTGGCCACCGTCGTGGCGGCGGGCGATCCCGGCGTGGGCTGGGCGGTGGTCAGCGAGCTCGAGGACCCGGCCGTCTACCTGCGCGGCGGCGAACTCCTGCTCACCGCCGGCGTCAACCTCCCCGGCACCGCCGCGGCCCTGCGCGCCTATGTCGCCTCCCTGGTCGGCGCGGGCGTCAGCGCCGTCGGCTTCGGCGTGACCCCCGTGCACGACACCGTGCCCGTCGGCCTGATCGAGCAGTGCCACCTCCAGGGGCTCCCGCTGGTGGAGGTACCCAGGCCCACACCGTTCACGGCCGTCAGCCAGGCGGTGGGCGAGGAACTGGAGGAGCGCCGCCTGCGCGACCTGCGCCGCCTCGGCGAGGCCCACCAGGCGCTGGCCCGCGCGGTCTCGGACCCCGACCCCGTCGCACGGGTGCTGCGCGTGCTGGCCGACTCCCTCGCCGGCTGGGCCGCCCTCGCCGGCCCCGACACCCTCCAGCGCACCCCGTCCGCTCCCGCCGACCTGTCCGGCCTGTCCGCACTGCTCGGCAAGCTCACCTCCGCGCGCGGCCCGCGCAGCGCCAAGGCCCGCTCCGGGGACGACGAGGTCTTCCTGCACACGGTCGGCACACCGCCCGAGGACCACGGTGTGGTCCTGGTGGGGCGGCCCGAGCCGCTGGGCATCACCGACCGCGCGGTCCTGCGCACGGCCACCGCCCTGCTCGACCTCCTGGCACGCACGTCCCACGAGGCCCCGCCCGTCCCCGGACGCCTGCTCACCGGCCTGCTCCTCGACGGCGGAATCGGCCACGCCACCGAACCCCTCCTGGCCGAACTCACCCACGCCGACCCCGGCGGCGCCGCCTACCGGGTGCTGCGGGCGCACGCGCGGGCGGGACGGCACACCGCCCCGGTGGCGCTGCCCCTGGGCACACCGGTGCTGGACCACACGGCGGACGCGGGGGGCGAGCACCTGCGGGCGGTGCTCGCCGACCGCGGGGAGGACGCCCACCGGGACCAGCTCCAGGAACTGCGCCCGCACGGCTGGACCGGCGCGCTCAGCGCGCCGATGCCGCCCTCCGGCCTGGCCGAGGCCGACCGCCAGGCCGCCGCCCTCCTGGCCCGCGCCCGCGCCACCGGCGCGCCGATGGTGTGGGGCTCCGGCACCGACCCCTTCGACACCCTCCTGGACCCGGAGGGCGTCGACGACCTGGTGCGCCGCGTGCTCGGTCCGCTGGCGCAGGAGACCGACACCGCGCGCACCCTGCGCCGCACCCTGCGGGCCTGGCTCACCCGGCACGGCAACTGGGACCGCGCCGCCGCCGACCTGGGCACCCACCGCAACAGCGTCCGCTACCGGATCGGCCGGATCGAACGCGACCTGGACGTGGACCTGGCCGACGCCGAGCAGCGCATGCGCCTGTGGTTCGCGCTCTCCCGCCGGCGTCCGTGAACGTGCCCGTGCGCTGGCGCGTGGCCGGATCCGGCCACGGTCTGGGGCGGGCGCGCGCGATGGCCGATGCTGGTGGATCCGGCCAGTCGGCGCCTCGGCTCCGGGCAGAACCGCGCACCAGGGCGCAAAGACGGCACACGTCACGCGCACCACACATGTTTCTGCTGATTCCACCGCCTTGGACGGGGCCGAAGGACGAAACTGGGTTCCGCCGTAGCCAAGTCGATGTCAGGAGGCCACATGTCGTTTCCTCCGCTGGACACGGCCCTTCCCGCGGGGGTCGACGCGCGTGAACACGCGCGCCTGTTGCGCAAGGTGCACGAAGCTTCGCTCAGTGGCCGCCCGGCTCCGGTCCAGTTGCGACCGGTCATCGAGGACTCGTGGCAGCGCATGCGCCGGTTCGGGATCGATCCGGACGGCGCGCCGCCGCCGCGCGTCACCCGCCTGGACGAGCTCCAGACCTACCGGTCCAGCTCTCCCATCGCCGAGGTGCTGCCGCTGATCCGCCGCTCCCTGGTCTCGGTGGCCGACGAGGCCGACCACATCATGCTGGTCACCGACGCCGCCGGACAGGTCCTGTGGCGCGACGGCTCGCACCGCATGCGGTCGGTCGGCGACCGGGTCGGGCTCGTCGAGGGCGCGTACTGGAACGAGGGGAGCACCGGGACCAACGCCATCGGCACGGCCCTGGTGGTCGGGCGCCCGGTGCAGGTCTACTCGGCCGAGCACTTCGTCCGCCACCTGCACGCGCTGACCTGCGCCTGCGCTCCCATCCACGATCCCCGGGACGGGCGCCTGCTCGGGGCCATCGACGTCACGGGCCCCGTGAACACCATCCACCCCTCGACGCTCGCCCTGGTGCACGCCGTGGCCCAGCTGGCCGAGGCGCACCTGCAGAGCATCCACCACACGCACCTGGAGCGGCTGCGGGCCGTGGCCGCGCCCCTGCTGGCCGGACTGGGCGGGCGGGCGATGGTGGTGGACGAGTCGGGCTGGACGGCGGCCGTGGTCAACATGGAACCCGTGCGCCGGGTGCTCCTGCCCACGCTGCGCGACACGGGGACGGCGTGGCTGCCCGCGCTGGGGGAGTGCTCACTGGAGCCCCTGCCCGGCGGGTGGCTGGTGCGGCCGCTGCACGTGGAGGGCGACACGCCCTCCACCGTCACCCTGGACCTGTCGGGCAGCAGCCCCGCGGTCTCGGTGGCCGGGCCGAGCGGCCAGTGGTCCCACCGCCTGACGCCGCGCCACGCCGAACTCCTGCTCTTGTTGGCCGTGCACCGGTGCGGCCGTACGGGCGTGCAGCTGTCGCGGGACGTCTTCGGGGACGGCGGGCACGTGGTGACCGTGCGAGCCGAGCTCTCGCGGGTGCGCCGGCACCTGGGCGGGATCATCGAAAGCCGCCCCTACCGGTTCGTCGAGGACGTGCGGGTGAGCGTGAAGTACCCGGAGCGTCCCGCGGACCTGTTGCCGGGATCGGTGGCCCCCGAGGTCCGCCGGCTGCGGAGCGAGCCACCGCAGTCCGCCCCGATGGTCGCTCTTGGCGATGGTTCCGCAACGTAGTGCAACCGTTGCTGTGGCGGCGGTGGCTGGTGTTGTCTGTACATGCGCGGCCCGGAGTCGGGGCGGTCGTCGGGTTCAGCAGGGGGAACGACGGTCGCGACCCGGTGTCGGAAGCACGTCCGCGGCCTTCGAGCCTTGAGGGGGGCCTTCGGGGGAGGGGCGGACGAGCCCACGGGCCGCAGGTGATCCGGAGGGGGCGGGGGAGTCCCCGGGTCATCGTGCCGGCGGTGGGCCCTGGAGTGGGGTCACCTCCAGGGCCGCCGTCGCGCCGCCGGTGCCGGGCGCGCGCGAGGGGACGCGCCCGGCACCGGCGGCGTCGCGTCCGGGTCATGCTTCTTCCGCAGGCTTTCGGATGAGCCCGGAACGCCGCGAAGACCACGGCCTAGTCGTCCGTCGCGGCCTCGGTGCCGCCATCGTCCGTGCCGCCGGCGTCCGAGGCCTCTTCGTCCTGTGGGCCGTCGGCGTCCGCGGCGGGCGCGCACTGGAAGCAGTCGAGGTCGAAGACCGTCTCACCGGCCACGCTGCCGGTGAAGCTCCCGTGCAGGCTGTCGTCGCCGGCCTCGCGCGCGGCCAGGTCCGCGCGGGCCAGGCGGCCCTCGAAGACGACCTCCTCGCCCTCGTCGGTGACGCCGGTGCAGTGGACCGCCAGCTCCTCGCCCGGGACCGCCGGGCTCGCCCGCCCATCGCCCCCCTCCTGCCCGGAGCCGCCGGCCTCCTCGGCGTCCTCGCCCGCGGGGCCGGTGCCCCCGGGGTCGGCCGAGGGCGCGGCGGGGGCCTCGTTGGCGCAGTCCAGGCCGCCGTCCAGGGTGTGGCCGTCGCGCGCGAAGGCCCGTTCGGCGCCCGGTCGCAGGACCGACACCGACAGGGCGCCGGCGGCCGCCTCCAGCTGCAACCGCTCGGGATCGGCCTCCTGGTCGTCGTCGCCGAGGGCGCAGGACGTGGTCAGCACGCAGGCCAGCAGCAGTGCCGAGAGCGGCGCGAGGACGGTGGTCGAGCGGACTCCCATGGGTTCCCCCTCCAGATGCGGGATCCGGTACGGGTGTCACCGCGTGAGCACCCGAAGTGACCAATGTCGCTGATGAGTGGCTTGCCGACTATGTCCGACTCGGGCGGAAAGAGTGAAGAGTCCGCCATGTTCTGGCAATCCGGGGTGTGGGACCCCCCTTCGGCCGGGGATCCAGGTGGCAGGGCCCCACAGACGGGCTCGCCGGCAGAGGATCGCCGAGGCGGCCAACGCCGGGGACGGGGGTCCGACCCCGGTTCCGGCGCCGCTCGTGGGCTACACTCTGGACATTTACCGAACCGTGTTCATCCACGGCTCGGACAACCCGATCCCACAGGGCCACCGCGCGGCCGCACCGCGTCACCGGCCGCTGTGAACCACCGGGCCGCGGCAGGCGTCGAACCCCCAGACCAACGATGGTCGGGACCGGCGCTCGGTCGGCCCCGCTATTTCCGTCCTTCCTTCGGAGGTGGACCGTGTCCGCTGACCACCGAGAGCAGCAGCCCAACCCTCAGGGCTCGCGTATCGACCCGCACGTCGGCCGCTACGCACGCCGAGCACAGGGCATGGTCGCATCGGAGGTCCGGGCACTCTTCGCCGTCGCGTCACGCCCGGAGGTCGTCTCCCTGGCCGGCGGCATGCCCAACGTGGCCGCGCTCCCGCTCGACCAGATCGGCGAGCTGGTCAAGGACGTGGTCTCCGAGGAGGGCGCCGCGGCCCTGCAGTACGGCTCGGCCCAGGGCGACCCCGTCCTGCGCGAGCAGCTCTGCGACTACATGACGCTGGAGGGCATCACCGCCAGCCCCGACGACGTCATCGTCACCGTCGGCTCCCAGCAGGCCCTCGACCTCATCACGCGGGTCTTCGTCGACCCGGGCGACGTCGTGCTGTGCGAGGCCCCCACCTACGTCACCGCGATCAACACCTTCGCCGCCTTCCAGGCCGAGATCCAGCACGTGGGCATGGACGAGCGCGGCGTGGTCCCCGAGGAACTGGAGCGCGCGCTCACCGAGGCGGCCAGGGCCGGGCGCACGGTCAAGTTCTTCTACACGATCCCCAACTTCCAGAACCCGGCCGGCATCACCATGAGCGCCGAGCGCCGCGCCCGCGTGATGGAGATCTGCGAGCGCCACGACGTCCTGATCGTGGAGGACAACCCCTACGGCCTGCTGCGCTACGAGGGCGAGCCCGAGCCCACCCTGTTCTCCCAGGGCAACGGCAACGTCATCTACCTCGGGTCGCTGTCCAAGACGCTCTCCCCGGGCCTGCGCATCGGCTGGGCGCTGGCCCCGGCCGCGGTCCGCGCCAAACTGGTCCTGGCCGCCGAGTCGGCGATGCTCAGCCACTCCACGTTCAACCAGCTCGTGGTGCGCCGCTACCTGCACACCTTCCCCTGGCAGGAACAGATCAAGGTGTTCAACACGATGTACAGCGAGCGCCGCGACGCGATGCTCAACGCGCTGGGCGCGATGATGCCCGACGGGTGCACCTGGACCAGGCCCGAGGGCGGGTTCTTCGTGTGGGCCACCCTGCCCGAGGGCATCGACGCCAAGGCGATGCTGCCCCGTGCGGTCGCCGAACGCGTCGCCTACGTGCCGGGCACCGGCTTCTACGCCGACGAACGCGGCCGCGCGAACATGCGGCTCAGCTTCTGCTTCCCCACGCCGGAGCAGATCCGCGAGGGCGTGCGTCGCCTGGTCGGCGCGATCGAGGGCGAGGTCGACCTGCGTGATACGTTCGGCACCACTTCGACCCCGCCCACCCGAGGCAGCCAGGCACCCGCCCCCGACCTGCCCTGAGACAGCCGTGAGGGCACCCCGCACCATGACAGCAGCACAGAAGGAGGTCCGCGCCGTGGCCGACCTTGACCGCGTTCTCGTTCTCGCCGGGGGACTCTCCCCCGAACACGAGGTGAGCGTCCACTCCGGGCGCAGCGTCGCCGAGGCGCTGCGACGCCTGGACGTGGAGGTGCAGGTCGCCGACGTGGACTCCACCCTGCTGGGGCGCCTCGCCGACGACCCGCCCCAGGTGGTCTTCCCCGTGCTGCACGGCTCGGCCGGTGAGGACGGCGCGATCCGCGAGGTCCTGGAACTGGTCGGCGCCCCCTACGTGGGCGCCCGGCCCGAGGCCTGCCGTCTGGCCTACTCCAAGCCCGCGGCCAAGGCGCTGCTGTCGGCGCGCGGGGTCCGGGTGCCGCGCGGGGCCGCGCTGCCCAAGTCGGCCTTCCACGACCTGGGCGCCCCGGCGCTGCTGGACCGCCTGGCCGACCGCCTGGGCCTGCCGCTGTTCGTCAAGCCCGACCGCGGCGGATCGGCCTTCGGAGCCACGCCGGTCAGCTCGCTGCACGATCTGTCCGCGGCACTGGTGTCGTGCTTCGCCTACAGCGACTCCGCACTGATCGAGGAGCAGGTCCAGGGCACGGAACTGGCCGTGGGCGTGGTGGACACCGGGGAGGGCCCCATGGCCCTGCCGCCGGTGGAGATCGTCCCCGACGGCGGCGTCTACGACTACGCGGCGCGCTACACCGCGGGCCGTACCGAGTTCTTCTGCCCGGCCCGCCTGGACGAGGCCGCCGTGGAGGCGGCCACGCGGGTCGCGCTCACCGCCCACGAGGCGCTGGGCCTGCGCGACCTGTCGCGCACCGACGTCATCGTGGGGGATGACGGAGAGGTCACGTTCCTGGAGACCAACGTGGCCCCCGGGTTGACGGAGACCTCCACGTTCCCGATGGCGGCGGGCGCGGCCGGACTCGACTTCGCGGTGGTGTGCCGCGAGCTGGCCCACCAGGCCTACCTGCGCGGGTCGAATTGACCCGGCCGTGAAGGGCCGGGCTTGGACGTAGCGCCCGGCTGGCTGCCGGGTGGGCCCCTCCGTCCAGGAGACTCTCCAGGGGTCTCCAGGGGCGGATGACTGCCGCCCCGCGTTCCACACGTGCCGGCCCCTGCGGGCCAGCACTCGGGAAGCGTTGCGGTCGGCGTGTGCAACGACACCGCACGACCGGCACGTGAACAGGGCCTGGGAGATGCGATTGTGCCGGTGGGTGTAGGAACACTCGGCGCACTCCTGCGAGGAGTACGCCGGGTTCACGTGCACCACCGGCACACTCCACGACGTGCGCGCTCGTGAGCAGGAGTCCGTCCCCGGTGAAGGCCACACCGGACCCGGCGCCCGCGCCCCGCACGCCGCGCAGGGCCGGCGCGGCCACGCTCGGCCGGACCCGTTAGGCCACGGAGGTGACGATCGTGCTGTAGGCGTCCATCGCTTCGTCCTCGCCGCCGTTCATGCCGCCGACAACACCGCGACCGCGGGGGCGATGCCGTGCGGTGCTGCGCCCACAGCGAACGCGGCCCGGACCTGTACACATGGTGCGCGCGACGGTAGTGTCGAATTAAACCGACCGTCCGGTATGTACGGGAGCCCCCATGGAAACGGCACTTCGGATCTGCCCGCTGTGCGAGGCCACCTGTGGCCTCACTCTCACCATCGACACCGGACGGGTGACCGCCGCCCGCGGCGACCGCCAGGACGTCTTCAGCGGGGGGTTCGTCTGCCCGAAGGGCGCCACCCTGCCCGCCCTGGACAACGACCCCGACCGCCTGCGCCGCCCCATGGTGCGCGAGGGCGAGCACTGGCGCGAGGTCGACTGGCCCGAGGCCTTCGCCGCGGTCGAGGCCGGGCTCTCCGGAGTCGTGCACCGCCACGGCCGCGACGCGGTCGCCGCCTACCTCGGCAACCCCAACGTGCACACCGTGGCCGGACAGCTCTACTCGGGACTGCTCGCGCGCACCCTCGGCACCACCAACGTCTACAGCGCCAGCACCGTCGACCAGATGCCCAAGCACGTCTCCTGCGGCCTGATGTTCGGCGACCCCCTGGCCATCCCGGTCCCGGACCTGGACCGCACCGACCACCTGCTCATGCTCGGCGCCAACCCGGTCGAGTCCAACGGCAGCCTGTGCACCGCGCCCGACTTCCCCGGACGGCTCAAGGCCCTGCGCGCCCGCGGCGGACGCCTGGTCGTGGTCGACCCCCGCCGCACCCGCACCGCCGACCTCGCCGACGAGCACGTCCCCATCCGGCCGGGCACCGACGCCTACCTGCTCTTCGCCATGGCCCAGACCCTCTTCGCCGAGGACCTGGCCGACCCCGGGGCCCTGGCCGGGCACGTCGAGGGCCTGGCGCAGGTGCGCGCCCTGGCCAAGGAGTTCACCCCCGAGGCCGTCGCGCCCGTCTGCGGGGTCGACGCCGACCACATCCGCCGGATGGCCCGCGACCTGGCCGCCGCGCCCACCGCCGCCGTCTACGCCCGCGTGGGCACCACGACCGCCGAGTTCGGCACCCTCACCAGCTGGCTCGTGGACGTGCTCAACCTGATCACCGGCAACCTCGACCGGCCCGGCGGCGCCCTCTTCCCCCGGCCCGCCCACCGCCCGGCCGGCGCCGGGCGCAGCCGCCCCTTCCGGCTCGGCCGCTGGCGCAGCCGTGTGCGCGGCCTGCCCGAGGCCAAGGGCGAGCTGCCCGCGGTGACCCTCGTCGACGAGATCGCCACCCCCGGCACCGGACAGGTCCGCGCCCTGGTCACCGTGGCGGGCAACCCCGTGCTGTCCACACCCGGCGGCGACCGCCTGGACCGGGAGCTGCCCGGTCTGGAGTTCATGGTGAGCGTGGACCCCTACCTCAACGAGACCACCCGCCGCGCGGACGTCATCCTCCCGCCCGCGCCGCCGAGCCGCACCCCCCACTTCGACCTCGCCTTCAGCGAACTCGCGGTACGCAACACCGTCCGCTACTCGCCCGCGCCCCTGCCCCTGGAGGAAGGGGAGGCCGACGAGTCCCTCATCCTGCGCAGGCTCGTGCAGATCGCCGCAGGCCAGGGCCCGGACGCCGACCCCGACGCGGTGGACGAGGCCGAGACCGCCCGGATCCTCTCCCGCGCCGTCGCCGACCCCGACTCGTCCGTGCACGGCCGCGACCCCGCCGAGCTGACCGCCGCCCTGTACCCGGGCACGTGGTCCGAGCGCCGGATCGACCTGCTCCTGCGCCTGGGCACCTACGGTGACGCCTTCGGTGCCCGCCCCGACGGCCTCACCCTCCAGAGCCTGCTGGACGCGCCGCACGGAGTGGACCTGGGGCCGCTGGACTCCCGCGTCCCCGAGATCCTGTCCACCGCCTCCCGGCGTGTGGAGGCCTGCCCCGAGCCGCTCGTCGAGGACGTGGCCCGCCTGAGCGAGGGCCTGGCCGCGCGCCGCGACTCCCTGGTGCTCGTGGGGCGGCGCCACCTGCGTTCGAACAACAGCTGGGCGCACAACGTCCCCCGGCTCACCGGCGGCAGCAACACCTGCACCCTGCACGTGCACCCCGACGACGCCGACCGCCTGGGCCTGGCCGACGGAGCCGACGCCGTCCTGCGCAGCGCGTCCGGTGAGGTCACGGCTCCCGTGGAGCACACCGACACCGTCATGCCCGGGGTCGTGAGCCTGCCGCACGGGTGGGGGCACGGCCTGCCCGGCACCCGGATGACGGTCGCCGCCCAGAACCCCGGGGTCAACGTCAACGCCGTCACCGACCCCTCGGCGGTGGATCCGCTCTCGGGCAACGCGGTCCTCAACGGCGTGCCCGTCGTGGTCCTGCCCCAGGAGTGACCCGCGGGAGGGCAGGCGTTGACGGACTCGTCGTCATGGAGGGCGAACCAGGGTCGGCGGATACCCCGGCACACTCCGGTCAGTCCTGCGAACCCGGGTGGCGTCGGCCCTCGAAGACAGTGCGGTCTAGGGCGTGTATGACGGGTGCCGCCCGTCGCGAGCGGCGTTCCAGTGGTGGCCTCGCAAGGCCGAAGAAGGAAGCATCCTGGTGTGGCTGTTGACTGATGAGAACGCAGTGAGGGTGCCGCTGGGGCGTCGCGCAGCAGGGTGAGTGTCCGTCATACACGCCCTAGCTTCGGTGCGGCAGAGCCCGCGCGAAGGAGCGCAGGTCGCCGACGAACAGTTCCGGCTGCTCGAAGGCGGCGAAATGACCCCCGCGCGGCTGTTCGGACCAGTGGACCAGGTTCCACTGCCGTTCGAGCCAGGCGCGGGGAGCGCGGGTCTTCTCGTAGGGGTAGACGGCCACACCCGTGGGCACCTCCACCCGGCGGCCCCAGACCCGGGGGTCGGCTCCGTACGGCACTGACTCGGCGTACAGCCGCGCGGCGGAGGTGGCCGTCCCGGTCAACCAGTACAGCATGGTGTTGTCCAGCAACCGGTCGACGCCGTAGGGGAGCCCCTCGCGGGTGTCCGCCCAGGTATGGAACTTCTCCAGGAGCCAGGCGGCCAGACCCGCGGGCGAGTCCTCCAGCGCCGGGCCGATGCTGTGCGGGCGGGTCTCCTGCTGGATGGAGTAGCCCTGGTCGGCCCCGTGGACACGCTCGTTGTCCTCCATGACGGCGCGTTCCTGAGGAGTGGCTTCGGCGAGCGGGTCCTCGACACCGGGAGGCGGCACCGCCCACGGGAAGTTGATGTGGGCACCGAGCAGCCGGTCGGCGTGCGCCAACCCCAGGTCGCGGACGACGAAGGCCCCCCAGTCGCCGCCCTGGGCGACGAACCGCTCGTACCCGAGCCGCCGCATGAGATCGGCGAACGCGGTGGCGATGGCGGCGACACCGGCTCCGGGAGCGGACGTGGGGCCGGAGAGTCCGAAGCCGGGCATGGAGGGGAGCACCACGTGGAAGGCGTCCTCGGCCCGCCCACCGTGCGCGGTGGGGTCGGTCAGGGCGGGCAGGCAGTCGAGGAACTCCACGATGGATCCGGGCCATCCGTGGCACAGCAGCAACGGCGTCGCCTCCGGGTGCGGGGAGCGCACGTGGAAGGCGTGCACGTGCAGCCCGCCGGCCGTACCGATGACCTGGGGCAGGGCGTTCAGTTCGGCCTGGGTCGCCTGCCAGTCATAGTCGTTGAGCCAGTGGTCCACCAGGTCGCGCAGCCACGGTTGCGGGACGCCCCACCGCCAGTCCTCGTCGGGCAGGTTCTGGCGGAAACGGGTGCGAGCCAGTCGTTTCCGCAGGTCAGAGAGGTCGTCAACGCTGAAGTCGATGGTGTGGGGACGCATCACCGCATTCTCGCAGCCGCCCGTCCCGCTCTCGCCGCCCGGGCCGTACACGCGCTCGGGACGATCACCACTCGCGGGGATGGGCGGCGGCGACCGGGTGGGTACGACCGGGTCCGTTAGACCGTGTTCGGAGGGGAGGGCGTCCCTCCGGGGCCGCGCGCCTCCCACGCCTCCCGCGCGTCCCGCGCTACCTGCGCGGCGGCTCCCGCGGCGGCGACGTCCAGGTCGACGACCACCTCCGCGCCCTCCCACCGGCCGCGCTCGGAGACCGCCAGCCCGATCAGCGCCAGTTCGGCGGCGCCGTCCCGCGCCGCGTACTCCTCCGCGGTCTCCTCACCGGCTTGGTCCGGCTCGTCGCGGTCCCACGCCGCCACCGCCGCCTCGGCCAGCGGCCGTGGCAGGCGCACGGTCACACGGCGGGACTGTTCGTCGACGCACGCGCCGATCGCCGCCAGGACCCGCACGTCCTCTCGGTATCGGGCGTACTGCTGCTGTTCGCTCACAGGGGGATCCTAAGTCCACCGGCTCCGCCGGTCGGCCCGGGGACCGCGCCCGCGACGACGGCACGCCCGCCCGGCGCGGGGTCAGGGACGGCCGGGCGGGCGCGGCTCAGAGGGCGCAGCCCAGGGCCTGCTCCACGGCCGCGCGGACGGTCGCCGACAACAGGTCCACCTTGTAGCCGGTGGCGGGCAGCGGGTCGCACAGGTCGGCCAGCTCCGCCAGCGCGGCGTCCACGCCCTCGTCCGGTGCGGACCCGGGCACGGCGTCGACCAGCGCCTCGGCCACGCCGGGCAGGAGCAGCGGCGTGCGGGCCACCCCGCCCACGGCCACGGACGCCGAGACGACCGGTCCCGCTCCGTCGCTCGCGCACACCAGCCGCACGGCCGCCTCCACCAGCGGCCACTCGGCGCGGGAGCGCCCCGTCGCGCGCAGGTAGGAGGCCCGCTCCCCGGGGGAGGGAACCGGCAGCTCCACCGCCACCAGCACCTCGCGGGGGTCCAGGACGTGGTCGCGGGTGGGGTCCGTGCCGTCGTAGAGCGCGGCCACGGGCACGTCGCGCTCCCGCTGTCCGGCGACCTGTACCGAGGCCCCGTACGCCAGCAGCGCCACCGCCAGGGAGGACGGGTGCGGAGCCGCGCACGGTCCCTGGTCCACGACCACCCCGTACAGGTGGTCGCCGGACCGGGCCGGACAGGAGTCCCCGCCCGTCTGGAAGCAGTCGAAGGCCGGGTTGCGCAGGTACCAGCAGCGGTTGCGCTGGAGCAGGTTGCCGCCGACGGTGGCCGTGCCCCGCACCTGCGGTGTGGCCAGCGCCGCGGCGGTCATGGCCAGCGCCGGATAGGCGTCGGCCAGCCGGGGGTCGGTGGAGAGCTCGGCGACGCGGGTCAGCGCGCCCACGCGCGCCGATCCGTCCCCGGCCCACGCCACGCCCCGCAGGTCGTCCACGCCCGTCAGATCCACCACCGGCGCAGGTTCGACCACCCCGGCGGCCAGGCACGCGGTCAGGTCGGTGCCGCCGGCCCGCGGGCGGGCGCCCGTGCCGTCGAGCTGGGCCAGCGCGGCCCCCAGTTCCGTCGGTTTGGTGATGGTCATCGCAGGCCCCTGATCAGTCGGTCCGGGCGGATGGGCAGCTCCAGCGGGCGCACGCCGACGGCGTCGTGGACGGCGTTGCCGAGCGCGGCGGCCACGCCCACGATCGACACCTCGCCCAGGCCGACCCCGCCGCCCCGCACGTGCTCGAACCCCTCCTGGTGGAAGTACACCTCGGTCTCGGGCACGTCGCCCATCCCGGGGATCCGGTAGTCCTCCATGTTGTCGGTGAGCACGACGCCGGTCGCCGGGTCGTCGCGGCGTTCCTCGAACAGGGCGTAGCCGACCCCCTGGACCACCGCGCCCTCGCACTGGTTGCGCGCCAGGCGCTCGGCGTAGATGCGTCCGGCGGCGATCCCCGCCCAGCACCGGGTGGGCCGCACCCGTCCCAGCAGGGTGTCGACCTCGACCTCCATGACGTGGACGGCGCCGCTGAGCCCGCGGCCCAGGGCGAGGTCGTCGAGGTCGGGTGAGAGGTGCCCCCAGCGGTCCCTCGCGCGCTCGCCGACCACCCGCACGCCCTCGGCGGAGGTGAGCGCCTCCTTCAGGGCGCGCTCGGGGATCGGTCCGCTCGCGGGCACCTCCGGGGCGTGCTCGCGCAGCACCGCGCGCATCCGGTCGGCGGCCTGGGTCGCGGCCGGGCCCATGGAGGTGGTGGTGCGGCTGCCGTAGGAGCCGGTGCCGTGCACCGATGAGCTGTGCCCGATCTCCACGCGCAGCGCCGAGGCCGGCACGCCGAGCCGCTCGGTGACCACGTCGTTGAGCACGGAGCGGATGCCCGTGCCCAGGTCCTGGGTGGCCGAGCGCGCCACCAGCACGCCGTCCTCCACCGCCAGCTCCACCTTGGCCCGGGGCGCGAGCAGGTACATCCAGTTGGAGGCCGCCACCCCCACGCCGCGGCGGAACCGCCCGGTGCCGCCGCCCCGCGGGCGGTCGCGCCACAGGTCCAGCAGGGCGGCCTTCTCGTACAGGGCGCGGCGCTTGGGGTTGCCGTCCCAGCGGGCGCGCAGCGCCAGCGGGTCCTCGCCCAGGCGCAGGGCCATCTCGTCCACGGCCTGTTCCAGTGCCCAGGCCATCGGCGGACCGCCGGGGCCGCGCATCGGCTTGCCGGGGGGACGGTTGGTGACGACGTCGAAGTCGCGCACCCGGCGGGGCGAGCGCCCGTACATCAGGAACGAGAGCGTGGCCGTGGCGGACCCGACCGACACACCGCCGTCGCCGTAGGAGTCCACGCTCATCGCCGCCAGCCGGCCCTCGCCGTCGGCGAGCAGGGCCACCCGGGTGCGTGTGCCGGGCCGGTGCCCGGCGTCGGTCAGCTCCTCGGCGCGGTCCAGGGACACGCGCACCGGAGCCCCGGCCAGACGGGACAGTTCCACCGCGGCCAACGTGTCCGTGCTGAGCCCGTTCTTGGCACCGAACCCGCCCCCGACGAACTCGGTGACCGCGTGGACCCGGTCGCGGGGCAGGCCCCAGTGCTCGGCGGCCCGGTCGGCGAGCTGGCTCACCGACTGGGTGGACACGCGCAGGTGCAGGTCGCCGTCCTCCCAGGAGGCCACGCACACGTGCGGTTCCAGCGGTGTGTGCACCTGGGTGGCCGTGGAGTACTCCTGCGCGACCAAGTGGGGGTCGTCGCGCTCGGCGGCGGCGCGCAGCCGCCGGACGGCGGTGGACCCGCGCAGGCTCAGGGTGCTGGGGCCGCGCGTGTTGCCGTCCCAACGGGCCGGCGGCATGGGCGCCTCGCCGTAGCTCGGGGCCGCGCGCCGCTCGGCGCGGGTGGAGTAGAGGACCGGGGCGTCGGTGGCCTGGGCGGCGTCGGTGTCCAGGACCGCGGGCAGGGGGTCGTAGGCGACAGTGACCGCGGCGGCGGCCGCGCGGGCGCCCTCCCTCGTGGGTGCGGCCACCGCGGCGATGGGCTGGCCGACGTAGCGCACGGTGCGGTCGGGGGCGAGCAGTTCGATCAGGACCGGCCCGGGATCCTGGTCCGCGGCGGACGGGTCGATGGGGGAGGTGCGGGCGCCGCCGGGGTCGACCGAGGGCACGCGTGCGTGCGCCTTGGTCGAGCGGATGATCACGGCCTCCCACGTGTGGGCGGGGAGCCGGTCGGCGGTGAACTCGGCGCGTCCGGTGACCTTGTCGAAGGCGTCGATCCGGGGCGGGTCCTGGTCGGTCGCCTCGTCGAAGGCGCCGGTGCAGGCGTCGGCCACGGCGGCGAAGATGCCCTCGTAGGCGCCGCAGCGGCACAGGTGCCCGGCCAGAGCGTCGGCGATGGCGCCGCGATCGGGTCGGGCGTCCCCGTGCTCGGCGCGCCAGGCGTCGACGAAGGCGACGGCCTCCACGACGAAGCCGGGTGTGCAGTATCCGCACTGCATGGCGTCGTGTGCGGCGAAGGCCCGCTGGACGGAGTGGTCGCCGCCCAGCCCTTCCACGGTGGTGACCGCACGGCCGGCGAGCGCGTCGGCGGGCAGGAGGCAGGAGACGGTGGGGGAGCCGTCGACCAGGATGGTGCAGGCGCCGCAGACGCCCGTCCCGCAGGCGACCTTCGTGCCGGTCAGGCCGAGTCCGTCGCGCAGGTGGTCGGCGGCCGTACCGCCGGGGCCCTCGGGTGCGGGGCAGGAGGAGCCGTTGACTTCCACGTCCATGTGGGTCCGTCCCATAGCTGCGAAGTTGACACTGACAACTTATGTGCGGCCCCCAGTGCTGTCAACGAGCGGGACGCACGTCCCACCCCGCGCCCCAGGAGCGGTCCCACGGCCCCCGCGGAACTCGCGCAGCTCCGCCAACCGTGCCGACTGGCGCCGCTCCGCCTGCTCGCACCGCAGTAGCGCTCGGCAGACCTGGAGGTGGGCGGCCTCCACCCCGGCCGCCTGGCCCCGGTCGGCGATGACGACGGGGGAGGGCGCGAGCGCGGCCCAGCTGCTCGGGCGCCATGTACTGAAGGGTGCCGATGACCACGTGCGGGTGTTCGACTGCGACGGATGCGACCTGGTGTGGACCGGGACGTCAACGCCGCACGCAACCTCGCCAAGCTGGCGGGGGACTGTTGTACCGGTACCGGAGTGGCCGGAGACCGGGGTGCGAGAGCGCCGAAGGCCCGTGGAGCCGACCGTCAGACCCGCACCACCCGTACCCGCCACACGGCGGGTACGGGGCGGGCAGGTGGCGCAAGACCGCGCAAGCGGAAGGAAACGGGGCACCGTCCTCAAGACACCGGACAGCTACGGTTGTGGTGATCCCGTGACGGACCTCCCGGACGGAGACGCCCGGGAGGCTGAGAGTCGATGAGACTCCAAGCAAGGACACGCTGGTGATCTCTCGTGACGGTGGGACGGTGCCGTGGGTTCGACGCGCGCGGGACCGGTCCGGTTCGGCATCCGTCCGGCGGACCAGTGGGAAATCTACATCGTAAAGGTGGCCCTCGTGTGCGCATCCCTGCGTTGGCCAGGCTCAGGGACCGAAGGCGGGCTCTAGGACTCGCCGTCGTCGCCGGTCGTGGTGAACTCACCGTCCCGCGGTGCGGTGCCGCCCCCCGCATCGGGGCCCGCGCCGCCCGTACCGTCCCCCGTACCTTCCCCGGCGCCTTCCTCGCCACCGCCGCCGGTGCCGCCGCCCTCGCCACCGCCGTCGGTGTCCTCGCCCGTACCCGGGTCGCCCTCGTCGGTGGTCTCCTCACAGGCCGCGGGATCGTCCTCGCACCCGCCCGTTCCCGCGCACCCCTCGGCGTGCGGGTCGGCGTGGCAGTCCGTCGTGGGCGGTGTCCACTCCGGCTCGTGCGTCCCCTCCTCCACCGGGGCGGGCGATCCGTCCTCCTCCACCGCCTCGGCCGGGGCCTCCTCCTGGGAGTGGCTCGGCTCATCGGAGACGGTGTCCGCGGGGGTGTCGGAAGGAGTCGACCCGGTGGGCACCGCCGGATCGAGGGCGCCCCGCTCGGAGGACCACAGCAGCACCGCCGCCAGCACCCCGAGCACCGCCACCAGGCCCGCGGTCACCAGAGCCGGCCGCCTCCGGCGCCGGTCCGAGCGCCGGCCCCCCGACACCCGCCCGGGCCGCGACGACAGGGCCCGCGTCGGCGCGCCGCCGATCCGGGCCGTGGGCGCGACGCCGCCCGGGGCAGGGAAGCCCTCGCGCTCGGTCGGAGCCTCGTCCGGGCTCCAGCGGTCGCCGGCGCCCGTGCCGGGTGCCCCCGCGCCGCCGGAACCGCCGTGTCCCGCCGAGCCCCCGCCTGCCGGGTCCGCGGCGGGACCGGCACCCGCGTCCGCCGGGCCCCGCTGTATGTGCTCGCCCTGGGGCGAGGCGCCTGCGCCGTTCGAGGTACCGGGAGCCGGCCCGGCCGACGTGTCCGGCTCGGGCCCGGCCGCCGTCGCGTCCGCGGCCCCGCCTTCCACGGCCTCCTCCGTCGCCGCACCTCCCGTGGCCGGGTCCGCGGTCCCGGCCGCGAACGGGACCCACGGCCCCACGCGGATGCGCGCCGTGCCCTGGTCCACGGCCGTGGACACCTCCTCCAGCACCGCCGTGCGCGCCACCGGCGCGGCCGCCGACGGAGTGCGTCCGATCAGCCGGTCCAGCACCTGCACCGCGCTCGGCCGTGCGGCCGGATCCTTGTCCAGGCACCGGCGCAGGACCGGCAGCAGCCGTTCCGGCACGCCCTCCAGCTCCGGCTCCTGGCTCAGCACCCGGTCGATCACCGCCATGGTGTTCTCGCCCGGGAAGGCGTGTCGGCCGGTGGCGGCGAAGGCCATGACCGCCGCCCACGAGAACATGTCGCCGGCCGGGGACGCGGGCAGGCCCTGGATCTGCTCCGGCGCCATGTAGGCGGGCGTGCCCGCCACGGTCGTGGTCTGCTGTGTGGCGTCGGTGAAGCGCGCGATACCGAAGTCGATCACCCGGGGACCGTCCGGGCCCAGGATGACGTTGCCGGGTTTGAGGTCGCGGTGCACCACGCCCGCCTCGTGCACGGCGGCCAGCGCCGTGACGATGGCGATCGCCAACCGGTCCAGCGCCGCCCCCGTGCGCGGGCCCTCGTCCGTCACCGCCGAGCGCAGGGTCGGCCCGGGGACGTACTCGCTGGCGATGTAGGGCACGTCCGCGTCCATGTCGGCGTCCAGCACCGCCGCGGTGCAGAACGGGGCGACCGTGCGGGCCGCGGCCAGCTCCCTGGCGAAACGCGCCCGCTGGCGCCCGTCCTGCCCCCAGAGCCCGGTCAGCACCTTGACCGCGGCGGGCGAGCCGTCGGCGGCGCGGCCCAGGTACACGGTGCCCTGCCCGCCGGCGTCGATGCGGGCGTCCAGGGAGTAGGGGCCGATGGTGGTCGGGTCGGAGGGGGTCAGGGGAGTCGTCATGGAATGCGCCCTGTCTGCGGGGTGTCGCCGGTGGGATCCTCTGCCACTGTGACGTGGCGCCCACCACCAGCGGTTCTTACCCGGAGGTCACAGTCTCCTGTCTTTTTCCGGACACACGGGCAGGCCGGTCCACACATGTGTGCGAACCGGCCCGAGCCGTCAGCCGGGAGGGCGGGGTCAGAGCCCCAGCGCGTGCATCGCGAAGTGGAAGGCGAACACGGCCGAGAGCAGCCACATCAGCCAGCCGACCTCGACGAGGCGGCCCTGCGCGGTCTTGACCAGGGTGTAGGCGATGATCCCGATCCCGATGCCGCTGGCGATGTCGTAGGTGAACGGCATCATGGCGATGGTGAGGAACGCGGGGATCGCGATGGAGATGTCCGACCAGTCGATCTCCCGGATGTGCATCATCATCATGGCGCCCACCAGCACCATCGCCACCGAGGCCGCCTCGGAGGGCACCATGCCGAACACCGGCGCGAAGAAGATCGCGGCGAGGAAGAACAGCCCCGTCACCACGCTCGCCAGACCCGTCCGGGCGCCCTCGCTCACTCCGGCGGTGGACTCCACGAACACCAGCGTGGCCGAGGAACTGGTCAGGCCGCCGGTCACGGCGCCCGCGCCGTCGGTGATCAGGATCTGGTTCACCCGGGGCATCTGCCCGTCGGCTCCCGCGATGTTGGCCTTGGTGCCGATGGCCAGGATCGTGCCCAGCGCGTCGAAGAACCCGGCCAGCACGAGCGTGAACAGGATGACGCCGGCCGTCGTCACGCCCGCCGAGGTCCAGGCGCCGACCATGTCCACCTGGAACAGCAGGCCGAAGTCGGGGATCGCGACCGGGTTGCCGGGCAGGCTCGGGCTGCCGCCGCCCCACGCCTGGTCGCTCAGTCCCGCGGCGTAGTGGACGACGATCGCCAGCACGGTGGCGCCCACGATCCCGTAGAAGATCGCGCCCGGCACGCCGCGCACCAGCAGGACGCTGGCCAGCACCAGTCCGGCGACGAACACCAGGATCGGCCAGCCGTCGAGGTGCCCGCCGCCTCCCGCGGTGCCGAGCTGGAGCAGCCCGCCCTCGCCGGCGCTGACGAACCCGGCGTTGGACAGGCCGATGAGCGAGACGAACAGGCCGATGCCCACGCCGATCGCCATCTTGAGGTTGTGGGGGAGGGCGTTCATCACCGCGGTGCGTACGCCGGTCACCACCATCAGGATGATGGCGATGCCCTGCCAGACCACCAGGCCCATCACCTCGGGCCAGGCCATGACGGGAGCGGCCTGGTAGGCGACCACCGCCATGACGCCCAGGGCGGCGGCGCAGGCGATCGGCGCGCGTCCCACCAGGCCCATCATGATCGTGACGAGACCGGCGGCCAGCGCGGTCATCGTGGTCAGCTGGGCGGGGGAGAGGAAGTCCCCGTTGGCGTCGGGGACGCCGCCGAGGATGATCGGGTTCAGGACGATGATGTAGGCCATCGCCATGAAGGTCGTGAGGCCGCCGCGGATCTCGCGGCCGACGGTGGATCCGCGCTCACTGATGAAGAAGAAGCGGTCGAGCCAGGATCGAGCCGGCGCGGTGTGCGCCTCGGGCGCGACACCGTCCTTGGTACTGGTCATGTCCCCTCCTGGAGGGAGATGAGCATGGCGAAGATCGCCATGTGCGGGGGGATGACTACGGAAAGTAGTCACTTGTGCGTAGCGCAGAACCGCGCTGTCCTGCCTGGCACCCGCCCCGGTGCCGAGGGCGCCGGCGGAGCCGGGGCGGGTGGTTCAAGAGTGACGGGGGCGGCGGGCGTGTCCGCCGCCCCGGATCACAGGTCGATGCCGACGATGTCCTCCGGCCGCACCGGCGCGTGCGTCAGCGCGCGGCCGGTCGCGTCGCGCACCGCCGCCACGATCGCCGGCGTCGACGACAGCGTGGGCGGCTCGCCCGCGCCGCGCAGCCCGTAGGGCGCGTGCGGGTCCGGGTGCTCCAGCACCTCGATGCGCATCGGCGGAGTGTCCAGGATGGTCGGGATCAGGTAGTCGGTGAAGGACGGGTTGCGGATCTCGCTGTCCTTGACCTGGATCTCCTCCATCAGCGCCAGGCCCAGGCCCTGGGTCGAGGCGCCCTGGATCTGACCGGCGAGCTGCTGCGGGTGCAGCACCTTGCCCACGTCCTGGACCGCGTCCAGGGCCACGACCTTGACCAGGCCGAGCTCCACGTCCACGTCCACCACGGCGCGGTGCACGCACATCCCGAACTGGGTGTGCGAGGAGCCCTGGCCCAGGACCGGGTCGATCATCTCGGTCGGGCGGTGGTGGTGCTCGCGGGTCTCCTCGACGACCGTGCCGCCGCTCGCGGACTCGCCCAAGAGGTCGGCCAGCGAGATCAGCACGCCGTCGGTCGCCGAGACCAGCTTGCCGCCCACCAGGGACAGGTCCGCGTCGTCCCGGTCGATCGGGACCACACCGCGTTCGCGGGCGGTCGCGAACACCGACGCGCGCACGGCCTCACAGGCGAGCTTGACCGCTCCGCCGGTCATGTACGACTGGCGGGAGGCCGAGGAGGAGCCGGCCGAGCCCACGCGGGTGTCGGACGGGTTGATGACCACGTTCTCCACACCGAGCTCGGTACGGGCGATCTGGCCCTTGACGGTGACCAGCCCCTGGCCGACCTCGGCGGCCGCGGTGTGCACGAGCACGATCGGCTCGCCGGCCGCGATCTCCAGCCGCACCCGTGCGGTGGAGTAGTCGTCGAAGCCCTCCGAGAAGCACAGGTTCTTCAGGCCCACGCCGTAGCCCACACCGCGCACGACACCCTCGCCGTGCGTCGTCCCGGCCACGCCGCCCGGCAGGGTGCGCAGGTCGGAGGGGTCGGGCAGCTCGGAGCGGTCCACGGGCATCGGCAGCTCACGGGCCCGCTGGAGCATGTCCGCCATCGGCAGCGGGCTGTGCAGCTCCTGGCCCGTGATGATCCGCGAACCCTGCGACATGGCGTTCTTGATCCGCAGGTCCACCGGGTGCATACCGAGCTTCTCGGCGAGCTTGTCCATCTGCGACTCGTAGCCGAAGCACGCCTGGACCGCGCCGAAACCGCGCATCGCCCCGCACGGCGGGTTCGTGGTGTAGACCCCGTAGGCGTCCACCAGGACGTGGGGCACCTCGTAGGGGCCGATGCCCAGCGAGGAGGCCACACCCACCACGGCCGGCGTGGCCGAGGCGTAGGCGCCGCCGTCCACGATGATCTCCAGCGTGGCGTACAGCAGCGTGCCGTCGGCCTTGGCGCCGTGCTCGAAGCGCATCTTGGCCGGGTGCCGGTGCACGTGCCCGACGAAGGACTCCTCGCGGTTGTACACGATCTTGACCGGCTTGCCGGTGCGCAGCGCGAGCATGGCGCCGTGGATCTGCATCGACAGGTCCTCGCGGCCGCCGAAGGCCCCGCCGACCCCCGCCATGGTCATCCGCACCTTGTCCTCGGGCAGGCCGAGGCAGGGCACGATCTGCCAGAGGTCGCTGTGCAGCCACTGGGTGGCGACGTACAGGTGGACGCCGCCGTCCTCCTCGGGAACGGCCAGGCCGGACTCGGGACCCAGGAACGCCTGGTCCTGCATGCCGACCTCGTACTCGGTCTCCACGACCGCGTCGGCCTGGGCGCGCAGGCCGTCCAGGACCTCCCGCTCACGCTCCTTGTGCCCCGCCACGTCCCGGAACCCGCCGGTGCGGATGGGCTGGTAGCGCACCCGGTTGCCGGACTGGTGGTACTCCTCGTGGATCTTGAGGCTGCCCGCCTCGTGGACCAGCGGGTACTCCGGGTCCAGGGCCGCCCGGCGCGAGTCGCTGACCGGGGGCAGGACCTCGTAGTCGACCTTGATCCGCTCCAGGGCGCGGCGCGCGGTCTCGGGGTGGTCGGCGGCCACCAGGGCCACCGGCTCGCCCTTGTAGCGCACCTTGCCGAAGGCCAGCACGGGCTGGTCCTTGTACTCCAGGCCGTAGCGCTTGGCGCCGGGGACGTCCTCGTGCGTGAGCACGGTCTCCACACCGGGGACCTTGAGCGCCTCGGTGATGTCGATGCCCAGGATTTTGGCGTGCGGGTGGGGGCTGCGCAGGGTCATCCCCCACAGCATGTCCTCCATCCACATGTCCGAGGAGTAGGCGAACTCCCCGGTCACCTTGAGCGTGCCGTCGGGCCGGCGCGGGCTCGATCCCAGACCGTCCCTGGTGGTACTGGACAGGTCCGTGACGGTCGGGGTGGTCGTCGTGGCCATCAGCGGTTCACCTCCTGAAGCAGGGCGCGGTGCGCGGCCCGGCCGCGCGCGGCGGCGGTGTCGGCGGAGAGGGTGCGAAGCTCTCCGCGGTCGACGACGGTACGGCCGCCGACCAGCAGGCGCTCCAGGGGCGGCGTCGGGCCGAAGACCGTCGCCACCACCGGGTCGTCGATCACGTCGTAGCCGAAGCCGTCCACCCGCCACAGGGCGATGTCGGCGAGCTTGCCGACGGTGAGCGAACCGAGCTCGGCGTCGCGTCCCAGCACCCGGGCGCCGCCCAGGGTGGCCATGTGCAGGGCCTGGCGGGCGCTGAGCGCCTGCGGACCCTTGCGGGCGCGCGCCATCAGCAGCGCCTGGTGCATCTCCCCGGCCAGCGGGGTCAGCTCGCTGGAGGCCGGGCCGTCCACGCCCAGACCCACGTGCGCGCCGGCCTCCAGCAGCTCGGTGGTGCGGCAGATGCCCGCGCCCAGCCGTGCGTTGGAGGTGGGGCAGTGCGCGATACCGGTGCCGGTGGCCGCGATCCGCGCGATGGCGGCGTCGGACAGGTGCACCGCGTGCGCGAACCACACGTCCTCGCCCAGCCAGCCGAGCTTCTCCGCGTACTCGACCGGAGTGCACCCGAACTCGGCCAGGCACTTCTCCTCCTCGTCGAGCGTCTCGGCGAGGTGGGTGTGCAGGCGCACGCCCTTGGCGCGGGCCAGCTCGGCCGCGCCGACCATCAGCTCCCGGCTCACCGAGAACGGGGAGCAGGGCGCCACGGACACGCGCGTCATGGCGTCGAAGGAGGCGTCGTGGTGGGTGTCGATGGCGGCGCCCGTGGCCGCCAGCGCCTCCTCCAGGCTCTCCACGACGCTGTCCGGCGGCAGCCCGCCGGAGCTGTGGCCCCGGTCCATCGACCCGCGGGCCAGGTCCAGGCGGATGCCGACCTCGCGGGCGGCGGCCACCTCGGCGGCGACGATGTCGCCCCGGCCCGAGGGGAAGATGTAGTGGTGGTCCGAGGCGGTCGTGCACCCCGACAGCGCGAGGTGGCTCATCCCCGCCGACGTCGTGTTGCCCACGACCTCCGCGTCCAGGCGGTGCCAGATCTCGTACGAACCCACCAGCCACTCGAAGAGGGTCCCGTCGGCGAACAGCCCCTGGGTGGCCCACTGGTAGAGGTGGTTGTGCGTGTTGACCAGGCCCGGCGTCGCCAGGCAGCCGCGACCGTCCACCTTGCGGGCGCCCGGGATCTCGGGGGCGGGCCCGGCTCCGACGGCCCCGATGCGGCCGTCGCGCACCACGATGTGGCCCTGGGCGTACTCGGCGCCGTCCACGGTCACGACGTGGGCGCCCTCGATGACGGTCACGTCACTCATGCGCCGCTCCGCTCTCGCAGCGGCGCGCGGCGGCCAGGTGCACGGCGTCGATGATCTTCTCGTAGCCGGTGCAGCGGCACAGGTTCCCGGCCAGCGCCTCACGGATCTCGGCGTCGTCGGGGGCGCCCTTGCCCGCGCCCACGGTGCGCTCCAACAGGTCGTCGGTCTGCACCAGCAGGCCCGGGGTGCAGAATCCGCACTGGACGGCGCCGGCCTCGACGAACGCGTCCTGGACGGTGCCCAGGGTGCGGTCCGAGCCCTTGCCGGGCTCCTCGGCCAGGCCCTCGACCGTGCGGACCGTGCGGCCCTCGGCCTGCCCGGCGGCGATCATGCACGAACAGGCCGTCACACCGTCGAAGTAGACGGTGCACGAGCCGCACTCGCCCTGCTCACAGGCGTTCTTGCTGCCCGGCAGGCCCAGGCGCTCGCGCAGGACGTACAGCAGGCTCTCGCCCGGCCACACGTTCTCGGCGGTCATGTCCTCGCCGTTGACGTTGACGTTCACGCGCATCGCGTGACTCCCTTCCGGTACTCGGTGGCCGACCAGGTCAGCGCGCGCCGCGCCATCACGGCCATGGAGTGGGTGCGGTACTGCGCGGTGCCGCGCTGGTCGTCGATGGGGCGGGTGACGGAGGCCACCAGCTCGCCGAAGCGCCGTACGAGGCTCTCCGACGGCAGGGCGGCGCCCTCCCAGTCGAACTCGGCGGCCAGGAACGCCTCGGCCTCCTCGGCGCGGATCGGGGTCGGCGCCACCGATCCCAGGCCCGTGCCCACGGTGCGCTTCTCCGCGTCCAGGGCCAGGCTGAAGGCGGCCACGGAGATGACCATGGCGTTGCGGGTGCCGATCTTGGCGAACTGCTGCGGGCCCTTGGGCTCGGGCAGCAGCACGGCCGTGATGAGCTCGTCGTCCTGGCGGGCGGTCGTCCGGAAGGAGAGGTAGAACTCCCGGGCGGGGACCCGCCGGAGGCCGCGGACCGAGGCCAGCTCGATGACGGCGTCGGTGGCGAGCAGGGGAGGATGGGCGTCCCCCGCGGGCGAGGCGCCGCCCAGGTTGCCGCCCACGGAGCCGCGGTTGCGGATCTGCGGGGAGGCGACGGTGCGCGAGGCCTTGGAGAGAGCGGGAGCGCTCTGTCCAAGGTGCTCGACGATCGTGGAGTAGGGCACACCCGCGCCCAGGCGGATGTGGTCGCCGTCGGTGCCCCACTCGCCCAGTTCGGGCACGCGGGCCAGGTCGATCAGGGTCGACGGACGCCGTTTGTCGAAGTTGAGTTCC
This sequence comes from Nocardiopsis sp. Huas11, assembly GCF_003634495.1. GTDB lineage: Bacteria > Actinomycetota > Actinomycetes > Streptosporangiales > Streptosporangiaceae > Nocardiopsis. The sequence goes on along the minus strand of NZ_RBKY01000001.1, from coordinate 5,115,872 downwards.
ACCATGACGTCGGTTCCGCCCATGATGGGCACCCCGTCCGGGTGGGCGCTCTTGGCCTCAAGCGCCTCCTCCAGTGTGGAGGGACTCAGGAATTCCATGCTTGTCCTCGTTGCTCGCCAGGTCAGATCGGTCAGCGGTCGGTGTACGCAACTCCTCGGTCAATCAGGTAGTGGTGTGAAGTAGACCACCGACGACGGGCGTCCAACTAGCACGTGATGCCATGAAGTGCCAGTGGAACGAAGAGTTATCGTTGGTCGTTTCCTACAAGCGTCGATCAGGCGAACAATCGGTGCCGGGAGCCTCCACCGCCCCCGCGCGACGCCGAACGCGCGCACCACCCGCGGGCCACGGCCCGCCCACGAGAGTTCTGAGGGAAGTCCATGCAGATCAGTGAGCTGGTCGCCGTCAAGCGGCTGCACCTGCGGTTCCTGTGGGGAGCCGAGCACCAGCACCGCACCGTGCGCTGGGCCTACACCACGGATCTGCTCGAGCCCGCCCGGTACCTGCGCGGTGGCGAGTTCGTCCTGACCGGCATGATGTGGCGTACCCGGCCCGAGGACTCCGAGACCTTCGTGTCCTCCGTGGTCAGCGCCGGCGCCGTCGCGATCGGCGCGGGCACCGCCCTGGGCGAGGTCCCCCCGGACCTGCTGGCCGCCTGCCAGGCGCACGACATCCCGCTCGTCGAGGTGCCCTCGGAGACCTCCTTCGGCGCGGTCACCGAAGAGGTCCTGCGCTCGCTCACCCAACGCCGCTTCACCACCATCGCCGAGACCCGGGACCGCCACCGCCGCCTGATGGCGGAGGTCGCCGCGGGCGCCGACTTCCCCTCCGCCTTCGCCGACGCCGCCACCCACGCCTCGATGCGGGCCTGGGTGATCTCCTCCACCGGCCGCCACGTGGCCGCGACCGCCGAACCCCTGGCCGAGCACGATCGCGAGTGGATCGCCGCCAGAGCCCTGACCTGGTCGTCCTTCCCCCACACCACCCGACTGCCCGTCGAGGGCGGCCGCGTGCTCACCGTCGTACCCGTCCAGGCCAAGGACTCCCATCCGCTGTCGAACTGGCTGCTGGTCTGCGCCGGCGACCACCAGACGTGGGGCGACGAGGAGCACGAGGCCGCCGCCGAACTGGTGTCGGTGTCGGTGCTGGCGCGCAGCCGCGTGGAGGAGCGCGCCCTGACCGACGCCCGCCACCTGGAGGGACTGCCCCGCCTGCTGGCCGCGCAGCGCTTCGACGAGGTCACCGCGCTCATGGACGGCACGGGCGCCTCCGCCGGGGCCAGGGACGGGGGGCACGTGGTCGTCAGCGCCGTGATGATGCCCGAGCCGCGCGTGCCCGACCTGGCGCGCCGGGTGCTCACCGAACTCGTCGCGGACTGGCCCGGCGCCGTCGTGACCGGCGAGAACGACACCCTGGCCGTGGTCCCGGTCGAGGGCGGGGACTCGCGGGCGCGCGAGCGCGCCGAGGAGATCCGCTCCGAACTCGTCCACCGCGCGCGCGTGCTGGAGGGCGGATTGCTGGACTACCGGCTCGCCATCGGCCTGAGCTCGGCCGCGCACGGGGTGCCCGAGCTGCGCGGGGCCGCCGTGGAGGCCCGCCACGCGCGCCGGCTGGCCGAGCTGCGCGGCGGACGCTCACGCGTCATCGCCGGGGCGGAGATCGACTCCCACGAGCTGCTGCTGGCCTCGGTGCCCGAAGAGGTGCAGACGTCCTACCGCGAACGCCTGCTGGGCCCCCTGGTGGCCTACGACCGCGACCACCGCTCGGAGCTGGTGGTGACGCTGGAGCGGTTCCTGGAGCACTCCGGCTCCTGGCAGCGCTGCGCCGCGGCCATGCACGTCCACGTCAACACCCTGCGCTACCGGATCGGCCGCGTGGAGGAGCTCACCGGCCGCGACATGAGCAGCCTCGAACACCGCGTCGACCTGTTCCTGGCGCTCAAGCTGCGCGACTGACGCCGCGACCGAGCGCGCTGTCCCGGTTCTGTCACCGCCGGCGGTTAGGGTGCGCGCGATGAGTACCGACCTTTCCTCGCCCCTGACCACCGACGCCGACCTGTCCGGGACGGATCTGCGCGACGCCCTCGCCAAGCCGCTCGGGCAGCGCCGGGAGTTCACGCGCTGCGACCTCACCGAGGCCGACCTGCGCGAGACCGATCTCGTGGACGCCGTCTTCACCGACTGCCGCCTGGACGGCGCCCGGCTGGACCGGGCGCTCCTGGACGGGTCGCGCTTCGCGGGCGGCAGCGCCTCGGGTGCGACCTTCTCCGGGGCGGAGTGCGCCGACGCCCGGTTCGAGCGGGTGGACCTGGCCAACACGCGCTGGCAGAGCGCGCTGCTCACCGACGCGGCCTTCTCCGGCTGCCGGATGACGGGTGCGGGACTGACGTCGCTGCGCGGGGTGGGGTACTCCTTCGCGCACTGCAACCTCATGCTGGCGCGGTGCAAGGGCCTGTCCCTGCGCGGGCAGTCGCTGGAGGGGCTGCGCATGGACGAGGCCGACCTGGCCAGTGCGGACCTGCGCGAGACGGTGTGGGCGGAGTCGCGGCTGCGCGGGGCCAACCTGGTCAACGCCAGGTTCCAGGGCGCGGACGTGCGCGGCGCCGACCTGGGGGAGCTCTCCCTGCAACAGGCCGGGTACCTGCGGGGCGCGAACATCAGCCCGGCCCAGGCGGGGCTCATCCTGGGGGCGCTGGGCATCACGGTCGTGGAGTAGTGGGCGCGCACGTGCGGGCGCGCTTGGGCGCCCGCCTGCGGAGTGTCCGGAAGGTGTCTTGCAGCGAACGGCGTTCGAAACTAGCGTCGGTCGCGAACCGGGTTGTCGAACCGGTTCGACACCTCCTTGAGGAGAACAATGAACCCCCCGTCGAAACGGGCGCTCGCGCGCCTGTCCGCCCTCACCCTGCTCGCCGGCCTCGTCGTCGCGGGCCCCACCTCCCCCGCCAACGCCGCCGACCTGACCCTCACCGTCGACGTCGGGCAGGTCGTGCGCCCGGCGACACAGGTCGCCGCCGGCGGCCTCTACGGCGTCGGCTCCGACTCCCAGCCGACCACGGACATGCTGCTGCCGCTGAACCCGACCAGCTTCACCCAGCCCCCGCCCGGCACCACCCACCTGGGCAACGGCGCCACCGAACCGTGCTGCGACGCGCTCGACGTCGGACACAACATCACCAGGGCCGGCGCCCAGCAGTTCATCCGCCTGCCCGACATCTACCCGACCTTCCCCTACGAGTGGCAGGGCTGGGACGACTGGGAGCAGAAGGTCACGACCATGGTCGAGGACCGCCTGGCCGCGACCGACACGACCAACATCCACGGCTGGGAGCTGTGGAACGAGCCCGACTGGACGTGGGACACCCAGGAGGCGGGCTCCTTCAACGACGGCTGGACGCGCACCTACGACCTGGTGCGTTCCCTGGACTCGGTCACCCCCATCGTGGGACCGAGCCCGGCGGTCTACCGCCACGACGACATGCTCGACTTCATGACCCACGCCCGCGACACCGACACGCTGCCGGACGTGATCGTGTGGCACGAACTCGACGACACGAACTGGAACTCCTTCGACGACCACGTCGCCGACTACCGGGCCATCGAGGAGCGGCTCGGCATCTCGCCGCGCCCGATCGCCATCAACGAGTACAACAGCTTCAACCAGATGGACATCCCCAGCGTGGCCCTGCACTGGATGAGCGCGTTCGAGCGCCACGGGGCGCGCGAGGCGCACCGCGCGTACTGGTTCGAGGCCGGCACCTTCGACGGGCTGTTCACCCTGGACGACGAGCCGACCGCGTCGTACTGGCTCTACCGCTGGTACGGGGAGATGACCGGCAACATCGTGGCGACGACGCCGGAGAGCTGGCTGGACGGCGTGGCCTCCTACGACTCCAGCCGCCAGATCGTCAACGTCGCCTTCGGCGGCGACTGGGGCGACAACACCGTGGACGTCACCGGACTGGACTCGTTCGGCTCCTCGGTCGACGTGCGCGTCCTGTCCACCCCCGGCTCGGGTCGGCACACCCACGTCGCCCAGCCCACCGTCGTGCGCGAGACGACCATGGCCGTCTCCGGCGGCCGGATCTCGGTTCCCGTGAACGGTATGGACGCCGAGGGCGCCTACCAGCTCCTGGTCACCCCTGCGGGCGGTCCGACCACGTCCTGGCAGCAGGTGTACGAGGCGGAGAACGCCACGGTCGTCAACGCCCAGACCAGGTCCTCCGGCCAGGCGTCGAACGGCTACTACGTGGGCGGCATCGACGGGGACGAGGACATGCGCTCGGACTCCTTCGTGGACTTCACCGTCGACGTGCCCGAGGACAGGAGCTACACGATGACGATCGACTACGCCAACGGCACCGGGGCGACCTCCACGCACGGCCTGGCCTACAACGGCAGCGACTGGTCCACGGTCTCCTACGCCCCGACCGCCGGATGGGGGCAGTTCGAGACCACGAGCGTGACCGTCGACCTCGACGCCGGATACAACGTCATCCGGCTGGCCAAGGGCTCGCCCCACTTCGAGGGCGGTACCGGCTACGCCGAGATCGACAGCATCACGCTGTCCTGACGGCCACGCGCCCGGGCGCGGCAGCGGGCCCCGTCGCGGCGACGGGGCCCGCTGCCCTCCGGGGATCGCGGACTCAGGCGAACTGGCCGGGGCGGTAGTCACCGGCGGGGTTCTGGATCATGACGTTCAGCCGGTTGAAGGCGTTGATGAGGGCGATGCCCGCCACCAGAGCGGCCAGCTGCTCCTCGTCGTAGTGCTTGGCGGCGTTCTCCCATACCTCGTCGCTCACACCGCCGGCGGCGTCGGCGATACGGGTCCCCTCCTCGGCCAGTTCCAGCGCGGCGCGCTCGGCGTCGGTGAAGACGGTGGCCTCCCGCCAGGCGGCGACCAGGTTGAGGCGCGTGGGCTCCTCTCCGGCGTGGACGGCCTCCTTGAAGTGCATGTCGACGCAGAAGCCGCAGCCGTTGATCTGGCTGGACCGCAGCCGCACGAGTTCCTGGGTGGTGTGGGGGACGCCCGACCCGGCGAGGACCTGTGAGGCCGCCACGAAGTGCTTCGTGACCTTGGCCGAGAGTTCGCTGCCGTAGAGGCTGATCCGGGGCTGCATGTTTGATCTCCTTGCCGTCTGCGCGGTGCCTGTCACCCCACTGACAGATCGGGCGGGCGGAATGTGACACCTCGTCGGCCCGATCTGGAGTGATGTGGGTCACATGAGCGGATTCCACACGAAGTTGTAGTGGTGGGCGATCGCAAGGAATCCGGTGAGGCCCAGGGCCACCAGCGTGTAGTGCACGCGACCGGTCGGGCTCCACCACCGGCGGGCCCAGGCGACGGCGGCCAGGACCAGGACCCCGGCCGTCGCGACCACGCCGATGGCGGGCGGCAGCAGGAGCGGTGCCGGGAAGCCGAGCATCAGCATGTAGGGGACGTCGACCCCGGACAGCCACCAGAGCAGCCCGGCGGCGTACCCCAGCACCAGAGCGGCGGTGGCCCCCGCGAGGAGCCGGGCGCGGCGGGGCGCCGCCGGGGCCGAGGGAGCCCGCCCGCGACGGCGCAGCCGCGCGGGCACGAGCCGGGACAGCGGCCACAGGACCGCGCCGGCCGCGAGCGCCGCCCCCAGCAGCAGGACGATCCCGTGGGTGGCGGGCGCGAGGTACCAGGGCACGCGCGCGTAGGTGCGGGTGGTGTCGGAGGCGAACCCGAGCGCGACGGCCTCCCCGCTCTCGACGACGAAGGATAGCACGTTCGCTCCGTCCTCGGAGCGGAACATCCCCCCGCCCTGGGGCAACCAGGTCTCCGAGGGCGCCGAGGGGCCGGACAGGGTGAGGGACCCGTCGTCCTCCTCGCGCACGGTGACATGGTTGAGCGCGGAGTTGACGTGCTCCACGTTGCCGTCGTTGGTGAGCGTGGTGACGTAGGTTCCTGCGTATCCGCCTTCGCCGTCCTCGTCGGCGGCCACAGGGTCGTCCGCCGGAGCGGCCGGGGGCACGAACTCGGCGGCCAGCTCGCCGATCAGGGCCCGGGGCAGGTCCCGGACCCCTTCCGGCGGGTCGCCGTCGCCGTTGGCCGCCACGAAGATCCCCAGGTCCGCTTCGGGCAGGAGGGCGTACTCGGCGCGGGCGCCGAAGATGCTGCCGGGGTGGCCGACGGCCCGATGCCCGGCGGCCAGGGACTCGCGCGTGCCGTACCCCACACCGAACGCGTCCGGCCTGGCACTGAACTGCCGGTCGAACATGGCCTCCGACCGCTCCCGGGACAGGATCTCGCTGCCGTCGAGCGTGCCGCCGCCGAGGTGGGCCCGCATGAACCGGGCCATGTCGGGGGCGGTGGTGTAGAAGCCGCCGAAGGGCAGCGCGTTGAGTCCGAAGCGCTGGGGAGCGGGAACCGGGCCGCCGTCGGCCCACTGGTACTGGGAGGCGGCGTTGAGCGCCTCGCGGGCCTGGGGGTCCCCTGGGCCGGCGTAGGCCGTGTGGTCCATGCCCAACGGGTCGAGGAGGTGTTCCCCGGCGTACTCGGTGAAGTCCCGTCCGCTGGCCGTCTCCACGAGGAATCCGGTGAGCGCGAAGGAGTAGTTCGAGTACGTGGCGAAGCGCCCAGGGGGGCGCACGCGGTCCGGCTGGTTGTCCCGGACGTACTCGTGCAGGGTCCCGGTGTCCCGAGGGTCCTCGGAGATGATGCCGACGAAGCGGTCCTCGAACCCGGCCGAGTGGGTCAGCAGGTCGTGCAGGGTCACCGGTCGCCCGGGGAAGGTGTCGGCGACGGCCACGTCGTCGGGCAGGTACTCGTTGACGTCGGTGTGCAGGTCCAGGAGGCCTTGGTCGACGAGTTGGAGGGCGGTGGTGGCGGTCAGGGACTTGGCCACGGAGGCGGAGACGAACGCGGTCTCCTCGGCGTCGACCGGAACCCGCTCCTCCAGGTCGGCGTACCCGTAGCCGCCGATGGCGAGGTCGCCCTCGGAGTCCGCCACCGAGACGGCCGCGCCGGGGACCTGGTACTCGTCCAGGAGTTCGGGCACGCGCCGGTCGAGGAAGGCGGCGACGTTTTCGGGGGTGGGGTCGGTGGCGGCCCGGTCGTCGCTCTCCTGCGCCCACACGGGGGATGGAGCGGTCAGGGTCGCTGTCACCGCGAGGGCCGCCAGGAGGCGGCCCCCTCTCAGCGCGTGGTTCACGGTCGTTCTCCTCGGCGTGGGTGTGTGCGCTGAAGACGCTACGGTCGCGCGCGGGCCGGGCCAGGAGCGCGCGTACCCGTCTCCGCCGGGGTACGCGCCCCCTCACAGCGCACGTCCGTCCTCCACCACGGGAGTCGTGATGACACCAGGACCCGCAGGTGGGCCCCATGATGCGGGGTCCGTGTCCTGGGAGACACCTGTGGCCCGACCCGAGGAGACCGGCGAGCCCGCGGTGGGTCAGCGCTCGTCCGGCCGGGTTTTCCGGTCGGTGGCGCTGGGGACCGGTGCGTCCGTGCGGTGGCGCCGGGAGAGCAGGAAGCCCATGCCCAGCACGATGGTCACGCCGATGGCGGTGTACCACGTCAACTACTCGTGGCTGAGGCCACAAGGTCTTGCGAGTAGGGGCCCACCTGGCTGGTGGGAGGCCTCTCGCGTCCAGCCCCGCTCAGGGTGAGGGGGCGGGGGCGGCTGACTTATCGCCCCGCGTTCCACGCGGCCTCGCCTCTGCGGGCGAGGTTGCGGGAAGCATTGGTGTCGGCGTGCAACACCACACCACAGGAGGTGCAGGCGAACACGGCCCGGGTGGGGCGGTTGCGTCTGCTGGTGTGGTCGCACTCCGAGCAGGACTGGGAGGTATAGGCCGGGTCCACGACCACGACGGGCACTCCGGCCCTGCGTGCTTTGTAGGTGATGAAGTCCCGCAGCTGGGCGAAACTCCACGAATGCAGCGCGTAGCGGTTCTTCTTGGCCTGCCGTACCCGTCCACGGATGCCCTTGAGGTCCTCCAGGGCGATGCCGTGGCCGGTGCGTTCGGCCCGCTCCACGATGCTCTTCGAAATCGTGTGGTTGACGTCCCTCGCCCGCCTCGTCTCACGGCGGCGCAGGCGCTTGAGCACGCGTTTGGCGCTCTTGGTGTTCTTCTTCTGGAGTTTGGCCCTCAGGCGGTTCTGGCGCCGGCGGTACCGGTTGAGCGTCCGGCCTGCGTGGCGTTGGCCGGTGGAGGTGGTGGCGATCTCCACGATCCCCAGATCCACTCCCACGAACCCGGCCGAGTCGGTGTTCAACGGCTTCTCGGGCACCTCACAGATCGCGGACAGGAACCACATCCCGTCCTGGTACAGCAGGTCGGTCTCACCGCGTTGGTGCTCGGCCAGTGTCTTGAGCTGTTCGGGCGAGCCGGTGAAGGCGAGGTTCTTCATCCGGCCCCGGGTGGTCCAGATCGAGACCGTGTGGGCGTCCATCTGCCAGGACAGGCACCGCGCGTCGAACGGCTGCGCCGAGTCGGGGCGGAACCGGATCGGGGAGGCCTCGGCCCGAGCCCGGCGCTTGGACCCCCGGCGGCCCAGGAGCCCGCGTGTGAGGTGGGAGTTTTGGGTGGTGTAGGCGTCGGCGACCTTGCCGATCACCCGTACCGCGGGCTGCGCTGACAACCCAAACTCGGCTTTCAAAGCCGCATACACGCGCTGTTGGAGGGCGTACTTGTGGGTGGCGCCGGTCGCGAACGCCACTTGGGAGGCGGCGTTTGCGGCCTGGCTGCAAGCGTGCAGGGTCGCCTGGAGTGCCTCCGCCTGCTCAGGCGAGGGCAGCAGCTTCACCCGCACGACCACCTTCATGATCGAACACGTTAACGAACCTGGGGCGGAATGTGGGGCCGAACCGGAGAATCCGTAGCGGCGGGCCTCCTGGGGGACGGGGGATATGCACAGGCGCAGCGGGTCGGGTCAGGAGCCGGGCGCCTCCACGCGCAGGCGACGCGGCGCGGTGGTGACCGGTGCGGGCAGGCGTAGCGGGCCGGTGCCGGGGGTCAGGCGCCCGGCCACGGGTGCGCGACGGGCCCCGGTGCAGGTGGGAACGGAACCGGCCAGGCCGTGCCAGGTGAGGAAACCGAGGAGGGCGAACAGGTAGGCCTCCTTGGCGTCGCCGTCCAGGCCCAGGGATTCGGAGGTGAGCAGTCGCGTGGGGCGCAGCCGTGCGGCCAGGCGCTCCATCAGGACGGGGTTGTGGACCCCGCCGCCGGAGGCGACCACCTCGGCCACCGCGAACGGGCGCAGCGCGTCCGCGACGGTCACGGCGGTCAGCTCCGCGAGGGTGGACAGCAGGTCGGCGTCCGAGGGCACCCGGATCTTCTGGAGCGCGGCGTCGAGGTGGGCGGGGCCGAACAGTTCCAGCCCGGTCGACTTCGGCGGGGCCAGCCGGTAGTAGGGCTCGGCGAGCAGGTGCTCCAGCAGGTCGGCGTCGGGGGTGCCGGAGCGGGCGAGTGCGCCGCCCGAGTCGACGTCGGCCCGGCCCCCGGTCACCCGGCGCACGGCGGCGTCCATGAGGGCGTTGGCGGGGCCGGTGTCGAACGCCTGCGGTGGGGAGCCGTCGCGCACGACGGTGACGTTGGCGATGCCGCCGAGGTTGAGCGCGGCGGCCGGTTCGGCGCGGCCGGAGAGCAGGAGGGCGTCCAGGAGCGCGGCCAGCGGGGCGCCCTGGCCCCCGGCGGCCACGTCGGCCGCGCGCAGGTCGGAGACCACCGGCAGGCCGGTGGCCTCGGCGATCCACGCGGGCTGGCCGAGCTGGAGGGTGCCGTGGATCCGGGAGCCCTCGGCCCAGTGGAACAGGGTCTGCCCGTGAGAGGCGACCAGTGCGGCCCGCCCGCCGGTGAAGTCCTCATGGGCGCGACGGGCGGCCTCGGCGAACTCCTGGCCCACTCCCGTGTCGATCCGGCAGACGGCCTCCATGGTGGTGGCCGCCGGGGGGAGGGCGTTCCGGATGGCTTGGCGCAGCCCGGGGGAGTAGGGGGTGGTGCGGTGCCCGAGCGGGGCCAGGCGGATGAGGTCGCCCTCCAGACGCAGGTCGGCGGCGGCGACATCGATCCCGTCGGCCGAGGTACCGGAGGACAACCCGAGGACGATCATGCGGCTCCCGCGAGGGTGGGCGGACCCGGGGTGTATACCCGGCGCGCCCCGCCCGCACCCGCGCGAACGATCGGGCCCCGTCACCGTGGTGACGGGGCCCGATCGGAAGGTAGGGGACGGGGGCGATCAGGCGGAAGCGCGCACCGCGCCGACCAGGGCGGACCATTCCTGGGAGTCGAATGAGAGGTGGCCCAGGTCCCGGTTCTGGGTGTCACGAACACTGGTGACCCAGTCTTCCTTGACTTCGACACAGGCCCCTGTGTTTCCGCTGTAGGTCGATGTGTGCCAGTCCGTCACGTCGTCTCTCCCAGTGAAGCGATGAAGTCGATGGATTCGTTCGGTGAGAGCGCCATGCTCTGTAGCGCGCTGAACCGTTGCTGGCAGTCTGCCACCACGGAAACATCGGTGATCACGTGTCCTCCACCCGGTGCCTCCGCGTACACAAGGGACTCCACAGGTGTCATCCGCATGAGCATGAAGGCCCAGTCCATCGCGCTGTGCGCCCCTCGGTCGAAGGGGAGTACCTGGAGCCGCAGATGGGGCATGCGTGACCGCGCGATAAGAGCCTTGTACTGATCTTTCATCACCTCGGCTCCGCCTACTGACCTGCGCAGAGCACCTTCCTCGACCACGAACAGCGCTAGTGGGGGATTCTCGCGATCGAGGATCTTCTGCCGATCCATCCTCCTCTTCACGCGCTCCTCCAGCTCCTGTTGGCTCAGTGGGGGGAACGAGGCCCACATGACGGCTCGTGCGTAGCTTTCGGTCTGGAGGAGCCCGGGTGCGACCTGCGGCTGAAAATCCTGTATTACCTGGGACTTCCGCTCGATTTCAACGAACTTCTCCAGCCACCAGGGCTGTGTCTGCTTGGCCCCTGGCCACAGGTTCAGTAGTCCGCCGTTGCATTTCAGGGCCTTGTCGGCGAGTTCGGCGAACTTCTTCGAGGGTCGCCGAATGCCTCGTTCTACCGCCCCGACCTGCTGCTTCGACGTGCCCGTCAAGCGCCCGATGTCCAATTGGGACATATCGGCCAAAGTTCTCAGTCGCCGGAGCTCGGAACCGAATTGGTCTATAGCGGCCTGCTCTGACGGTGTGGTCTTGGGAGGCATGGATACATGCAACCACACATGGCTACGCATGAACACCGGATGCTCGGGAAGCGATCCAATATCCGGCCACAGTTGGAACCACAATGCCCAGTTCATGCATGGTGGATTCACGGAATCGGACCGGAGAGAGATGCTTCGGTATTCGTAGCCCGGTCCATCGGCTGTGGCCCGGGCGCAAACCACCAGGGCTTGGTCGGGCAGATGTGATCCCGGGTGGTGCGCCCGTTCCGTCCCCTACTCCCATCAGAAAAGGGTGAGAACGTGCCTGATCGTACCGAACACCGAATCGCGAAGACCATCATTCGCGGACGTCGGAACACCACCGCGCGAAGGATCTGGAGGAACCTCCGATGACCGCCGCATCGGTTCCTCTCCTCGACCCTCCCCGACGACTGGTGACCGCTTCCCCCGACCATTCCGGGATCATCATCGGACACCACCTCGGCTACGTATCGGTCGTCCGCAGGTGGGTCGTCCAATCCGCCCGCGCCACCCCGACCCTGGCGCACGACATGTGCGTCGCGGCCAGCGAACTCACGACCAACGCACTCCTGTACACCCGCAGCGGGCTTCCCGGCGGACACGCCACCATCGAACTCCTCCACCGTCCGGCGACCGTGATCCTCCGGGTCACCGACGAGGGGGCCTGCGACCGCGAGAACCCCTCCTTCCCCTGCCCCTCGCCCTGGCCGCGCCGGGCGGACGTTGAGGGCGGCAGGGGACTCTCCCTGGTGGAACGGCTCGCCGACTACTGGGAATGGGACCACACCCCGGCCGGTGTGAGCGTGCGCGCGGTCTTCTCCCGCTCGCGTCCCACGTGACCACCGGCTCCAGACCTCAGGCGTTCCGATGCGGGCACCCGGGCATGTGGGGGACGGGCGCCCGCTCGGCCGACCCCCCATGCTCCCGGAGCGGCCGGCGCGGGGCCGGATGTGGACGGAACGAGCCCGCCCTGCGGCGATTCCCGGGCAGGTAGGATTCGGCGCACCGAACGAGCGCGGTGAACCCTCTGCCCCGGAGTTCATGCCGCGGCGGATTCCGAGCCCAGGACTGAGAGCATGGCCGCGACTCACGACTTCCAGATCCCGTACTCACTGAACCACGTGTGGAACAGCCTGCCCGCTGCCGTCCAGCGCTGCACCAGGGCCTCCGGCAGGGGGAATCCGGTGCCCGGCGGTGGCTACCGCTACTCCTTCTCCACCGGGATGAACATGCTCACCTGGGGGTTCACGGTGTTCGTCGACCTGCAACCCCTCCCGCAGGGAACGAACCTGCGCATCTCGCCCAAGATGAACTTCGGTCTCTTCGATTGGGGCGAGGGCCGGGAAGTCGCCACCGAGCTGCACCACCACCTCATGCAGACGCTCCAGGCGCAGCCCGGACCCGGTCAAGGTCCCGGACAGGGGCGCCCCGGCCCTGGCCCTCACCAGGGCCACCCCGGCCCCGGTCCCGCGCCTGGTCCGCATCAAGGTCCCGCCCCACAACAGCGTCCGGGCCCGCGCCAGGGCCCGCCTCCGGGCCACGGTCCCGGATACGGCCACGGGCATCCCGGCCAGGGCTACGGCCCCGGTCCGGGCCCCGCGCGCTAGCGGAGCCCGGAGCCGGGCGGCGAGGGCTACCGGCCCAACGCCTCGGCGATGGTGACATGGACGGCCGGCAGCCGGTCGGCGCCGTCGTCGACCGCCCACACGCACTCCTGGAGCACCCGCACCAGGGTCCAGGCCCGTGCGCGGTCGCGTTCCAGGCCCGCGACCGCCGTCAGCAGGTCGAAGCGGTACCGTGTCGCGCGCCGGGCGTCACCCGTGGCCACGGCCTCGTCCCAGCGGTTGTCGAGCGCGGGTTCCAGGTCGAACGCGGGATCACCCGCCAACGGCTTGGGGTCGATGGCCAGCCACGGTTCACGGCCGCTGCCGGGCAGCGGGGCAAGGACGTTCTCGTAGTGCAGATCCCAGTGCAGCAGCCGGTCACCCGGCTCGGCCGCGATCTCGCGCGCCCGCGCCGCCAGGTCGGCCAACAGCGCCCGCTCGCGCTCCGGGCACGTCCCCGCGGCCACGATTCGCTCGCCCCGCTCCGCCAGGTCCACGGTCACCGTGCCCAGGCCGCGCAGTCCGGCGGGCGCCGGGTGGGCGCTCAGCCGGGCCAGCAGAGCGCCGATCACCGTCAGTGCCTCGGTGATCTCCACCCGGGACAGGTCCCGTCCGGGGGAGAGGGGTTCGAGGAGCATCGCCCCCGTGGCCGGGTCGTGGTCCAGCAACCGGACGGCGCCGTCGCCCGCCCACGCCGTGAGCGCGATCGGCTCGCCCTCGGTCTCCTCGTCCACCGGCTGCATCTTGAGCATGGCGGCGGATCCGTCCTCGCGCCGGACCGGTACGACCAGGGACACCAGGCCGTGCATGGGTGCGCCGGCGGGCCGCAGGCCCCACAGGTCGCACTGGCGTGCCGTCAGCCCCGGGAGGGCGGCGGTCCACTCCGGTCCGAAGATCTCGGTCGTGCTCGCGGCCAGCGCGGCGGGCACGGTGACGGCGGGGGTTGTTTCACGCATGTCGATGTTCTCCTTCGTCGTGGTGTGCTTCGTGCTGACGAAGGAGAACCGGCGGAGCACGTGCCTAACGCATACCGAACACCTCGGGGATCGCCGTTCAACGGTCCGACCCTACCGATGCGACCGCCCGAAGGAGAAGGAACCCATGAGCACACCACCATCCGACGACGAGCTCTGGCAGGCGTTCGTCGAGGCAACGCGGGAGGCGCACCGCTGCCAGGCCGACTTCTACAACAGGGCCCGCGACCGGCCGGGGATCCTCAGAGCCGCCCTGCCCGCGGGTGCGGGACCATGGCAGCGGGGCGCCGCACTCGACTTCCTCACGGGCCTCTCGGATGACGTCCCGGCCCTCCTCGACGACCTGGTCGACCTCGCCCTGTCCCCCGGTTGGGCTCTGGCGACCCGACGGGCCATCGGCACCATCCCGCACGACGACCTGGTGCCCCTGCTCGAACCGCTCGTCCTGGAGCACCTCGAAACGGCCAACGAGGACGATTACCGGCGCCTGACCGAACTCCTTGTCCATGTCGAGGCCTGGGACCTGCTCGGCCGGCTCGTGGCCCACGGGCTGGAGGCCGACGCCCCCGACACACGCGAGGCCGCCGACGACCTCATGGAGTCCTACGGCCCGATGTGGCGATCCGACCCGACCTGACCTGACCCCCGCGCCCCGCCAGGGTCGGTACCCGGCCGGCGCCCGCACCACCCTCACACCGGGTGCTGCGCGGCCGCGTCCCCGGGCAGGACGAGGGCTCCGGCGTCGGCCCCGTACACCAGGGACCAGGGCATCTCGCCCGCCTCCTGCGACAGCGGACCGGCCCCGCGATCGCCCGCGAACACCAGCGCCGCGACCTCGGCGAACATCTCGGCCGCCGGGTGCGCGCCCTCCGCCGGGCGCACCGCCTCGGTCCTGCGCACCAGCGGAGCCCCCGCCAGCGGCCGCCAGGCCAGGCGCGGCTCCCGGGCGGCCGTGGCCGCCGTCTCCAGGGCCACCCCGCGCCCCGCCAGTACCAGGCCCAGCAGGAACTCCGCGTCCCCCGCCTCCCGCACCCGGGGCGGTACCCACCCCTGGTCGCGGCAGACCGCCAGCACCCGCTCGAACCACTCCGGACCGGCCGTGCGCGCGGACACCACCAGCTCCAGCCCCGCCAGATCGGCCAGGGCCACCTCCCGGGCGCGCGCCCACGGAGAGTCCCGCGGCACCACCGCGCCCACCGGGGCACTGCGCACCAGCCGCCCCACCAGGTCCGCGCCATCGAAGGGCGCCGTGACCAGGCCGGTGTCCACCGCGCCCTCGCCCAGCGCCCGCACCAGCTCGGAGCCGGTCATCTCGCCCAGGTCCACGTCCAGATCGCGCGCGCGCTCGGCCATCCCCGCCACCAGTCCGCGCAGTTCGACCGCCGACGTCCCCGGCGGCACGCCCGCGCGCAGCGCGCCCAGCTCGCCGTCGCGCACCCGCCGCATCGTCTCCCGCAGCCGGGCCTCGGCGCCCACCACCCGGTGCGCCTGGTCAACGAGCAGCCGACCCGCCGGGGTCAGCTCCACCCGCCGCCGCGAGCGGTCGAACAGGGCCACGCCCAGTTCCTCCTCCAACCGGCGCACCGACTGGCTCAGCGCCGGCTGGGCGATCCCCAGCTCCAGCGCGGCGTCGCCGAAGTGCCCCTCCCGCGCGACCACGAGGAAATACCGCAGATGACGTCCGAGATCCACGCGCCGACCCTATCCGGCGCCGGCGCTAACGTAGCCCGGGTGACCACCACCGACACCTTCGCGCCACGCGTGCACGTCCGGGAGATCGGCGGCCCCGGCGAGCTCGGCCACCGTGCCGACGAGCCCCTCGCCCTGGCCTCCGTGGCCAAGGTCCTCATCACCCTGGAGTTCGCCCGGCAGGCCGCCACCGGCGCCCTCGACCCGGCCGAACGCGTCGTGGCCCGGCGCGAGGACCGCCTCGGCGGTGCGGGCATGGCCGGATTCGCCGACGACGTGGAGCTGTCCCTGCGCGACTGCGCCAACCTCGCGATGACCATCAGCGACAACACCGCCGCCGACCTCCTCGAGGAGCGTGTGGGCACCGAACCCGTCCACCTGCTCGTGCGGGAACTGGGTCTGGAGCACACGCGCTTCACCGGCGGGCCGCGCGCCCTGCTGCGCGCCATGCTGGAGGACGCGCGCACCACCGGGGCCGACCCCTCGGACCCGCACCCGCCGGACCCCGCCCGGGTCACCTCCAGCACTCCGCGCGACCTCACCCGTCTGCTCCAGCTCGTGTGGACCGACGCCGCCGCCCCGCCGCGGGCCTGCGCCTTCGTGCGCGAACTCATGGCCCGCCAGCTCGTGCGGGCCCGTCTGGCCTCGGGGTTCGCCGCCGAGGTGCTCGTGAGCGGCAAGACCGGCACCCTGCCGGGGCTGCGCCTGGAGGCGGGCGTCGTGGAGTACCCCGACGGGCGCCGCTACGCCGTCGCCGTCGCGGCGGTGGGCGTCCAGGCCCGGGGCGACGGCCACGACGTCGACGCCGCGCTGGGCCGCGCCGCCCGGGCCGCGGTGGAGGACCTGCGCGGGCGCCGCGGGACGGATTCGCCCGAGGGCGCGCTCCCGGCCGGTCCCGCTGACGTCATCCGATAGGCGAACGCCTATCACCGGAGCCGCCGCGGTTATTGGACGCCTGGTCAGAGCCCGTGGTCAGCTGTGCCCCGTTCACCCGGCACACAAGACGACGAGGTCGCACATGTCCATGGGACGACGAGGATTCCTGCGTGGCGCCACCGCGGGCGGCGCCCTGGCGCCCCTGCTCGCGAGCACGGCGGCGGCCGTCGGCCCGGCCGCCGCCGCGCCCAGACCCAGGGGCGGACGAGGGCCCTCCTACCGCTGGCTGGGCGTGAGCGGCTGGCGGATCGACCTGCCCGAGCGCTCGGTGCTGATCGACCCCTACCTCTCCCGCATCGACACCGGCCTGTTCGACCCTGACCGCCCGTTCGACTCCGCCACTCCGCTGACCGTCGACACCACGGTCGTGGACGAGCACACGGCCGACATCGGCGCGGACGGGCTCATCCTGGTCACCCACGCGCACTGGGACCACTTCGGCGACGTGCCCCACATCGCCACCACCACCGGGGCCCGCGTCGTGGGTACCCTCACCACCAGCCTGCTCGCCCAGGCCATGACGGTCCCCTCCGGCCAGACCTCCCCGGTCAAGGGCGGCGAGGTGCTCGACTTCGGCGACTGCGTCGTCGAGGTTGTCCCCTCCCTGCACAGCCGCAACCCCAACCACTCGCTGGCCTTCCCGGGTGTGAGGGTGGAGGTCCCCCCGGCCCCGGCCACCATCGCCGACCTGCCCGAGGGCGACACCCTCGCCTTCCAGGTCACGCCCGCCTCCGGCCCCTCGGCCTTCTTCATGGGCGGCAGCGACTTCGTGGAGCGCGCGGTGTCCGGCCTGGCTCCCGACATCGCCATGATCGCGCTGCCCAACACCTCCAGCACGCACGACTACGTGCCCCGCCTGATGGAGGCGCTGGACCGGCCCAGGACGGTCGTGCCCGTCCACTGGGACCACTTCGAGCGCGAACTCACCAACCCGCCCGTGGACGGCACCGGTGACGGTATGAGCGTGGAGGAGTTCAGCCGCATCGTGCGCCAGGTCTCCCCGAGGTCGACCGTGCGCGTGCCGGAGT
This sequence comes from Nocardiopsis sp. Huas11, assembly GCF_003634495.1. Classification (GTDB taxonomy): domain Bacteria; phylum Actinomycetota; class Actinomycetes; order Streptosporangiales; family Streptosporangiaceae; genus Nocardiopsis. The sequence goes on along the minus strand of NZ_RBKY01000001.1, from coordinate 5,098,473 downwards.
ACCTCACCCCGGTCACCTACACCTGACCGGTCTCCGGGCCGCGACGGCCCGGAGACCGGTCCCGGGACCCGCGCCACCGTCCTCGGCGCGGGCCCCGGGGAGCCTCCGCAGCGGAACGGCCGGAGGGCGCACGCGAGAGGGCGTCCACCATGCCCCACAGGGCCGGCTTGGGCGCGTAGTCCTCGTCGAAGGGCGTGGCCGCGTCGTAGCCGGGGAACCACTCGGGGATCCACGAGTGGGCGTCGCCGACGCCCCACACGGTCACGCCCGCGCAGTTCTCGACCTCCAGGCACGCCGCCACCACGTGGCGGAACTCCTCCCGCTGGTCCTGGATCGCCTGGTCCCGGACCGGTTCGGCGATGCGCACGTCCAGTTCGGTGACGGTCACCTCCAGGCCCAGGTCGGTGAAGCGCGTCATCGTCTCGGCCAGGTCCCCGGGGACCTGGCCGTGCACGAAGTGCCCCTGGAACCCGATGCCGTGCAGCGGCACCCCGCGGTCCAGCAGGTCCGCGGCCAGCGCGTACAGGGCGTCGGCCTTGGCCCCGCCGTCCTCGATGTTGAACTCGTTGATGTAGAGCCGCGCCTGCGGGTCGACCTCGTGCGCCATCCACAGCGCCTCGGCGATGTAGTCCTCGCCCAGCACCTGGTACCACAGGTTCTCGCGCAGGTACGGCCCCCCGTCCTCGAACGGCTCGTTGATCACGTCCCACGCCTGGACCCGCCCCTGGTAGCGCCCCATGAGCGCCTCCATGTGCTCACGCAGCACCCCGCGCAGCTCGGCGGAGCTCCAGTGCCCTCCCGACAGCCACTCCGGCTGCTGGTTGTGCCACAGCAGGGTGTGCCCCCGCACGTCCATGCCGTTGTCCTCGGCGAAGCCGACCACCGTGTCCGGCCCGCTCCAGTCGAACACGCCCCGCTCGGGCTGGACGTGCTCCCACTTCATCGTGTTCTCGGCCGTCACCGACGTGTAGTGCCCGTCGGCCACGTCCTGGTAGTCGCCGTCCCACCGCAGCGGTTCGACCGCCACCGCCACCCCCAGGTCCACGCCGTGCTCCCGGGCCAGCGCGGGCAGGTCACCGGCCCCCGTGGGCGGGCCGTCGTCGGTCCAGGGCCGTGTGAGCGCCAACAGCGCCGTCGCGCACAGCATCGCGGTACATCCGGCAACGGCCATGAGGACCGTCCTTCCCCGGGTTCGCGACCGCCGCCGCGGCCCGGCCCCCTGCCCGCCCGTCCCCACCGCTACCGGGAACCGGTCGTGACGGGGAACGCCGACAGCGAGCGCACGGTGAGCGTGCGCCGCCGCGTGGGCATCGCGGTGGGCCGCAGCCCCGGCGCGCGCTCGGCCAGGGCCCGCAGTGCGATCTGCCCCTCCAGCCTGGCCAGGGGCGCACCCAGGCAGTAGTGTTCGCCGCCGGAGAAGGCCAGGTGGTCGCCGGCGTCGGTTCGGGTGATGTCGAAGCGGTCCGGATCGGTGAAGTGGCCCGGGTCGCGGTTGGCCGACCCGATCAGCGCCATCACCTGCCCGCCGCGCCGCACCGGTACTCCGTCCACCTCGGTGTCGGCGCGCGCCCAGCGGCCGGTCAGCTGGACGGGCGAGTCGAACCGCAGGACCTCCTCCACGGCGCCCCCCGCGAGCCCCGGGTCGGCCACCAGGCGCTCCCACTGGTCCCGGTGGCGCAGCAGTGCCATCGTCCCGTTCCCGATCAGGTTCACCGTGGTCTCGAAACCGGCCAGCAGCAGCAGGCGGCACATGTCCCGCAGTTCGGCGGCGGTCATCCGGCCCTCGTCGGTGTCGGCCACCAGGGCCGAGATCACGTCCTCCCGCGGATCCCGGCGCCGCTCGGCCATGAGCCGCTCGAACATCGCGTCCAATTCTGCCGAGGCACCCTGGATCTGTCGCAGGTGACGCGCCGACTGGGCGCCGTCCAGCGCGCCGCCGAGGAGGTTGCCGATCCGCACGAACTCCGCGTCGTCGCGCTCGGGCACGCCCAGCAGGCGGCTGATGATCGCAATCGGCAGCTTCTGGGCGAAGTCGGCCATGAGGTCGAACCCGCCCCGGGCCAGCGCCCGGTCCAGCAGTTCGCCGGTGACCTTCTCGATCTCCGAGCGGTAGCCGCGCATCCTGCGCGGGGTGAACGCCGGGCGCGCCAGCGCGCGCAGCCGCGTGTGCTCGGGTGCGTCCATCTGCAGGAAGGACAGCGCCACCACGCGGAACTGGTCGGGGGAGGCGAACCCCTCGGGCGGCTCGACGGCGAAGTCGCGACCGCGCAGGACCTCGCGTACGGCGGTGTGGGAGTTCGCGCTCAGGAACCCCAGTGAGCTGGTGACGATCGGCCCCCGCGCGCGCAGGCGGGCGTAGGTGGGATAGGGGTTCTCCCGCCAGGGCCAGTGCAGGAGGCGGCTGGGGTGGTCGCCGCGCTGGGCGGCCGCCCAGGAGACACCGCGGGCCAGACGCAGCTGGGCGTCCACACGCAGGGAGTCCGGACGAAGGCTGTCGGGCAACGGCATGGGGCAGGTCCTCTCTCGGGTGCTCTGCTCGCCGGACGAGCGGGGGGATCCTGGTGCGCGCGGTGCTCCGACGGCGGTGTGTGCGCCCGGCCTGGGGCGCACGTGCTCGATCACGTCCGGCCTGGGCCGGTGACGGCCAGACTAGGGCGTGTCCTTCCCCCTCACGGGCGGGTCCGTCCCGGTTGGCCGGGGCCGGTCAGGGGGGAACTCGCGCACGCGCCCGCTCGTTGCCCGCCTCACCACCGTCGCCGGGACCGTTCCGAACCCATGTGAACCTCACCCGCGGGCAGCGGATCCCACACAGTGGAGGGTGGCCCTCCGGGGGACCGCAGCCCCTAGACTGGGCCCCTCCCGAGTGGGCGCGGCGCCCGCGCGCCACAGGTGTGCCCGGACAGGGCGCACGGGCGTGAACGGTCGTGATGGTCGGCCCGCGCCCGGCGGTTGGCTACGATCGCTGGGGCCCCGGGACGACACACGGCAGAGTCGGAGGTTGAGGACGTTGGCTCCCTTGGAGAGCGCGGATCCGGAGAGGATCGGCCGGTACCGGCTGATCAACCGCTTGGGATCCGGTGGCATGGGCCAGGTGTTCCTGGGGCGTTCGGCCGGGGGGAGAGCGGTCGCGATCAAGCGCATCCACCCGCACATGGCCGCCGACGCCTCCTTCCGCGAGCGCTTCGCCCGCGAGGTGAACGCGGCCCGCCAGGTCAGCGGTGCCTTCACCGCCCCGGTCATCGACGCCGGACCCGACGACGAGGTGCCCTGGCTGGTCACCTCCTATGTCCCCTCGCTGCCACTGGACGAGGCGGTCCAGGCCCACGGGCCGCTGCCCGAGTCCAGCGTGCACGTGCTCGCGGCCGGTCTGGCCGAGGCGCTCACCGAGATCCACCGGGTCGGGCTGATCCACCGCGACCTCAAGCCCGGCAACGTCCTGCTGTCCGAGGACGGCCCGCGCGTGATCGACTTCGGCATCTCCCGCGCCACCGACGGCACGGCCGCCACGCAGTCGGTCATCGGCACCCCGGGGTTCATGAGCCCCGAACAGGTCCAGGGCGAGGCGCTCGGCCCCACCAGCGACCTGTTCGCCTACGGCGCCGTGCTGGCCTTCGCCGCCACCGGCTCGGGCCCCTTCGGCGAGGGCAACATGCCCACGATGGTCATGCGCATCATCAGCCGCGAGCCGGACCTGTCCGCGGTCCCGGAGTCGCTGCGCCACCTGGTGGCGGCGTGCCTGTCCAAGGACGCCTCCGGTCGGCCGAGCCCCGGCGAGATCCTCGACTACCTCGGCGACGTGCCCGCGGGCACCGCCTGGCTGCCTCCGTCGGTGCTCAGGGGTGTGCAGGAGCAGGTCGCCAAGGTCAACCAGGCGCTGGCGGGCTCGGCGAACGACGCCCAGGCCACCGGTGGGCACCACCGCACCGAGGTCCTGGGCGCGGGCGGCGCCGCCGTCCTGGGCGGGGCCGCCGGAGCCGCGGCCGGAGCCGCCGCGGCGGGCGCGTTCGGCGACGACCAGGCCACCCGGGTCGCCCCGGCGGGCGGTCCGACCGCCCAGGGCGCGGGCGACCACGGCGCCACCTCGGTCATGGGCGCCCAGGGGCAGGGGCACCAGCCCACCGCTCAGGGGCAGGGCTACCAGCCCACCGCCCAGTTCCCCGCCGCACAGCAGCAGGGGACGCCGCCCACGACCCAGTACGGGCAGTCGCAGTACGGGCAGGGCCAGGGCCGGTACGGGCAGCAGACCCGTTCCGGTGACGACGACCCCTACGCCGGGCTGTACGAGCGCGGTGGCGGCCCCGCCACCGCCGGGTACCAGCAGCAGGAGCAGCAGCGCCGGATGCAGGCCGAGCAGGCGCGCGCCCAGCAGCAGGCGGAGGAGCACCGGCGCCGGGCCGAGCAGCAGCGGCAGATGGAGGAGCAGCGCCGCCGCCAGGAGGCCGAGCGCGCGCACCGCGAGCGCCTGCGCGCCGAGCAGGAGGCCACGCGCCGGGCCCAGGCCCAGGCGCGCCAGGCGAACCAGCCGGGCGTGTGGGGCTTCGTCAAGCTCCTGCCCCTGCTGATCCTGCCGCTGGTCCAGATCCCGCTGGGCTACGGCGCCTCGCTGGCCTGGAGGTGGTTCACCGCTGAGAGCGGCGTGTGGACCGGTTCGGTCTTCTTCTTCGAGCCGCTGAGCATGTCCGGGTTCTGGAGCGCGACGATGCTCGGGTACTTCGTGTTCAACAACCTGGTGTCGCTGGAGTTCCTGGTGCGGTCGCTGCGTACGGCGTTCGTCACCGGGGCGGTGCTGGCGCTGAGCGTCATCGCGGCGACGAACTTCCTGCTCTACGGGTTCGGTTTCTGGGGCTGATCCACCTTCCCCCCGCACGCGCGCGGCGGCTCCCGAGACGGGAGCCGCCGCGTTCGTCGTTAATGGCCTTGCCCCGACCCGTCAGTGGGAGGCGGAGGCCGGGGCCCGCCGGATCTCGGTGACCTCGCAGTGGACCGGGCGGGTGGGTTCCAGCGCCGAGCACGTGGCCGGGCAGGCCTGGCCCTCGACGGTGGCGACCGAGACCGTGTACACGCCGCCGCCGTGGCCCAGGGTGACGCGCACCCCGGTGCCGGTCCCGCGCTCGTCCAGGTGGACGACCTCGTCCAGGCCCACGGTGCCCAGGCGCACGCGCAGGGCCGCCTCGGCCGCCTGGGCGGCGGAGGAGTCGGTGCAGCGGCCGCGGTAGTGGTCCGGGACGACCTCGCCGCGCTCGAAGGCGGCCACCGTGCGCACGGCCGCGTCGGGGTCCAACCGGCCGAAGTACACCCCCTGGGGCAGCGCCACGAGGTTGGCGGCGAAGCGGTCCCCGCCCACGTGGGTGGTCTCCCACACCTCGGCCCGGCCGCCGGCCAGGGCGCCGGCCACCGGGCGGCCCAGGACGGCGCAGCACGGGTCCTTCTTGGCGTGGGTGCACACCAGGTACAGGGTGTGCTCGACCGGGGTGCCGAAGGAGGGCGGCTCGGGGCGTGCCCCGGCGGCGACGTCGTACTCCAGCAGTTCGGCGAGGTCGTGGAAGTCCACGCGCCGCATCCAGGCCCCGTCACGGCCGGTGTGCGCGAGGTAGGCGCGCAGCGGGCGGCCGCCGTCGTCGGCGCGGCCGGCGCCCGGGCGCTTGATGAGCTGGGGCTTGACGTCGTGCTCGGCCACGCGCCGGGCCAGTTCGGCGGCGGCGGCGCGGTCCAGGCCGGGGCTGGCCAGGGCGGGGTGGCGCCAGGGGCCGTTGTGCTCGACCAGGAGCCAGCCTCCGGTCTGTCCGGCCGTCCCGGCGATCTGCTCGCCGGTGTAGCGGGCCAGGGCCGAGCAGCCTCGGCTGCCGTCGGGGGCGGTGGGCAGGCGCACGGTCGCGTCCAATCCGGTGGAACGGGGGCGGGGTGGTCGGGGGAGCGCCGTGCGCACCCCGGACCTGACTCGAAGGTAAGGCCAGCCTATCCATCTCTCACCGCGTACTCACGAGGCGCCAGGTCGGCCCGCCGCGGGGCCGGGTCGGCCGACTGTGGCTGTGACCAGGCGAATTCATCCCACCACCGGCTCGTGCACGTGCCCGAAATGTGCTCCTCTCACGTCTTGACCCCGTGACCCGGATCACTTATGTTCGCTTAAAGAACACATGTTCGTAGCTCGCACAACTTGTCGTCGATCCACCGCCTCTGGCACTGATCCTCTGGAGTTCCCCATGCGCCGTCCTCTGGTCGCCCTCACCTCGGGCGCCGCCCTGCTGGCCGCCACCGCCTGCGGGGCCCAGGGAGGGGAGGAGGACGGCGAGCTGACCACCCTCACCGCGGGCGTCATCCCGATCGTCGACGTGGCCCCCGTCTACCTCGGTGTGGAACAGGGCATCTTCGCCGAGCACGGCATCGACCTGCGGCTGGAGTCGGCCTCCGGCGGCGCCGCCATCGTCCCGGGCGTCATCAACGGCGAGTTCGACCTCGGGTTCAGCAACATGGTCTCGCTCATCGTCGCCCGCGAGGAGGGCCTGCCCCTGGTCACGCTCTCCAACGGCGCCACCACGGTGGGGGAGCAGGGCGCCGACTTCGGCGGCGTCTTCGTCCCCGACGGCAGCCCCATCGAGAGCGCCGCGGACCTGGAGGGCGCCACGGTGGCGATCAACAACCTCAACAACATCGGCGACACCACGGTCCGCGAATCCGTGCGCGAGGCCGGGGGAGACCCCGCCGAGGTCGAGTTCCTCGAACTGCCCTTCCCGGACATGCCCGCCGCCCTGGAGACCGGACAGATCGACGCCGTCTGGGCGGTGGAGCCCTTCGCCTCGATCATCCGCGAGTCCGGACAGCGCGAGATCGCCTCCAACTTCGTCGACACCCACGAGAACCTGTCCGTGGCCGCCTACTTCGCCTCGGAACCGCGCGTGGCCGAGGACCCCGAGCTCTTCGACGACCTGACCGCCGCCCTGGAGGAGTCCCTGGCCTACGCCGAGGACCACCCCGACGACGTCCGCGCCGCCATCACCACCTACACCGAGATCGACGAGAGCGTGATCGAGCAGCTCACCCTGCCGCGCTTCCCCGCCGCCATCGACACCGACTCGGTCCAGACCCTCGCCGACCTCATGATCGAGGACGGGATGATCGAGTCCCAGCCCGACCTGGACGCGCTCTACCGGTAGACGGCAACGGAGGAAACGGCCACCCCGCCCCCGCCCGGTCCGCCCGGTACCCCCGCCGGGCGGACCCTCCCCCCGACGCACACGACCCAGGAGACGTTCGACCATGAACAGACCGCTCCGCACCACGATCCTGGCCGCCGTGGCGACCCTGACGGCCGCCTCCTGCGGTACCGACGCCGGGACCGCCGAGGATCCTGCCGGCGACGGACCCACCCCCGTCACCGTGGGCGCCCTGCCCATCACCGCCGTGGCCCCGCTCTACCTCGGTGTCGAACAGGGCCTGTTCGAGGAGCACGGTCTGGACGTGACCATCGAGACCGGAGGCGGCGGCGCCACCACCGTGCCCCGCGTGGTCAGCGGCGAACTCGACTTCGCCTTCGGCAACGTCGTCTCCCTGATGATCGCGCACGAGCAGGGCCTGCCCGTGACCATGGTCGCCAACGGGATGACCACCACCGGTGACGCCGACACCGACTACAGCGCCCTGGTCGTACCGCCCGACAGCCCGCTCCAGAGCGCCGCGGACCTGGAGGGGGCCACCGTGGCCATCGACAACCTCCAGAACATCGGCGACACCTCGGTGCGCAACTCCGTGCGGGTCGACGGGGGCGACCCCGCCGACATCGACTTCGTCGAACTCGCCTTTCCCGACATGCCCGGCGCCCTGTCCAACGGCCAGGTCGACGCCGCCTGGGTCGTCGAGCCCTTCCTCAGCATCTCCCTGGCCCAGGGCGCGACCCCCATCGCGGCGAACTTCGTCGACCTGCACCCCGAGCTCTCCATCGCCGCCTACTTCACCGCCGACGACCTCATCGCCTCCGACCCCGACACCGTGGACGCCTTCACCGAGGCCATGAACGCCTCCCTCGACTACGCCACCGAGCACCCCGACGAGGCGGCCGACGTCCTGACCTCCTTCACCGAGATCAACCCCGACCTGATCGAGGACCTGCGCTGGCCGCGCTTCCCGTCCGAGATCGACCGGGACGCCCTGGAGACCGTCGCCGAACTGATGGTCACCGACGGGCTGATCGACTCCGCTCCCGACCTGGACACGATGATCCGATGACCATCACACCCACCACCCGCCGGGCGCCCGACCCGCCCGATCCGCCCGCGACCGGTCGGCGCTCGCGCGGACCCGTCCTCGCCGACCTGGGCCGCCCCCTGCTCGGAGCCCTGGGCATCCTGGCCCTCCTCGGGCTGTGGGAGGCCGTGCCGCGCCTGGGCGTGGTCTCCGCCCGCTACCTGCCGCCCGCCTCCGAGGTCCTGGCCGCGCTGGGACAGCGCGCCACCACCTCCGGGTTCTGGGCGGCGGTCGGCGACACCCTCGCCGGCTGGGCCCTGGGCCTGGCCATCGCCTTCGTCGCCGCGGTCGTGCTGGGCTTCACCCTGGGAGCCCTGCCCCGGGTCCGCGCCTACACCACCTCCACGGTCGACTTCCTGCGCCCCATCCCCTCGGTCGCGCTCATCCCGCTGGCCGTGCTGCTCTACGGCACCGACATCCGCTCCACGCTGCTCCTGGTCGTCTACGCCTGCTTCTGGCTCATCTACATCCAGGTGCTCTACGGCGTCGCCGACGTCGACCCCGTCGCCGAGCAGACCGCGCGCTCCTACGGGCTGGGCCGCCTGGCCCGCGTGCGCTACGTGGTGTGGCCCACGACCCTGCCCTACCTCATGACCGGGCTGCGCCTGGCCGCGGCCGTCGCCCTCATCCTGTCCATCACCGCCCAGCTCGTCATCGGCTCACCCGGCATCGGCCGGGAGATCGCCGTCGCGCAGTCCAGCGGCGCCGTCGAGTCCGTCTACGCCCTCATTGTCGCCACCGGCGCGCTGGGCGTGGTCATCAACATCGGCGTGCGCGTCCTGGAACGGCGCGTCCTGCGCTGGCACACGTCCGTCCGCGGGGAGGCCACCGCATGAGCCGGCCCACCCAGACCGGTCCGGCGGCGCCGGCCCCCGCCGGGTCCGCGCCGGCAGGCCCCCGGGCCGCCGCGGCGCCGCGCCGGACCCGCGGCGGCACCGCCCGCCGCGCCGGGAGCCGCGTGCTCCACGTCCTGCTCCTGCCCACGGTGCTCATCGGCGTCTACGCCTACGCCAGCGCCACCTCCAGCAGCTACTACACGCCCACGCCCGACCTCATCGCGGCCGCGTTCGCGGAGCTGTGGTTCTCCGAGCGCCTGTTCTCCGACGTGCTGCCCAGCATCGCCCGCCTGCTCACCGGGTTCACCCTGGCCGCCCTCATCGGGGTGTCACTGGGCGTGCTTCTGGGGATGTCCTCCCGTGTGCGCGCCACCCTCGAACCCGTCCTGGAGTTCCTGCGCGCCATCCCGCCGCCCGTCCTGGTCCCGCTGATGATCCTGCTCGCCGGCATCGACGACTCCATGAAGGTCATGGTCATCGTCTCCGGCTGCGTGTGGCCGATCCTGCTCAACACCGTCGAGGGCGTGCGGGCCGTGGACCCGGTCCTGGCCGACACCGCCCGCTGCTACGGCATCGGCGGCACCACCCGGCTGCGCGTGCTCGTCCTGCGCTCGGCCAGCCCGCAGATCATGGCGGGCCTGCGCCTGGCCCTGTCCCTGGCCATCATCCTCATGGTCATCAGCGAGATGTTCGCCAGCTCCAGCGGCCTGGGATTCGCCATCGTGCAGTTCCAGCGCAGCTTCGCCATCCCCGAGATGTGGGCCGGCATGGTGCTGTTGGGCCTGATCGGCTTCGCCCTGTCCGCGCTCTTCGAACTCGCCGAGAGCCGCGTCCTGTACTGGTACCGCGGCCTGCGCGCCGCCCACCGGGGGGAGTGAGCCATGAACCACCAAGGAGAACACGGCACCATGCTCAAGGTCACCGGACTGCAGAAGGTCTACCGCGGGGGAGCCACGGAGGTGGAGGCCGTGCGCGACCTCACCTTCGAGCTGGCCGAAGGCGAACTCGTGTGCCTGGTCGGCCCCTCCGGCTGCGGCAAGACGACGCTGCTCAAGTGCATCGCCGGACTCATGCCGCCCACCAGCGGCACCGTGGAGCTGGCCGGACGGTCCATCACCGCACCGCCGCCCGACATGGCCGTGGTGTTCCAGGAGTACGGCCGCAGCCTCTTCGCCTGGATGAGCGTGCGCGCCAACGTCGAACTCCCGCTCAAGGAGAAGAAGCTGACCAAGGCGCGCCGCGCCGAACTGGTCGCCGAGTCGCTGGAGGCCGTGGGCCTGACCGCGTTCGCCGACTCCTACCCCTGGCAGCTCTCCGGCGGCATGCAGCAGCGCGTGGCCATCGCCCGCGCCATCGCCTACGAGCCCAAGGTCCTGCTGATGGACGAGCCGTTCGCCGCCGTGGACGCCCAGACCCGAGCCGACCTGGAGGACCTCATCCGGGCCATCTGGCACCGCATGGGGGTCACCGTCCTGTTCGTCACCCACGACATCGACGAGGCCGTCTACCTGGGCGAGCGCGTCCTGGTCCTGTCATCCTCGCCCACCGTCGTGCAGGATGACATCACCGTCGACCTGCCCGCCGAACGCGACCAGCTCACCACCCGCCAGGACGAGCGCTTCACCGAGCTCCGCGCCCGCGTCTACGCCCAGATCCAGCAGGCCAAGAACGGCGCCGGGGGCGCCGCCGCCGGACCGGCCGAGGCCGCCCGGGCCTCGACCGCCGTGCACTGACCCCGCGCCCGCCACCACGTCACCACCGTCGAAGGAGACCCATCGTGACCCTGCTCGCCGACGATCACACCTCGTCCGTCTTCACCGGAACGTGGACCCCCGCCAAGGGCGGTGACGCGCCCGTGGTCTCGCCGTCCTCCGGAACCGTCCTGGGCCGCATCGGCATCGCGAACGGCGAGGACGTCCGCGACGCCGCCGCCCGGGCCGCCCGGGCCCAGCGCGACTGGGCCGCGGCCTCCTACGAGGAGCGCGCCGCCGTGCTGCGGCGCGCGGGGGACCTGCTGGAGGCCAACGCCGAGGAGATCTCCGGCTGGCTGCGCCGCGAGGGCGGGGCGGCGGCCGGAATGGCCGGATTCCAGGTCCACGTCTCGGCGGCGGAGTGCTTCGAGGCCGCCGCCCTGGCCTCCCAGCCCCACGGCGAGATCCTGCGCACCGCCAAGCCCCGGCTGAGCTTCTCCCGCCAGGTGCCCGTCGGCGTCGTGGGCGTCATCGCGCCCTTCAACGTGCCGCTCATCCTGGGCATCCGCTCGGTCGCACCGGCGCTGGCGGTCGGCAACGCCGTCATCCTCAAGCCCGACCCGCGCACGGCGGTGTGCGGCGGAGCCGTCCTGGCCGAGGTCTTCCGCCGGGCCGGACTGCCCGAGGGCGTGCTGCAGGTCCTGCCCGGCGGGGCCGAGGCGGGCCAGGCCCTGGTCGCCGACCCCCACGTGCGGGTCATCTCCTTCACCGGCTCCACCGAGGCCGGGCGCAAGGTCGGCGAGGCCGCCGGGCGCCACCTCAAGCGCGCGCACCTGGAGCTGGGCGGCAACTCCCCGCTGGTGGTCCTGGACGACGTCGACGTGGACGCCGCCGCCTCGATCGGCGCCTGGGGCTCGTTCCTGCACCAGGGACAGATCTGCATGACGACCGGCCGACACCTGGTGCACGAGACGGTCGCCGACGCCTACGTCGAACGCCTGGCGGCCAAGGCCGACGCCCTGGCCGTGGGCAGCACCGAGGTGGACGGCGCCGCCCTGGGCCCGGTCATCGACGCCGGCCAGCGCGACAAGATCCACGCGCTGGTCACCGGCAGCGTCGACGCCGGGGCGCAGCTGCGGGCGGGCGGCACCTACGAAGAGCTGTTCTACCGGCCCACCGTCCTGGACCGGGTCGTGGCCGCCACACCCGCCTACGCCCAGGAGGTGTTCGGGCCGGTGGCCCCGGTGGTGCGCTTCTCCTCGATCGACGAGCTCGTGGAGCTGGCCAACACCACCGAGTACGGGCTGAGCCTGGGCGTGCTCACGCACAACCCGATGCGCGGCATGGAGATCGCCGACCGGGTCCCCAGCGGGATCGTGCACATCAACGACCAGACCGTGGACGACGAGGCCGTGGCGCCCTTCGGCGGGGTGGGCGACTCGGGCACCGGGTCCCGCTTCGGCGGCACGCGCGCCAACCTGGAGGCCTTCACCGAGACCCAGTGGGTGACGATGCAGGCCGACCCGGCCCGCTACCCCTTCTGATCGCCCGTGCGGGGCCGGGGCGCGCGAGGGCGCGCCCCGGCCCCGTCCGCTGTCGAGCCCGCTGTCGTGCCCGCTCGCCCTGACCGGGTGCGAGCTGGGGTCTCGCTGAACGTGAGCACTCGCGTGCTCCCCGCTAAGCCCTGTTGCTACAGTGATGCCGACTGGTCGGTATCCTTCCGCGGAGTTCGTCCGCCCCGACCACGGTCCGTCCGTGAAGGACGGCCCGGCCGCTGCCCGGCGCCGGTCCGGCGCGGCGCGGCGCCGACGCACGCTGCGGTCCCGCTCCCCGGCCGGGAGCGGCCGGCGGTACGACGACGTACGCCGGAGCGGACCGCGACCCCCTAGCGCAAGGAGCACACATGTCACGTCGTACCGTCATCGCCCTGGTCGCCGCTGGTGTCCTGGGCCTGACCGCCTGTGCCGACGACGGCGAGGACCCCGTCCTTCCCACGGAGGAGGCGGCCCCGGAGACCATCACCGTGACCGCCGAGGAGACCCAGTTCACCGGGATCCCGGAGAACATGTTCTCGGGCACCGTCGACGTCGTGTTCGAGAACCTGGACACGGACGAGCACGACCTGGTCGTGGAGGAGCTCGGCGACGAGCAGGTCATCCCCGCCACCCCCGGCGGGGAGAGCGCCACCGGCTCGGTCACCCTGGAGCCCGGCACCTACACCTTCTACTGCTCCCTGGGCGACCACCGGGAGATGGGCATGGAGGTCACCGTCACCGTCGAGGACGAGGAGTAGCCCCGCCCGTGGGCGCGGCCGCTCCGCCCCGGCCACGCGCCGGGGTGCGGCGGCCGCCCCCGGTCGATCGGGACCCGCGTCAGCTGCTCCCGTCCAGCAGCGCGTTCCAGCGCAGTCGCGTCGCGCGCTCCACACTGGCCGTCGAGGCGCACAGCCCGAGCGCGATGTTGAGCCACAGCGGCAGGGCGACCGGCGAGGCGAAGGTGCCGTAGCGCCGGGCCACCGGGGGCACGTGGGAGAGCGCCTCGAGGATCTGCGGGACCACGAGAACGAGCGGGACGACGAGCAGGGCCAGCGACAGGAACTTGATCCAGCGGCTCAAGGCCGGGTGCTCGCGGTCCAGGCGGGCGCGGCGTCCCTCCGCCGAGCGGGCGTCCGGCACGAGCCGGTGCGCCGCGCCCTCGGCGGTGACGTGGTGGCAGCGCTTGAGCCCGAAGGCCGTGGCCGCCACCTCGATCGTTCCACCCGGCACCGGGAAGACCGCCGGGAGCGTGGACTGCGCGTGGTGCCTGCCGTCGAGGTAGAGGTGGGCCCGGCCCTGGCCGTTCTCGGTCAGGATCTGCTGCCAGTACGGAACGTCGACGGAGTAGACCACGCGGCGCCCGTCACCGCTCGTCAGAGGGAGATGGAACAGCGCGCGCGAGAGCGGCTGCCACGCGCGAAAGCGCTTCAGCGGGCGGCCGTTCCCCTCCTTGACCCGTCGCGCGGCCTGGCGCCGCCGGTGTTCCTTGATCACTTCGGGCTCCGTGTGGTGTGGGCGGGTGGTCGGCGCCGGGCCGCTGCACGACCGGCGCTCGCCCCAGTGCAAGGCATGCCCCCGGGGCAGAGTCAAGCGGCCGGCCGCGCGGGAGCATGCGCTTGACCGTGCCCCTGGGGCAGGGTGTGGACTGGAGTGCGCGCGCGGTGAGGGCCACCCGCGGCACGGGACCAGAGGAGGCAGCGCGTGGCGTGGAGTACACGGCAGGTCGCCGAACTCGCCGGGACGACGGTGAAGGCCGTCCGCTACTACCACCGGATCGGGTTGCTGGACGTGCCGGAGCGGACGGCGAACGGCTACAAGCAGTACGAGGTCGCGCACCTGGTGCGCCTGCTGAGGATCAGGCGCCTGAGCGATCTGGGGGTGCCGCTGTCGGAGGTGGCGGCGATGGAACGGGCCGACGAGGACCCGGACGAGGCGATCCGCGCGCTGGACGCGGAACTGGCGGCGACCGTGGACCGGCTCAACCGTGTGCGGGAGGAACTGGCCGTCCTCCTGCGACACCGGGCGCCCGCCCACGTCCCACCCGCCTTCGCCCCGGTCTCCGGTGACCTCTCCGACAGGCAGCGGTCCCTGTTGACGGTCTACTCGAGCGTTCTCAGCGAGGAGTCCCTGGAGGAGTTCCGCGCCCTGATCAGCGAACCCGACGACACGGAGGAGGAGTTCGAGGGCCTGGACCCGGACGCGGACGACGCCGCGGTCGACGGCCTCGCCGCGCGTATGCTGCCGGCCGTCCTCCGCAACCGCGAGAGGATGCCGCGGTCGACGGCTCTGGCGGCGGACGCCCCGGGCGGGGCGCGGCGCGCCGCGGACACGATGGCCGAGGCGATGGCGCAGTTGTACAACCCCGCGCAGCTGCGCGTCCTGCGGCGTCTGAGCACCCTCCTCGCGCAGGAGGACTCGACCACGGGCGAGGGCTCATCGTGACCTCGGTGATCCAAATCACTTGAGACTTCATTTGTTTGCTGGGAAGTCATGCGGCTAGTGTGGTCGGTACGCTGCTGGGAGTCACCGCCCCGGCCGCGTTCCCGCCCGGCGCCGGGCCGCACGCGCGCCCGGTGCCACTCCGACTCCAAGGAGCACCCCATGTCACGCCTCGCCCTGATCGCCCTGGTGGCCGCCGGAGCCCTCGGTCTGGCCGCCTGTTCGTCCGACGACCAGGCCGCCGCGCCCGCCGAGACCTCGGCCGAGGACACGGGGGCCGAGGACGGCGGCGCCGAGGACTCCGGCGACACGGCGGACGGCGAGTCCGCCGAGGCCATCACCGTCACCGCCTCGGAGATGGCCTACGACGGCATCCCCGAGACCCTCCCCGCCGGAACCGTCGAGATCACCTTCGACAACGCCGGGGACGCCCCGCACGACCTCGTCGTGGAGGAGCTCGGCGACGAGCAGGTCATCCCCCTCGTCGACGGCGGCGAGAGCGCCACCGGCACCGTCACGCTGGAGCCGGGCACGTACACGTTCTACTGCTCCGTGGGCAGCCACCGCTCCATGGGGATGGAGCAGACCGTCACCGTCGAGTAGGCGGCTCGGCCGGGGCCCTGACCCGCCCCGGTCCGCGCACCCGCCCCGGCCGAACCCCGGGGCGGGGCGCTTCCCGCCCCCTCACCCGGTGAGATCGGGGATGATCCGCGGGCCCACCCGGCACACGTAGTCGCGGAACAGCGCCACCGCCGGCGGCTCGAACCCCCCGGGGTGCCGCGCGGCCCCGCCCCCGATGGACGCCCGGGGCCCGCCGCCCTGCGAGCGCCGCCCGCCATCGCCCTCCTCGTCCGAGCGCGGCGTGTCCCCGGGGTCGGCGCCCACCCGTGGCCAGACCACCCCGACCGGCCGGTCGGAGCCCTCCTCCGTCAGCCCCAGCTCCACGGTCCCCGGCAGCGGCCCGCGCGGCCGTGCGGGCAGCACCGACACCCCCAGACCCGCCGCCACCAGGCCCCGCGCCGTGTTGATGTCGTCGGCCTCGAACGCCACCCGCGGCGACACCCCCGCCTCGGCCAGCAGCCGGTCGGTCAGATGCCGCACCCCGCGCCCGGGCTTGAGCAGAACGAACTCCTCCGCCGCCGCCGTGGCGGCCGAGACCGGACCGGCCACGGGCGCCAACCGGTGGTGTTCGGGCACCACCAACCGCAGCCACTGCGTGTGCAGCACCGTCGACGCCAGCCCCGGATCCGCCGGCAGCGGCGAGGTCAGGGCCAGGTCCGCCCCGCCCGCGGACAGCCGCCGCAGCGACTCCGCCCAGGGCTCCTGGGTCAGGGTGAAGCGCACCCCCGGATGCTCCGCGCGAAAACCCCGCAGCAGGGCCGGAACCACCTCCACGCCCAGCGTGGGCAGGAAGGTCAGCGCCACCCGCCCCTCCTCCGCGCCGGTCAGGTCCGCCAGGCCCTCGCGCAGATCGGCCAGCGCCCGTTCCACGTAGGGCAGCAGCCGCTGGCCGGCCCGGGTCAGCCGCACACCCCGCCCCGTGCGCTCCACGAGCGCGATCCCGAGCTCCTCCTGGACCCGCGCCAGCGCGCGGCTGAGCGTGGGCTGGGGCACCCCCAGCGACTCGGCCGCCTGGGTGACGTGCTCGGTGCGGGCCACCGCCGCGACCATCCGCAGCCGGGGGACCAGGACCTGGGCCAGCGCATCCACCTCATCCATACTTTTCAGTATGCATCAGGGCTAAACCATGCATTGGACGTATGAAACGGGGCTGCCTAGCGTGGAGTCATGACCGTGACCAGCTCCTCCGCCACCGATCCGCGCCCCCGCGCGGGCAGCCGCGCCTACCGCCGCACGGTCATCGCGCTGGTCGCCGCCGCCGTTGCCACCTTCGCCCAGCTGTGGTCGGTCCAGCCGATCCTGCCCGCCATCGCCGAGGGCTTCGACACCACCGCGAGCCAGGCCGCGCTCACCGTCTCCGTCGCCACCGGCGGACTGGCCGGGTTCACCCTCGTCTGGAGCGGGGCCGCCGACCGCTTCGGCCGCGCCCGCGTCATCACCGCCTCGCTCCTGGTGGCCACCCTCCTGGGCTGCGCGGCGCCCCTGGCCGGAGACCTCACGCTCCTGCTGGTCCTGCGCGCCCTGCAGGGAGCCGCGCTGGGCGGGGTCCCGGCCGCCGCCGTGGCCTACCTCGCCGAGGAGGTCCACCCCGCCGACGCCCCCCGCGCCACCGGGCTCTACATCGCGGGCAATCCGCTGGGCGGCATGGGCGGGCGGCTGCTGGCCGGGTTCGCCGCCGACCACGGCGGCTGGGCCTGGGGGATCGCCGCCAACACACTGCTGGGACTGGTCGCCCTGGCCGTCTTCGTCCTGGTCCTGCCCCGCGACCGCCGGCCCCGCCCCACGAGCTCCTCGCAGGGCCGCGCCGAGGGCCCGTCCCTGGCGGGCCGCCTGCGCTCGGCGCTGACCACCCGCGGCCTGCCCGCGCTCTACGCCCAGGCGCTTCTGCTCATGGGCGCGTTCATGACCGTCTACAACCTGCTGGGCTTCCGGCTCACCGGCGAACCCTTCGGGCTCTCCCAGGCCGCCGCGTCCCTGCTCTTCCTGTCCTACACCGCAGGGATGCTCGGCTCCGCCGTCGCCGGATCGGCCACCGCCCGCTTCGGCGGCTACGCCGTCCTGACGGCCTCCACCGTGCTCATGGCCGTGGGACTGGCGGGCCTGTTCGCCGCGGTGCTCATCGGTCTGCTCGCGGCCCTGCTGGTGCTGACCTTCAGCTTCTTCAGCGCCCACGCCACCGCCTCGGCGTGGGTGGGGGCGCGGGCCTCGGCCGGACGCGCCCAGGCCATGGCGCTGTACACGCTGGCCTACTACCTCGGCTCCAGCCTCTTCGGCTGGCTGGGCGGCCTGGTCTACGACACCGCAGGGTGGAACGGTGCGGTGCTCTTCGCCCTCGGCCTGTGCGCCACGGCGGCCCTGGTGGCGCTGCGCCTGCGCCGGCTCCCCGCCGACGCGGACGCGCCCGCGCGGGACTGATCACCGCGGGGCGCGCGCGGGACACGGCGCGGCACCCTCGACCTGACCGTCCGGGTAGTTTAAAATTGAACTACTTCCCGGTCTCGTCCGGGCGAGAGAGCTCGACGGAAGGTGAGGACATGGACGTGCGGCCCTCGGGCATCCACCACGTGACCGCGATCGCCGGCGATCCCCAGGCCAACGCGGACTTCTACCTCAACGCGCTGGGCATGCGCATGGTCAAGCGGACGGTCAACTTCGACGCCCCGCAGACCTACCACCTCTACTACGGCGACCGGGCGGGCAACCCCGGCACCATCATGACCTTCTTCCCCTGGCCCGAGGCCCCGCGGGGACGCCGCGGCGCCGGCCAGGCCACCACCACGACCTTCTCCGTGCCCGAGGGCTCCCTGGGCTGGTGGGCCGACCACCTGGCCGCCCTGGACGTGCCCACCACCCGCCCCGTCGAGCGCGGCTCGGAGGACGTGCTCAGCCTGCGCGACCCCGACGGCCTGGTCATCGAACTCGCCGCCGGAGCCGACTCCCACGACACCGACCCCTGGGACGGCGGCCGGGTCCCCGCCGAACACGCCATCCGCGGGATCCGCGCGGTCACCTTCACCGAGAACGACGTGGAGGGCACCGTCGAGATGCTCGGCGGCCACCTGGGCTTCCGCCTGGCCGAGGAGGACGGCGACCGCCTGCGCTTTCGCACCGACGAGTCCGGCGCCGGGGTGGGCACCATCGTCGACGTCCTGGCCCGGCCCCGCGCCGAGCGCGGCATCGTGGCCGCCGGAACGGTCCACCACGTGGCCTACCGGGCCCCCGACGGCCCCGTCCAGGCCGCCTGGCGCGAGCGGCTGGAGAGCGAGGGCGTGGGCGTGACGGAGATCCGCGACCGCTGCTACTTCACCTCGATCTACTTCCGCGAGCCCGGCGGGGTCCTGCTGGAGATCGCCACCGACGGGCCCGGCTTCGACTACGACGAGCCGCTGCTGGAGCTGGGCCGCTCGCTGAGGCTCCCGCCGTGGCTGGAGCCCGACCGCGAGCAGATCGCCGCCCGCCTTCCCGAGCTCGAGGCCGGCCGGTGACCGCCACCGACGACTTCGTCCACGTGTTCGAGCCCGCGGCCGAGGCGGGGGCGCCCACCGTTCTGCTGCTCCACGGCACCGGCGCCGACGAGTACGACCTGCTGCCGCTGGGCCGCGCCCTGGCGCCGGGCGCGGCCCTGCTCTCGCCGCGCGGCAGGGTCGACGAGCACGGCGCCAACCGCTGGTTCCGCCGCCTGCGCGAGGGCGTCTTCGACGTCGAGGACCTCATCGAGCGCACCGCCGAGCTGGCGGGATTCGTCACCGCCGCGACCCGCGCCTACGGCCTGGACCCGGGGCGCGTCGTGGCCGCCGGGTTCTCCAACGGCGCCAACACCGCCGCGGCCCTGCTGCTGCTCCACCCGGGCCTGCTGGCGGGCGCCGCGCTCTTCGCCGCCGGAGCGCCCCTGCAGGGCCGCGAACCCGATCCGGTGGACCTGTCCGGCACCCGGGTCTTCCTGGGGGCGGGGGAGAGCGATCCCATCACCACCATCGACCAGGCACGCCTGCTCGCCGCCCAGCTGGGGGAGCGGGGCGCCGAGGTGACCGACCGCGAACACCCCGGCGGACACGGCATCCCGCCGCGGGTCCTGGCCGACGCCCGGCGGTGGTGGTCGGCAAGCGCGTTCTGACCGTGACGCCCCGTTGTCGCGCCGGTGTCCGTCGTCTGGTTACGTTGGCGTGCACTGACCAGTGGCGATCCAGCGTAGAACGGAGACCGGTCACCCATGGCGGCACCGCGAGACAACGCCGAGCACGAAGAGAACGCGGACGACGGGCGGTCCGAAGAACACTTCCCGCACGGCGCACGTGTCGCCAGCTGGGAGCGGCGCGTGGAGATCCCGATGCTGCTCCTGGCCGGAGCGTTCCTGGTCGCCTACGCCTGGCCCGTCATCGACCAGGACCTGGGCGGTGACCTGCGCTCCTCCCTGCGGGTCCTGACCTGGACGGTGTGGGTGGCGTTCGCCGTCGACTTCTGGATCCGGCTCTCCCTGGCCGAACACCGGGTGCGGTACGCGGCCAAGCACTGGTACGACGTGGTGCTGATCGTGCTCCCGATGTTCCGCGCGCTGCGACTGCTGCGGCTGCTCGCGCTGATGCGCATGCTGAACCGGTCCATGGCGGGCACGCTGAGCGGCAGGGCGTCCGTCTACGTGGCCGGTACGGCCGCGCTGACCTCCGTCCTGGGCGCGATCGCCGTGCTGGACGTCGAGCAGCACGCTCCCGGCGCGAACATCACCGAGTTCGGCGACGCCCTGTGGTGGTCGGTGGTCACGGTGACCACCGTCGGATACGGCGACTTCTATCCGATCACGTTCCAGGGCCGCCTGGTGGCGGTCGCCCTGATGATCATGGGGATCTCGCTCGTGGGCGTGCTCACGGCCGCGGTGGCGTCCGCGTTCGTCTCCAACATTCAACAGCAGGCGAGCAAGGACGCGGAGGCGGCCAAGAGCACCCAGGAGAGCTGACGGCTCACAGGAGCACGATCTTCTGCAGCTCCCCGCTCTCGGCCTCCTTCACGAAGACGCTTGCTCCGTTCTGGATGGCCTCTTCCAGCCAGGCGTTGACCTGGATGGCGCGGTTGATCGTGTCCGTCTTGTTCCGTGCCGTGAGCTTGACGGTCTCTTCCAGCTTCTCGTGGGACTTCTCGGTCAGGTTGACGGTCACCCGGTGCACCTTGGTGACCGCGGCCTGGTCCTCGGCCTCCTGGCGCGGCTGCGTGCCGGACATGCTCGTCACCCTCCTTCGTCGCACCGATGTCGGCATGCTGCCCGATGTCAGTGCTGGTACGCGTCAAGAACATCCAATAGGCATCAATCATACATACGTTGACTGCATCTGGCGACGCGCCACCGTTGATGCTTGCAATGGGTCATGTCCTGAACGCAAATGGTCATCGACTGGTGAGGATGGGGGTGACATGCCGCAGGACGGTCAGGAGAGTCGGCTCGTGGTTCTGAGCGAGGAGGACCTCAGCGACGAGGTGCCGACGCGCGACGCGGACGACCCGATACGCGTCGAGCGGTCACGAACGCCCCTGACCGAGGGGATCGGACATGGACGACCTCAGCGATGAAGTGCCGCACGAGGCGATGGGGGCCGGGGTCGAGGTGGCGAGTTCCGAGGACCTGGAGGACGAGGTTCCGGCGGAGCCCGCGCCGCCGGCCTCCCGCCGCTCGCGCGTGGCATCGGAGCCGCCTCCCCACGTGCTGCTCCGGCCGCCCGAGGTCCAGCAGTTCGGCTTCGGTCTCCCGGGAGGGTTCGGGGTCAGCTACCAGACGCAGTCCGAGGCCGGCTCGTCCCACAGCCTGACCACGGCCCTGGTGAACATCCTGGCCCTGGCCGCGGGGAGCGGGTACGCGGTGGCGGGGCTCTTCTGGATCAGCTCCCTCGTGGAGTCGCCGCTGTGGGTCCCCGTCGGCGGGCTGGTCGTGCTCGTGGCCGTCGCCATCGCCGCGATCTGGCACGTCAGGAGGGCACAGGGCCGTCAAGGGTCGGAGGGGGAGCGCTCGGCCGCACGCGACTGAGGGGCGGCGGCCCGGTGCTCCCGCCGGTTCGGCGGGAAGTGGCTTATGAGATCTACGTCGTAAAGGTGGCGGGATCGTGAACACCTCCTGCGAGACGCGGGCCACACGACCCCCGTCGTTAGAATCGCTTCGACACCCTTCGCGTACCGAAAAGAACCCATGATCCCCTCGCATCCCCAGGGCGACCAGTGACCCTCGACCCCGAGATCCTGGGCCTGCTCCTGCTCGCCGGCGTGGCCGCGGGCTGGGTCGACGCCGTCGTCGGCGGGGGAGGGCTCCTGCTGCTGCCCGCCCTCCTGGTCGCGGCTCCCAACACGCCCCTGGCCACCCTGCTGGGCACCAACAAGCTCGGTGCGGTCTTCGGCACCACCTCCGCCGCCATCGCCTACGCCCGCCGGGTGCCGCTGGACCGCCGTGTGGTCCTGCCCACCTCCGCGCTCGCCCTGCTGGGCTCAGGGCTGGGCGCCGTGCTGGCCACGGCCCTGACCGCCGACGTCCTCAAGCCCGTCATCATGGTCGTGCTGGCCGGCGTCGCCCTGCTGGTCTACTTCCGTCCCGCCATGGGCTCGGTCGCCGACCCCCGGCTGCGCACCCGCAACCGGCTGCTGGCCGCCATCGCCCTGGCCGGGCTCGGCGTCAGCTTCTACGACGGGCTGATCGGCCCCGGCACCGGCGTCTTCCTCATCATCGCGCTGACCGCCATCCTGGGCATGGACTTCGTCACCGCCTCCGCCTCGGCCAAGATCGTCAACGTGTGCACCAACCTGGGCGCCCTGGTCGTGTTCGCGTTCGGGGGCCACATCGACTGGCTGCTGGGCCTGGGGTTGGCCGTCAGCACGATCATCGGCGCCCAGATCGGCGCGCGCATGGCGCTCAAGCGCGGCTCCGGGTTCGTGCGCGCCGTCCTGCTCGTGGTCGTGCTGGCCCTGCTCGCGCGCATGTCCTGGGACCTCTTCGCCGGATAACGCACTCTCCGCCCGTCAACACCCGGTCCGCCGATGGTCCGGTCCGCCCTCTGTCGTCGGGTTCATTGCTCCACTCGGATCCGACGAACGCCGTAGAGAACCCACGTCACCATAAAGACCCACCCTTCCTGTATCGATGTCCGGAATGCGGAGAACATCAGTATTGGATGGGATGGGCGCGGTCCGCACGGAATTCGGCTGGCGCGACGGCCCGCCCGCGCTCGCGGGCGGCCCGGGCGGCCGGGGTTACGGCTGTCCGCCTTGACCACCCGGGTCTGTCATCAACCCCGGCCGGAGGCGGTGATCCCGTGACGGTTCCGGATCGGTTTCTTCGCTCCGGGCGCAATGCCGCGGATTTGTCCTCCTCCTTGTCTGATTCCTATCCTTATTGTCCGCTTTCTGGGGGGAAATAAGCACGTTCTGCCTCCCCATGAAAGGAACCAGACCACGCCATCGCATTGACAACGGTGTTCATGGGCGAACATGATCCTCGAAAGAGGATTCACGGCGCACCTCCGAAATCTCGGGACTTTTCACCTGAGTCGGGATCACTGTCGTGCCAGATGCGGACGGGGGAACACTGTGGCGCAGTCCGGTGGCGGTGCCGAGGGCGAACGCGTGAGTGATCCGGTACTGATCGCGGCCGGGGCCGCCGATCTGGTCCTCGACGGTGTCGGAACGGCCCTGCGAAGGGCCGGGGCGCTGCTGGGCCGCGCGGACCTGGCGGAACTGGCCCGGGACGGCCGGGAGGAGCTGAGGCGGCGGGGGAGCCTGGCGTTGCGGCGGCACGCCCCCGCGCGCGAATCCCACATGGAGTCGCTCGCCCGTCGCGCCGCGTCCAGGGGAACCGGCCCGGACGATGGCTGAGCCGCCGGAGCAGGCCCTGTTCCGGGCGCGGGTGGACGCGGAGCTGGCGGACTTCGCGCGGCAGGAGACCGAGCACCTCCTCGCCGTCGACGCCGACCTGCTGCCCGTCGCCGAACAGCTGACCGCGGCGGTGTCCGGTGGCAAGCGCCTGCGCGCCGCGTTCTGCTACTGGGGGTGGCGCGCGGCCGGGCAACCGGACAGCGACGCCCTGGTCAGAGCCGCCGCGGCGATGGAGCTGGTGCACGCGGCGGCGGTCGTCCACGACGACCTCATCGACGAGAGCCCGACGCGCCACGGTGCTCCCAGCGCCCACGCCGCCCTGCGCACGGCGCTCACCGGCGGGACGCGGCCCCAGGCCCGCAGCCGCGCCCTGGCCCTCCTCACCGGTGACCTGCTGATGGTCTGGGCCGGACAGATGTTCCTCCTGTGCGGCCTGCCCTCGGCCTACCTGGCCCGCGCCCGCCGGCCGTGGTCGGTCATGGCCCGCGAGCTGGTCGCCGGGGAGTGCCTGGAGGTCCTGCGCACCGGCTCCCGTCCCGACACGGCCAGGTCGCTCCAGGTCGTCCGCTACAAGACGGCCAAGTACACGGTCGAGCACCCCCTGCACATCGGCGGCGCGCTGGCCGGGGCTCCCAGGGCGCTGATGGAGGCCTTCACCGCCTACGGGATTCCCCTGGGTGAGGCCTTCCAGCTCCGCGACGACCTGCTGGGGCTCTTCGGCGACCCGGTGCGCACGGGCAAGTCGAACCTGGACGACGTCCGGGGCAACCGGCCGACCGTCCTGTTCGCCGAGACCTGGTCGTGCGCGAGCGCGGCCGAGCGGCGAGAGCTGCGCGCGCTGCTCGGACGGCGCGATGTGGACGAGGGGGGCCTGTCCCGGGTCCGCACGATCTCGCGGCGCACCGGGGCCCGCGACCGCGTCGAGGAGATGATCACCCGGCGCACCCGGGCGGCGACCGAGGCCCTCGCCCGCGCGAGCCTGCCCGGTGAGGCCGCCACCGCCCTGTCCCACATGGCGGCCCTGGCCGCGGACCGACAGTACTGAGCCGCCGAGAGGATGCCATGCACCACACACCGGAGTCCATGAGCGCACTACGGCTCGTGGGGGACGAACTCGCCGACACCACGGTGGAGACACTGTTCGAGCGCGGGGAGGTCGGCAGGTTCAACACCCTCATGCGCTTCTTCTCCACGGCCGGGCAGGAACTGCCGGAGGGGCTGCCGGAGGTGGCCCACGAATACCTGCGGGCGACCGCCGCACCACCCGCCTGGGTCGACTGGGACGAGATGGAGCGGGCCCGGCTGTTCTTCATCGACAACAACGTGCACATCTCCACCGCCCTGGCCTTCTCCGCCATGCCCGCCTGCTACGTCATCCCGCACGTGGCCCGACTGCTCAGCGCCACCCACGGCCTGGAGTACCCCTCGCGGCGCATGGCCGAGACCGGGCAGTTCACCGTCTACCTGATGCGGCCCGACGCCTTCGAGGCGGGGAGCCGGTTCGTCCCCGCGGTCCAGAAAGTGCGTCTGCTGCACGCCTCCATCCGCTACCACATGCGCCGCGAGGGGCTCTGGGACGAGGAGGCGCTCGGCACCCCGATCTGCCAGGAGGACATGATCGGCGGCCTGATGATCTTCTCGATCCAGGTCCTGGACGCCCTGCACCGCCTGGGCGTGCACATGTCGGCCGAGGGCGCGGCGGCCTACTTCTACGCCTGGCGCGTCGTCGGCGAGATGCTCGGGATCACCCCCGGGCAGGCCCCGGCCACTCTGGAGGAGGCCCGCCTGTTCTCCGACCTGTACATGACCCGGTACATGGGACCCTCCGAGGAGGGCGCGCGGCTGACCCGCCAGCTCATCGACCTCTACGAGGACGTCGTTCCCGGAACCCTCCTGGACCCCGTGGTCGCCGCCCTCATCCGGTACCTCGTCGGCGACACCTGCGCCGACTGGCTCCAGGTCCCGCGCAGTGTCTGGGACACGGCCGTCAGGACCTCCCCCGCGCTCCTCGGAGTCCTGGAGGGCATCGAGGACCGCTCCCCGCTGGGAGCCTGGGCACTGGACCGGCTCGGCCACCTCACCACCCACCTGGAGCTCAGCTCTCTCACCCGCGGCAGGGTCATGCACTACGCCGTTCCGGAACGGCTGAGGGAGGAGTACGGCCTCACCTCCACCGCCTCCCGTGCCGACCGGTGGGTCCCGCCTCCCCCGGCCTTCCCCTGCTGAGCCCGTCCCCGGGCAGGCCCCGGACCCCCTCGTGCGGAGCCCGGCGAGGGCTTGCGCACGCGCGCCCTCACATCGCGTGCAGGTGCAGCAGGAGCGCCTGGGCCGGGTCGAGGTTGGGCAGCTGGATCCCCGAGCGCGCGAGCACCGCGCCCGACACCTCGATGCCGCCCCGCTCGTACCACGGCGGCGGCGCCTGCTGCGTGGTGCGGGGCGGGCCCGCCTCCCCCCGCGGGCGCAGCCGGTAGGTCCGGTCCTCGCGCAGGCCGGGCAGGCGCACCCGGCCCGGGACAGCGCGGGCCGAGGTCGCCAGGCGGGCGTACCGGAAGACCGCCTCGCTTCCGTCGGGGGCCACCACCCCGTCGAGCTGTTCGGCGTGGTCGGGGGCGTCCGCGTGCACGAGGTCGCCCGAGTGCAGGAGCGGGCGCAGTTCCCGGTACAGGCCGATCCACCCCCGCAGCACCTCCAGCTCCTCCGGCGCGCACCCGGTGATGTCCCACTCGATGCCCGCGTGCGACATCAGGCTGGTCAGGCAGCGCAGGGACAGGTCTGCGACGCGGCTCGTGGTGTGCGACCGCGGCCCGCCGACGTGGCTCCCCACGAGTTCGGGCGGGAGCAGGAGCCCGGTCCAGCGCTGGATCGCCAGGCGCTCCAGGGGGTCGTTGGTGTCGGAGGCCCACACCCGGTCGGTGCGTTCGAGCACGCCCAGGTCGACCCGGCCGCCGCCGGAGGAGCACGACTCGATCTCCACCGCGGGGTGGCGGGCGCGCAACCGGTCCAGCAGCTCGTACACGGCCAGGGTGTGCCGGTGGGTGCCGGCGCCGCCGGTCGGGGCGTGCACGGGTTCGAGCAGGTCGCGGTTGTGGTCCCACTTGACGTGGTCGGGGCGGTACTCGGTGAGCAGCGCGTCCAGGTGCTCGAACACGTACTCGAACGCCTCGGGCCGCGCCAGGTCGAGCAGCTGCTGATGGCGGCTGGCGGGGGGCGGGCGGCCCTCGGTGGACAGGAACCAGTCCGGGTGGGCGCGGGCCAGGTCGGAGTCGGGGTTGACCATCTCCGGTTCCACCCACAGTCCGACCTGGAGCCCCAGGGAGCGCACGTGGTCGAACAGGGGGTGCAGGCCGTCGGGCCACACCTCGGTGTCCACGGTCCAGTCGCCGAGTCCGGCGGTGTCGTCGCGCCGTCCGCGGAACCAGCCGTCGTCCAGGACGAAGCGTTCCACGCCGAGGTCCGCCGCGGTGTCGGCGAGCCGGATGAGCGTGTCCAGGTCGTGGTCGAAGTAGACGGCCTCCCAGGTGTTGAGGACCACCGGCCGCGGCGAGGAGGGGTGGGAGGGCCGTGAGCGCAGCCAGCGGTGCACGCGCGCGGACATCCCGTCCAGGCCCTGGTCGGACCAGGAGAAGTACACCCACGGGCTGGTGTAGCTCTGCCCCTGCGCCAGGCGCACCTCGCCGGGGTGGGGGAGCTCTCCCCCGGCCAGGACGCCGTCGGCCCGCCCGGCGCCCTCGGGCAGGCGTTCGGCCAGGTGGACGTGGTCGCCGCTCCAGCCGGTGTGCACGCCCCACACCTCGCCGTGGCGGAATCCGAACCCGGGGCTGCCGGCGGTGAGCACCAGCGGGGCGTCGTGCCCGGTCCGGCCGCGGCGCGAGGCCCGCAGGCGGGTGCCCATGGTGAGCTCCTGGCGCTGGGGCGCCCGTTCGCGGCACCAGCGCCCGGTCAGGTCCAGGACCTCGCCGGCCTCGCGGGGCAGGGGCATCGTCGCCAGGAGGGAGTCCAGGGTCCACACGGCGGGGTCGGTGTTGGTCACCGTGTGGCGCACGCGGATCAGCCCGCAGGCCTCCATGCGCACGTGGCAGCGCAGGTCCAGCCCGTCGGTGCGCGCGGTGACGGTGAGCGCTCCGCCCTGGCCGCCGCGCGCCTCGCCCTCGCTCCCGTCCCGGTCGCCCCCGAGGGGGTCCACGACCACCTCCTCGACCCGCCAGCGCGGGAAGGTGGCCCGCCCCTCGTGGTGGCCGGAGATCCCCGGGTGGCCGCGCCAGCCCTCGCCCTGGGTGGGCACGAGCGAGACCGGCATGGGCTCGTCGACGCCGTTGTTGGCGGCGGGCGGCACGGAGGCGTGGGCCAGGCCGCCGGCGTCGGGCAGGTCGGCGCCCCAGTGCAGCACGTGCGGCAGCCCGGTGTCGGGCACGGCCAGGACCAGCGCGGTCCCCGCGGCCCGCAGTTCGACGGTGCGCTCACTCATTCTTTGCTGGCTCCCAGGGTCAGTCCGGCCACGAAGTGGCGCTGCAGCAGGAAGAACACGATCAGTGTCGGCAGGGCGACGATGACCGATCCGGCCGACAGCAGGTTGTAGTCGACGAAGAAGGTGCCCTGGAGGTTCTGCAGCGCGGTGGTGATGGGCATCTTGTCACCGCTGGAGAGCAGCGCCAGCGCCCAGAAGAAGTCGTTGTAGATCCAGGTGACCAGCAGGGTGGCCAGGGCCGCCAGGCTGGGACGGCACAGGGGCAGGACGACCTTCCAGTACTGCTGGAACACGCTCGCCCCGTCCACCCTGGCCGCCTCCAACAGCGAGGTCGGCATCGCCTTCATGAAGTTGCTCAGCACGAAGGTGCAGAACCCGATCTGGAAGGCGACGTGGATGAGGACGATGCCCATGTGGCTGTCGTAGAGCGAACCGGACTCGCTGATCCAGTACGGCAGTCGGATGGAGGTGTAGAGGCGGAACAGCGGGACGAGCAGCGCCTGGGGCGGCAGCAGGTTCGCGGCCAGGAACACCGCGAGCATCACCAGGTTGAAGCGGCGTGAGTAGTTGCTGAGCACGAACGCCGCGCACGAGGACAGGAACAGTGTCAGGACCACGGCGGGGACCGTGATGAGCAGCGAGTTCGCGAAGTAGACGGGCATCTCGCCCTGAGTCCAGGCGTCGGCGTAGTTGTCCAGGGTGAAGCCGCCCAGGGACAGGTAGCCGTGCACGGTCGTGTAGTCGTAGTCGCGGAAGGAGTTGATCACCGCCCACAGCACGGGGAAGAACCACGCCAGCGCGGTGATGAGGAGGAAGGTGTGCAGAGCGGCCCGGGCGGGGCGGATCCGGCGGCGGTGAGCCGCGGGCAGGGTCGTGGCGGTCACCGTTGGGCCCCTCTCAGCACGGTGGACACATAGATGGCGATGAAGACGAGCGAGAACGCGAGCATGATCACGGCCAGGGCGGAGCCGAAGCCCACCCGGCTGGCCTCGCCGATGACGTTGGAGGTCACCAGCGCGGAGATCAGTTCCAGTCCGTTGCGGCCCCGGTTGATGATCCATACCAGGTCGAAGGCCCGCAGGGCGTCGATGACGGTCACCACGACCACGACCACGTTGATCGGCAGCAAAGCGGGGAAGACCACGCTGGTGAACGTGCGGACCGGTCCGGCGCCGTCGATGGCGGCCGCCTCGCGCAGCGAGGGGTCGACGGCCTTCAGGCCCGCCAGGTAGAGGAGCATGATGTAGCCGGTGTGCTTCCATCCCGCCGCGACCAGCACCGCGTACAGGTTGATGTCGGGGTCGCCGAACCAGTCCACGGCAGGGCGGTCGGAGACCAGGGCGAGGAAGGCGTTGAGCAGGCCCTGGTCGCTGGAGTAGATGAGCTGCCAGATGAACCCGGTCAGGGCCAGCGAGAGTACGACGGGCAGGTAGAAGACGCTCTGGTAGAGCGGCCCCCCGCGCAGTTCCCGGTCGAGCAGGACCGCGAAGAGCATGCCCAGCACGGTGGGGACCGCGAACAGGAACACCAGCCACACGAAGTTGTTGCGCAGTGCCGGTTCGAACGGCGGGTAGAGGGTGAACGCGTCGGTGTAGTTCTGGGCGCCGACCCACTCGATGGTGTCCAGGCCGCCGATGCCGTCCCAGCGGGTGAACGACAGGAGGACCGTGGCGGCCGCGGGCAGCCAGACCAGGCCGATCACCAGGAACGCGGGCACGCCCAGCATGAGGGCGAGGGAGATCCGGTCGCGGCGTCCGTGGCGCAGCGAGGTGCGGCCGCGCCGGGGCGGTCGTTCCCGGTCGCGGGCCGGTGGAGCCGACGGGGGTGCGGCGGTGGTGCCGGGGGTAGCCATGCCTTGCTCCTCACTGGCCGAAGATGGACAGCTTCTGGCGTTGGATGCTGGCGGTCAGGTCGGCGATGTCGTCGGGCCGGCTCAGGAAGCGCTGGAGTGCGGGGATCATCACGATGGACGCGAAGTCGGGGCGCGAGTCCCGGTCCATGTACTGGGTGAGCGCTCCGGCGTTGACGACCATGTCGTTGACCTTGGCCTCCAGTGGGCTGAACGCGCTGGTGTCGGCGTCCAGCCGCAGGGGCAGTGCCTGGGGGTCGACCGCGGTGTAGACCTCCTCGGCCTCGCGCGTGCCGAAGTGGGCCAGCAGGGCGTGTGCGGCCTCGGGGTTGCGCAGGGTTCCCGAGGCCATGAACCCGTCGATGGGGGCCTCGACCACGTCGGCGCCGATCTCGGAGTCGAACTCGGGGAAGGGGAAGCAGTCCAGGTCGTCCAGGTCCTCGCCCTCGGGGAAGACGTGGGTGAGGAACATGCCGCAGAGCATCATCCCGGCCTCACGGCGCACCAGGGCGGTCTGTGCCTCGTTGATGCCCCGGCCCAGGGGGTCGGCCTGGTGGTGGGGCAGCAGCTCGGCCCAGGCGCCGAAGACGGCGCGGACCTCGGGGGAGTCCCAGGAGTGCAGGCCGTCGAGGAGTTCGAGGTGGAACTCGGGGCCGTTCAGGCGCAGGTTGAGGTGGTCGAACATGCCCATGGCGGGCCAGCCCTCACGTACGCCCGAGGCGATCGGTTCGAGGCCGTCGCGGCGCATGCGCTCGCACAGTTCGACGAATTCCGCCCGGGTGGTGGGCGCCTCGTAGCCGTTCTCCTCGAACAGGCTCCTGCGGTGGAACACCGCCCAGGGGGCGGTGGAGTCGGGGATCATGTACTGCTTGCCGTCGGGGCCGGAGCACAGGTCGCGGACCTGGTCGGTGAAGGCTCCGTCGAGCTCCTCCCACACGGCGGAGACGTCGCTGATCAGGCCGCGTTCGGCGAAGAAGCGCGTCCGGTACCCGGCGAACCAGGCGATGACGTCGTCCGGGGTGCCCTGGAGGTAGTTGTTGATGCTCTCCTGGAAGGACGTGGAGTCGAAGGTGTTGATCTCCACGCTGTGCCCGGACCGCTCCTCGAAGAGGCCGACGATGTCCTGCATGGCCGCGCGCTGGGCGGCGTTGGCGCGGTTGGAAGTCAGGGTGACGGTGTTCGGGTCGGTGGAGGAGCAGCCGGCCAGGGCGGGCAGGGCCGCGAGGGTCCCGGCGCCCGCCAGCCCTCGCAGCAGGGTGCGGCGGGCCGGTCCGGGCGGCGCCGGAGGTCGGGGGTGCATCGTGGGCTCCTCCCAAGGGGTGTGAAGGCGGTCACAGGTGGATCTTCCACACGTAGCACCCCCGGTGTCAACAGGTACGAACTTTTTCCAACAGGTATCCACGGTCGGATTGACACCGGTACGGAACCTGCCAGGGTGTTACCAACATCTTCAAACAATTCCAGGAACCCCAAGGAGACGGATTGCTGGCCGCCCAACGGCAGGAGCGGATCCTCGACCAGGTACGGCGGGCCGGAGCGGTCCGCGTCGCCGACCTCGTCGAGAGCCTGGCGGTGTCGGACATGACCATCCGGCGCGACCTCGACGCGCTGGAGGAGCGCGGCGCCCTGCGCAAGGTGCACGGCGGAGCCGTCAGCGCCCAGGGCCCGCGTACCGAGGAGCCCGGATTCGAGGCCAAGGCGACCCGCCAGGCAGCCGAGAAGCGCGCCATCGCCCGCGCCGTGGCCGGCCTGGTCGAACCGCACAGCGCCGTGGGCCTGTCCGCGGGCACCACCACCGCGGCCGTGGCCGAACACCTGTGCGAGATCCCCGGTCTCACCGTGGTCACCAACTCCCTGCGTGTGGCCCAGGTCCTGTACGGCGCCCCGCGCCAGGACCGCACCGTCGCGCTCACCGGCGGATTCCGCACCCCCTCCGACGCCCTCGTCGGTCCGCTCGCCCTGACCTCCCTGCGCGGCCTCAACCTCGACGTGCTCATCCTGGGCGTGCACGGCATGGGGGTCCGCTCCGGCTTCACCACCCCCAACCTCATGGAGGCCGAGACCGACCGCGCCCTGGTGGAGGCCGCCGGCACGCTCGTGGTCGCCGCCGACCACACCAAGTGGGGCACGGTGGGGGTCAGCACCATCGCCCCGCTGGACCGGTGCGACGTGCTCGTCACCGACACCGGCCTCGACGCCGCCGCGCACCGGGCCCTGACCGAGCACGTGGGCCGCGTGGTGACCGCTCCATCCGCAGAGGACGGGTGAGCGGGACCGGCGGGCGGGGCGCAACCGAGGGCACCGCGCCCGCGGGTCGCCCGGTACCCGGCCGACCCGCGGGCTGAACACCGCCCCGGGAAAACCACTGGTGCGCCCGTGCACGCTGCCACTACGGTTTCGCGAAGCCGCTCCACAGGGCGGCCCCGAACCCGGCGAGGAGCAGCAGCGGTGGACGTGCACGACTACGCCCGGCACGACGCCGTCGGCCTGGCCGCCCTGATCCGCCAGGGCCGGGTCAGCGCCGCCGAGGTCGAGACGGCCGCCAGGCGCGCGCTCACCGACGCCCACGCCCGGCTCAACGCCCTCACCGGGCCGCTCTTCGACGCGCCGACCGACCACGACCCCGACGGTCCCCTGGCCGGGGTGCCCTTCGTCATCAAGGACAGCGGCCCCTTCGCTCGGGGCGTGCCCTCCGCTCTGGGCAGCAGGGGCCTGCTCGCGGTGGCCCGGCGCGACCATACCCTGATGGCACGCCTGCGCGCCGCCGGGCTCACCGCCCTGGGCCAGAGCACGGCGCCCGAACTCGGGCTCAACTTCGCCACCGAGTCCCGCCGCCACGGGCCCACCCGCAACCCCTGGGACGCCGCGTTCGGCGTCGGCGGCTCCAGCGGGGGAGCGGCCGCGCTGGTGGCCGCCGGAGCGGTCCCCTTCGCCCACGGCAACGACGGGGCCGGGTCCCTGCGCGTGCCCGCCTCCGCCTGCGGCGTGGTCGGGCTCAAGCCCACCCGGGGGCGCACCCCCTGCGGTCCCGACGCCGGGGAGGCGGGATACGGGCTCGTGACGGAGTTCGGCCTCACCCGCACCGTGCGCGATGCCGCCCACCTGCTGGACGCCCTGGGCGCCCCGCCCCTGGGCGAGAAGTTCGTGGCCCCCGCGCCCGCCGTCCCCTTCGCCGAGGCCGTGCGCCGCGACCCCGGGCGGCTCCGGATCGCGGTGACCACCCGCCCCTGGGCCGAGACGGAGGTCGACGCCACCGTGGCCGAGGCGGCCCTGGACACCGCCCGCGCCCTGGAGTGGTTCGGCCACACCGTGGTCGAGGACGCCCCGGTCCTGGACCCCGAGGACGTGGTGGAGGGCTGCGTCCTGGCCGCCACGGCCACCGGCACCGCCCTGCTGCGACTGCCCCGCCTACCCGACCCGGCAGGGCTGGAGGCCGTCTCCCGCCAGGTCCTGGCCGAGGCACGGCGGTGCACCGCGGTGGAGGTCGCCGCCGCCCTGGACGCCCAGCACCGCGTCACCCGCACCGTGTCCCGGTTCCTGGACGACCACGACCTGCTGGTCACCCCCACCCTGGGGCGCACGCCCGCGCCGCACGGCACACTGGACTACGACGCCCCCGGGCACTCCGTGCGCTCCTGGCTGCGCAGGATCTTGTCCTACGGGCCCTTCACGGCGCCCTTCAACGTCTCCGGGCATCCCGCGATCAGCCTGCCCCTGGCCCAGAGCCCGCGCGGGCTCCCCATCGGCGTCCAGCTGGTGGCCGCCGCCGGCCGCGAGGACCTGCTCCTGATGGTGGCCGCCCAGCTGGAGGCGGCCCTGCCCTGGCACGACCGGCTGCCGCCCGCCCACGTGTGAGTCCGTCCGGGGTCGCGGGCGCGGGCGGCGCGCGCGCCGTTTGGCCGGGTCCCGATGGCGGGTACGGTGCCCGGGGCAGCCGCCGACGTCCACCGAGGGGGAACCATGCCCGAGCCGATCGACCTGCACGCCAGCGCCATGGACGAGTTCGACCGCAGGGTCAGGGCCGTGGGCACGGCCGACTGGGCGCTGCCCACGCCCTGCGCCGACTGGGACGTGCACGACCTGGTCGACCACCTGGTGACCGAACAGCTGTGGGTGCCGCACCTGCTCGCCGGCGGCCGGGTGGAGGAGATGGCCGAGGAGCTCGCGGGCGACAACCTCGGTGAGGAACCCGCCGCCACCTGGGCGGTGGCCTCCCGTGAGGCCCGTCTGGCCTGGCTCTCGCCCGGGGCGCTGGAGCGCACCGTGCACCTGTCCATGGGCGACGCCCCCGGCGAGAACTACCTGTGGGAGATGACCTTCGACCTGGCCGTGCACGCCTGGGACCTGGCCCGGGCGGTGGGCGCCGACGAGCGCCTCGACCCGGACCTGGTGGCGGCGCTGCGGGAGTGGGCGGGGGACCGGCCGATGGGGCCGGGTCCGATGTTCGACGCCCCCGCCGATCTCTCGCGGGACGCCGGGCCCCAGGAGCGGCTGCTGGCCCTGACCGGGCGCACCCCCTGACCACCGGCCCGCCGCTCAGTGGCGGCGCAGGGTGAACCAGAAGGTGGGGAAGGGGTTGGTGCCCGGGGTGGTCTCGACCAGCTCCCAGCCGGTGAACCTGGTGGCGATCTCCTCGGTGCTCACGCCCGCCTGCGGGTCGTCGAAGGCGCCGAGGCCGTAGCCGAACATCAGCAGCAGCGCGCCGGGCACCGCACGGCGGGTCAGGCCCGCGACGTAGGCGTCGCGGCGGTGCGGGGGGATGCCGCACAGGCAGCTCAGATCGAAGAACAGGTCGAACGGGCCGGGTGCGTCCACCTCGTCGAGCCGGGTGGCGTCGCCGTGCAGCAGACGCGGCGCCACGCCCGCCCGCGCGGCCCTGTGGCGGGCCTCCTCCACGGCGCGCTCCACCAGGTCCACCCCCACCACGTCCCAGCCGTGCCGGGCCAGGTACACGGCGTTGGTCCCGGTGCCGAAGCCCAGTTCGAGGGCGCGGCCCGCCGGCAGCGGGTTCTCGCCCTCCACCAGGGCCACGAGCTCGGGCGGGGTGATGCCGGTGTCCCACGGCGGCGGGCCCTGGCTGTAGAAGCCCTCCAGGTAGTCGCGCTGGTCCTGCTCCTGCTCGAGTTCGGTGCGCGGTCGTGCGGTGTCCACGGGCCCTCCAAGTAATTAGAGTTGGTATCTAGTGACTAACTCTAGTTATAGACTCGGCGCGTGGAACACGTCAAGAAACCGGACCAGCGGACCGAGCGGGCGCGCCGGACCCGCGCGAAGATCGTCGAGGCGGCCCGGGAGCTGTTCGTCGAACACGGGTACGGAGCGACCAACCTCCAAGAGGTCGCCGACCGGGCCGGCGTGGCCGTCCAGACCGTCTACTACGTCTTTCGCAACAAGCGCACGCTGTTCAAGGACGTCATCGACACCGCCATCGCCGGCGACACCGAGCCGGTCGCGACCATGGACCGGGAGTGGTTCCGCTCCGCGTGCGCCGAGCCCACCGCCGCCGCACAGCTGCGCTCGCACGTGCACGGCACCCGGCAGGTCCTGGAGCGCGTCGCGCCGGTCATGCCGCTGATCGCGGCGGCCTCGGCCACCGACCCCGAGATCGCCGCCCAGTGGCCCGAGGGCGAGGAACCGCGCTACACCGTGCAGCACGCCGCCGCCCGGGCGCTGGCCGCCAAGCCGGACCTGCGACCCGGCGTCAGCGCCACGACGGCCGCCGACCTGCTCTTCGGGTTGCTCAGCCCGCAGCTGTACCTGCTCTTCGTGCGTGATCGCGGCTGGTCGCCGCAGCGGTGGGAGGACTGGGCGCTGGCGACACTGCGCGCCCAGCTGTGCGCCGACTGAGCGTCGCCAGAGCGCCGAACGCACGCGGCGGCCCCGGAGCATGGTGCTCCGGGGCCGCCGGTGTGCCAGGGGAGTGGTCTCGGTGTCAGGCCTCCACGCGCTCGGCCGTGCGCTCGTCGAAGTTCATCTCCGGCGGGGCCTGGCGGAACCCGCGGGTGACATAGGCGAGCTGGGCCAGGCCGATCAGCGCCCACACGCCGCCGATGACGAAGGCCAGGCCGCTCAGGTTGGTCCACAGGTACACCGTCAGCGCCAGCCCGACGCCGGGCACGAGCCCGTAGCGGACCAGGTCGGCACGGGTGCGCATCCGCTCGCGGACCACGAAGTGGCAGATCACCGACAGGTTCACCGCGGAGAAGGCCACCAGGGCGCCGAAGCTGATGAAGGAGGCCACGGTCTCGATGTCCAGGAACACCGCGCCCACGGAGACCGTGCCGACCAGCACGATGTTGGCCGCGGGGGTCGAGTAGCGGGGGCTGAGCCGGCCGAAGACGCGGCGGGGGAGTGTGCCGTCGCGCCCCATGGCGTAGAGCACGCGCGAGACGCTGGCCTGGGAGCTGAGCGCGGAGCCGAAGGAGCCGATGATCAGCGCGGTGGTCAGCAGCGCCGCCAGCAGGTCGCCGCCCAGGGCGCGCATGATGTCCAGCGCCGCGGAGTCCACGTCGGTGAAGCGGGTGTGGTCGGGGAAGACCATGTGCCCGAACCATGAGGCGGCCACGAAGATCAGCCCGCCCAGCAGGGTGACGAGCATGATCGCCCGGGGGACGTCGCGGCCGGGGTTCTCCGCCTCCTCCGAGAGCGTGGTGACCGCGTCGAAGCCCAGGAAGGACTCGGTGAGGATGGCCGCGGCCGCGATGACCGGCAGGATCTCCAGCCCGGTGCCCACGAAGGGAGCCAGCGGATGGATGTCGGCCTGGCCGAACAGGTGCCGGGCGCTCAGGGCGAAGAACAGCAGCAGGAACGCGATCTGGGCGCCGACGATGAAGGTGTTGGCGCGGGCCACGATCTGGATGCCGCGCACGTTCAGGGCCGTGATCACGACCAGGAAGCCGATGATCCACACCCAGTCGGGCACGGAGGGGAACTGGGCGTTCAGGTACAGGCCGATGGTGATGTAGTTGATCAGCGGCAGGAACAGGTAGTCCAGCATCATCGTCCAGCCCACCATGAACCCGGTCCGCGGCCCGAGCGACTTCTGGGCGTAGACGTAGGCCGAGCCGGTCGAGGTGTAGACCCGCGACATCCGCCCGTAGGAGTAGGCGGTGAAGAGCATGGCGACCAGGGCGACCAGCACGGCGGAGGGCAGGCGGCCCCCGGACAGGGCCGTGGCCACGCCGTAGACGGTCAGGATGGTCGTCGGCACGAGGTAGGCCAGGCCGAACAGCACCAGATGCGGGAGCTTGAGGACGCGCTCCAACCGGGGGGTCGTCTTTGACAACAGATCGACCTTCCTGCGAGGTATATCACCACTTGCATGGCTTCAGGGCTTATGTGAACCAGCCCACCATGACAGACATCACGTCCACAGTGCAAGCGAATCACTCGCAAAGAATCGGCGTGACAACTGAATCATGACTGTTAGCCTTGTGGCGCAATGAAATCAGTTGCCTCGCCGGGGGTGTCTCGTACGTCCGCACCAACACCCCGCACCCCGGTGCGCCCGACCTCGTCCGCACGCACGAACGGGGCCCGGCGCCGCAGCGCCGGACCCCGCCCCCACACGCGCTCAGACCCCCGACAACTCCATCCTCAGCACCAGGGCCACCAGCTCCACCAGCACCTCCTTGGCCGACTCCCGACTGCGCGCGTCGCACAACAGCAGCGGCACCTTCTCCTCCAGGTCCAACGCCACCCGCACGTCGTCCCCGCGGTGCGTACGCTGCCCGTCGAAGCAGTTCACCGCCACCACGAACGGCACCCCGCGGCTCTCGAAGAAGTCGATCGCCCCGAAGGAGTCCGACAGCCGGCGCGTGTCGGCCAGCACCACCGCGCCCAGCGCCCCCTCCACCAGCTCCGCCCACATGAACTCGAAGCGCTTCTGGCCCGGCGTCCCGAACAGGTACACCACCGTGGACTCGTCCAACGTGATCCGGCCGAAGTCCAGCGCCACCGTCGTCGTGGTCTTGCCCTCCACCCCGACCAGGTCGTCCACACCCACGCTCTCGGAGGTCATCACCTCCTCGGTGTGCAGCGACTCCACCTCGCTCACCGCCGAGACCAGGGTGGTCTTGCCCGCGCCGAAACCCCCGGCGACCAGGATCTTCAAGGTATCGGGAACGGGTCCCGCCCCCTCGGAGGCCATCACGTCCAACGCCACTCCACCTCACAAAGCACGAATACGCTCCAGGACCGACCGCAGCGTCGCGGCGTCCGGACGCCGCTTCTCCCACTCCGAGCTGTGCACCACCGCGTACCCCTGATCCAACAGGTCGGCCAACAGGATCCGCACCACTCCCAGTGCGAATCCCGAACGCGACGCCACCTCCGCCACCGACACCGGCCGCGCACACAGCGACAGCAACAGCGCGGGCTCGGGGTCAAGCTCCACCGGATCCACCGACGGGACCGCCACCACCTGGGAGGTCAGGGTCAGATCCGACCGCGACGGACGCGTACGCCCGCCCGTCACCGAGTACGGCCGGATCAGACTCGAATCCCCCGGGTCACCGGGCGGCACCCCGCTCACCTCACGCCACCACCCCGCCGTCGCGGCAGCGCCGACAGGTGCGGACCCACCTGGCGCACCAGGCGGTTCATCTCGAACGCCGCCTGACCCATGTCACAGGAGGACTCCGCGACCAACGCCAACGACGCCCCCCTCCCGGCCGCCAGGACGAAGAAGAGCACGCTGTCCATCTCCACCACCGTCTGACGCACCTCGGCCGCCCCGAGTTGCGCCCTGGCACCACGCGCCAGACTCGCGAACCCCGACGCGACCGCGGCCAGCCGCTCGCCCTCCTCGCGATCCAGCCCCCGCGAGCCCGACAACAGCAACCCGTCCGCCGACAGCAGCAGCGCCTGACGCGCGCCCACCACCCGCTTCACCAGGTCGCTGAGCAGCCAGTCCAGCGTCTGAGCCGGAGAACGCTCCTGCTCACCGGCGTCCGTGACCCGGTTCTCCGCCGCAGCACCCGCCGACATCGACATCACCCTTCCACGTCCTCTCCTGGGCGCGCACCGCGCGCACCGACCTCTCCACCAGAACTCTCGGACTCCGCGCGACCGCGCCTCGTCCCGGCCTGGAACGCGCTCATCATCGACCGGATCTCCGTCAACGGACGCGGACCGGTCGCGTCCCGCTCCGGCTCCGACGCGGCGGGCGACTCCCGCCCCCGGCGCCGACGCCGGGGCAGGCCCATGTAGGTCTCCTCGGCCACATCGCCCTCCGCCACCGCCTCGGCCTCCCCGCTCGCCACTACCGCGGCGGCCACCGCCTCGGGCTCGACGACCGGATCCCCCTCGCCCTCATCGACGACAGGCGAGGACACGGGGGACCCGACGGGCGCGTCGGGAGGCGGCGCGGGGCGGACGCCACCGGCGGGCTCGGGCACACGGCCGCGCACGACCGGCTCCCGCACGGCCTCGGCCGGCTCCGGCGCCCGCACCGGCAAGGCCACGGGCGCGGGGCGGGCCGGCTCGACCGGCGCCAGCGCCCCCTCCGGGATCACCACCACCGCGAGCGTGCCGTGCGAGGAGGACTCCAACGACACCTCCAGCCGGTGCCGGGCGGCGACCGTGGCCACCACGAACAGGCCCAGCTGCGAGTCCTCGCGCACATGGCGCAGATCGAAGCGGGGGGCGTCCGCCAGCAGCGCGTTGGCGCGTGAGACCTGGGTCTCGCCCATGCCCAGACCACGATCGCGCACCCGCAGCACGACCCCGCCCCGGCGCAGGCGCTCACCCGTCACCGTCACCTCGGTGCCCGGCGGCGAGAACACGGTCGCGTTCTCCAACAGCTCGGCCAGCAACCGCATCAGGCCCGCCCCGACATCGCCCCGCAGCGCCACCTCGGGCAGCCGGTCCAACCGCACCCTGGTGTAGTCCTCGATCTCGCTGGAGGCCGCCCGCACCGCGTCGTGCAGTCCGACCGGCTCCCAGCCGCGCCGTACGGGCGCGTCCCCGCTCAGCAGCATGAGGTTCTCGGCGTTGCGCCGCAGCTGCGTGCTGAAGTGGTCGATACGGAACAGCGACTCCAGGACCGAGGGGTCGGTCTCACCGCGCTCCAGGGAGTCCAGCAGACTCAGCTGGCGGTGGACCAGCGACTGCGTGCGCCGCGCGATGTTGCGGAACATGGTGCGCACGCCCGCCCGCACCTGTGCCTCCTCCACGGCCGCGGCCACCGCGGCGCGCTGGGCGGTGTCGAAGGCCGCCGCCACCTCGCCGATCTCGTCGGCGCGACCCTGGGCCAGCCGCGGGACCTCCTCGTCCACGTCCACCTGCTCGCCCCGGCGCAGCCGCGCCGTGACCGAGGGCAGGCGCACCTGGGCGTGCTCCAGCGTCGAGGAGCGCAGCCGCTGCAACCGCCGCCCCACCCGCTGGGCCCCGGCGACGGCGACCGCGCTGGAGGCCAGCGCGACCAGCAGCGCCGGCACGCTGATGAGCAGCACCTGGTCGCGCAGGGAGGCGGCGTGGGCGTGGCTCAGGGCCACGACCCGCTCCATCTGCGACTCCTCCACCTCGCGCATCCGGATGTCCAGGGCCTCGGCCGCGCCGTGCCAGGTGGGGGTGTTGACCGGGATCGTGCCGCTGCGGCGCAGGGGAGTGCCGACGATGCTGCCCTGCAGCAGGTAGACGGTGTGCAGCACCGAGTAGGACTCCAGCGCCACGTAGTCCTGTCGGTCCTGGTCGCTGAGCTCGGTGCCCACCCGCGCCCAGGCGTAGCGCTGGGCTCCGGCGGCCGCGGCGAAGGCGGCGTGGGACTCGGCGGGGAAGGAGTTGGTGGCCACGGCGTGCGCCAGCACGGCGTCCTGCTGGTTGAGCAGTTCGCGGGTGCGCATCAGAGAGGTCAGGGAGCGCAGGTGGGGGACCTGTTCGGGGTCGGACAGCGCGACCAGGGAGTCCCACACGCGCAGGCCGTGCTCGATGACGTCGGTGTAGGTGCCGGCCGCCTCCTTCATGGTCATCCCGGAGGGGGAGAGCTCGTCCACACGCGCCCGGTGGCCCTGGACCCGCTCCATGGCGCTCTGGAAGCGCAGGGCGGGCGGGGGGACCTCGTCGGCACCGAAGGCCGCGATCCGCCGGTCCAGGTCCGCCACGGCCTCGTCGGTGCGCTCGCGGGCCCGCGTCAGGTCGCGCAGGTTGCTCTCGGTGGGGTTGGCCGCGGCCATGGTGGCCCTGCGCTCGCGCTGGAGCTCGCCGATGACGGCGACGGCCGGCCCGCCGATCTCCTCGGTCACCGACGCGGTGGTGCGCAGCTCGCGGATGTCGGTGAGCATCACGGTGGTGAGCACGGCCCACAGGACCAGCAGGGTGGTGCTGGGGATGAGGACCAGAGTGATCATGCGGGCCCGCAGCGATCGACGCTTGTGCTGGGGCATGGACTCGCTTCCGGGGGAGGGGAGGACGACGCGGGGGCGCCCACCGGGGGAGGGGGTGTCCGGAGTTCCCCAGAGTGAACAGCCCCGGAGGGTGATTGCGCAAGTGCCCGATGACGCTCCGCAGGCGCGATCGGCACCGATGCCGCAGGTCAGAGCAGAAGCTCTCGATCTCGCAACATTAAAAATCTACGTCGTAAAGGTGGCGCGTGCTTTGAAAAAGCACCTACGACCAAAGGAGCGGCTTCGCCGCATCGAACACCCTGAGGGTTCGTGCGAACGTACGTGAGTGCGGTCGGGTACCCGGGTATGCCGGACGCAGGAGAGGCCACCGCACGGGTACCGTCCAGTCACTCACTGGCACCGAAAGTGGCACCACCGGGGGAGAGGACCCATGAAGCTCACCGACGACCAGATCCGCGACGGGATGTCCCGGCTCACCGACTGGCACTGGGACCCCGAGCAGCCGGACATCCACCGCACCGTGCGCCTGCCCGACTTCGTCGCGGCCATCGAGCTGGTGAACAACGTCGCCCAGGCCGCGGAGCAGGCCGGACACCATCCCGACATCGACATCCGCTACAACAAGGTGCGGTTGTCGCTGTGCACGCATTCGGTCGAGGCCATCACCGAGAACGACATGGCCCTGGCCGCCCGCATCGACGAGCTCGTCGACTGAGCCGGCCGGCCCCCCGCTCGGGCCGAGCGGGGGCGGACCGGGGCCGGTGCGCGGGCCCTCAGGGCCTGCGGTCGCGGAAGGTGCGGCGCAGGTCGTTCACCCAGGCGTCGGGGTACTCCCACGGGATGAAGTGGCCCCCGTGCTCGTGGGCGGTGACGTTGACGTGGTTGAACCAGTCGCCCTGCGGGCCGGCTCTGAACGCCTGGACGCGCTCGTCGGCGGTGTGGATGCCGGGCGGGTTCTCGTAGGTGACGAAGGTGAGGCCGACCGG
Organism: Nocardiopsis sp. Huas11; assembly: GCF_003634495.1. GTDB lineage: Bacteria > Actinomycetota > Actinomycetes > Streptosporangiales > Streptosporangiaceae > Nocardiopsis. Next base: position 5,056,626 of record NZ_RBKY01000001.1, on the reverse strand, counting down.
GGCCTGCACGGGCGGGGTGCGCTCGTGGGCAGGGGTCCAGGGGTAGCGGTTGGCGTTGGCGTAGTAACGCATCGACGTGGCGATGGAGTTGTTCACCCAATAGATCGGGGCATGGGTGAGCAGATCGTCTTTGCTGAAGACGGATTCGACGTCGCCGCCGTTGTCGCTCCAGGCGGGCGTCCTGCAGTCGCTCTCGGCGGAGATCTCCTACTCCACCTGGGACTACGTCGTGGGCGTCAATCTGGAGGGCGTCAACAACGGGGTGCAGACCTTCCTGCCGCGCATGATCGAGCGGGGTGGCTCCGGCCACGTCCAACACCGCCTCCGCGGCGGGTCTGGCGGTCTTTCCCGAGCGCAGTTCCGGCTACATGTACCACGCGTCGAAGTTCGCCGTCATCGGCCTGACGGAGGCACTGTACCGCGGGCTGGCCGACGAGGGCCGGCCCATCGGTGCGGGTGTGCTCATCCCCGGCATGGTCGCCACCGCGGTGGCGGCCAACAGTGTGCGCTGGGCTCCGCCCGGGTCCCTGGGGGCCCGCGCCGCGGGTGTGGCGCGGATCGCCGCGCGCGGTGACGCGGCGCTGGCCCGTTTCGGGCGCGACGTCGACAGTGTGGGCGCGATGGCGGTCGAGGGCATCCGGCGGGGCCGCCCGTACGTTCCCACGGATCGTCTGGCGGCGCGGGCGCTGGCCGAGCGTACCCGGGCCGTCATCGCGGCGATGCCCGTGGAGGAGCCGGCTCAGGACGATGCCCTGGGGCGGGCGATGCGCGGGCGTTCGCGGTGAGGGGCGGGGTCAGCGCAGGCGGGAGCGGCGCATCTTGCCGGAGGCCGTGCGGGGGAGTTCGGGGACGAAGTCGATCTTCTCCGGTGCGGCGTGTTCGGCGAAGCGGGTGCGCACCCATTCCTTGAGTTCCTCGGCCAGGGCGGGGCTCTCGGTGTGGTCGGCGTCCAGGACGACGCGGGCGCCGATGAGTTGGCCGGCGAGGTCGTCGGGGATGGAGTAGACGCCGCATTCCTCGACCGCTGGGTGGGTGTTGAGGACGGCTTCGACTTCGCTGGGGCCGATCCGGTAGCCGTGGCTGAGGATGGCGCCGTCGTCGCGGGTGGAGAAGAAGAGCTGTTCGCTGCGGTCGAGGATGCCGGTGTCGCCGGTGAGGTAGTAGGCGTGGTCGGGGGTGAAACGCAGGTGGGAGGCGCTTTCGTTGCCCATGTAGCCCTGGAACCAGGCCAGGGGGCTGTGGGCGAGGGCGATCGCGATGCGGCCGTAGGTGCCCAGGGGGGCGGGGTCGTCGGAGATGGCTTCGAGGATGGTGATGTTCCATCCGGGCAGGGCGGGGCCGATGGATCCGGGTGTGGGTGTGGTGTTGGTGTGGTCGGTGGTGCCGTTGGGGATGCCGGCGCACCAGCCGAGTTCGGTTTGGCCGTAGTGGTCGCGTACGGGGACGCCGAAGATGTCGGTGACCCAGTCGATGACGTCCTGGCCGAGGATCTCGCCGGCGCTGGAGAGGCGTTGGACGATGATCTCGGGCGGCAGGGTCTTGGTGGCGGCGCGCAGGGTGCGGTAGGTGGTGGGGTCGGCGGCGAGGTTGGTGACGCCGTACATGCCCAGGACGTCGAGGGTGAGTTCGGGGTCGAAGAATCCGGCGCGCAGGGCGAGGGATCCGTGTCCGGCCAGGAGGGGGGAGATGACGCCGTGGTAGAGGCCGTAGGCGGATCCGGGGTCGGCGGTGTTCCAGTAGACGTCGTCGTCTTGGACGCCGAGGCCGAAGTGGTGGTAGGCGTGCATGGCGGCCAGGGCGCGGACGGGGACGGTGACTCCGCGGGGTGGTCCGACGACGGTGGACACGTACAGGATCGCGAGGGGGTCGTCGCCGGTGAGGGTGGTGTCGGGGACGGTGCGGGGGGTGGTGCCGGTGAGGGTGGTGAGGGTGTGGTCGCCCTCGCGTAGGGGTTGGGTGCCGGTGGTGGCGATGTCCCAGGTGGGGGTGCTGGTCATGTCGGGGCCGGGGTCGAGTTTGGTGCGGTACTCGTCGTCGGCGATGACCAGGCGGGTCTGGGAGTTGGTGAGGCGTTCGGCGATGGCGGAGGGGGCGAAGGAGGACAGGAGGGGGACGAGGACGGCTCCGAGTCGCCAGGTGGCCAGGGCTGTGATGGTGAGGTCGATGCCCTTGGGGATGAGGGTGGCGATGCGGTCGCCGGGGCCGATGCCGAGGTCGCGTAGGCCGGCGGCGAGGGCGTGGGAGCGTTCGGCGAGTTCGCCGAAGGTGAGGGTGGTGGCGGCGAGGGTGGGGCCGATTTGGGTGGTGGCGACCGTGTCGGGGTGGTGGCGGTCGCAGAGTAGGTGTGCCACCGATGTGGCGGGGGTGTCGTAGGTGGTGATCCAGTCGCGTGTGAGCTGCGCCGGGTCGGACATCGGTGGCGGTCCTCGTTTTCGGTCGGTTTGGTGGTGTTGGGAGGTACGTCAACACTATGCCCACCTGTGAAGTCGGACTCACTCGCGTGGGCTGTGGGGGTTGGGCGATGATGGGCTGATGGACAGTGCAGCGGTGGTGGAGCGGTTCGGTTTGGGTGCGGGTGTGCGGGCGTGGTTGGAGGAGGCCGAGCGGTTGCCGGATCCGGAGCGGTCGTTGGAGGTTCCGGCCGATCCGGCGGGAGTGTTGGATCTGTTCGCGTTGGGGGAGCGGGATCGGGCCGAGGTGGAGGGCCTGTGGCCGGACGCGGGGTGGCCGCCGGAGTTGTGGCACTTGGTGGGGTGCATGTATCGGCGGTTGTGCGCGGACGTGGATCTGCCGCTGGGGGGTTGGCGGGACTGGCCGACGCTGGTGGGGGCGCAGGACGCGCGGGTGCGGGCGGCGTCGTTGTGGGCGTTCGCGGCGATGGTTCCGGCGTTGTTCGATCAGCATGCGCGGTTGGGGGTGGATCGGTCGGTGACGGTGGCGACGTTGGCCGATGTGGGTGTGCAGATGGCGCGGTCGCGTCGGATGTTCGGTCGGTTGAGTGTGGAGACGGCGTCGTGGGTGGCGACCCAGTTCCGGGGGCGGTTGTTCTGGGTGGGCGGGTTGCAGTTGGAGCCGGCGTTGTTGGTGGACCAGGGGGGTGTGGAGTGGTTGTCGGAGGAGGAGGGGCGTTCGTTGGGTGCGGGGTTCGCGCCGGGTGAGGCGTGTGTGCGGCTGCACATTCCTTCGGGTGGGTTGGATCCGGTGTCGGTGGATGCGGCGCTTGCGGGGGCGCGGTCGTTCGCGCGGGCGCATCTGGGGATGGATCCGGTGGTGGCGACGTGTTCGTCGTGGTTGTTGGATCCGGTGTGGGGTGAGGTGTTGGGGGAGGACTCCAATATCGTGCGGTTCCAGCGGCGGTTCTCGTTGGTGGGGCGGGGTGTTCCGGGGGAGTCGGATGTGTTCCGGTTCGTGTTCGGGATGCCGGAGGTGGATGTGGCGGGTGCGCCGCGTGGGACGCGGTTGGAGCGTGCGGTGGTGGAGCGGTTGGAGTCGGGTGGGGGGTTTCGGGTGCGTACGGGGTGGTTGCGGTTGGAGTGAGGGTTGACTGAGGCATGACTGTGGGGCTCGTCCGGGTGGGCGGGCCCCTTGGTATGTGTGGGTGTGGGTGTGGGTGTGGTTCTTGCCTTGGGCGCGGGGCTGTGGGCTGTGGTCGGCGGGGTCAGATGGCCATAAGGGCTTGGGCGTCGGTATCGGTGAGGTCGGCGCGGGGGCCGCTGTGGACGATGCGTCCGGCGTCCAGGACGGTGACGTGGTCGGCCAGGCGTAGGGCGACGTCGAGGTATTGCTCCACGAGCAGGATGGTGATGCCTTCGGCGGCGATGTCGGTGATGGCCTGTTCGATCTCGGCGACGATGGAGGGCTGGATGCCTTCGGTGGGCTCGTCGAGGATGAGCAGGGTGGGGTCGGCGATGAGGGCGCGGGCGATGGCGAGTTGTTGGGCTTGGCCGCCGGAGAGGAGTCCGGCGCGGCGGTGCAGGAGGGGTTTGAGTCGGGGGAAGCGGTCGAGGGCGCGGGTGATGAGTTCGGGGCCGCCGCGTTGGGTGGCGTGGTGGGCGAGGTGGAGGTTTTCGGCGACGGTGAGGGGGGCGAAGGTGTCGTGGCCTTGGGGGGCGTAGGCGAGGCCGCCGTGGATGCGGGTGTGGGGTGGTTGCGTGGTGATGTCGGTGCCGTTGTGGGTGATGGTGCCTTGGGTGGGGGTGATGAGGCCGGCGATGGTGTTGAGCAGGGTGGTTTTGCCGACGCCGTTGCGGCCCATGACGCAGGAGATGGTGCCGGTGGGGATGGTGAGGTTGATGTCGAACAGGACGCGGGCGCGGCCGTAGCCGGCGTGCAGGTGGGTGATGGTCAGGTGGGGGTCGTTCATGGGGTGGCTTCCTGGGGGGCGCGGCCGAGGTAGACCTCTTGGACTTTGGGGTCGTTCTGGACGGTGGTGACGTCGCCGTGGGTGAGGATGCGTCCTTCGTGCAGGACGGTGACGTCGGTGGCGTAGCGGCGTAGGAAGTCCATGTCGTGTTCGATGACGACGATGGTGTGGTCGGTGGCGATTTCGGTGAGGAGTGCGCCGGTGCGGGTGCGTTCTTCGGCGCTCATGCCGGCGACGGGTTCGTCGAGCAGGAGGAGTCTGGGGCGTTGTGCCAGGAGCATGGCGATTTCGAGCCATTGGCGTTGGCCGTGGGAGAGGGTGGCGGCGGGTCGGTGGGTGTGGGGGGTCAGGCCGACGCGGTCGAGGATGTCGGTGACGGTGTGGGGCAGGGTGCGGCGTCGGCGTAGGAGTTGCCAGGGGCGTTGGCGAAAGGACGCGGCGAGGTCGACGTTGTCGGCGACGGTGAGTTCTTCGAAGACGACGCTGGTTTGGAAGGTGCGGCCGATGCCGGTGCGCACGATCTGGTGTTCGCTGCGTGTGTTGAGGGTGTGGCCGTTGAAGGTGATGGTGCCTTGGGTGGGGCGGGTGCGGCCGGTGATGGTGTCGATGAGGGTGGTTTTGCCTGCGCCGTTGGGGCCGATGAGGAAGCGCAGTTGGCCTTCGTCGAGGGTGAGGTCGATGTTGTCCAGGGCGGTGAAGGTGCCGAAGGTGACGGTGAGGCCTTCGATGGTGAGCAGGCTCATGGGTGGCTCCTGGTGGTGGTCTCCTGCGGGGGTGTGGGGTCGGGGGCGGGTGGGCGTGTGCGGTTGCGGGTGAGGGCGTGGGTGGCTTGTCGGGTGAGTCCGGCCAGGCCTTGGGGCGCCAGGGCGATGACGATGACGAACAGGGCGCCTTGGAGGTAGGTCCAGCCGCCGGAGAAGGTTTCGGCGAAGGTGGTCTGGGCGGCGTTCATGAGCACGGCGCCGGTGGCGGCTCCGGCCAGGGAGTAGCGTCCGCCGATGGCCACGGCCAGGACGAGCATGATCGAGGGGATGACGCCGATGAGGGAGGGGGAGATGATGCCCATGATGGGCACGAAGAGGGCTCCTGCGGCTCCTGCGGCGGTGGCGGAGAGGGCGTAGGCGAGGGTTTTGATCCAGGTGGGGTTGTAGCCGAGGTAGCGGACGCGGTCTTCGCCGTCGCGGATGGCGATGAGGAGTTGGCCGTAGCGGCTGAGGGTGATGTGGCGGAAGAGGAGGTAGGTGGCGGCCAGGGTGAGGACGGTGAGGGCGTAGAGGGTGTATTGGGCGGTGGGGGTGTAGAGGCTGTGGCCGGCGAAGACGGGGAAGTCGGTGAGGCCGTTGGAGCCGCCGGTGAGGTGTTGTTGTCCGATGAGCAGGATGACGAAGGCGGCGGCCAGGGCTTGGTTGAGGATGGCGAAGTAGGCGCCGCGTACGCGTTGGCGGAAGACGGACCAGCCCAGGAGTGCGGCCACGGCGGTGGGGACGGCCAGGGCGGCGGTGATGGCGATGGCGGGGTGGGCCATGGGGCGCCAGAACCAGGGGAGTTCGCTCAGGCCGGACCAGACCATGAACTGGGGCAGGTGGCCGGGGGAGAGGGGGTCGGCGGCTGCCGCTGCCAGGGTCAGGTGCATGGCCATGGCGTAGGCGCCCAGGCCGAAGTAGACGCCGTGGCCCAGGGTGAGCATGCCGCCGCGGCCCCAGGCCAGGGCGATGCCCAGGGCGACGATGGCGTAGCACAGGTATTGGGCGAGTTGGTTGAGGCGGAAGGGTTCGAGCAGGTGGGGGAGTAGGAGCAGGGCGGCGGCCAGGAGGGTGAGGAAGGTCAGGGGGCCGCGCAGGCGTGGGGGCAGGGCGGGGGTGCTCATGTGAGGGCCCTTGTCTTGACGGTGAAGAGTCCTTGGGGGCGGGCTTGGAGGAGGGCGACGATGGCGGCGAAGACGATGAGTTTGGCCAGGGAGGCGTCGGCCCAGGCTTCGACGGTGGCGTTGAGCAGGCCCAGGGCGAAGGCGGCCAGGATGGTGCCGCGGAGTTGGCCCAGGCCGCCGATGACGACGACGAGGAAGGCGTCGACGATGTAGTTGGTGCCCAGGGTGGGGCCGGTGGGGCCGATGAGGGTGAGGGCGACTCCGGCGATGCCGGCCAGGCCGGAGCCGATGAAGAAGGTGGTGGCGTCGACTTTGCGGGTGTTGATGCCGGTGATGGCGGCCAGGTCGCGGTTGTGGATGACGGCGCGCATCTGGCGTCCGGCGCGGGAGCGGTTGAGGTAGTAGGCGATGGCGATGACGCTGAGGATGGCCAGGGCGAGGATGAACAGCCGGGAGTAGTGGAGGCGGATGCCGGCGGTCAGGGTGATGCCGCCGGTGAGCCAGGCGGGTGCGGGGACGTCGACGTTGGGTGCGCCGAAGGTGTCGCGGGCGGCTTGTTGGAGGATCATGCCGATGCCGAAGGTGAGCAGCAGGGTGTCCAGGGGGCGTCCGTAGAAGTGGCGGATGAGGCCGAGTTCGAGGAGCCAGCCCAGGGTGCCGGTGACGGCGAAGGCGGTGGGTAGGGCGATCAGGAGTGAGTAGGCGGGGTTGAGGCCGATCCAGGCGTGCAGGACGTAGGCGGTGTAGGCGCCGATCATGATGAGTTCGCCGTGGGCCATGTTGATGACGCCCATTTGGCCGAAGGTGAAGTTGAGGCCGAGTGCGGCCAGGAGTAGGACGGCGCCGATGGCCAGGCCGACGGGGAGTTGGCCGAGGAGGGCGTCCACCGCGGCTCCTTTCGGTGGCGGGGGTGGTGGGCGGCCGGGGCTGGGGGCCCGGCGCGCCTGGGGGAGTGGGGGTGGGGGTCAGCCGGTGAGGTCGGCGGCCCAGTCGTAGCCGGTGAGGTAGGGGTCGGGGGTGACGGGTTCGGGGGAGGCCCAGATCTCGTCGATGAGGCCGTCGTCGTTGATCTGGCCGATGCGGGCGGTCTTGACGACGTGCTGGGTGTCGCCGTCGATGGTGATGGTGCCTTCGGGGGCGTCGATGGAGGTGCCGTCCAGGGCGGCGCGGACGTCGTCGACGTCGAAGCTGTCGGCTTCTTCGACGGCGGCCTTCCACAGGTAGACGGCGTTGTAGGCGGACTGCATGGGGTCGGAGGTGACGCGGTCGGCGCCGTAGGTGTCGGTGAAGGCCTGGACGAAGCCGGTGTTGGTGTCGGTCTGGGTGGTCTGGTAGTAGTTCCAGGCCGTGAGGTGGCCGGCGATGTTGTCGGCGCCGATGCCTTCGATCTCTTCTTCGGCGACGCTGACGCTCAGGACGGGGGAGTCGTCGGGGGTGACGCCGGCCGAGCGCAGTTGTTGGAAGAAGCTGACGTTGGAGTCGCCGTTGAGGGTGTTGAAGACGGCGTCGGGTTGGGTGCGGGCGATGTCGTTGGTGATGGTGGAGTATTCGGTGTGGCCCAGGGGGGTGTATTCCTCGGCGGTGATGTCCATGTCGTGGGCGCCTGCGTAGGCGGTGATGATCTGGTTGGCGGTGCGGGGGAAGACGTAGTCGCTGCCGACGAGGTAGAGGCTGCTGTGGCCTTGTTCGCGCAGGTAGTCCAGGGCGGGGATGATCTGCTGGTTGGTGGTGGCGCCGGTGTAGACGATGTTGGGGGAGGCTTCGAGGCCTTCGTATTGGACCGGGTACCACAGCAGGCCGTTATTGCGTTCGAAGACGGGGAGCATGGCCTTGCGGGAGGCGGAGGTCCAGCCGCCGAAGACGGTGACGGCGTTGTCGTCGTTGAGGAGTTTGTTGGCGCGGTCGGCGAAGGTGGCTTCGTCGGAGGCGCCGTCCTCGATGACGGGTTCGATCTGGCGGCCCAGGACTCCGCCGTCGGCGTTGATCTCGTCGATGGCGAGTTCGACGGCGTCGCGGACGGTGACCTCGCTGATGGCCATGGTGCCGGAGAGGGAGTGGAGCATGCCGACGGTGACGGTGTCCTCGTCGACTCCGGCGGGGTCGCCTGAGGCGCAGGCGGTGGCGGCCAGGGTGAGGGCGAGGGTGGCGGCGATCGCGCTGAGGCGCGGGTGTGGGCGCGGGGGCTGGGGTGCCATCGTGTGCCTTCTCCTAGGGGTGGGGGCTGGGGTGGGCGGGGTCACCTAGGAGGCTGGTGTGGGGGTGTTTCGCGTGGCGTGCCCGGCTGTTACGTATACATGTCGGTATCCGGTGGGGTCGTTAAATCGGGTTTCGGGGCGGTGGTGTGATGGCAGGTGCGGGCGCCCCTCACCTCTTAACTTGACATAATGTGCATTATCGGTGGTAGGGGGAGTAGGGGCGGGAAGGGGTTGGAGGCCCTCCGGGACGGCGGTTCTGCGTGGCTGCGCCGTGGATCGGGCCGACGCGTCGACGGCGGCCGAGCTCCGGGGCGGACGGGCCGCGGGTGGTGCGTGGCTCCGTTGGCGACGCCGGGAGCTCGCCGTTGGGTACCAGAACGAGGTTCTGCGGGCTCGCCGCGATGATCGGTGGCTCAGCCCGTTCGCGCTCAGGGCGCTCCAGGCCACCTGCTGATCGCCGGGTCGACGAACCGCGGCGAGGTGAACGGTGCGGATTCAGCGCCGGCGGGCGCGTTGAGGCCGGGCGTCGGCGCGTGCGTGCGGGGCGCCCTGACCTGGGTGTCCACGCTGGTCAGGGCGCGGACGCCCGGGTGGTATCGGGCCGTCGGAGGTGTTCTGGGTCCTCGCGTCCGGATCTGGTGGGCGGTCCCCCGGCGGCCGCACGCGCCTGGCCGGGGTTCGAGTCAGCGGGTCCAGGTCGGCGCGGTGAGCCTCCTGGGGCGGGTGCCAGGGCTTCGGGTGCGGGCGGGCCAGGGCTCTGGGGCGTCCCCCGGGTGCGGCCTGACCCGTGACCTGTCCATGTTTGATGCATAATCTGTGTTATGCATGCTTTTCTAGCTTTTTGATCGTCTATGCGTGGTTTGTGGTGATTTGTTGGGTCGCCGTGTGCCTGCCCCTCCTCCTCGGGCGTCGAGGCCACTGCCCCCGGTGCTCTGTGGCCCGGCCGGCCCACCCCTCCTCCTCGCGAACCGGGGCCGGCTCATCGCCCCCTCCCCCGGCGTCCGGACACGCCCGCGCCCACGCCTGGCGCAGGGCGTGCGTTCCAATACGCAGAGTCATCATGGTGTGCCGGTGGGTGCGGGTGCTCGCCCCGCACTCCCCCGCCCGAGGACCGCACGCGGTGGGATGCGCGTCCACCTGCGGGCCAGCCCGGCATCCGCTCCCCCGCCGACCGAGGCAGGTTCGTCCTGGTTCGGCCTTGTTCGTCCGGGGACGCGTCGCTCCCCGCCCCCGGGCCCGCGGTGCCGGATCCCCGTCGTGTTCGAATCTGTTCGACGCCGGGCGTGGATGCGGTCGTGGATCGGGGATGCTGAAGGCATGAGTGGTGCAGCAGCAGCGGGGCCCGAGCGGGCCCAGGACGCGGTCGAGCAGTATCTGGTGGCGCGGCGGGCGGCCAAGCCCTCCCCGCACACGGTGGCCGCCTACCGGCGGGACCTGAACGCGGTGTTGGCGTTGGTGGCGCGCGAGCACGGGTGCCGGGTCCAGGACGTGGCGCTGGCGGACCTGCAGGCGGGTGTGCTGCGGTCGGCGTTCGCGGACTTCGCCACCGACAGGGCCGCCTCCAGTGTGGTGCGGGCGTGGTCGACGTGGAATGGGTTCTTCGGGTTCTGGGTCTCGGAGCGGGTGGTGGGCGGCAACCCGATGTCGGCGGTGCCGCGGCCGCGGGTGCGTCCCTCAGGGCCCAAACCGCTGATGGGTGAGGACACCCCCGAGCGGTTGCTGGAGGCGTTGGCGCGAGGGGCGCGTCGGGCACGCGATCCGTGGCCGGAGCGGGACCTGGCGGTGTTGGCGCTGGCGTTGCTGACGGGGATGCGTTCGGCGGAGATGTTGTCGTTGCGGGTGGAGTCGGTGGGCGGCCGTGCGGGCGAGCGGCGGATCCGGGTGGTGGGCAAGGGCGGCGGTGAACGGGTGCTGCCCATCGAGGTGCCGTTGGAGGTGTTGTTGGAGGCGTATCTGGCCTCGCGGCGGCACCGGTTCGGGGTGGTGCGGGGCGCTGATCCGTTGCTGGTGGACAACCGCGGGCAGGGGTTGCGGCGGGGTGGCCTGCAGTATCTGGTGCGTCAGTGCTACAAGCACGCGGGGGTGCACGACCGGGTGGCGCGGGGGACGCTGGTGCACGCGTTGCGGCATACGTTCGCCACGCGGTTGGCCGAGGACGGGGCGTCGGTGAGCGAGATCATGCATTTGCTGGGGCACGCCTCGGTGTCGTCGTCGCAGGCCTACATCGAGGTGACGGCGCGGGCGCAGCGGGAGGCGGCGGGGTCGAACCGTACCTATGGGGTGGTGCGCCGGCTGGTGGCCGAGGGCGGGGTGGACGAGGTGGTGGGCCGGTAGGGCGCGGGCATCGCGTGCTCGTGTGCCGTGGTGGGGCTTGTGGAGGGGCGGGGCCCGTCGGGCACGCCCTAGTCTGTGGCTGTGAATGATCTGACGGTGTCGACGGTGAATGTGAACGGGCTGCGTGCGGCGGCCAAGAAGGATCCGGGTTTCGTGGCGTGGTTGGCGTCCACGGAGGCCGATGTGGTGTGTTTGCAGGAGACGCGGGCCGAGGCCGAGCAGTTGTCGGAGTCGGTGGTGGCTCCCCCGGGGTGGCATGTGCTGTTGGCTCCGGCGGCGGCGAAGGGCCGTGCGGGGGTGGCGGTGTACTCGCGGCGTGAGCCGGAGGCGTCGCGGGTGGGTTTCGGTGAGGCCGAGTTCGAGGATTCGGGTCGGTATGTGGAGGTGGATCTGGGGGCGGTGACGGTGGCGTCGCTGTATCTGCCCTCGGGTGAGGTGGGGACGCCGCGCCAGGAGGAGAAGGAGCGTTTCATGGACGCTTTCTTGCCGTATCTGGTGAAGCGGCGCGCGCAGGTGGAGGCGCAGGGCCGTGACCTGGTGGTGTGCGGTGACTGGAACATCGCGCACCGGGAGGTGGATCTGAAGAACTGGCGGGGCAACAAGAAGAGCTCGGGTTTCCTGCCGCAGGAGCGTGAGTGGTTGTCGCGGGTCTTCGATGAGGCCGGGTATGTGGATGTGGTGCGGGCTCTGCATCCGGAGGTGGAGGGCCCGTATTCGTGGTGGTCCTATCGGGGGCGGGCGTTCGACAATGACACGGGGTGGCGGATCGATCTTCAGGTGGCGACGCCGGGGTTGGCCGCGCGTGCGGTGTCGGCGCGTGTGGAGCGTGCGGTGGAGCATGGTGCGCGTTGGTCGGATCATGCTCCGGTGACGGTGCGGTACGGGGCCTAGGAGGGCTGCTGTTATGGGTGTGCCGATCGTGATGGTGCATGGTCTGCGGTTGTCGGGGAGTATGTGGCGGCCGCAGGTGGAGTTGTTGTCGGCGCAGGGGCGCCGGGTGGTGGCGCCGGATCTGCCGGGGCACGGGTCGCGTCGGGGTGAGGAGTTCTCGCTGGGGCGTGCGGTGGACACCGTGTTGGGTGCGATCGACGAGGTGGGCGGGCGTGCTCTGGTAGTGGGGTTGAGTCTGGGCGGGTTCGTGTCGATCGCGACGGCGGGGGCGGCGCCGGGGCGGGTGGCGGGTCTGGTGGCGGCCAGTTGCACGGCCAAGCCGGCGCAGTCGTTGGCGCAGCTGTATCGGATCCCGTCGGTGTTGATGGAGCGGTTGCCGGACAAGGGTGCGAGGGTCAATGAGCGCTTCCACCGGTTGACGTTGCGCGATGGCGCGGCTGAGGCGGTGTTGGACGGCGGGTTGGCGGTGGAGGCGGCCACGGCGGTGATCGACTGCATCTCGGAGATGGACGCGTTGTCGGCGCTGTCGGCGTACACGGGGCCGGTGTGGTTGATCAACGGGTCGCGTGATCACATGCGTATCCATGAGAAGCAGTTCTTCGACGCGTGTGCGGATGGCCGGTTGGTGAACGTGCCCAGGGCGGGGCACATGGTGAGTCTGGACCAGCCGGTGAACTTCTCGCGGATCGTGGGCGATGCGGCCGATGTGGTGAGTGCGCGTGAGGCGGTGCGGGCGCAGGTGGAGGCGGCCGAGGCGGCGGAGGCGGGTCCGGCGTTGGAGGGCGAGGGCTGAGACGGTGTGCTGGGTGGGGTCGGGGCGGCTGTGGTGGCTCCGGCCCCACTGGTGTGTCCGGGGGTCGTGGGGCGGAGCGTTCCCGCAGGGCGCCGGTGGTGGTGCGGGGGCGCGGGCGTCGCGGTCCCCGGGTGCGTCGGTGGCAGATGGGGTGGCGAGACGCTGATCGTGCTCATGGAGCCCGCGGGCGCGGCGGCCGGGTGATCGCGGGCCCGCGGCGCCGTACGGGCATGCCTCAGGTGCGGCGTAGCCGGGCGCGGACCCGGGCCAGGCGTGCGGCGTTGGCCGAGTCGGGGCCCTCGCGCTCCACACGGGTTTCGAGGGTGCCGGTGACCGTCACGTGCAGTGGCTCGTCCGGCCATTTGTCCCACCGTTTGGGGCGCCGGCGCTCGAACCGCTCCTGGGCCTGCTCGGCCTGGTCGGGGTCGGCGGGGCCGCGGGTGGTGGCCAGTGCCTCGGAGGCCTTGCGGCGGTTGGCTCGTGCCACATACCGGCGGGAGAGGCGGATGTTCTTGCGTGTGCTCTTGTCGTTCTCGCCGTACTCGTTGCGGCGGTCCTTGGCGTAGCTGAGCCGTTTGTCGTCCTGGGGTGTGCGACGGCGTGGCACTGTGCTCCTCTCCCCTGCCGGGGCGGTGACAGTACCGTGCCGGTCGTCGGTGGGGCAACGGTTTTGTACCGTGCGGGGCCCGGCTCCCCTGCCGGGGGCCGGCGGGCCGGGCCGGGGGTCAGCGGGTGCGGGGGGTGTGGGCGCTCGTGGTGGTGCGCGTGCGTGTGGCGCTCTGGGGCAGGCGGAAGTAGATCATCGGGTTGCGGTGGCCGGTGTGCAGGGGCTCGGCCAGGTCGAGTTCCTTCTTCAGGTCGGTGAGGGCTTGGTGGTGGCCCAGCCGTGGTCGGTGCCGATCTCCACGACGGTGGCGGGGGTGTTGTGGCGTAGGAGCAGGTAGGTGATTTCGGCTTCGAGGTCGTGGAGTCGGGTGGTGGTGGCTGGTGCGGCGTCGTGGTGGTGGGCGCGCATGCGTTCGCGGGCGCGGGCGAGGTCGTCGCGGTGGGTGCGGTAGAGCTCGCTGATGTGCGCCAGGTCGATGGCGGTGGGCATGTTACCCCCTGGGGTCGTGTGCGGACCGTTGGTGAGTGCCGAAGGTAGCAGTGCCCGTGGGGGTGGTGGGTGCGGGTCGTGGGCGGGTGTGTCGTGGTGGGTGGTCAGCGGGGGGTGGCGGGGCGGATGAGGCCGGCGTCGTAGGCGGCGATGACGGCTTGGGTGCGGTCGCGGACGCCGAGTTTGGTGAGGATGTGGGAGACGTGGGTCTTGATGGTCTGGACGCCCAAGACGAGGTGGTCGGCGATCTCGGCGTTGGTCAGGCCTTGGGCCATGAGGGTGAGGGTTTGGGATTCGCGTTCGGTGAGGGTGGCGACGGCGCGGGCGGCGGGGGTGGGTGCGGCGGGTCGGGTGGCGGCCATGGCGCGCAGGGCGGTGGGGAAGAGCAGGGTGTCGCCGCGGTGGACCAGGCGTAGGGCGGCGAGGATGTCTTCGGGTGGGGTGCGTTTGAGGAGGAAGCCGGTGGCGCCGGCGCGGAGGGCGCCCCAGACGTAGTCGTCGTTGTCGAAGGTGGTGACGACGATGACGCGGGGTGGGGTGGTCAGGGTGCGGTGCAGGTGTTCGGTGGCTTGGATGCCGTCGAGTCCGGGCATGCGCACGTCCATCAGGACCAGGTCGGGGCTGGTGCGGCGTACGAGGTCGGGGACGTCGGCGCCGTCGGCGGCTTGGCCGGTGACCTGCATGTCGTCCTCGGCGTTGATCAGGGCGGCCAGTCCGGTGCGGATGAGGGCTTCGTCGTCGACGAGGTTGATGCGGATCATCGGGTTTCTTTCCAGGTCAGGTGGAGTGTGAGGGTCCAGTGGGTGGGTGTGGGGCGGGCGGTGAGGGTGCCGCCGAGCAGGTGGGCGCGTTCTTGCATGCCGGTGATGCCGTGTCCGCCGCCGGTGCGGGTGCGGGGTCGGGTGTGGGGTGGCAGGGGGTTGGTGACGTGCAGGGTCAGGTCGGTGGGGTTGACGGTGAGTGTGAGGGTGAGGGGTTGGTGGGGGGCGTGGCGTAGGGCGTTGGTGAGGGCTTCTTGGCTGATGCGGTAGGTCTCGCGGGAGAGCAGGGCGGGCACGTGGCGGGTGTCGCCGGTGATGTGGTAGGTCAGGTCGGTGCCGGTGTGGCGGGTGGCTTGGGCGAGGTGGGTCAGGTGGGTGAGGTCGGGTGGGGGTGTGCGGTCGTTGGGGGTGTCCTCGCGCAGGATGCCCAGGGCGTGGTCGAGGTCGGCGGTGGCGGTGCGGGCCTGGTCGGCGATGTGGGTGAGGGCTTGGCGGGCGAATTCGGGGTCGGTGTCCAGCAGGCGGGCGGCGGTGGCGGCTTGGAGGGTGACCACGGACAGGGCGTGGCCGAGGGTGTCGTGGAGTTCGCGGGCCAGGCGGCCGCGTTCGGCGAGGGTGTGGGCGTGGGCGTGGGCGGCGGCCAGACGTTCGGTGGGGGTGGGTCCGAGCAGGTGGGGTGCGGTGCGGGCGAGGAGGTGGCCGAGCAGGGCGATGGCGTAGAGCAGGGCGGCGACCACGAGTAGGGCCAGGAAGGGGCCAGCGAGGCGTTGGGCGGGGGTGAGGGTGTCGTGGCCCATGAGGGTGAGGGGGCCTTGGGAGGCGGCGTAGGGCTGGGGGGTCAGGGGGGCGATGGCGAGCAGGGCGGCTTCGGTGAGGGCGACCATGGTGGCCAGGCTCGCGACCATGCCCAGGAGCAGGTGCAGGCACAGCCACAGGGTGGCGCGGGCGGTGGGGCGGTTGGTGGTGGTGTGGGGGGTGTGGGTGAGGGGGCCTTGGAGGAGGGCGCGGGCCAGGTGGGTCTGGCCGTTGCGTACGCCGGGGATGAGGGCGGTGGCGGTGATCAGGGCCAGGCACAGGGTGGGGGCGAGGATGAGGGCGGCGGTGGTGGGTTCGTCGGTGCGGGGGCCGCGTTGGGTGATGAGGGTGGCCAGGACCAGGGCGGCCATGGCGAAGGGCATGAGGAGGGCGCCCCCGATGACGAGGTAGGCCCATCGGCGGTAGGTGTGGGCGTGGGTGAGGGGTCTGATCGCTCGGGTGAGTGGGCGCACGGTGAGATCGTGGCACAGCGGGGTGGGTGGGCGCTTCCCTCTGGGGGGTGAACGGGTGGGGGTGTTGGCGGTGGTGGGGATGATGGGCGGGTGGTGTGGGTGTTGGTGGTGTCCGGGGGTGTTGGGCCGCCCCCTTGCAATGTGTGATGAACCTGTCGTCCTATGGTTGGACTTGTGACACGCAGTAATACACCGCCACGGGCGGCACGGACAACGGAGTCGGGGCTGGCGCACACGTTGCGTCGGCGGCACATGACGCTGATCGCGATCGGCGGTTCGGTGGGGGCGGGCCTGTTCATCGGGTCGGGGGCGGTGATCCAGACGGCGGGCCCGGCCGCGGTGCTCTCCTACGCGCTGGCGGGGGCGTTGGTCTTCCTGACGCTGCGGGCGTTGGGCGAGATGGTGGTGGCCGTGCCGGCGGGCGGCTCGTTCTCCGACTACGCGCGCCTGGCGTTCGGTCCGCGGGCGGGGTTCACGATCGGGTGGGTGTACTGGTGGATGTACGCGGTGCTGGTGGCCGCGGAGTCGGTGGCCGGTGCGGCGATCCTGGGCCAGTGGGTGGCGGCGCCGGGGTGGGTGCTGGCGTTGGCGGTGTTGTTGTCGATGACGGTGGCCAACCTGGTCTCGGTGCGGGTCTTCGCTGAGACGGAGTCGTTGTTCTCGATGGTCAAGGTCGCCACGATCGTGGCGTTTTTGCTGATTGGCGGGTTGTGGGCGCTGGGGTTGTGGCGCGGCTCGGAGGGGGCGGGTCTGGCGAATCTGTGGCAGGTGGGCGGGTTCGCGCCCAACGGGTGGATCGCGGTGCTGGGTGCGACGGTGGTGGTGCTGTTCGCGTTCGGTGGGGTGGAGATCATCACGATCGCCGCGGGTGAGAGCGCCGAGCCGGAGCGGGGTGTGGCCTCGGCGGTGACGAACGTGCTGTGGCGGATCGGGTTGTTCTACGTGGCCTCGATCCTGGTCGTGGTGATGGTGGTGCCGTGGAATTCCACGGAGTTGGACCGCAGCCCGTTCGTGGTGGTGATGGAGACCGTGGGGGTGCCGGGTGCGGCGCTGATCATGGAGGTGGTGGTGTTCATCGCGGTGTTGAGCGTGTTGAACGCGGCGATGTACACCTCCTCACGGATGTTGTTCGCCTTGACGCGCCAGGGTGATGCGCCGCGGGTGCTGTCGGGGGTCAACCGCCGCGGGGTGCCGGTGCGCGCGATCCTGTTGGGGACCGTGGTGGGTTATGGCGCGGTGGTCGCGGACTTCCTGTGGCCGGGGCAGGTGTTCGCGTTCCTGGTGGCCTCGATCGGGGCGATCCTGTTGGTGTTGTTCGTGATGATCTGTGCTTCGCAGCTGGTGGTGGGTCGGCGGTTGCGTCGGCGGGCTCCGGAGCGGGTGACGTTGCGGATGTGGGGTTTTCCGTACCTGACGTGGGTGGTGCTGGCGGGGTTGGTGGCGATCGGGGTGGCGATGGCGACGATTCCCGAGCACCGGCAGTCGCTGTGGGCGACGTTGGCGTCGGTGGGTGTGGCGTTGGTGGCCTTCGAGGTGCGGCGCCGGTGGGGGCGTGCGCCGGTGAGCCGGGTGGTGCTGGGTGTGCCCGGTCGCGCCGACCCGGTGGAGTTGGCGCGGGTGGCGGGCCCGGCCGGGGCGGCGGAGGTCCCGGTCGAGCCGGTCGCCGGGGAGGAGCCGGCCGGGGAGCCCGAGCGCGGGGCCTGACGTCGGTGCGCGCGGTGGCGCCGTTCCTGTGGGGACGGCGCCACCGGTGTGTGCGGGGGGTGGTGGCCGTGGGGCGGTGGCTGCCTGTGGTGAAGGTGTGTGCGTAGAGTTGCCTGGTCATGGCATGTGTGCTGATTTCGGCTTTTGTCGCTAGGGTGCTGGCAACCCCCGAGAGGAGCACCCCCGTGCGACATGTCGTCGGCTTCCTGTCCGGATTGATCCTGGGCCCGGTTCTGTTGCTGTTGGGCGGGTGGGTGTTCTCCCACCTGCGCCGTCTGCACGGTTCGGGTCTTGGCGCCTTGGACGGCGCCGGCCCCCTGGCCCTGGCGGGCCTGCTGGGCGTGGGCCTGGTCGTGGCCCTGCTCGCGGTGCCGCCGCGGCTGACCCCGATGCTGCCGTTGGGGGCGTCGTTGGTGCTGGGCGGGGTCACCGCCGTCTCGTTGCTGCGCCCTCACCTGTTGGATCGGTTGCCCGTGCTGCCCGGTAGTGAGGGTGCTCTGGTGCTGTTGCCGTTGGGGGCGTACGTGCCGCTGGTGGTGGTGTTGTTCGCGACGGTGTTCGTGGGCGGCCGGTGGCGGCGTGAGCCGGAGGGGGTCACCGAGGAGGAGTACTTCGAGGGTCTGTACGGCGAGGACGATGATCGTCGTGGCCCGGCGTCCAGTGCCCTGAGCGGCGCCCCTGCGCGTTCGGGGCCGCGGCACCGGGCCTGAGGGCGTCGGCGTGTGTGCGGGCCCCGTCGACCACCGGTCGGCGGGGCCCGCACGCGTGGGGGCGCCTGGTCTTCGCCCTCCCAAAACCAAGGACAGCTTCGCGGGGCCCGCTCGCGTGGGGGCGCCCGGCGAGGAGGGTCCCGTACTGCTGCGGGCGGTGTGGTGCGCTCCCCCGCCGGGCCGGTCGTTGACCGGTACGGAGGCGGCTGGGGCCGGGGCCGGGGCCGGAGCGAGGGGCGCCCTCCGGCGTTTTTCGGCGGGCCCGCGGGAGGGGTCGCGCTCCTTGGGGCCTCTCCCCCGCACGCGCATGCGCGGGGTCCGGCCGGTCAGTGCGCAGGCGCGGGCGGGGACGGCCGGGCGGTGAGCCGGTGAGGGTCGGGGCCCAGGCCGTGTTTGTCTGAAGGCTTTCGGGTGAGCTCGCGGTCGTCAGGTCGTCTCTCGGAAGGCGATGTGCGAAGTTCAGCCTGGTGGTGCTTTTCGAGCGCAGAGGCGCAGCGAGAGGCGGTCCTGGCGGCCGCGAGCCCGGAAGCTGCAAAAAACACGGCCTAGCGCCAGGCGGGGCCCCAGCCGGAGCTGTTGGAGACACCGGGCGGCAGCGGCGGCAGCCCTTGGGACGGGGGCGCCTGTACCTGCGCTTGGGTCTGGGGTGCGGGCGGAGCGGGTTCGGGGTCCGGCCGCGGATCCGGCTGCGGGTCCGGTTCGGGCCGCGGGGGCGTGTCGGGCTCGTCGGTGGTGGCGGCGGCCACGAACCCGCGCACGCGCTCGGCCTCGGGCTCCTCCTCGTGAGCGGGCATCAGGACGGGTTCGGGCAGGGGCGGGTGGCCGGAGTCGCCGTCGGGGTCGGGGATGGCGGGCTCGGCCGGGGCGACCCGCTTCCACCACACCTGGGCTTCGTCGGTGGTGAGCTCGGACTCGATCTCCAGCCATCCGCGCACGTGGGGGTGGCGGCGCCCGGCGTTCCAGGAGCGCGGGTAGGGCAGGTCGTCCAGGACCAGGACGTGTTCGCCGTCCACGGTGGGGATCTCCGCGGGTACGCCCTCGTTCCACACCCAGGTGCCGTCGTGGGCGACCAGGTTCCACCAGCCGCGCACGGTGTGGGCGGCGGGGTCGGGCGGGCTGTCGCGGTAGGCGGCGGCCCAGCGGGGGTCGGGGGCCTCGCCCTCCAGGCCCTGGGCGTGGGGGCCCACGAGGGCGTCGGCGAGCAGGGTGTGGAGCTGGAAGTTGTCGCCGATGCCGTCGAAGAGGACGCGGAAGGCGCGCTGGGAGCGGCGGTCCATGACCAGGGCGGAGGTGGCCTCGGCCATGCGCAGCAGGGCGCGGACCTCGTCGAACTCGGTCAGGTGGTCGCTGAGCTGGTTGGCGATGGCCACGAGTTCGGCGTGCAGGGAGGGGTCGCGGCGTACGTGGGAGCGCACCTCGGACTCGCTGAGCATGGTCTTGGCGGCCAGGCCGTGGCGGCGGACGGTCCACCAGCACATGGTGGCCGAGGGTGCGTCGGTGCCCAGGTGGGTGGCCACGCGTGCTTCGGTGTCGGCGGTGACGGCTTCGGGGTCGGGGGGTGCGTCGGTGCCGGTGCGCTGCCAGGCGCGCAGGAAGACGATGGCGCCCTTGCCCATGGTGCGCAGGCGGCGTAGGACTTCGGGTCCGGTGGGGCCGGGGTCGGTGCCCATTTCCACGATGGCTCCGGCGACCACGGACAGGTCGGCGATGATGCCGGGGGCGGTGTGGTCGCCTGAGAGCAGGGGGGTCAGGGCTTCCAGGGCGAGTTCGCGTTCGACGAGGGGCACCTGGGAGGCCAGGGTGTAGACCTTGTGGACGGCGGGTGGGAAGGTGTGGGGGTCGGCCGCGACGGAGGCGTCGATGAGTTCTTGGAATGCGGCGCGGAATTCGTCGACCATGGGTCCGTCCCCTTTCTCACGCAACCAACCTAATGTCTCATCAGGGCAGGATCGCACGTTAACGGGTGATTTCGAGTGCTGTTGGTGGGTTCGTTGGCAAGCTGATATGCGTGGTGGCCGCCCACCCGGGCCAGGTCACAGGCCCAGACGGGTCACGGCGTTGTCCTCCAGGGGGTTGGCGGTACGGATGTAGTCGTGCACGGTGCGCGGGTTCGTCCAACGGCCCTGGCGCATGATCTGGCGGTCGGTGGCTCCGCCCAGGGCGGCCTGGGTGGCGAAGCCCGCGCGCAGGGAGTGCCCGCCGAAGTCGGCCGGGTCCAGCCCCGCCCGGGCGGCGTAGCGTTTGACCAGCTCGCCCACGGCCCGCCCCGACATGGGCCGCTCCCCCACCCGGCCGTGGCGGTCCACGGTGGGCAGCAGCGGGCGGGCCCGACCGTCGGCCAACGCGTGCTGGAGCGGGTCGCCGCACCGATGGGCGGCCGCGGCGGCCGGGGGCTCGGCGCGCTCCAGGAGTGCGCGCACGGCGTCCTGGCCACCCTGGAGCAGGGCGCTGAGCAGGTCGGTCCAGTCGGCGAAGGCGCACAGCGGGCAGGTCGCGCGGTGGCGGCCGCGCGGCAGGGCCACGACGTGGCCGCGGCGGCCCTCCTGGTCGGTCTTGGTGGTGCCCAGGTGCACGACCAGGGTGGCGGCCCCCGAGGCGGCGTCGGTGCGCGCGGTGATGTCGTCGAAGGTCAGGGCGGCCAGTTCGGAGCGGCGCAGGGCGCCGGCGAAGCCGGTCAGCAGCAGGACCGCGTCGCGGCGCCGGGCCACGCCGCCGGGGAAGCCCTCGGGTGGGCGTACCGCGAGCAGGGCCTCCAGGGTGGTCAGGGTGACCGGGTCCTTGCGGCGGGGGCGGGCGGCGCGGGTGCGGCGGATGCCGCGCAGGGTCATGCGCACCACGTCGGAGCGGGTCGGTGAGGCCAGGCCGTGGGCGCCGTGGACGGCGGCGATGGCGGCGGCGCGCCGTTCCAGGGTGGGGGTGGCCAGGGCCCAGGCGGTGCCTTCGGCGGTGCGGGTGTGGGCGCAGGCGGCCAGGTAGACGGCCACGTCCACGGCTTCGGCGGGCAGGGCCTGGCGGCCTTCGGCCAGGCACCAGGCGGTGAAGGCGGTCCAGTCGGTGCGGTAGGCGCGCAGGGTGTTGGGCGATTGGGCGCGGGCCAGGTAGCGGCCGAGGGTGTCGGCCTGTTCGGCGTCGAAGCGATCACGGACCTGGCGCAGGGTGTGGGTGTCGACCAGGACGCTGTGGGTGACCGAGGCGAGTTGTCGGCGGACTCCGGCGGGCAGCTCGAGGGCGCCGGGTGTGTGGGGTTCGGGTTCGGGTGTGTTCACGGTGTTCCATGATGGCGCACGCGCGCGCCGGTGCGGGGCAGGCGCCGCGGCCGGTCGGTCAGCCGCTCAGGTGGGCGCGCAGGGCGTCCCACAGGTCGGGGGGCGGCATGACCCAGAACAGGGGCACGGCCGAGACCACCAGGGCGGCGGTGAAGCCGATCGCGGCGATCTTGCGGCGCAGGATCGCGGCGGCCACGGCGGAGGCGGCGGGCACGACCAGGGCCAGGACCAGGACCCAGATCAGGGCGTTGCCCACGGAGGAGATGTCGGGGGCGGGTGCGGTGGGGTCGGCGCCGGTGGTCAGGGCGGCTTCTTGCATGTCCAGGGCGGCGAAGAGCAGGTTGGCCAGGGCCAGGGGTGTGCCCAGGGCCCACAGCACCGTCAGGGCGACCCAGAGCGCGGTGAGGCGTTTGTCGGGCGGGTCGGGCAGCACCAGGGGGGTGCGCTCGGTGCGCGGGCGTGCCGTGGCCTGGTCGGGGCCGGTGGGGGCGGCCTGGTCGTGGTCGGTGGTGCGGGGCCGCTGTGGGGCGGCCTTGCGGCGTTGGCGTTTCTTGGGTGACACGCGCCTGTCGTCCTTGCCTGGTGGTGCTGTGGTGCTGTGGTGTCCGGGGCGGGTGGGCCTTGGAGCCTACCCGGCCAGTCCGGCCAGGTGGATGACCGCCACGAAGACGATCGGCCAGGCCAGCAGGGCCAGGGACCACAGGGCGGCGCGGCGGTCGCCGGCGACGGTGGCCACGGCGGCGGCGAGCAGGGGCAGGCCGATGGCGGCGCCGAAGGCCAGGGTGACCCATTCGGCGCCGGAGCCGGTGGGGGTGTCGGCGCGTACGCCCATGAGGTAGCCGGCGGGGCCCAGGACGAGGGCGAGCAGGGCCACGATGGCGATGACGACGCGGATGCCGGTGGGGTGGCGCGTGTTGCGACCACCGTCGGGTGCGGAGGGACGGTCAGACACGGGGGCCGTGGTGCCTTTCGTCTAACGGGCGGCGGGCCTGGGTGGCGTGCGCGGGGCGCACGGGCGCGCGCGGGTGGTGGATCGGGGGCACGCGCCGCCGGGCACCGTCGGTGCGCGGGGGCGTGCGGTGCGGTGGGCGTGCTGTGTAAAACGTACCTGCCCCGGCAGGTGGGTGGAACCTGTCGGGCGGTGGCGTGGTGGCGGATCGCCGGGGTCGCGAAAGGACCAGGACAAGGGCGGCACCGACCGGTGAGGACCGAAGCCGCAGCAGGAAGCCCTGACCATCCGACCGGCGAAGGGTGCTACACACTGGGGTCGGCCCCTGTCAGTGCGTGGCGGCGGGCAGGGCATCATCGGCTACGCCGGATCGTGTCTGGGGGGCCTGCGCTGACGGATCTTCTCACCCCCGCAACGGTCCGTGTGCTCCCGATCAGTACCGCCGACAGGTGTCGTGGTGCGATCGTCGCCCTCATACCCTAGCTAGCCTGAGCGAGCGTCACAGGTTGGTACGGAGCGTTGTGTCGTCCGACCCCAGCGTCCCGGCCAGGTTCAGATCCGGGACAGTAGGTGGGCAGCTGGCACGATACCCGGCCACGGCCGCTTCGCCAGTTCACCGCCCACCCGTTGGCGGCCAACGCCCAGGTCATCGATCAGGCTCCCAGTTTTCCACCGACGTGGGCGATTCTGGCCCGCCGCACCTCGGGCACCAAACGGAAATGGATCCGTCCCTTACCTGGGGTGTAACGCGAGTGCAGCTGAAAGGCGCGGCGTTGCCCGTCTAGATCGATGAAGTCCACGATTCCCCCCTTGACCCGGCTGTCACTCTCCACGGTGACCTTCGAGCGGTAGACGAGCATCCCGTCGTCGTTGATCCGCCACTCGGCGACCGCCTCTTCCAGCTTCACCAAGTGCTTCCGCACAGGAACGACCCAGGCGTGATCCAAATTGCGCAGATTCCCCTCCACCCGTGGGAGAAACTCCAGGTGCGGAAAGTACCGATCCCGGCCTTCCCAGAGGGCTGCGCCCGTGGCGAGCTTCTCCAGGCCTTCGTTTCGGAGCCACTCCTCGTGTTCGGTGGCATGGTGTTCCCGGGAGCAGTGCCTGAGGTGGATGTCGGCCGAGCACAGCTCTACCACACCGTCCTCACCTTCCTCTGGGCGAAGGCGGGTGACCGGCAGCCATGGTTCCTCCCAATCGGGGCCGATCGGAAGGCTGACTGTCATACCGTCGTGCAAGTCGGTCGCTTGGAAGGCCCTCCCGGGCTGACCGCAGTGGCTGTACTCGCTTTCCGGATCCAGCCCTTGTGCAGGGATTCGGAAGGGGGCTCGCTGCTGGAGGCCCATCAGTAGGCGTCCCCGCTCGCGGTTGGTGCCGTTCTCGTTCATCCACTGGACAGCGCTGTAGCTCTCCCCGATCATCCAGTGGGGGAAGGAGGAATCCTCGGTGCAGGTGAGCGTCGCATCAGGCGACATCCTCCTCACCTGAGCGAGCGCTGTGGCCAGCTCGGTCATCGCCTCAGAGGCCCGGCGCCTGTCAGCAGTACCATCACAAGTGAGTTCGTTGAGGAAGAGTCGGCTCATGTTCTCTGTCGTCTCCAGGGGTCAACCGAGCAGGCGCATGACCGCGTTGTCCCACTCGTCGAAGAAGCCCTCGGGCCATTGCGAGACCATGCCGTCGGGGCCGATCATGGGGCTGGCCAGTGCGGTGGCCCCGCTGTTGCGGAAGTAGTGCAGCACCACTTCGTCGTGTCGCAGGACGTCCTCCTTGACCGCTAGCCGCAGCCCGTTGAGCACGTGGTCGCTGTGGGTCTCCACGACCAGTTGGGCGCCCGCTGCCGCGGCCTTGGCCAGAAGGAGGGCGACGCGGCTCTGCCCGCGCGGGTGTAGGTGGGCTTCGGGGTTCTCCAACAGAAGAAGTGCTCCAGGCCGTGCTGTGAGGCAGGCCACGATGATCGGCAGGGTGTAGGTCAGCCCGAACCCGACGTTGGTCGGGCGCCGAGGCCCCGAGGAGGAAAGGCCCGCGCGTCCGCCATATCCGTAGCTCAGCCTTACCATGTCGGTCCTGTCGATACCGGCAATGTCAAGGTTCACACCTGGGCTGATCTCTCCGAGCCAGGCTTCGACATGGCTCAAGAGGGTATTCGATCGTGCCTCGGGATGGTGCAGGCCCTCGAGGACATCGAGTGATCCCTGATGATGGCGCAGGTAGTTGACAGTGTGCTCGCCGTGCGGTCCGAGGAAGGCCTGTTCCACCGCTGCCTCGTGCGAACGCTCGTAGGTGCTCGCCGGAGACACACGGTCCGCGCGCAGGTACTGGAACGAGCCCGGGCCCGCGTCTCCGACCAGAGCCCTGATACCCGCATCCTCGGCTGTGCCGGCTGGTATGCGCTTCATGGCGGTGAGGGGTAGTGCATCCGCCTCGGGATGATAGCTGAAGTTCCATGCGATCCGCTGTTCTCCGGACACCACTTCAAGCCGGATGTAGGGACCACGGGCGTCAGGCGTGTCCACCCAGTCGGAATGCAGGACGTCCTGGCCGTTGCCGAGTTCGATGAGGGAACCGTTGAGCAAAAGATTTCGACCGCGGCCCTCCCTGTGCAGGCTGGAGGATTGGCGGATCGCGGCCATCGCCTGGAGCACGCTGCTCTTGCCGGAGGAGTTGACCCCGGTGAGAAGCGTCAGCCCGCCCAGCGGGACCTGTATGTCGCGGAACGCCTTGAAATTCGTCAGGCCGATCGTGTCAAGCATCCAGTTCGCCTTCGAATTCTTTGAGAAGGGAGTTAATGGCAGAGAATCGGTGTCTGACTTTGCGCCGGTCACCCGTACCGACGGATATGGAACGCTCGAACTCCGGGTCTTCCAGGAGTTCGATGAAGGCGTCGTTCACGTCGTTCCGGCGTTCGACGAGCTCCTCGATCTGAACGTGGGTGCGGTGGGCGAGATTGACGGCCACTGTCTCGAAGAGGGCCTTGTTGATAGGTCTGCGCCAAGTCTGGTTCCGGGCTCGCTTACGAAAGGTGTGGCCTTCAAATATCCGTTCCGAGGCCTGCATCGCGTGGTCGAAGCTCTCGCGCAGCCCATCGACCCGGTCGGAGGAGAGATCATTGAGATCCTCCATCGCTTCCCTGAGGAACTCGTCCAAGTCGGTTGCTCGGTAGTCGGACGGGTCGATCATGACGAACGCCAGGAATCTGAGCACCATTTCGCGATCTGACATGCGTGCGTCGGAGACGCTCCCTTGGGTGGCTGACAAGAACGAGGGACGCTGGGCCATGTCTTTGAGTAGTTCGCGAGCCGGGCCGGGAATGAGCGCGTGTCGGAGCTCCTGGTAGGTGAGTGGGAGACCACCGGTGTTGATCCGGGCGAAGATGTTGAATTTCACTTTGGCCGGGGTGCGGTATCCGATCACGTTGACCGTGAACTGTGTCTCGTGGAGCCTGGTCTTCAGGCCTCCGGAGAGGTCCTCGTAGGAATGCCCGTTCAACCGGTCCAGGTATTGAAGGTCTTTCAGGATCAAGGGATCTTCCCTGACCAGGTCAGAATCGATGAAGCGGGCGATTGCAGTCAGGCGCTGGATGCCGTCCACCATTTCCCAAGATTCATCAATGTCGGTCTCGGCGGCGTAGAACGTGGGCACAGGGATCTTCAGGAGCAGGGACTCAATGAGCTGGCTCTGCCTGCCATCCGTCCAGATCCCGGCTTTGCGCTGGAAGTCCGGTGCCAGGTCGAGTACACCTCGGCGCAATCTGCTCAGGAGCAGGTCGACAGTCAACTGTTTGGTGACGATATCGATCTGCTCGGGATCGAAGGGATCGCTGATCCTGTCGTGCGCCTCTCGTACGCTCTCCAACGGATCCAGATCGGCACTGAAACCAGCACTATCCAAGAAATGGAGTTCGGGTTGTACGTCCACCTGGTTTCCAGCCTGCTCCGTGTTCATCGTCAACCGTGCCCTTTCATGTTGCTCTGACCCGTATCCATGATCTCAGGTTTGTTGAGGCACCGACGACGAGTGGGAACTGATCGAGCAGCACCTGTGGGGGTGCAGGCCCACCACCTGTGCGGCACGAGTCCCCTACCGGGTGGGCCAGAGGTGGGCGTGGGTGATGAGTCCGGTGAAGGCGGCGAGCAGGCGCAGGTCCTCGATGGTGCGGGGGGTGGTGGTGAGCAGATCGGGTGAGTAGACGACGGTGGCGCTGACCTGGGCGCGGGAAAGGGCGACGTTGAGGCGGTGGCGGTCCAGGACGAAGGCGGTGCCGCGTCCGCCCTCGGCGGCGTTGGAGGTGGTCATGGAGCAGATGACGGCGGCGGCCTCCTGGCCTTGGAACTTGTCGACGGTGCCCACGCGCACGCCCTCCAGGGCGGGGGTGTGTTCGGTGGCCGCGGCCAGGGCGCGGCGCAGGGCGCGTACTTGGAGGTTGTAGGGGGCCACGACGAGGATGTCGTGGCCGTTCATGGGGCGGGGCGGGGTGTGGGGGCCCGGGGTGAGGGTGTCGTGGACCAGTCGGGTGGCGATGGCGACGACGGCGTCGACCTCTTCGGGGCTGTGGGTGGTGCGCCCCTGGTGGGGGGTGGGGTGGGCGTACACGCCCGGTGCCAGGTCGGCCAGGGTGCGGGCGCGGGTGCTGGGGTGGGCGTGCAGGCGGCCCTGGTAGGACAGGGCGGAGACGGCCTGGCACAGGTCGGGGTGCATGCGGCGGGTCTGGTCGAGGAAGTAGCCGCGGGCGGGGTCGATGAGGGCGGCGCCCTCCATCAGGTGTTGCAGGGCGGAGGCGTCGGCGCCCTCGCCGTGGGTGCCCTGGACGACCTGTGGGAGTTGCTGGGGGTCGCCGAGCAGGACGAGGTTGTGGGCGGCCGCGGACACGGCCAGGGTGTCGGCCAGGGCGAACTGGCCGGCCTCGTCGATGATGAGCACGTCCACGGGGTCGGCGACCATGGCGGCGTTGGCCATGGCCCAGGCGGTGCCGCCGATGAGGACGGCTTCGCCGGCGGCGGTGTGCTTGGTGCGCCAGGTGGCCAGGGCCTGGGGGGTGGAGGGCTGGTCCCAGGGCGGGGCGGGGGTGTCCTCGGTCGTGCTGGTGCGGCTTTTGGCGCGTTTGGCGGCGGCCAGGGGCACGCCGGCGTCGGTGGCGGCGCGCAGGGCGGCGCCCATGACGTTCTCGACGGCTTTGTGGCTGGTGGAGCACACGCCGATGCTGCGGCCCTGGCGGGCCAGGTGGGTGATGAGTTGGGCGGCCAGGTAGGTCTTGCCGGCGCCGGGTGGGCCTTGGACGGCGAGGTAGGAGTGGTCCAGCTCGTCCACGGCGGCGACGGCGGCGGCGATGGTGTCGCCGCCGGTGTGGGCGGTCTGGGGCAGGGGCCGGCCGCTGCGTAGGCGGGGCGGGGTGCGGCGCAGCACGTCCAGGCCGGGGTGGCGGGGCCAGGCGGGCAGGTCGTCCACGGCGGTGCGGGCGACCAGTTCCAGGGCGCCGTCCTTGGGTTGGGGGGCCACGGGTGCGCCGGGCAGGACGGCCACGGGGGGCCGGGAGGCGGTGGCGTCGGGGTCGCTGGTCTCGGTCAGGGTGAGGGCGTCGGCGTCGGTGTCGGTGACTTTGGCCTGGGTGGTGGTGGCCGCCTGGCCGGGGGCGCCGGGGTAGAGCAGGTGGACGTCCTGGCCGGTGGTGAAGGGGTGGGGGTGGGCGGTGTCCAGGCGCATGGCGATCTCGCGGCGGGCCTTCTTCTGGCGGCCGGTGGGTTCGATCCACTCCCCCGCGCGTACCCGCCAGGGGACGGCGCAGTCGGTGTCGGCTTCCAGGTCCTGCAGGGGTGCGCTGGTGCGGCGGTAGTGCTCGCGCCAGGGCGGGAGTTGTTCGCGCTGGTAGTAGCCGACCAGGGCGGCCAGGGACGCGCGGGTGCGGGCGTCGTCGTCGCGGTCGGCGTCGGTGGTGGGCACCTCGGCGAGCAGGGGTGTGGTCAGGGCGGCGTGGCGGGCCTGTTTCTCTTCGCGTTTGCGGGCGCGTTCGGCTTCGGCCTCGGTGAGTTCGAACTGGATCAGGGGGCGGTCGGTGATGCCCTGGCGGGTGCGGTGGTCCTCGAGCCAGTCGCGCAGGCGGGCGGTGGAGTGGCAGTCGTCGCGGTTGTAGGCGGCGATGTCGTCCAGGACGCGGGCGGCGCTGGTGTGGTCTCCGGCGGCGTGGGCGGCCTGGTAGGCGGCGTAGGCGTCGATGGAGGAGGTGGCGGTGGTGACGCCGCCGCTGCGGTGGGCGGGCAGGTAGAGGGGTTCGAGGTACTTGATGGAGTAGGAGCGCTGGGACACGCGCATGCTCTTGCGTACGACGGTGTACAGGTCGATGAGCCGGTTCTCGCGCAGGAGGCGGTTGACGTCCTCTTCGCGGGTGGCGTACTCGGAGCTGAGGTGTTTGAGGCGGTCGACCTCGTAGGAGGCGTAGTGGTAGATGTGCGCGTTCTCGTCGGCGTCGATGCGGGCGGTGGCGAAGTCGACGAAGTCCTCCAGGGCCTTCTTCTCCTGGGTGCGGTCGTGGGCCCAGAAGGCGTGGAAGGTCTCGTGGCCGCTCTCGTCCTCGGTGGTGGCGCCGAAGAGGTACTCCAGGCCGCGGCCGTCGTCGCGTGAGTAGTAGGGGTAGCCCTCCATGTCGAAGAAGACGTCGCCGGGGCTGGGGGCGGGCAGGCTCGCCAGGCCGTCGGGGGCGAAGACTTCGGCGGTGACGGTGCCCTGGGGGTCGGTGGGGGTGCGGGTGGCGTCCTGGCTGACCTGGAGGGCGGCCTGGGCGCGGAGTTGGTCGAAGGAGCGGCGGGGCAGGGTGGCGGGGCGCTGGGTGTCGGTGGCGTGGGCCAGGGCGTCGATGGTGTCCAGGCCGGCGTCGGTGAGTTTGGCGGCCTGGTCGGTGCGCAGGCCGGCGACCAGGGACAGGTGGCGGGCGGCGGTGCGTCCTTGGGAGCACCAGGTGGCGTAGCCGCAGCCCTCGCAGGCGGGGCGGGGGCGGCCCCAGGTGGGGGTGGGCAGGGCGGGTTCGGTGTTCAGGCGGGTGAGCAGGCGGTGGGTGATGGTGTGCAGGATGGGGGTGAAGTCGGCGGTGGGCAGGGTGTGGGTGTGGTCGTCGCCGGTGCGCAGGTGCATGTGCTGGGGGGTGTGGCCGGTGGCCACGGTCAGGGCGTGGGCGTAGGCGGCCAGTTGCAGGACGGCGCCGGGGCCGGGGCGGCGGGCGAGTTTGGTGTCCCAGGGCTCGTAGGTCCAGGGGGTGGGGGCGTCGGTGCGGGTGCGGCCGGTGGCGGGGTCCAGGTCGGAGCGGATGAGGAAGTCGGCGCGTCCGTGGAAGGCGACGGGGTGGGGGCCCTGGTGGTCCAGGGGGTGGTGGAAGCTGCCCTGGTAGATGACGGGTACGCCCGCGGCCATGGCGTCGGTGGTGGCGGTGGCGGCCTTGGCCAGGGAGGTGTCGTCGGGGTGGGGGTCCTCGATGTGGGCGATGTCGCCGAACAGGGCGCGCAGGCGGTCGAGTTCGGCGTGTTCGTGGGCCAGGCCGTGGTGGGCGATGAGGGCGTCGACGGGTTCGGGTGCGGGGGCTCCGGGCAGGCGTGCGGCCAGGGCGCTCTTGAGGGCGCTGCGGTGGTCGCATTCCAGGGTGTCGACGAGGTCGGTGGGTGAGACGACCCAGCCGGTGGTGGTGCGGAACAACGCCGGAGCTCCCTGTGTGTGTGGGTGGTGCGGTGTTGGGGATTGTGCCATGTGCGGCTGACGTGCGGGGCCGCTACGCGCGGGGCGGGGTGGGGGAAAACGGGTGGGCTCGGGCGGGGGCGGGGTTCTAGGGTCGCGGCATGGATCCTGCTGATTTCTATACCGGTATCGTCGCCGACCTGTACGGCCCGTTGAAGCGTTTCGCCGCGGACCCGGACCCGTGTGAGGAGTTCGTGCGGCAGGTGGGCGGGCCGGGGCTGGAGTTGGGGTGCGGTGATGGTGATCCGCTGATCGAGTTGTGTCGGCGCGGGTTGGACGTGGAGGGGGTGGACTCCTCGGCGGAGATGGTGGAGCGTGCCCGCGCCCGGGCGGGGCGCGAGGGTGTGTCGGTGGTGGTGCACCATCAGCGCATGGAGGAGTTGGCTCTGCCGCGCCGGTACGGGGCGATCTTCCTGGCGGGGCCCACGTTCACGCTGTTGGCCGATGACGCGGCGGCGGTGGCGGCGCTGCGGTGTGTGCGCGCGCATCTGGCGCCGGGTGGTCAGGCGCTGGTGCCGTTGGCGGTGCCCGAGCCCGCGCCGGAGCACGAGGTGGGGCGGGTGCGTCAGGTGCGGGGCTCTGATGGTGCTGTGCTGGGTGTGAGTGTGGTGTCCCAGGAGCGTGATGAGGTGGCGCGTACGCACACGAGCGTGTTGCGTTATGAGCGTCGTGTGGGTGGGCGGCGCACGGTCGAGGAGCGTCCGTGGGTGCTGCACTGGTACACCCGTGCGGGGTTCGAGGCGTTGGCGGCCTCGGCCGGGCTGGCGGTGGTGTCGGTGACCGGTCCCGGTGGTGGCCCGGCGGGGCCGGGCCAGGGTGATGTCCGGTTCCGGTTCCGGTTGCGGGCGCGGTGAGGGGCGGCGCCCCGGGGCGGTGGGGCGCCGGCGGGCGGGGTGGGTCTGGGGCGTGTTCTGCGGATACTCGCCCTAGCCCACGACCTGCCATTCGACGGTGCCCACGCCCGCGCCGGTGCCGATGATCTCGTCGAAGGCGGCGGTGGACAGGTCCAGGCAGCGGCCGTCGATGTAGGGGCCGCGGTCGTTGATGCGCACGGTCACGGACTTGCCGTTGGAGGGGTTGGTGACCTTGACCATGGTGTCGAAGGGCAGGGTCTTGTGCGCGGCGGTCATGCCGTAGGTGTCGAAGGTTTCGCCGTTGGCGGTGGTGGCGCCGTGGAAGCCGTCGCCGTAGAAGGAGGCCTGGCAGGTGCCTCCTTCGCCGGTGGGGGTGGCGTCGGTGCTGGGCGCGCTGTCCTGGCCGCTGTCGGAGTCGGGTGCGGCGTCGGGTTCGGGGTCTTCCTCGGGCACGGCGCTGCCGTCGGCGGTGGTGGTCTGGGTGGCGGAGGAGACGGCTTGGCCGGCCTGTTCGGCGTGGGCGGGGTCGGGTTCGGCCGGGGCGTCGCTGGTGAGGGGGTCGGGTTCGGCCTGGGGGATCTGGGCGGCGTTGACGGTGGTCTCGGGTGAGGTGCCGGCGGCGATGACGGCGGCGGTGGCGGTGCCGGCCACGGCCAGGGTCACTCCGGTGGCGGCGGCGATGACCAGGATGCGTTTTTTTGCGGTTGCGGGTGCGGGCGGCGGCCACGCGCGGGCCTGGTGCGGCGGCGGTGTCGTACTGCGGGTTCTGGGGCTCGGTGTTGCCCACGACGGTGTCCTTTGAACGGGAACAGGGTGGGGCGGGTCGTCTCCGGCGCGGGTGCGCGTGCCCCGCGCCCGTGGGGTGGGGCGGGTGGAGTCGGACCGCCGGGTGGTGCACGCGGGGTCTGGGCGCAGAGCTTAGGGGTAACGCGCGGGTCACGGTACCGGAAAGTGATGGTTTGTGGAAATGATCACCGCTTGACCTGCGGTTTTGCTGCGGGTGGCAAGGGGTGTGGCCGCCGGCCCGAGCGGGGCGGCGGCCACGGGTGGTGGGCGGCTCAGACCGGGAGCGGGATGGCGGCCTGGTGGTAGCGGTCGGCCAGGGCCTGGGCGATGGCGGCGTCCGGGCACAGGGGTGCGGCCACGGCGTCGGCGCCGCAGTGGGCCAGGCGGTCGTGGAACAGGCCGGGGGCCAGCAGCCAGGTGGCGATGAGCACGCGGGTGTGGCCGCGCCGGCGTAGGGCGCTGACCTGGTCGGTGACCGTGGGGGCGGCGGTGGCGACGTTGCCGCGCACCACGCGGGTGCCCAGTAGCTGCGACAGTCCGGCGGCGGCCTGGTCCAGTTCGGTGCCGGCACGGGGGTCGGAGGTGCCGGCGCAGGCCAGGACCACACCGTCGCCGGGCTGGTAGCCGCAGGCCAGCAGGCGCCGGTGGGCGGTGGCCAGGGCGGCGGGGTGGGCGCCCAGGGCGGGGGCGATGACGGCGTCGGCGCGGCCGGCCTGGGCGAGTTGGTGGGGGATGTCGGTGCGTACGTGGTAGCCCGAGGCCAAGAACGCGGGCACGACCACCAGCGGTCCCGGGACGGCGGCGGCGACATGGCCCACCGAGGGGGTCAGGACGTCGGCGAAGGCCAGCTGGGTGGGGCGCTGGGTGATCTCGCCCACGCGCAGGGCCAGGGAGTGGGCGATGGCGGTGCCGCGTGCTCGGCGGGTGCCGTGCACGGCCAGCAGCAGGGTGGGGTGTCGGTTCATGGTGTGCAGTCCGTGCTGTCCAGGGCCAGGCGGTAGCCGCGTTTGACGACCGTCTGGATGATCTTGGCGTCGCCCAGGGCGGTGCGCAGGCGGGCCACGGCGGTCTCCACGGCGTGGGCGTCGGCGTCCTCGCCCAGGCAGGTGAGCAGGTGGGCGCGGTCGCGGACCTGGCCGGGGCGGCGGGCCAGTTCGCGCATGATGCGCATCAGGGTGGGCGAGAGGGTGTGGACGGTGCCGTCGACCAGGACGGCGTGGCCGCGCAGGCGCAGGCGGTGCCCGGCGACGTTGAGGGTGGGGAAGCGGGCGGGCAGTTCCTCGGTGAGTTTGCGGACCTGGGCGCCGATGCGGGCGCGTTCGGGCCACACGGTGGGGATGTCGTGGGCCATGAGGGGGCGGGCGGTGACCGGTCCCACGCACATGGCCAGGACGTCGCCGCGCAGGGCCTGGACGAGGGCGCCGTCCTGGCCGGTGGCGCGGGCGCGGGAGAGGAGTCCGGCGGCGGCCGGGGCGCTGGTGAAGGTGATGGCGTCCACTCCCCCGGTGTTGACGGCTTCGATGAGGCGGTCCAGGGGGGCGGTCTGTTCGGGCAGGGTCCAGCGGTAGACGGGTACTTCGAGGACTTCGGCTCCGGCCAGGCGCAGGGCGGCGGTGAAGTCGGGCAGGGGTTCTCCGTGCATCTGGATGGCCACGCGCAGGCCCTGGACGCCGGTGGAGAGCAGGTAGTCCAGGACTTCGGCGGAGGACTCCGAGGGCGGTGACCACTCCTCGTTCAGGCCCGCGGCGCGGATGGCGCCCTTGGCTTTGGGGCCGCGGGCGAGCAGGCGGGAGGACTGCATGGCGGCGAGCAGGTTCTCGGCCATGCCCCAGGTCTCGCAGGCCTCGATCCAGCCGCGAAAGCCGATGCCGGTGGTGGCCACGACCACGTCGGCGGGGCGGCGGGTGAGTTCGGTGGAGGCCGCGGCCAGGCGCTGGTCGTCGCTCAAGGGGACGATGCGCAGGGCGGGTGCGGCGATGACCTGGGCGCCCTTGCGGCACAGCAGGGCGCTGAGCTCCTCGGCGCGGCGGGCGGCGGTCACGGCGACGGTGAAGCCGGCCAGGGGCGCGGTGGTGGCGGGCGCCTGGGCGGGGCCTCCGGTGGCGGACGTGGTCAAGGGGTCCCCTGTTCTGCACGGGTGTTGATCTGGATGGTGGCCTGGTGCACGCGTACGGGCCAGGTGGTCAGTCGCACGGTCTTATCGTCCAGGCTCAGGCCGGTGCGCAGCAGGAAGACGTTCTTGAGCATGGGTGAGGCGACGGTGGGTTCGCCGCCGCGGTCGCCGACGATGCCGCGGGAGATGACGGCGGCGTGGGTGAAGGGGTCGATGTTGTCGACGGCGTAGTACTGGTCGTCCAGGGTGCGGAACAGGGCGACCTGGCGGCCGTCGGGCATCAGGACGGCGGCGCCGTCGGCGGGGCCCAGGCGGTGGGCGGGGCAGGCGTTGATCCAGAC
This sequence comes from Nocardiopsis sp. Huas11, assembly GCF_003634495.1. Taxonomy (GTDB): domain Bacteria; phylum Actinomycetota; class Actinomycetes; order Streptosporangiales; family Streptosporangiaceae; genus Nocardiopsis. The sequence continues at coordinate 5,022,622 of NZ_RBKY01000001.1, read as the reverse complement.
GGCGGGCTGGGTGGGAGCGGTGGTCATCGTGCGGCCTCCTTGCTGCGGGGGGTGGGCATGCCGAGGTTGAGGGGTGCGCCCGGGGTGGGCTGTTGGCGGGTGGTGGTGAAGCTGATGGTGGGGTCGGGTGTGTCGGGGGCGTTGGTGAAGGACACGAAGCGGGCGAGCTTGTCGGGGTCGGCCAGGACGGCGGCCCATTCGTCGGCGTAGGAGGCCACGTGGTCGGTCATGGCCTGTTCGAGTTCGTGGGCGATGCCGAGGCTGTCGTGGACCACGACGTCGCGCAGGTGGTCCAGTCCCCCGTCCAGGGCCTCGATCCAGGGGGCGGTGCGCTGTAGGCGGTCGGCGGTGCGGATGTAGAACATCAGGAACCGGTCGATGTAGCGGATGAGGGTGTCCTCGTCCAGGTCCGAGGCCAGGAGTTCGGCGTGGCGGGGGGTGAAGCCGCCGTTGCCGCCCACGTACAGGTTCCAGCCCTGGTCGGTGGCGATGATGCCGAAGTCCTTGCTGCGGGCCTCGGCGCATTCGCGGGCGCATCCGGAGACGGCGGACTTGAGCTTGTGGGGTGAGCGCAGGCCCCGGTAGCGCTCCTCCAGGCGGATGGCCAGGCCGACCGAGTCCTGGACTCCGTAGCGGCACCAGGTGGTGCCCACGCACGACTTGACGGTGCGCAGGGCCTTGCCGTAGGCGTGTCCGGATTCGAATCCGGCCTCGACCAGGCGCGACCAGATGGCGGGGAGCTGTTCGAGGCGGGCGCCGAACAGGTCGATGCGCTGGCCGCCGGTGATCTTGGTGTAGAGGTGGAAGTCGCGGGCGACCTCGCCGATGACGATGAGTTTGTCGGGGGTGATCTCACCGCCGGGGATGCGGGGCACGACCGAGTAGGTGCCGTTGCGCTGCATGTTGGCCAGGTAGCGGTCGTTGGTGTCCTGCAGGGTGGCCTGTTCGCCCTCCAGGATGTGGCCGCCGCCCAGGGAGGCCAGGATGGAGGCGATGGCGGGCTTGCAGATGTCGCAGCCGGTGCCGGTGCCGTGGGCGGCGATGAGCGCGGAGAAGGTCGTGGTGTTGGTGGCGCGCACCACCTCCACGAGTTCGGCGCGTGATTGGGGGAAGTGCTCGCACAGGGCCTTGGACTGTTCGATGCCGGCCTGGGTGAGGATCTGCTTGAGCATGGGCACGCATGAGCCGCAGCTGGTGCCGGCCTTGGTGCAGGCCTTGAGGGCGGGGACGTCGGTGGCGCCCTGGTCGTGGATGGCCTGGCACAGGTCGCCCTTGGTGACGGCGTTGCAGGAGCAGATCTGCGCGGAGTCGGGCAGGGCGTCGGCGCCCAGGGCGGCGCCGCCCTCGGGGGTGATCAGGGCCAGCGGGTCGCCGGGCAGGGGCGAGCCGACCATGGGGCGCAAGGTGGCGTAGGCGCCGGCGTCGCCGACCAGGATGCCGCCGAGCAGGGTGGTGGCGTCGTCGGACAGGACGAGTTTGGCGTAGCGGCCCGAGGCGGCGTCGTTGACGACCACGTCCAGGGCGCCTTCGGCGCGGCCGTGGCAGTCGCCGAAGCTGGCCACGTCCACGCCCAGGAGCTTGAGTTTGGTGGAGGTGTCGGCGCCGGTGAAGGTGGCGGTGCCGCCCAGGAGGCGGTCGGCGACGACCTCGGCCATGGCGTTGCCGGGGGCGATGAGGCCGTAGACGGTGCCGTGGTGGTTGGCGGCCTCGCCGATGGCGTGGATGCGGGGGTCGCTGGTGGTGCAGGTGTCGTCGATGGCGATGCCGCCGCGCGGGCCCAGGTCGAGTTCGGCGGTGCGGGCGAGGTCGTCGCGGGGGCGGATGCCCACGGAGAACACGACGAGGTCGGCGTCCAGGGTCTGGCCGTTGTCGAGGATCAGGCGGTGTCCGCTGCCGTGGGGGGTGTCCTCGATGGCGGTGGTGGCGGTGCCGGTGTGCACGCTCACGCCCAGGTCGTCGACGAGGTTCTTGAGCAGGGCGCCGGCGCCTTCGTCGATCTGGGCGGGCATCAGGTGGGGGGCGAGTTCGACGACGTGGGCCTGGACGCCGAGCAGGCGCAGGGCGTTGGCGGCTTCCAGGCCGAGCAGGCCGCCGCCGATGACCACGCCGGTGGTGGCGCCGGTGGCGGAGGCGGTGATGGCGTCCAGGTCCTCGATGGTGCGGTAGACGTGGCAGCCGGGGCGGTCGTGGCCGGGGATGGGGGGCACGAAGGGGGTGGAGCCGGTGGCCAGGACGAGGCGGTCGTAGGCCAGGGTGCGGCCGGAGGCGGTGGTGACGGTGCGGGCGGCGCGGTCGATGCCGGTGGCGCGCTCGTTGACGTGGATGTCGACCCCGGGACCGGTCAGGTCGCCCAGGGACAGGTCCTGGGCGCTGGCGCCGTCGAAGTAGGACGAGAGGGCGACGCGGTCGTAGGCGGTGCGGGGTTCCTCGCCGACGACGGTGATGTGCCACTGGTGGTCGGTGTCGCGGTCGCGGAGTGCTTCGACGAGTCGGTGTCCGACCATGCCGTTGCCGATGACGACGAGTTCTTCCATGGCGGGTGGGACTCCTCCTGGTGCGGGTGCGGTCGTGTTTCAGGCAACCCGCAGGGTGTTACCCGCGCATCAGCCGTCTGTGTCGGCGGTGTTTCGATGTCCTGTCATCGCAGGTGAGAAATGCGTGATCGGTCCTGCTCGCCTGGTGGGCGGCGGTCGGGGGCCGGTTTGGGCCCTTGGAGGGTGCCGCAGATCACGGTGACCGTGGGGGGTCGAGCAGGCGCAGAGCGTGGCCGAGTTCGGTGACGGCGGCGGTGATGCCGGTGGCGGCGGCGTAGCCCAGGACGAGTCCGGGGGGTCCGGGGCGCTGGCGGTGCCAGGACAGGGGGTGGGTGAGGACGCCGCGTGCGGCGGCGGCGTCGGCCAGGGCGATGTCGTCGATGCCTGGGGGGAAGGTCAGTGTCAGGTGCAGTCCGGCGGCGGCGCCGGGCAGGTGGGCGGCCAGGGCGGCGGTCATGGTGTCGCGGCGCCGGCGGTGGCGGGCGCGGATGTGGCGCAGGTGGCGTTCCAGGGCGCCGGTCTCCATCAGGTGGGCCAGGGCGAGTTGGGGCAGGACGGGGTTGCCCAGGTCGCTGAAGCGTTTGGCCTCGGTGAGGGCCTCGCGGTGGCGCGGTGGGGCCAGGACCCAGCCCAGGCGTAGGGCGGGGGCCAGGAGTTTGGAGACGCTGCCGGTGTAGCAGACCTGGTCGGGCGCCAGGGAGTGCAGGGCGGGTACGGGGGCGCGGTCGTAGCGGTGTTCGGCGTCGTAGTCGTCCTCGATGACCAGTCCCCCGCTGCGGGCCCAGGTGAGCAGGCGGCGTCGGCGGGCGCCGGAGAGCACGGCGCCGGTGGGGAACTGGTGGGCGGGGGTGAGCAGGACGGCGGGGGCTCCGGTGGCGGCCAGGGCGGTGATGTCGGCGCCGTGTTCGTCCACGGGCACGGGCGGGGTGCGCAGGCGGGCGTGGTGCAGGTGCTGGCGCACGCCCAGGGAGCCGGGGTCCTCGAAGGCGACGGTGTCGATGCCGTCCTGGTGCAGGATCTGGCCGAGCAGGCCCAGGGCCTGGGCGGTGCCGGAGACGATCTGGACGTGGTCGGGGTGGACGGTGATGCGGCGGTAGCGGGCCAGGTGGTGGGCGATGGCGGTGCGCAGGCGCAGGTGGCCGCGGGGGTCGCCGTAGCCCAGGTCGGCGGTGGGCGTCTGGGCCAGGACGGTGCGTTCGGCGCGCAGCCAGGCGGTGCGGGGGAAGGCGGCCAGGTCGGGGGTGCCGGGGGTGAGGTCGTGGCGGGCCGGGGTGCGGCGCAGGCGGTCGAAGACGTCGGTCCCGGGGGTGGTGGGCAGGGGTGTGCGGTGAGTGGGCGCGGGGGCGGGTGTGGTGGTGGGGGCGGCGGGGGTGGCGACCACGACGGTGCCGGCGCGGCCGCGGGCGGCCAGGTGGCCTTCGTCGGTCAGGCGGCGGTAGGCCTCGGTGACCACGCCGCGGGAGATGCCCAGGTCGGTGGCCAGGGCGCGGGTGGCGGGCAGGCGCGAGCCCACGCCCAGGCGGCGGTGGGCCAGGGCCTGGCGCAGGTGGTCGGTGAGCCAGTCGGTGAGGTGGCCGGGCGGGGCGTGGGCGGGGTCGAGTTGGAGGAAGTCGGCGCCCAGGGTTGTGGACCTGTGGGAGTGGTCGTCTTTGGCTCTGTTCACTGGTCCATTGTGCGGCCAGTGTGGCGGGTGTGCAGATGGTCGTCGATGGGGGTGCGTGGTGAGTGTGGAGTTCGTGGTGACGGCGCTGGTGGTGGTGGCCACTCCGGGGACGGGGGTGCTGTACACGGTGGCGGCGGGTCTGGCGCGGGGTGCGCGGGCGGCGGCGGTGGCGGCGCTGGGGTGCACGTTGGGGATCGTGCCGCATCTGCTGGCCGCGGCCACGGGGGTGGCGGCGCTGCTGCACACCAGCGCGGTGGCCTTCCAGGTGCTCAAGTACGCGGGTGTGGCCTACCTGTTGTTCATGGCGTGGAGCATCTGGCGTGACCGGGGGGCGTTGGAGGTCTCGGCGGAGCAGGCTGAGCGGGGGGTGGCCCGGGTCATCGGCGCGGGGATCCTGGTGAACCTGCTCAATCCCAAGCTGACGATCTTCTTCTTCGCGTTCTTGCCGCAGTTCGTGGCGGTGGGCGACCCGGGGGCGCTGGGGGCGATGCTGGCCCTGGGCGGGGTGTTCATGGCGATGACGCTGGTGGTGTTCGTGCTCTACGGGTGCGCTTCGGCGCTGGTGCGCGATCGGGTGGTCTCCAGCCCGCGGGTGATGACGTGGCTGCGGCGTGGTTTCGCGGGGGCCTTCGCCGCCCTGGGGGTGCGCCTGGCCCTGCCGTGAGGTGCGGGCCCTTCCTGCTCCTGGGCGTGTCATTGTCCTGGATGGGGCCGGGCCGCATACTGGCTGGTGGTGGGATGAATATGGCGTAGGGCGAGAGTGGGGGTCCGTTCGTGCGGGTCGACGTGTGGTCCGACATCGTGTGCCCGTGGTGCTTCATCGGCAAGCGCCGGTTGGAGGCGGCTCTGGAGCGTTTCGACCACGCCGGTCAGGTCGAGCTCGTCTGGCACAGCTACCAGCTGGATCCGGGTTTTCCGCGAGGTCGCAGCGAGCCGGTGTACGCGTCGCTGGCCGCCAGGATGCGGGCCTCGACCGAGCAGGTGCGCGCGATGACCGAGCAGGTGGCGCAGGTGGCGGCCAAGGAGGGTCTGGACTACGACCTGGCCGGCGCTTTGATGGTCAACACCCTGGACTCCCACCGTCTGGTGCACCTGGCCCGTGAGAGAGGTCTGGACGGGGCGGTGATGGACCGGCTGCTGCTGGCCCAGCTGGTGCAGGCCCGTGATCTGAGCGATGCCGAGACCCTGGTGGAGCTGGTGGCGCAGGTGGGGGTGGACGCGGGGGCGGCCCGGCGTGTGCTGCGGGGTGAGGACTTCACCGAGCAGGTGGCCCAGGAGGCCGAGCAGGCGCGGCGGCTGGGCGCGACCGGGGTGCCCTTCTTCGTGATGGACGGTGCCTTCGGGGTGTCGGGGGCCCAGCCGGTGGAGGCGTTCGTCTCGGCGCTGGACAAGGCCTACGCGGCCGCGCACGGCTGAGCCCCGGGCGCGTCAGGCCAGGGGGAAGGGCACGCCGTGCTCTTCCTGGGGGCGGGGGCCGTGGATACGGCGCTCCTGCGCGGTGATGGACACGTCGTTGATGCTGGCCTCGCGGCGGCGCATCAGCCCCTGGGCGTCGAATTCCCACAGTTCGTTGCCGTAGCTGCGCCACCACCGGCCCTGGTCGTCGTGCCACTCGTACTGGAAGCGCACGGCGATGCGGTCCTCGCCGAAGGCCCACAGTTCCTTGCGCAGCGCGTAGTCGAGTTCGCGGCGCCACTTGTCGGTGAGGAAGGCCTGGATCTGGTCGCGTCCGGTGAGGAAGCGGTCGCGGTTGCGCCACACGGAGTCGGGTGTGTAGGCCAGGGACACCGTGTGGGCGTCGCGGGTGTTCCAGGCGTCCTCGGCGGCCTGGACCTTGGTGCGGGCGTCGGCCTCGGTGAAGGGCGGCAGGGGCGGGCGGGTCATCGCTCTCTCCTCGCGTGGGGGCTGGGGGTCCGATCCTGGCAGCGCGGCGGGGGCGCAGTCGATGTCCCTGCGGACACCGACCCCGCACATTCGGACATCGACGGTGGTTAGGCTTCCCCGCATGAGACGACGCGTGATCGTGGTGGTGGCCTATGACGGTGTCCGGTTGCTGGACGTGACCGCTCCGGTGGAGGTGTTCGCGACCGCGGCCGGGCTGGGCGGGCACTACACGGTGCGGGTGTGCTCTCCCGATGGGGCGGCGGTGACGACCTCGGCCGGTCTGCGCCTGCACGTGGAGGGCGCCGCTCTCGATGCCGAAGACGTGCACACCCTGCTCGTGCCGGGCTCGCCCGATCTGCCCCGCAGTCCGTGGCCGCCGGGCCTGGCCGGGGCGGTGCAGGCGCTGGCGGGGCGGGCCGAGCGGGTGGCGTCGGTGTGCACGGGCGCGTTCGTGCTGGCCGGGGCGGGCCTGTTGGAGGGGCGGCGGGCGACCACGCACTGGCGCCACGCCGCGCTGCTGGCCCGGCTGCACCCCCGGGTGCGGGTGGAGCCGGACGCCATCTACGTGCGCGACGGGCGCGTGCTGACCTCGGCCGGGGTCAGCGCGGGCCTGGACCTGTCCTTGGCGCTGGTGGAGGAGGACGAGGGTTCGGACCTGGCCAGGGAGGTGGCCCGCGACCTGGTGGTGTTCCTGCAGCGGCCGGGCGGGCAGTCGCAGTTCTCGGTGGCCTCGCGTACCCCGCGCCCGCGCCAGGACGTGCTGCGTCCGGTCCTGGACGCGGTGGCGGCCGATCCGGCCGCCGACCACGCGGCCCCGGCCCTGGCCGCCCTGGCGGGGGTGAGCGCCCGGCACCTGACCCGGCTCTTCCGTGAGCGGTTGGGCACCACCCCGGGGGCGCATGTGGAGGCGGTGCGCCTGGAGGCGGCGCGGGCCCTGTTGGAGGCCGGGGAGAGTGTGACAGGGGCGGCCCGGCGCTCGGGCCTGGGCAGTGACGAGTCGCTGCGCCGGGTGTTCTGGCGCCATCTGGGCCTGACCCCTTCGGCCTATCGCGAGCGCTTCGCCACGGCCCGCCGCGAGTGGAACGGCGATCCGAGGAGGAGGAACGATGAGCGGCTACGGCAAGTGGGATCGTGACGACTACATCGACCGTGTGGGCGGGCCGCAGGAGGCCGAGCGGCGACGCAAGGCCCTGCTGGCGAGGGTGGATGCCCAGCGGTTGGTGGGAATCGGCAAGGAGCGCGGTCTGACCCAGTCCGACGTGGCCGAGCGGATGGGTGTGACCAAGGGCCGGGTGAGCCAGATCGAGCAGGGCGAGGTGTTCACCGTTGACGCGATCGCGCGGTACGTCCGGGCGCTGGGCGGGGAGCTCAGGCTCACCGCGGACTTCGACGGGTGCAGCTACACGGTGAGCTCGGATCGGCTGGAGACGTGCTGAGGGAGTGACCGGTGGGAGTCCGGTGCCCCTCTCCCCCGCGGGAGGGAGGCGGTCCCATCTGTGGAGGGACGTGCGGCCGGGGGTGCTCGCGCGAGGGTGGAGGTATCGAAGAGACCACCACCGAGGAGTGAGCCCCATGGCCCCCGCATCGTCCACCGCTTCACCGCACGCCCCCGAGGGCCTGCGGACACTCCTGGTCCCCTGGTCGGTGCTGGCCTGGTCGGCCGCGCTCATGGGCGTGGGCCTGGGCTGGCTGGCGGGCGTCCTGCCCCGGGGCGTGCCCGACACCGACGGGTTCGGGTCGCTGTTCATCGGACAGAGCCTGGGCACGGCCTCGGCCGCCGCCATCGGCGTGGGCGCCGCCGGAGTGGTGGTCGCGCTGCTGTTGCTGCGACGAGGGGGCGCGGGCGGGCGGCCGGCGGAGGTGGCGGCCTGGGCGATGGCGGCCGTGGTCCTGCTGGTGTTCGTCGACGGTTCGCTGCTGGTGCTGTTCGGGTACTCCATGATGCTGCCGTTCGTGGGCTGGTTCGTGCCCGGCCTGTTCGCCATGTGGATCGCGGCCGTCCTGGAGCCGACGTCCCTGACCCTGCTCTTCTGTGCCCTGGGCACCGCTTTGTGGGTGGTCGCGGCGCTCACGCACAGCAGGGCCCGGCGCCGGGCCTGCCAGCAGTGCGGGCGCCACGAGCAGTGGAGCGCGCAGGGCGAGCGCGAGGTGCGCTCGCGCGCCACCGTGGTGGGCCGGTGGGCGGTGGCGGTCGGTGTGGTGCTGGCCCTGCTGTACCCGGCGCTGCGCTTCCCGTGGCTGTTCGGCCTCGCGCCCGGGATGAGCGAGGAATCCGCCGCGCGGGTCATGGCCGAACCGGGGACGGTCCTGATCGGTGTGGGGCTGGGGGCGACCGGGGCGGTCGGCGCGGTGCTCATGCTGGGGCTCGTCCAGCGGTGGGGGGTGCGCTTCCCGCGGTGGATGGTGGGCCTGGCGGGCAGGCGCGTGCCGGTGTCGCTCGCGGTGGTCCCGGCCGCGCTGGTGTCGATGGCGCTGATGTCGATGGGGCGCAGTGTGATCGTGCAGCTGGCCAGTGAGGGCCAGGTGGCCACGCCTTTGGTCGAGGACCTGCACAGCATCGTGTTCGTGTTGATGGCGCCGTGGGGCGTCGCGCTGGCGGTGGCGACCGCGGCCTACGCCATGCGCCGGCGCGCCGAGTGCGCCCTGTGCGAGCGGGGACTGCCCGAGGTCGTGCCCGGACGCACCCCTGCCGCGCGGGTGTGAGCACCCGGACATGACGGTGCCCCGCCCGGATCGGGCGGGGCACCTGGCGTGTGCGGGTGCTACTGGATGGGCACGCCGGCGACCTCGCCGAACGCCCCGGCGTACAGGGTCATCTCGGTGATGTCGAGGGCGGGCGCGGGGAAGACCGCGATGGCGAAGTACTGCTCGCCCGGGGCGAGGGTGTTGATCTCGTCCGCGAAGTCCTCGTACTCGCCGTCGAGCATGTGGATGCGCACGACGTAGCGGATGATGCCGGTGTCGGGCTCCTCCAGGCGGAACCCGCCCATGGTGCCCTCGGTGTACTGGGCCGGGCTGCCGGGGATGACGGCCTCGTCCACGTCCAGGTCCGCCTCCAGCTCCTGCAGGGTGGAGTTCTGGAAGCCGACCATCTGCACCAGGTAGGCGCCGTCGCGCACCATCGGGTACACGTGCAGGTCCACGTCGTTGTGGGAGACGGTGGTGAAGGGCTCGGTGTTCTCGAAGTAGGGGGCGGGCGGGGCGACGTGGCGCTTGGCCGAGTCCAGGCCCTCCGATCCCTCCTCGCCGGCGGTGTCGTCCAGGGGCACCTGGTAGGCGAACTCCACCCGGCGGTTGCGGGCGCGCGACTCCTCGTCGTCGGCGCCGCCCTCCTCGGCCAGCAGTTCGGTGGCGCCGCGGCCCTCGGTGACGAAGGTGAACTCGTCGCCGAGCTCCTCTTCCAGCAGGGCCCGGGCGGCCTCGGCGCGCTGCTCGGACAGGGTCTGGTTGTAGTCGGCCGCGCCCTGGCCGTCGGTGTGGCCGATGACGGTGACCTCGTCGACGTCCGGTCCCAGGTTCTCGCGCAGGGACTGCGCGGCCTGGCGGATGGTCTCGGCGGCCTCGGCGGTGGGCTCGGACTCGTCGACCTCGAACATGTTGTCCGAGTGCAGGGCGATGGTCTCCTGGTCGCCCGAGCGCGTGGTGGAGGCGGTGGGGCTGTCGACGAAGCTCTCGATGGACTGCAGGTAGGCGGAGGTGTCCAGGCCCGGCTCGGGGACGTTGTCCGGGTACCAGATCTCCTCGGGCAGCTCCGGGTCCTGCACGAAGGTGTCGGGGTCGATGTACTGGTCGGCGGTGGGCTCGGGCGCCTCGGTGAACTCGTCGACGTAGGTGACGGGGATGCCGGGCATGTGGCCGACGCCGGCGCCGGTCAGGGACAGGTACTCCACGTCCTCCGACGGTGCGGGGAAGTAGCGGCGCAGGGTCGTGGGCAGGCCCTCGTGGGTGGGCATGAAGGGGTCGCCCAGGACGAAGTAGGTGCCGTAGTTCTCGTCGTTGTTCTCGGCGTCGCGCAGACCGCGCATGACCTCGCCGGAGATGGGGTCGACCAGGCGCACGGGGGCGTTGCGGCCGGTGACGGTACCGGGCAGCGGCTCGAGGAAGTCGTGCTCCACCTCCAGCATGAGGTACTCGCCGTTGTTCTCCAGGCTGTTGATGGTGAGCTCGAACTGGACGTCGTTGCCGTCCTCGACGGACATGCGCGCCTGGCGGACGAAGGGGAGCTCGGGGTAGGAGGCCTCCTCTACGGCGGCGGCCTCCTCCTCGGCCGTGGTCTCGGGGTCGGCTCCGGGCTCGCCGCCGGTCAGGTCGCGGATGATGCCGCAGGAGCTGAGGAGAAGGCTCAGCGCCACGGCCGCGCCGACCGTTCCTGTCAGTCGTGTGGACATGGTCTGGGGGACTCCCTCGCGGTCGGTCTGTGTGGTTTCCGGGTGGGGTGCCGGTCACCTGCTGGTCAGACGCCGCCGATGGGGGCCGGGTTCCGGACGGTGCGCGGATTTTGCCGTGAGGGGTGCGCGGGCGCGGTGCGGCCCCCGGCCGTGGGACGGTCGGGGGCCGCCGGCGCGGGGGTCAGGACAGGGTGAGGGTCTTGGACAGTGAACCGGTGGCGCCGGTGGTGTCGGTGACGGTCAACGTGATGGTGTAGGTGCCCGGGCCGGGGAAGAAGTGCCAGGTCGTGGCTCCGCTGCCGGTGGTGCCGTCACCGAAGTCCCAGTGGTAGGAGTCGATGGCGGCGTCGCCTTCGGCGGAGGTGCGGGCGTCCAGGGAGCAGTAGGAGAAGAACGAGTAGCAGGAGCCGGTGAAGTCGGCGGTGGGCGCGGTGTGCTCGGGTGCGCCCACCGACACCTCGGTGCGGGCGGTGTGGGTGCGTCCGGCGTCGTCGGTGACGGTCAGCGCGACGTCGTAGGTGCCGTGCTCGGTGTAGGTGTGGGCGGTGGTGGCGCCGGTGCCGGTGGCGCCGTCACCGAAGTCCCAGGCCCAGTCGGTGACCTCGCCGGCCGAGGCGGTGCCGTCGAAGGAGCACTCCAGGGTGGTGTCGTCGCACGAGTGGGCGAGGCGGGCCACCGGGCCCTCGGGCGGGGCGGTGTCGCCGTCGGCGGGGAAGAGCGCGGGGTCGCCCACGTCCAGGAGGGGCTCGTGGGCGCCGTCGCCGGAGGTGTCGTTCCAGTCGTGGTTCCCGGCCTCGGTCAGGGTCTGGTACAGGGCCATGACTCCGGCGCGGTCGGTGGGCTTGGCCTCGCCCACGGCCAGCAGCGCCAGGCCGCCGGCGGCGTGGGGTGCGGCCATGGAGGTGCCGCTGATGGTGTTGTAGCCGCCGCCGGGCCAGGTGGAGGTGATGCAGGAGCCGGGGGCGGCGATGTCGATGACGGCGCCGTAGTTGGAGAACGTGGACAGGGTGTCGTCGGAGTCGCCGCGGCAGGACAGGGTGCCGCCGTTGCCGCCGGGTGCCCCGTCGGAGTCGGCCATGGAGGAGACGGTGAGCACGTCGGGGTGGTTGGCGGGGAAGAAGTTCGCGCCGTCGACGCCGTCGTTGCCCGCGGCGATGGCGTAGGCCACGCCCGCCCCGACCGATCCGGTGATGGCCTGGCTGAGCGCCTGGTCGGTGCAGCCGTTGCAGCCCAGGCTCATGTTGGCGACGGCGACCTGGTCGGCGTTGGCGGTGACGTAGTCCACGCCCGCGGCGATCCCGGACAGGGTGCCGCTGCCGGAGGAGGTCAGGACCTGCACGTTCCACACGTCGGCGCCGGGTGCGACCCCGACCACGCCCGTGTCGTTGTCGATGGCGGCGGCGCTGCCGGCCACGTGGGTGCCGTGGCCGTTGCCGTCGGTGGCGGTGTTGGCCCGACAGGTGCCGCTGGTGCAGTCCACCGAGTGGGCGACGTTCAGGTCGGGGTGGGAGCCGTCCACGCCGGTGTCCAGGACGGCGACGGTCACGTCGGGGACGTAGTCGTCCTGGCCGTTGATCTCCAGGTTGGGGTTGTCGGGGGCGAAGACGCGGGCCAGGCCGGTGGGGACGTCCTGGTCGTAGGCGTGGACGGGCTGGTCCTCCTGGACGTAGGCCACGTCGGGGTCCTGGAGCAGTTCGGCGGCCTCGTCGGCGCTCATGTCCGCGGCGTAGCCGGTCAGGGCGTGCTCGTAGACGCCGTGGGGGTCGTCGTCGTGCCGGTCGGCGACCTCGTCGGGGGCGGCGCCCTCGTCCAGGACGACGATGTAGGTGCGCTCGCCGGGGGCGGCGTCGGTGAGGAAGTCGGGGACCTCGGGGGCGGCGGAGGCGGGTGCGGCGGCCATCAGGGGCAGGAACAGGGCCGCGGCGAATGCGGCACCGATTCTTCGCATGGGGGAACCCTTCGTGGGCGGGGGGATCACTGGGGCGTGTTCCGCGGGAGTCGCGCCCCGGGCGATGCGGTCATCACCCTGGCGACATCGTGCGTGGCGCACCGTGGCCGGACAATACGTAGTCGCTACGTACTTCGGTGCGGGCGGGGCGGCTACGTAGGCGCGGGGCCGGTGGGGACGGCCAGGTCGCGGCGCGAGCGCAGCCCGAGTTTGCCCAGCGCGTTGGCCACGTGGGTCTCCACGGTGCGCGGTGACAGGTGCAGCAGGGCGGCGATCTCGCGGTTGGTGCGGCCCTGGGCGGCCAGGGCGGCGATCTCGTCCTCGCGCGGGGACAGGAGTGCGCCGCGGCGGCCGCGCCCGGTGTCGGGGGCGGCGTGCACGCCGTAAGAGCGCAGTGCGCGCCGTACCCGGGCGGCGTCCCAGGCGGCGCCCAGGCCGGTGTACCGCTCCAGTGCGGTGTGCAGGGCGGCCAGTCCGGCGGCGGTGCCGGCTCCGTCGGGCCGGGCCAGGTGGGTGGCGGCGGCGTCCTCGTGGACCTGGGCGGCGTCGTAGGGGCGGGGCATGTCCAGGCAGCGGGCCTCGGCCTGGCGGTACAGGTCCAGGGCGCGCTCGTGGGCGCCCTCGTCGTGGGCCAGTGCCGCTTGCAGGCGCAGCAGGGCGGTGTGCGCGGCGGGGGCGTCGGTGCCGCGCAGGCCCGCGGAGAAGCGGGCGCACAGGTCGTGGGCCACGGCGCGCCGCCCGCACGCGATGAGGGCGCGCAGGCCCGGGAGCAGGTCGCCGGCCCAGACCCACACGCCTTTGCTCGCCACGAGGCAGACCAGGTCCTGGACGTGGTTCCAGGCGGCGTCGGGGTCGCCCTGGGCGGTGGCCAGCCGGGCGGCCAGGCCGCCGGCGAAGGCGCGCACCGGCACGGTGTGGTCGGGGGCCTCCTCGGTGTCGGCGCCCGCGCACAGCTCGGCCAGGCGGGCCTGGGCGGCGGCGGGGTCGCCCTGGGCCAGGGCCAGGGCGGCGCGCACCAGGGTGAGTTCGGCGGTGACCGCGTGCAGGCGCCGCAGGCCGGGCGAGCGCAGTTCGCGTTCGGTGCTCTCGGCCAGGTGCGCCCACCGTCCGCGCGACCAGTCCAGCATCAGGCGCAGGGCGCGGGCGCTGGTGTGCACGTAGGGGGTCTGGTCGGGTGGCGACCACTGGGCGGCGTCGTCCAGGTGGCGGTCGGCGCGGTCGTAGCGGCCGAGCATGAGGGCGGCGTCGGCGAGGTTGAGGGAGCCGCGGGCGAACTCGCGGCGCCGGGTGAGCACGTCGGGGCCGGGGCGGGGCCGACCGGGGCCGGGGTCGGGCAGGGGGATGTCCCAGGCGGCGGGGTCGCCGATCTGGGCGAGCAGGGTGGCGTGGTTGACGGCGACGACGTGTCGCGTGGCGGGGTCGCGGCTGCGGCGGGCGGCGGTCAGGGCCTGGTCCATCCAGCGGCGGTGGGTGTCGACGGGGTCGGGGGTGGAGCGGGGCACGGCCAGGGCGCACATGGTGCGTGCGGCCAGGTCGGGGCGGGTGGAGAGTTCGGTGGCGGCGCGCACGAGTTCGCCGCGGGCGGTGCGGCCCCGGGCGGCCTGGTTGAGCAGGAGCAGGCCCAGTTCCATGCGCAGCTCGCCGCGTTCGGCGGCGCTCATGCCCGGGGTGGTGAGCACGTCGCGCAGCACGGTGATGGTGTGGTCGGCGCTCAGGCCGGTCAGGGCGGCGCGGCCCAGGGTCAGGGCGAGGTCGCGGCGGCGCGGTGCGGGCAGGTCGGGTCGGGTCAGGGCGTCGCGCAGCAGGCGGACGGCGGTGGCGTCCCTGCCCGCGGCCAGGGCGTGTTCGGCGGCCTTGGCGGCGTGCTCGGTCCACCGGTCGTGGTCGCCGCACTCGCGGGCGTGGCGGGCCAGGGCCGGGTGGGGCGGGTCGGCGCCCCGGTCCAGGACGTCCAGGGCGGCGCGGTGCAGGCGGCGGCGCCGGTCCTGGCGCAGGTGGTCGTGGCAGACCTGGTGCAGCAGGGGTGTGGCCAGGGCGTGGGTGGCGGGTGCGGTGGTGGTGAGCACGGCGCGGCGCAGGGCCTGGGCCAGGGCCTTGTCGGCGCGTTCGGGGGGCAGGGCGCCGATGCGGGCCAGGTGGGTCTCGTGGGCGGGCCCCTCCAGGACGCTGGCGGCGTGGACCAGGCGGCGGGCGTCGCGTCCCAGGGCGCGGACGCGGTCCAGGAGCCAGTCGCGCAGGGGCGCGGGCACGGGCGGCGGGTCGGGGACGAGGGGTTCGGCGGCGGGGGTGGCCGGGGCGGTGGCGGCCAGGTGGTGCAGGGTCTGGGTCAGGGCCAGGGGCAGGCCGCCGGTCCAGTGGGTGAGGCGGTGGGCGTCGTCGCGGGTGACCGGGTGCGGGTCCAGGACGTGCTGGGCCAGGGTGTGGACGTCCTCGACGGTGAGCGGGCCCAGGGTGAGTTCGTCGTGGCGGGTGCCCGGTGGTGTGCGGGCGGCCAGGGCGGCCAGGCCGGCCGAGCGGGGCAGTTCCTCGGGGCGGTAGGTCAGGACCAGGGACAGGTGCGGGGGCAGGCGGGGGTGAGGTAGCGCAGCAGGTCGTGGGTGGCGGTGTCGATCCACTGGGTGTCCTCCAGGACCAGGACGGCGGGTCCCAGGGCGTCCAGGAGTTCGGCCAGGGCGCGGTAGGTGCGGTGGTGGTCGGCGGCGGGTGTGGTGGCCGGGGGCAGGTGCGGGGGCAGGTGGTCGGTGTGTTCGGGCAGGAGCGGGGCCAGGGCGCCGCACAGCGGGCTCAGCCCGGCGGGGACGGGGGCCTGGCGCAGGGCCTCGACCAGGGGGGCGAAGGGGAAGGGGACGGTGCGGGGCGGGCAGCGTCCGATCAGGACGGTGGTGTCGGTGTCCTCGGTCAGGGTGTGGACCAGGCGGGTCTTGCCCGATCCGGCCGGGCCGGCCAGCAGGAGCAGGGATCCGGGTGCGGCGGCGGCGCGCAGGCGGCGTTGGTGGTGGTGACGGCCGACGAGTGGGGGAAGGCGCACACCTGATGACGTTATAGCGACACCGCGGGTAGGAAAAGGGGTCTGGGGCCGACATTCGGTGTCCGATGCGGTCGGATACTGAACGGTAGGCCAGGGGCGGCGGGGTGGTGCGGGGGTGCGGTGGGCCGGCCCGGTGGCGTGTACGGACGCGGATCGGGCATAGTGGCGGTTTCGGCGCAGGACGACGGACCCGGGGTGCGTGGATGGTTGAGACGATGCATGCGCTCGTGCCGGTGATCGCGGTGGTCTCGACCGGTCTCTTCGCCGGGTTGTTCTTCGCGTTCTCGATCGCGGTGATGCCGGGGCTGGGCCGGGCGGGCGACCGGGCGATGATCGAGGCGATGCAGGGCGTCAACGTCGCGATCCTCAACCCCTGGTTCGCGGTGGTGTTCGTGGGCGCGCCGGTGACGGTGCTGGCCTCGCTGGTGCTGCACGCGAGCTCGGCGGAGGCGGGGTCCGCGCTGTGGTCGGCGGCGGCGCTGGTGCTGCTGGTGGCGGTGTACGTGATCACCTTCGCGGTGAACGTGCCGCGCAACAACATCCTGGAGCAGGCGGGGCCGGTCGAGCGGATCGGTGACCCCGCGGCGGTGCGGGCGCACTTCGAGGGCGTGTGGGTGCGGTGGAACCACGTGCGGACCCTGGCGTCCCTGGTCGCGCTGGTGTGCGCCGCGGCCGCGATGATCACGCACTGAGGCCGCCGGTGTGCCCGCCGCGGGCGCCCCGGCGGCGGGCACCGGCTCGCGCGGGTCAGCTCACCGGCGCCGCGTCGCTGGAGTCCAGGCCCGCCAGCAGCGCGTTGACGTCGCGGACGCACCCGCCGCACCCGGTGGTGGCGCGCGTGGTCGAGGCGATGGCGTCCCGGTCCCGGGCCCCGTCCAGCCACGCCTGCTCGATGTCGGTGCGCGTGACCGCGTTGCACCGGCACACCAGGGCCTCGGGGGCGCCCGCGGTGTCCTGTTCGGGCGCGGCGGTGGGCAGGCCCTGGATCAGGGCCAGGCGGTCGGCGGGCACCGAGGCGCCGGTGTCGTGCAGCTGGGAGACGGTGGCGGCGGCGTCGGGGAAGCCGAGCAGGACCGCGCCCACGACCTTGTCCTGGCTGACCACGAGCTTGGCGTAGCGGCCGCCGTGCGGGTCGCTGACGCTGACGGTCTCCAGGTCGGGGGCGTCGTCGTCCTCGTGCACACGGCCGAAGGAGGTCAGTTCGATGCCTTCGGCCTTGAGGCGGGTGACGGGGCTGGAGCCGTTGTAGCGGGCCTGGGGCGCGGCGCCGGTGAGGCGCCGGGCCAGGACGGCGGCCTGTTCCCAACCGGGCTGGACCAGGCCGGCGCCGCCCCCGGGGTGCTGGGCGCAGTCGCCGATGGCGTGGACACGCGGGTCGGAGGTGCTCAGGAAGTCGTCGACGAGGATGCCGTGTTCGACGTCGATGCCCGCGTCCTTGACGAGTTCGATGTTGCCGCGCACCCCGGCGGTGACCACGAGGACGTCGCCGGGCAGCACGCGCCCGTCGTCCATCTCCAGGCCGGTGCCGGGCACCCACCGGGAGGCCACGCGCCAGGAGTGGACGCTCACGCCCAGGTCCTCGTAGAGGCGGCCCAGGATCTTCGCGGCGGGCTTGTCGATCTGGCGGCGCATGATCCAGGGCGAGGACTCCACCACCGAGACCCGAGCGCCGCGCCCGGTCAGGCCGCGTGCGGCCTCCAGGCCCAGGACGCCGCCGCCCAGGACCACGACGGGGGCGCCGGGGCGCACCAGGGACAGCAGGCGGTCGCAGTCGGCCAGGTCGCGCAGGGCGGTCACGCCCTCGCCGGGGCGGCCGTCCTCGGCGGAGACGCCCCTGACGGGCGGGAAGGAGGCGCGGGCGCCGGTGGCCATGACCAGTTCGTCATAGGGCAGGTGGGAGCCGTCGTCCAGGGTCACCGTGCGCTGTTCGGTGTCCAGGGCGGTGGCGGTCAGGCCGGTGCGGACGGTGACGCCGGGGGTCTCGGGCACGGGCAGGCGGATCTGTTCGGGGGTGTAGTCGCCGGCGACCACGCCCGAGAGCAGGACCCGGTTGTAGGCGGGGTGGGGTTCGGTGCCGACCACGGTGAGGTGGACGCGCTGCCCTTGCGGGTCGAGCCGGGCGACCTCCTCGGCGAAGCGGGCGCCGACCATCCCGTTGCCGACGACCACGATCTGGCGCGGGGACGCGCCCTGCACGGTGCTCAACTTCTGCCTCCAGGTGGGTGGGTGCGGGCGTCCCGGGCGGTGTGGGCCGGGTCCGTCCGCGTCGTGCGGCCCTTGGGGCCGTGCGGGTGGTGTCGTGCGGGTGGCGGCGGGGTGAGGGCGCCGGCCCTCAGGCCGCGGGGCCGGGTTCGAGGCGCACCGCGCTGACCTTGAACTCGGGCATGCGGCTGGTGGGGTCCAGGGCCGGGTTGGTGATGTTGTTGGCGCTCTGCTCGCCGCCGAAGTGGAAGGGCAGGAACACCGTGTCCAGGCGCGCGGTGTGGTCGAGCCTGACCCGGGCGCGGGTGCGGCCGCGCCGGGAGGAGACGGTGGCCCACTCCCCCGCAGAGACGCCGGCGCGGGCCGCGGTGTCGGGGTGCACCTCCACGTACACCTCGGGTTCGGCCGTGCGCAGCTCGGGCACGCGGCGGGTCTGGGCGCCGGACTGGTAGTGGCCCATGAGGCGGCCGGTGGTGGCCAGCAGCGGATACTCCTCGTCGGTCTCCTCGGCCGGGGGCCGGTGGGCGACCGCGACGAAGCGGGCACGGCCGTCGGGGTGGGCGAAGGCGTCCAGGAACAGGCGCGGTGTGGGCGCGGCGCCGGCCAGCACCGGCCAGTACAGGGCCTCGCCCCCGTCCAGGCGCTCGGGGGTGGCGCCGGAGTAGTCGGCCGCTCCCCCGGCCGAGGCGCGGCCCAGCTCGGCCAGGACGGTGTCGGGGTCGGTGGGGAAGCGTTCGGCGGGCTGGCCGAGCCGGGTGGCCAGCGCGGAGAGCACCTCCAGGTCGGTGCGCACCCCCTCGGGGGGCGCGGTGGCGCGGTTGCGGCGCAGGATGCGGCCTTCGAGGTTGGTCATGGTGCCCGACTCCTCGGCCCACTGGGCCACGGGCAGGACCACATCGGCCATGGCGGCGGTCTCGGAGAGCACGAAGTCGGCGGCGACCAGGAAGTCCAGGGAGGCCAGGCGTGAGCGCACGCGCTCGGAGTCGGGGGCCGAGACGACCGGGTTGGAGCCGAACAGCAGCATGGCGCGCGGCCCCCCGCTCTGCCCCAGGGCGTCCAGGAGTTCGAAGGCCGAGCGGCCGGGGCCGGGCAGGCTGTCGGGGTCCACGCCCCACACGCCCGCCACGTGGGCGCGGTCGTCGGGATCGGCGATCTTGCGGTAGCCGGGCAGCTGGTCGGCCTTTTGGCCGTGTTCGCGCCCGCCCTGGCCGTTGCCCTGGCCGGTGATGCACCCGTAGCCGGAGCCCTGGCGCCCGGGCAGGCCCAGGGCCAGGGCCAGGTTGATCCACGCCGAGACGGTGTCGGTGCCCTTGGCGTGCTGTTCGGTGCCGCGCCCGCTGAGGATGTAGGCGGACCGGTTGCGGGCGGCCTGCCCCAGCAGGTCGGCGGCGGCGCGGATGCGGCCGGCGGGCACGCCCGTGACCTGTTCGGTGCGCTCGGGCCACCAGGCGGCGGCGTGTTCCCAGGCGCGGTCGAAGCCGGTGGTGCGGCGGTCGACGTAGTCGTCGTCGGTCCAGCCCTGGACGCGGGCGGCGTGCAGCAGCCCCAGGGCCAGGGCCAGGTCGGTGCCGGGGCGGGGCGCCAGGTGCATGCCGCCGTTGTCCAGGGCGACGCGTGCGGTGCTGGAGCGGCGCGGGTCGATGACGATGAGGGTGGGCGCCGACAGGTGGCCCATCATCGGCGGCATGGTCTCGGCGGGGTTGGCGCCGGCCAGCAGCACGACCTCGGCCTGGCCGACGTCGGTGAGCGGGAAGGGCATCCCGCGGTCCAGGCCGAAGGCCTTGGTGGAGCCGGCCGCGGCCGAGGACATGCAGAACCGGCCGTTGTAGTCGATCTGGGAGGTGGCCAGCGCCAGGCGGGCGAACTTGCCCAGGGTGTAGGACTTCTCGTTGGTCAGGCCGCCGCTGCCGAACACCGCCACCGTGTCGGGACCCGACTCCGCCCGCAGGGCGAGCAGGCGTTCGGCGATGTGGTCCAGGGCGGTGTCCCAGTCCACCTCGGTGAGCGCGCCGCCGCGGTCCTTGCGCATCAGTGGCCGGGTCAGGCGGTCGGGCACGGTGAGCACCTCGGCGGAGGTCCACCCCTTGCGGCACAGGCCTCCCCGGTTGGTGGGAAAGTCCGCGGGCCGGGCGGCGAGCCGTCCGTCGGGTCCTGTTTCCAGGTGCATGGCGCACTGGAGGGCGCAGTAGGGGCAGTGGGTCTGGGTGCTCGTGCCTTGGGTCATCGTGTGACGGTCTCCGTGGTGCCGGTCGTGGTGGTGGACGCGGGGGCCGACAGGGCGGGGGTGCGCATGTAGACGGCGTAGGTGATGACGGCGCACACCGTATAGAAGACCAGGAAGGCGAGGAAACCGGGGGCGGCCGACTCGGTCGCGCGGAAGGACTCTCGAAAGACCATGTTGATGGCGACGCCGCCCATGGCGCCCATCGCGCCGATCAGGCCGAGCATGGAGCTGGCGATGCGCTTGTTGTAGGACAGGGTCTCCTCGCGGGGGGCGCCCTGGGCGATGGCGTTCTGCGCCTTGGCGGCGTAGATGGAGGGGATCATCTTGTAGGTGGAGCCGTTGCCGATGCCGGTCAGGACGAACACCACGCAGAAGGCGCTGATGAACACGGCCAGGGAGTCGGCGTTGATGGCGGCCACGACCACGCCGGTGCCCACGACCATGGCGAGGAAGTTCCACAGGGTGACGCGCGCGCCGCCGAAGCGGTCGGCCAGCTTGCCGCCGATCGGGCGGATGAGCGAGCCGATCGCCGGGCCCAGGAAGGTGATGGAGGCGGCCTGGAGGGGTTCGAGGCCGAACTGGTTCTGCAGCAGCAGGCCGAAGGCGAACCCGAAGCCGATGAAGGAGCCGAACGTGCCCACGTAGAGCAGGGACATGATCCAGAAGTGGCGGTCCCTCGTGGCGGCCAGCTGCGCGGAGGCGTCGCTGCGGGCACCGGTGAGGTTGTTCATGTGGCGGAACGCGACCCAGATCGAGAGCAGGATGAACGGCACGTAGAACAGCGGGACGAAGTGTCCGGCCCGCGCGGTGAACAGCGCGATGACGCCGAGGCCGACGAGCTGGACGGTGGCCACGCCGATGTTGCCGCCGCCGGCGTTCATCCCCAGGGCCCAGCCCTTCTCCTTCTCGGGGAAGTAGAAGTTGATGTTGGCCATGGAGGAGGAGAAGTTGCCGCCGCCGATGCCCGCGGTGGCCGCCAGGAGGAGGAAGACCCAGTAGGGCGTCTCGGGCGCCTGGATGAGGAAGACCGCCACCGCGGTGGGGCCCAGCAGCATCGTGGAGGAGATGATCGTCCAGTTGCGCCCGCCGAAGAAGGGGACGGCCAGCGTGTAGGGCACGCGCAGGACCGCCCCGACCAGGGCGACCACGGACACCAGCAGGAACTTCTGTTCAGGTGCCCAGTCGAACCCGGTGGCGGGGGTCATGAACAGCACCAGGACCGACCAGATGCTCCAGATGGAGAAGCCGATGTGCTCGGAGAAGATCGACGCCCACAGGTTGCGCTTGGCGACCGGGCGCCCCTTCTCCCGCCAGAACGTCTCGTTCTCCGGATCCCAGTCGGTGATCCAGCTCTTGCCGGTGCGGGCGGCGCGTTGGCCAGTCTCGGGGGTCACGGCCGGGCCTTCCTGTTCGTCGGTTGGTGACGAAACCGAAGGTAGGAAGCTCGCGTGTCCGCGACATGTCCAGCCGTAACACGCAAGAAACAGTCGCCTCACCCAGAGGGGCCCGCGGCGGTGAGAACCCCCTGTTACCGGCATGTTCAGGCATGTGGCACGCGCGTTTCAGGCCCGGTGTGGTCTTGCACACGGTGGCGCGTCAGCGGCCGTCGGGGTCCTCTCCGTCCGGCTGCTCTCCGTCCTGCTTCTTCTTCATGGTGGCGTCGAAGGCCGCGCCCAGCGCCAGGCCGAGGGCGAGGCCGACGCCGATGTTGTCCAGGGACAGCCCGAAGGTGATGCCCATGCTCAGTCCGATGGCGATCCCGGTGCCCGGTTTCCAGTTCTTCATCGATGGCTCCCCCGCGTGTGTACTCGTCGGATGGTTGGACGGGTGAGGTGCGGCGATGGTTCCAGTGGTCGGGCCCGCCGCCTACTCCAGGGGCGCGTGGACGCTCTTGCGGGCGCTGTCGTAGATGATCTGGCTGCGAAAGCTCAACACCTCGCGGCGCTGGGTGAGGCGGTCGATGAGGAAGCTGTGCAGCGCGTCCAGCGAGGGCAGGGACACGTGGACGAGGAAGTCCTGTTCACCGGCCACCACGTACACCGCCAGGACCTCGGGCAGGGCGAACATCGCGGCCTTGAAGCCCTCGATGGCCTGCCGGCTGGGCGGGCGCAGCTGCACCGAGATGAACGCCTCGACCTCGCGGTTGAGCGCGGCCGGGTCGATGTCGGCGTGGTAGCCGCGGATGACGCCGCGCCGCTGGAGCAGGCGCACGCGCTCCAGACAGGTGGAGGGCGCGATGCCCAGCCGTCCGGCCAGGGCCCGGTTGGTCTGGCGCGCATCCGTTTGGAGTTCGCGCACGATCGCCGAATCAAGTTCGTCCATGCGTGGGATCCTACGCCGATGTTCGGATTTCGTTCGGGTGGGCGCCACTGTGGCCACGCGTATGCCTAGTGTCTGGACCCATGACACAACAGATGAACGAACAGAAGGTCGTGCGTCCGGCCACCAAGGTGGTCGTGGTGCTGCGTGAGGACCTGGAGGCGCCGCTGGCCGCCAACGCGGGCGCCGTGCTCGGACTGGCCCTGGGCGGGCGGCTGGAGAACTCGGTGGCGGCCGACGGCAAGGACGCGGGCGGCGGGGTGCACGCGGGCCTGAACCCCCACCCCGTGCCGACCCTGGCCGCCTCGGGCCAGGAGCTGCGCACACTCAAGGCCGAGGCCGACGCCCGGGGCGTGACGGTGGTCGGGTTCAACGAGGTGGCCCGGCGCTCGCGCGACTACGTGTCCTACCTGGACGCGCTCGCCGGCACGGAGCCCGAGGCGGTGGAGTACGTGGGGCTGGCCCTGTACGGGCCGCGCGGCGACGTCAACAAGATCACCCGGCGGCTGCCCCTGCTGCGCTGAGCCGCCGTGCCTTCCGGCCCTGCTCCCCCGCCGGGCGCCGCGTCGTGCTCACCCGGTACGGCGCCCGGCCAGGGCTGCCAGTTCCGCGAGGGAGGCGACCCGTTCGACCTCGGTCTCGGTCAGGCGGTCGATCATCGCCCGGTAGGACTGGGCCTGCGCGGTGGTGGGCAGGTGCCCGGCGTGGACCACGGGCAGACCCAGCTCGAACCCGCACGCGGCCCGTGGTGTGTGCCGGTGCGGGTGGCGGCTCACCGACCAGGCCACGCGCACGGCGTGCTCGTTGCCCGGCGGGACGCCGGGGCGGTCGCTCTCGCGGGCCGCGTAGCGGTAGCCGTCGGCCTCATCGCAGGGTCCGCAGCCCCGGGCGCCGGATCCCAGTGCCCGTCCGCACGCGGGGCAGGACAGCCGCTCCAAGGCGGCGTCCACCACGCGCCAGTCGAACTGGTCGGGCTCGGCCGCCACCAGGCGGGCCAGGTCGGTCCCGGCCGCGCTGCCCGGCTCGGCCTCGAACCGCGCCAACGTGCGCGACCAGGCCCGCTCCACCTGCGCGGCGATCTCGGCCAGGGCGCGGGCCACCTCGGCTCCGCGCGGGTGCTGGGGTGTGGGTCCCATACCCGCACGGTAGCCGGTCGGCGCGTGGCGGAGCGAGCCGTTTTCGCCGCTCCCACCGGGGCTCAGACCGCGGCGCCCAGAACGGCGGCGGCCACCACCGGCGCCAGGTAGATCAGGGGGAAGGCGATGTGGGTGTAGGAGCGGGCGCGGAGCACGGTGACGACGGCGCCGGTGAAGTACAGGCACAGGCCGATCGTGGCGAGCAGTCCGATCACCGGCACGAACAGGCCCACCACCAGGCCCACCGCGCCGACGGCCTTGGCCGTGCCCAGCCAGAGCATCCAGGACTCGGGAACGCCGTAGTCGGCCATCGGGCCGGTGACCCACGGGGCGCGGATGAAGACGGACACGGCGGAGAAGCCGACGAAGGCGGCGGCCAGGACGGTGGTGGCGACGAAGGCGTAGTACACGGCAAGCTCCTGAGGTGGTGTCTCGGTCTGTGTCGCACCTTGAGCCCCGCCGGGCGCGCGAGTGTGACAGGCCGGTCCGAAGGGTGACTCAGGTCTCACCGTGACCGCTACGCCATCGCGGGCCCCGGCGCGCTGGAGGCGCGTTCGATGAGTTCGGGGGCCAGGCGGATCGCGTGGTGGGGGCGGTCGGTGTGCTCGGCCAGGCGCTGGTCGAGCAGCCGCACCGCCTCCGCGGCGAGCCCGGCGACGGGCTGGCGGACGGTGGTCAGGGCGGGCTCGGCCAGGGAGGCGATGGCGACGTCGTCGAAGCCGGTGACGGCGACCTCGCCGGGGATGTCCGCCCCCATCCGGCGCAGCTGCTGGATCGCGCCGACCGCGATCAGGTCGTTGGCGCAGACCACGGCGTCGGGCCGGGAGGGCCACACGCGTTCGGCGGCGGCGCGTCCCCACTCCACGGAGAAGTCGCCCAGTTCGAGCCGGGCGGCGCCCTCCGGATCCAGGGCGCCGACCCCGTTCTGGTAGGCGGTGCGCCGTTCCACCGCCGCGGAGTCGGTGCCGGCCGAGCCCAGGAAGCACACGCGCCGGCGGCCGGTGCGCGCCAGGTGCTCCAGGACCAGGGCCATGCCCGCGGCGTTGTCGACGGCCACGGAGTCGGCGACGTCGGTGCCGCAGCGGCGGTCGAGCTGCACCAGGGGTGTGCGCGCGGCTCCGGCGGCCACCGCCACCCTGCTGTGGGTCTCGTGCACGGGGATCACCAGCAGCGCGTCGACCTGGCGGTCCAGGAGCGCGCTGATGCGCGCCGCCTCCAGGTCCGGGTCGTCGTCGCAGTCGGCGATCAGCAGGGCGCGCCCGCGGCTGTGGAGTGCGTGCTCCACGCCGCGCACGAGCGTGGGGAAGAACGGGTTGGTGATCTGGGGCAGGACCAGGCCGATGGTGCCGGTCGAACGGCTGCGCAGGGCGCGGGCCACCTGGTTGGGGCGGTAGCCCAGGCGTTCGGCCGCCGCCCGGACCTTGCGGTCGGCCTGGGCTCCCACGGTGCGGGTGCCGGCCAGGACACGGGAGACGGTGGCGATCGAGTAGCCCGACTCCCGTGCCACGTCGCGCAGCGTCACCTCTGGCATGTGTCCATCCCTCTTCACCACGCTCGGACCGATGTGGGTAAACGTTATCACCGTCACACCGCGCCAAGTAGAGTCTCTTCACCTCGTTCTTTGCCGACGTGGAATTGACATGAGACAGATCACCAAGCAACGTGTGTGAGAACGTTTACCGACAGGAAGGTGTGCCGTGGCACCCGCACCGATCGTCCTCGACAGCGACCCCGGCCTGGATGACGCCGTCGCGCTGCAGTACCTGCTCGGTACCGGGCTGTGGGACCTGAAGGCCTACACCGCCGTGGGCGGCAACGCCCCGGTCGAGCAGGCCTTCCGCAACGCCCGCGGTCTGGCCAGGGCCTTCGGCATCGACGGTGACGTACCGGTCCACCGCGGCGGCGGCCGCACCGTCGGCCGGGTCGTGAGCGACTCCGACTTCCACGGGCCGACCGGCCTGGGCGAGGAGGTGCTCCCCGACTCCACGGCGCCCGAGCAGAGCGAGTCGGCGGCCTCGGCCCTCATCCGGCTCTCCCACCGGTACGAGGGCGAGCTGACCGTCGTCGCCACCGGGCCGCTCACCAACGTGGCCACCGCGCTCCTGCAGGATCCGGGCCTGGCCCACCGGGTGCGCCGGCTGGTCTTCATGGGCGGGGCCGCCCAGGTGCCGGGCAACTGCACCCCGCTCGCCGAGTTCAACGTCTGGGCCGACCCGGACGCGGCCGACCTCGTGGTCTCCAGCGGCATCCCCTACACGATGGTCGGGCTGGACGCCACCCACGGATGGCGCTTCACCCACGAGGACCTGGTCCGTCTGGACGCCGCGGGCCCGGGGCAGGAGATGACCGCCCGGTTCATGCGCACCTACCTGCGGGCCTACAAGACCAACCACGGGGACGGCTCCTGCCCGCTGCACGACCCGCTGGCGGTCGGCGTCGCGGCCGACGAGTCCTTCGTCGCCACCGAGACCGGCACGGTCATCGTCCAGTGCGACGGCGACCTGGGCCGGGGACAGACCGTGTACCTGCCCCAGGACAAGGCCGAGGGCTACGCCTACCCGCCGCACGTCCTCGCTCGTACCCAGCACACCGGCCGGGTGGCACTGGCCACCGGTCCGCGCGACTTCAGCGCCCACTTCACCGAGACCCTGCTGCGGCGCCCCAGCGTCTGACGCGGCCGGCAGTACAAGGAGCGAGAGAGAGCCATGGACATTCTGTGGGGACTGGGCGGTATGGCCGTCCTGATCGGCATCGCGGTCGCGGTGTCGACGAACCGGCGCGCGATCAAGCTGCGCACCGTCGGCGGCGCACTGGCGATCCAGCTGGGCATGGGCGTGCTGGTGCTCTACTGGGAGCCGGGCCAGCGTCTGCTCGGATGGGCCTCGCAGGCGGTCGGCACCGTCATCGCCTCCTCGGACGAGGGCATCGCCTTCCTCTTCGGGGACCTGGTCCAGGGTGAGGGGATGGTCTTCGCGCTCCAGGTGCTGCCGGTGGTCATCTTCATGGCGTCCCTGGTCGCCGTGCTCTTCCACCTGGGCATCATGCAGCGGGTGGTGAACGTCATCGGCGGCTCGCTGCAGTGGGTGCTCGGCACGACCCGGGCCGAGTCGATGAACGCGGCGGCGAACATGTTCGTCGGGCAGACCGAGGCACCGCTGTTCATCCGGCCCTACCTGGCGCGGATGACCCGGTCGGAGCTGTTCGCGGTGATGGTCGGCGGGGTCTCCACCGTGGCCGGGACCGTGCTCCTGGGCTACGCGCTGCTGGGCGCGCGGCTGGACTACCTGATCGCCGCGAGCTTCATGGCCGCCCCCGCGGGGCTGCTGATGGCCAAGATCATCATCCCCGAGACCGACGAGCCCGTGATGGGCGCCGTCTCGGTGTCCGCGGCGGACGCCGTGGGCACACCCGCCCCGGCGGCCGGGGCCGCGAACGCCGGCGGTGTCCGGGCCGGGGACGGCGGCACCGGCGACACGGTCGGCAGCGTCGGCGTGCCCGCCGGTGGCACCGGCGAGGCGCAGGACACGGAGGCCGACGCCGAGGAGGACCGGCCGCGCAACGTCATCGACGCCGCCGCGCGGGGCGCGGCCGACGGTCTGCGGCTGGCGGCCACCATCGGCGGCATGCTGCTGGCGTTCATCTCGCTGATCGCCCTGCTCAACCTGCTGCTGGGTTCGGTCGGCGGGCTCTTCGGCGCCCCGGACCTGACGTTCCAGCAGGTGATCGGCTACGTCTTCGCGCCGGTGATGGCCCTGATCGGCGTGCCGTGGGACGAGGCGGTCGCCGCGGGCGGTTTCCTGGGCCAGAAGCTGGTGCTGAACGAGTTCGTGGCCTTCGTCGACTTCGGCCCGCAGGCCGGGGACTTCAGCCCCAAGACCGCGGCGATCACGACGTTCGCCCTGACCGGCTTCGCCAACTTCTCCTCCCTGGCGATCCTGCTGGGCGGGCTCGGCAGCCTGGTCCCGGGTCGCCGGGGGGAGATCGCCGAGCTGGGCCTGCGGGCGATCCTGGCCGGGACCCTGGCCAACCTCATGAGCGCCGCGATCGCCGGCATGCTCATCGGCTGAGGCCGCGGCCTCGGCCGGGGCCTCAGGGGCGCGGCCGCGTGGCGTACAGGTACAGCAGCGCGTTCATCGAGGTGCCGCTGACCAGCGTGCGCTCCCTGACCAGGTCCGGGACCCGTGCCAGCGGCAGCCAGGTGATCCGCTCGGACTCCCAGTGGTCGGTGGGGGCGCCCACGTGTTCGGCGGAGTCGGCGAGGAAGACGTGGTGCTCGCTGTCGGTGAGGCCGCTGGAGGGCTGGGTGTACAGGAGCGGGCGCAGCGGGCCCGGCCGCCAGCCGGTCTCCTCCTCGGTCTCGCGGGCGGCGGCCTCCACCGCGCTCTCCCCCGGCGTGATCCCGCCCATGGGGATCTCATAGCCCCAGGTGTCGGGGACGAACCGGTGCCGCCACAGCAGCAGCACCCGGTCCCGGTCGTCGCACACCACGGCCCCCGCTCCGGGCGGGCGGCGCAGCAGGCGGTGGGCGATGCGCCGCCCACCGGGCAGTTCGACCTCGGCGACCCGCAGGTCGATCCAGGGGTCGGTGTAGAGCGAGGTCTCCGCGTGGACGGTCCAGCGCACGGGCGGTCTTCCTCTCGAAGGGCTGCGTGGACACACCGGGCGTCCACGGCACTGTCCCTGGCGTGCCCGGGATCGGGCCCCGCCACGCGGGCCGGACGTCCACAGA
Organism: Nocardiopsis sp. Huas11; assembly: GCF_003634495.1. Classification (GTDB taxonomy): domain Bacteria; phylum Actinomycetota; class Actinomycetes; order Streptosporangiales; family Streptosporangiaceae; genus Nocardiopsis. Next base: position 4,994,567 of record NZ_RBKY01000001.1, on the reverse strand, counting down.
CCTCTCCAGGGTCGTCGCGATCGTCGCCGCCGGATGTTTGGGTGGGCGCATGAGCGAACAACCGATTCTCGTGCTGGGCTCCACCGGAACCACCGGGCGACGGGTGGCCGAGCTCCTGGGCTCGCAGGGCCATCCCGTGCGGGCGGCCGCACGGCGCGGCCGGGTGCCGTTCGACTGGTCCGATCCGTCCACGTGGGAGGGCGCGCTCGACGGGGCGGGCGCGGTGTACCTGATGGCGCCGGACGGGGTGCCGGTGGACCCGGCGTTCGTGGCACTGGCCGTGGACCAGGGTGTGCGGCGCCTGGTGCTGCTGTCGAGCCTGGCGATCGAGGAGATGGGCGACGAGCGCCTCCTGGCGGCCGAGGCCACGGTGCGCGGGAGCGGCGCGGACTGGACCGTGCTGCGCTGCGACTGGTTCGACCAGAACTTCGACGAGGGCTTCTTCCGTGAGTCCGTGCGCGCCGGTCGGATCACCCTGCCGGTGGGCGGGGTGCGCCAGGCGTTCGTGGACGCGGGCGACATCGCGGCGGTGGCGGCCGCGGCGCTGACCGGCGGCGGGCACGCGGGGCGCGTGTACGAGGTGACGGGGCCGCGGGCGCTGACCTTCGAGGAGGCCGCCCGGATGATCGGCGACGCGGCCGGGTACCCGGTGCTCTTCCAGGGCGACCCGGAGGAGTTCGTCCGCGAGCAGGTCGCCGCGGGCCTGCCCGAGGAGGAGGCGCGGGGCGCCGTGGAGGCGTTCGCGGCGCTGCGGGTCAAGGGTGACGCCGAACCCGGCCAGGACGTGCTGCGCGTGACCGGGCGCGCGCCCAGGGACTTCGCCGACTACGCCCGGGACGCCGCCCCGGCCTGGCGCGACTACTAGGCCGTGTTCTTTGCGGCATTCCGGGCTCGCGGCCGCCAGGACCGCCTCTCGCGGCGCCTCTGCGCTCGTGCAGCACCACCAGGCTGAACTTCGCACATCGGCTTGCGAGAGACGACCTGACGACCGCGAGCTCACCCGAAAGCCCGCAGAAGAACACGGCCCAGGGCGTGTCGTTCTGCCACGGGCCGGGCTCGCGCTCACCCGCAGGCACGCGGAACGGCACTCCCCTGGCCGCGGCGCGGGGGGAGTGCCCCCCGCGCCGCGGCCGGCCTCAGGAGGGAGTGATGCCCTCGACGATGCGCAGGACCTCGTCCGGGTCGCCCTCGTCGAAGGTCTCCTCCTCCCAGCCCTCCTCTTCCCACTCCTGCCCGCTCTCGGGCCAGAAGCCGACCGTGACGACCACGCCCGGCTCGGGGACCCACACGGCCTCCAGGCCGGTGTAGTAGCCCTCGCCGGCGTCGAGTTCGCGGACATCCTCGCCCTCGAAGTACTCCTCGACGGTCACCTCGTAGTACTGCTCGATGTAGGCGTCCGCGTCGGTGTAGTCCTGGGAGCGCTCCACGGTGACGGTGAGCGGGCCGTCGCCGTAGGCGTACTGCTCCTCCACCTCGCCGTCCCCGTCCAGCCACGTCTCCAACTCGACCTCGTCGGGCAGCCACGAGCGCGAGACGGAGGCGGGCCAGTCCTCGCCGTCCTCCTCCCACGCGGTGTCGTAGGGCGAGCCGTCCACGATGTCGGGCACGTAGCCGATGTCGTAGCCGTCGAGCGGCCCGTCGGCCGGAACGGTTCCCTCGGCCTCGAGGTAGGGTCCGGCCTCCTCCAGGCCGATGGTCCTGCTGTAGGGGCCGGAGCACTGCCCGTAGTCGTCGGTGGACTGGTCGGTGTCGTCCGCGAACGCGTTCATGGGCAACAGGATCGCGGCCGTGGCGGCACTGGCCACCATGGCGGAGCCGGCACTGGCGAGCAAGGTCGTGACCACACGCATGGGAGGGTTCCCGTCCGTTCGAAGGAGTGTGTCATCGTCCCTTTCGACGACCGGCCACGCGGCGGTTCACTCGCGAGCCCCTGAACTGGAGTTCTGGCCTCATAAGGCCATGTGCGGATCTCAGTACCGTGCGGGATTGAGAACCGCACGCGGGATCGGCGGGTCTTCGCCCCGCCGCCCCGCCGCCCCGGTCAGCGGTCCTCGCTCGCCCTTCGCGCCTCCTGGTGGTCGGCGTTGGCGGCGAAGGCGTCGCGCAGGTAGGCGCTCAGGCCTTCGCCGTGAGCGTCGATGGTGGCGGTGAACCGTTCGTCGGCCACGTAGAGCTCCCCGAGGCCGCGGTGGATGTCGGTGGTGCAGTCGTAGAACCAGCGGGTGATGTGCTCGCGGTGCCGCTCGGCCAGGCCCATGGCGGCCTCGCCGTCGGCGGGCGCCCCCTCGGCCAGGATCCGGGCCAGATCGCGGTAGATCTCGGCGGCCTCGGCGTTGTGCCTTTCCCAGTCGGCCTTGGTGTAGGAGCCCACGCGGCGCTGGGACTGGGCGAAGGCCTCGCCGCCGCCCCAGCGCCGGCGGGCCTCCTCGGCGTGGGCGTCCACGTCGAAGTCGCCGAAGAGTTCGAGCCGTTCGGCGGCTGTCAGGTCCAGTTCCATGGTGTCGGCCTCCATCAGTTGTTCGAGGCCGCGTGCGATCGCGCGCAGCCGTTCGATGCGTTCGGTCACCAGCTCGTGCTGGCGGACCAGGTGGGCGCGGGTGTCGGCCCCGGGGTCGTCGAGGATCTCGGCGATGCCGTCCAGGCCGAAGCCGAGTTCGCGGTAGGTGAGGATCTGCCGGAGCCGTTCCACGTCGTCGTCGCTGTAGCGGCGGTATCCCGACGCGGTGCGCCCGGCGGGTACGAGCAGCCCGATCTGGTCGTAGTGGTGCAGTGTGCGCACGGTCTGCCCGCTCATCCGCGCGACCTCGCCGACGGTGTGTCCCAAGGGTCTCCCCCGCTGGTGGTGACGTGTGTACGACGCTAGAGCCTGACGTGGCGTGAGGGTCAAGCGGCGGAGGACGCGGTGCACCGCCCCGATCTACTGGCGAGTAACATGAGGGCATGAGCCTTGACCCATCCGCCGCCGAGTTCGAGTACGACCGGGACACCCGCGTCGACAAGCGCGACGACGGCGAGTTCACAGCCGCACTCACCGACGGCTGGACCACCTTCACCACCCACCCCAACGGCGGCTACGTGCTGGGCACCGCGCTCAACGCCCTGGGCCAGACCCTGAGCCAGCCCGACCCCCTGGTCGCCTCCGCTTTCTTCCTGCGCCCGGCCGCCCCCGGGCCCGCCGACATCCGCACCCGGACGATCCGCGAGGGCCGGCGCACGGCCACTGGCGAGACCGTCCTGGAGCAGGGCGGCAAGGAGATCGTGCGCGTCACCGCCACCTACGGCGACCTCTCGCCCGATCCCGGCGCCCGGGTGTTGAACCTGGAGGGGCCGCCGCGGATGCCCGCGCCCGAGGACTGCCCCCTCCTGCCCGAGTTCGACCGCCCCGAGGGCGTGAGCATCGCGCACCGGGTGGAGTACCGCTTCCCCGAGCGGCCCCGGTGGCTGGACGGCCACAAGGACGGCCGGCCCCACCACGAGTTCTGGATGCGGTTCGCCGACGGCCGCCAGGCCGACACCGGTTCCCTGGCGGCCATGGTGGACTTCGCCATTCCCGCCGTCCTGGAGATCGGCGAGTTCAGCACGATCACGGTCGAGCTGACCGTGCACGTGCGCGCCCGGCCCGCTCCCGGGTGGCTGGCCTGCCGGGTCTACACCAAGCACGTCTCCGGCGGCCTGCACGAGGAGGACATGGAGATCTGGGACTCCCAGGGCACGCTGGTGGCCCAGGCGCGCCAGCTCGCGATGCTGCTGTGATCTTGCGCGTGGGGGCCGCCGACCGTTCGATGGTCGGCGGCCCCCACGCGTGTCAGGAGGCGGCCACCGCGGCGCCTGTGCCCGCCTCCCGGGCGGCCACGGTGCGCAGGTCCGTCGGCGGGCGGCCGGTCAGGCGCAGGACCGTGTCGGTGGTGCGGTCCTCGGCCCCCGCGGCGATGGCCAGGTCCATCCCGGCCAGCAGCGCCGCGAACTCCGGCGGGATCTCGGCTGCCAGGCGCTCGCGCATGGACTCGGGGCTCACCCGGGTGTGGACCACGGGCCGGCCGGTGGTCTCGGTCATGATCGCGGCGACGTCGTCGTAGCTCAGCGCCTCCGGGCCGGTCAGGACCAGGTCGGTGTCGGGGGCGCGGTCGTCGGTCAGGGCGCGCACGGCGACGGCGGCGATGTCGTCGGCGTCCACGAAGCCGACCCGGCCGTCGCCGGCCGCGGTCCACAGGGTGCCGTGCTCGCGGATGCTCGCGGCGTGGGCGTGCGAGCCGGTGAAGTTCTGCATGAACCAGGAGGGCCGCAGCACCGCCCACGCGTCGAACAGGTCGGGTAGGGCGCTGTGCACCCGGCCCGCACCCGGGCCGCCCTCGGGCAGGGCCGAGGAGCTGAGCAGGACCGCGCGGCCCACCCCGGCGGCGCGGGCGCGACGCAGGAAGGGCAGCATGACCGCGGCGGGGTCGGTCTCGCCCGGTGGCGGAACGAGGTAGAGGCGGTCCACGCCGTCCAACGCGGCGGCGTGGGTGGAGGGGTCGTACCAGTCGAAGCGGACCGGCTGCGCGTGCGGGACCGGTCGGGCCCGGCGGCTCGCGGCCCTGACGCGGTGGCCGGCGGCGGCCAGGCGCGCCGCGGTGCGCGATCCGGTGGTCCCGGTGGCGCCGATGACCAGGGTGGCGGGGGTGTCGGTCATCGGATGCTCCCTGCGAAGTCGGCGCCGGGTTCGTGTACGACGAGCGGGTTCCAGTAGTCGCGGTACGAGGTGAGGCGCCCCTCCCGCGCGGTGACGACGGCGATGTAGGCCGTGTCGAAGGGGGCGCCGGTGCGTACCAGGCGGCCCACGCCGCGCATCTCGGCCACGACCGTCGCGGGGTCGGTGCTCTGGTGGATCGTGAGGTCGGGGAAGTCGTGCAGGTCGATGTGGTCGGTGTAGGGGCGCATGTAGTCGGCGATGGCCGCCCTGCCCTCCAGGCGCCCGGGCCAGCCCGGTGGCGCGAAGGGGAACTCCATGACGCCGTCCTCGGCCCACAGGCCGATCCAGCCGGTGGTGTCCTTGTCGAGCAGTAGCCCCAGGCCCTGGCGGAACAGGTCCGCCGGTGGGGTGTGGGTGGGCATGGATGGTGCTCCGTCCAGTAGAATCCGGACCTCAGGTCCACTTGAACGATACGGACCCGGGGTCCGTTTTGCAACCGGAGGAGTCGCGTGCCCGAACCCAGGTCCCGCAAGGACGCGGCCCGTAACCGCGCGGCCGTCCTCGCCGCCGCCGACACCCTCTTCACCGACCGCGCGAGCACCGAGGACGTCACCATGGCCGACGTCGCCGCCGCCGCCGGAGTCGGCAAGGGAACGCTCTTTCGGGCCTTCGGCGACCGCACGGGGCTGATCCGCGCGCTCTTCCAGGCGCGCCAGGAGCCGGTGCGCCAGGCCGTCGAGGAGGGCCCTCCCCCGCTGGGGCCCGCGGCGGAACCGCTCCAGCGGATCCCCGCCCTGCTGGACGCCCTGCTGTGCTTCAAGCTCGACAACCGCCATCTCGCACTGGCCCTGGAGGACAGCGCCGTCCCCTACCAGGCGGAGCACTACGAGCGGTGGCACGCCCTGCTCCAGGGCCTGCTGGACCAGGTCCCCGGCCTGGATGACAGCGGGTTCACCGCCCACGCGCTGCTGGCCGCCGTGCGCGCCGACCTCGTCGAGTACCTGGCGGGCCACGAACGGCTCCCCCGGGAACAGATGCGGGCGCGGCTGGCGGGCTTCACGGCCCGGATCCTGGGGACCGACCGGGTCCCGGAAGCGGCTACCGGCCCGTCCGGCGCGGCAGCGGACCGATCTCCGTGAACTGGGCGTCCGCCTGTGCCCGACCCGACACGGCAACCTTGCTCCTCGCCGGTGTGATGACGTCGCAGCTCTAACATGGTGTGCATCACACAGGTCCCAGGTGCGCGAAACTGTGGAGGACGTCATGAAGCGACCGGAGGCCGTCACCCGAGACGAGTGGTTGGACGCCCGCCGGGAGCTGCTGGTCAGGGAGAAGGAGCTGACTCGCGCCCAGGACCGGCTCAACGCGGAGCGGCGGCGCCTGCCGATGGTGCGGGTGGACAAGGACTACCGGTTCACCGGACCGGACGGCGAGGTCGCCCTGGTGGACCTGTTCGAGGGGCGCCGCCAGCTCGTGCTGCAGCACTTCATGTTCGACCCGTCCTGGGACCAGGGCTGCCCGAGCTGCACCGCGATGTCCGACGACCTCAGCGAGGGCGCCCTCGCCCACCTGGCCTCCCGGGACACGGCGTTCGCCGCCGTGTCCCGCGCGCCCTACCCCAAGCTGGCCGCCTACCGGCGTGAGCGCGGCTGGACCTTCCCCTGGTACTCGTCCCACGGCAGCGACTTCAACTACGACTTCCACGTCTCACTGGACCCGGCGGTCACGCCCACCGTGTACAACTTCCGGGACGCCGCCGCATGGGTCGAGGCCGGACAGGAGTGGCTGGCCGACTACGTCGGCGAGCAACCGGGCGTGAGCGCGTTCCTGCGCGAGGGCGACGCGGTCTTCCACACCTACTCCGCCTACGGTCGCGGTGTGGAGGTGATGATGCAGGCCTACCGGCTGCTCGACATCACCGCGCTGGGCCGCCAGGAGGAGTGGGAGGAGCCGTCGGGCCGGGCGCCCGAAGCGTGGCCCGCCGACCCCGGCTTCCCCCGTTGACCAGGACCCCGCCGCCGCGGTGCTCGGTCATGCGCGACGGTGTGGCACGGGATCCGGCCCAATGCGCTCTCCGGTCCCGCGGCCTACCGCAGCCGCACAGCGCGCAGGACGGTGTCGTGGGTGTGGCGGGTGCCCGCCCGCGCCGCCGATCTGCCGCCCAGCGCACCCTGGCGTCAGAGTTCTTTGCGGAAACCGCAAAAAGCCGGGGGTGCGACAGGCTGGTCCCGGCCCGTAGCGAGAGCCGGGCCTCCTAGCGCGCCGTGGCGGTCCGCGTGCGCGGGGGGCGGGTCCGGCGGCGGCGCCGGAGCACGCCCTGGCGGGGCGAGAACAGGTAGGCCAGGGTGAACGCGCACGCCTGGGCGAGCACGATCGATCCGCCCGTGGACACGTTGAGGTGGAAGCTGGCGTACACGCCCGCCACGGCCGCCAGGGCGGCCACGACGGCGGCGATGGCCAGCATCCGCTCGAACCGGTCGGTGAGCAGGTAGGCGGTGGCGCCGGGGATGATGACCATGGCCACCACCAGGATGATGCCCACCGCCTGCAGGGCCACGACCACGGTCACCGACAGCAGGCCCAGCAGCAGTGTCTCCAGCAGGCGCGGGTTGATGCCCATGGCGTGCGCGTGGACGGGGTCGAAGGCGTACAGGGTCAGGTCCCGGTGCTTGAACCACACGACGGCCAGGACGACGGCGGCCAGGATCAGCACCTGCCAGATGTCGGCGTCGGAGACCCCCAGGACGTTGCCGAACAGGATGTGGCCCAGATCGGTCTGGCTGGGGACCCGGGAGACCAGGACCAGCCCCAGGGCGAACATCGTGGTGAAGACGACTCCGATGACGGCGTCCTCCTTGACCCGCGAGGTGCGGTTGACCACCCCGATCAGGGCCACCGACCCGGCGCCGAAGACCAGGGCTCCCACGGCGAAGGGCAGCCCGAACAGGAAGGACAGCACGACTCCGGGCAGGACGGCGTGGGAGACGGCGTCGCCCATCAGCGACCAGCCCACCAGGGTCATCCAGCACGAGAGGACCGCGCACACCACGCCGGCGACGACGCTGACGAGCAGGGCGCGCTGGACGAACTCGAACTGCAGGGGCACCGTGAACCACTCCACGACACCGGTGATCAGGCCGTCCACGGCGTTCCCTCCTCCTGGGCGCGGATCCCGAAGGCCGCCATGAGGGTCTCGGGCCGCAGGACCTCCTCGGGGCTGCCGCGCGCGATGACGTGGCGTTGGAGCAGGACCGCCTCGTCGCACAGGGCGGGCACCTGGGCCAGGTCGTGGGTGGACACCAGCAGGGTGCGCCCGCTGTCGCGCAGGTGCAGCAGCAGTTCGGTGATGGTGGCCTCCGAGCGCTTGTCGACCCCGGCGAAGGGTTCGTCCAGGAGCAGCACCTGCGCCTCCTGGGCGATGGCACGGGCGACGAAGGCGCGTTTGCGCTGGCCTCCGGAGAGCGCGCCGATCTGGCGGTCGGCCAGGTCGGTGAGGTCGGTGCGGGCCAGGGCGTGCTCGACGGCGCGGGTGTCGGCGGGGCGGGCGCGGCGGCGCAGCCCCATGTGCCCGTAGCGGCCCATCATCACCACGTCGCGGACGCGGACGGGGAAGGCCCAGTCGACCTGTTCGGCCTGGGGGACGTAGCCGACCAGGCCGCGGCGCCGGGCCGCGGCGCCGGTGTGCCCGAGGATGCGTACCCGTCCGCGGTCGGTGGGGACCAGGCCGAGGATGGCCTTGAAGAGCGTGGACTTGCCCGAGCCGTTGGTGCCCAGCAGGCCGCAGACGCGGCCGGGTGCGACGGTCAGGCCGACGGAGTCCAGGGCCAGGACCTCGCCGTAGCGGACGGTGGCGTCGGTGACGTCGATGGCCGCGCTCATCTCAGCCTCCTGTGCGGTCGGTCAGTCCGGCGATGATCGTCTCGGCGTCGTGGCGGAGCAGGTCGAGGTAGGTGGGGACGGGGCCGTCGGCCCCGGACAGGGAGTCGACGTAGAGGGTCCCGCCCATGGCGGCGCCGGTCTCGCGGGCCACGGCCTGCTGGGTGCCGTCGTTGACGGTGTTCTCGCAGAACAGGGCGGGCACGTCGTTGTCGCGGACGAACTCGGTCACCGCGGCGATCTGCTGGGGTGTGGCCTCGGTCTCGGCGTTGACCGGCCACAGGTAGCGCTCGGTGAGTCCGGCGTCGCGCGCCAGGTAGGAGAAGGCGCCCTCGCAGGTGATCAGGGCGCGGCCGGACTCGGGGACCGCGGCCAGTTCGGTCTCCAGGTGGTCGCCGACCTCACTGATCTCGTCCTTGTAGGCCTCGGCGTTGGCGGCGTAGTGGTCGCGGCCCTCGGGGTCGAGCTCGGTGAGGGCGTCGCGGATGTTGTCGACGTAGACCAGGGCGTTGTCGGGGGACATCCACGCGTGGGGGTTGGGTTCGCCCTCGTACTCGCCCGAGGCGATGGGGATGGTGTCGATGCCCTCGCTCAGCAGTGCGGTGGGGGCGTTCACGCGGTCGGTGAACTGCTCGAACCAGGCCTCCAGGCCCAGGCCGTTCTCCAGGACGAGGTCGGCGTCCTGGCCGCGGACGAGGTCGTCGGGGGTGGGTTCGTAGCCGTGGATCTCGGCGCCGGGCCGGGTGAGGGAGGCGACCTCGACGCGGTCGCCGGCGACGTTCTCGGCCATGTCGGCGATCACGGTGAACGTGGTCAGGACCGTGGGGCGGCCGTCGTCGTCGCCCTGCTCAGAGGCGGCGGCGGAGCAGGCGGTGCTGGTGAGGGTGAGCGCGGCCGTGGCGGCGAGAGCGGCCCACCACGGTTTTGAAGGAGCTCCATCTCTAATGTTCGGCACGCCTAACTTTTACCACAAGCGGCCCAAACTTACACATCGCAGGCGTGTCCGGCTACGGCCGACCGGTGGAAGGCGCTAGGGGCGCGAATTTCTTCTCATTGCAGTAATGACTGCAGTGGCTGTAATGTGAGGCGTGTGAACGAACCCACCGAAGAGGAACTGTCCTTCGTCGACGAGGTCGCGGTGTTCTTCGAACGCGAGGGCCTGCCGCTGATCGCCGGACGCGTCGTCGGCTGGCTGCTCATCAGCGACCCGCCCGAGCAGAGCGCCGCACGCCTGGCCGCCGTCCTCCAGGTCAGCCGGAGCTCCATCGGCACCGCCACCCGCATGCTCACCCCCAGCGGGCTGGTCGAGGGCGTGCGCAAGCGCGGCGAACGCCAGGAGTACTTCCGCATCGCCGCCGACGGGTGGAGCCGGATGCTCGCCCGCCGCTACGCCGAGACCGCGCGCTTTCGCCAGATCGCCGAACGGGGCCTGCGCACATTGGAGGGGGAGCCCTCCGAGCGGCTCCGGCGCCTGGCCAACGTCAGGGACCTGTACGCCTTCCTCGAACAGGAGCTGCCCGCGCTCCTGGAGCGCTGGGAGCACGGACGGGAGGAGACCACGTGAGCGTGGAGGCGGTCCCGGGCGGGGTCGACCTCGACGAAGGGCACATCGCCTTCCACACCATGGGTGAGCGGGGCTCCCCCGTGGTGCTGCTGCACGGCGGCGGCATGGACCACGGTCTGTTGAGCTGGCGGCACCTGGGCCCGGACCTGGCCCGCGACCACCGCGTGTTCCTGCCCGACCTGCCCAAGCACGGCGGCAGCTGGCCCTGGGCCGCGCGCGCCGACCAGGCGGGACAGGTGAGCGTGCTGGAGCGGCTGCTGGACCACTGGGGGCTGGAGTCGGCCACCCTGGTCGGCCTGTCCATGGGAGGCGCGGTCGCCACCGGCTTCGCCCTGGCCCACCCCGCACGGGTCGACCGGTTGGTGATGATCGACAGCGGCGGCATCCAGGACCGGGTGGCCGCGCACGGGCTGGCCTACGTCCTGGTCAAGGCGCCCCTGTCCCGGCTGACGGCCCTGGCCCTCACGCCCGCGCTGGTGCGCCGGGGCCTGCGCGACCGCACCTTCCAGGGGCCCGTGGCCGACCTCGACGACCTCGCCGCCGCCGCCCACGCCGAACTGCGGGCCAAACGGGAACGGCACGCCTACAGCGACTGGCAGCGCCACGAGATCGGACCGCGGGCCATGCGCACCGACCTGCGGCCCCGGCTGGGCCGGATCACCTGCCCCGCGCTGGTCGTGCACGGCGCCCAGGACGACATCGTCCCGTTGCGGTTCGCGCGCGAGGCCGCCGAGCGGATGCCCCGCGCGCGGCTGGTGGTCGTCGAGGGGGCGGGGCACTGGTCGCCCGTCGAGCGGCCCGGCGAGGTCGGCTCCGCCGTACGCGCCTTCCTGCGGGAGACCTCTCCCGCCTGAGGTCCGCCGCGCGGCTCAGTCCACGGGCGCGGCTCGGTCCACGAGCCGCGCCCGCAGCCCGTCGAGGTCGCGGCGGGCGACCCCCGCCGCTCCACGCGTGCGAGGTCCGGCGGGAGGGGCGCCGCGGACGGGGCCGCTGGGAACGGTGCGGCGCCCGCCGGGTGCGTCGGGCCGTCGGCCGTGGCCGGTCGGATCTCGTCGGGGTTGCGCAGGTCGACGACCGTGCGCACGCCCGCCGCGCGGGCGGCCCGCCAGCCCTTCGCGGTCACGAAGCGCGGGTCGGCGGAGCGGAAGAAGGCCCCGGGCCGGGTGAGGGTGCCGTGGCGGGTGGGCAGCCCGCCGAGGTCGCGGGTGTTGACGAACCCGTCCCAGGTGATCTGTCTGCTGTCGTCCATGACCGACAGGAGTACCGCCTCACGCGGCGCGGGGAAAGCCCGGCTCTTCAGGCGCCGGTCACCGGTCGGCCGGGGCGTCGGCCAGGTGGGTGAGCTGGCGCAGCACGGCGTCGCGGGCCCAGGCCGACCACTGCTCCACGGTCCGGCCGCTGTGCACCGTGAGCAGGGTGAACACCTCCGGGCTGAGCAGCGCCAGCGCTGTGTCGGCGGCCTCGGACACCTCCAGGCCCCGGCGCAGCGCGCCGCGCTCGGCCAGCGCCCGGGCGAAGACGGTCTGGACCGTGCGCCGCTGTTCGATGTTGGTCCGCCACAGCTCCGCGAGCTCCGGATCGGAGCCGGCCGCTCCGCGCACCACCTCGGCCAGTGGCGCCACCCGCTCCATGACCTTCCCGCTGCCCTCCACCTGCAGCCGGACCTGCTCCCGCGCGTCGGGGGCGGCCAGCGCCGCGCGCACCCAGGGCCGGTCGAGCGTGGCCACCGGCGCAGCGTCCCCGGCCACGGCCTGGTCCAGTGCCTCTTTCAGGACGGCCGGCTTGTTGCCGAAGGCGTAGTACACCGTCTGCGTCGCCACCCCCGCTTCCCTGGCCACGGCCTGGATGCTCGTTGCGGTGTAGCCGTGCGCGGTGAACAGGCGGGTCGCGGCGGCGGCCACCCGGGCGCGGGTGGCGCGGGACCGGGCGGCCCGGCCGTCGGTGGCGGGGGCGTTCATCCGTGGGGCCTCCGGGGTGAGAAGTGTCGCTGTGGATACTTTATTGTAGTCACACTACAAATACTTTGGAGGCGCTATGCACGCACTCGTCCTGGGCGGCTACGGCGCGGTGGGCGCCCTGACCACGGCGGCACTGCGCGAGCGGGGCCACACCGCTTCGACGGCCGGACGCGACCCGCACCGCGCCGACCGCCCCTGCGACGTGGCCGAGCCGGGCCTGCGCGGCTACATCGACGCCCTCGACGGCGTGGACGTGGTCGTCAACGCCTCCGGGGCCGAGGATCCGGCCCTGGTCCGGGCGGCGGCCGACCAGGGGGCCGCCTTCGTCGACGCCACCGCCACCACGGACTACGTGCGGGCGGTGGAGGAACTGCGGCCGCGCGCACCGGTCCTGCTCAGTGTCGGGCTGGCCCCGGGGCTGACCAACCTCCTGGCCGCGGCCGTGCACGCCGACGCCCCCGGTGGGGACCCGATCGACCTCGCCGTGGTCCTGGGCGCCGGGGAGGAGCACGGCGCGGCCGCCACCGCCTGGTCCCTGGGGCTGCTCGGGCGCTCCTTCCCCGACCCCGACACGGGCGCGCCGGTCCGCAACCTCACCCAAGGGCGGGTCTTCGACCTCCCGGGAACGGGGCGGCGCCGCCTGTACCGGGCCGATTTCAGCGACCAGCACGCTCTGACCCGCGACCTCGGCCGACCGGTGCGCACGCGCCTCGGACTCGACTCGCGCACGCTCACCGCGGGACTGGCCCTGCTCACGCACGTGCCCGGTGCCGCCCGCGTACCGACCGGCTTCCACTTCCTGGGCAGCGACGCCTGGGTCGTCCTCGCCCAGTGCGGGACCTCCCGCCGCTGGGCCCGGGGGCGCGGTCAGTCACGGGCCACCGCGCGCATCACCGCGTGGGCGGCCGCACTCGCCGAGGACCTGGACGCCGGAGTCCACCACCTGCACGAGGTGGCCCGGCTGGACGACCTGCCCCCGGGGCCGGCGCTGACCGTGGGCGGCACGGTCCGCGTCGACTGACCGGCCGCCTACGAGCCCGGGCTCGCGGCCCCCGGGGCGGCCGAGGAGCCCAGGTAGCGCAGGACCGCCATCACGCGCCGGCTGTAGCCGTCGGCGCGGCCCAGGTCGAGCTTGTCGAAGATGGCGTTGACGTGCTTTTCGACCGCGCTCAGCGACACGAACAGGCGCTCGGCGATCGCGGTGTTGTTCAGCCCCTGGGCCATCTGCTCCAGGACCTGGCGCTCGCGCTGGGTCAGCCGGGCCACCGGGTCGGCGCGGGTGGTGCGCGCCAGCAGCCGCCGGACGACCTCGGGGTCGAAGGCCGCCCCGCCCGAGGCCACCCGCTCCAGCGCGTCCAGGAACTCCCCGACCTCGGCCACCCGGTCCTTGAGCAGGTAGCCCACCCCCTCGGAGGCGTCGGTGAGCAGCTCGGCCGCATAGCGCTGCTCCACGTACTGCGACAGCACCAGCACGGCCACGCCGGGATGCTCGGCGCGGATGCGCAGGGCGGCGCGCAGGCCCTCGTCGGTGTGGGTCGGCGGCATGCGCACGTCCACCACGGCCGCGTCGGGCCGGTGCTCGCCGACCGCGGCCAGCAGGGCGGTGGCGTCGCCGACGGCGGCCTGGACCGTGTGCCCCTCCTCTTCCAGGAGCCGCGTCAGCCCCTCGCGCAGCAGGACGGAGTCGTCGGCGATCACCAGTCGCATGGGTTCCTCTTCGCTCGGTCGGTTCACGTCGTCGTGGGCACGGGCAGGAACACGCGCACCGTGGTCGGTCCGCCCTCGGGGCTGTCCAGGCTCAGGGCGCCGTCCAGGGCGCGCACGCGCCGGGCCAGTCCGGTCAGGCCGCCGCCGTCGGGGTCGGCCCCGCCGCGGCCGTCGTCGTGGACCACCAGTTCCACCCCCGCCGCGGTCCGGCGCACGTCCACGAACACCTCTGCGGCCTCGGCGTGCTTGACGGCGTTGGTGATCGCCTCGCGCGCGGCGAAGTAGACCGCGGTGGCCGTCTCCTGGGGAGGCTCCTGCGCCAGTTCGTAGCGCACGGAGGTGCGCAGGGGCGTGCGGTCGGCCGCCTCGGTCAGCGCGGCCCGCAGGCCCAGGGTGTCCAGGGCCGCAGGGTAGACCCGCCAGGCCACCTCCCGCAGCTCGTCGACCAGCAGGCGGGACTCGGCGTGGGCCTGCCGGACCAGGTCGGCGGCGCGTTCGGGGTCGCGCCCCCGCTGGGCCCGGCCCAGCAGCATCGCCAGCGCCACCACGCGCTGCTGGACGCCGTCGTGCAGGTCCCGTTCGATCCGGCGCCGCTCCTCGTCCACGGCCCGCACGATCCCCGACCGGGTCCGGGTGAGCTCGTCGATCCGGCGGTGCAGCAGGTCCTCTGAGGTGGGACCCAGCAGGCGCCGGGCCAGGGCGCACTCCGCGGCCGCGAGTCCGGCCGAGAGCGCCCACAGCAGTCCCAGCAGGACCGCGCCGAAGAACAGGCCCAGGGCCATGGTGGTCGTGGACATGTGCACGCCGGGCAGGGTCACCGGCACGTCCGACGCGGTACCGAACACCGCCTCCACCGCCGTGCCGCCGAGGAAGAGCGCCGTCAGCATGGCGTCGACCAGGAGCAGCAGGAGACCGGCGGCGCCGAGCGGCCACCGGGCCAGCAGGTGGGCGGCGCGCGGCGCCGGGTCCGGACCCGGGATGACGGTGGAGTCGTACCAGCGGGACCGCCTGGCGGCGTCGAGGTCGGACAGCGCCACGGTCCACCGCCGCGCCAGGGCGCGGGTCCGGCGCCGTGCCCGGGGCCAGGGAAGGGCCGCCAACAGGACGAGGGCGCACGCGCACGCCCACACCGGCGTCACCGCCGTGGTGAGACCGCCCAGCACGTGTCCGACGAGTGCGCGCGCCCCTCGGGCGGCGGGCAGCAGCGCCGTGGGTGTGTGCTCGCGCACGCCGGCCGCCTCACGCATCGCCCCTCACCCCTTCCCACGGGCCGCCCGCCGCGGATGTCCCGGCCACGAGACTAGCGGCGTCGCCGGGCGGGTGGCCGAAACCGGTCACGGCGGGGGCCGCGCGGCGGTACTGTCGATGCGGTTCCGAGCATCAGGAGGTGGGCGGTGGGCGACGCCTGGACCGCGATCGACTTCGAGACGGCCAACCAGGACCGCGGGAGCGCCTGCGCGGTCGGACTGGTCCGCGTTCGCGGCGGTGTGGTCGTGGACCGCCTCACCACGCTGATCCGGCCACCGGGTCCGGTCGACTTCTTCTCCCGGCACAACACCGCCGTCCACGGCATCACCGCGTCCGACGTCGCCGACGCCCCCGGCTGGGGCGAGGTGCTGGAGCGCATCGTCGAGTTCAGCGACGGCGGTCCCCTGGTGGCGCACAACGCCGCCTTCGACATGGGCGTGCTCGGCCAGGCCTGCCGGATCAGCGGGCTGTCCCATCCGGCCTGGGACTACGCCTGCACGCTGGCCGTGTCCCGCCGTACCTGGGAGGAGCTGCCCGACCACCGGCTGCCGACCGTGAGCGCCCACGTCGGGCACACGATCACCCGGCACCACCGCGCCGACGCCGACGCCGAGGCCGCCGCGCACATCATGATCGCCGCCATGCGCCGGCACGGGACCGCGTCCCTGCCCGAGTTGGCCCAGGCCTCGGGCGCGCGGCTGCGCCGGCTGGAGGGTGTGCGCCAGCTCGCGCCCGCACCGATGCCCGTGTCCGTGCCCGTCGCCGAGTCCGCGGGCGAGGACCGCTTCTCGCACTGGCAGCGGGTCTCGCGCACGCCGCTGCCCCAGGCCTCGCCCGACGCCGATCCGTCCGGCCCGCTGTACGGGCGCACGGTGTGCGTGTCGGGGGACCTGGAGTCGATGGACAAGCCAGAGGCGTGGCGGCGCGTGGCCGAGGCGGGCGGGCATCCGGCCAAGAACGTCACGAAGAAGACCGACGTGCTCGTGGTCGGCGGTACCGCCGGCGGCGGCAGGACCGCCAAGCACCGCCAGGCCCAGACCTACCGGGAGCGGGGCCAGCGCATCGACTTCGTCACCGAACCGGAGCTGCTCGCGCTCCTGGGGATGACCGCCGCCTCCTGACTTCCCCGTCCGCCCGCTCCGCCCATGGCGGGGCCCGGCGGGGCCCGCCGGGCGCGGTGGCCCCGCCGGGCGCGGTGGCCCGCCCTGGGGCGGGCCACCGGGGCGGCGTCGGCCGCTACTTCGGGAAGCGCAGGGTGGCTCCGTTCTCCCCCGTGGGCTCACCGTGGTCGAGCATCTCGCTGAAGGAGGCATCGCCCATCACCGCCGAGCGCAGCATCACCGCGCTGGCCGGGGCCTTGAACACCGCGTCCGGGCTGCCCAGCTTGGACGGGTTCGACGTCACCATGGACGGCTCGTCCTTGGAACCCCACAGGTGGGGCTCCTGGCGCCGGTCGGCGCCCAGGAAGAGCGTCTGCACGCGCTTCTCCGACAGCATCGGCAGCGTCTCGTAGGTGCCCTTCACGGCTTGGTCGTGGGCGAGCTTCTCCTCGTACTCGGCCCGGAACGCGTCGTGCTTGTCCGCCACGAACTCGCGCAGGGCCTGCTCGGCCGTCTCGTGCAGCCGCTCCTGGGCGTCGGTGCCGCCGCGGCCGCCGGAGATGTGCCGCAGGGGGATGCTCAGCCGGCGCTCACCGAGGTTGTCGCGCAGGTAGGAGATGGCCTCGTCGTCGCCGCCGACGAGGATCACCTCGGCGTCGACCTCGGCGGCCGCCTCCCTGACGCGTTCGGCCACGGCGGCGGTGTTCTCGCGCCACAGCTCCTGTTGGACGTACTTGTTGGCGAATCGACCGTTGTATCCGCTGCGGTTGCCCGGACCGCTGCGCGTCTCCACGTCCAGACCGCGCGCGTCCTCGCCGGTGATCTCGTCCTCGGACACGGCGCCGTGCGTGGGGTACGCGGGGTACCCGAACACCTTCGCGTGCACCCGGTCCAGAGCCACCAGGACGTAGGGGACCCGGCGGTCACGGTCGACCACCAGGGGGAGGACGTCCGGTACGGGCATCCAGGTCGCGCTGTCGCGCTGGGGAGGGACGGCCAGGGTGTGCGCGTCGAGGAGTTGTCCCTCGGACGCGAACAGGGCCTGTCCGTGACTGCCGAACGCGCGTGAGGTGCGTTCGACCACGGCCTCCGCCAGGGCGTCGAGCGTCGCCTCGTCGGTGCCCAGTTCCGCGAGCTCCTCCCGCATGTGCCGCCACCGCAGCTCGATCGCCCTGTCGGCGTCGGTGGTGTCGCGGCTGGTGTCCAGGTGCACCGAGGCGACCAGGCTGTCGCTCTCGTACAGAGGTCGCAGAAAACCAAGGTCCATGATCCGCGGGGCGCGTCTCCCCCGCCCCGCCACCTCCTTTTCGGGGTCGGCCTGAGGGCCATCCTGGGCCTGATGGTGCCTCCGGTACCCACGCCACGTCGCGTCAGACACGCTCCTTGCCCAAGAATGTCTTGGACTTGCCCTGAATCCGGAGCCGGAGTCACCCTGGGCGTTCGAACGTGACGCGCGGTGGCCGATCGGAGCCGGTCGGGCCGTGTCGGGCGTGGGTGGGGCACGCTCCTGGTATCGGTGGCGGTGAAGCGAGGAGGGGCCATGCTGGACCGGTTGAACCGGGCTCTGGAGATGATCGAGGAGGACCTCGGGGCGCCGGTGGACGTGGCCGCGGTGGCGCGGGCCGCGCTGACCTCGGAGTACCACTTCCGCCGGATGTTCTCCGCGCTCGCCGGGATGCCGCTGTCGGAGTACGTGCGACGCAGGCGGCTGACGCTGGCGGGCACGGAGGTGGTGGACGGCGACGACGGCCTGCTCGACATCGCGGTGCGCTACGGCTACGGGTCCACCGAGGCCTTCGCCCGGGCCTTTCGCGCCATGCACGGGGTCGGCCCGGGCGAGGCGCGCCGGACCGGCGCGGTCCTCACCTCCCAACCGAGGATGACGTTTCGTCTGACCATCGAGGGGAGCGGCGCCGTGCGCTACCGCATCGTCGAGAAGGAGGCGTTCCGGCTCGTCGGAGTCCGGGCCCGCGTGCCGCTGGTGCATGAGGGGGAGAACGCGGCCATCACCGCCTTCGTCCGGGGGATCGACCCCGCCACCGCCCAGGAGATCGGGCGGCTGTCCGACCAGGAGCCGCGCGGGGTCGTGTCGGTGACCGACGACATCGACGCCCAGCGGCGCGAGGGCACCGAACTGGACTACTACCAGGCCGCCGCGACCTCCGCGGACGTGCCCGAGGGGATGGAAGGGCTGGAGGTGGCCGCGGGGACGTGGGCGGTCTTTCCCTCCGAGGAGGGGCCGGAGACCTTCCCGGAGTCCCTGCAGCGGCTGTGGGCGGACGCGTTCGCCCAGTGGTTCCCCGCCCACCCGGCCTACCGCATGGCCGAGGGACCCTCGATCCTGCGCGTGGCGTACGGCGCCGGCCTCTCGGGCGCCGAGGCCGAGCTCTGGCTGCCGGTCGAGCGGGTGTAGGGCCGCGAGGGCGTCGGGCGCGGGCGGCCCCGTCCGGGCCGCGGCCGAGCACGCGGACGCGGCCCGCGCGGCGCGGACGCGGGCGCTCGCGACGACGATCACGGACAGCAACACGATCGTGACGTGTCAACGGCCGGTGATTCGGTATAAACCGACCATTCATCACTCCCCCGAGGACGAAGGACGACGAGGTCCATGGACTCCACTGCCCCACCGCGTTCGCTCTGGCGGCGCTATCTCGACATCCCCCTCATCTGGAAACTGGCCGTCGCCCTGGTCCTGGGCGTCGTCGTCGGCCTGACCATCGACCTGTCGGGTGCCGGGACCTGGGCCCTGCCGGTGCTGGACGTCCTGGGCCAGCTGTTCCTGCGGCTGCTCCAGATGCTGGTGCTCCCGCTCATCGTCACCACGCTGATCGCGGGTGTGGCGGCCATCTCGCCCCAGAGGCTGGGTCGGATCGGCGTCAAGGTGTTCGGCCTCTACCTGGTCACCTCCGCGTTCGCGATCACGGTCGGTCTGCTGCTGGCGCTGGCGATCTCGCCCGGCACCGGCCTGCGCATGCCGGGCGAGCCCGAGGAGGAGGTCGAGGTCCCGGCCATCAGTGAGACCCTCCTCGGCATCGTCCCCTCCAATCCCTTCCAGGCCCTGGTCGAGGGCAACGTGCTCGCGGTGATGTTCGGCGCGGTCATCTTCGGCCTGGCCCTGACGTTCATGCTCAGCAGCGCCGACGAGCGCACCCAGAACCTGGGCCTGTTCCTGCGGCGCGGGGTCGACGGCGCGGTGGAACTGGTCTTCAAGGTCATCCGCGGCGTCCTGGAGTACGCGCCCGTGGGCGTGTTCGCGCTGATCGCACTGGTCCTGGCCGAGACCGGCCTGGACGCGGTCCGTCCGCTGCTGGAGCTCACCGGCGCGGTCTACCTGGCGATCCTGTTGCAGATCGCCGTGTACGTGCTCCTGCTCCTGCTGTTCGGCGCGGGTGTGGGCCGGTTCTTCGCCGCGGCCAAGGACCCGATGCTGACCGCCTTCGTCACCCGCTCCAGCAGCGGGACGCTGCCGGT
This sequence comes from Nocardiopsis sp. Huas11, assembly GCF_003634495.1. Lineage (GTDB taxonomy): Bacteria > Actinomycetota > Actinomycetes > Streptosporangiales > Streptosporangiaceae > Nocardiopsis. The sequence goes on along the minus strand of NZ_RBKY01000001.1, from coordinate 4,974,974 downwards.
GACCTCGCGGGCGGCCGAGCGCCTGGGGGTCCGTGAGGGCGTGTACGGGTTCAGCCTGCCGCTGGGCGCCACCATCAACATGGACGGCACCGCCATCTACGTGGGCGCGGCCACCGTCTTCGTCGCCAACGTCGCGGGCGTCGAACTCACGCTCGCGCAGCTGGGCACGGTCGTGGTCGTGGGCGTGCTGGCCTCGGTCGGCACGGCCGGGGTCCCCGGCGCGGGGCTGCTGATGCTGTCCATGGCCACCACCGCGGTCGGACTGCCCATGGCGCCGGTGGCGCTGGTCGCCGGGATCGACGCCATCCTCGACATGGGCCGCACCATGTGCAACGTCACCGGCGACCTGACGGTGACGCGCGTGGTCGCCGGGACGGAGAAGGGGATGCTGCGCTCCCCCGGTGATCCCGACGATCCCGTCGAAGCGCCCTCTCCGGCGGCCGCCGGAGAGGGCCGGGCCGGCTCGCCCGCCGCGGAGGCCGGACCCGGCGACTCCTGAGCCGCGCGCTCACCTCGCGGGCGGGCGGGGGCCTTGCCTCACCCGCCCGCCGCGCGTCGGCGCCCGGCCTCCATGAAGCGGCGCAGGGCCCCGTTGAACCGGTCGGGGCGCTCCAGGTTGGGCAGGTGGCCGGCGCCTTCGATGATCTCCACGGTCGAGTCCGGGACCAGGACGTGCATGGACTCGGTGAAGTCGGGCGGGGTGAACTCGTCCTCCTGGCCGACGACCAGCAGGGTGGGCGCGGAGATCCGTTTGAGCAGCGGGATGTAGTCGGGGCGCAGGGCCCGCCCCAGCAGCGCCGCGGCCGCGCCCTCGGGCGGTGCGGCGTACATCATGGCGCGCACGTGGTCGGCGACCGCGGGCAGGTCGCGCACGTTGGCGGCGGTCATCATCCCGACCAGCATCTCGTCGGTGTAGCCGCCCATGCCCTCGGTGCGCAGCCGCTCGGCCGTCTCGGCCCGCGCCCGGCGCCCCTTCTCGGTCTCGGCGTGCGGGTTGGTGGCCGCCAGTACCAGGGCGTCGACGCGGTCGGGGAAGAGCCGGCACAGCTCCAGGGCGATCTGGCCCCCCATCGACAGCCCCACGACGCCGGCCACGTCCAGGTCCAGGTGGTTCAGCAGGGCGGCCAGGTCGCGGGCGAAGGTGTCCAGGGTGGTGGTGCCCGGCACGACCGTGCTGCGGCCGTAGCCGCGCAGGTCCGGGGCGATCACCCGGTAGCCGCGGCCGGCCAGCGCCGTGACCTGTGGTTCCCACATGGTGTGGTCGAAGGGGTGGCCGTGGATGAACAGGAGGGGGTATCCGGTTCCACGGTCGGTGTAACTGACGCTGATCCCGCGCACTGAGGCCGTGCGCGGGCCGTCACCGTTCGCGGTGTTCCTCGTCTGGTATGCCACAAGATCCGATGCTAGCCACCCGGGCAAGGGGCGCGACAGGCTCGGCGCCACCCGAATCGACGAACCGGGGCCCGACACGGCGATCGGGCCGCAGGCGGTCCCTCGACACCTGCGGCCCGTCGTGCGCCGTGACCCGCCGTCCTCGGGCACGGAGCCCGCGGCGTGGCGTACCCGCCGCGGTGCGTCGGAGCGCGCAGCGCCCGACTACAGGAGGAGACGCCCGCGACGGGGCCGGGGTTCGGCCCCGTTCGCGGTACGTCGCCGGGGTGGTCGCGAGAACGTGCGTGAGCGGGGTTCGCGCGTTCCGCGGCCGGCCCTGGGAGGGGCCGTTACCAGAGGCGGTCGACGATCGTCTCGGCGTCCTCGGCCTGGTACTGGTACCGGTCGGGGTAGGCCGAGCGCTGTACGCCCTGGGCGACGTCACCGATCGGCTCGTCGGCCCAGCTGCCGTCGGGGTAGACCAGTTCCATCTCGTCGTAGAAGGCGTCGGCCGCCCAGGCGGGGTCGAGCCGGTCCTGGTGCGACCCGTAGTGGTCGCGCTGCTGGAACAGGCCGACGCTGTCGCGGTCGCCTCCCGGCAGGTTGTCCAGGTGGGTCTCGACGATCACGGTGGCGACCGCGATGGTGGCGGCCTGCTCGTCCAGGTCGCGGTCCTTGGCCGTCTCGACCACCTCACGCGCGTTGGAGACGTGCTCGTCGGTCAGGTGGCCGGCCATGTCGGACTTCAGCTCGTCGTTGAGGGCGTCGGCGGCGGCCTGGTCCGCGGACTCCGCGGCGGCGGGGCCCGTGCCGGTGAGGAGGATTCCTCCGGTGAGGAGTGCGCCCGAGGTCACAGCAAACATGGTCTTGGGTATCGATCCGATAAAGTTCATAGGTGAAAACGTACGTGATGACCTGGCTTTTTGTCGTGCATTGGCCTGGTGGGAAAGACAACACCATGTTTGAGCAACCTCAGGGCCGGGCAGAAAGTCCGGGTCCACAACCGAGGCGGGGGCCGCCGATCCTGGCTCGGCCCCCGCGTCCCGGTGCAGCGGCGCCTACTCGGTTCCCGCGTCCTGGTGCAGCGGACCGGGCCCGGTGGCCGGAGCTCGGAGACTGGCCAGGGCCCACGCGACCGCGAGGTAGGGGACGGCGAGCACGGCGAAGGCCACCGCGTGCCCCACGAGCGCGTACACACCGGCGTAGAGCGCGTAGGCGGCGACCGTCAGGGCATCGGTGCCCAGGCCCGCCAGCGAGGTGACCGTGGCCCGCGCGGAGCCGGTGATGCGCGCCTGCAGGCGGGCGTCGGCGACCACGGCGAGCATCTGGCAGGCGCCGAATCCCAGGCCCAACAGGACCCAGCCCACCGGGGAGCCGAGCAGGGCGCCGACCGCCACCGCCCCGGCGGCCAGGGCCGTGAGGAGGGCCAGACCGGACGGCGGGAGGCGGTCGGCGGCCCCGGCGAGCAGACCGCCGAGGGTGACGAGCACCCACACCACGAGGACGACCACGGGGACGGTCCGGGCGGGGACACCGGCCTCGTCGGCCAGCAGCGGCACGTACTCCTCCAGCACGCCCCACAGCGCGGTGATCACCACGACCAGCGCGATCGCGCGGCGCACGGCAGGGCTCGACGCCGCTTCGGAGAGTCCTTCGCGCAGAACCGCGGAGTAGCGGGCGGCCACCGTGCGCGGTGCGTCCGCGCGGGTGTCGGGGGCGCGGTGCTCGGGCAGGGCGAGTCCGGCCGCGCCGCACAGCACGCACGCGGCGACACTGGCGGTGCCGATCGCCGCATAGCCGCCCACGGCCATGACGGGGACGGCGAGCAGGGTGGCCGTGCCCACCGCCGCCACGCCCAGGGCACGTGCCGTGCCCATCACGCGCGCGTAGCGGTCGGCGGCCCCTCGGCGGGTGAGTTCATCGTGGACCAGGGCCTCGAAGGCTCCCGAGCTCAGCGCGCCGCCCGCGCCCCACAGGGCGAAACCGATCGCGAAGGCGCCGTAGGAGGGCAGCAGCAGCCACAGGGCGAAGGCGGTGGCGGCGAGAAGGGGCGCCGCGGCCAGCAGGCGGCGGCGCGGGACCACGTCGGCCCAGGCGCCCGCGGGCACGGCGACGACGACACCGCTCAGGGCCCAGATGACGAACAGGGAGCTGATCTGGGCCACGCTCAGGCCCGTGTCGTGGAACAGCAGGGCGTAGAGCGGGTAGAGGAGGATGAACTCCTCGAACACGGCGTAGGCGTAGACGGGCCAGGTCAGGCGGAACAGGCGCGTGAGCGGCGCACGCGGTGGCAGCGAGGGCATGGAGGTCCTTCGGTCGGGTGGAGGTGGGCGCCGGGGTGGGTGTGCACCCGGCGGGCCTCGTGCCCGTACCGCAGGACGTGTGGAGGATCAATGTCGTCGACGCATGCCCTCAGGATAGGCGCAGGCCGACACTCGGCGCGAGGGGATTTCGGCCGCGCCCCTGGCGCGGCCCGCGCTCGGCCGCGGAGGGCGCCGTGGAGCGCGCTCAGTCGCGGTGGATCTCCTCGGCCCAGGCGCGCAGCCCCGCGGCGAACCCCTCGCGCTGGCTGGGCGTCAGGCGCTCGAACACGCGCACCAGGGGCCCGGCGCGGCCGGCCATGAAGGCGCGCATGGTGTCCTTGTGCTCGTCGGAGAGCGCCACCAGCACGCGCCGCCCGTTGTCGGGATCGCGGTGGCGCACCACCAGGCCGACCCGGTCCAGGTCGCCGACCATCTCGCTGACCGTGGACAGGCCCACGCCGAGGCGGGTGGAGAGCTCTCCCACGCTGGGCCGCTGGTCGTGGGCGAGCTGGGCCAGGACGGCGCCGTGCCGGGCGGTCAGGTGGTGGTCCTGGAACAGGTGCCGCAGCTCGTCGGGCATCTCGGTGTGCGCACGCCGGTAGTAGGTCTCCAGCAGGGGGACGTACCGCAGCGCCCCCTCGACCAGCTCACGGTCGGGTACAGGCGCACCGTCGTCGACATCCCCGTTCATGGGCCGATGGTATCGGTCCTCCGGATCGGCGCAGGTCGAACCGGGGTTCTCAGGCCGGCCGGTACAGGACCGGCAGGGCGGTCATGCCGTTCTCCCGGAGCCGGCGCCGCACGAAGCGGTGAAAACCGGGCCGGGCCAGCTGGGTGACCAGGAAGGCGGCGGCTCCGCCGGGCAGGCGCGCATAGTTGACGAAGGCGAACGGCGACGGTCCCACCGCGCGCAGCGGGAGGGAGTTGTCGACGCCGGTCTTGACGGTGTACCAGCCGGCCAGGTCCTCCCAGACCCGGACGCCGGCGTCGCCGTCCTCGGCCACGAAGTGGTTGAACAGGTACACGCCGTCGGCGGGGTCCTCGGTGTCGCCGATGCGGGCCGGGTTGACCGCGGGCATCACCAGGTCGGCGCCCAGGGCGTCGAAGTCGGCGGCCGCGCGGACCGCGTCGAGGACGGCGGGCGACCCGGTCTCCACCAGCATCGTCACGTCGAAGCGCGGGGCGCCCTTGAGCGGGGGCATGAGCACGGCCTCGAACACCCGTGCCCTGAGCACGTCGGGCCGGTCGGCGAGGGCGCGGGCCGACTCCTTGCACGCCTCGATGGCGTCGTCGCGCTCGGAGCTCGCGCGCACGAGTGGGCCGTGCGGCGGATCGACGGTCAGTCCGGCGTGGCGCCCTGGGGTACTTCGGGTGCTTCACGGCCATGGTGCGCCTCCTCGACTCCCACCGACAATACTTCGGGTATCCGAAGTGTATAGCCGTGGCGGCGCCGTGTCACCCGCTCAGCCGCTCCACCAGCAAGGCCGCGCCGATCACGATCATCGCCACCCCCGACGTGCGGGCGACCGCGCGGGCCGCCGCCGGCCGGGCGTGCAGCACCGTGCGGGCCAGCACGCCCACGCACGCGTACACCGCGCCGCAGCTGAGGGTGTGCACCAGTCCCAGGGCGCCGATCTGGGCGGCGGGCGGCCAGGCGCCGTCCTGGTCGGTGAACTGCGGCAGCAGGGCAAGGAAGAGCAGGAGCCCCTTGGGGTTGAGGCCGCTGGTGCCCGCGCCGATGAGCACCCGCCGCACCCACGGGGCGGCCGGGCCGGCCTCGGCCGAGGCCGCGGGCGCCGGCGGCCGGCGCAGCGTGGCCACGCCCAACCAGGTCAGGTACAGGGCGCCCAGGGCGGTCAGGGCGGTGAGCACCGCGGGCGTGCTCGCGATGAGGGCGGCCACACCCGCCGCGACCACACCGGTCAGCGCGGCGTAGCCGACCATGAGGCCGCCGACGGCGGGCAGGACCGACCGGTCGCGCAGACCGGCGGCGATGGTGTAGGCCCAGTCGGCTCCCGGGACGAGGACGAGGAGGACGGAGACCGCCCAGAATCCGGCGATGGACGTGGTGGCCATGGAGGCGGTTCTTCCTGGTCAAGAGTGGATCGGAGGGAAGAATAGCCACGAATGGGCCGAAGATGGTGCCAAGTTTCGCCGTGGAACCGGCCGTTCGTGGAAGAATTTCCCCCATGGACGACGTCGACCGCAAGATCCTTGCCGAGCTCCAGACCGACGGCCGGCTGAGCGTCACCGACCTGGCCGCCCGCGTACGGCTCAGCGTCTCGCCCTGCCACCGGCGGCTGCGCGAACTCGAACGCTCCGGTGTGATCAGCGGCTACCGCGCCGTCGTCGACGCCGAGGCCGTCGGCCTGGGCTTTCAGGCACTCGTCTTCGTCACCATGCGCCAGGAGGACCGGGACACCGTCTCGGCGTTCGAGGAGGCGGTCGCCGCCATCCCCCAGGTCCTGCAGGCCGAGCGCCTCTTCGGCGACCCCGACTACCTGCTGCGCGTGGTCAGTGCCGACCTGGCCGCGTTCCGGGAGCTCTACGACGAGTCGCTGGCGGCCCTTCCCGGCGTGCAGCACCTCAGCTCCACGCTCGTGATGAAGCACGTCGTGCGGGCCCGCCCGATGCCCGCCTGAAGCGCGCCACCACGACGGTGCCGGTCGCCGGGGCCGTCCCACCCGGGGCCTGACCGGGGCCGGGTGGCAGACTCTGCGCCATGGCCAAGATATTCGACACCATCACCGACCGGATGGCGCGGTTCCTCCTCGCCCAGCCGGTCTTCTTCGTCGGAACCGCGCCGTTGGACGGCGACGGCCACGTCAACGTCTCCCCCAAGGGCATGAGCGGTACCTTCGCCGTCCTGGGAGAGCGCAGCGCGGCCTACCTCGACTACACGGGATCGGGCGCCGAGACCATCGCGCACCTGCGCGAGAACGGCCGGATCGTGCTGATGTTCTGTGCCTTCGACGGTCCGCCCAACATCGTGCGCCTGCACGGCCGCGGACGTGTCGTCCTGCCCTCCGATGCCGGGTTCGATGAGCTGCGCGCCCACTTCCCCAAGGAGCGCACCACCGGACAGCGCTCGGTCATCGTCGTCGACGTCGAGCGCATCTCCGACTCCTGCGGCTTCTCCGTGCCGCTGATGGACCTGCGCGGCGACCGCGACCTGCTGGACCGCCACCATGAGCGCCAGGGCCCGGACTCCTTCGCCCGCTACTGGCACGAACGCAACGCCGCCAGCATCGACGGCCTGCCCGCCCTCCCCCAGGAGCCGGTCGGCTGACGCCCACCGCGGGCGCCTGAGTCGTTCGCGGAGCGGCTCCATCTCCGTCACTCATGGTGTCCGTTGCCTGACACAAAGCACGGAACTCCACTGCAGCGCGCCTCCATGCCAGGTAATGGCAACGATCTGTAACCTTGTCGTCACGCAACGGATCGCAATGTTCACCACGGAGTAGTTGGGACGTTCCGCCCCTCGTGGCCGGATAGAGCACGGTCCCGCTCGTCACCGGCCGAGGGGCGGGAACTTCACCGAACCTCAGGAGACCGCGCATGTCCGGTACCGTCCCCTCCCCCCACGGCTCCCCCGACCAGACCCCTGTCGTGCCCTCCGCCCGCACCCGATCCGCCTCCGCGCCCGCCACGACCCGCCGCCAGGTCCTGGTCGGCGGAGCCGTGGGCCTGGGCGCGGCCGCCCTGGTGGGCCTCGGCGCGCCCGCCGCGCACGCGAGCCCCGTCCGCCGGGGGTGGGCGCGCGTGTCCGACCCCTTCACCCTCGGCGTCGCCTCCGGCGACCCGCTGCCCGACGGCGTCGTGCTGTGGACGAGGCTGGCCCCGGACCCCCTGGCCGAGAACGGTCTGGGCGGCATGCCCGACCGGCGGGCCCAGGTCCTCTGGCAGGTGTCCGAGCACGAGGACTTCCGCGGCATCACCGCCTCCGGGCACGTCGAGACGGGCCCCGAGGCGGCGTACTCGGTCCACGTGGAGGTCAACGGCCTGCGTCCCGGAGCGGACTACTTCTACCGCTTCCGCACGGGCAACGAGATCAGCCCGGTCGGCCGGACCAGGACCGCCCCGGCGCCCGGCTCCTCCCCGGAGCGGTTCTCCTTCGCGTTCGCCAGCTGCCAGAACTACACCCATGGCCACTACACCGCGCAGGCCCACCTGGCGCAGGAGGACCTGGACCTGGTGGCCTTCCTCGGCGACTACATCTACGAGGGCGGCGGCCAGGGCACCATCGGCCGCGGCCACCTGCCGGCCTACGAGACCACCTCGCTGTCCGACTACCGGATCAGGCACGCCCAGTACAAGACCGACGAGGGGCTGCAGGCCGCGCACGCCGCCTTCCCCTGGGCGGTGGTCTTCGACGACCACGAGGTCGAGAACAACTGGGCGGACGACACCTCCTACGGGGAGGACGTGGACCCCGAGGAGTTCCTGCGCCGGCGCGCACGCGCCTTCCAGGCCTACTACGAGCACATGCCGCTGCGCTCGGCCCAGCGCCCCCACGGGCCGGACCTGCAGCTGTTCCGCCGGCTCTCCTTCGGCGACCTCTTCGACCTGCACCTGCTCGACACCCGCCAGTACCGCAGCGTCCAGGCCGAGGACGGCGAACGCGACGACCCCGCGCGGACGCTGCTCGGACAGCGGCAGCGCGAGTGGCTCTTCGACGGCCTGGCGAACTCGGGGGCGCGCTGGAACGTCCTGGCCCAGCAGGTGTTCTTCTCCCAGCGCGACTTCACCGACGGCGACGACGCCACCTACAGCGACGACGCCTGGGACAACTACCGGGTGGAGCGGGACAGTGTCCGCGACCGGCTCGCCTCCACCGCCAACCCCGTCGTGGTCACCGGCGACGTGCACGCCAACTACGTCTGCGACGTCAAGGCCGACTTCGACGACCCGGACTCGGCGACGGTGGCCACCGAACTGGTGGGCACCTCCTTCACCAGCGGCGGCGACGGCATGGACCAGCGGCCCACGGACGCCGTCCAGCTCCAGGAGAACCCGCACATCCACTACATCAACCGCCGGCGCGGCTACGTGCGCAACGTGGTCACGCCCACCGAGTGGACCGCCGACTACAGAGTCGTGGACTACGTGAGCGAGCCGGGGGCGCCGATCGGCGACCTGGCCCGGTTCGTCATCGACGAGGGCACTCCGGGCGTGCGCCCGCGCGGCTGACCGGGCCGGGGCCCCGCCCGCTCGCGGCGCGGGGCCCTACTTGGCGTCCGGGCTGATCCACAGGGCCTCGGCGGCGACCAGGCCGAGGTCCTGCGGCCGCTCCGGCGCGCCCTCCGCGGGGCGCACGGAGATCTGCAGCGATCCGGCGAAGGCCTGGCGCTTGAGGACCTCCACGGTCATGCCGATGCCGATGTCGATGTCGGCGAGGTAGCGCAGGAGGTCGGGGTCGGTGTCGTTGACCCGCACGATCACGCCGCGGGTGCCCTGTTCGGCCTCCGACAGCAGGAAGGACTCCCTCTCGACGATGTCGCCCTCGCGGGTGGGGATGGGGTCGCCGTGCGGGTCCACCACCGGGTCGCCCAGGTGGGCGGCGATCCGGTCGACGAACTTGTCCGAGACCACGTGTTCGAGGATCTCGGCCTCGTCGTGCACCTCGTCCCAGGAGTAGCCGAGCTCGGCGACGAGGTAGGTCTCCAGCAGCCGGTGCCGCCGCAGGACGGCGAGCGCCGCCCGGGTGCCGGACTCGGTGAGGCTGACCGCCCCGTAGCGCTGGTGCTCCACCAGGCCCATCTCGCTCAGCTTGCGGAGCATGCCCGAGACCGAGGAGTTGGACACCGACAGCCGTTCGGCCATTCCGGAGATCGTCACCGGGCCGGTGCCGCGCTCCTGGAGGTCGTAGACGACCTTCACGTAGTCCTCTGCCGACGTGGACGGTCGTGTCGGTGTGTCTCCCATGTCCGTTACCGTATCGCGTACCGTCGGCGGTCGAACATGACCGTTCCGGAGCCTGTGGACGGTGTCAGGCGCCGCAGCGCTCGCGCGGCGCGTCGGGGTCCGGTCGTCCGCGCGAGAGGATCCGCGTGCCGGCGGGGCCGATCTCGCGCAGCTGCACCGACCCGCACGCGCACCGCACCCAGACCGTCGACCCGGTGCCCGTCCCGTGCCGGGACACCACGTGGAAGGGCTGGTCGTCGGGCCATCCGCAGTGGGGGCAGACGGTCGTCATGGCGCACCTCTCACTCGTTCGTTCGCGGTCACCTCCAGCCTCGGTCTTGGCGACCTTCAATGTCGAGATTGAGTTGGTGAACGCAACCGTGAAGAATCACCTACATGATCGATCTGCGCCGCCTGCGTATCCTGCGGGCCGTGTCGCACTACGGCACGGTCACCGCCGCCGCGCAGGCCCTGCACTTCACTCCCTCGGCCGCCTCCCAGCAGATCCGCCAGCTGGGCCGTGAGCTCGGCGTGGCCCTGCTCGAACCCCAGGGTCGCGGCGTGCGGCTCACCACCGCCGCGCAGAGCCTGTTGGAGCACGCCGACGCCATCGAGGCGCGCTGGGAGCGGGCCGAGACCGAGATGCGCGGGCTGGACACCGCACCCGCCGGAACGCTCCGGGTGGCGGGCTTCCCCGTGGCGATGGCGCGTCTGCTCGCCCCCATGGCCGCCGCGCTGGGCCGGCGCTACCCCCGCCTGGACGTGCGGCTGCTGGAGGCCGAACCGGGCATGAGCCTGGACCTGCTCTTCCAGGGCGAGATCGAGCTGGCCGTGATCGAGGCGGCGTCCGGGACTCCGCCCCGGACCGATCCGCGCTTCGACCAGGAACCGCTGCTGGACGACGAACTCGACCTGGTGGTGTCCGACGACCACCCGCTCGCGGGCTGTGAGCGCGTGCCGCTGAGCGTGGCCGCCACCGAGTCCTGGATCCTGCCCGTCTCCGGCACCACCTGCCACGACCACGCCCTGTCGGCGTGCCGCGCCGCGGGCTTCACCCCCGACGGCGTCCACCGGACCATGGACTGGGGCGCCTCCGCGGTCCTGGTCGCCCACGGGCTGGGGGTGACGCTCATCCCCCGTCTGGCCGACTTCTCACCCTCGCTCCCGGTCACGCGGGTGCGGCTGGACGGCACCCCCGTGCCGGCGCGCAAACTCCTGACCTGCACACGCCAGGGAGGGCGGCGGCACCCCGCGGTGGCCGCCGCCCTGGAGGAGCTGGACAAGCTCGCCCCCGCCGTCGCCGCCTGAGCGGCGGGCGGCCTACCCCCAGACCTCCTCGGCGGTCTCCACGATCAGCGCGAGCTTGGCGACCTGCTCGTCGTAGCTGAGGTCGTTGCCCTCGAAGGTGGAGGAGAAGCCGCACTGGGGCGACAGGCACAGCTGCTCCAGCGGGACGTGGCGGGCGGCCTCCTCGATCCGGCGCTTGAGCGCGTCCTTGCTCTCCAGCTCGCCCCGTTTGGTGGTGACCAGCCCCAGGACCACGAACTTGCCCTCGGGGACGAAGCGCAGGGGCTCGAACCCGCCCGAGCGCTCGTCGTCGAACTCCAGGAAGAACCCGTCGACGTCCAGTTCGTTGAACAGCTCCTCGGCGACGTGGTCGTAGCCGCCGCGCGCCACCCAGGAGGAACGAAAGTTGCCCCGGCACATGTGGGTGGTGACCCGCATCCCCTCGGGGCGGTCGGCCAGCGCCGCGTTCATCTGGCGGATGTAGCGCACGTGCAGCCGGTCGCTGTCGTCACCGCGCCCGTCGAGCATGCCGCGCTGGTCGGGGTCGTTGAGGTAGGCCAGGCTGGTGTCGTCGAGCTGGAGGTAGGTGCAGCCCAACTCCCCCAAACCCCGGATCTGAGCGGCGTAGGCGGCCGACAGGTCCGCCCAGAACTCCTCCTGGTCGGGGTAGACGGCGGGATCGATCGCGGCCGACCCGCCCCGGTAGTGCACCATGCTCGGCGAGGGGATGGTCAGCTTCGGGGTGTTGCGGGTGACGGTCTTGGCCAGGTAGGAGAAGGCGTCGCCGAAGATCGTGCCCTCGGAGCGGATGCGCTCGGCGATGCGCAGGCCCGAGGGGGTGAACTCGATGTCGCCGCTCTCGTTGTGGAAGGTGATGCTGAGGTGGTCCTGGACCTTGGACACCCCGCCCAACTGATAGAGAAAATCCATGTGCCACGAGGAGCGGCGGAACTCGCCGTCGGTGGCGGTGCGCAGGCCGACGTCCTCCTGCATGCGCACGACCTCGCGGACGCACTCGTCCTCGATCGCGCGCAGCTCGTCGGCGGCCAGGGCGCCGTCGGCGTGGCTCTGGCGGGCGGCGAGCAGGCGCTCGGGGCGCAGGAGGCTGCCGACGTGGTCGGCGCGGAAGGGCGGCAGGGACGTGGGTGGCATGCGTTCTCTTTCCCTTCGTGGTGGTGGGAAGCCGACCCCGGTCAGGGGGCGAAATCGGGATCGGGGGCGACGGTGACGTCCAGGAGCAGCGGGGTGTCGCGCCCGGCGAGGTCGGCGGTGGCCTCGTCCAGCGCGTGGCACAGCTCGGCGTGGGTGGCGACCTCGACGGCCGGGCAGCCCAGTCCGCGGGCCAGCGCGGCCAGGGACACCTCGGGGAAGTCGGGCCAGGGCGCCTTGCCGCCGCCGTGCTCGGCCAGGCGGTCCATGACCGCGTAGCGGCCGTTGGACAGTACGACGAAGAGCACACCGACACGGTAGCGGGCGGCGCTCCACAGCGCCTGGACCTGGTACAGGGCCGAGCCGTCGCCGACCACGGCCACCACCGGGCGGGTCGGGTCGGCCATACGCAGGCCGGTCGCCGCGGGCAGGGCGAAACCCAGTCCGCCCATGGCCGCCGACAGGAAGCCCAGGGGTGCGCGGGCGGGCAGCAGGCGGTGCAGCCGCGGGCGGCTGGAGGGGGTCTCCTCGACCACGGCGGTCTCCGGCCCCACCCGTGCGGCCAGGGCCGCCAGGACGTGCGCCGGGCGTAGGAGCTCGCCCTCGGCGGGCGGCTCGGGCACGTCCGCGGCCGATGCCGGGGCGGCACGGCTCGGCGCGGGCGCGTCCGTGCGCCGCGTGACCAGGGCGGCCACCGCGGCCGTGAAGGGCGCCACGGGGGCGATGACGGCGAGGTCGGCCGCGGCGCGGTGGGCCTCGCCGGGGTCGTCACCGACCATGGCCAGCCGGGTTCCGGCGTCGACCAGGGGCCCGTCGGCGTAGATGTACTGGCGCAGCGCCGGGGCGCCCACCACCAGGACCGCGTCGTTTCCGCGCAGGGCCGCGCGCAGCCGGGAGCGCTCGGCCGGCAGGTGCCCGGCGAAGAGCGGGTGGTCCTGCGGGAACCCGGCGCGGGCGCCGAAGCTCTCCTGGAAGACCGGCGCGCGCAGTCGCTCGGCGAGGTCGGTCAGGGCCCGCCAGGCCGGGGCGCTGTCGGCGCCCGCGCCCACCACCAGCGCCGGGGAGTGCGCCCCGTCCAGGAAGGCGGCGATCTCGGTGGCGGCCGCGTCGTCGGGGGTCACGTGCTGGGGCCGCGCCACCCGGATGGGGGCGGCACGGGGCTGGTCGGCCTCCATCGGCCGGGCCCAGTCGTCCATGCAGACCACGACGAGCACGGGGCCGCGCCCCTGGACGGCCTCGTGGTGGGCGCGGGCCACGGCTCCGGGCACGTCCTGGGCGCGCACCGGCTGGTGGACGGCGACCGGGTAGTCCCCGGCCAGGCCCTGCAGGTGTCCGGCCAGGAAGGGTTCGTGGGCGAGGTGGCGCCGGTCCTGCTGGCCCACCAGGACCACGAGCGGGGCGCGGTTGACGCGGGCGGTGGCCAGTGCTCCGACGGCGTTGCCGAGTCCGGCGGTCGTGTGCAGTTGGACGAGCGCGGGGCGCTCGCGGGCCAGGGCCCACCCGGTGGCCATGCCCACGACCGAGCCCTCGTGCAGGCCGAGGACGAACTCGATGTCGTCGGGCAGGTCCACCAGGAAGGGGACCTCGGTGGACCCGGGGTTGGCGAAGACGGTGGTCAGGCCGAGTTCGCGCAGGAGTCGCAGGGTGTGGTCGCGGACCGTCTCGGGGGGCCGGCGTTGGTCGGGCACGTCGTGGCTCCCGGAGTCAGCGGTACAGGGCGGTCAGGTCGGGCTCGGAGTCCACGATGCCGTCCTGGACCATGAGGTCGGCCAGCACGCCGACGGACTCCTCGTTGACCTCCGCGGGCCAGCGCGGCATCCGGACCTCGTTCAGGAGTTCCTCGTCGATCTCGGTGTAGGTGGAGACGATCCGGCGGGCCTCGTCGGGGTTGGCCTCGGCGTAGGCGAGCGACTCGCGCAGGGCGGCGTCGAGGTCGTCGATGAGCTCGGGCTCCTCGGCGATCATCTGCTCGGAGGTGAAGTAGGTCGCCACGGTCAGGTCGGGGTGGGTGTCGACGAAGTTGGAGGCGATCTCGCGGTGGCCGGCCTCGATGGCCATGGTGGTGAACGGCTCGACCAGCCAGACGGCGTCGACCTGTTCGTTCTCCAGGGCGGGCGCCATGTCGGGCAGGGCCATCTCGACGAACTCGACGGTGGAGGGGTCGCCGCCGGCCTGGCGCACGGACTCGCGGACGGTGGTGTCGCCGATGTTGAGCAGGTTGTTGGCGGCGACCGTGAGGCCCTCCAGGTCGGCGGCGGTCTCCACGGGGCTGTCGTCGAGGACGAACACACCGCTGAAGTCGGCGCCCTGTTCTCCGTTGGTGGCCACACCGTTGGAGAAGATCTTCAGGGGCATGTCGTTGTCGCGGGCCACCAGCAGGGAGACGACGTTGCCGAAGGCGAACTCGAAGTTTCCGCTGATCACGCCGGGGATGGCGGCGGCGCCGCCCGATCCGGGCTCGATGGTGAGGTTGATGCCGCGGTCGGCGAAGAACCCCTGTTCCACCCCCAGGTGCAGGGGTGCGACGTCGACGATGGGGATGGCCCCGGCGGTGACGTCGCGCAGTTCGCCGTCCTCGGCCTCGCCCTGGCCGGCGCCACCGCAGGCCGTGGCGAGGAGCAGGACGGTGGCGGCGCCGAGGGCGGTCACGTGTGAACGCATCTGTCGCTCCTGAGTCGTTCGGCGGTCGGGGGGTGTCGCGCCTCCGGTCGGGGGACCGGCCGGGGCGGCGTGCTTCCACAACGACCCACATTTTGTACGTTTTGCGAACGAGTGTTCCGAGAGCGAACATAAGTGATGCAGGTCACTGCGGTCAAGGGGTCCGGGGGGAGGCCGGACCTGCGCCGTGCCACCGGCCCGAGGCCCTCCGGGCCGGTTTGTTAGGCTCGCCCACCGTCGATCCCCTAGTGTTCTGAGTCGTTAATTCGATGAATAATTGGTTACGATGGTCTCATGGCGCAACGCGGCAGGAAGAAAAGGCCCCTGGTAGTCAGTGACGAGGACCGGCGCACGCTGGAACAGATCGCACGGCGGCCCACGTCAGCGCAGGTCATGGCGCAGCGCGCACGGATCATCCTGCGCTGCGCCGAGGGCGGCACCGATGCCGAGGTCGCCCGGGTGCTGGGGGTCTGGCCGCAGACGGTGGGCAAGTGGCGCAACCGCTATATCGACGGCGGGCTGGAGGCGCTCTCCGACAAGGACCGCCCCGGCCAGCCCCGCAAGATCACCGACGCCCACGTCGAGGAGGTCATCCGCCAGACCCTGGAACAGCCCTCGCCCGACGGCGGTACACACTGGTCGACCCGGTCGATGGCCGAGCGGACCGGGCTGAACCAGACCGCCGTCTCGCGGATCTGGCGAGCGTTCGGGCTCAAACCCCACCTGGTCGACGAGTGGAAGCTGTCCAACGACCCGTTCTTCATCGAGAAGGTCCGCGACGTCACCGGCCTCTACCTCAACCCGCCGGACGCGGCACTGGTGCTGTGCGTGGACGAGAAGTCCCAGATCCAAGCGCTCAACCGGTCGGCCCCGGTGCTGCCGATGATGCCCGCCGTGCCCGAGCGCCAGACCCACGACTACATCCGGCACGGTACGACCACCCTGTTCGCGGCCCTGGACGCGGCCTCGGGCAAGGTGATCTCGGCTCACCACCGCAGGCACCGCTCCGTCGAGTTCCGCAAGTTCCTCAACCAGATCGACCGCGAAACGCCCCCTGGGCTGGATGTCCACCTCATCGTGGACAACTACGGCACGCACAAGGCGCCGATCGTCAAGGACTGGCTGCTGGCCCATCCCCGCTTCCACCTGCACTTCATCCCGACCTACTCCAGTTGGCTGAACCTGGTGGAGCGGTTCTTCGCCGAGATCACCCGCAGGATGATCCGGCGGGGGTCCTACACCTCGGTCAGCGATCTGGAGCACGCACTCCAGGGGTGGATCGATACCTGGAACGAGAACCCCCGGCCGTTCGTGTGGACCAAGACGGCCGAGGAGATCTTCGAAACCATCGCCGCGTATCTTCATCGAATTAACGACTCAGAACACTAGGGCGTGTATGACGGATGCCGCCCGTCGCGAGCGGCGTTCCAGTGGTGGCCTCGCAAGGCCGAAGAAGGAAGCATCCTGGTGTGGCTGTTGACTGATGAGAACGCAGCGAGGGTACCGCTGGGGCGTCGCGCAGCAGGGTGAGTGTCCGTCATACACGCCCTAGCGGAAGGGCCGTCATGGTCAGCCCCCAGAACGCCTCCGACGGCCGCGGCCGCCTCCTGCTCATCGCCGGATCGGCGACCGTCGCCGGGCTCCTGGCGGTGGGACTGGTCGTGTACTTGCTCCTGCCGAACGCGCTCTCCGTCGACTACGAGCGCTACGAGGGCGACCGGGTCTCCGTGGACCACCCGCGCGGGTGGGAGGTGCGTGAGGAGAGCGAGCCGCACGCGTCCTCGGGCTCGGTGCTCTTCCTCGCGCCCGACGGGGACGAGGACTTCCCGGAGACGGCGATGGCCGTCGGCTGGTACGACGACCCGGCCCACGAGGACGCCGGCACGGAGGCGGTCGAGGCCTGGAACGAGGCCGCGGCCGAACTCGGGTTCGAGGACTGGGACCAGAAGGAACTCGATCCGGCCGACTACACCGACGTGCCCGGGGACTGGGACGCCGCGATGTTCGAGGACACCTACACGGGCCTGGACAACACGGCCGAGATGCTGGGCTGGGAGGAGACCCGGCGCTTCAGCCTCGCCCTGCAGTCCCACGTGGTGGAGGCGGAGGGGACCACGGCGTACTGGATCGCCTGGTACGGGCCGCAGAGCGAGCGCCGGTCCTACGACCGCGTCGTCCACGAGACCCTGGAGTCCTTCACGCCGCGACCGTGAGACCCAGGGTGGGCTCGGGCTCCGTACGCCTCAGGCGCGGGGCCGCGCCCGCGTGACCCGCGGCCCTTCTCGCACACCCGCGCGGGCGTGGTGCTGCCACGGCGGGAGTGGTCTCGTCGCCTACTCGCACGCCCGCGTGGGCGTGCCCTGGTGGTACAGCACCCGCCAGGCGCCGTCACCGCCCCTGAGCCATACGGAACTGCGCCAGGCCCGCACGCCTTCGACCTGGGTCGCGTAGGCCAGGTGCACGACGCCCGGGGCGAGGGCCCTGCCCGTCATGCCGGAGACCTGGACGCGGCCCTGGTGGGTGGATCCGGCCATGGTCGGCAGCGCCGAGAGGATCGACGCGCGGTCCCAGCGCCGCCCGGACCGGCCGACCTCGGTGAAGTCGGGGTGGAGCAGCTCCGACGCCAGGCTCGGCGAGACGCGGACGTCGGGATCGAGCAGGCGCAGCTCCGCCGCGATCGCCTGGTCGACGTCCTCGTTCTCCATGCGCGCACGTCCTCTCTCCATGGCGGGATCCCCTGTCCTGTCGGCCATCCTGTGTCAGGCGAGGGTGCCGGGGCCAACCGTTTTCGCGTTTGGGCAGGTCAGGGGTTTGTGTTCGATGCGATCCGAGCTATGATTCGTACATAAGTTCGATTTCGGCACTTCTTCCCCATGGGTCACATCAGCACCCGTGCCGAACCCGGTGCACCACCCCAGGGGAGGAACAACATGCCGCAGGCCCACGGGCACGCGGACTTCGCGCACCTGAACGTCGTCTCCTCGGCCTCGGCCCGCTACGGCACCACCCCGCCCGGCCGGCTCGTCGAACGCGCCGCGGAACTCGACATGGGCCTGATCGCCCTCACCGACCGCGACGGCGTCTACGGCATGGTCAAACACGTGCGCGCCTGCCAGAAGGCGGGCCTGCGCCCCGTCCTGGGCTGCAACCTGGCCGTGGCCGCGCCCGACGGCGGACGCGTCACCCTCCTGGCCCGCGGCCGGCGCGGCTGGGCCTCCCTGTGCCGCCTGGTCACCCAGGCCCACGACACCGCGGCCGACACCCCCGCCCTGTCCCTCCACGCCCTGGCCCAGCACGCCGACGGCCTCGTCGTCCTGCTCGGTCCCGACTCCGACGTCGGCACCGCCCTGGCCGAGGGCCGTCCCGGCCTCGCCCAGCGCCTCCTGGACCGCTGGCGCGCCACCGCCGAGACCGTCATCGAGCTCGTCGACCACTACACCCCCGGCCACCGGGGCATCGCCCAGGCCCTCCTCGACCTGGCCGCCCGGACCCGCACCCTGGCCGTGCTCACCAACGCCGTCCGCTACCCCCGCGCCACCGACGCCGAGGTCGCCCACGTCCTGGACGAGGCCCGGCGCTGGCTGCCCGGCGGCACCCGCCCGGGCCCCGCCACCGCCCAGGCCCACCTCAAGAGCGGCGCCCAGATGCTGGAGGTCGCCCGGCGCCTGTGCGGAGACGACACGGCGGCCCGCCGCCTGATCGCCCACACCAACGCCCTGGCCGCCTCCTGCGCCATGGACCCCGACGCCGACCTGGGCATGGACCGCGCCCACCTGCCCGACGTCCACGACCCCCGAGAGCGACTCTGGCGCGACTGCGACGACGGCCTGCACCGGCTCGGCCTGCACCGCGACCCCGGCGCCGTGCACCGCCTGGCCGGTGAACTGGAGGTCATCGAGCGCAAGGGCCTGTCGGCCTACTTCCTCACCGTCGCCGACGCCGCCGCGCGCATCCGCGACAAGGGCATCCGGTGCTCCATCCGAGGATCGGGCGCCGGCAGCCTGGTCAACCACCTGCTGGGCATCTCCGCGATCAACCCCCTGGACCACGGGCTGCTCATGGAGCGCTTCCTCAGCCAGAGCCGCGTCGGCCTGCCCGACATCGACCTGGACGTGGAGTCCGCCCGCCGCCTGGAGGCCTACGACGCGGTCTTCGCCGCCTACCCCGACACCGCGTGCGTGTCCATGATGGAGACCTACCGCGCCCGCAGCGCCATCCGCGACGTCGGCGCCGCGATGGGGATCCCCCCGCACGAGATCGACGCCCTGGCCAAGGCCTTCCCCCACGTGCGCGCCCGCCGTATCCGCTCCGCCGCCCAGGACCTGCCCGAACTGCGCGGCTTCCAGGGCACCGGCCTGGACTCGGCCTCCGCCCAGACCCTCTTCCGGCTCGCCGAGAGCCTGGACGGCCTGCCCCGACACATCGCCATGCACCCCTGCGGCCTGGTCGTCTCCGGCTCCACCCTGCGCGAGCGCACGCCCCTGGAGCCCAGCCGCGCCGGCTACCCCATGGTCCAGTTCGACAAGGAGGACGTGGAGGAGATGGGCCTGATCAAACTCGACGTCATCGGCGTGCGCATGCAGTCGGCCATGGCCCACACCCGCGACGAGGTGGCGCGCACCACCGGCGAGCAGCTGGACCTGGACACCCTGCCCCAGGACGAGTCCACCTACCGGATGATCTCCTCCTCCGCCACCCTGGGCTGCTTCCAGATCGAGTCGCCCGGCCAGCGCGAACTCGTCAGCCGCCTGCGCCCCGCCGACATGGACGACCTGATCTGCGACATCTCCCTGTTCCGGCCGGGTCCCGTCGGCAGCGACATGATCACCCCCTACCTGGCCGCTCGCGAGGGCCTGAGCCCACCGATCCACCCCTCCCCCGTCCTGTCCGACCTGCTCGCACCGACCGGCGGGGTCGTGATCTTCCACGAACAGGTCATCGGGACCCTGCACGCCATGACCGGCTGCGGCCTCGACCAGGCCGAGTCGATGCGCCGCCGGCTCGGCACCGAGGAGGGACGCGCCCAGGTGCAGAGGACCTTCACCACCATGGCCGAGGAGTGCGGGCACGACCCGCGGATCATCGAACGGGTCTGGGAGATCCTGTCCTCCTTCGGCGCCTTCGGCTTCTGCAAGGCCCACGCCGCCGCGTTCGCGCTGCCCACCTACCAGTCGGCCTGGCTCAAACGCCACCACCCCGCCGCCTTCTACGCCGGGGTCCTCACCCACGACCCCGGCATGTATCCCCGCCGCGCCATCATCGACGACGCCCGCCGCTTCGGCGTCCCCGTGCTGGGCGTGGACATCGACCGCTCCGAGGACCGGTGGCGGGTGGAGGACGTGGGCGGCACGTGGGGCGTGCGCGCCTCCCTGGCCGACGTCCGGGGGATCACCGCGGCCGAGATCGGCCGTGTCCTGGCCGAGCGCCCCTTCCACTCCCTGCCCGACGCCGCCAACCGGGCCCGCCTGTCCCGCGACGTGCTGGAGAACCTGGTCAGGGTGGGCGCCTTCGACGCGCTCTACCGGATCGGCTCCGACCCCGCCGCACCCCACCGGCGCGATCTCCTCCTCCAGGTCAGCGCCCTGGAACGGGCCGGGCGCACCAGGACCGACAGCGGCCAGATCCCCCTGCCGGTCTCAGGGGCCGTCCCGGAACGGGGGGCGCTGCCGGAGATGAGCGACGACGAACGCGTGCGCGCCGAACTGGAGGTGCTGGGGTACGAGGTGGACCGCCACCTGCTGGACGGCCACGCCGAGCTGCTGGCCGCCCTGGCCGCCGGGCACCGCCTGGTCCCCGCCCGCGACCTGCACCTGGTCCCCAACGGGCAGGAGGTGCTGGTGGCGGGGGTGAAGGTGGCCACCCAGACCCCGGCGGTGCGGTCGGGGCAGCGGATCATCTTCACCACCCTGGACGACGCGACCGGGCTGGTGGACCTGACCTTCTTCGAGTCCGTGCAGGACCGGTGCGCGTCCACCGTGTTCGGGTCCTGGCTGCTGGCCGTGCGCGGCCGGGTGCGCCGGTCGGGTTCGGGGATGGCCACCGTGACCGCCACCCACGCCTACGACCTCGGCGAGCTCACCACGGCGTGGGAGGAGTCCGGAGCCGAGGGCCTGGCCGACGCCCTGCGCCCCCAGGGGTCCGCCCGGGCCCCGCGCGGCCGCGGCGTGGGCGGACCCCGGATCCGCTACTCCAGCGGGTTCCGCGTCTCCCCCTACGCCGACCTGCCCTCGGTCACCGCGGCCCCGCGCGGGCTGTGGTACGCCAGCCCCGGAAGCTCCGGTCCCTGACGCCTCCATGCGCCGTGCGGCGCGCGACGGGACACCGTGCACCCGACGGGACACCGTGCACCCGACGGGTGC